>NZ_BDCC01000009.1 GCF_001613305.1 Nocardia vaccinii NBRC 15922
GCCGCCTCCGGCCGCTGACCTGTCCAGGCAGCGTTTGTTCATGCCTGTACAGGGCGGCCTGCGTGGTCACGCTCCGCTGCCGCCTCCGGCCGCTGACCTGTCCAGGCATGGCTACCTTCCGACCCCGATACCGGCCTGCAGATCCAGTTCTGCAAGAAATCGGTCGATGGAGGCGGCCTGTTTGGCCTCATCGGCAACCGACTGCCCGATGATCTTCTCGGCGAGATCGACCGCGGTGTGGCCGAGTTCGGCACGAAGTTCGGTCACGATCTGCTGACGCTGGGCCTCGAGCTGCGTGTGGCCGGTGGCCACGATGCGGTCCGCCTCGGCCTGGGCCTCCGCGCGCAGCTGCGCGAGGATCTGCTGGCCCTGGGTGCGCGCCTCTTCACGGATGCGCGCGGCCTCGAGCCGGGCGTCGGCCAGCTGCTGCTGATACTGCGCCAGCGTTTCCTGTGCCTGCGCCTGTGCGGCTTCGGCTTTCTCGAGCCCGCCCTCGATCTTCTCCGAACGTTCGTCGAGCACCTTGCTCAAGCGCGGGGCGACGTACTTGAAGAACACGACGGCGACGACGATGAAGACCACCGCCGACCAAAAGATGTCGTACGGCTCCGGCAGCAGCGGGTTCGGATCCGAACCGCTGTCGGCCGCGAGCAAAACCATCCCGTTCATGGCAATCAGAAGATGAAGCCGGCGACGAGACCGATGAGCGCCAGGGCCTCGGTGAACGCGATACCCAGGAACATGTTGGTCCGGATGGTGCCCTGCAGCTCGGGCTGCCGGGCGATGCCCTCGATCGCCTTACCGACGACGATGCCGACGCCGATGCCCGGGCCGATGGCCGCCAGGCCGTAACCGACGGCGCCGTAGCCCTTCACCGTGGGGGCGTTCTCGGCGAGGGTGGTGGCCACGTTGGAGAGGCTCATGAGTTTTCTTTCCCTTTCTGTTGCCCACACCGCAGCGTGTGTGGGTCAGTCGGTGTGCGGTTGTCTGTGGGCGCGTATGCGCGGTCAGTGCGAATCGGCGTGCTGCGCCAGGCCGATGTATACGGCTGTCAGCAGCGCGAAAACGTAGGCCTGCAAGAAAATCACCAGCATCTCGAACAGCGTGAAGGCGAAACCGCCGGCCAGCGAGAACGGGGACAGGCCCTTCATCCAGGCGGCGCCGTCGAACAGGAAGAACTGCGTGGCGCTGAAGAACAACACCAGCATGATGTGTCCGGCCAGCATGTTCGCCATGAGTCGCACGGTGAGCGTGAACGGGCGCAGGAGGAAGGTCGAGATGAACTCGATCGGAATCAGCAGCACGTGCATCGCGGGCGGCACATTGGGCACCACGATGGACGAGCGCATGTACTTCCAGAAGCCGTACTTCTTGATACCGATGTAGTTGAACGCGACGTACGCGACAATTGCCAGCACCAGCGGCATACCGATCCGCGCGTTCGAGGAAATGTTCAGGAACGGGATCACGCTGGAGAAGTTCAGGAACAGGACGGCGAAGAAGATCGACGCGATCAGCGGGAAGAACTTCTTGCCGGTTTCCTTGCCCAGCACCTCGAAGCAGATCTGCTCACGCACGAATACGAGACCGTATTCGGCGACGTTCTGCAGACCGCGCGGTACGAGTTTGGGACTGCGGAACGCCAGCGCCATGAAGGCGATCAGAACCGCAGCCATGACGACGCGGATCAGCATCAAACGGTTGAGCTCGAAAGGAGTCCCGCCGAACAGCACCGCCGAAGGGAAAAAGTCGGACAGCGAGGGCGCATGGAACTCGCCCGCCAGAGTGGTGACGCTCAGCGTTCTCTCCCGTGTTCGGGCCGCGGCATATCAAGGGTCTCCGCGGTTCGATCGGACATTGACGATCAGGTGGTCGACTAGGGTCGGCTCGAAGTTCGTCAGCAGCTGAGGCGGGAAGGAACCCGCTCGAGGCGTCTGTACGTCGGCGACATCGTCGACGGTGCAGAGCCGAACCCCCTTAAGGCCCGGCACGGCTGCAAGCATACCGGCAATGGCCGGATCGCAATGATCGCCCCCACTGATCGGATGCTTACGGTAAAGAGTTTACCAAGCCATCTACGACAACGTGTAGGGGGTATCGCTCACAGTTTTGAACGATCTTGCCCGGAGCCCTCGCCCGGCGGGGTCACGACCGGAACCCGTTGGCGCAGTACGCCGTACGTCTCCGCACCCAGAACGACGAGCAGCGCGCCCACCACGGTCAGGAACAACGACATCCGGTCGTAGAAGTCGAAACGCTTCAGCACCGCGACGACGACGAGGACAACCAGGAGTTTGCCGACCCAGCTGCCCAGCATCACCATGCCCTGGATGCCGGTCTCCAATCTCGCACTGAACAGCACCAGCGCGGCGGTGGTCAGAATGAAGAACCCGCCGATAGCCGAGCCGATCACCGCACCCCACAAACCGGGCAGACCCGCGAAGATCGTGGCCAGCACACACGAGATCAGCACCAGCGCGATCAATCCGGCGATGCCGTAGCGCAGCGCCGCCCGCAGCGCCTGATCGGCGGGCTCCAGGCGCTCTCCGTGGTTAGCCGAGCTGCCGCCGCCGGGCCCGTCGCTCGCCCGCTGGGGATCGTCGGGATGGGATTGCGGTGCCGTGGTCACGGTGCGAAGTTTACTCGCCGCTTACTTCCGGCCCGTTCGGCGTCGGATCGCCGGAAACCGACCGGCGCTTGCGCAGCCCCACCGCCTCGCGCAGCGAAGGCACCGCGGTGAGCACCAATGCACACACCAGACCGGCCGCGAACAGCAGCACCACCAGCCGCCGATCGATCAGCGAGGAGCCGACCGCGCCGAAGGCCAGCACGCCGACCCAGAGGTAGATGGTGAGCACGACGCGGCGCTGGGAATGCCCGATCTGCAACAGCCGGTGATGCAGGTGCATCTTGTCCGGCGTGGAGAAGCTCACTCCCGCCCGGACCCGGCGCACGATCGCCAGCACCAGATCCAGCACCGGAATGAACATCACCGCACCGACCAGCAACAGCGGCGACAGCAGACCGACGATGTCGCGCGCGCCGTATCCGGTCAGCGGAATCCGGCCCGAGGCGCCGGTGGAGACCGCCGCCAACATGAGCCCGATCAGCATCGAACCCGAGTCACCCATGAATATCCGGGCGGGCTGGAAATTGTGCGGCAGGAATCCCAGGCAGCCGCCCGCGAGTGCGGCCGCGAGCATCGCCGGTGGGTACCCGTCGGTGGCCCCGCCCTGCTGGTACAGCAGCCCGGCCGCGAAGACGAACACCGCCAGCGCGGCGATCACCCCGAGTCCGGCCGCCAGCCCGTCCAGCCCGTCGACGAAGTTCCACGCGTTGATCATGGTGACCGTGATGATCACCGTCACCGCGCCGCCGTACAGCTGGTCCAGCACCACCGTGGTGTTGGTGAACGGGTTGTAGATCGCGACCCAACTCAGTCCCATCACGGCCATCACGCAGGCCGCGGTGATCTGGCCGACGAATTTGGTCAGCGCGTCCAGGCCCCAGCGGTCGTCGATGATGCCGACCAGCACGATGAGCGTGCCCGCGATCACGACCGCGGGGACGTCGTGCGGATAGTCGAAACCCCGTCGCAGCGCGGGTAGCTGGTGGGCGAACAGCACCGCGGCCACCACGCCCAGATAGATGCCCACCCCGCCCATCCGCGGGATCGGTTTGACGTGCACGTCGCGTTCGCGCGGAATGGCGACCGCGCCGAACTTGATCGCCAGCACCCGAATACCACCGGTGGACAGCAGAGTCACCACCGTCGACACGAGCAGGACCAGCAGAAGCTCGCGCAGCGGAACGACCGCGCCCTGGCTGAATATCATCTACCAGGCCGTCACCGCGACGCTCGGACCGTGAGGTCCCCCGGCGCAATGCCGAGCACCTCGCCCACCTGTTCGGCGCTCACCGCGCCCTCGCGCAGGATGCGCGGACTGTCCGCGGTGAGGTCCACGATCGTCGAGGGGACGCCGTGATCGGCCGGTCCGCCGTCCAGGTACACACCGACCAGCTCGCCGAGCTGTTCGCGCGCCTCCTGCACGGTCGCGGCGGCGGGCTGCCCGGAGACGTTCGCACTGGACACCGCCAACGGGCCGACCTCCCGGAGCAGTTCCAGCGCCACCGGATGCAGCGGCATCCGCAACATCACCGTGCCGCGGGCGTCGCCCAGATCCCATGCCAGCGAAGGAGCTTGCTGCACAACCAGACTCAAGCCGCCCGGCCAGAACGCCCGGATCAGATCGCGCGCGTGCTGCGATACGGAGAACACGAGTCCGTCGATGGTGTTCCAGGACCCCACCAGCACCGGCACCGGCATATCGCGGCCGCGGCGCTTGGCGGCCAGCAGATCGGCGACCGCCCCGGAATCGAAGGCATCTGCCGCCAGGCCGTACACGGTGTCGGTGGGAATGACCGCGAGCCGTCCGGATTTCAACGTCGTCCGCGCGGCGGTCAGCCCGGCGGCACGTGAGTCGGGATCGGAGCAGTCGTAGACGATACTCACCCGGGTGAGTGTATTTGCTGGCGCGAACGGAGGTGCGGCGGGAGTCTCGACATCGGCGAATCACCGCACCAACCGGCCCAGAAGGGCAGAGGCACAGGCGATTCCGAGTACCGCCGCCAGCACGAGAACGCCCATGTCGAGCCATAGCCGGTCGGCCGCGCCGATGAGCAGACCGCGCAGCGCGTCCACCTCGTAGCTGAGCGGATCGACGTGACTGATCACACGTAGCCACCCCGGCATGAGATCGATCGGATACAGCGCGTTGGAGGCGAAGAACAGCGGCATGGTGATCGCCTGGCCGATGCCCATCAGCCGGTCGCGTTTGGTCACCAGACCCGCGATGGACATCGACAGGCAGGCGAAGAAGGACGCGCCCAGGATCACCACGACCACCGCGCCGAGCAGTCTGATCGGGTTCACCGTCAGGTGCACGCGCATCAGCAGCGACAGCACCACGATGATCAGCACCTGCGCGACCGAGCGCACTCCGACCGCGAAGCATTTGCCGGTGATCAGCGCGGCACGCGGGGTCGGCGTGACCAGCAGTTTGTTCAGGATTCCGGCGTCCCGGTCCCAGATCAGCTGGATGCCGTACAGGATCGCGATGAACAGCGCCGACTGCGCGATGACGCCGGGTGCGAGGAAGTCCAGGTAGGGCAGCGAACCGGTCGGGATGCTGTGCAGCCGGGAGAAGGTGGTGCCGAAGATCAGCATCCACAGCGCGGGCTGCACCGCGCGGGTGCACAGTTCGGTGCGATCGTGGCGCAGTTTCTGCAGCTCCACCAGCGCAAACGTCCCGATCCGCGAACTCAGCGCGACCGCGCGACCCACACCGCGCGGCGCCTGGCGCAGCGGCGGGAATTCAGCCGGCACGCTGAGCGGTTCGGCGTGTGTTTCGGACACCGCGCAGCCCTCCCTCCGTATTCGAACCGTGCCTTCGCCGACGTCCACGGGGCCCTGCGTGGTCACGCGAGTTGCTTGCTTCGGGCCCGTCGCTCCCGTCGGAGTCCAGCCCGGCGCCGGCGTGGCGCCGGAAGACGTCCTCGAGCGTGGCCTCCGGGCCCAGGGCGGCCCGCAGATCCGCCGGTGAACCGACCGCCCGCAGAATCCCCTTGTGCAGCAGAGCGATTCGATCGCACAGCACATCGGCCTCGGCCATGTAGTGGGTGGTGAGCAGCGCGTTCGATACGCAGATCCAGATCGTGCACAACGGTGTGGTCGCCGTAGCGGTGCGTCAGGCCGACGCATTCCACGGCCGGGATATCACCGGGTGGCTCAACGGATTTCGCCGTCATCGCGCGCCCCCGGTCTCGCTCGTGCCGAATACCGTTCTGGTGCGCGCGGATCGGGTATTCGGCGGTATTCGACTCTTGCACCGGAAGCCGGTCCGGTCGCAGTCGAACGGCGGGCTATCGAGTACTTCTTGTACGATATATCGTACAAGACAGGAGGTCGCAGCCATGACCGCACTACCCATCTCAACCGTTCGCCAGAATCTATTCGGCCTGGTCCAGCAGGTGAACGACGACCATGACCCGGTCACAGTGGTATCCAAGAGCGGCGAGAACGCGGTACTCGTCGCTGAATCTGATTGGAACTCGTTGCAGGAAACGCTCTACGTCCTGTCTACCCACGGCGGCGTTCAGTTGCTGGCCTCCGCTGAGGCCGCGCGACGCGGTGAGACCGAATTCCACGAACTCCTCGACCCGGATGCCTGATGCCGAGCGATCGTAAGCTCTCCTTTACTTCACAAGGCTGGCACAGCTACGCAGCTTGGCTCGCCCCCGATCGCACCGTCTTGAAAGCCGCGAACAAGCTGATCGAGGCGGTATTGGTGGATCCGTTCACCGGTATCGGCAAGCCGGAGCCACTGCGCCATCAACTGGCCGGCCATTGGTCGCGACGAATCACCCAGGAACATCGACTTGTCTACTACGTGACGGATACGGAGATCGTCGTAGTGCAGGTCGGCGGTCATTACAACGATTGAGCCTCAGTCCGCGGTGCGGCGGGCGGCGACGAAGCGGGGTTTACCCGCGAGATCGGGATGCTCGACGACGGCGGTGAATCGGCCGGCGCCCGCGAACAGGGCGGCGACCCGGGAACCGTTGGTGTCGTCGTGTTCGACCGCGGCCACGCCGTCCGCGCGGAGCAGGCGGGTGATGGTGTCGATCATCGGGGTGATCACGGACAGGCCGTCGGAGCCGCCGAACAGGGCCCGATGCGGGTCGTGGTCGGCCACCTCGGGGTCCAGCCGCGCACCCTCGGGGATGTAGGGCGGATTGGCGACCAGTACGTCCACACGACCGTTCAAGGGGGACAACACATTCGGATCGGTGACGTCGCCGGCGTGCAGATATATGGGTGTATCACCCCGGGCGGCCTGCTCGTCGGCATTGCGGCGCGCCCACGCGCGCGCCGCCGGATCGAGCTCGACCGCGTGCACCTCGGCGTCGGGACGCGCATGCGCGATCGCCAGGGCGAGCGCACCCGATCCGGTACACAGATCCACCACGATCGGCGGATGTTCGTGCCCGGCCACCTCCAGGTGCGCCAGCGCCCAGGCGAACAGCAATTCGGTTTCCGGGCGCGGCACGAATACCCCCGGACCCACCGCCAGATCGATCTCGCCCATCGCCGCGACACCCGTGAGATGTTGCAGCGGAACACGTTCCGCGCGCCGGTCCACCAGTTTGCGAAATTCCACGAGCTGTTCGGCGCTCAGCATCGGCACCAGCGCGAGACGTGAACGCTCCACCCCAAGCACATGGGCGGCGAGATATTCGGCGTCGGTGTGCGGACTGTGCACACCGGCGGATTCGAGCTGTGCGACCGCCTCGAGAACGACCGGACGCAAGGAAACGCGACTCACTGTGTTTTCGGCCTCCGCTTGGATCCGGCGAGTTTTCGGCGCTGTAAGCCCTTGGAGTTGCCGTTGGAGTTGGAGTTGGCGTCAGCCGACCTGACAGTTCCGGCCGACGGCGACGCTTCGCAGTGGGGCGGATCGCACCTGGGGCCGAATCCTTGTCCAGCGACATGATCACGCTACGGGACTACTCGGCGGCTAGGCGGGCGGCTCGATCTGCCTCGCCGAGCGCGTCCAGGAGTGCGTCCAGATCCCCGTCCAGCACCGCATCCAGGTTGTGCGCCTTGAATCCGATGCGGTGGTCGGTGATCCGGTTCTCCGGGAAGTTGTAGGTGCGGATCCGCTCCGACCGGTCCACGGTGCGGATCTGGCTGGCGCGGCCGGCGGCGGCCTCCGCGTCTGCCTGTTCCTCGGCCAGCAGTTGCAGCCGGGCCGCGAGCACCTGCATCGCGCGGATCTTGTTCTGCAGCTGGGACCGCTCGTTCTGGCAGGTCACCACGATGCCGGTGGGCAGGTGGGTGATGCGCACGGCCGAATCGGTGGTGTTGACGCCCTGACCGCCCTTACCGGAGGAGCGATAGACGTCGATGCGCAGATCACCCTCGTCGATCTGCACCTGCTCGACCTCGTCGGGTTCGGGATAGATCAGAATTCCCGCGGCCGAGGTGTGGATGCGCCCCTGGGATTCGGTCACCGGCACCCGCTGCACGCGGTGCACGCCGCCCTCGAACTTGAGCCGGGACCACACACCGTCGCGACTGGGCTCGCGACTCTTGATGGTGATCGTCGCCTCCTTGTAGCCGCCCAGATCGGAGATGGTGGCGTCGAGAATCTCGACCTTCCAGCCGCGTCGCTCGGCATAGCGGATGTACATCCGGGCCAGATCCGAGGCGAACAGCGCAGATTCCTCGCCGCCCTCGCCGGATTTCACCTCGAGCACCACGTCGTCGGCGTCGTGCGGATCGCGTGGGGCGAGCAGATCGGTGAGCGTCTTCTCCAGCTCCTGCACCTGCTCTTCCAGATCCGGCACCTCGGCGGCGAAGGAAGCGTCGTCCGCGGCCAGCTCTCGCGCGGCGCTCAGGTCCTCGCGCGCGGCCTGCAGTTTGGTGTAAGCGGACATGATCGGAGCCAGCTCGGCGAACCGCTTGCCCACGCGCCTGGCCTCGGCCGGATTGTTGTGCAGCGCCGGATCGGACAGCTGCGTCTCCAACCCGGCGTGTTCGGCCAGGATGTCGTCGATCGCGGACGGGGCCGTCACATCGGCCATCGCGGGAGCTCCTCTGTGCGATTCTCGGTCGATTCCTGCAATTTCATTTCCCTCAACACCTCACCACCACCGAAGCTCGCCGCGAACACCCCGGAGGAAAGCGGAGGGCAAAGACACAGCGAAAAATACCGACGCCCGCCCTGCACGGACAGGACGGGCGTCGATGGGACAGCTACTTGGCGTCGGCCTTCTTCGGGGTGCGCTTGCCGTAGCGAGCCTCGAAGCGGGCGACGCGGCCGCCGGTGTCGAGGATCTTCTGCTTGCCCGTGTAGAACGGGTGGCACTGCGAGCAGACCTCGACGGTGATCTTGCCCGACTCCTTGGTGCTGCGAGTCTGGAACGTGTTCCCACAACCGCAGACGACGGTCGTCTCCACGTATGTGGGGTGGATTCCTGCCTTCATGGATGTCCTTTCGATGGTCGCCGGGTCGCCCTGGCGAAACAGGACGTGAACCGGAACCGACTAGGCATTGTTGCCAACGAACCAGTGTAAACGCCGATCTGCCCCGGTTTTGTTCCGGGCCGGATCGACCGGCGATGTTCCCAAAACGGGGAACAGGTATGTTTATTCCCCGAACAAGCCCTAGCGTGGTCCCCCAGAAAGTACGGGCGCGCATATTCGCAGCTCTCGAGCCACGCTGAACTCGGGTAGTCGGCTACTCGTGAATATGAACAGAGGTGTTCATAGATTATCGGCAGCAGGCCGGAACCGGCTACGGCAGGAGGGAACGCAGTGAATCAGCACACCGCTCGGGGGGCTCGGGGGTCGCGGTCTCCCGGATCGGCGATCGGCCGTAGGCTTCGCGTCCTGCCGGGGGGTTGGCGCGCGGAACTCCTCGCCGGAGCCGTATTGACGATTTTGTCGGTGACGATCGCCATCTGCTGGTGGGCGGCGCCCGCGGACCGGGCCGCCGAGCTCACGCCCGGCACGCCCGGTGACACCGAGCCCTATCAGTTCACCGCGACCGCGTTGCCGACCGGCGGACTCACCGCCGCCACCGCACTGATCCTCGGCGGATTGATCCTCGGCGCGGTACTGGTCGGCCGAATCTTCTACTCCCCCACCCGAAAACGCCGCTGAGGCCCTGCCGCAGCAGGACCTCAGCGGGGGTGGGCATCCGGCGAGGACACGGCTCGCTCGCCGGACATACGTTCCGTGCGCCGTGCGAGCCCGTCGCGACACCGGCGAGCCCGCACGAACGCTGGAGTACTACTCGTCCAGAGCACCCGGCGCGGTCTTGGAGACCTGCACCAGGAATTCCATATTGTTCTTGGACTTGCGCAACCGGTCGATCAGCAGATCGATCGCCTGATGCGAATCCAGGCCGGACAGCACGCGCCGCAGCTTGTGGATGACCGCGGCCTCGTCCGGCGACATGATCAGCTCGTCGCGGCGGGTACCGGACGGGTTGACGTCCACCGCCGGGAACACCCGGCGCTCGGCGATCTTGCGATCGAGCTTGAGCTCCGCGTTACCGGTGCCCTTGAACTCCTCGAAGATGACCGTGTCACCGGTGGACCCGGTCTCCACCATCGCGGTCGCGATGATGGTCAGCGAGCCGCCGTTCTCGATGTTGCGCGCCGCGCCCAGGAACCGCTTGGGCGGGTACAGCGCGGTCGAATCGACACCACCGGACAGGATGCGGCCGGAGGCGGGCGAGGAGTTGTTGTACGCGCGCCCCAGACGGGTGATCGAGTCCAACAGCACGACGACGTCCTGGCCCATCTCCACCAGGCGCTTGGCCCGCTCGATGGCGAGCTCGGCGACCGAGGTGTGATCGCTCGGCGGCCGGTCGAACGTCGAGGCGATCACCTCGCCGCGCACCGAGCGCTGCATATCGGTGACCTCTTCGGGACGTTCGTCGACCAGCACCACCATCAGGTAGCACTCGGGGTTGTTGGTCGCGATGGCGTTCGCGATGTCCTGCATGATCGTGGTCTTACCGGCCTTGGGCGGGGACACGATCAGGGCACGCTGCCCCTTGCCGATCGGCATGATCAGATCGATCACGCGGGTGGTCAGCTTGTTGGGTTGCGTCTCGAGCCGCAGCCGCTGGTTCGGGTACAGCGGGGTCAGCTTGTTGAACTCCGGACGGCGCCGAGCCGAATCGACATCGGTGCCGTTGACGGTGTCCAGGCGTACCAGCGGATCGAACTTCTGCCGCTGATTGCCCTGCTCACCCTCGCGGGGCGCGCGCACCGCACCGGTGATCGCGTCACCGCGGCGCAGGCCGTTCTTGCGGACCAGGTTCATCGAGACGTACACGTCGTTCGGACCGGCCAGATAGCCGGAGGTGCGCACGAACGCGTAGTTGTCCAGCACGTCCAGGATTCCGGCGACCGGCTGCAGGACGTCGTCCTCGCGGATCTCGACCTCGCGGGCCTCGCCACCGGCGCCACCCTCGCGGTCCCGGCCCCGACGACGCTCCCGGAACCGGCGGCCGCGACGGCCCCGGCCGTCACCGTCGTCGTCACCACCGCGATCACGATCACGATCGCGATCGGCGCCGTTGCGGTTCTGGTTGCCCTGACCGTTCTGCTGACTACGGTCGTTCTGCTGACTGCGATCACGACGACGCTCACCGGAGTCCTGCTCGGACTTGACCTCGGCGCCGTTGGTCTCGGCCTTGACCTCGCCGCCCTCGGCCGCACGCTGCTCACGACCGCGACGCTGCCGGCCACGGCCCCGCTGACCGCCCTCGCGGCCGGAATCCTCACCCGAGTCGGCCTGGCGCGCAGGCGAATCAGCCTTGGCCTGAGCGGGCTCGGCAGCCTTCTCGGCCTTATCGGCGGGCTTGGCCGACTTCTCGGCCTTCTCGGCGGGCCTGTCGGACTTCTCGGCCTTCTCGGCGGACTTGTCGGCAGGCTTCTCGGCGACGCCGTCCAGCGTCTGCTGCTCGCCGCGCGCCGAGGCGGACTTGGCCCGCGGCGCTTCCGCGGCGGGTGCGGGCTCGTCGGTCTTCGCCGACTTGGCGGGCGCGGATCCCTCGCGGCCACGCACGGGCTTACCAGCCGAACCACCGGCCTGATTTTCCTTGATAGCGGCGATGAGATCGCCCTTACGCATTCCGGAAGTGCCTCGTATACCGAGCTCTCCGGCCAGTGCGCGCAACTGCGGCAACAACATTCCAGTCAGCCCCGATCGTGCGACGTCGGTTTGTTCGCTCATTTTCGAAATCTGTCCGGAGTCACTTTCGCGGCTGTCCGAGGAACGTCCATCGGTTTCCACCCCGGGTGTCGCGAGCAGGTCCGTATCTGTCACGGAGATCCTTTCCTTCCCTCGATTGCCGTGTGCTTATTCGAGGGTTTCGTCCCGAAGCCCGATCACTGTGCCGAGCCCGGATGCCGTATCGCCTGCCCCGCCGGACCTGCGGTTCATCACCGCCAGGTCTGCGCCACCGGTTCACAAAGGTGGGAGTTCATTCCAGTGCTGACCCCAAGATCTCTCGAGACCCGTCTCGCGAGCCTGAGCAAGGAGCCTGCTGGAGCGATTGCCCAAATGAAGCACCGGCGTCTGATGCGCACGATGTACGGACTCGCTCAGGATAGCTCCCCACTGGAATGCCTGCAAGGCAGGCACGCCGTCAATCGGTTCGCACACCCTCGGAAATGGCGGGTTCGAGCACCCGCAGCCCCTCGGCAATCGCGAGTTCACGCAGTTCGGCAGGAAATTCACCGGTGGTCAACACCAATACGGTCGGGCCCGCACCGGATACGGTCGCGGCGATTCCGGCCTCGCGCAGCCGAGCGATCCAGGTCGTCGTCACCGGCAGCGCCGAGGCCCGGTAGCCCTGATGCAGACGATCTTCGGTGGCGGGAAGCAGCAGGTCAGGACGTTGCGTCAAGGCCACTACCGCGAGTGCGGCACGGCTGGCGTTGAATGCGGCGTCACCGTGCGGCACCGTTTCGGGCAGCAGCCCGCGGGTATGCGAAGTGGCCGAACGCTCCTCCGGAACCAGGACGAACGCGCGCAGCCGAGCATGCGGATCCAGCCGCACGGCGCGATACCCGCGGCCGAGCCGTTCACCGTCGGCAACCTCGTCGTTCTCGGTCCAGGACACCACGATGCCGCCCAGCACACTGGCCGCCGCATTATCCGGATGTCCCTCGAATTCCGCTGCCAGCTGGACCAATTCGGCTTCGTCGCAGCTGCGTTCCGGATCGAACTTCGCGGCCAGCGCCCAGCCCGCGGCCAGTCCGCCGACCACCGCCGAGGCCGAGGAACCCAGCCCACGCGAATGCGGAATCACGTTGTGGCACACCACATCCAGGCCGTCGGCCCAGACGCCCGCGGCCTGCAGGCCGCGTTCGATCGCACGGACCACGAGATGTGAAGGGCCCCAAGGAACATCGTCCGCGCCCTCGCCCTCGACCCGGATTGTCAGCCCGGAATCGGTGGTGCGCACGACGATCTCGTCGTACAGCCCCAGCGCGATTCCCAGCGAATCGAAACCGGGTCCGAGATTGGCGCTGGACGCGGGCACCCGTGCCGTGACGCACAGCCCCGCGGGCAGGGTTCGGGTCGCAGCGGGGTCGTGCCGGCCGACCTGCGCGGGCGTTGTGACAGGGTTCACTCGCTCACGTTGCCCTTCCCGCGCCAACTCAGGCCAGTTCCAGCTCGTGGGCGACCGCGACCGGGTCGACCGCGATCGCCTGAACCTGCGGCATCCCCAACAGCGCCGTGTCGGGGTCCTTGAGACCGTTACCGGTCACCGTGCAGACCACGGTCAGCCCCGCATCCAGCCAGCCCTCCTCGCGCGCGGCCAGCAGCCCGGCCACGCCGGCGGCCGAAGCCGGTTCGACGAAAACGCCCTCGGTGCCCGCGACCAGGCGATACGCCTCGAGAATCGCCTCGTCGGTGGCCGCGCGGAACGCGCCGCCCGACTCTTCCTTGGCGGCCACCGCGCTGTTCCACGACGCGGGTGCGCCGATCCGGATGGCGGTGGCGATCGTCTCGGGATCCTTCACCGGGGCGCCGTTGACCAGTGGCGCGGCACCCGCGGCCTGCACGCCGAGCATGCGCGGACGTGCGGCGATGAGGCCGTCGGCGTAGTACTCGCTGTAGCCCTTCCAGTAGGCCGTGATGTTCCCGGCGTTGCCGACCGGCAGCGCGTGCACATCGGGGGCGCGGCCGAGCGCGTCACAGATTTCGAAGGCGGCGGTCTTCTGGCCCTCGATACGCGCCGGATTCACCGAATTCACGAGGCCGACCTGCGGGAACTCCGAGGTCACCTTGCGCGCGAGCTCGAGGCAGTCGTCGAAATTGCCGTCCACCTGGATGATCTTCGCGCCCAGCATGACCGCCTGGGCCAGCTTGCCCATCGCGATCTTGCCCTGCGGAATCAGCACCGCGCAGTGCATGCCCGCCCGGGTGGCGTACGCCGCGGCCGAGGCCGAGGTGTTGCCGGTGGAGGCGCACAGTACCGCCTTCTGGCCGCGCGCCTTGGCATCGGTCATCGCCACGGTCATTCCGCGATCCTTGAAGGATCCGGTCGGATTCAGCCCCTCGACCTTGAGATACACCTCACATCCGGTGATTTCGGAGAGGTGGTGCGCGGGCACCAGGGGCGTACCGCCCTCGTACAGCGTGACCGTCTCCCAGTCCGCACCGACCGCCAGACGATCGCGATAAGCCTCGATCAGCCCCGGCCAGGGCTTGTGTACCGCGGGAATCGGCACTCCTGCCTTGTTCATTCCTCGGTGCCTTCCAATCTCACAACGCTGGTCACGGACGTGACGGATTCCAGCTCGGCCAACGCGGCCACCGTATCTGCCAGTGCCGACTCGGTCGCGTGGTGGGTGACCACGACCAGTCGCGCGCCCTCGTCCTGTCCCTCCTGGCGGACGGTCGAGATGCTGACACCGTGCTGGGCGAATTCCCCGGCGACCGCCTGCAGAACCCCGGTGCGATCGGCGACCTTCAAGTTCACGTGGTAGCGGGTCGGTGTGTCGCCGATCGGCGCGATCGGCAGCTCAGCATAGACCGATTCGCCCGGTGCGCGGCCACCGAAGAATTTGTTTCGTGCGGCCATCACCACATCGCCCATCACCGCCGACGCGGTCGGCGCGCCGCCCGCGCCCTGGCCGTAGAACATCAGCCGGCCCGCGTTCTCCGCCTCCACGACGACGGCGTTGAACGCCCCGTTCACCGAGGAGAGCGGATGTTTGCGCGGGATCAGCGCTGGATACACCCGTACCGAGATGCGGTCCTTGCCGCCCTGTGCGGGTCCTGGCGCCGCTGCGACGGCTTGCGAGGTGACAGACGGGCCCGAAGGCGGCAGCGAAGCGTCACCACGCAGGGCCCCGGGAGCCTCGCCATCGGACACAGCGGAGGCAGCTTGCGCAACCACGGAGGGGTCCGCAGCGGCGCCCCATGAATACTGTTCATCCGGGCCTGCCGGGACTCGCTCGCAGATGGCCAGCAGCTTGACGGTGCAACCGACGGCCGCGGCGGTCTCCAGATCCTCGGAGGTGATCCGGGAGATGCCCTCGCGATAGACATCCGCGGCGGTGACGCGGGTGTGGAAGGCCAGCGAGGCCAGGATCGCGGCCTTCGCGGCGGCGTCGAAACCCTCGACGTCCGCGGTGGGATCGGCCTCGGCGTAGCCGAGACGGGTGGCCTCGGCGAGCGTCGCGTGGTAGTCCGCGCCGGTCTCGTCCATCGCCGAGAGGATGAAATTCGTTGTGCCGTTGACGATTCCGACGACCCGATTGACCCGGTCACCGGACAGCGACTGGATCAGCGGGCGCACCACCGGGATGGCCCCGGCCACAGCCGCCTCGAAATACAGATCCGCGCGGCTGTGCTCGGCGGCCGCGGCGAGTTCGCCGGTGTAGTCGGCCAGCAGCGCCTTGTTCGCGGTCACCACCGACTTACCCGCGGTGAGCGCGGCGCCGATCAGCGCGCGGGCCGGATCGATACCGCCCATCACCTCGACGACCAGGTCCACGTCGTCGCGGGTGACCAGGGCGTGCGCGTCGGTGGTCAGCAGCTCGGGATCGATGCCCCGGTCCACGTCGATCCGGCGGACCGCGACTCCGCGCAGCACCAGCGGGGCGCCGATGCGCTGGCGCAGGTCCTGCGCCTGCTCCTGGATGATCCGCACGACCTCGGTACCGACATTGCCCATGCCCAGGACCGCGACGCCGATCGGATGATCGGATCCGAAGGGGTATTCCCGGTCCGTCATGACTGCACCTCCAAGCTCAAGAGATCTTCCACCGTCTCGCGGCGCAGGATCAGGCGCGCCTGCCCGTCGCGCACGGCCACCACCGCCGGACGGGTCAAGAGGTTGTAGCGGCTCGACATCGAATAGCAGTAGGCACCCGTCGCCGCCACGGCGATCAGATCGCCTGGACCGACGTCCTCGGGCATCCAGGTGTCACGGATCACGATATCGCCGCTCTCACAGTGCTTTCCGACCACGCGGGCGACGACCGCGGCGGACTCGCTGGACCGCGAGACCAGGCGGCAGTCGTATTCGGCCTGATACAGCGCCGGGCGGATGTTGTCGCTCATGCCGCCGTCCACGCTGACGTAGCGGCGCTGCGCGCCCGCGTCCAGGACGACGTCCTTGATCGTGCCGACCTCGTACAGCGTGACGGTGCCCGGTCCGGCGATGGCGCGGCCCGGTTCGATCGCGATGGTCGGGGTGGGCAGGCCGATCTGGGCGGACTCCTCCTCCACCAGATGACGGACCTTCTTCGCGAATTCGTCCAGCGGCGGCGCGTCGTCCCCAGGCAGATACGAAATGCCCAGTCCGCCACCGAGATCCAGCGTGTGGATCTGCTGGGTGCGATCGACGCCGAACTTCTCGATCGCCTCGCGCAGCAGCCGCAGCATACGGCGCGCGGAGATCTCGAAGCCGTCGATATCGAAGATCTGCGAACCGATATGGCTGTGCAGGCCGACCAGACGCAGATTCTCGGCCTCGAACACCCGCGCCAGCGCCTCCATCGCATCGCCACCGGCGATCGAGAAGCCGAACTTCTGATCCTCGTGCGCGGTCGAAATGTATTCGTGCGTATGGGCTTCCACGCCGACGGTGACACGCACGAGGACATCCTGCAGCACACCCGCGCGGCCGGCCGCGGCCTCCAGGCGGTCGATCTCGATCAACGAGTCGACCACGACGTGGCCCACCCCGGCCGAAACCGCGGCGTCCAGTTCGGCGACCGATTTGTTGTTGCCGTGCAGGGCGATTCGCTCGGCCGGGAATCCGGCGTGCAGGGCCACCGCGAGTTCGCCGCCGGAGGCCGCGTCCAGGTACAGGCCCTCGTCGCGGACCCAGCGCGCCACCTCACCGCACAGGAAAGCCTTCGAGGCGTAGTGAACTCGGGCATCGGGTCCGTACGCGCGCACCATATCGCGGCAGCGGGAACGGAAGTCGTCCTCGTCCACCACGAACAGCGGGGTGCCGAACCGCTCGGCGAGTTCGGACACCGGTACACCGGCCAACCGCACCACGCCGTCGGCGTCGCGAGAAGCGTTGCGGGGCCAGACGTTCGCGGGCAGATCGATCAGCTGCGCCGGATCTTTCGGCCGCTCTGGAAGATTCGGGGCATGCGGGATCTCGGCATGCCGCGGCCCGGCCGGATGCACGCTCATGCGGGAGTCCCGCTGGTGCTCGACTCCGACACGAGCGCGGCCGCACCCATGGTTCGCTCGCTCACGACGAATGATCCCTTCCTCGGTACATACTCATCTGGCGTGCCGCGCTGCACGGATTCGCCACCCCATCCCGGGCGTGCTCGAAAGAGCCTGCCGGACAGGACATCCGGTCGGCTCCATCGGGTACGGCGCGATTCACATGCGCTCCGGAGCGCTGACGCCCAACAGCGACAGACCGTTGCGCAGCACCTGCCGCGTCGCCTTCACCAGTTCCAGCCGCGCGGCATGCCGCGGAGTGAGCGGCTCATCGCCCTGCGGCAGGACGCGCATCTCGTTGTCGGACTGGAAGGGGTGGTACACCCCGGCCAGCTCCTCCAGATACCGCACCACCCGATGCGGCTCGCGCATTTCCGCGGCCGTGGCCACGATCCGGGGGAACTCACCCAGCGTGCGGATCAGCTCGCCCTCGCGGTCCGCGGTCATCGCGGCGAAATCCGGTGTCACCGAGGCGAAGTCGAAGGACTCCGAATTCTCGATGATCCGGCAGGTGCGCGCGTGCGCATACTGCACGTAGTAGATCGGGTTGACGCTCTCCTGTTTGGTCCACAGGTCCAGATCGATATCGATACTGCTGTTGGCCGAGGAGCGCATCAGCGAGTACCGCGCGGCGTCCACACCGATCGCGTCGACCAGGTCGTCGAGCGTGACGATGGTGCCCGCGCGCTTGGACATCCGCACCGCCACACCGTCTTTCACCAGATTCACCATCTGGCCGATGAGCACCTCGACGGTCGCGGGATCGTCACCGAAGGCGGCCGCGGCGGCCTTCAGACGTCCGATGTAGCCGTGGTGGTCCGCACCGAGCATGTAGATGCACAGGTTGAATCCACGCGACCGCTTGTTGTGGAAATACGCGATGTCACCGGCGATATAGGCGGATTTGCCGTCACTCTTGATGACCACGCGATCCTTGTCGTCACCGTATTCGGTGGAGGCGATCCACCACGCGCCGTCCTTCTCGTACAGCTTCCCGGACGACTTCAGCGTGGCCACCGCGCGCTCGACCTCACCGGATTCGAACAGCGCGCTCTCGTTGAAATACACGTCGAAGTCGGTGCCGAAATCGTGCAGGGACGCCTTGATCTGCCCGAACATCAGCTCGACGCCCTCGCGCCGGAACAATTCGAACCGCTCGGCGGCAGCCGATTCGGCGCCCGCGCCGGCGGGCAGTTCCGCCGCTCCCGGATTCGCCGCGACGATCGCGTCGGCGATCTCGGTGATGTACGCGCCCGCATACCCGTCGTCCGGGGTGGGCGCGCCGGTGGCGGCCGCGACCAGGGAATTTGCGAAACGGTCGATCTGCGCACCGTGATCGTTGAAGTAGTACTCCCGGGTCACCTCCGCGCCCTGGGCGATCAGGATCCGGCCCAGGGCGTCGCCAACCGCCGCCCAGCGGGTGCCGCCGAGATGAACCGGACCGGTCGGATTCGCGGAGACGAATTCCAGGTTGATCTTCGCGCCCGCCAGGGTGTCGGCGGTGCCGTAGCGCTCGCCCGCGGTGAGGATCTTCTCGATGATCACGCCCTGCGCGGCGGCAGCGAGCCGGATGTTGAGGAATCCGGGACCGGCGACCTCGGCGGAGTCGATACCGTCGGCGGCCGAGAGCGCCTCGGCGAGCAGACCTGCGAGTTCGCGCGGATTCATTCCGGCCTTCTTCGCCACCTGCATGGCCACATTCGTGGCATAGTCACCGTGCTCGGGATTGCGCGGACGCTCCACCGTGACCTCGTCGGGCAGGACCCCCGGGTCCGATCCACGTTCCACGAGCACCTTCGCCGCGGTAGCACGAAGGAGATCTGCAAGGTCAACTGGAGTCACGAGTAACTATCCTATGGTTCGAGCAGGGGGGCACCGCCAGCGGGTTTCCCGGACTCGGATCCGCCGACCGACCGAAGAGAGCCCATCAGCGATGCCGAACACCAGCGCAAAATCGGCCAAGGCCATTCGTGCCGCGGCCCGGTCCGCTCCCGCGAGTAAATCGGGAGGCGGCGCCAAACTGCCCGGGGGACGGCGAATCCAGTGGCCGATCGTCGGCGGCGTCGTGGTGATCGTCGCGCTGGTCGCCGCACTGGCAATCTACCTGGTGCCGAAATATCAGCAGAAGGCCGATGCGCAGAAGTTCACCCCGACCGCCGAGCACAAGGATCCCTCGGGCGATATTCCGGGCGTGGTGCGCAAGGACTATCCGGCGGGGCTGCACGTCTCGGCGACCCAGCGGGTGGCTTACGACATGAAGCCGCCGATGGGCGGGCCGCACGACGCGTCCTGGGCCACCTGCACCGGCGTGGTCTACGGCAAGGCGATCCGCACCGAGAACGCGGTGCATTCGATCGAGCACGGCGCGATCTGGATCGCCTACAACCCCGACAAGGTCACCGGCGCCGCCCTGGATTCGCTGAAGCAGCGGGTGCAGGGCAAGCCCGCCATGCTGATGTCGCCGTATCCCGGCCTCGATCACGCCGTCTCGCTGCAATCCTGGGGCCACCAGCTGAAACTGGACAGCGCGGACGACAAGCGCATCGGTGAATTCATCAGCGCCCTGCGCCTGAACCAGTACACCTACCCCGAGGTCGGCGCGGACTGCGCCAACCCGACCTTCGACACCGACAACCCACCGGCATTCGACCCCACTCCTCCCGGAGCGGACGCGATCCCCATGGACGGCAAGGGATTGCAGGCGGACCTCAGCGAAATGGGCGGCTCGTTGCCGGGCGGGATCCCGGGCATCCCGGTTCCTTCCGGAGGTGGTTTCGTCCCGGGATCGGGTCGGTAATGGACGAGAGCGGGCATTCCCCTCGACGCCGCACGACGCTGCTGGCGCTGATCGGAGCGTGTCTGCTGCTGACCGGTTTCGCGATCGGCGTAATCGCGCGACTTCCGTTGCAACACAACGGCGACGCCGCACCCAACGCGGTGGACACCGGGTTCTGCCAGGACATGTCGGTACATCATGCGCAGGCAGTGCGAATGGCCGCGCTCGAATTGTCCGGCGGCAGCGATCCGGAGGTGAAGCGGCTGGCCTACGACATTCTCACCACCCAGCAGAATCAAGCCGGGCGCATGCAGGGCTGGCTGCAACTGTGGGAGCGGCCGAGCGTGGATCCGGACGGCTACATGGGCTGGATGACCGACCACGTGACCATGCACGGTTCGATGCCGATGACCTCGACGCCCAGCGGCCCGGTGCAATCCATGCCCGGCATGGCCACCGCCGCGGAGATGAACCGGCTGCGCCAACTCACCGGCCCGGCCCAGGACACCCTGTTCCTCCAGTTGATGCTCCGCCACCACCAGGGCGGAATCGCCATGGTCGCCTACGCGACGACCCACGCCGACACCGACGCGGTCCGAACCCTGGCCGACAGTATGAACACCACCCAGCAGGGCGAGATCAACCTCATGACCCAACTCCTCACCACCCGTGGCGCAACGCCTCTCCCCATGACCTGACCCCGCTGAAATCCGCTTTTGGCGCACGGCCGAGGATGCGATACGCTTTCCCAGCCCGATCGGACAATGGACGAGCGGGTCCATCCCCGCCCTCGTAGCTCAGGGGATAGAGCGTCTGCCTCCGGAGCAGAAGGCCGCAGGTTCGATTCCTGCCGAGGGCACCGAAAGAAACAGGCCCTGACCAGGGTATAACTGGTCAGGGCCTGTTTGCGTCCGAGGACTCATCCCGCCGCAGTGTCACGGGTTGTCACAACCGTGTCTCACCGGGTCCTCCACGGCCGTACCGCCGACGTCGGCGCGACCGCCGTCGCGGATCACCGCCGCACCGCGTGGTCAGAGTGAACGAGTAGGGCTGTCCGGTGCGCGGCGCCCCAGCAGGAAGTAGGCGAGGGGAACGACGCCCACCGAGTTCACCAGGACGATCGCCGTCGCCCAAACTCGCTTCGAACCACGGACCTCCGCCACCGGCCGGTGCGCGAGATCGCGCAGCGCCGCGATTCTCACCACACCGTCGAACACACCGGCCGTCACGATCAGAATCCGGCTGCGCGTACTCAGATCGCTCCATCGCCTACCCGCCATAGCCGCTCATCCCTTTCACCGTCACCGCGTTCGGGCTGCCGAATATCACCCTAGAGAAGGGGTGCATCGAAACAAGGCCGGACACGGCCGCTCGGCGTGCTTGCCGCGCACACCGCGGACAGTGCCCGCACCGCCCTCGGCCTGGCCGAGCGAACTCTTCCGACCGGCACACTGCCGGTCAGGGCTTTTCCGGTGAATGAACCGACTCGATCACCTTGCCCGGGTTGAGGATTCCCAGGGGGTCGAGAGCTTGTTTGATGTTGTGGTGCATGGTCATGGCCACGGGATCGAGTTCGCGGGAGAGGCCGGGCATCTTCAGCAGGCCGACGCCGTGTTCGCCGGTTACGGTTCCGCCGAAATCCAATGCGGCGTCGATGATGTCGGCGAAGGCGGCTTGGGCGCGGGTGCGGGCGGCTTCGTCATCGTGGGAGGTGATGAGCAGGGGATGCAGGTTGCCGTCGCCGGCGTGGGCGATATTCGCGATGACGGTGTCGTGCCGGAGGGCGATCCGCTCGATGCGGGCGAGCATGTCGGGTACGGCGCGCACCGGGACGCAGATGTCCTCGGTGAGGACGGGTCCCAACCGTTCGACGGCCGGATAGGCCAGGCGGCGAGCCTGGAACAGGGCCTCGGATTCGATCTCGTCGGTGGATACCGCGCTCCAAGTGGCGCCGGCCTGTTCGAAACAGCGGCGCATGGTCTCGGCGTCGTCGTCGCCGACCGATCCGGCGACGTCGACCCGGCCGAGCAGGACGACCTCCGCATCCACCGACAGTCCGAGCTTCTTCCAATCATCCACCGCGCGTAGGCAATGCCGATCGATGAGTTCGAGCGCCGAGGGGATCACTCCGGAACCGACCACGGCCTCGACGCCGCGTCCGGCGCTCACGATGGAGTCGAAATATCCGGCCACGGTGCGCTCGGCCGGACGCCGCGGGCGCAGCCGCACCGTGATCTCGGTGATGATGCCGAGCGTCCCCTCCGAGCCGACCATCAGCCCGGCCAGGTCGTAACCCGCCACCCCCTTGGCGGTGCGACGACCCAGCCGCACCAATTCCCCTGTGCCGGTGACGATCTGCATGCCCAGCACGTAGTCGCGGGTCACCCCGTATTTCACGCAGCACAGCCCGCCCGCGTTCGTGGCGACGTTACCGCCGATCGTGGACCACGGCGCGCTCGCCGGGTCCGGCGGATACCAGAGCCCGTGCTCGGCGCAGGCGGTGCGCAAATCCTCGTTGACCACCCCGGGTTGCACGACCGCGACACGTTCGAGCGGATCGATGTCCAGTACGGCGTTCATGCGCTCAAACGAGAGCACGACACTGCCGCGGGTCGCGTTCGCCCCGCCGGACAACCCGGTCCCCGCACCGCGGGCGATCACCGGCGTGCGGTGTTCGGCACACCACCGCACGACGGTGCGGACCTCCTCGGCCGAGTGCGGGCGCAGCACCGCCAGCGGCATCTCGTAGGGCGCCCATTCGGCCTCGTCGTGCCCGTAACGCTCGATCACACCCGGATCCGTGACCATGCGGCCCGCGGGCAACCGCGCGGCCAGTTCCTCCACCGAATGCACCGGCGCACCTCATATCTCTCGTGCACGTCGTGCCGCCACGACGGCAGCCCAACCCTACGGTCCGGGCCGAGCGATCAGGATTCGCCGGGACGCATCGTCAGGTATCGCTGCAGGACCGGTGCGAGGTTGGCGGTCAGTTCTGCGTGCGTCATCGCGACCACTGGTTCGAGCCGCAGCACGTAGCGGCACAGTGCCAGGCCGAGGACCTGGCTGGCGATCAGGCCCGCGCGGCGCGGGGCATCGGCCGGATCGCCGACGCGCAGCACCATCGGCATGATCTGTCCGGCGAAGATTCGCTGGGCGCGCTGCCCCACCGAATCGTCTGTCACCGCCGAACGCAGCAGGGTGAGCAGGATCTCGTCGCCGGGCGGCGTCTCCCACAGTTCGAGGAATCGGCGCATGATCGTCTCACCCAGCGAATCCGGCGGCGCCACACCGAGATCCGGCAACTCCAGGTCGATCTCGAGGGCCGCGTCGAACAGCCCCTCCTTATTGCCGTAGTACCGCATCACCATCGAGGGATCGATCTCGGCGTCGGCGGCGATGGCCCGGATGGTCGCCTTGCGGAACCCGTCCTGCGCGAAGCGGTGCCGGGCGGCGGCCAGGATGGCGGCGCGGGTGGCGTCGGAGCGGCGGGCGGGGGTCTCGGCGATCATGCCAACAAGTGTAGGCCAACAACTGTTGACATGCTATCGGCGACCCCCTATCGTAGATGTCAACAGCCGTTGGCCAACAGATGTTGGCAGATTTGAGGAGCCGTTATGAACACCGTTCCCGCCACCGCCTCGGTCGTCGTCATCGGCGCAGGTCCCACCGGAATGACCGCAGGGATCGCCCTCGCCGACGCGGGCGTCGACGTGGTACTGCTGGACCGGCTGGCCGAGGGAGCGAACACCTCGCGAGCCGCGGTCGTCCACGCCCGCACCCTCGAGGTGCTCGACGAATTCGGCGTCGCCGCGGAGCTCAACGAGCGCGGACTCGTCGTCGAGCAGTTCGACCTGAACGACGGTCCGCAGCGGCTGGCCACCATCCACTTCAAGGATCTGCCGACCCGATTCCCCTACACCCTGATGATCAGCCAGGCGACCACCGAGGAGGTGCTGCTGACCCGGCTCCGTAAGGCAGGCGGCACCGTACTGCGCCCGTACACGGTCACCGCGGTCGAGGGCGACGAGACCGGCGTCAGCGTCGAATTCACCGATGCCGCAGGCGGTTCCGGATCAATCCGAGCGGATTACGTGATCGGCGCCGACGGTATGCACAGCGTGGTCCGCGAACAGGCGGGCATCGGGTTCACCGGGGCGAGCTATCCGGAGTCGTTCGCGCTGGCCGACGTCCGGATGGACTGGCCCGACCCGCGCACCGAAGTCTCCCTGCACCTGGCGCCGCAGGGATTCACCCTCGTCGCGCCGCTGCCGGACGAGCAGCGTGACCGATTCCGCATCGTCGCCACCGTCGATGACGCGCCCGAACATCCGGACCTGGCCTTCATGCAGGCGGTGATCGACGAACGCCGTCCGGGCGGACGGGTGCGAGAGGTGTTGTGGAGCTCGCGTTTCCGCGTGCATCACCGGCTCGCGGACCACTACCGCGCGGGCCGCATCCTGCTGGCCGGTGACGCCGCCCATGTGCACAGCCCGGCCGGCGGGCAGGGAATGAACACCGGCATCCAGGACGGCGCACTACTGGGCCGATTGCTCGCGCAGGTGCTGCACGGCGAGCCGGACGCCCTGCTCGACGAGTACGAGGCGATCCGCCGCCCGGTCGCGCAGGGTGTGGTCGAACTCACCGATCGGATGACCCGGATGGCCACTCTGCAACAGCGCCCGGCGCGCGCCCTGCGCAACACCGTGATCCGCTCGGCGGTCCTGTTCCCGGGCGTGCGACGTGCGGTCGCCTTCCGGCTCTCCGAACTCACGGCCCGCTGACGTGGCGTTTTCCGCTGAGCGAGATCGTCCGCGGGAATTCCCGCGGACGATCGCATCGCGCGGATACCGTCTTCGACCACCGCTTCGGAAAGGGCGACGAGATGAAATTGATGTATGCCCTGTGGGGTTCGGAGCCGGCCGAGACGCTGTGCTCCGCCGGCACGCATGTCCGGCTGGCCCGCGCGGGCGCGACCGAACTGCAGGTCAACGTCGTCGACGATGATGTCGCGGCGGCGACGTTGCGACTGTCGACCTACGCCGAGCCGATCGCCGCAGTGGTCAGCGTGTGGACCGGGGGCGAGCATGAGCCGACCACCCGGGAACTGACCTCCGCCGCCGATCGGGTCGAGGGCTGGATCGTGGCCGAACGCGTCCCGATGGCGCCTCCGGCGACCGCCGACGGCGTGCGCTTCGACGCGTTGTCCAATATCGCGTTCCTGCGGGTTCCGCCGGAAATGACACCCGAGGCGTGGCGGAAGTACTGGCACGAGGTGCACACCGCGATCGCCATGGAAACCCAGGCCACCTTCGGCTATCTGCAGAACACCGTCATCTCGGCGGTGACTCCGGGACGTCGCGTCGACGGCCTGGTCGAGGAGCTGTTCCCCATGGCCGCCATGACCGATCCGCACGCGTTCTGGGGCAGCGGGGGCGATGACGCGGAGCTGCAACGCCGCGTCAGCCGCATGCTGACCAGCATCGACGCCTTCGGCGCCAACAAGGATATCGACGTCGTCCCGACCAGCAGATACCACTACACCCTCGGCTGAGATCGCGTTCGCGCCACCCGGCCGCGACACCTGGCCGGCGCGCACGGTCACCGGACCGACATCCGGGTGCCGTAGTCTGCGCGGTGACGGCGCCCGCACTCGGGACGTCGGGCCGGACAGGCGCGAAGGGGGATGCCGCTGATGACGTGTTGTGGCCCGAACCGCCGCCGGATGCTCGCGGCGCTGGCGGCGGCGCCGATCATGGTCGCGGCGGGAACTGCCCGCGCACAGGCGAATTCGATGATCGCCACCGATCTCGAGCTGGTGACGCTGACGCCGGACTCGGCGATCCTGACGTGGACCACACTGGGGTCGGACGTGGCCGGGAACAGGATTCCGATGGACGCGGGCACACAGGTCCACCTTGCCCCGGCCGACGCGGTGGGTCCGGCTCGCACCGTCGTCGACGACACCGCCCGGACGCCATACCACTACGCCGAGGTCACCGGGCTCGAACCCGGGCGCACATATCGTTTCGAGGCGTGGTCCGACGGTGTGCGCGCGGTTCCGGCGCCGACCGTGGCGACGCATCTGCCCGGTAGCGCCGAATGCACCGGGCGGTTCACCACGCTCGTGCCGCCGCCGGGCCGCCTGCTGCGTACCGTGGCGCTGTCCAACGACGTGCATTTCGGCGAGCAGACCGCCGGTCTGATCACGAACGGATATCCGCCGGGCGTCCAGCAGGAACCGGGGCTGCCGCCCTATCCGGAGTTGATGCTCACCGCGATGCTCGGCGATCTGCGCCGCCCCGACCGCGGCGCGAACCACCTGCTGCTGGCCGGTGATCTCACCGCGGAGGCCACTCCGGGCCAAACTCGTTCCGTGCGAACGTATCTGGATCGCTGGGGCAGGTCCGAACGGGATTGGTTCGCCGTGCGCGGCAATCACGACCGGCCGCACGTCGGCGCGGACTACGCCGAATGTCCCCCGGTGGCCGATGCGGCCCACCACGATTGCTGGGGCGAATCATTCGGCGCGCGAGGCCGGCTCACCGAACATCGGATGGGCGAGTTGCGCGTGCTCGGCCTGGACACCACCCGTCTCGACGCGGCCGGCGGCGCCATCGATCCGGATCAGCTCGCTCACCTGCGCGAGGTCCTGCGAGCCGATCCGGACCGCCCGACATTGGTCTTCGGCCACCACCCCGTCACCCTGGATTCGGCCCTGTCCAATATCAACGGCCCGGATTTCGTCCTGAATCGCTCCGACGCGGCGACCCTGCAGAACCTCTACCGATCGGCTCCCGGCGTATTCCTGCATCACGCGGGCCACACCCATCGCAACCGCCGCACCGTCCCCGACATCCCGCTGAGCGTCGAATTCCTCGAGGTCGGCGCGGTCAAGGAATATCCCGGCGGTTACAGCCTGATGCGTCTCCACGAGGGCGGCTACACCGTCAATTTCTACAAGACCCGCACCCCCGACGCCCGCCGCTGGAGCACCCGCAGCCGCGCCGAATTTCTGGGGCTGGCCCCCGAATACACCCTCGGCACCACCACCGACCGCAATCACGTTGTGCTGCGCGATCTTTCCGGGCTGAGGTAATCCAGCAGAAATTTCAGCAGAGCGAGTGGCGGGAATCGAACCCGCGTACACGGTTTTGCAGACCGCCCCCTGACCACTCGGGCACACCCGCATCGACACTCATGGTGCCCGGGGCCGCCCGCCGCGCCCAGGGTTGTGGTCAGCATGATCGAAAACGCACCCGGGTGCGAATGGCGTGAAACCGTCACTCCGCGCCGCCCCCTCTAAACTCGGTCGCATGGCTACACCCCGCCCGCTGCCCCTGGACCCGATCGCAGAGGCCCATCGCCAGTGGACCACACACGGTTGGGGTGAGGTCGCGGACGGGATGGCGGCGGTGACGTCGCTGGTGCGGGCGCAACAGATCGTGATGGCGCGGGTGGACGAGGCGCTGCGGCCGTCGGGGCTGACCTTCTCCCGCTACGAGCTGCTCGCTCTGCTGAGCTTCAGCCGGACCGGAGCGCTGCCGATGGCCGTGGCCAGCGCCCGGTTGCAGGTACATCCGACCAGCGTGACCAATACCGTGGATCGACTCGAGGCCGCCGAACTGGTCAAACGAGTACCGCATCCGAGTGACCGCCGGGCGACGCTGATCGAGATCACCGATGCCGGTCGCCAGTTGGTGGCGCAGGCGACCGAGGAGTTGAACGAATCGGTTTTCGCACGTCCCGGCCTGCCGCCGCAGCGCCTGCGTCAGTTACTACAGTTACTGTCGGAGTTCCGGCAGGCCGCAGGGGATTTCGATATCGGTGACACGCCGACGCACTGGTCCTGACGAGCAAAATCGTCCGACCGGTAGGCATGAAAACCGAAGCCGGAGGCCTGCCGTGACACCACCTGGATAACCATTCAGCATCCAGCCAGCGACATGGCCGCGATGACCTTCCCATCCGGGCGCGAAAGGTTCACCATGGAGCCCATGGTGCTGGTCCTGGGGGTGTCGGCGGGCGCTGGCGGAGCTCGCGCGATGTTGACGCACTCCGACCAGCCGCATCTACCGCCGATCGATCGCTGCACCGTGCCCCGCCGGGCCGGAGCCGACGTAGCGGAATCGGTGTTCACAGCCATCCGACTGATGCGGGACGCGGCAGCCCAGCGCGAGGAATTCATCACCGGCCTCGCGGTCACCTGCCGCTGCTCCCTGCACGAGGAGGCGGTGCGGGCCATGGCCGGTCGCGGCAATCTCACCGTCGTCGACGAACCGCACGCCCAGCTGCGCTATCTGCGCTTCAGCGGCCAACTCCCGGACGAGGGCGCGGTACTGCTCTACGATCTGGGCGCCTCCGGACTCACCGTCACCGCGGCCGACTGCCGCACCGACGCCATCCTGGCGATCAGGCGCAGCACCGTTCTCGGCGGCGACGGACATGACGCGCTGTTGCGCTGGCATCTGGCCCACGGGGGTCTGAACCTCGATAAGCCGACCAGTCGCGCCTACAAGGAGGCGTTGACCACAGCACCGGTGCTGACCGCCACAGATCCGCACAGCGGACAGCGAATGGTGTTGACGCGCAGCGATTTCGAGGAGTTGGCCGAGGCCGGAATCCACCATTCGGTGTCCTATGTGCGGCAGATTGTCGGAGAGACGGGCGTTCCGCCGAAGGCCCTCGCCCTCTTGGGTGGTTGTTCCCGCAATCCGGGTATTCGCCAGGCGCTCGGGCAATTACTGGATCTGCCGGTGATCTACGATCCGGAACCGGAATTCGTCTCCGCGCGCGGCGCGGTGCTGATGTCCGCCCAACTGCCCACGGCCCGCCGGATCCGGAGTGTGCGATTCGGCGCGCGACCGACCCTGCGGCCCGCCGATCCCGCACCGGTATCCAAGCGCAAAGTTGTTGCCGCGCTTGCCGTCACGGCGACACTGGGAGCGACGGTGGCGGGTCTGCTGACCACGAACCGGGATTCGACCGCACCCGCCACCCACCACGCCCCGCCGACTCCCGTCGAGGTCGCGGGCACGCCCGCGAATCAGCTGCCGCCCAGGTAGTTTCGATTCAGATACCGTCGAAGGTCAGTGTGGTGTGCAACAGGCTCATCGCCGCCGCGCACGGATCGGGCTGTGCGGCATGGTCGCGATTCTGCACCCACCAGGTGACAGTACCGCTGTCGGCGGCGGTCACCCCGCAAGTGCCCGGATCCCGCGGATCGCGCCAGTACATCCCGCCGAAACGGTCGACCACCACTTTCTCGGTCCGGTACCCGTACTGGGCGGCGACCTGCATCTCCCGCATCAGTACATCGCCGGAGAACCAGCTGTAACTGAGATCGACTGTGCCGCTGAGAGTCTGGGCGGTCCAGGTACAGGTAGTCGGCGCACTCTGCCGACGCACCGAGGTCGCCCGCAACAGACCGGCGAGAGCCTGATCGCTCAGCGGCCCGCAGCCGCCCAGAACGTTCGGGGCATCGGCCGGAGTGCTCTGCGTCCGCGGCGTACCGCTGCCCGCACATCCGGCCAGCGCGGCGGCCAGCATCACCGCGATCACCGTCCGCACCATCGCGCGCATCGCTAACCCGCCTTCGCGAGCGTATCGGCGGCGAGCTGCTCGAGGTCCGAACAACCTTGCGGCCGTGCGGGTTCGGGCCCGCTACCGGTGAGGATCCAGTCGATGAAATCCGCCCCACCGGACGCGACCGCGATCTCGCAGGCCTTCGTACCCGACCAGAGAATGCCCGGACGGCCCGCGACCCGCACCGACGACGGCGTGCCGAGGGTGACCCGGCCGCGCCGATCCTGCAGCGACGTCCCACGGAACCACTGGAAGACGACGGCGTAATCACCGCTCGCGCCCGCAGCCCAGCCGCAGCGCATCGGATCGGCCGCCACCTGCTGCAATCCGGTGAGCCCGGTGGCCTTGGAGATATCGGCGTCGGAGACCGATCCGCACCGCCCGATCGCGACGGCCTGCGCGGGGACGGCGGGCACGCTCGGCTGCTCGGACGCGGACGGGCCGCCCGAACCACCGCATCCGGTCACGGACATCACCGCACACGCCGTCGCCGCCGCTGCCACCTGCTTCCACACGGGCCAAGGCTACGGGAACGCCGGCGGCGCGTCGCGACTCAGCGGTTGGTGAAATCGGCCGACCGCTTCTCCACGAACGCGGCCATGCCTTCCTTCTGATCCTCGGTCGCGAACAGTGAGTGGAACACCCGCCGCTCGAACCGCAGTCCTTCACCGAGCGTCGTCTCGAACGCGCGGTTCACCGCTTCCTTGGCGATCATCACCGAAGGCAGCGACATGGACGCGATGGTCTGCGCGACCTCGAGGGCCACGCTCAGCAGGTCGGCGGCCGGGACGACGCGCGAGACCAGACCCGCGCGCTCGGCCTCATCGGCGTCCATATTGCGGCCGGTGAGGATCAGATCCATCGCCTTGGCCTTGCCGACGGCCTTGGTGAGCCGCTGCGAACCGCCCATCCCGGGGATGATGCCCAATTTGATCTCGGGCTGGCCGAATTTCGCGGTGTCCGCGGCGATCAGCAGATCGCACATCATGGCCAGCTCGCAGCCGCCGCCCAGGGCGTATCCGGCGACCGCGGCGATGATCGGCTTGCGGAACGCGGCCACCCGGTCCCAACCGCCGAAGTGATCGACCAGGAACATGTCCATATAGGACTTGGTCTGCATCTCCTTGATATCCGCCCCGGCCGCGAAGGCCCGCTCGGACCCGGTGAGCACGACCGCGCCGACGCTCTCGTCCTGCTCGAGCAGATCCAGTGCGGCGGTAATATCCACCAGCACTTGGGAATTGAGCGCGTTGAGCGCCTTGGGCCGGTTCAGCGTGATCACCGCGACGCGGCCGGTGCGCTCCAGGAGAACGGTCTCGAAATCCGGTCCGCCGTTCTGCGCGGATTCGTCCTGCGTCATCTCGTGTTCCTCTCCCGATCGAGTCCGGACATCGGTGACCCTAGCGGAGCGGTCACCGTTCGCCTCGGCATGGTCGATGTTCACCCAGTTCGCGATCGCCGAGTTCGCGGAAGTACGCCTCGACGTCGGCATCGGTGACCTCGGCGAGGGTGGCCGGCGACCAGTGCGGGGCCCGATCCTTGTCGATGACCTGCGCGCGGATGCCCTCCACCAGATCGTGTGTGCCCAGTGCCGCGATCGAGACCCGGTACTCCCGGTTCAATGTCTGCTCGAGATTCGCGTCCGCGCGGGCGTTGCGCAGCGACCGCAACGTGACCTTCAGCGCCACCGGCGATTTCGTGAGGAGATCGGCGGCCGCGCGGGCCGCCTCGGGACGTCCGTCGCTCTGCAGCCGGGACACGATCTCCTCGACGGTATCCGCACCGTAGCAGGAATCGATCCAGTCCTGATTCGCGACGAAGGCCGAAACCGGCGCGGGCTGAGCGAATTTCGCGATGGCGATCTCGGCCTCGGCGGTGCGCAGCGCCTCCAGCAGCGCCGGAATCTGTTCCGAGGGCACGAAATAGTCGGCGAATCCGGCGGCGATGGCATCCCCGGCGCTCATCCGCGCGGTGGTCAGCGCGACGTGCGTGCCGATCTCGCCGGGTGCGCGCGAGAGCAGGTGGGTGCCGCCCACATCCGGGACGAATCCGATACCGGTCTCGGGCATGCCGACCAGGGAGCGTTCGGTCACCACGCGGTGCCCGGCGTGCCCGGACAGGCCGACGCCGCCGCCCATGACGATGCCGTCCATGATCGCCACATACGGTTTGGGGTACCGGCCGATGAGGGCGTTGAGGGCGTATTCGTCCCGCCAGAAGCGTCCGCTGGGCGAATCGGCCCCGGCCGTATCGCCGTTCTCCACCGCGTTCTTCGCGTCGCGGTGGATGGCGACGATATCGCCGCCCGCGCACAGTCCGCGTTCGCCGGCGCCGGTGAGCACTACCGTCCGCACCCGCTCGTCGTCCGCCCAGGCGCGCAGGGCGTCGAGGATGGCCAGCGCCATCGGGTGGTTCAGCGCATTGATCGCCCTGGGCCGGTTGAGCGTGATCAGGCCCAGGCCGTCGCGCACATCGATCAGAACCTCGGGCTCGCTCATCTGTGTCCTTCCCGGCCGTTCCCGCCGTCGGGCCAACTACTAGGTCATCCTAGATTCGGACATCCATCCACATCTACCACCAGCCCTGTGATCCACACCATCACGACCGTCCGGCACCTGTCGAACCCTGGCGTTGCGACCCCGGCCACAGTACAGTTACTTTGACGTCCTACTATCGGGACATCAAATTATTCGACGGGCCTCTTCTGATGGAGGATGTCATGGCCGACCTGCACACTCCGGTACATCCGGTTCGCTTCGTGACCTCCGCGGCTCTGTTCGACGGGCACGACGCCGCGATCAACATCATGCGGCGGATCCTGCAGTCCCAAGGCGCGGAAGTCATCCACCTGGGGCACAACCGTGCCGTGCGCGAGGTGGTGGACGCGGTGCTCACCGAGGACGCGCAGGGCGTCGCGATCAGCTCGTATCAGGGCGGGCACGTCGAATACTTCGAATATCTGGCCACCGCGCTGCGCGAGGCGGGCGCGGGACACGTACGGATCTTCGGCGGTGGCGGCGGCGTCATCGTGGATCAGGAGATCAACCGGCTCGCCGAGGCCGGAGTACGGATCTTCTCCCCCGAGGACGGGCAGCGGCTCGGCCTGCCGGGCATGATCAACGAGCTCGTGCGCGACTGCGACGTCGACCTCTCGCGTGAGCCCGCGGATATCGAGGCCGTCCTGGCCGGCGAACGAAAGGCGCTCGCGCGCACCATCACCTGCCTGCAGCAGGACGCACTGCCCGCCGCCGATCTCGCGGCGCTCCAGGCAGCCGCGGCCGGACGGAACGTCCCGGTACTCGGCATCACCGGCACCGGCGGCTCCGGAAAGTCCTCGCTCACAGACGAACTCGTGCGGCGGCTGCGCTCGGATCAGCAGGACAAACTGCGCGTGGCGATCCTCGCGGTGGACCCGACCCGGCGCCGCGGCGGCGGTGCGCTGCTGGGCGACCGGATCCGGATGAACTCGCTCGACGGCGATCACGTCTACTTCCGCTCGCTGGCCACCCGCGGCGCGCACGAACTGCCGGTCAATACCGACACCATGATCCTGGCCTGCAAGGCCGCCGGATACGACCTGGTCATCCTGGAGACGCCCGGTATCGGGCAGGGCGACGCGGCCATCATCGACCACGTCGATCTCTCGCTGTACGTGATGACACCGGAATTCGGCGCGGCCTCGCAGCTCGAGAAGATCGATATGCTCGATTTCGCGGACGTGGTGGCGATCAACAAGTTCGAGCGTCGCGGCGCGGCCGACGCCCTGCGGGACGTCTCGCGGCAGCTGATCCGCAACCGGGAGGCGTTCACCAGCACGCCGGAGGATATGCCGGTCTTCGGCACCAGCGCGGCGACGTTCAACGACGACGGCGTGACGGCGCTGTACCAATATCTGGCCGCTCACCTGGCCGAGAAGGGGCTGCCGGTCGCCGAGGGCGTACTCCCGCGCGTGGACACCCGCGCCTCGACCCGCTTCGCGCAGATCATTCCGCCCGCCCGGGTGCGGTACCTGGCCGAGATCGCCGAGACGATCCGCGCTTACCATGCCGATACCGCCGCGCAAGTCGTTGCCGCGCAACGGGTTCAGCGGTTCGAGCAGGTGCTCGAGGAGATATCCGGCCTCGTCGGCAATGCCGGTGCGAGCGAGGGTGAGAGCGCCATCGCCACCCTGCTGGAATCCGCGCGTTCCGAACTGAGCGCGGATAACGCCGCCCTGCTGAGGGATTGGCCCGCGCTGGCCGAATCGTATCGCGGCGAGGAGCAGGTGGTGCGCATCCGGGATCGCGAGCTGCGCACCACGCTGCGACGGAAGTCGTTGTCCGGCAGCTCGATTCCGCGCGTTGCCCTGCCGCGATTCACCGACCACGGCGAGCTGCTGCGGTTCCTGCGTTCGGAGAATCTGCCCGGCCGATTCCCGTTCACCGCCGGGGTGTTCCCGTTCAAGCGGGACAACGAGGATCCCGCGCGCATGTTCGCCGGTGAGGGTGACCCGTTCCGGACCAACCGCCGATTCAAGGTGCTCTCGGAACATTCGGACGCCAAGCGGCTGTCCACGGCCTTCGACTCGGTGACTCTCTACGGACACGACCCGGCCGAACGGCCCGATATCTACGGAAAGGTCGGCACCTCCGGGGTTTCCATCGCAACGCTGGACGATATGAAGGCGCTCTACGACGGCTTCGATCTCACCGCGCCGACGACTTCGGTGTCGATGACCATCAACGGGCCGGCGCCGACCATTCTGGCGTTCTTCCTGAACACCGCGATCGACCAAGCGCTGCAACGGTTCTCCGAGGCCGAAGGCCGTGAAGCCGATACGGCCGAGGCCGCCGATATCCGGGCGCGGACGCTGGCCACCGTGCGCGGCACCGTGCAGGCCGACATCCTCAAGGAGGATCAGGGCCAGAACACCTGCATCTTCTCCACCGAATTCAGCCTGCGCATGATGGCCGATATCCAGGAATGGTTCGTGCGCAACGATGTTCGCAACTTCTATTCGGTCTCGATCTCCGGGTACCACATCGCCGAGGCGGGCGCGAATCCGATCAGCCAGCTTGCCTTCACGCTGTCCAATGGATTCACCTACGTCGAGGCCTATCTCGCGCGCGGTATGCATATCGACGACTTCGCGCCGAACCTTTCCTTCTTCTTCTCCAACGGCATGGATCCGGAGTATTCGGTGATCGGCCGGGTGGCGCGGCGGATCTGGGCGGTCGCGATGCGCGACAAGTACGGCGCGAACGAGCGCTCGCAGAAGCTCAAGTACCACGTGCAGACCTCCGGGCGGTCGCTGCACGCACAGGAGATGAGCTTCAACGACATTCGCACGACACTGCAGGCCCTGATCGCGCTCTACGACAACTGCAACAGCCTGCACACCAACGCCTACGACGAGGCGGTCACCACCCCGACCGAGGATTCGGTGCGCCGCGCCCTGGCCATCCAGTTGATCATCAACCGGGAATGGGGCCTGTCGATGAACGAGAATCCGCTACAGGGCAGTTTCATCATCGACGAGCTCACCGACCTGGTCGAGGAAGCGGTGCTGCAGGAGTTCGAGCGCATCTCCGAACGCGGCGGCGTCCTGGGCGCGATGGAGACCGGCTATCAGCGTGGTCGCATCCAGGACGAGTCCATGCTGTACGAGCAGCGCAAACACGATGGCTCGCTGCCGATCATCGGGGTGAACACCTTCCGCAACCCGCACGGCGAGGAGGAACGCGAACTCGAACTGGCCCGCGGCACCGAAGCGGAGAAGCAGTCCCAGCTCGAGCGCACCCGTGAGTTCCAGACCGACCACCGCGACTCCGCCCACGACGCCCTGGCCCGCCTCGACGCCGCCGCCCGCACCGACGAGAACGTCTTCGAGGTCCTGATGGACGCCGCCCGAGTCTGCACTCTGCAACAGATCACCGATGCCTTCTTCACCGTCGGCGGTCAATACCGCCGCAACGTGTAGGTCACCCGGCATGCATGCACGGTGTGCATGCATGCCGGGTGCACGGCTGAATTATGCTGTCCCCGAAGGAATCCTGAGATAGTTCAGCCCGGGCCGATCGGATCCCACACACGGGCGAATCCAAAACTCCGAAAATCTCCGACGTTCCGGGTCGCGATCTCGTCGATGCCATGGTGTCGCAGTGTCAAGGCCAGCCGAGCGTCGAACAGGCGCCGGCGGGCCAGCCCGGGAGTGGCGGCCACCTTCCACACCTCGTTCATCACTGGCGCACTCTCGATCAGCGCCCAGCGGCGATTGCTGCGAAATGCTTGGCACACCTCTGCCGCATCCGGGCCGTCGAGCGGCCGAGCCAAGACGGCAGGGTTCCGCAGAAGTTGATACAGCTCGATGAGGACGAGTTCGGCGATCGCTACATCATCACGACGACCACAATCAACAAGGAAATCCGCCGCCGCCCGATGCTCGGCACAGTCCTTGTTCTGCGCATACAGCAACACGTTCGTGTCAATCGACAGCATCACGCCTCATTGGCGAGATCGCGCCAGGTTTCTTCCGGTGCACGAAAGGGGCCCAGCCCCCGCGGTGTCGGCGGGTGCCAATCGGATTCGCTCGCGCTGTCGCGAGCCGGATAGATCCGCACCATATGTTCGAGACCGCGGCGAACGACTTCCGCCAACGTCATCTCCTGCTCCTCAGCAATCCGTTTGGCATCTCGGTACAGCCCATCAGGTAGTTGAACCTGAGTACGAATCATACATCAAATTTACATCTACATCAAAAATTAATCAATGGTCCAAATGGGTTCTCTTCGATCGCGAACTGTTCAGATGGACTGGCTCCAATCCGCAAAACCGATCTTGATTCGGAGCGACGAATACAGCCCTGGGCCACTGGTAACCACCGAGCTCGAACCCCCGAAGCGTCAGCTGTCCGACCGATGCGGAGGTGCCGGGTTCGTCGCTCGAGCCAGTCGGTCGGACAGCCGTGCTCGCGCGGTGACCAAGGAAGGGCCGTACCAGGTGAGGTCGCGGCCGGAGACCAGCGCAACCGGGATGTCCGGAAAAGCTTCGGGGCCATCGGTTTCGGTGAAGACGTACGGCTCGTCGGGGAGTACGGCCAGGTCGACGCCGGACAGCAGTTCGACGGCGGATACCGTGGGGTAGCGGCCGGGGAGGTGGGCGTGGACGAGGCGTAATCCGAGGCGGTGGGCCAGATCTCCGGTGAAGGTGTCGCGGCCGACCACCATCCACGGGTCACGCCAGATCGGGATAACGGCGTTGCGGATCGGTTCCGGAGGCGGTGGGGCCCAGACGGATTCGGCCTCGGACAGCCAGTCCGGCGGCACGACGCCGAGCGCTGCGGCGAACATTCTCGTCATCGACTCGAATGCCTCGTCAACCGTGCGAATCCTGGTGACCCACACCGCGATTCCCGCATCCCGCAGGCGGCCCACGTCGATGCGGCGATTCTCCTCCTGATTGCAGATCACCAGATCCGGAGCCAGCTCGGCGATCCGGCGCACATTCGGATTCTTGGTCCCCCGCACCCGTTCCACCGGCAGCTCCCGGGGATGAGTGCACCAGTCGGTTGCCGCCATGAGCATTCCGGGACAGCTCAGTGCGATCGCCTCGGTCAGCGACGGAACCAGCGAGACGACCCGTTCCACCGGGCGGGCGATCGGCACCGGCGTCCCGAGATCATCGACCGGATCGACATCGGACATCTCCTCAGCCTAGTGCCCGGTCTTGCGCCGACCTCGTACGAGCGCCGAGTTCGTTGCCATCCGCATCGGCTGACGTCCAGCGGCCGACACGTCTACCGCAGCGTTCTCTCGCGCGGCCGGACATCGTCTGTCCGCGATTCGACCAGGCGAGAACGGATCGAGGACGGGCGCGGGTACCCCACCGGGTGATCACACGTCCGGACGAGCCACAGTGTGCGGCCGCGACCTCACCACCGGCAACCGATATCACGATGCTGCCGGGGCGCATCGCGACCTCCGGCTGTGGTGCCGGCCCGCGCCCGGTCAGCTGTCCAATGTGCGGTACAGGGTGTTGAGGTCGCGCAGGCCCGATTCGGCGGTGTGCTCGTCCTCGGCGGTCATGCGCAGGGCCTGGCGGAGCGGAATCGAATCCAAATCGTCCACGGCGGGACGGAATTCAGGTTCGGGGAGGCCGGGCAGGCTGATGTTCTCGCCGTAGAGATCATCGGAAACCGTTGGACCGCTGTCATTCTGAACGCCGCCGATGAGGGTGTCCAGATCCAGACCGCGCAGGGTGAGCATGATCGAGGGTTCCTCGTCCAGGCGTTCGGCGATGATGTAACAGACCGCGGCCACATGTTTGCAGGGCCAGCCGTCGTCCGGGCAACTGCAGGCGAAATCGAGTTCGGCGGCGGTGCTGGGCAGCAGCAGCGGGCCCAATTCCTTCGGCAGGGCGCCCGAGGCCAACTGGGCGAGCATGCCGGGGGTGGCGCGGACCAGATCGATCAGCTCGTCCAGGCGTTCGTCGCGCAGAGTGCGAAGGGTCAGCGCGGCGGAGAACGGGCGCGGCTGACTACCCTGCACCTCCGCGGCCACCGCACCTGGTTCGATGTGGTAGTTCACCACCTGACCGGCTCGCGCGTAGGTGCGTCCGCGAGTCAACCGTCCGGCGTCGGCGACCTGCTCCACCGCCTCGATGAAGGATTTTCCCCACCAGGTCCGCGCGAAAGAGCCTCTGCGACTGCGTGGTTCGACGCCCCCGCGCACGGGCAGGCGTTTACCGTACCGGTCGTAGTCGATGAACGGACTCATCCCCGCACCTGTCCCGCACCGGTTTCGTTCATTCGCCGACCGCCTCGGACCCCAGGGCGAACAGCGCGCCGATCTCCTCGGTGCTCAATTCGGTGATCCAGTTCTCGCCCGAACCGACGGTCAGATTCGCCAATTCCCGCTTGCCGCTGATCATATCGTCGATGCGCTCCTCGATCGTGTCGACGCAGACCAGCTTGCGCACCTGCACATCACGCCGCTGACCGATCCGGAAGGCTCGGTCGGTGGCCTGGTTCTCCACCGCGGGATTCCACCAACGATCAAGGTGCACTACGTGATTGGCGGCGGTGAGATTGAGTCCGGTGCCACCGGCCTTGAGCGACAACAACATCAGCGGCGGACCATCATCACTCTGAAATCGGTCGACCATCGCATCGCGCCGCTTCTTGGACACCCCGCCGTGCAGGAACGGAATCTGCGTGCCGAACCGCTCGTCCAGATACGGACCGATCAGATCGCCGAATTCCCGGAACTGGGTGAACAACAGAGCCTTCTCGCCGTCGGCCAGCACCGATTCGAGAATGTCCTCGACCAGGCCCATCTTGCCGGACCGATGGCGGCCGCGGCGCAGCACGCCCGATCCGTCGCCCAGGAAATGTGCGGGATGATTGCACACCTGCTTGAGCCTGGTCAGTGCGCCGAGCACCGCGCCGCGGCGGGACATCCCCTCGGCGTTCTTCAGTTTCGTCACCATATCGTCCACCACGGCCTGATACAGCGCGGCCTGTTCCACGGTCAGATTGGCGCGCACCGTCATCTCGATCTTCTCGGGCAGATCGGAGATCACGGCCGGATCCGTCTTCACCCGGCGCAGCACGAAAGGCGACGTGACCGTGCGCAATCGGGTAATCGCGTTCTCGTCGCGCTCACGCTCGATCGGAATCGCGAACCTGGCGTGGAACTGGGATGCCTTGCCCAGCAAGGACGGCGCCGCGAAGTCGAGGATCGAGCGCAACTCCTCGAGCCGGTTCTCCACGGGAGTTCCGGTCAGCGCCAGGCGATGCGGGGCGGGCAGGGCGCGCGCGGCGCGCGCCTGGCGGGTGTTCGCATTCTTGATGTGCTGCGCCTCGTCCAGGGTTATCCGCCGCCAGGGCTGCCGCTTCAACTCCTCGAAATCGCGGGCAAGCAGCGCATAGGTGGTGATCACCAGATCCGAATCCGCAACGGCCGCATCGAGTTCGGCGCCCGAGCGGCGCGCCGCGCCGTGATGCACCAGAACCCGCAGGCCCGGGGCGAAACGCTCGGCCTCGCGCTGCCAGTTGCCGACCACCGACATCGGGCACACCAGCAACGTCGGCCCGGGCTCGGAATCGCTTGTGGCGCACTCCCTTTCGTAGACCAGCAGGGCCAGGACCTGCAGCGTCTTCCCCAGGCCCATATCGTCGGCGAGGATCGCGCCGCAGCCGAGCCGGTTCATCGTCGCCAGCCAGGACAGGCCGCGCAGCTGATACGGCCGCAGCTGCGCCTTCAGGCCCGATGGCGGCTCGACCGGATCCGCCGAGCGGGTCGCCTCGAACAGTTCGGCCACCCAGCCGTTCGCGGTGACGTCCTCGATCGGCACATTCCGGACCTCGGAGGCGGCGATCTCGGCCAGTAGCGCGGTCAGCGATCCGACCTGTTCGTCGGTGCGGCCGTCCAGATACATGGCCGCGGCGGCCAGCGTCCGGTGGTCGGCCTGCACCCACTGACCGCGCAGTCGCACCAGATCGGATTTCGATTTCACCAGCCGGGACATCTCGGCCGGGGTGAGCACGATATCGCCGAGCGCCAACTCCCAGCGGTAGGCGACCAATCCGCTCAGGCCGACCTCGGTCTCGGTCGCCGCGGGACTCTGCACCCGCATTCGCATACTCGGAGCGACGATCCGCCATGCGCGCGGCAGCAGCAGATGCACTCCCGCGGAACGCAATTCGTGCGCACCGTGGGCGACCAGATCCTGGACGACCGGGGTCGGCAGCAGGAAATCCATCCCGCGCGGGTCGCGCGGCAACTCCCGCAACATCGGATACGCCTGGATCGCCGCGGCCACCCGCTCACCCGCGGTTCGCACCAGCGCGGGATCGCCGATAACCGGAACAGGTTGTGGTGCTTCACCTTCCATGCGCAGACAGACCTCGAGCCGCCACAGCGCGTCGACGGTTTCCGCGCCCTGCCCGGGATCGTCGTCCGGTTCGAGCAGGCGCAGCACGAGTTCCGGTTCACCGGTAGTCAGGCTGGTCCGCCACTGGTCGAGCACATCGGCCACCCGATGTGAACCGGAATCGAGCGGCGTATCGGCGATCAGCGCGGTCAACAGCGGATGGGCGGGGCGGTGATGCGAGCCGATCGCCGCGGTGTCCAGGTGCAGGCGGGCGATCGGATCGGTGAGCTCGGCGACGAGGTCTTCCAGCAGCGCTGCCGGGCGTCCGGCCACCCGCAGGGCGGGCGGCATCGCCGCGGCCAGCTCGGCCAGCCACGCGCGCTGCCGCCGGCCGCCGACCAACCGCCAGCGCACCCACCACTCGCCGTCGTCGCGCCGGAGCTCCGGCACGATCCGCCCCGCTCGCACCCAGCGTTCTACACCGCACCCGACATGTCCGAGAAACCGCAGATCACCAGCGACGACGGCGGGCGGCAACCGCTGCAGCAACACCTGCGCGGCCATCGGCGGTGCGAGCGCATGTCCGCGCACCGTGATCTCCTGTGGCCCCTCCGCCCCGGCGACAAGGACATGCGCCCGATGCCGGAACCGCGCCGTCTGCATCACCCCGCCGAGCGGATCGGGCAGGCTCACCGCATCGATCGCGGACACCGCGCCGGCATCGGGATGGCGCCACAGCACCAACCCCGACCCGGGTGTCCACAATCCGTGCAGCATCCAACCATCCAATCAGGTGGCACCGACAAGTCGAGACGGCACCGGATCGTCGCGGTCGTCCGGGTGCATGCGCCCGCCGCCGATATCGGTGGCTACCTTCCCCGGAAACCGCCGGACGGCGCCTGCGCCCGCGGCGCGGTCGGGTCATGGTGACCGGATACGCGGATGTACGAGGGGCCGGTCACCACATCAGCACATGTTCCGATGCGTAGGTGGTATCGGCCCGTTCCACGCCGGGCGGAACCCCGACGTACCCGGGCCGGTGGTGACCACGACCGCGTAGGCGGTACGGGTTCGAGCAACCTGAGCCCACGTGCTCGACGAATACCGCGCTGCGGGACCATATGGTCCCGCAGCGCAGCAGTTTCGAAAGCCCGGTGGATTGCTCAGATCGCGCTGCCGATGGCGGCGCCGGCGACGCCACCGATCGCGCCGCCGACGACAGCGGCCGGGATGCCGACCGCCGCGGCACCCGCCGCGGCACCGACCGCCGTTCCAACGGCCCCGCCGACGGGAACCCCGACGACGGTCTCGGAAGTGACGGCGACGCCGATCACACCACCGAGCATGCCGCCCACGACACCACCGGCTACCGCGGCGGGCACGCCGGCCACGGTCGCGCCCAAGGCAGCACCGGCGAGAGCACCCGCAGCCACCTTGTCGGAACGGCTCGGGTTTATGCCGACGGAGTTCAGGCCCGTGGAGAGGTTGGCCTCGGCCTGGGCGGCGGTGACGTTGACGTTGTTCAGCACGTCATTGGGCACGGAGTCCGGGACCGGAGAGGTGAAATTGCCGAGGCGCAGCGTGCGCGGCGGCGGCGCGATCGGCTTGACCGGTTTCACGGCGGTGGGCGCGTGCAGCTGGGTCCAGTTCACGGCCGGGGCGGACTCGTACTCGTCCTGCGGAATGGGCCGGAAGTCCGGCGGGACAACGTAATCCGGCGCGGGCGCGGCCGGGGTGACCCCGGGCTGCACGGTGACCCCGGGGGTGACGCCCGGCTGCACGGTGGTGTGCGGGGTGTACAGACTGTCCGCCCACGACGGTGTCACACCGGGCTGCGGGGTGCCCGAGGGCCCCGCCTGCGGCTGCGGCCCCTGATCCTTGCTCGGCGGGGGCGTGACCGCCGTACCCGGCACGGTGGGCTGGGTCGAGTCCTGGGTCGGCGCGGTGGATGCCGATGTGGCAGTGGACGATTGCCCCGACTGATGGGTCGTACTGGAGCAGCCGACGACCAGTGCGAGTGGAATCGCACCCACCGCGGGCAACATCACCCGCCGTGCCGCCGTACCGAACTTACGATGCCGCCCTGCCACGTGAACACCCACCTCATCAGATTCTGGAATCAACAGCCCCCCGTGACCGCATGTCACGTGCGCACGCAGGATCGTAACTACCGGATAACGTTGTCACGAAACCAATGTGATCAGGAGCACAGTAACGGATATCCGCACCGGGCAGATAGATTTTCCTCCAACTGCCCTGTCTACCAGTGCGATTGCCGCTCGAACACTCGAACGGCCACTGGACACGCCGCAGGTGCGCCGCGCCGACTCCCGAAACACGCACCCCTTCCCGGGCGGGCCCGCACGCCGGCTGCGCACGCCCGCATGCCATCTCGTCGGCAGCGGGCATCGGCTCCGAATCGACCGCCCCTGCCGCGACGTCGCCGGACCCGCGCACAGCCCCGTCAGCCTGTCGAACCCTCGATCGCCGCAGGGATTCTCGATCCGGCCGTGCTCAGTTCCACAGAGCCGTAGCCGATCTCGGCGAACCATCGCTTCGATCCGGATATCGGCCCGCCACGCCTTCTCCGGGAATCTGTCGGTGCCACGGTGTAGAAGTGGTGCCGTGCATTCGAACAGGGGCGGATGGGGGTGGGCACTGGCGGCGCCGGTCGTCGCGGTGCTGCTGGCTGTTGCGGTGCTGAAAGGGCCGGGGCTGTTCACCGCGTCGTCGCCCGCACCGGGCAGTCCCACGCGGGCTCAACTCGGACGGCTGCTGGCCGTGGTGCGGGTGCTGCCGCGGCGACCGCATCCGGGTGGATACGAGCGCGGCTGCGCGGCCGGGCAGGGCTGTGTATTCGGTCCGGCCTGGCCCGCGGGGGCCGGCGGCTGCGATTCGCGCAATACCGTGCTGGGCAAGCAGCTCAGCGCCGTGCGGTTCCGCGCGAACACCGATGGATGCGTGGTCGCCGCGGGGACCTTGCACGATCCCTATACGGGCAGAGACGTCGCCTTCGACAGATCCCGGGCCCGCGCGGTGCAGATCGACCACATCTATCCGCTGGCCGCCGCCTGGGATATGGGCGCCTCGGATTGGCCACTGCCACAACGCATCCGCTTCGCCAACGACATCGAATTCAATCTGCTCGCCGTCGACGGCCCGGCCAACCAGAACAAGGGCGACCGCACCCCGGCCGACTGGCTACCGCCCGCACCGGCCTACCGCTGCTACTACGCGGGTCGCTACCTCGCCGCCGCGGCCCGCTACGCCCTGCCCATCACCGCTGCGGACCGTGATGTCCTGTCCCGCACAGCCGACGACTGCCCCTGACGCATGTCGCAGGGCCGGACACTGCTATCGACGGCCCGGACATTCACCATCTCGCCCGGATGCCCCGACGACCGACCACCCCGCCACCCGGAGTACCGGTTCCCGGGCCAGCGGAAAACCGCAGTGCCCGAACCGGTTCGATCAGTCGGTGGCGACGGGGCGTTCCGGATCGCCGCACCACTGGGACCAGGACCCTGGATAGAGGGTGGCCTCGATACCCGCCGCGGCGAGGGCGGCGATCTGGTGGGCGGCGGTGACACCCGAACCGCAGTACACCGCCACCGGACCGGCGCCGAGCTCGGTGAACCGGGCTCGCAGCTGATCGGGGCTCTTGAAAGTGCCTTCCGAGGTGAGGTTCTCGGCAGTGGGTGCGCTCACCGCGCCGGGGATGTGCCCGGCGCGCGGATCGACCGGTTCCAGCTCGCCCCGGTATCGCTCGCCCGCGCGGGCATCGAGCAGCAGACCGTCCCAGGCCGCCACGCCATCGGCATCGATGACCGGCATAGCGTCCGCGGTCAGCACGACATCGCCTGGGGCGGGGTCGGCTTCGCCGCCGACGGCGAGTTCACCACCGGACCGCTCCCACGCCGGGAGCCCGCCGTCGAGGATCCGCACATCGTCCATCCCGGCCCAGCGCAGCAACCACCAGGCGCGCGCGGCGGCCAAACCGCCGGTCGCGTCGTAGACCACGACCGGCTCACCGGTGCGCAGGCCCCAGCTTCGGGCGCATTTCTGCAGATGCGCGATCTCGGGCAGCGGGTGACGGCCGCGCGCCGGAGAGGGCGGAGCGGCCAATTCGGTCTCCAGGTCCACGAACACCGCGCCGGGGATGTGCCCGCCCAGATAGTGCTGGGGACCATCCGGGTCGCCCAGCGCCCAGCGCACATCGAGCAGATGCGTACGGGACGCGTTGTCGCCCAGCTGTTTCCGAAGGTCCTCCGCCGAGATCAATACCGAGGCCAAGCCGACTCCTCTGTCACATCTGTTCCCCCGGGACGCGAATGTCTCTCACCCTACGACAGGACGTTCCCCGGTGGGCCGGCGTGGCGAATCGCCCGCACGGCGCGCCGAGAGCGCCCCGCGGACCAGCAGCCCGGCCACCAGCGCCCAGAAGGCCGCGCCGATACCGAACGCCGCGAATCCGGACGCCGCGACCAGGAAGGTCACCGTTCCGGCGATCCGATGCTCGGCCGAACTCAGGGCCGCGGTCAGCGCGGTGGCGAGCGTTGCGATGAGGGCAAGCCCCGCAACGGTTTCCAGCACGCCTTTCGGTGCGGCGGCGACCAGGACAACCAGAGCGCCCGAGACGAACGCCAACACGAGGTAGGAACAGCCCACGGTGAACACCGCGATCCAGCGTCGCCGCGGATTCGGATGCGCGGACGGCGCTGCCGACAAGGCCGCGCTGATAGCGGCCAGGTTGATCGCGTGCGCGCCCGCGGGCGCGCCGATCACCGTGCCGATTCCGGTCGCGGCCATCGCCGCGCGCCACGGCACCCGGAAACCGTAGGACTCCATGATGGCCACGCCCGGGATGTTCTGCGCGGCCATCGTCACGATGTACAGCGGTATCGCGATGCCGATCAGCGCCGTCCAACTCCAGTGCGGCACAGTCAATTCCACTCGCGGGACCATCGCCGCGAGATCCAGCCGCCGATGTTCGACCGCGATGTCGACACCGGCCCCGACCGCGGCGGTCGCGAACGCCGCGAGCACGGCCCAGCGCGGGGCGAACCGCTGCAGTGCCAGCCAGACCACGATCACCGGGACGACGACCGCCGGACTGACCGTCAATGCGTGCATCGGGGCCAGGCACAGCGGCATCAGCACACCGGCGAGCATGGCCTGCGCGATCTCGGCGGGAATGGCCGCGATCAACCGGCCCAGCCGCTGCCAGAACCCGGTCAGCACGATCAACACCCCCACCACCGCGAACGCACCCACCGCCGCGGGCCAGCCCCCGGACACCGCGCCGGTCCCCGCCAGCAGGGCCGCACCTGGCGTCGACCAGGCCAACGCGATCGGCATCCGATACCGGCGACTCAGCACCAACATCCCCACCGCCTGCGTCAAGCAGATCGCCAGCAGTCCCGAGGCCGCCTGCCCAGGCGTTGCCCCCACCTTGGTCAACCCGGTGAGCACCACCGCGAACGTGCTGGTGAACCCCACCAACGCGGCCACGATCCCGGCACCGACCGGCTGCCAGATCCCCGGATCATCGGAGCCGACGTCCGGCCGCGAGGCGCTATCGGAACCAAGGGCGCGCTCGACGTCCGAGCCGGCGTCGCCAACGCCCGAACCTGGGTCGCCGACATCCGGGCCGGGCTCGGCAGACGCACTGGACTGTGCGAGAGATCGACCGGACCGCGGATTCGGATCACTGGTCTGCGGTGCGGTGAAGGCCATTCCGCTATCGTCCCGGGCACGGACAGCCCAGTCAGCGGCCAATCGTCCGAAAGTGGACCGAATTCGGTCCTCACCACCGCAGGAAGCCCGCGTCGACCTGCGGATTGCGGCGGCCCGGACGGCGATTCGAATGCTCCACGGGTTGTTCGAGGGCGTTCGATGGTCGGTCGGTGCTGTTGTTTCAGCCTCGCCTCAGGGGGTCGTCGATCCAGTTGATGAAGGTGAGCACCGCCGGGTGATCGAAAGACTCACTGCTGCAATGTGGCCTGGTACCGCCGCATGCCCGACAGCCAGCGGTCGTAGTCGGCGCTCTTGTGCCGGTACATCTCCAGCACCTGGGTGTGCGGCAGGATCAGGAATCGTTCGTCGGCGACACCGGCCAGCACGTCGCGCGCCACCTGTTCCGGTGTGAGCACCGCACCGGCGGAAACGACCGCGCGGATCGCCTCCTCGTTCGCCGCGGCCTCGGTGAAATTGTCGTTGCCCGCGCGCAGCAGGTCGGTGTCCACACCCATCGGGCATACACAGCTGACCCGAATTCCCTTGTCCCCGTAAGTGATATTGAGCCACTCCGCGAATCCGACGGCCGCATGCTTGGTGACCGCGTACGGCGCGGACCCGATCTGGGTGAGCAGCCCGGCCGCCGAGGCGGTGGCGACGAAATACCCGCTGCCACGCCGCACCCATCCCGGAACCAGGATCTGCGCGGCCCGCACGTGCGCCATCACATTGACTTCCATTGCGGCGGACCACTGTTCGTCGCTGCCGTCCAACCCTCGCGCACCGAAGATCCCGGCGTTCGCGAAATACAGATCCACCGGCCCGAATTCCGCCTCGGCCCGCGCCACCAGCCCCCGGATCACCGTCGAATCGGCGACATCTCCCACTGCCGACACCGCCGACTCCCCCAACTCCGCGGCCACCCCGGCCACCGCTTCGTCCAGATCGGCGAGCACAACCCTCGCCCCGGCCCGCACCAACCCCCGCGCCAACGCCGCCCCGATCCCCGCCCCAGCCCCCGTAACGATCGCCACCTTGCCCGAAACATCCATATCCCGCACCCTAATGGGAATTGATCGGCGAGCCTTCAACCGGGAGTGATCGGTGGGGGTGAGGCTGATCAACCGAGCCGCCGGCCGGTGAGCACTTCTGTTCCCTGGAGTGTTGTCCGATTCCTAGGGTTAGATCGTGCCCCGGCCGGTCGGTGAGGCTGCCTGTAGCGCTGATGGGGTGTCGTGCCGGGTTGAGCACTGATCCATTAGGTCGCCGCCGGGTCGCCTTGGGCTCGAACACATTCCACGCTCTGATCGGCACGAGGAAGGGGTGATCCATTGATCTTCGTCGGCGATGACTGGGCCGAAGATCACCACGACGTCCACATCATGAACGCAGACGGCGAACGGCTGGCCTCCCGCCGCCTGCCCGAGGGGCTAGCAGGCATCCGCACCTTCCACGACCTGGTCGCTGCCCATGTGACCAATCCGGGCGAGGTCGTGATCGGCATCGAAACCGACCGCGGTCTATGGGTCGACGCGCTGGTCACCAGCGACTACCAGGTATATGCGATCAACCCCCTGGCCGCGGCCCGCTACCGCGACCGCCACCACGTCTCCGGGGCGAAATCCGATGCCGGAGACGCGAAACTGCTGGCCGATCTGGTCCGCACCGACCGGCACAACCACCGCCCGATCGCCGGTGACAGCCCCGAAGCCGAGGCGATCAAGGTCCTCGCCCGCGGCCACCAGAACCTGATCTGGGCCCGCAACCGCCACACCAACGCCCTGCGGTCGGCACTGCGCGAGTACTACCCCGCTGCCCTGGACGCTTTCGATGACCTGGCCTGCCGCGATGCCCTGGCTGTGCTAGGGCGAGCACCCAGCCCGGCCGAAGGCGCCCGCCTCAGCCTCTCGGCGATCGGGGCAACACTCAAACGTGCTGGACGCCAACGCAATATCGAACAACGCGCTGCGCAGATCCAGGTCGCGCTACGTGCCGAACACCTGCACGCGACCGACGCGGTCACCACCGCGTTCGCGGCCACCACTCGCGCCGCGGCCGGCATCATCTCCGAGATCAACACCCAGATCAGCGAGCTCGAGACCGTGCTCGCGACGCATTTTGACAAACACCCGGACACCGGTATCTACCGTTCCCTGCCAGGACTTGGTGTCATCCTCGGCGCCCGGGTGCTCGGTGAGTTCGGAGACGACCCGAACCGATACACCACCGCCAAGTCTCGCAAAAACTACGCCGGAACCTCACCATTGACCGTCGCGTCGGGCCGAAAACGCGCCGTACTCGCTCGACACGTCCGCAATCGCCGCCTCTACGACGCCATCGACGCCTGGGCCTTCTGCGCCCTGCAGAACAGCCCCGGCGCCCGCACCTACTACGACCAGCACCGCGCCGCCGGAGACCTACACCACCAAGCCCTACGCGCCCTGGGCAACCGCCTCATCGGCATCCTCCACGGATGCCTCCGCCACCACACCCCCTACAACGAACAAACCGCCTGGGCACACCGACAAACCAACCAAAACACCACAGCCGCTTGACAACCTACGGTCCTGGGATGTCTAACCCCGCACCCACCCGGCCACGGGCGAACGCCCGGCGCGGAACGGCGCACAGCCGCGCCGCCGGGGAAGACCGTTCCGGATCCCACCCATACCGCGACCGGACGCGCCCCCGACATCGCCGCACCATCGGCGCCCTCTCGCGCCAGAATGTCGGATCCCATCCGGAGACCGATCAGGTCACCGACCGCTCGCGAGTCCGTGCCGACAAGGAGCGCGTGGTGATTCCCGCGGTCGATCTGACGGCAACCTGGCCCAGAACGCTCGCGACGAGCCGCACGCGACGCGAGAAGTACCGGCGTGCGGGCGATGTGGTCATCCTGGCACATGTTCCCCGCTGCGGCGACCGGGTCCTTCACTCCGCCCGGTACGCACGAGCACGGGCCCGCCGCCGGACGCGGCCAATGCAAAAGGATGCCCACACGCCTCGGAAAACAGCGCTACCTCAGCCGGACTCGGCGGCGGCGCGAGCGATGCGAGCGCACGGACTGCGCCGATAAAGGCACCCTCAGCGGGAAGGGCGGGGAGCCGTGCGAGCGGAGTCCTGGCGGGGGGAGCCGTTCGCGCGGGAAAGGCGTTGCAGCAGAGGGGCGGTGCGCGGACCGACCAGTTGCTGCATGACCAGGGCCATATTGGTGCGTTCGACGCCGGGGATCTTCAGGATGCGGCCCGCGATGCGGTAGAGGTCGTCGGCGTCACGAGCGACGACACGGACAGTGAGATCGGTCAGGCCGGTCATTCCGCAAACCTCGGTGACCTCGGGAACCTCGGCCAGTTCGGCGACGACCGCATCGAGTTGATGCTGATCGACCACTACCGCCACGAACGCGGCCAACTGATAACCCAGCGCCCGCGGATCGACCCGGCGGTCGAATCCGGCGAGGACTCCGGCCGCCTCCCAGCGGGCGAGACGCGCCTGCACGGTGTTGCGCGACAGACCGAGCCGCGTGGCGAGTTCGACACCGGTCGCCCGGGGATTGGCGACGAGTTCGAGCAACAGCCTGGCATCGGTCGCGTCGACGACGGCTCCGGCGGGTTCTGCACTGGACATGTTATGCAGTATGACAGCAATTGGCGGTCACAGATCACGCACTCTGCACAGTTCACATGTTGATGCTTGCGCATGTCGCACAATCGTGGATGCTGTGAAGTAGAGCACATCACTTCCTCGCCCGACCCGGAGATCCCGGACCGGCTACAGGCCAGAAGGCAGACGTACCAGAACGGCTACGTTTCAGGAAGGCGGCAACGATGCCCACCACCTCCGCGGCAACGGCCACAACCCGGGCCACGCCCGCATCCCCCGACACCGCGTCTCCCACCGGCGCGATCGCCGCCACGACGAGCCTGCCCGAGAAGCTCGCCTATCCGGTGCAACTGGTCCAACCCGACGGCCGCCGCGTCCTGGATCGCGAACACGCCGCCCTGGTCGCCGATATCGGCCCGGATCGAATACGCCGGCTCTATCTCGACATGGTCGCCGCCCGCCGGATCGATACCGAGGCGACCGCACTGCAGCGCCAAGGCCAGCTCGGACTGTGGCCGCCGCTGCTGGGCCAGGAGGCCGCACAGATCGGTTCCGCGCACGCCCTGCACCCCGACGACTACGCATTCTGCAGTTATCGCGAGGCCGGGGTGGCCTACTGCCGCGGCGTCGATCCGGCGCAGATCACCCGCCTGTGGCGCGGCGTGGCGCATTCGTGCTGGGATCCCGCGCAGATCAATATGACCAATCCGGCCATCGTGGTGGGCTCACAGGGACTGCACGCCACCGGCTACGCCTACGCCGCCCATCTGGACGGTGCGGAGATCGCGGTGATCACCTACTTCGGCGACGGCGCGACGAGTCAGGGCGATATCGCCGAGGCTCTGGGCTTCGCGGCGTCGTGGAGTGCGCCGGTGGTGTTCTTCTGCCAGAACAATCACTGGGCGATCAGCGAACCCGTGCGGGTGCAGAGCGCGACTCCGATCGTGCGACGCGCCTACGGTTACGGGATACCGGGCGTCCAGGTCGACGGCAACGACGTCCTCGCCGTTCTGGCCGTGACCAGGCAGGCCGTGGCTCGCGCCCGCGCGGGCGGCGGCCCGTCGTTCATCGAGGCGATCACCTATCGGATGGGCCCGCACACCACCGCAGACGATCCCACCCGCTACCGCTCGGCCGCCGAGACCGAGCTGTGGCGGCGTCGCGACCCGATCGACCGGATCCGCCGCTTGCTCGAACGAGAGGGCTTGTGGGACAGCGATTTCGAACGAGAAGTACGGGAACGCTCGGACGAGGTCGGCGCCCGGCTGCGCACCGCGACGATCACGATGCCCGATCCCGAGCCGAAGGATCTGTTCGAACACGTCTACGCCACCCCGCATTCGCTGGTCGAGCGGGAACGCCGGGAGTACACCGCCTACCTGGAAGGAGTTCGGCCATGACCATCACCTTCGCGGCGGCACTGAACTTCGGCCTGCGCCGGGCCCTCGAGGCCGACGCCCGGGTCGTGCTGATGGGCGAGGATATCGGTCGTCTCGGCGGCGTCTTCCGGGTCACCGACACCCTGCAGAAGGATTTCGGCGACAACCGCGTCATCGACACGCCACTGGCCGAATCCGGCATCGTGGGAACGGCTTTCGGCATGGCACTGCGCGGCTATCGCCCGGTGTGCGAGATCCAGTTCGACGGGTTCGTCTATCCGGCCTTCGATCAGATCGTCTCCCAGGTTGCCAAGATCCACTATCGAACGGCGGGAAAGGTGCTCGCGCCCATCACGATTCGGATTCCGTTCGGCGGCGGGATCGGTTCGGTGGAACATCACTCCGAATCACCCGAGGCGTATTTCGCGCATACCGCGGGCCTGCGCGTGGTCTCGCCGAGCACCCCGTCCGACGCCTATCTGATGATCCGCCAAGCCGTTTCGCTGGACGATCCGGTGATCTTCCTCGAACCCAAACGCCGCTACTGGGACAAGGACGAGGTGGACTTCGCCGCCCTGGACCGGGATCCGTTTCCGCTGGAGCGGGCCCGCATCCGCCGCGCGGGTACAGATGCGACGGTGGTCGCCTACGGCGGTATGGTCCGCACCGCGCTGACGGCCGCCGAGATCGCGGCCGGGGAGGGGCGTTCGCTCGAGGTCGTCGATCTGCGCAGCCTCTCCCCGATCGATTTCGGCACCATCGAGGATTCGGTGTTGCGCACCGGGCGGCTGATCATCGCGCACGAGGCCCCGGTCTTCGCCGGACTGGGCGCGGAGATCGCCGCCCGCATCGCCGAGCGCTGTTTCTACCAGCTAGAAGCACCGATTCTGCGCGTCGGAGGCTTCGACATCCCCTATCCCCCGGCTAAGCTCGAACGGCACCACCTGCCCGACCCCGACCGCATCCTGGACGCGGTCGACCGAACGCTTGCCGCCTGATCCGCCCGTTCAGACAGAGGTGCCCGTTGGACGAAGCTGCCGCACAAGATCCCCGGTCGACCAGCCGGCCCCCGGAGGAGAACAGCCGCGCGAATGCGGACGATCCCCTACCGAACGGCACCGACGATCCGCGGGTGCTCGAGTTCCGGCTTCCCGATCTGGGCGAGGGGCTGACCGAGGCGGAACTGGTCTCCTGGGCAGTGTCCGTGGGCGAGTCGGTGGAGTTGAATCAGACCATCGCCGAGGTCGAGACGGCCAAGGCCCAGGTGGTGCTGCCGTGTCCGTTCTCCGGTCTGGTCACCGAGCTGCTGGCCGCCCCGGGCGATACCGTCGCGGTGGGCGCGCCGCTGATCCGGGTGCGCAGCGACCGTGGCGCGGCCACACCGCCCGCGCCGAGCGAGCGCCGGTCGGTCCTGGTCGGCTACGGCCCGGACGACGAGACCGCTTCGCGCCGCCCCCGTCAACGACCTGATATCCCCGCGAAGGACCAAGATTCGACGGAAACCACACAGCTACCCGCACCGGCCTATCCGGACCGCCCCTCGGCCACGCCGGGCGCTCGCGCACTGGCCCGCGAACTCGGCATCAATCTCGCCTTCGTTCCCGGTTCCGGACCGGGCGGGGCGGTCACCGTCGAGGATGTGCGGCACGCGGTGCCGGTTTCCCAGCCGATGAACCGGGCACGTCCGGAGGACGAGGCGTTACCCAACGCACCGCGTCCCAGCGTGCCGCCGGTGCCCATGATGCGCCCGGACGGCGGCGTCATCCGCCCGACCCCGAGCACCGGCGAGACCCGCGCCCCGGTGACCGGCGTGCGCAAACGCACCGCCGCCGCCATGCTCACCAGCGCCCGGACGATTCCGCAGGCCAGCGCGTTCGTCACGACGGATTTCACCGCCTCGATGGAACTGCTGGACCATCTGCGCACGACCGATTCGTTCATGGGCCTCTCGCTCACCCCGCTCGCACTGGTGGCCAAGGCGACGCTGGTGGCGATGGCGGAATTCCCGGGCGTCAACTCCTTCTGGGACGAGGAGAACCACGAGGTCGTCACCAAGCACTATGTGCATCTGGGGATCGCGGTGGCCACCGAGCGCGGACTGCTGGTGCCGAACGTCAAGGACGCGCACACCCTGAGCCTGCGCGAGCTGTGCAGGGAGATCGGCTGGCTCGCCGATATCGCCCGGACCGGTTCGGCCACGCCCGCGGATCTGCGCGGCGGCACGTTCACCATCAGCAACGTCGGCGTCTTCGGGGTCGATGCCGGTGTGCCACTGGTCAATCCGGGCGAGGGGGCGATCCTGTGCCTGGGGTCGATCCGCAAACAACCGTGGGTCTATCGCGACGAACTCGCCGTCCGCTGGGTCACCACCCTGGGCCTGAGCTTCGACCACCGGATGATCGACGGCGAACTCGGCGCCCGTTTCCTGGCGACCGTCGCCTCACTGCTGGAGGACCCTCTCACCCTGCTGGGCCGAATCTGACTGCGTCCTTGGCCTCCGCTTCGCTGCGGCGTGTTCGCGGCCCCGAGGGCTCGCCGTTCAGCACTCGAGACTCGGGCTTCGCACATGCGCTTCGAGCGCTGAACGGCGAGCCGGCCGCGAAGTCCTCGCTCGAAAGCTCGCTCCGTGCGGGGCGCGAAAGAGCGCACGTTTGCCTCTGCTGGTGCGGGTGTCCCGTCGCCAACGATGACAGGACTGCAATTGCTGACGCGGGCGTCGACTCACTCAGTTTTCGGTTCGACGGCCAATTCGGCGGCTGCCGCACGGATGACGGCCGGGATCTGCACGGATTTGCGGGTCTCGTTGTCGACGTAGACGTGTACGAAACCGCCGGTGGCCGCCAGTTCGAGGTCTTCTCCGACCTCGTCTGCTCCGACCTCTCGGAAGATGGCCAGGTCGTAGGTGATGCTGGAACGGCCGAGGCGGCTGACGCGCAGGCCGACACGCAGTCGGTCCGGAAAACTGAGCGATCCGTGGAAGTCGCACGAGGTGCGCGCGACGACTCCGATGGCGGGCAGGTCGCGGATGTCGGTGCCGGTGGCGTGCATCAGCCAGGCGTTGACCGCGGTGTCGAAGTACGAGTAGTACGTCACATTGTTGACGTGACCGTAGTGGTCGTTGTCCGCCCACCGGGTCGGTACCGGCCAGAGCACCGGATAATCCTGCGGAGTAGTCACCACCGAACAGTAACCACCCCTCCGGTTCGGCCGATACAGCCGCTTCAATTCTTGACCTACAGGTCCAGAATCCCTATCGTTCATCTCATGGGCAGACCACGCACCTTCGAGGACGACGCCGTCGTCGATCGCGCGATGGAGACGTTCTGGATCAACGGATACGCCAACACATCTCCCGCGCAGCTCGCCGAAGCCACCGGCCTGGCCAAGGGCAGCCTGTACAACGCCTTCGGCAGCAAACGCGAGCTGTTCGAGCGAGCACTCGCGCGTTACGACCGGATGGGGATCGAGCTGACCGCAGATTACATGTCCCGGCCCGGCAGCACCCACGAGGTCGTGGGTGCGTACCTGCGGTATCTGGTCGACGCCGATATCGCGGATCCGGATCGACGCGGCTGCCTGGCCGCCAATACGGCACTGGAGTTGTCCGGACACGACGCGGAGATCCGCCGCATCGTCAAAGCCATCGCCGAACACAACCTCACCGCCCTGGCCGACCGGATCGCCCAGGGCCGCCGCGACGGCGACGTCGGCCGCGACACCGATCCACGCGCCGCCGCGGAGTTCCTGATGAACACCATCGCCGGACTTCGCGTCATGGCCAAGAGCTACGACCTGGCGGTCCTGTACCGCATCATCGATACCGCACTCAGCACGCTCTGAAATCCCTTCCACCGCAGCGCTTTCCGCTGCCCTAGTTTTTGACCTACAGTTCAATAAGGAAAGGCAATCCGATGGATCTCGAATTGACCGGCAAGACCGCCGTCGTCACCGGAGCCAGCCGCGGCATCGGCCTGGCCGTCGCACAGGCGCTCACCGATGAGGGCGTGCGCGTCGTCGGCGGGGCGCGCACCGTCACGCCGGAACTCGAAAAAGTCAGTGTCGCAGCGGTTTCCGCGGATCTGAGCAGCACCGAGGGCATCGCCGCGCTGTTCGGCGCCGCGCAGGCGGAACTGGGCGGAATCGATATTCTGATCAACAACGTCGGCGGCGGCGACGTCGATCAGATGACCCTGGGCGGATTCCTCGACATCCCCGACGAGCAGTGGGACCGGATATTCGAACTGAACCTGATGAGCGCGGTCCGGGCCACCCGGGCGGCACTGCCCAGCCTGATCGAACGTCGCGGTGCGATCGTCACCATCTCCTCGATCAACGCCCACTTGCCCGCGGTCGGTCCGGTCGCCTACAGCGAGGCCAAGGCCGCGCTGACCTCGTTCTCCAAGCGGATCAGCGAGGAATTCGGGCCGCGCGGTGTGCGGGTGAACACCGTATCCCCGGGTGTGGTCGGCACCCCGCTGTGGCGCGAAGCCGGCCGGTTCGGCGCCAAGGTCGCCGAGGTCAGCGGCGTCGGCCACGAGGAGTTCCTCGCCGCGCTACCGAAGCAGTTCGGCATCGCCTCGGAGCGGATCACCGAGCCGGAGGAGGTCGGCGCGCTGGTGGCCTTCCTGGCCTCCGGACGCGCGGGCAACATTCTCGGCGCGGACTACGTCATCGACGGCGGGACCTTGAAGGTGATGTGAACGGTGCGTGAGCGCGCCCGCCACATGCCCTCCCGGCGTTAGAGTTCGGGGATGTTCGAGAATCGGCGGCACGAACGCAGGCTGCAACGTATCGAGTACAAACTCGATCTCATCATGCGACATCTGGAGATCACCGATTCCTCTGCGCCGCCGAACGATTCACCGACTCGGCCGATGTCCGGATCCGCGCCGCCCTCCGGCGCGGACCTGGCCGAGATCGATGCGCTGATAGCGCAGGGCAAGAAGATCCACGCCATCAAGCTCTACCGGGAAATGCTGCCCGAGACGTCGCTGAAGGACGCCAAGGATGCGGTGGAGGCCCGGGAGCGGCCGTACTACTGAAGGTGCTTGTCCACCGTGACCGTCAGGTCCGGCCACGGTGGGCGGCGCAGGACCGCGGCACTGGTCAGTGCCGCGGCCGCGAGACCGATCAACAAGGCCAACAAGGTGATTCGGGTGTCGTCGGTGGCAGGTATCCATTTCGAGTCACCGCCCTGGACAACGATCGCGCCCAAGGGGCGCGGTCCGCGACGGGATCGGCCGCCGGGCCGGGCGACGGTGATGATCGTCGCGCCGCCGGGGGTTTGATACGGGGTACCGAAGATTGCCGAATCGGGCACTTCCGCAGGAAGTTCGAGATGCTCTCCGGTCGTCATACTGCCCCCTGACTCGAGTATCGGACATCGATCACCGGCTTCGTACCGGTGAGCTGGACGGTGCACAGCCTAATCGTGTTCGAATGCCCGCGGCGAGATCGACGCGATCGATCCGAAACGGCCCGCACCGAATCGATCGGTGCGGGCCGGTTCCTGCGAAACTGCTACAGCGCCTTGAGTTCTTCGGTCACGGCGCCGACCGATTTCTTGGCGTCACCGAACAGCATCGAGGTGTGGTCGGCATAGAACAACGGGTTGTCGATTCCGGCGAATCCGGAATTCATGGAGCGCTTCAACACGATCACACTGTGCGCCTGGTCCACGTTCAGCACCGGCATCCCGTAGATCGGGCTGGACGAGTCCTCCCGCGCGGCGGGGTTGGTGACATCGTTCGCGCCGATCACCAATGCCACATCGGTACGCGCGAATTCACCGTTGATATCGTCCATCTCCTTGAGCGCGTCATAGGAGACCTCCGCCTCGGCGAGCAGCACGTTCATATGACCGGGCATACGACCGGCCACCGGATGGATCGCGTACTTCACTTCCACGCCCTTGGCCTCCAGCAGCGAGGCCATTTCCTTGACCGCGTGCTGGGCCTGCGCCACGGCCATCCCGTAGCCGGGCACCACGATCACCTGGTTCGCGTACGCCATCTGAATCGCCGCGTCCGCGGCACTGGTGGCCTTGGCCTGCTTCTGCTCACCGCCGCCGGCGCTGGGGGCGGTGCCTCCGCCACCGAAACCACCGGCCACGATCGCCGGAATCGACCGGTTCATCGCCTTGGCCATCAGGTTGGTCAGAATGCTGCCCGACGCGCCCACGATCATTCCGGCAACGATCATCGCGGTGTTGTTCAACGCCAATCCGGCCGCCGCGGCGGACAATCCGGTCAAGGCGTTCAGCAGTGAGATCACCACCGGCATATCCGCGCCGCCGATCGGCAGCACCACCATGAGCCCGAGCACGCCGGCCAGGACCAGCACCGCGATCATCCACAGCTGCGAGACGCCGTGCCCGGTCGCCCCGACGCCGATCACGATCGCGCACGCGATCGCGCCCACCAGCAGCAGGAGGTTGAGCGGTTGCTGAAGTTTCCCGACACCGATCGGACGCCCGGGGAGGATTTCCTGGAGTTTGCCGAACGCGATCAGCGATCCCCAGAACGACACCGACCCGATGATCGCCGCGAACAGCGATCCGACCACGATATGCACCGTGGGCTGCTCGTCGAAATGGGAGAAGCCGTGCGAGTTCAGGAATTCCGACCACGCGATCAACGCGACCGTCCCGCCGCCGACACCGTTGAACGCGGCCACCAGCTGCGGCATCGCGGTCATCTTGGTGAATTTCGCCGGGGGCACACCCAGCACCACGCCCACCACGATTCCCGCGATGATCAGAATCCAGTTACCGGTGTGCCGCACCGAGATCAACGTGGCGACCACCGCGATCACCATGCCCGCCGCGGCGATCAAATTCCCTCGGACCGCGGTCTTGGGACCCGTCAGACCCATCAGGCCGTAGATGAACAGGGCGAACGCGATGATGTACAGCCCGTTCACCAGATAACTCACGTTGTCGAAGGTATGCATCACTTATCTGCCTTCTTACCTTTGAACATGCCGAGCATCCGGTCCGTAACCACGAAACCACCGATCACGTTCAAGGTTCCGAACACCACGGCCACGAACAAGATGATCTGGGTCAGGATCGAGGGGTCCTTGACATTGCCCAGCGTCACCAGTGCGCCGAGCACGACGATTCCGTGAATCGCGTTGGTACCGGACATCAGCGGCGTGTGCAGGGTATTGGGGACCTTCGAGATCACCGCGAAACCCACGAACCCGGACAGCACCAGAATCGCGATATTCGCCAACAACTCGGTATACATCAGCCTTGTTCCTTCCCGGCCGAGCCGGCCACACTCGAATCCGAGGTGTCCGCAGTCGAATCCGTGGTATCGACAGAGGTTTCGGCCGAGTCCGTCTTCGCCTCCGCCTCCGCGTCTCGGGTGACGCACGAGTCCGCGAGGACCTGATCGGTGAAATCCGGTGCCAGGACACCGTCGACGAGCATCAACTCCAGCAGCGCGGCAATATTCTTCGCATACAGCTCACTGGCGTGCTCGGGCATCGTCGCGGGCAGGTTCAACGGTGACGCGATCGTCACGTCGTGCACCACCACCGTCTCGCCCGGCTTCGTGAGCTCACAGTTGCCGCCGGTCTCACCCGCCAGGTCCACGATCACGCTGCCCGGCTTCATCCCCTCGACCGCGGCGGCGGTCACCAGGCGCGGCGCGGGACGACCGGGCACCAACGCGGTGGTGATCACCACGTCGAAACCCTTGATGGCGTTCTCCAGGGCCTGCTGCTGCTGAGCTTTTTCCTCGTCGGTCAGCTCACGCGCGTAGCCGCCCTCCCCGGCGGCGTCGATGCCCAGATCCAGCCACTGCGCGCCCACGGACCGGACCTGATCGGCCACCTCCGGGCGCACGTCGTAACCGGTGGTGCGACCACCCAGGCGTTTGGCGGTGGCCAATGCCTGCAGGCCCGCGACACCGACGCCGAGCACCAGCACCGTGGCCGGTTTGACCGTCCCCGCAGCCGTGGTCAGCATCGGGAAGAACCGCGTCGACTCCGAGGCCGCCACCAGAACGGCCTTGTATCCAGACACATTCGCCTGCGAGGACAGCGCGTCCATCACCTGGGCGCGGGAGATCCGCGGAATCGCCTCCACCGCGAACGCCCGCACCCCCGCATCGCGCAACGCGCCGATCTTGTTGTCCGCGTTGCGTGGAGCCAGGAAACCGATCACCGTCTGCCCCGCGGACAACTTCGCGATCTCCGCATCACTCGGCGGGGCGACCTTCACCACCACCTCCGCCGGCCACGGGTCACCGATCACCGCGCCGACCTCGGTGAACGCCGTATCCGGGATCAGTGCCCCCTGCCCGGCGCCGGCCTCCACGACAACCTGGACCCCCTGCTTCACCAGGCCCGCAATGATTTTCGGCACCAACGCAACCCGGCGCTCACCGGGATTCGTCTCACGCACGACACCGACACGGGTAGTCTGCGGGGCGCTCCCATCATCACCGGGTGGCGCTGCGTCGACTCCGCTCTGCGTTGTCTCCACTGGTCAACATCCTTACTCGTGACGGTAGCCGGCCCCACGGTTCGTGCGGAGCCTCGAGCCGTTCCTTCGGCCCCGAAACTTACCCACCGGTAGGTTTCAGGTCGCACAACTGTACCGGCTCGCCGGTGAGCGTATCCGAGATCAATCTCACACGCCGTTCCGGTTCGTCCGTATCGCGAGTGCGCCGCGCCCACGAGCACCGGACCCGCCTCTGACCCGGGCAAAGCCGACCGGGGGTGTCCCGCAGGCTTCGTACACCGTAATGTCTCGACTGTGAGCGGCTGCATATTCTGCGCGATCGCCGCGGGCACGGCACCGGCGACGAAGGTCCACGAGGACGACACGTTGTGCGCGTTCCTCGACATCCGGCCCATCACCCGCGGGCACATGCTGGTGATCCCCAGATGCCACGCGGCCAATCTGGACGACCTCGACGCGACCCTGGGCGCCGAGCTGTTCACCCTCGGCCATCGGATGGCAAAAGCGTTGCGCCGCAGCACCCTCGGGGCCGATGGCGCGAATCTCATCCTCAACGACGGGAAGTCGGCCTTCCAGACCGTGCACCACGTACATCTGCACGTGGTGCCGCGGCGCGCCGGCGATATCCGATCCTTCGCCACCGGAATGCTCTTTCGCGGACGGGTCGGCAGCCAGCCCGAGCCCGCGACCACCGCCGCCGCCATCCGCATCGGATTGGATCGGCTGAATACCGAGGAATCCGCCGACACAGACAAGGAACAGCAAGCATGACCGACCGCGACGCCCTCGTCACCGCCCTGTCGCAGGAATGGGATTCGCTGACCCAGCTGGTCGCCGATCTCGACGAAAACCAGTGGCGCACACCGTCTCCGCTGCCCGGTTGGACCGTCTTCGATGTGCTGGCCCATCTGGTCGGCATCGAATCCATCCTGCTCGGTGAGCCCAGTCCGGCAGCGGACGCCGCGATCACCGCGGCGCCGCACGTGCACAACGAGATCGGCGCGCTCAACGAGGCATGGATCGACTCGCTGCGTCCGCTGCGGGGCGAACAACTCCTGGCGAAATTCACCGAGGTCACCGATCGCCGGCGCAAGGCGCTGGCCGAGTTGACCGACGATCAGTGGGAGAACCCGTCGCAATCACCGGTGGGCATCGTGCCGTACGGCCGGTTCATGCAGGTCCGCCTGTTCGATTGCTGGATGCACGAACTCGATATCGCCGATGCGCTCGGCGTCGCGGTGCCCGAGGGCGGGCCGCGAGCCGAGATCGCCTTCGACGAACTCACGCCGACCCTCGGACGCGCGGTGGTCAAGGGTGCGCACGCCCCGGACGGTTCGCGAATCAGCGTGATACTGACCGGACCCGTCACCCGGCAGTTGCATCTGGTGGTGGACGGCCGAGCGAATCAGGTCGACGAATTCGACGGCCCCGCTACGGTGCGCATCGAAATGCCCTCCGGGCTGTTCGCCCGGCTGCGCGCCGGAAGAACCACGGCCGCAGAGCATTCGGACCAGATCATCATCACCGGAGATGCGGATCTGGGCCGTCGCGTGATCGACACCCTGCGCTTCACCATCTGAGCACCGATGCGACTGTTCCTGTCCAGCTATCGATTCGGGGCGCACTACGACCGATTCGCCGCGCTCGTGGGCGAACCGGGGCCGATCGCGATCATCCCGAACGCCTGCGACGCCTGGCCCGCCGCCTGGACGAGCGCGGTCACCAGCGATCGAGCCCCGTTGCGCCACGCGGGCTTTCGCCCCGACGTGGTCGACCTGCGCGACTACATCGGCCGCACAGGCGAATTGGAGAAGACGCTGCGGCGGTATCCCGCGCTGTGGGTCCGCGGCGGCAACACCTTCGTCCTGCGCGCCCAATTCGCCCGCAGCGGAGCCGATCTCGTCCTTCGGGACCTGCTGGGCGAGGACGCCCTGGTCTATGCGGGGTACAGCGCCGGAGCCTGCCTGCTCACCCCCGACCTGCACGGACTCGAGTCGGCCGACGACCCGGCCGAGGTCCTGCCCGCATGCGAAGTCGAAACCCGCTGGGACGGCCTGGGTTTGGTGGACCGACGCATCGTCCCGCACGTCGACTCCCCGGCGACCGACCCGGACGGGGTCTGCACCGCACTGGCCGCGAAGTTCCGCACCGAGGGGATCCCGCACTGGGCTCTGACCGACGACGATGCGGTGATCGTCGAGGGAGACCGGGCCGAGGTATTGCTCGGCCGACCCTGATACGCGTCGGCCGTACTCACCGACGTCACCGATCCCGTGCGGGTGCGCGATCCGGTCCCGGCCACGCTGGACCGGCACGGGCGCACCGACGGTCCGGTGAACGACGCCGGGGCCGGCATGATGGGCCCGGTCGCTCGAGGTCGACCTCGCCGAACACCGTACGGAGCCCGGTGCCGCCCGAGCCGAGCGGCCACGGACGACGCCGAGTGCGACCGTGCGGCCGGCCGGGGCCGAATCCTCGTTACTTCTCGGGGATTCCCCTGTCCCGTAGGGCGATATCGCGGACCGCTCTTTTCACCCACTGTCGCCAGAGGTCGGGGTCGGCGTCGTCGCCCAGCACGAATCGGGCGGACTGGGGCAGGGCCTCCCGGTAGTTGATCAGGCCGGTCAGGAGCGTCAGCAGATATCCCGGCGGCATATCGTCGCGGACCAGCCCGCGCTGTTGCGCGTCGTCCACCCGGGCGACCTTGTGTTGGTAGCGGTTGGCGCGGGCCGCACCCGCGGTGATCTCGTCCGGTCCCATCTCCAGCGCCTCCCACATCTGCAGACGCAGGAATTCCGGATGGGCGCGGTGGTAGTCCAGATGCGCGTCGACCCAGGCGTCCAGATCGGTCAGGTCGATGGGCACCGCCTCGGCCACATCCAGCATGACCTTCTCCAGCACCTGGCGGAACAGTTGCTGTTTATCGCCGAAATAGGCGTAGATCAGCTGCTTGTTGGCGTTGGCGTTACGGGCGATGCGATCGACCCTGGCTCCGACGATCCCATACGCGGCGAACTCGTCGATGGCCGCGGAGAAGATGCGCGCTCTCGTCGCCTCGGGATCTCTCGGAGCCATGGACCGAGTCTAACCAACCGAATAGTTGACAAGCCGCGCGGCAGACTGGAATATTCTCAACCAACCGGTTAGTTACTGGATTCGAGGATCCGTCCTCGACCCAGTACGGGCGCAGCGCGGCGCCCGGCATCCGCATACCGATTCCGGGAGATCGTCATGTCCACTCTCGAAACCTCTTCTGCTCCAATGCTTCTGGCAGACGGTAAGATCGAGGTACCCGCCGCACCGCCGGAGCCGAAAACCGCCGCGCCCTTCGCCGCACGCTGGCGAGTACTGCCGGTGGTGCTCAGCGCCATGTTCATGGCGATGTTCGACTGGTTCGTGGTCAACGTCGCGGCGTCCTCGCTGCAACACGATCTGCACACCGGTCAGTCCGCACTGGAACTGATCGTCGGCGGATACGGGTTCGCCTTCGCATCGGCCCTGATCACCGGCGGACGCCTCGGCGATCTGTACGGCCACCGGCGCATGTTCGTCCTGGGCATGCTCGCCTTCGGCGCGGCATCGCTGCTGTGCGGGCTCGCACCGAATTCCTGGACGCTGGTCGCCTTCCGCATTCTGCAGGGCGGCACCGCGGCGCTCATGGTGCCGCAGCTGCTCGCCCTGATCAACACCCTGTTCCCGGTCGCCGAGCGCCCCCGCGCGATGGCCGCCTACGGGGCGACCATCGGCCTGGGCGCGGTCGCCGGGCAGGTGCTGGGCGGGCTGCTGCTCGAGGCGGATCTGTTCGGCTGGGGCTGGCGCACCGTGTTCTACATCAACGTGCCGATCGGCTTGGCCGCGGCCGCGCTGGCCGCGCGCTGGCTGCCGCGCGCCGAATCACGTCAGCGCACCACGCTGGATCCCATTGGTGCACTGGGTATCTCGTGTGCACTGGCCCTGCTGCTGGTACCGGTGACGGCGGGACGTCCGGAGGGCTGGCCGCTGTGGACGTGGATCTCGATGGCCGCGTCCGTTCCGGTCGCGCTGCTCACTGCGGGCTATGAGGCCAGGCTCGGCCGCCGGGGCGGCGCGCCGGTCCTGGACATGGGTATGGTGCGCCGCCGGGTGTTCGGCGCGGGCATGCTGATCGGCGGCGGCTATCTGACCTTCTTCGCCGGATTCATGCTCTGCCTGACCTTGCTGCTGCAGGACGGGCTCGGCCTCTCCCCCTTGCGCGCGGGGCTGGCATTCGCGCCGCTGGGCCTGTGTTTCGCGGGCAGTTCGTTCTTCCTGGCTCGCCGCGTCGCCGATCGGATCGGCAATCGGGTCATGGTGGCCGGGGTCGGCGCGGGACTGCTCGGCACCGTGATCGTGCTGGCCGTGCTGAGCTGGTCAGGTCGTGAGGTCAGCGTGTTCGCACTCGTTCCCGGCATGATGATCGTCGGTATCGGCAACGGCCTGACCCTGCCCTCGGTGATCGGCGCGGTGCTGTCCTCGGGCATCCCGCCGCAGCAGGCCGGGATGGCAGCCGGGGCACTGACCACCTCGCAGCAGTTCGGAAATGCCATCGGTGCGACGATTCTCGGAACCACCTTCTTCGCGGTCCTGGGATCAGCGGGCGGGACGGGCGATTACGTGAACGCCATGCGGGCCGCCGCGCTGGTCGGGCTCGCGGTTCTGGTGATCGCGTTGGCGGCCGCGTTCGCCCTGCCCAGGCATACCCGGCCCTGAATCCGGCTCACCGCGAAGGCCCTCGTCCGGCCGATGGGCCCGTCCGGCCGGTACCTACCGGACGGACGGGCTCACAGGTAGAGACCGGTGCCGTGCTCGGTGCGGTCGTTGGCGACCGCGTGCAGGTCGCGTTCGCGCATGACGGCGTACGCCTGTCCCTGGATCTCGACCTCGAACTGATCCTCGGCGCTGTACAGCACCCGGTCCCCGACCTGGACGCTGCGCACATGTGACCCCACACCGCACACCTCGCCCCAGGTCAAACGCTTGGCCACCTGCGCGGTCGCGGGAATGAGGATGCCGCCGCTACTGCGCCGCTCCCCGGCCTCCGGGGTTTCCCGCACGATGACCCTGTCGTGCAACATCTGAATTTCGAGCTTCGGATCGGACACCGCGAAATTGTATGAGACCAGGACAACCGACGTTCGGCTGCATGGTCACACCGCCGCTCACCGCACAGTTTGTTGCACCGGATTGTTGCACCAGCAGGCGACAACTGATCTGGTTGGTACATGGGTAACTCCGAGGGCACGCCCGAAACTCGAGCAGGCTCTGAACCGCCGGCCCGAAGCGCGGGTCTCCACGCACCCGACGACACGCTGAAGTCGCGGGGAGGCGGAGGAGCAGGCGGGGGAGCGGCAAGCCTCGCCGGGGCTCTGCCCGCGGGCACGGTCGTGACCGATCCGGACATTCTCGCCGGATATCGGCAGGATCGGGCCTTGGATCCCGATGCGGGGACCCCGCTGGCGCTGGTTCGTCCCACCACCACCGAGCAGGTCTCGACCGTGCTGCGGTGGGCGCAGCGGCACCGGGTGCCGGTGGTGCCCCGGGGCGCGGGGACCGGACTGTCCGGCGGGGCCACCGCCCAGGACGGCGCACTGCTGCTGAGTACCGAGCGGATGCGAGAGATCACCGTCGATCCGGTCACCCGGACCGCGGTCGCTCAGCCTGGACTCTTGAACGCGGAGGTCAAACGGGCGGTCGCCGAGCACGGGCTCTGGTACCCACCGGACCCGTCCTCGTTCGAGATCTGCTCGATCGGCGGTAACGCGGCCACCAACGCGGGCGGCCTGTGCTGCGTGAAGTACGGCGTCACAACCGATTACGTGCTCGGTATGGAGGTGGTGCTGGCCGACGGCACCGCGGTCCGGCTGGGCGGGCCGCGGCTGAAGGACACCGCCGGGCTGTCGCTGACCAAACTGTTCGTCGGCAGCGAGGGCACCCTCGGCGTCATCACCGAGGTGACGTTGCGTCTGCTGCCCGCGCAGACACCCCAAAGCACCGTGGTGGCAACGTTTTCCACGGTCGAGACGGCCACCGCGGCGATCCTGGCGGTCACCGCGCGGCTGCGGCCCTCGATGCTGGAGTTCATGGACGCGGTGGCGATCAACGCCGTCGAGGACGAATTGCGCATGGGCCTGGACCGCACCGCGGCGGGCATGCTGGTGGCCCGATCCGACGCACCCGGTGAGCACGCCGCCGCCGAGGCCGCGATCATGGTCGAAGCCTGCGAAAAGGCCGGGGCCACCGAGGTGTTCAGCACCGAGGACCCGCAGGAGGGCGAGGCGTTCACCGCCGCGCGACGTTTCGCCATCCCGGCCGTGGAGCGCAAGGGCACACTGCTGCTCGAGGATGTCGGGGTGCCGCTGCCCCGGCTGGGCGAGCTGGTCACCGGAATCGCCGAGATCGCCACGCGCCGTGAGGTTCTGGTATCGGTCATCGCGCACGCCGGGGACGGCAACACGCATCCGCTGATCGTGCACGATCCCGGCGACGCCGAGGAGACCGCCCGGGCGCATCAGGCGTTCGGGGAGATCATGGACCTGGCGATCGCGCTGGGGGGCACCATCACCGGCGAGCACGGCGTCGGGCGGCTGAAGAAGGCGTGGCTGCCCGATCAGGTCGGCCCCGAGGTGATGGCCCTGACCCGGCGCATCAAGGACGCGCTGGACCCGCACGGCATTCTCAATCCCGGCGCCGTGCTGTAAACCGCCCGGAACCGGGTACTCCGGAACAAACTCACCGCCCCGAGGAGTTTCACCACATATGACCACCAGGTTCGAGCACAATGTCGCCGACACCCGCTACGAGATCTACCTCGACGACACCCTCGCCGGATACGCCGACTACAGCGAGCGCACCGACGGCGATCGCAGGACGCGCGATTTCCAGCACACCCTGACGTTCCCGGAGTTCCGCGGCCGCGGCGTGGCCGCACAGGTGGTCGAATTCGCGCTGAAAGACGCCAAGGCGGCGGGGTTCTCGGTGATTCCCACGTGCTGGTACGTGGAGAAGTTCATCGCCGAACACCGCGAATACGCGGACATGGTGGGCGGCTAATTACGCCGCCACACCGAGAATTGCCGGTCGAGCACGGTGCCGATGGCCTGGTTCACCCGCCGGTTGTCGAAACCCGGTAACGACCGCAGCCGCACGAGGAATTCGGTGTCGGCTGCCGAATGGGGTACCACACATCCATTTCCCTTCGTCCCGATGAGCACGAAGAACATCGCCTCGGCGAAAGGTCCGTCCGCCGTAGTGATCACCCGGACCTCCGAGAGGTCCCGCCACAGCACCTCTTCGATCCGCCCGTTGTCCAACGTGCGCCGGACGAACTTGTCGTTGATCTCGACTCCGGCCATGCCTCAATAGTGCTCCGTGCGAGCCACATTCGATAGACCCGAATTCGCCCGATTGCGACTGTATTTACGTCTGCAAGAACAGATCTCACCGCCCTGGACAAGCCGGAAACAGCGTGCTGCGCAGCGGAGCGAAGCAGTGGCAACCGGACTCGCGACGCCCCGAAGCCGACACGCGCTCCCACACACCTGGTTCCAACGCCGTGGACGACGCCGACGCCGAGTTAGCGGTGAGACCCGAAGGGCCGCGAACAGCCGAGCGCAGCGGAGGCAATCCACCACAGTTCGCGGCCCGTCTCGCCGGTCGGACGCGTGGCGGGTGCGAGGAACGAGTACCCGACACGGGGCCGAGCGGTGAGACTTCGGGGGCCGCGAACACGCCGGAGCGCAGCGGAGGCCGAAATTACAGCATTACCGCAGCAGGGCGCGCGACATCACCAGACGCTGGATCTGGTTGGTGCCCTCGTAGATCTGGGTGATCTTGGCGTCGCGCATCATCCGCTCCACCGGGAAGTCGGTGGTGTAGCCCGCGCCGCCGAACAGCTGCACGGCGTTGGTGGTGACCTCCATCGCCACGTCGGAGGCGAAACACTTCGAGGCGGCGGAGATGAAGCCGAGGTTCTTCTCGCCGCGCTCGGCGCGGGCGGCGGAGGTGTAGACCATCAGGCGGGCCGCCTCGACCTTCATCGCCATATCCGCGAGCATGAACTGGGTGTTCTGGAAGTCCGCGATGGCCTTGCCGAACTGCTTGCGCTCCTTGGTGTACGCGATCGCGGCGTCGAGAGCACCCTGTGCCAGACCGACCGCCTGCGCGCCGATGGTCGGGCGGGTGTGGTCCAGGGTCTCGAGCGCGGTCTTGAAGCCGGTGCCCTCCGCGCCGATCATCCGGTCGCCGGAGACGCGGCAGTTCTCGAAGTACAGCTCTGCGGTCGGCGAGCCCTTGATGCCCAGCTTGTGTTCGAGCGGGCCGACGACGAAGCCCTCGTCATCGATGTGCACCATGAACGCGGAGATACCGTTGGCGCCCTTGTCCGGGTCGGTCACCGCCATCACGGTGTACCAGCTGGATTTGCCGCCGTTGGTGATCCAGCACTTGGAACCGTTGATCACCCAGTCGTCGCCGTCGCGGCGGGCGCGGGTGCGCATACCGGCCGCATCGGATCCGGCCTCGCGCTCGGACAGCGCGTAGGAGGCCATCTGGCCGTTCACGATATCGGGGAGCACCTTGCCCTTGAGCTCGTCGGAGCCCTTCAGGATCAGGCCCATGGTGCCCAGCTTGTTCACCGCGGGGATCAGCGAGGACGAGCCGCACACCCGGGCGACCTCCTCGATCACGATGCAGGTCGCGACCGAATCCGCACCCTGCCCGCCGAAGGCGTCCGGCACGTGCACCGCGTTGAACCCGGCGGCGTTGAGCGCGTCCAGCGCCTCCTGCGGGAAGCGGGAATGCTCGTCGACATCCTTGGCGTAGGGGGCGATTTCCTTCTCCGCCAGGCCACGAATGGCCTCGCGCAGCTCGTTGTGTACGTCGTCGAGCTTGAACAGGTCGAAATCGGGATTGCCCGCCATGGGTCTCTCCTGGTCGTCGGGTCGGATCACCTGGGTCCGCGAATTTTCAGCATGTCGGCACTCAGTGCCAGTCGATGACGAGTATACGTCGCCATTTCACCCTCGTATTCCGCGATGCCCCGCGGTCACCCTGGCACTGAGTGTCATAACCCGGAAGTGACGGTTATCACAGATTACCGAGACGTCGACCGAGGAATTCTGTCACCTGTGCGGGCGGCATGGCGCGCGGGAAGACCGCGACCACCATCTCCTCGCCGCCGTCGCGCTCGCGTCCGATACCGGCCAGCGCGGCGCGCAGATCCGCCACCCCGCCGTCGGACTCACCGCGCACCATCCGTCGCAGCAGGTAGTTGTGCGTGGCCGTCACCGCCGCGGTGAACTGGATGAGCGCCAGATCCGGCGTCTGCGGCAGAGCGGTGCGCAGATAGTCGGTGAACAACCGCTCGTACCGGAACACCGTCACGATCTCCCGATCACGCAGAGCCGGAACCTGCCGCACCACCCGATACCGCCGCGCGGCCAATTCCCTTGTGCGAGTGAATCTTTCGAACACCCCCACCACGGCCTCGCACACCTCGTCCCACGGATCACCCCGCGCCGCATCCAAATAGGCCCGAGCCTGCGCCAATTGCGCCTCGTGGTCGGCGAATACGACATCCTCCTTGGACCGGAACTGGCGGAAGAAGGTGCGTCGCGAGATGCCCGCGGCCTCGGCGATCTCGTCGACAGCCGTGGCCTCGTACCCCTTGTCCGCGAACAACCGCAAGGCGTGATCGACCACCGACAACCGGAATGCCGCGCCACCACCCCGGGAATTCTGCGGCTCCTCGGATGCGGAGAGATGTGTGCCCCGGGCCGGCGGTTCGCTGTCCGGCCGGGCCTCGGGCGTGCCCCGTGAATTACCCATGTGCTCGCGAAATCAGTCGGCCGGTCGGCATATCGGCGATTATCCCAGAAGGGGTGCGCACAGCTGTCCCCGCTCCACGACCATTCTCTCCGGCTCGTTCGAGAACGGATCGGGTATCGACTCGGGATCTGCGGCCGAGTCGCAAAACGCCGAGCGGATTCCGTGAAATCGCTCGCATTTGCGGTTGACTCTCATTGATTTCCGCTCGGTCTGCGGTGGCTCCCTGCGTGATTCGGTCTCGACTTGCTGAAAGGGGCGATTTCCGGTGGGTATTGGAGATCGTGGGTTGCGTAATGCCGGAAGTGTCGTCGCGACGATGACCGTCGCCGTTCTGGCGGCCGCGATGGCAGCTGGTGTCGCGGTCGCCGGACCGGCAGACCCCCTGGCGCACTTTCACCGGCAACAACTCGATTGGCATCCGTGCGACGATCCGGCTCTACCGGCGGAGCACGCGGACTGCGCGGATGCCGCGGTGCCGCTCGATTACGGCAGGCCGGACGGCCCGAGCATCACGATCGCGATCTCGCGGATCCGGGCGCGCGATACCGCACATCGTCGCGGTGTGCTGCTGACCAACTCGGGCGGACCGGGAACGCCGGGGATCGATGCGTTCGATCTGGTCGGTGACGTGCTGCGACCCGATGTGCTGAGCCGCTACGACCTGATCGGCTTCGACCCGCGTGGAGTCGCCCGATCCGGGCGGCGCCAGCGCTGCGGCTGGCCGGTCGCCACCCCGATCCGCTCGGCGGGCGTCGGATTGCCCGGATTCGTCGCCGAAACGGGGCTGCAGGCGCAGCTGGCCGCACAGTGTCTGGTGGGCGATCGAGACTGGATGCGGCAACTCAGCACTCGCAACACCGCCCGCGACATGGACGTGATCCGCGCCGCGCTGCACGAGGACCGGCTCAGCTATTACGGCGTGTCGTACGGCACCTACCTGGGCGCGGTCTACGCCCAGCTGTTCCCCGGCCGATCCGATCGCATGGTGCTCGACAGCGCCATCGATCCGCGACGCTACTGGCTGGGGTTGCAACAGGATTGGGGTCCGGCGGTGGAAGCGGCCTTCGACGACTGGGCGGGCTGGGTCGCCGCCCGGGACCGGCAATATCGCCTCGGAGCCGACACGGGCGAGGTGCGTCGCGACGTCGAAGCCCTGATCGACCGGGCAGCGCGGTCGCCGATCGTGATCGAGGGCTTCGGATTCGACGATCATCTGCTGCCGACCGTGCTGTGGACGATGTTGCGCGACGCGCGATTGAACGCGGCCCTGGCGGCGTCGGTGCGGGCGCTCGCCGATGCGGCCGCGGGACGCCCGCCGCAGGTGCCGCCGGAGCTGCGCAAGCTGATCGAGGACGACGAGCACGACGAGAATTCGGTCATGGTGCAGATCTGGTGCGCGGACGCGCCGATGCCCGCCGATCCCGCCTGGTACTGGAACGCGATCCAGGCGGCCCGGCCGACCCAGCCGATCTTCGCCGCACTGGCCAACAACATTCAGCCCTGTGCCTTCTGGCCGCCGCCCGCCGAACCGCCCACCGTGGTCGACAACGCCGTGCCCGCACTGATCCTGCAGGCCACCGGCGACAACCGGACCCCCTACCCGGGAGCCGTCGCCCTGCATCAGCAGATGTCGGGGTCGCGGTTGATCACGTTGACCGACACCAGGATTCACATGGTGCTGCGGCCCGGTCTGAGCACCTGCGTCCTGGACACCACCAACGACTACTTCCGCGACGGCGCCTTCCCGGCGGGAGACCGGACCTGCCGGCCCACCACATTGCTCGAGTAGGCGCCGGATCGCCTCAGCCCAGCAGGCGCGCGCGCAGTGCGGCGTCCTTCTCCAGCACCATCGTTTCCAGGCCGGCCTGGAATTGCTCCATGCGAGTGCGCAATTCGGGGTCCGCGGCGGCGAGGATGCGCACCGCCAGCAGACCCGCGTTGCGGGCGCCGCCGATGGAGACGGTCGCGACCGGAACGCCCGCGGGCATCTGCACGATCGACAGGAGTGAATCCATGCCGTCGAGGTATTTGAGCGGGACCGGGACGCCGATGACGGGCAGGGCGGTGGCCGAGGCGACCATGCCGGGCAGGTGGGCCGCGCCGCCCGCGCCCGCGATGATGACGCGGATACCGCGGGCGGCCGCGTCGCGGGCGTAGTCCAGCATGCGCCGGGGGGTGCGGTGCGCCGAGACGACGCCGACCTCGAAGCGAATGCCGAACTCCGCCAACGCCTCCGCCGCGGCCTGCATGGTCGGCCAGTCCGAGTCGCTGCCCATGATCAGGCCGACCGCCGGGCCCGAACCGCCGGATTCGTTGCCGCCGGCGGAATGTGCCTGCTCAGTGCTCATCGTGCGGATCCCATCCGTCGGTCCATACCGCATGCGACATCCAGTGCGCCGCACGCTCCGCCTTCTCCCGAACCACCGCGACGTCGTCGCCGAGAATATTGATGTGCCCGATTTTGCGCTTCGGGCGTTCGCCCTTGCCGTACAGGTGAACTCGCGCCTCGGGCAGACGGGCGAACAGGTGGTGCAGCCGCTCGTCCATCGACATCTCCGGCGCTTGCGGCGCACCCAGGATGTTCGCCATGACCGTCACGGGCGCGAGCGGGGTGGTGTCACCGAGCGGATAGTCCAGTACCGCCCGCAGATGCTGTTCGAACTGACCGGTGACCGCGCCGTCCATCCCCCAGTGCCCGGAATTGTGCGGACGCATCGCCAGCTCGTTCACCAGCAGCGCGCCGTCCTGGGTCTCGAACAGCTCCACCGCCATCACACCGGTGACGCCCAATTCGGTGGCCAGCCGCAGGGCCAGCGACTGTGCCTGCGAAGCCGACCCTTCGGACAGCTCCTGCGCGGGCGCGATCACCACCGCGCACTGCCCGTCCCGCTGCACCGTCTCCACCACCGGCCACACCGCGGCCTGACCGAACGGCGAACGCGCGACCATCGCCGACAGCTCGCGGCGCAAGGTGACCTTCTGCTCGGCCAGCAGCGGCACGCCCTGGTCCAGCTGCTCCCCCGCGACGGCGGCGGCCTGCTCGGCGTCGTCGACCATCCACACCCCGCGGCCGTCGTACCCGCCGCGCACCGCCTTGAGCACCACCGGCCAGCCATGCTCCGCACCGAAGCCGACCGCGTCCGCGACCGATTCCACGGCGGTGAACGCCGGAACGGGCGCACCGAATTCGGCGAGCCGGCGCCGCATCGCCAGCTTGTCCTGGGCGAAGATCAGCGCCCGCGGCGGCGGCTGGACGTTCACACCCTCGGCGACCAGCGCCTCGAGATGCGCGGTCGGCACGTGTTCGTGGTCGAAGGTCAACGCGTGCGAGCCGACCGCGGCCTTGCGCAGCGCCGCCAGATCCGTATGCGAGCCCAGCACGACCTCGGGTGTCACCTGAGCGGCGGGATCATCGGGGCGCTCGGCCAGCACGCGCAGGCGCTGCCCCAGCGCCACGGCGGCCTGATGCGTCATGCGGGCAAGCTGGCCGCCACCGATCATCGTCACGGTCGGCATGCCCGAATTGTCGAAAGAACGGGACGTCACGAGCCACAATGTTGTCATGCGCCGCTACCGGCGAATGCGTGCGGGTTGGTTGCCCGAACTGGAACGGACGTAGACTCATCCCGTGTCAATCGTCGACAATGTGGTCAGTGTCCTGCCCAAAACGGTGCGGGACCTCGCAATCCGTCATCACGAACTGATCAAGTTCGCCATTGTCGGAGCGACCACTTTCGTCATCGACAGCGGCATTTTCTATGCCTTGAAGCTGACGGTGCTTTCGCCCAAACCGGTCACCGCCAAGATCATCTCCGGTGTGATCGCGGTCATCGCGTCCTACATCCTGAATCGGGAATGGTCGTTCAAAGGCCGCGGCGGACGCGAGCGTCATCACGAGGCGCTGCTGTTCTTCGTGGTCAGCGGCATCGGTGTGCTGCTGAGCAATATTCCGCTGTGGATCTCGAGCTATGTGTTCGAACTGCGCGTACCGCACGTGAGCCTCACCACCGAGAACATCGCCGATTTCTGCAGCGCCTTCATCATCGGCAACCTGCTGCAGATGGCTTTCCGGTACTGGACCATGAAGCGCTGGGTGTTCCCCGACGAGATCGACGCCCTCGTCGACGAATTCGAGGAACTCTACGAGGAAGAACGCCACACGGAAAATCCGCCGCCGAGCACACCGGTAACCGGGTAACTCAGCGCGGTTCCCCTGAAACGCCGACGGCTGTGCGCGTGCGAGTCGGTTTGCCCAGGAAGACCGCGAACAACGCCGGACGTCGCCGCTGCAGTTCCAGACGGCCTCCGTCGGCCTCGATCAGCGCCCGCGCCAGCGCGAGCCCGACACCGGTCGACCCGGCGCCGGAGAAACCACGATCGAAAATGTGCGGGGCCAATTCGTCGCTGACGCCGTCACCCTCGTCGGCCACCTCCACCGCGATCAGCGGCTCCCGATCCGGACCGCCGTAGACCGTGCGCACCGAGACCGTGCAATCGCCGGCGCCGTGCATCAGGGCGTTGTCGATCAGCACCGCGAGCGCCTCGCGCAGTCGTGAACCGGTCACCGGCGCGCGCAGCGTGGGATCGCCCGACAGGATCAACCGGCGACCGGCGTCGGCGAACGGATGCCGCCATTCGGCCACCACCCCGCGCAGCTCCTCCACCACCGGCACCGGATCGCGATCGGCCGCGTTCTCGTCGCGGGAGGCGCGCACCAGCTCATCGATGGCGGCGGTGAGCCGGTCGACCTGGGCCATCGCCTCCTCCGCCTCGTGCACCACCGCTGGATCGGCGTGCGCGGACAACTCGTCCAGGCGCAGTCGCACCGCGGTCAGGCGGCTGCGCAGCTGATGGGATACGTCCGCCACCAGGGTGTGTTCGCGCTGCAGCCGGCCGGCGATCTCGACCGCGGCCGAATCGAGCACATCGGAGACCCGATCGAGCTCGGTGATCCCGTGCCGCCGGACTTCCAACCGGAAATCGCCCATCGCCAGGCGCGCGGCCCGGCCCGCGACATCGCGCAGCGGGTCGGCCACCCGGCGCGCGGTCACCACCGCCACCGCGACGCCCGCCGCCAGCGAAGCCAGCGCGACCAGGCCCACGGCACCGACGGCCTGCCACTGCATCGCGTGCATCCGGTCCGCGGGCACCTCGAGACGCAGCGAGCCCGATGTGCCCATCGACAGCGACTGTGCCACCGGGTCCTGCACATTCGGCACGCCCGCGGTGACGCTCAGCGCGGCGTCCTCCGGGGTCGGGTAGATGATGGTCAGCTTGCCGCCCTGCGGAATGAGCGCCTGCACCAGATGCAGATCGAGGGTGCCGTGCACGAGCCCGTCCGCCTGCTCCTGACCGCGCACCTCCTGCGCCATCCGATCCAGCCGGGCCATCAGATCGTTGCGGTTGATATCGGCCACCCACTGCCAGGCGGTGAAGGCCAGCGGGATACCCAGCACCACGGTGGTGAGCAGCAGCGCGGCCAGCATGGACCGCAGGATTCTGCGCCGCATCCGCGATCAGTCGGTGTTGAACCGGAAGCCGACGCCCCGGACGGTGACGATGCGCCGCTCGGCCACCGGGCCCTCGTCGCCGATCTTGCGACGCAGCCAGGACATGTGCATATCGAGCGTCTTCGAGCCGCGCAGATCCGCATCGCCCCACACCTCGCGCAGGATCGCCTCGCGCGGCACCACCTGACCGGCCCGGTCGATGAGCACCTTGAGCAGCTCGTACTCCTTGTTGGCCAGATTCACCTCATGGCCGTTGACCATGACCCGCCGGGCCTGCGGTTCGAGCCGGATGCCGCCGATCTCCACGGCCTCGTCACCGATTCCGCTGCGCCGCAACAACGCTCGCACCCGGGCCAGCAGTTCGGCGAGGCGGAACGGTTTGCCGACGTAATCGTCGGCGCCGGCGTCGAGGCCGACCACGAAGTCGACCTCGTCGGTGCGGGCGGTGAGCATGAGCACCGCGAGATCGGCGCCGCTGGCGCGGACCTGGCGGCAAACCTCGAGCCCATCCATACCGGGCAAGCCCAGATCGAGAATCAGCAGATCGTGCTCACCGTGCAGGGCACGCTCGAGTACGGCCGGTCCGAAACTTTCCACGGTTACCGAATAACCCTCGCGTCCCAGCGCCCGTGACAGCGGGGCGGCGATGGCCTCGTCATCTTCGGCCAGCAATACGGCGGTCACGTGACCAGACTACGTTCCCGACCCCACGGCCGACTCATCGATCAGCGGTAATCCCGTTGCCCACGCTCGTGGTCCGCTTCGGACTGCCGGTCGAGCCGCGGATCACGGGAGCTGTCGAAGACCTCGTGGTACAACAGCGCGTGTACCTGTTCCACCTCGGGAATGTCGTGGTACTCCAAGGGATCGCCAGACGCGGCGTCGATGATCAACGTCCCGGTCCCGAGCAGTCGCTCGAAAAGCCTGTGCCGGAACTGGACACTGGCGATGCGGTTCATCGGGATGTCGATCCCGGTGTGTGTCAGAACCCCGTCACGCACCAGCACTCGCCGGTCGGTGATGATGAAATGTGTTGAGGCCCAACGGATTACCGGACCCACAGCACGCCACAGCACGAGTATCGCCCAGACCGCGGCGATGCCGATCAGCACCGCCGTGCGCGCGGCGTCACCGACGTGCCGCCAGGTCAACCCGCCCGCGAATCCGGCCAGCGCGGTGGCCAGGATGAATGTGACCGCGGGCCAGAACAACATCTTCCAGTGCGGATGATGATGCAGCAGCAAGCGCTCGTCCGGCGCCAGCAGCCCCTCCGGATAACCCATGTCCGAACCCTACCGCGCGATCGGGTGAGGGCGACGGTCAGCTAACCCACAGCAGGCGGTAGCCGCGCGCAGGTGGCGAGCAGCTCGCGGCTCAGGATTCGACGGGGCGCAGGTGCGTGACATCACCCGCCGAGACGGCCCGGTCACCGATGAGCAGCCGACCGATCGCGTCGACGCCGGTCGCGATGCCGAGAAGTACTTCGCCGCCGGGCAGTTCGGCCCGGACCTGGGCGCCGAGGGTGATGCACCGCTCGCGATACCGCTGTGCCAATTCCTCGACGTCCCAGTGCGCATCGCGCCAACGGGTGAACTGCGCGGCGAAGTTGCGCAGGATCGACAGCGCCAGGGCGGTGCGATCCACCTCGGACGCCCCGGCCAGAAACAGCGAAGTGGCATGGGGTACGGGTAATTCGTCCTGTGTCAGAGCGACATTCAGCCCGACGCCGATCACCACCGCGGGCGCGTCACCGGGCGAGGCGACCTCGGCCAGGATGCCCGACACCTTGCGGCCGTCGATCAGAACATCGTTGGGCCACTTGAGATTCGCGTTCAGCCCGGTCGTCTGGCGCACCGCGTCCACGACCGCCACGCCGGTCAGCAGCGGCAGCCAGCCCAGTGCGGCCGGGGCGATACCGGCCGGACGCACCAGCATCGACAGCGCCAGCTGCGCACGCGGCGGGCTCGACCACGACCGGTCGTGCCGTCCACGGCCGCGCTCCTGCGTTTCGGCGAGCAGTACGGCCCCGTCCGCAGCCGGATCGCTCGCCCGCGCGATCAGATCGGCATTGGTGGATCCGGTCGACTCCACCACATCGATCCGCGAGAAGAACGACAGATCCGGTGATTCGGCGATGCTTCGCTGCAGCTCAGCGATGTCCAAGGGGGGCCTGTGCACGCCTGGAAGGCTACACCGGCCCCGCCGGACAACGTGTCCGGACGTGACGATGGCGCCGCACCCGTCCGGGTGCGGCGCCATCGCCTGTCATCGATTCAGCCTGCGAGGCAGTACGCGTCGATGGCGGCTGCCTCGGTGGGCATGCCGTCCTCTCGGTGATCGCCGGAACGCTCGTCCCGCTGCTCTTGCGCGCGGACCCACGGCTCCGGGTCCACGACCGTCGGCCGCGGCTCCCGCCGGCACCGGCCGCTCCATCCCGCAGCCACGGCCCGCTCCGTGACTGTCCTACTCCACTCCCACATACCGCGCGCCTCCCCTTGCTCGGATTCAGGACCTCTACCGTAACGCCGATGATCAGGACAAGACAGTGAATTTCCGGGCACTCCGGACACAGTGGGTACCGGACGCAATCCGCCGCTTCCGTAATTCGCTGTCCGGCAACGTGTGCCGAATCGTTCCCGAGCTACTCGGATCTCGGGTCTTCGGGATGCGCTGCGGGACAACACCGATGACCTGATCGCCGATTCCTCGGACGGCCCACGTCGCGGGCCGCAGGGCGCGGTGAACTCGAAACCGCACGCCGACAGAAACTTCGGCCGCTCTCCCGGGAGCTGTGCTGTCGCACCGCGTCAGGCATCCGCGCCGGATCGTATGCGAGCGAGCCGTGGTCGCACCGAGGCCGTCCGGCGAGGATTCGAACGGGCACGGGAACTTCATGTTGCGCTGGGCATTTCGGCCGAACCCATGCCGTGATCAGGGCACGCGATGCCGGGGAGGGCTCACGCGGGTCGCAGGCCCAGCGCGCCGGAGACGAAACGGCGGACCGCGGTCTCGCCGGTTTCCAGTGCGGCGGAGTAACCTTCGCGAGCCCAGCCCGAAAGCGAGGCCGTACCATCGGAATTCGGAGTCACCACGATCTCGGCGACGAGTTCGGCGGTGGTGGGTTCACAGACGGCCCACGAATATCCGGTCTCCTCGGCCCATTCGCGGTTGCGGTGGGCGACGTGGTCCGGATCGGTGATGCCGCCGTCGGCCAGAGCCGGGCGGTCGTCGATGCGATCGTCCGCGCGCAGGGCGCGCAGGTACCAGGCGCCCGCATTGATCTCGACGGGTTCCATCTACCGGCCCCGTCGCCGGTCGCGGCGTTCCCGGCGCTCATCGCGCCGCAGCCGGCCCTGATCCCGCCGCCCCGAGGGTCCCACCAGAATGGCGGCCACGGGGATCAGCAGGAACCACAGCCAGGTGTGGAAGGCGAAGAACAGCACCAGCGCCGCGATGACGGTGATCCCCATCACCGCACCGCGCACCTCCGCCCGGCGGCCGGGCTGCTGCTGGGGTCGTGCGGCGGGCTGTCGCGGCTGTGCGGCCGGATCGGGCAGATCGGCGAAGACCCGGACCAGATCGCCCCGGGTGACCGCCGCCGCGACCACCGCACTGCGCTCGTCGAATTCGGCGACCGAGAGTCGCCCGGCGGCGAAATGGTCGGAGAGCTGCCGCATGGCGGTCTCACGTTCCGCGGTACCGATGCGGATGTCGGGTGAATCGGCCATAGCACGAGATTAACCCCCGGCCGGCGCGGCCGTGTCACGAGCACGGAGCCGGGCGCGGAATCACATTGGCTCCGGCGCGTACGCCGGTTTAGGGTCGGACCATGTACCGGGATCGCCGCAGCTGTAGGGGACCAGCCGTCGTGGCGCACAGGGCCCGGCCCGCGCGGGGATGCTGATGGCGGGGCGGCAATTCGGCGCGTATCGACTCGATCGGCTGATCGGGCGCGGTTCGGCCGGTGAGGTCTGGCTCGCGCACGACACCGCCACCGGCCGCACGGTGGCCCTGAAGATCCTGTCCCCCGCCGCCGCGGAGGATCCGGACTACCGGCGCAGATTCGAGCGCGAGGCGAATATCGGTGCGCGCCTGGATAATCCGCATGTCGTGCCGATCCACACCTTCGGCGCGCACCAGGGTCGGCTGTATCTGGACATGGCGCACATCCCCGGTGTCGACGTCGCGCGCAAACTGCAGCTCGGCCCGATGCGAGCGCCGGAAGCGGTGGATCTCGTCGCCCAGGTCGCCCAGGCGCTCGACGCCGCACACGCCGCCGGGCTGGTCCATCGAGATGTCAAGCCCGCCAACATCATCGTGCACGCGAGCGGATTCGCGTATCTGATCGATTTCGGCATCGCCCGCATCTCGAACCAGACCACCATCACCGCAACGGGTTTCACCATCGGCACGCTGGCCTATATGGCCCCGGAACGGTTCGCGGGCGACGCCGAGCCACGCTCGGACATCTACTCCCTGGCCTGTGTGCTCTACGAATGCCTCACCGCGCGAAGGCCGTTCGGCGATACCGATCCCGTCCAGCAACTGCACGCCCACCTGCACGAGCCGCCGCCGGATATCGAATCCGTACCCGCCGCCCTCAACGAGGTGATCGCCCGCGGTATGGCCAAGAAGCCCGCGGATCGATACCGCACCGCCGGTGAGCTGGCGGCCGCCGCGCTCACCGCAATCGGTATGGCACAACCGATTCCGCGAACGCCGCCGGAACTCGAACCTCCGGGCCGGACCCGGGCGCTGCCCCCGCTCGACGGGAAGGCTCCGCAGCCGCCCGTGCACACCGTGACCGAGGCCGGCGCGCCGCCGAATCGCGGACCGCGGCCGACCCGCCCGGCCGCCGCACATCCGGCCCGTGCCGTTCCCGCCGCGGCGGGCCCCCGCCCGACCCGGGTACTCCCGGTGCCGAACCCGGGCGCCCGCGCCGAGCCGGACCCGGTCCGGGCGCCCGCGACGCACCATCCGGTGTTCACCCCCAGGGTCATCCGCGGCATCGTCGCGCTGGTCGTCCTGGCCGTCGTCGTGTTCGCGGTGATCGTGGGCTGTACCGCCCTGATGAGCGGCGGCGGCCTGCACGTGGTGAACCCCGGAACGACCACCTCCGAATCCCCCGCCATTACCTCCGAGCCACCCGCGCCGACCTCCGAACCGGGCGGACCGGCCCCGACGACCGTCCCGCAGATCCCCGGCTTCACCTTCACCTTCCGACTCCCCGCCCCCACCTTCACCATCGCCCCGGCTCCGAGCATCGTCATCCCGACCTGGCAGTGGCCACCGCCCGCGGGCCGATAACCGCTCCGCACACCGCGTTTCAACGAGCAATCGCCCGCCGCGCGGTTCTGTCTCGCAGCCGAGCGGCCGCCCGACCGGATCACTGTCATACCGACAGGAATCCGACCCGCACCGCCCGAAAGTACTGCCCCACGCGGGCTTCACGCTCGCCCTGCCGGACTACCCGTGGGCCAGACCTCGGCCTTCCCGCGCGACGCACCATCCGGCGTTCACCCTCGAGGTCATCCGCAGCATCATCGCGCTGGTCGTCCTGGGCGGCAGGGGTCGCTCAACCCACGGTGCAACTCCCGAATCCATCGAGGGAATCAATGAAAACACAAGGGGCACAACGTGTTCGGAAACGAGAAGGTCGGCGGCTTACAGCGCGAGCCGTCCCGACGCAGACCGAGGGCCCGTCCGCTCGAGTCGAGCGGACGGGCCCTCGGATGAAACCTGCTGCGGCCTACTTGATTTCGGCCAGGATGGTGCCCTGGGTGATGGCCGCGCCCGCCTCGATCGCCAGACCGGTGACGATACCGGACTTGTGGGCGTTGACCGGGTTCTCCATCTTCATGGCCTCGAGGACCACGATCAGGTCGCCCGCCTCCACGCTCTGCCCCTCGGTGACCGCGACCTTTACCACGGTGCCCTGCATCGGCGCGGTGACCGAATCACCCGAGGCCGCGGCGCCCGTGCCCGCACCACGCTTGCGCGGCTTCGGCTTCTTGCGCACCGCGCCCGCACCGTTGGTGGCGCCGGCCGCGACGCCCGCGCCCACGCTGAACTGGCCCGGCAGGGATACCTCGAGGCGACGTCCGCCGACCTCCACGACGACCTTCTGCCGCGGCTCGTCCTCGTCTTCGATCGGCTGGCCCCCGGTGTACGGCTCGATCGGGTTGTCCCAGTCGTTCTCGATCCACTTGGTGTAGACATCGAACTTCTCGCCGTCGCCGATGAACGCCGGGTTCTCCACGATGTGCCGGTGGAACGGCAGAACCGTGGCCAGGCCCTCGATCTGGTACTCGGCCAGCGCCCGCGCCGCACGCTGCAACGCCTGCTCGCGGTTCTCGCCGGTCACGATCAGCTTGGCGAGCATCGAGTCGAACTGACCGCCGATGACGCTGCCCGCGACCACGCCGGAATCCACGCGCACGCCGGGGCCGGTGGGCTCCTTGTAGACGGTCACCGGGCCCGGGGCGGGCAGGAAGTTGCGGCCCGCGTCCTCACCGTTGATCCGGAACTCGAACGAGTGCCCGCGCGGGGTCGGATCCTCGGTGACCGAAAGCTCGTAGCCCTCGGCGATCCGGAACTGCTGACGCACCAGGTCCAGTCCGGAGGTCTCCTCGGTCACCGGGTGCTCGACCTGCAGTCGAGTGTTCACCTCGAGGAAGGACACCGTCTCGCCCTGCACCAGGTATTCCACAGTGCCGGCGCCGTAGTAACCGGCCTCCTTGCAGATCCGCTTGGCGGACTCGTGGATCTTCGCGCGCACCTCGTCGGTCAGGAACGGCGCGGGGGCCTCCTCGACCAGCTTCTGGAACCGCCGCTGCAGCGAGCAGTCGCGCGTGCCGGCCACCACGACGTTGCCGTGCTTGTCGGCGATCACCTGCGCCTCGACGTGCCGCGCCTTGTCCAGGTACTGCTCCACGAAGCATTCGCCACGCCCGAACGCCGCGGTCGCCTCACGCGTCGCGGACTCGAACAGCTCGGGAATCTCCTCGATGGTGTGCGCGACCTTCATCCCGCGCCCGCCACCGCCGAAAGCGGCCTTGATCGCGACCGGAACGCCGTACTGCTTCGCGAACTCCACGACCTCGGTGGCGTCCTTCACCGGGTCCTTGGTGCCCGCGGCCATCGGCGCCTTCGCCCGCTCGGCGATGTGCCGGGCGGTGACCTTGTCACCCAGATCCCGGATCGACTGCGGCGACGGGCCGATCCAGATCAGGCCCGCATCCAGCACCGCCTGCGCGAAATCGGCGTTCTCGGACAGGAATCCGTATCCGGGGTGGATCGCGTCGGCGCCGGCCTTGGCGGCCGCGTCGAGGATCTTCTCGAACACCAGGTACGACTCGGCCGAAGTCTGCCCACCCAGGGCGAACGCCTCGTCAGCCAGCTTCACGAACGGCGCATCGGCATCCGGCTCCGCGTACACCGCGACACTGGCGATTCCGGCATCCCTGGCGGCCCGGATCACGCGCACGGCAATCTCGCCCCGGTTCGCTACAAGGACTTTGGTGATCTGCGCGTTGGCATGGTTGGGCACTGAGCCTCCTGTGCTCTGAATACTTTCGTCTCGGGCGAGTGTAGGCACTCTGCCAATAGAACCCGAACCCGGGAGGCACTACCGAACAGTAGGAGCGTGCTCAGATCCCGGGCGCCACGGCCTTGTCCGGCATCGATACGACCTGCCCGGGTGCAGCCCCCTTGACGATGGGCGTACGGACGGAATTCCCCATTCGGTCCACGAGCCGTCGTAGTTTCGCACATTCGCCGTCCCGAGCAGAAATGTGAGCACGAACCAGGTGTGCGCGGCCCGCTCGCCGATGCGGCAGTAGACGATCGTCTCCTCCTCGGCGGGGATCTGCGCGTATATCCGGCTCAGTTCCGCTCGGGACCGGAATCGTCCGTCCGCGCCGACCGCCGAGTTCCACGGGATGCTCACCGCCGTCGGGATGTGCCCGGCGCGCAGCGCCTGTTCGTCCGGCCGGTCACGAATCCGGTCGAGTTCGCCGGAGTACTCCTCGGCCGTGCGCACATCGATCAGCGGACGGCCCGGATGCCGGCGCACATCGTCCAGGAAGGCCCGAGCCCGGCTGTCGTCCCGCTCGACGACCGGATACTCGTTCAGCCCCGCGGGAGGCACCTCGAAGGTGGTGTCCCGCGCCTCGGAGATCCAGGCGTCGCGCCCGCCGTCCAGCAGGCGCACATCGGTGTGACCGAACAGGGTGAAGGCCCACATCGTGGCAGCTGCGGTGCCATTGCCCTTGTCTCCGTAGACAACCACGGTATCTTCACGCAAAATACCCTTCGCCCGCATCAGTTCGGCGAAACGCTCACCATCCACGACATCGCGGGTCAGCGGATCGGTAAGCTCGGCGCGCCAGTCGACCTTGATGGCACCTGGCACATGCCCGATGTCGTAGAGCAGAACGTCGTCGTCGGACTCGACGATCTTGAGCCCCGGCGCGCCGATGTTTGCCGACAGCCACTGCGTGGTTACCAGTCGGTGCGGGTACGCGTAAGAGCCGAACGAAGGATGAGGGTCCGAGGCGACGGGCACGGTAGTTGGTCCTTCAGACGTGATAGACGGTGGTCGAGCGGTTCCGTTTCCGATGGTAAGCGCGAAGCCTTACAACAACTGGTCCGCCAGTCGCGAATCGGATGAATGAGCGAATAAGTCGCAGCCTCATCCGATAAAGTCTCCCGGGAGGAGGGGTGAGCTATGTCCGATTCTTGGCCGCGACGGCGTCTGCTCGCGATCCTACGCGGCGCCGGCGAGCCTCTCGATGCCCAGCAACTGGCCAGGGTCACCGGGCAGCACGTCACGACGGTGCGATTCCACCTCGACGTGCTGACGCGAGAGTCGCTCGTGCGGCAGTTCCAGCAACCGCCGCGGGGTCGCGGTCGCCCGCGGATCGGATACAGCGCTGTCCAGCGATCGGTCGGTTATCAGGATCTCGCTCAGGTGCTCGCCGATCAGCTCGGCAGTGATCCGCGTCGGCGCACGGAGGCCGCCATGGCCGCCGGACGCGCATGGGGCTCGAAGCTGGAGACGCTCGAGCAGCCGATCGAGAATCTCGAGGACGCCCGAAACCTGATCGTCACCGCGATGTCCGAACTCGGCTTCGCACCCGAGCGCGAGACCGGCCCCGAACCCGACGAGCAGGCGCTGATCCGAATGACCGGCTGCCCGCTGCGGGAACTGGCCCGCACTCATTCGGAGGTGGTGTGCGGTGTGCACATGGGCCTGCTGCGCGAGGCGCTGGACCGCAACGGCGCACACGACACGGTGAACGTGCGGCTGCACCCCTTCGTGGGGCCCGAACTGTGTGTGGCGCGCCTGGAAGCGGTCAAGGATTCGCTGGTGCCCGATCCCGCCACGATGCCGGACGCGCCGGCGGGTGCGGCGACCGAGCCGAGGATCGCCGCGGCGACCCCGTCAGCCAGCCGCGTCGGCCCGCAGTTGCGCCCCACCGACCCACAGCTGCGTCACGGCGACGCCCACGTCGGCAAGCAGTCGACGAACCAGCGGTAGCCCGATTCCGATGACGCTGGACGGATCGCCGTCGATGCGATCCACGAACCAGCCGCCGCGCCCGTCCAGGGTGAACGCCCCCGCCACCTGTAACGGTTCGCCGGTGGCGATGTAGGCGTCCAGTTCGGCGGCGGCCGGCGTGGCGAAATGCACCGTGGTGCCGGTGCAGTCCGCCGACTCGGCAACGATCCGCGCCTGGCGCACCCGCAACACGCAGTGCCCGGTCAGCAGATCGGCACTGTGCCCGGCCATCCCGGCCCAACGCTCGAGCGCCACCTCGGGGGTCAGCGGTTTGCCCTGCAGCCGACCGTCGACCAGCAGCATCGAATCACACCCCACGACAACGCAATCGGCGACGACGTCGGCCTGTTCGGTGATCAGCGCGGCGGCCACCGCCTCGGCCTTGGCCCGCGCGAGGGCGCAGACCACGCCTTCGGGGGAGGTACCAGCGGGCAGGGCGGCCGCCACGGCGTCCTCGTCCACCTGCGAGACTCGCACCATCGGGTCCAGGCCCGCCGATCGCAGTACCTGCAGGCGGGCGGGCGAGGCCGACCCTAGTACGAATCCGGGCCCGTCCGTCTCCGGACCACCAGCCCTCATGGAATCGCTCCGCGATGCTCCCATTCAGTCGCGCAGATGCGACAGGAAGGGGAAAGCGTACGGCGAGAACGGCATAGCGCCGCGGTGCATCATGGTCGGCTTGCCCCACAGATCCACCGGTCCGGACTGCGCGGGCGCGGCGGAGGCGGAATTCGCGGCGGCCGCGAAGACACACACGAGGGCGGCGATCTCCGCGTCGGTGGGTGAGCCCTTCAGGATCCGGATATCCGGCCCCGCGCTCGGTTCGGACTCGGCGGCCACCGGCTCGACCGCGTCGACGACCTCGTCGACCGACAGTGCCAATTCAGCAGCGCGAAGGACCTCTTCATCAGCCACAGCCGTCACAGCGCCAGCTCCTCCTGTTTTCTGTGCCCGGCCTCCGAAAGGCCGGACGTCCGGGGGTTCGAAATTCTTCCGGAACCCTCGAACGGTATTCGCCGCGGCTCCCGTTTTCTCGACAGCCGCTCTTTCCATCTTTGCTCGGATGAGCCGCTCGCGCGGCGAGTGTAGGACGTCTCACAGCAAGTCTGCGCCCCGCACTGGACATATCGTCGAATCAGAGCGGAATGTTGCCGTGCTTTTTCGGCGGCAGTGCGACCATCTTTCGTTCCAGAAGTCGCAGTGCCGAAACAATTTGACCGCGGGTGTGCGAGGGCGGAATGACCGCGTCGACGTAACCGCGCTCGGCGGCCACGTACGGGTTCACCAGCGTGTCCTCGTACTCGTTCTGCAGCTCGAGGCGCAGCGCCTCGACATCGGCGCCCTCGGCGGCGGCCTGCTGCAACTTCTTGCGGTACACGAAACCGACCGCACCCGAGGCGCCCATGACCGCGATCTGCGCGGTCGGCCACGCCAGGTTGACGTCCGCACCCATGTGCTTGGACCCCATCACGTCGTACGCGCCGCCGTACGCCTTGCGGGTGATGACGGTGATCTTGCCGACCGTCGCCTCGCCGTACGCGTACAGCAGCTTCGCGCCACGACGGATGATGCCGTTGTACTCCTGATCGGTACCCGGCAGGAAGCCCGGGACGTCGACCAGGGTGATGATCGGAATGTTGAACGCATCGCAGGTGCGCACGAAACGCGCGGCCTTCTCCGAGGCGTCGATGTCCAGGCAGCCGGCGAAGTAGGTCGGCTGATTCGCCACGAAGCCGACGCTGCGGCCGTCGATCCGGGCGAACCCGATGATGACGTTCTGCGCGCGCTCGGCCTGCACCTCGAGGAATTCGTCGTCGTCGACCAGACGACGAATCACCTCGTGCATGTCGTATGGCTGATTCGGCGAGTCCGGCACCAGCGTGTCGAGCTCGATGTCCTCCTCGGTCAGCGAATCCTCGATCGCGCCGTCGACCGGATCGGTGGGCGCGAAGCGCGGGGCCTCGGCGCGGTTGTTGCTGGGCAGGTAGCTCAGCAGATCCTTGACGTAGTCCAGCGCGTCCTGCTCGCCCGAGGCGACGTAGTGCGCGGTACCCGCCTTCACCATGTGGGTGTGCGCGCCGCCCAACTCCTCCATGGTGACCTCTTCACCGGTGACGGTCTTGATCACGTCGGGGCCGGTGATGAACATCTGGCTGGTCTGATCGACCATGACGACGAAGTCGGTCAGCGCCGGGGAGTACACGTGCCCGCCCGCGGCCGCGCCCATGATCAGCGAGATCTGCGGAATCACGCCCGATGCCTGGATGTTGCGGTGGAAGATCTCGCCGTACAGGCCGAGCGAGACCACGCCCTCCTGGATGCGGGCGCCCGCGCCGTCGTTGATGCCGATCAGCGGGCGGCCGGTCTTGATGGCCAGATCCATCACCTTGACGATCTTCTCGCCGTAGACCTCGCCGAGCGACCCGCCGAAGACGGTGACGTCCTGGGAGAAGATGCACACGTCGCGGCCGTCGATGGTGCCGTAACCGGTCACCACGCCGTCGCCGAGCGGGCGGTTGTTCTCCAGGCCGAAGTTGACGCTGCGGTGCCGGGCCAGCGCGTCCATCTCCACGAACGAGCCCTCGTCCAGCAGGGCCAGAATCCGCTCGCGCGCGGTCATCTTGCCCTTGGCGTGCACCTTGTCGACGGCGGCCTCACCCATGGGGTGCTTGGCCTCTTCCAGCCGATTGCGCAGATCAGCCAGCTTGCCAGCGGTGGTGTGAATATCAGGGGCGCCCGCCGACCCCGGCGTTGGCTGCTGCTGGACACTCGTCATGTTCCGGAGTGTAGCCAGTACCAGTGCCGCACGGAATTCCAGTAGGGGCTACTGATGGGTACCCTTATTGACTGTTCGCCAGTCGAAAACCCCTGATGAAATGCGGTGAGATAGATCGAAAGCCGCTCCGTGAAGCCGGTAGAAAGTCACAATCGAGCCCCGCGGATGCCACCGGACGGTCGGTAGGTACGGCGACGTCGCCGCAACCGGAGTTCAGCTCAGCACTCGATCCATCGCGTCGACGGCGCTGTCGAGTTCATCGACGGTGACGGTCAGGGGCGGGCGGAACCGGATCCCGCGATCGCCGGTACCCAGCAGCAGGACGTGCTCGTCTTCGCGCAGCCGCGTGAGAACCTCATCGCGCAGCTGGGCCGAATCCAGCGTGATCGCACACAGCAGGCCGCGTCCGCGCGGATCGCTCAGCCGCAACCGATGCCTGTCCGCCAGCGCGACGAGCCGGTCGAGCAGATGGGCGCCGAGCCGGGCCGCGCGTTCGGCCAGGCCGTCGCGCTCGAACACCTCGAGGATGCGGCGCGCACGCACCATATCGGCGAGATTGCCGCCCCAGGTGGAGTTCAGCCGCGAACTCGTCGCGAAGACGTGGTCGGGGACCTCCTCGATACGGCCGCCCGCCATGATCCCGCAGACCTGGGTCTTCTTACCGAAAGCGACGATATCCGGCGCGAGACCGAGTTGTTCGTACGCCCAGCGGGCGCCCGTGGCCCCGACGCCGGTCTGCACCTCGTCCAGTACGAACAGCGCATCGAATTCGCGGCACATCGCCTGCATCGCCCGCAGGAAGCGGGGCCGCATATGCCGGTCGCCGCCCTCGCCCTGGATCGGTTCGGCCAGGAAACAGGCGATATCGTGCGGATTCTCGGTGAAGGCGGCGCGCGCCTGTGCGAGCGCGTGCCGCTCGGCGGCCTCGATGTCCACATCGGGAGCCAGGTACGGGGTATCGATTCGCGGCCAAGCGAATTTCGGGAAGCGAGCGATCTTGACCGGCTCGGTGTTGGTCAGCGACATCGTATATCCCGAACGCCCGTGGAAAGCTCCGGTCAGGTGGAGCACCTTCGTGCCGAGATCCGCTGCGCGCCCGTGCGTTTCGTTGTGCCGGCTCTTCCAGTCGAAGGCCGCCTTGAGCGCGTTCTCCACCGCGAGCGCGCCACCGTCGATGAAGAACAGATGCGGCAGTGCGGGATCGCCGAGTACGCGGGCGAAAGTGTCCACGAAACGGGCCATTTCGACGGTGTACACATCGGAGTTGCTGGGTTTGTTCATCGCGGCGGTGAGCAGCTCGCCCCGGAAGCGCTCGTCCTCGACCAGGGCGGGGTGGTTCATCCCCAGGGCCGAGGAGGCGAAGAATCCGAACATGTCCAGATAGGCCGTGCCGTCGCGGGCGTCGACGAGTCGGCGGCCGTGCGATCGAGCCGGGTCCAGCACCAGGTCGAAGCCGTCGGCCAGGATGTTCGCGCGCAGAATCTCGTGCACCTTTTCGGGGGTGACCTGCGGCGCGTCAGCAACCACCCCGGGGCGCTCCAATTCGAGGGTCACCCCTCAAGATTACGGAAACTTTTACGCAATCTCTACAGACTTCCGTAGAAGTTACGATCGGAGATCATCTGTCATAGAATGTCTGCAGAATGATGGTGCTTCGTGTCCGGACGTTGGCCGTCGCGCGGATCTCTTGCAACAACTGCTCCAGATGCCGGGGGGAGGCCACCCGCACCAGCAGGATGTAGCTCTCCTCGCCGGCCACCGAATGACACGCCTCGATACCCGGGACGTGCCGGAGCAGGGCGGGGGCTTCATCGGGCTGGGACGGGTCGAGAGGAGTGATCGCGACGAATGCCGACAGCAGTTGCCCCAGCGCCTCCGGATCGATCTTCGCGGTGTATCCCTGGATCACGCCCCGCGCCTCGAGGCGGCGCACCCGCGACTGCACTGCGGACACCGACAAGTTCGCCTTCTCCGCCAGGTTGGACAGCGTGGCGCGGCCGTCCTCGGTCAGCTCGCGGATCAATAGTCGATCGATCTCGTCCAGAACAGGTTTCGCCGATGCATCCGCCATCAGCGAAGGCTAACGCAGCGATTCGGACTCGTGGCCGGAACCGCGGCCGCCGCCCTACACCCGCACCCTTACGGAGGTACCCATGACACGTGCCGCATCGGTCGTCGGCGATCCGGCCGCACACGCCGAAGGACTCCTGCTGAGCATGGGCGTCACCCTGCCCGCGCCCGGTGCGCTGGTGGCGCGCACACCGATCACCGGCGGGACGCTGACCACCCTCGCACCGAGTGACGATGCGGCGGTCGAGGCCGCGATCGACAAGGCCGCCACCGCATTTCACACCTGGCGCACGGTGCCCGCGGCACAGCGGGCCGCGGTGGTGCGGCGGCTGGGCGAACTACTGCGGGAGAACCTGCGCGAGCTGGGCGAACTCGTCACCCTGGAGGCGGGCAAGATCGGCGCGGAAGCGCGCGGCGAGGTGCAGGAGATGATCGACGTCTGCGAGTTCGCCGTGGGCCTGTCCCGGCAACTGTACGGACGCACCATGACCTCCGAGCGTCCCGGACACCGCCTCATGGAGACCTGGCACCCGCTCGGCGTCGTCGGGGTGCTCTCGGCGTTCAACTTTCCGGTGGCGGTCTGGTCGTGGAATACCGCGATCGCCCTGGTCTGTGGTGACACCGTGGTCTGGAAGCCCTCGGAGACAACGCCTTTGACCGCACTGGCCGGTCATGCGCTGATCCGGCGCGCGGCCGCCGACGTAGGCGCGGACCCGGAGATCCATCAGCTGATCCAGGGCGCGGCCGACGTCGGGCAACGCCTGGTGGACGACGAGCGGGTCGCACTGGTCAGCGCGACGGGATCGGTGCGGATGGGCCGCACCGTGGGCCCCCGGGTGGCGGCCCGGTTCGGACGCTGCCTGCTGGAACTGGGCGGGAACAACGCGGCGATCGTCGCCCCGTCGGCAGATCTGGAATTGACTACGCGCGCCGTGGTTTTCGCCGCCGCGGGCACCGCGGGGCAGCGCTGCACCACGTTGCGGCGGGTGATCGCGCACACGGACGTCGTCGGCCCGCTGACCGACCGGCTGTGCCGTGCGTATCACCAACTGCGCGTGGGAGATCCACTGGAGGACGGCGTACTGGTCGGGCCGCTGATCAGCGGCCGGGCCTACACGTCGATGCAGGACGCACTCGCCCGCGCTCTCGCCGACGGCGGCGAATTGCTCTGCGGCGGTGAGCGTGTCATGGTCAACGGCGAGGAGTCCTATTATGTGCGCCCGGCGATCGTGCGGATGCCCGCGCAGACCGAGGTGGTGCGCGAGGAGACCTTCGCGCCCATCCTGTACCTGCTCACCTACGACGAGTTCGACGACGCGATCGCCCTGCACAACCAGGTTCCCCAGGGTCTGTCTTCCGCGGTGTTCACTCGCGACCAGCGCGAGGCGGAGCGATTCCTCGCCGCCGACGGCTCCGACTGCGGCATAGCCAACGTCAACATCGGCACCTCGGGGGCGGAGATCGGCGGTGCGTTCGGCGGCGAGAAGCAGACCGGCGGTGGTCGCGAATCCGGCTCGGACTCGTGGAAGGCGTACATGCGCCGTGCCACCAACACGATCAACTACTCCACCGAGCTGCCCCTGGCGCAGGGCATCGAGTTCTCCGCCGGGTAGTTCTGCCGACCTTCGGCGTGCCCCGGCGCACGGCGCAGGCGTCGGAGGGTCCGGAACAAACCGCCGTCGACCAGTACCTGAGCGCCGTTGATGTGACCCGCGGCCGGACTGGCCAGGAATACGCACAGCCCGGGAGATCCTTCACGCCGGGGCGCAGGGTGCCGGCCGAGGCGCGGGCTCGTGTCGGTGCCGGGGTGCAGACTGTGCGCATGGACCAGTTCTCCCTACCTACGCAGGAGTGGTTCGACGGCGCCTTCGCCGCGCCGACGGCCGCTCAGCTGGGTGCGTGGCGGGCGATCGCCGCCGGGGAGCACACGCTGGTCATCGCGCCGACCGGGTCGGGCAAGACGTTGTCGGCATTTCTGTGGGCGATCGACCAGCTCGCGGCGCGGCCCCCGGCGCGGGAGGTCGGCGGCACCAGTGTGTTGTACATCTCACCGCTCAAGGCGCTGGCAGTGGATGTGGAGCGCAATCTGCGATCACCGCTGGTCGGGGTGACCCAGACCGCCAAGCGGCTCGGGCTGCCCGCGCCCGAGATCAGCGTGGGGGTGCGCTCGGGCGATACCACCGCGGCCGCGCGCAGATCGTTGCAGCGCACCCCACCGGACATTCTGATCACCACTCCCGAGTCACTGTTCCTGATGCTCACTTCGGCCACGCGGGAGACGCTGCGTTCGGTGCACACCGTCATCGTGGACGAGATACACGCCATCGCGGGCTCCAAACGAGGTGCGCACCTGGCACTTTCACTGGCCCGGTTGGACGGGCTGACCGAGCGGCCCGCCCAGCGGATCGGCCTGTCCGCCACGGTCCGGCCGCCGGAGGAGATCGGCCGGTTCCTGGTCGGCGGCGCACCCATAACCATCGTCGCCCCGCCCGCGCCGAAGACCTTCGATCTGTCGGTGCGGGTCCCGGTGGCGGATATGACCGAGCCGGACCCGGCGGGTGATTCGGATCAGCCCGGCTCGATCTGGCCGCACGTCGATTCGGCCATCGTGGATCTCGTTCTGGCACACCGGTCCTCGATCGTCTTCGCCAATTCACGGCGGCTGGCCGAACGGCTCACCGCCCGCTTGAACGAGACATATGCCGAACGGATCGGCGGGAGTTCCGCGGACTCCGGGCCCGCACCCGAGCCCGCCCGGCGCACTCCGGCGCTGCTGGGCTCGACCTCGGACGTCAATCACGGCAGTACGTCGCTGCTGGCTCGTGCGCATCACGGGTCGGTGAGCAAGGAGCAGCGCGCCATCATCGAGGACGACCTCAAGACCGGCCGGCTACGCTGCGTGGTCGCCACGAGCAGTCTCGAACTCGGCATCGATATGGGTGCGGTCGATCTGGTGGTGCAGGTGGAGGCGCCGCCCTCGGTGGCGAGCGGCTTACAGCGGGTCGGGCGGGCCGGACACCAGGTCGGCGAGATCTCCCGCGGCGTGATCTTCCCCAAGCATCGCACCGATGTGATCCACTGCGCGGTCGCCTCGATGCGGATGACGGCCGGGCAGATCGAACAGCTGCGGATTCCCGCGCATCCGCTGGACATCCTGGCCCAGCAGACCGTCGCGGCCTGCGCCCTGGACCCGATCGACGTCGATACCTGGTTCGACATCGTCCGGGGCACGGGAAGCTATGCGACACTGCCGCGTTCGGCCTACGAGTCGGTGCTGGACCTGCTGTCCGGGCGCTATCCCTCGGATGAATTCGCCGAGCTGCGCCCGCGCGTGGTGTGGGACCGCGACGCGGGCACACTGACCGGGCGTCCGGGGGCACAGCGCCTGGCCGTCACCTCCGGCGGCGCGATTCCGGACCGCGGCCTGTTCCCGGTGTTCATGGTGGGCGAGAAGGCTTCTCGCGTCGGCGAGCTCGACGAGGAGATGGTCTACGAGTCCCGCGTCGGCGACGTCTTCGCCCTCGGCGCGACGAGTTGGCGCATCGAGGAGATCACCCACGATCGCGTCCTGGTCACCCCTGCCTTCGGCCTCCCGGGCCGGCTTCCCTTCTGGCACGGCGATTCTCTCGGCCGCCCCGCCGAATTGGGCAGGGCCCTGGGTGAATTCGTGCGGACCGCGGGTCAGGCGATCGAGCGCGCGACTTCGGCCAGGATCGATGCACTACTCGACGCAGCGATATCGCCGGACGGCGGTGCGCCGACCGATTCGCAACGCGAGCGGGCTGGGGCGAGCGACGATCAGGGGCGCATTCCGTCCCGCCGCGCGAGCCGAGGCGTCCGCGATATCGACGAATTCGGCGATATCGCGCACAGCGCGGGGCTCGACGATTTCGCGACCGCCAATCTGGTTGCGCTGCTGCGGGATCAGCGGTCCGCGACGGGGCATCTGCCGACCGATCGAACGTTGCTGGTCGAGCGGTTCCGGGACGAGCTCGGTGATTGGCGGGTGGTCCTGCATTCGCCGTACGGACTGCCGGTGCACGCGCCGTGGGCGTTGGCGGTGGGTGCGCGGCTGCGTGAGCGTTTCGGGGTGGACGCCGCGCCGCAGGCCTCGGACGACGGGATCGTGGTGCGCCTGCCCGACACCACCGACGACCCGCCGGGTGCGGATCTGTTCGTCTTCGAACCGGACGAGATCGACGACGTGGTGACCGAACAGGTCGGCGGCTCGGCGCTGTTCGCGTCCCGGTTCCGGGAGTGCGCGGCGCGGGCGCTGTTGCTGCCGCGCCGCGATCCGGGCCGCCGCGCACCGCTGTGGCAGCAGCGCCAACGCGCGGCGCAACTGCTGGATGTGGCGCGCAAATTCCCGGATTTTCCGATCCTGCTGGAGACCGCGCGCGAATGTCTGCAGGACGTCTACGATCTGTTCTCCCTGCGCGAACTGCAGACCGGCATCGCTCACCGCAAGCTGCGACTGGTCGAGGTCGAGACCGCCACTCCCTCGCCGTTCGCCAACGCCCTGCTGTTCGACTACATCGCCCAGTTCATGTACGAGGGCGACAGTCCATTGGCCGAACGGCGTGCCGCGGCGCTGTCACTGGACTCGGGCCTGCTCGCCGAACTGCTCGGCCGGGTGGAACTACGGGAACTGCTCGACGCCGGGGTACTCGAACTCACCGAACGCGAATTGCAGCGCCTGACACCCGAACGCCAGGCCCGCGACGCCGAGGCGCTGGCTGATCTGCTGCGTCTGCTGGGCCCGCTGACCCCGGCCGAGGCGGCGCTGCGATGTACCGCCGATCCCGGACCGTGGTTCGCCGAACTCGCCGAAGCCCGTCGCGCCCTCGCGGTTTCGTATGCCGGACAGCAGTGGTGGGTTGCGATCGAGGATGCCGCACGGCTGCGCGACGCGCTGGGTGTACCGCTGCCGATCGGGGTTCCGGCGGCGTTCGTCGAGCCGGTCGCCGATCCCCTCGGCGATCTGGTCGGCCGGTACGCGCGCACGCACGGCCCGTTCGAGTTGGCGGCACTGTCCCGCCGATTCGGTATCGGCCCGGCCGTCGCGGCGACCGCCCTGCATCGGCTCGCCGCCGAAAAGCGGGTCGTGGAGGGCGAATTCACCCCCGGCTCGGCCGGTACGGAATGGTGCGACACCCAGGTGCTGCGCCGGTTGCGGCGGCGCTCGCTGGCCGCGGCGCGCAAGGAGATCGAACCCGTGGCGACCACCGCGTTCGCCCGGTTCCTGCCCGCCTGGCAGCAGGTGAGCACCGGCCAGTTGCGCGGCGTCGACGGTGTGGCTTCGGTCGTGGAACAGCTTGCGGGCGTGCCGATTCCGGCCTCGGCATGGGAGTCCCTGATCTTCCCCGCCCGAGTGCGCGACTATTCGCCCGCCATGCTGGACGAGCTGATGTCCACCGGCGAGGTCATCTGGTCCGGCCACGGCTCCCTCACCGCCAAGGACGGCTGGATCGCCCTGCATCCCGCCGAGCATGCCGCCCTGACCCTCCCTCCGCCCGACGACATCGACCTCACCGAAACCCAGACCCAACTCCTGCTCGCTCTCGGTGCCACCGTCATCTCGCAAGCGGCCGAAACGCCTTCGGAGGACGATTCACGTTCACCGGACGAACCGCTCACCGACAGCAGCGGATCGGCACGAGTGGTCCCATCGGCGGGCGGGGCGTATTTCTTCCGGCAGCTCTCCGATGCCACCGGACTGCTCGATGACGCGGCGGTGGCCGCGGCGCTGTGGGAGCTGGTGTGGGCCGGACACGTCGCGGGTGACACGTTCGCGCCGGTGCGCGCGCTGCTGTCGGGGACCACGCGCAGCACCACCACGCATCGTGCGCCCCGGCGCACGCCGCGGGGACGGATGTATCTGCCGCGGGCGAATATGCCGACCCGCACGGGTCCGCCGACGGTCGCCGGACGTTGGTCGCTGTTGCCGGAGCGCCTGGTGGACAACACGATTCGCGCACATGCCACGGCCGATCTGCTGTTGGAGCGGTACGGGGTGCTGACCCGGGGATCGGTTCAGGGCGAACAGGTTCCGGGCGGCTTCGCACTGATGTATCGCGTGCTCACCGAATTCGAGGACCGCGGCCGCTGTCGACGCGGTTATTTCATCGATTCGCTCGGCGGCGCACAGTTCTCCACGACCGACGTGGTGGACCGGTTGCGCTCCTTCGACACCGAGCGATCCGCCGAATCCGAACGCGCACAACATACTTCGGACACATCCCTGGCTCTTGCCGCCTGCGACCCGGCCAACCCCTACGGCGCGGCGCTGCCCTGGCCGAAGGGGACGGCCGAGGGCGCGGGACACCGTCCCGGGCGCAAGGCCGGGGCCCTTGTCGTCCTCGTCGACGGCGAACTCACCCTCTACCTCGAACGCGGCGGCAAGACCCTGCTGACCTTCACCGAGGACCCACACCGCCGCACCCACGCCGCCGCGGCACTGGCCGCGCTGGTCCACGACCACCACATCGACTCACTGGTCGTGGAGCGCGTCGACGGGGAATCCGTACACGGCAACACGTTCGCCGCCTTCCTGACCGAAGCCGGTTTCGCCGCCACCCCGCGCGGTTTCCGTCTACGGAGCAGGCCGTGAGTGGCCGAGGCCGGGCGACCCACCCGCTCGCACAACGTGAGCCCGGGTCGCGGCCTGCGCGAAGGCCGAACCGTCCGAGCATCGTGGTGCGCCCGGCACCGGAACTCGTGACGAGACCCGAGCACGCGGTGCGTCCGGGCCGCACAACGAGGCCGGGCGACCGGGACAGGCCTCGACGCCCACGAACGGCGAGCCCTACGACGCGGCGAACACGTTCGACAGCGCCGCGACATCCGCACGGATCGGAACCACCATGTGGTCTCGGCCGCTTTGCGCGTCACGCTTATCCGCGGGCGCCGAGGCATAGCGAAGGCCGATCACCGGCGGGAGACCACGATGCCCGAGGGTGACACCGTTTTCCGCGCCGCGGCGAGACTGCGCACGGCATTGGCCGGAAAGACGTTGGTGCGCAGCGATTTCCGGGTGCCGCGGTATGCGACGCTGGATCTGGCGGGACAGCCGGTGCAGGAGGTCGGCAGTTACGGCAAACATCTGTTCGTGCGAACCCCGACGGTCAGCGTTCACACCCATCTGAAGATGGAGGGCACGTGGCGCGTGTTCGCACCCGGTCAACGCTGGACCAAACCGGCGTTCACCGCCCGGCTGATCCTGGCCACCGCCGAGGCCGAGGCCGTGGGCTTCGCGCTGGGAACCGTGGAAGTGCTGCGCCGCGACCAGGAACACACCGTCCTGGACCGGCTCGGCCCGGATCTACTGGGCCCGAATTGGGATGCGGCCGAAGCGGTTCGCCGACTGATCGCGGAGCCGGATCGCCCGATCGGGCTGGCGCTGCTCGACCAGCGCAACCTGGCCGGGATCGGCAATATCTACCGCAGCGAGATCTGCTTCATCGAACGCGTCGACCCGCGCCGCCCGGTCGGATCGGTACCCGATCTGCCCGCCCTGGTCGATCGGGCGCATCGAGTGCTGCACAGCGCCGCACACGATCCCCCCTGGCGGCCGTACGTCTACCGCCGCCACCGGCAACCGTGCCGCCGATGCGGCACCAACCTGACCCTGACCCTCATCGGCGAGGGACCGGACAGCGAGCGCGCGATCTACTTCTGCACCGGCTGCCAGGAGTGACCCCGGACTCGCACAACTTTCCCGCGACGCGCCCGCCCACTACGCAGTGGCGTTTGCCACTCAATAGCTAATATCTCGTTCCGGCCAACCGACATCACTGTCGATGGGAAAACACGAGACAGGTCGTCCATGACCGCAGCCACCGCCCGACGCATCGCGCGAATCGCCCTGCAACTGGTGTACACGCTGGTCGCACTTGCCGTCATGCTGCTGCTCGGCTATCTGCTACTGCACACCGCGCAGCACACCGGATAGGCCGACCCGAACACGACCGTCTGCGCGAGCGTCCGCTCGGCGGCGGGCGCTCGTCGGAAGGGCACAGCACCCCGGTGATATCCCGTCACCGGACGCCCGGCCCACCTCGACTCGCGGTCGGGACAACGCGACTGGGTCGGGCGTACGGTCGCGTCATCGGCCAGGATGTTCGCGTCGTAGCCGGCACGATCCTTCGATGTCGTCGCGTCGGTGCGCCGAGATTCAGCCGTCGGCGGGGACCGGCTCGAGGATCTGCGGGCGCGGTTCGGGAGCGGCGGCCCGAAGGGCATCGGCCGAGACGTCGTCCGGCTGCGTCTGCGAGCAGACCTCGGCGTCCACGCGGGCGTTGTAGGTCTCGACCTCCCGGGCGATACGCTCTCCGTTCCAGCCCAGGACCGGCGCGACCAGCCGAGCCGTCTCCTCAGCGCAGGCCACGCCGCGATGGGAGTACTCGATGGAGATGCGGGTGCGTCGGGCCAGGATGTCGTCCAGATGCAGCGCGCCCTCGGCCGCGGCCGCGTAGATCGCCTCCACCCGCAGATAGGTCGGGGCCTCGGTGATCGGTTGCAGCAGATCGGGATCGCCGGCCGCGAGATCGAGAACGTCGGTGACCAGCGAGCCGTAGCGGTCGAGCAGATGCTCGATCCGATACGGATGCACACCGTAGGTCTGGGCCAGCTGCGGGGCCTGGTTGAGCAGGGCGAAATATCCGTCCGCACCCAGCAGCGGCACCTTCTCGGTGATCGACGGGGAGACCCGCTGCGGGATGTCCTGCGCCGCGGCGTCCACCGCGTCGTAGGCCATCACCCGGTAGGTGGTGTACTTCCCGCCGGCGATGGCCACCAGACCCGGGCAGATCCGCGCGACGGCATGTTCGCGGGAGAGCTTGGAGGTCTCATCGCTCTCCCCGGCCAGCAATGGCCGCAGTCCGGCGTAGACGCCCTGGATGTCCTCGTGGGTGAGTGGGGTGACCAGCACCTGATTCACACGCTCGAGTAGATAGTCGATATCGGCCTTGGTCGCCGCGGGATGGGCGAGATCGAGATTCCAGTCGGTGTCGGTGGTTCCGACGATCCAGTGGCCCGCACCCCACGGGATGACGAAAAGCACCGAGGTCGGAGTGCGCAGAATAAGCGCGGCCTCACTGGTGATCCGATCGCGCGGCACCACTATGTGTATCCCTTTGGAGGCGCGCACGTGGAACCTGCCGCGCTGGTTCGACAGGGCCTGGATCTCGTCGGTCCACACACCCGTCGCATTGATCACCACATGACCGCGCACCTGGGTGGTGCGGCCGTCCTCGCTGTCGCGCACCTTCACCCCGACCACGCGATCGGCCTCGCGCAGAAATCCCACCACCTGTGTGGAGGTCCGGACGACCGCGCCGTAGTGCGCCGCGGTGCGGGCCACGGTCATGGTGTGCCGGGCGTCGTCGACGACCGTGTCGTAGTAGGTGACCCCGCCGATCAGCGCGTCCCGGCGGATTCCGGGAGACAGCCGCAGCGCCGCCGATCGGGTCAGATGATGTTGTCCCGGAACGGATTTCGCACCGCCCATGGTGTCGTACAGCACCAGTCCCGAGGCGACGTAGGGCCGTTCCCAGAGCCGGTGGGTCAGCGGATACAGGAACCGCAGCGGCTTGACCAGATGCGGCGCAAGGGTTTTCAGGCTCAACTCGCGCTCGTGCAGCGCCTCCCGCACCAGACCGAAGTCCAGCTGTTCGAGATACCGCAGCCCGCCGTGGAACATCTTGGACGAGCGACTCGACGTCCCCGAGGCCAGATCGCGCGCCTCCACCAGCGCGACCTCGAGCCCCCGGGTGGCCGCGTCCAGCGCGATACCCGCGCCGACCACCCCGCCGCCGACGACCACCACGTCGAAATGATCCCGCCCCAGCCGCTCCCACGCGGCCTCCCGCTGCGCGGGCCCCAACTCCCCGGACGGCTGAGACTGCGATTGCGATGTCTTCGTCATCCTCGACTCCTCCAGCGGTTGCCGAAACGCTCGTTGGTGACGTCTACGTCCTGGTCGTCGGTCCCGGGCCGGAGATCACCGAACGCCGCCGACGAACGCACGGCCCCGCCTCACACACCCCAACCCGTTACCGGCTAGTAGCTGCACCTCACAGTAGTGCACCACCCGCACAACAAGCCGCTACACCCCGAAGCGCATGCCCAGGCCGTCCGTTCTCGCACATCCCGATCGAGATACGCCCGTGCCCGGCAGATCAGATCTGCCGGGCACAGTTTCGTTCTCCGACGCCTACCGCGGTGCGAGGGCCTGAGGGGCCATCACCGAGGGCTGGCCGGTCCGGGTCCAACCCCGGGCTGCGTAGGAGGCGTCGGCAACGGCGGCGCCGAAGGGTTATTGCACACACCTGGCTGAACCGGCGGAGACGGCGGACAGAGGTCGGCTTGCGCCACGCCCGCCCCTATCGACGCCAGCCCCACCGCGAGCACCGCACTCGCCATTATCTTCCTGATCATTCGACATCCTCCCGATCCCTTGTCGACTACTACCCCGAGCACATTCGACCCTACGAGAGCAGTCGAACCGCCGACAACACCCGAACCGTCCGATCCGGACACGAATCCTCCCCCGCCCGTGCGGATTCGCCGACCACGTCTTACTCGCCGAGGGCGCGGGCCAGCCGATCCACGGCCTCGCGCAGAACCGTCGCGTCGAAGGTGGTGAAGCACAGACGCATTGCGTTGCGGTAGTCCGAATCGACCGCGAATGCGGACCCGGGGACATAGGCAACACCGTGATCGACTGCGCGCGAGAGCAATTCGGCAGTATCTGTGCCGTCGGTGAAGGCCGCCCACACGAACATGCCGCCTGCCGCGTCGGTGCTGACGATACGCTCCCCGAACCGTTCGCGGAGCGCGCCGACCAGCGCCTTCGCCCGCTCGCCGTAGCTACTTCGCACCGTATTCACGTGCGCGGCAAGCCAATCCGAGTCGGCGAGCAGTTCGGCGGTGATCTGCTGAGTCAGCGCCGAACCGCACAGGTCCGCGCCCTGTTTGAGCAGTTCCACCCCACGACAGACCACGTCCGGCGCGACCATCCAGCCCGCACGCAGCGATGGAGCGAGGATCTTGGAGGCACTGGAGAGCCGAATCACGTTGGGCGAGTGTGTGGCGACCGGGTCCGGCGAGCGGCGATCGAACCACAGCTCACCGTAGGGATCGTCCTCGATCACCCAGAAGCCGTACCGGTCGGCGAACCCGGCCAGTTCCGAGCGTCGCCGCGCGCTCAACGTCACCCCGCGCGGATTGTGGAAGTTGCTGACCGTATGCACGACCGCGGGACGCTCACCGCGCTCGAGCAGTTCGCCGAGAACATCGACGCGCATACCTTCCTCATCCAGCGGAACCGACACGATTCGCGCCCTCGCGGCACGGAACACCTGCAGCGCACCGACATAGGCCGGATCCTCCACCACAACCAGCGCGCCCGGGTCCAGCAGCACCTCGCCCAGTAGTGACAACGCTTGCTGCGAGCCGTGGGTGACGAAGACCTCCTCGACCGGCACCGATCGGCCCAGCCGAGCCGACTCGCGTGCCGCGAGCACGTCCCGCAAAGGTCCCCAACCCGCCGACTGGGTGTACTGCAACCGCGAACGATCGGAGAGCGCCGACTCGGCGGCCAGCGCGATCCGATCGCGCGGCATGAGGTGTTCGTCAGGCAGGCCACCAGCCAGACCGATGACCTCCGGTCGCTCGGTCAGCTTCAACAAGTCACGAATCGCCGAACTCTGCAGACCGTCGAGACGACTGGACAGCGAGGGTGAGATCGGCGACATAGGGACACCTCCGAGTGCGAGGGTGAATCTTCGAACACACTCACCATTGCACGCGACAACCCAAATTATGAAACCAAAATCTCACATTGTGGTCAATTTAGCACCCGGGTCAACTGCACGAGAGTCTTACCGCCAACGATCCCGGTCGTAATCACTTCCGGGTTGTAACCGGTTATCTTGCCGCTGGGATCGCGCTGGGTAACCACCACGCTGTACTGGCCAGGCGCCTGCATCGTGATCGTCGCGCAGAAGGTAGCGCCCTTCGGAATCTGTGCGTCGATCGTGGCCTGCAGTTCCTGGACAGGCTGGAGGTTCACGTTCGGCGCAGCGAAGCTGTGCATCAGCCGCGCGTCACGATCCACGATGAGCGCGTGCCAGTAACCCAGGATCGCCCCCGGCCCACTGTTGGTGTCCCCGGGTCCATTTCCCACGACCATTGTCGGCGTCGTCTTCGCCGCGCAATCCAACCCCGATCCTGCCGCCGGGGCCGACGTCGCGACGGCGGAGGTGTCGGTCTCCCCTTTCCCACGCATGGCGAAGACGACCACGCCCACGATCGCCACCACCACGACAACCGCCGCGGCGATCCCACCGATCAACACACCACGGTTACGGCGTGGTCGCTCGGCGGACGGCGCGGAAAGCGGGCGGCCGGACGTACCGCCGACCTTCAAGACCAGATCGTCGTCATCCCACAGCGAGCCCGAGGACGAACCCTTGCCGGATCCGGATCCGCGGGCGGCGACGCTCGGCTCGCGCGGGGCCGCGAGCTTCTTGGCCAGGTCGTCGTCGTCCCACAGCGAGCGCGGCTGTCCGGACTGGCCGTATTGGGGCTTGGGCGCATCGCCGGGTTGCTCGGGCGGGCGAGGCGGCGCGGCCCGCCAGCGCGAACCCGTATCCGGCCCACCCTGCTGAGCAGCGGACTGATCCCCATACCGCACCGTCTCCTGCGAGCCGGTCGAATCGGGCGCACGGTACTGCTGCGGCTGCACGATCTCGCGCGAACCGGTCGAGTCCGGCGCACGGTACGGCTGCGGCTGCACGATTTCCCGGGAACCCGTCGAGTCCGGCGCACGGTACTGCTGCGGCGGCGCGGGCACGGTCGGTGGCGCAGGCTGATCGACCGGCTGCCAGCCGAGACTGGGGCGCTCGGGTGTATCGGCGGGCTGCCATCCGACGGTAGGGCGCTCCGGACCATCGGCGGGCTGCCATCCCACTGGTTTCCCAGTGGCGGTCGGCGGGCCGAACGCATCAACGGGAGGGCCGAATTCACCCACCGGCGGGCCGAATTCGGACGTCGGCGGCCCGAAACCCGACTCGCCACGATCGCGCGACGACGGAACCGGCTCCCCCGATTCGTCGTGTTCCGCATCGTCCATGGAGGCCATCACCCGTTCCTTCCCCATGACACCCGCGTGGGGCGGTCAACCAACGACCGCCCCACGTCGAATCAGCTTGTACCGGCGCCTCCGGCCAGCCCGTACCGAATATCAGTTCTGGACCGAACCACTCCACTGGGTGGTGACACCGGCGACATTCACCGTCTGCGGGGCGTAATTCCCCTCCGGCAGCTTACCAACGTGCGCGGCCGCATCGAGTGCGGCGACCCCGCCCGGCTGCATCCGGATCCAGCCCTCCACCGCGGCCTTGGCCGCGTTGGCCTGGGTGGAGTCGATGTAGGTCTCGTTCTTGACGTCGTTGAAACCGGTGCGGGCCTTGAGGTCATCGATACCCGTGGTGTGGGTGTAGGTGGTGACCTTGATCTTGTTGGCCTCGACGTACTCGATCGAGACGCCCGCATCGCCGGTCCCCGTAGGCGTCCGGTACCCGACTGTTCCGACGTAGCCATTGGCGTTGTTGAAGTGGTGCGTATTGGCCACATAACCGGGCGCGACGCTACCGCCGTCGATATTCGCGCCGACCTCGGTGTGCGGACCGTTCATCTGCACGACCGGCGCGGCCGGGGCGGAGTGCAGGCTGGGCGAATTCCAGCGCGGCGGGGCCTGCACGGTGCCCTGGTGGGCATTGCCGTTGCCGGCCAGCCCGTTCATGGTGTTGGTGTCCTGGCCCGGCTGCTGGCTCGGCTGCGGCTGGGTCTCGTTCGGACCGGGCATGATGGCCGGTTGCGCCGGACCGTTCTGCTCCTGGGTGTTCTGCCCCGGCACCGGCAGCGGCGCGACGCGCGGCGTGGTCACACCCGGCTGAACGGGACCGGTCAGACTCTGATCCGGTTGCGTCCCATCGGAATTGGGCTGGGTGACCCCCGGCTGCGGCGCGGTCACGCCCGGCTGGGGCGCGGTCACACCGGGCTGCGGAGTGTTGGTGTCGTTCGACTGCTGACCCGGCTTGGTGACGCCCGGTTGCGCCGGAGCCCGATTCTGCGTCGAGGGGCTACCCGCCTGCGTGTCGCCCGGCTGGGCGGGCGTGGTCGGAACCGCGGACGGACTCACCGGGTCCGCACCGGCCGGCGCCGCCAGCAGAGTGGCAACGGCGGCTGCGGTGGCCAACGGCAACGAGGTTGCCACCGCGCGCTGCACCCGATTCGGCTTACTACGATGATGTTTCACTGCTCGCAGTCCCTTTCCCGAGCGCGGCTGCCGTCACGTCCCGCAAGGCCTACCGCGCTCCCGTTGTCCCTCATCAGATGCCGGACCGCTGGCGCGACCCCGGAGGCCGCTCGCGAATTCCGGTCGGGAAAGGCACCATCCCCCGCACACGAAACCCGCCAACCGACCCACCACTCACATCTCTGCGGGAAGTGAATCATACGAACAGGTTTCCGGCAACATGAACCGAATTCCCAGTGGCGCAAACGCACTCGTTCCCGTATTACCCGTCGTCGAGGGGACTGATCGGGTGTCGCCGGCGGCCTCGCCGAAGGCCGTGCCGCCAGGGCTAACCCAGGTCGTCGTGCCGCATCAACTGGCGAGCCGCCTCGGTGATCGAACCGGACAGCGACGGATACACCGAGAAGGTTTGCGCCAGGTCGTTCACGGTGAGATTGTTCTGCACCGCCATCGCGATCGGCAGGATCAGCTCGGAGGCGATCGGGGCCACCACCACACCACCGATCACCACACCGGTCGCGGGGCGACAGAAGATCTTCACGAAACCGCGGCGCAGCCCGGACATCTTGGCCCGGGGATTGGTGTTCAGCGGCAGCATCACCGTGCGCGCCGGGACCTCACCGTCATCGATCGCGTTCTGGCTCACGCCGACCGTGGCGATCTCGGGACGGGTGAACACCGCCGAGGCCACCGTCTTGAGCCGGATCGGCTGCACCCCTTCGCCGAGTGCGTGGTACATCGCGATCCGGCCCTGCATCGCCGCCACCGAGGCCAGCGGGAGCAGTCCGGTGCAGTCGCCCGCGGCGTACACGCCCGGAACCGACGTGCGCGAGACCCGGTCCACTCGAAGGTAGCCGCCGCGGTCCAGTTCGATGCCGATCCGCTGCAGGCCGAGGTTGCCGGTGTTCGGGGTCGAACCCACCGTCATCAGGGCATGCGAGCCGGTGACCGTGCGACCGTCGGAGAGTTTGACCACGATTCCGTCCGCGGTGCGCTCCACCGCGTCCGCGCGCGCCTGCTTGACCAGTTCCACACCGCGTTCGGCCAGCGCGTCCTCGAGCACCAGCGCGGCGTCGGCGTCTTCGCCGGGCATCATCCGGTCCCGGCTGGACACGAGTTTCACCTGCACGCCCATCTCGGTGTAGGCGTTGACGAATTCCGCACCGGTGACACCGGATCCGACGACCACCAGGGTCTTCGGCAGTTCCTGCAGGTCGTACAGCTGCCGCCAGTTCAGGATTCGCTCACCGTCCGGTTCGGCGCCGGGCAGCACGCGCGGGCTCGCGCCGGTGGCGATCAGCACCACCTCGGCCTCGAGCACCCGTTCCCCGCCGTCGACCATCCTGGCCCGCACCATATGCGTGGCCAGGCCAGGAATCTGATCGATCAGCTCACCGTCCCCGTTGAGGATGGTGACCCCGGCGGCCTGGAGTTTGGCGCGGATATCGGAGGATTGCGCCTGCGCGAGAGCCTTGACCCGGGAGTTCACCTCGGACAATCGCACCTGGGCCTGCGCCGGATGCAGGGTGATCCCCAGGTCGCGGGCGCGGCGCAGATCGGTGCGCACACCGGTGGAGGCGATGAACGTCTTGGAGGGCACGCAGTCCCACAGCACGCATGCACCACCGACGCCGTCGCGATCGATCACCGTGACCTCCGCGCCGTGCGCGGCGGCCACCAATGCGGCCTCGTAGCCCGCCGGGCCGCCGCCGATGATTGCAATGCGGGTCATGGATACCTCCGCCTTCGTGCTGTTCGATCGGGATCTCCGGTCGTGGAAAGGGTATCTGTGCGCCGACACGCAGGCTCGGCCGCCGCATGTTTGCGGCCCCGTGCGCGGTCGTCACCGGGCTACCGCCGCGTGCGGTGACGCCGAGTGCCCGGCGATCGCTGGACCATCCCACCGGCGCGGCGGTGAATCGCACACCGATTCGTTCGCGGGCGATTTCGCGCACGTCCGAGCGGTTGCCACGGGACGCCCGGTCCGGATGCCGGATATCGGATGGGCGGGATGGGGGCGAGTGCGCGCGGTCATTCGATACTCTTGCCTGGTGCCGATATACGCCGCATATGGATCCAATATGGATCCCGAGCAGATGCTCAAGCGCTGTCCGCACTCCCCCGTGTACGGAACCGGTTGGTTGGAGGGCTGGCGCCTGACCTTCGCCGGGGACGATATCGGCTGGGAGGGACCGCTGGCGACGGTGGTCGAGGAGCCCGGGGCTCGGGTGTTCGTCGTGCTGTACGACGTCCCCGACGAGGACGAGGCGAGCCTTGATCGCTGGGAGGGCTCGGATTTCGGCATCCACAAGAAGATCCGGCTGCGCGTCACCCCGAGTTCGGGCACCGGCTCGCAACCCGTGCTCGCCTGGCTGTACGTCCTGGACGCCTACGAAGGCGGCCTGCCTTCGGCCCGCTACATCGGCGTGATCGCCGACGCCGCCGAAAAGGCCGGAGCCCCAGCCGAATACGTCCACGCGCTGCGCACCCGGAACTCACGCAACGTGGGCCCCGGCGCTGGGTGATCGTGCCCGATTCTCGGGCGGCGGCTTCCCAGGTGACGTGGGTTCGAAACGCAACGGCCGCATCCGGTGTGGATGCGGCCGCCCCGGAGCGGAAGTGCGCTAGCTCGCGTTCAAGACCAGGTTGGTGAGTACGCGCACGCCGACGGCCAGGGCGCGTTCGTCCAGGTCGAAGGTGGGCTGATGGAGGTCGAGCTGGTCGCCGTGGCCGGACCACACACCCAGGCGGGCCATCGCGCCGGGCACCTGTTCGAGATACCAGGAGAAGTCCTCGCCGCCGCCGGACTGCGGAGTGTCGGCCAGCGCGTCGGGACCGATCGCGCGGATGGCGTCCTCGAACATCCGGGTGGCGTGTTCGTCGTTGACCACCGGCGGGACGCCGCGCTTGTAGTTCAGTTGATACCGCACGCCCGTGGGCGCGAGCAGGCCGTCGACGATCTCACGCACCGTCGGCTCGAGCAGCGACCAGGTCGCGTGATCGCCGGTGCGCACGGTTCCGGTGAGCATGCCGGTCTGCGGAATCGCGTTGGGGGCCTTGCCCGCCGAGACCGCACCCCACACCATCACGGTGCTGGTGCGCGGATCGATCCGACGGCTCAGCAGTCCGGGCAGGCCGGTGATGACGGTGCCGATCGCGTACACCAGATCGCTGGTCAGATGCGGTCGCGAGGTGTGTCCGCCGGGCGAGTCCAACACCAGCTCCACGGTGTCCGCGGCCGAGGTGATCGCACCCACCCGCACCCCGACCCGCCCGGCCTCGAGCCGGGGATCGCAGTGCAGCGCGAACGTCCGCGAGACGCCCTCCATCGCGCCCGCGGCGACCATATCGATCGCTCCGCCGGGCATGACCTCCTCGGCATGCTGGAACACCAGCCGCACGCCGACCGGCAGACCGGGCACCTCGGCCAGCGCCGAGGCCACGCCGAGCAGAATCGCGGTGTGCGCGTCGTGACCGCAGGCGTGCGAGACGCCCGGCACGGTCGAGGCGAAGGGCAGCCCGGTGTACTCCTGCAGCGGCAGCGCGTCCATGTCCGCGCGCAGGGCGATCCGCGGGCCGGCGGGGCCGATATCACACAGCAGACCGGTGCCGGTGGGCAGTTTGCGAGGCTCGAGTCCGGCCTTGACCAGCCAGGACTCCACGAATTCGGTGGTCGCGAATTCGGTGCGGGACAACTCCGGGTTGGTGTGCAGATGCCGCCGCCACCCGATGAGATCATCCGCGTTGTCGCGGAGCCACGCGCCGACGATCGCGCGCCCCGCGGCCGGACTGCCGGGTTCGTCCGCCGAGGCCGTCGTGTCCGGGCCCGCCGCCGCGGCTCGGCCGTCTGTGCTCACCGAAAATCCTCCTGTCGCTGAACGCTGTGTTCCAACAACCGTTCCCTATGGAATTGATCGCCCGCAACTTGTATCGCGGTACGCGCCAACACCGTGGCTCCGTCGACCACCGCCGCATCCGCGGACTCGGTGACGCACGCGGCCGCGAATTGCGGCTGATGCGTCACCGATCCCGCGGCATCGATCCCGATGACCGGATGGATGCCCGGGATGACATTGGTGACGTTGCCCATATCGGTGCTGCCCAGTGGACGTGCCGCCTCGAGTTCGGGCGGTAGCGGTACGCGTCCGATACCGGCGAGCTGCTCGCGGTAGGCCCACAGTACTGCCGAATCGGGTGTGAGCTCGGTGTATGTGGGTGCGAGCGTCCGGATGTCGTGGGTGGTTCCGGTTGCCAGCGCTCCCGCCTCGAAACAAGCCGATGCGCGTCGCATCAGATCGTCCAGGGATGCGGAGTCGGCTGCCCGTAGGTAATACAGCAGTTCCGCGTGCTCGGGCACGATATTGGGGGCCACGCCGCCGGATTCGACTATACCGTGCAGTTGCTGCCCGGGCGCGAGATGTTGACGCAGCAACCCCAACGCGACCTGCGCGATGGTGACCGCGTCACCGGCATTCCGGCCGCGTTCGGGAGCCGCGCTGGCGTGTGCGGCCCGGCCGCGGTACGTGATCGACAGATCGGCCAGGGCCAGCGAGCGCGCACCGACGATGTCGTGCGGCCCCGGATGGATCATCATCACCATCGCCACACCGTCGAACACACCGCGCTCGAGCATGAGCACCTTGCCACCACCGCTCTCCTCGGCCGGCGTGCCGAAGACCTTCACCGTGATCCCGCACGCATCGGCCACCTCGGCCAGCCCGAGCGCGGCACCCACCGCCGCGGCGGCGATGATGTTGTGCCCGCAGGCATGGCCCATCTCTGGCAACGCGTCGTATTCGGCGCAGATTCCCACGACGAGGGGACCGTGACCGTAGGTCGCGGTGAAGGCGGTATCCAGTCCGGCAACTCCCGCGTCGACGGTGAATCCGCGCTCGCGCAGCGGCGCGAGGGTTTTGGCGGCGCTGCGGACCTCGGCGAAGGCCAGTTCGGGTTCGGCGTGGATCGAGTGGGACAGCGCGACCAGCTCCGCGGCGACGCGGGCGATCCCGGCGTCGGCGGCCGCGGTGAGCGTCGGATCGGCCGCCGCGAGGACCGGGTCCGGCGGCGGACCCGCGGGCTCGGGCTGTGGGTCGGCGCCGCGATATGCCATGGCATCAGTCTCGCACCCGACCGCGAGGTTGCGCGGTGTTGGCCGGGACGCTCGCGAGCCCGGTGCCGGCGATCGCGGGCGTACCGCGTCGGTCAGACCTGGAAGGCCAGGTTGTCCTGGGTGGTCGGCACCGCGAGCCCGGACAGCGCGCGGCCGTGCAGGGCGCGCTTGATGACCGGCAGATTCGGCTTGCGGTTACCGGTCAGCGCGGCGGCCCGTTCGACCGCGGCGGCCAGCAGGGCGTCCGCATCGGCCTTGGCGTCGACGATTCCGGCGGCGATCGCGTCGTCCGCGCCGTAGCGACGTCCGGTGGTCATCGCCTCGACCGCGACCTGATTGGTCAACCGCTCGGTCACCAGCGCGTTCATCGCCACCGTGAACGGCATGCCCAGATGGACCTCCGGCAGGCACCAGTAGCCGCGATCGGCGCGCATCACCCGGAAATCGTGCGAGGTGGCCAGCATCGCGCCCGCGCCGAAGGCGTGACCGTTCACGGCTGCGACCGTGGCCATCGGGAAGGTGAGCAGCCGGCTGAACATGCTGTGCACCCGGTCCAGATACCAGCCGCTGCGGTCGAAGTTGCCGAACAGCCAGTCGGTGTCCAGTCCGTTGCTGAAGAACTTGCCGGTCGAGACGGTGACCAGCGCGGCCGGTGGATTCGGCTGCTCGGACGTGACGCCGGCCTGTTCGACCTCGTCCAGCACCCCGTGGAAGGCGTCGATCCAGTCGGGATGGAAGCGGTTCTCGGTATCGGTCTGGCCCTCGTTGCCGAGGTAGAGCACGAACACATCCCCGTCACGTTCCAAATACGGCATACGCAGCAGCATAACGACGCCACCGCACAAGTTACCGGCGAGTCGGTACCGGCACGCGCATCAGATCCTCGGCCACGACCAGCTCACCGTCGAAGTATTTGCTCGCCTCGAGCCGGTGGTCCTCGAGATCGGCGTATCGCTGGGAGAAATGGGTGAGCACCAGGGTTCGCACGCCCGCCGCCTGGGCCACCTGCGCGGCCTGCGCGGCGGTGAGGTGACCGTACTCGTGCGCCAGCCCGGCATCGGCGTCCAGGAAAGTGGCCTCGATCACGAGCATATCCGCGTCCTGCGCCAATTCCGCTACGCCGGAACACATTCGGGTGTCCATGACGAAGGCGAAGCGCTGCCCCCGGCGCAAGGTGGAGACCTCGTCCAGGGTGACGACCCGCCCCTGGGACAGCCGCAGCGAACCCTCGCGCTGCAGACGGCCGACATCCGGTCCGGAGATTCCGAATTCGGCCAGTCGCTCGGGCAGGATGCGCCGGCCGTCGGGCTCGATCAACCGGTAGCCGAACGTTTCGACGCGATGGTCCAGCCGGATCGCCTCGACCGCGAACGCGGTGCCCGGCAACGGGATCGGCCCCGGCGCGTCGATCGGCTGTTCGCGCAGACCGGCGAAGAACGGCACCACATCGCGCAGTCTGCAATAGAACTCGCGGCCCTCCGCCGGGAAGCAGATGTCGACCGGATGCGTCACCTGATCCAGGTTCAAGCGCGCGAGCACCCCCGGCAGGCCGAGGCAGTGGTCGCCGTGGAAGTGGGTCAGGCAGATCCGGGTGATCGAGGCCGCCGATACGCCCGCGAACGACATCTGCCGCTGGGTGCCCTCGCCGGGATCGAACAGCAACCCCTCGCCGTCCCAGCGCAGCAGATACCCGTTGTGGTTACGCCGGCGGGTCGGCACCTGGCTGGCCGTCCCCAGCACGACGAGCTCACGCGCAGTCACAACTCTGTTCCCACCACATTTTCGACACGACGTCCACCCGCGTACTGCGGGTCCGGGCGTGCGCGACGCTACCAGGCACTCCGTACGACGGCAGGTCACCCGGAAACCGCACGCCGTGAGGTACCGCACTATCGTGAACCACATGCTTGCCGAACAGGCCGCGGCGGCGCTGGCCGAGCGCACCGGAGTTCCACACCACCGCATCGCCGTCGTACTCGGGTCGGGCTGGCAGGACGCCGCCACCGAGATCGGCGTCCCGGCGGCGACGGTGCCCATGACCGAACTGCCCGGATTCGACGCGCCCACCGCCCAGGGCCACCAGGGCACCGTACATTCGGTGACGGTGAACGATTCCCCCGTCCTGCTGATGATGGGCCGTCAGCATCTGTACGAGGGATACGACCCCGCGCAGGTGGTGCACGGGGTGCGCACGGCGATCGCGTCCGGAGCGGACACCGTCCTGCTCACGAATGCGGCCGGCGGGATCCGGTCCGGACTGCGGGTCGGCGACCCGGTGCTGATCTCCGATCATCTGAACCTCACCGGGCGCACGCCGCTCGACGGTCCCGCGTTCGTCGATCTGGTCGACGCGTGGGATCCCGAATTGCGCGGCCTGGCAAAGGAAGTCGATCCAGCCCTGACCGAGGGCGTGTACGCGGGGCTGACCGGGCCGCAGTACGAGACGCCCGCCGAGATCCGCATGCTCCGCGCGGTCGGCGCGGATCTGGTCGGCATGTCGACGGTTCTGGAGGCCATCGCGTGTCGCGCGCTGGGCGCCCGGGTACTGGGCATCTCACTGGTCACGAATCCGGCCGCCGGAGTGACGGGCGAACCACTCTCGCACGCCGAGGTGCTCGCCGAGGGACGCGCCGCCGCCCCGCGCCTGGGCAAACTGCTGCGCGGAGTGCTCGAACGCATCTGAGGCGGCGAACTCGCGAACCGCGCCGGTTCGGTGCGGCCGCACCGGAAGCCGAAGTGCCGGAAACCTGATGTGCCGGAAAGGATTGTGCTGATGCTGCGATTCGGGACGGCCGGTCTGCGGGGACCGCTGCGGGACGGCCCGGACGGGATGAACGTGGACACGGTGTTGCGTGCCACCGCCGGACTCGCCGACTGGCTGCGCGAGCGTTGTCCGGCCGGGGGCGTGGTGATCGTCGGCCGCGACGCCCGGCACGGATCGGCCGAATTCGCCACGGCCACCGCGGAAGTCCTCGCCGCCGCCGGATTCTCGGTCCTGCCGCTGCCGCGCCCGCTGCCCACCCCGGTCGTGGCCTTCGCGGTGCGCGAACTCGGCGCCGTGGCCGGAGTGCAGATCACCGCATCACACAATCCGGCCACCGACAACGGCTACAAGGTGTACCTCAGCGGCGGCTCTCAGCTGATCCCGCCCGCCGACACGGAGATCGAACAGCGCATCGAAGCGGTGCGCCAACCGATTCCCCGCGCCGATCCGCGGCCGACCTCCCCCGACCCGCAACTGCTCGCGCTCCCACCCGGCACTCCCATCGCCGAACTGGGCGAGGAGATCGTCCGCCGCTATCTCGACCGCGTCGCGACCCTGCCCGCCCGGCTCGGTGGCCCCGACACATTCCCCGGCAGCACCGGTACGCCGCCCGGTACGGCCGATCCGCGTCCCGATGCACGGCTCGACGGACCCGAAACCCGAACCGGCGGGGCCGAAGCCTCGCGCGACCGAGCCGCCGCGGCGGCCGGCGGTCCAGACCCGGTGACCGGCTCACCGGCCATCGGCGACGCGAGCCGGGCGTCGGTGACCTCTTCGAAGGTCGTCCCGATTCCGTTGCGGCGCAACAAACTCCGGATCGCGCTGACGCCGATGCACGGCGTGGGCGGGGAACTCGCCGTCGCGGCGCTGCACGCGGCCGGATTCACCGATGTGCAGGTGGTGGTCGAGCAGTTCGCGCCGGACCCGGATTTCCCGACCGTCGATTTCCCGAATCCGGAGGAGCCGGGCGCCGCGGATCTGCTGCTCGCACTGGCCGATCGAATCGATGCCGATCTGGCGATCGCGCTGGATCCCGATGCGGATCGATGCGCGGTCGCGCTGCCCGGACCGCGGGGCCACCGCATGTTGCGCGGTGACGAAACCGGTGTGCTGCTGGGCGATTTCGTGCTGTGCAGCGCACCCGCCGACGCTCTGGTGGCGACCACGATCGTGTCCTGCGGCTGGCCGATCAGGACGCTGCCGCACAGGTTCTCGAAAAGCTGCGCGAGAATCCGCCGGACGCCATCGCCGGGACGCCGGTCACCTGCACCGATATGGCGCAGGTGCGCGGACCGATGCGCACCGACGCGCTGATCTTCGAAGCGGACACGCAGCGCGTCGTGGTCCGCCCCTCGGGCACCGAGCCCAAGCTCAAGTGCTATCTCGAGGTGATCGAGCCGGTATCGTCCCGGGCGGCGTTGCCAGAGGCGAAACAGGCTGCCGCACAACATTTGTCCGACCTGCGCAAGTATTTCGAAAGCCGCTGAGCTCCAGTGGTTCAGCGCGGACCGAACTGACGATCCCCCGCATCGCCGAGACCGGGGACGATGTAGGCGTTTTCGTTGAGTCCGGTATCGATCGTCGCGGTGACCAGCCGGACCGGCAGACCGGACTGTTCGAGCGCCGCGATGCCCTCCGGCGCGGCGACGACGCACACCGCGGTGATATCCGTGGCGTCGCGGGCGTCCAGCAGTTCCAGGGTGTGCCGCATCGAACCGCCGGTCGCCAGCAGCGGGTCCAGCACGAATACCGGTACTCCGGCCAGGGATTCGGGCAAGGACTCCATATACGGCACCGGCTGATGGGTGCGCTCGTCGCGGGCGATGCCGACGAAGCCGACGCGTGATTCGGGGATCAGCTCACTGGCGGCGTCGACCATGCCGAGCCCGGCCCGCAACACCGGCACGAGCAGTGGCGGATGGGCCAGCCGCACCCCCTCGGTGGCCGCCACCGGTGTGCTGATCTCGAACGTCGTCAGCGGGGCCTCGCGCAATGCCTCGTAGATGAGGATTCCGGTCAGATCCCGCAGTGCGCCACGGAAAGCCGGGTTGGGTGTGCGCTCATCGCGCATGATGGTCAGCAGAGTGGAAGCGAGCGGATGATCCACGGTGTGCGTTCGCATGAGGGAACGATAAGGTTTGCGCCGGGGCTCGGCCCGCACTCCGTCCGGGATTTTCTCGCTCGCGGAGTGGAACCGTTCTCGTGGCGCCTGCGTCAAACCACTCGGATGACGTAATCTGCCACCAGACCAGCACGATGGGGGATTGTGATGCCAAAGATCTCGGTCGACACCGAGGGCCTTGCCGCCTACGGTGCGACAGCCGGTGGGCTGGCCGGTGAAATGGCCTCGGCCGCAACCGCGGCGGCAGCCGCCGATCCGGCCCTGCTCGGCCCGATCTTCGGGCTCGTCGGTGGTGATTTCCTCACCGCGTACTCCGCCGCCCACGCCGGGCACGTGGCCTCGATCGGCCAGCTGTCCGCGGTGCTCGGCACCATGGGCACCGCCGCGGCCGGCGCCTCGGTGAGCTACGCGGAGAACGACGCCGAGCGCGTCACCGCCATGCGCGCCGTGCAGGAAGAGCTGCAGGCATGATCGCCGGGATCGATCTCGACGCCCTGGCCAAACCGCTGGTGGATCTGGTCGCCAGTTTCGGCACCGGTGTGCTGCCCGCCGGCGGCCCCGCGGATGCGCTGCGCCAGACCTCCACGACGTTGGACGGCATTCACAAGGCCGGCAGCACGAGCATCAACCAGATGACCGACGCCTGGAACGGCCGCGCCGGTGACGCCGCGATGGACAAGGCGATGCAGGTGCAGACCTCCGCGGCGAACATCTCCGATCGCGGCACCAGCATGGCCGATGTGGTCAGCCAGGCCGCCTCCACGGTGCAGACCGGCCAGCAGAAGCTCGCCGGAATCCTGCAGGACTTCGTGCACCAGGTGAACGTGCTCGGCCCCGCGGCCACCACACCCGTGGGCCTGACGACGGTGGTCACCTCGGCGATCGACCACTTCGGCCAGGCGGTGGGCGTGGTCGGGCAGGTGCGTTCGGATCTCGACACGCACACCGCCTCGATGACGCAGCTGACCCCGGCTCCGTCCACCCCGTCCACGGTCGCCACCCCGGTCAACACGGCCTCGCTGATCTCCCAGGCCGGCAGCGGCGCGGAGACGGCGTCGTCGCTGCTCGGCGGCGTCTTGTCCAGCGGTGGTTCGGCGGTCGGTTCGCTGACCACCCCCGCCTCGGCGAAGGCATCGAAGACCTCCACCGCGGCCAACAGCAGCACCGACAAGACCACCAAGAACGGCGGCGTGATGATCACGCTGCCCGACGGGACCAAGGTCGAAGCGCCCAATCAGAAGGCCGCGACGGCGGTGAACGCCGCGATCAAATGCTGCGGCACCCCGTATGTGTGGGGCGGTAACACACCTGGTCAGGGCCTGGATTGCAGCGGTCTGACCAAATACGCGTACGGCCAGGCCGGTGTCGACCTGCCCCGCCTGGCGGCCGATCAGAGTCAGGGCGCCACACAGGTCGGCCCCGGCGATGTGATGCCCGGCGACCTGGCCATCTGGGATGGTCACGTCGCCATGGTGGTGGGTAACGGAAAGATGGTCGAGGCCGGAGATCCGGTTCAGATCGACGCGATTCGAACGGAGAACATGGGAATGGCGTTCCACGGCTTCTACAGGCCCACGTCATGAGCGCGCCGCAGCCGCAGAAGGAGATCCCGAACGTCACGGTCGCCTCGAGCACCAATCGTTCCGGGACCATCAGCGTGCGCGCGACCGATCAGGGCATGCCGGTGGAGATCAAGTTCGAGCGCAGCGAATATCGTTACGGCGCACAGGCTCTGGCCGCCGAGATCCTGCGCCTGACCAAGCGTTCGGCGATCGTGGCCAAGGCGCGGCGGCGGGAGCTGCTGGCCGAGTCGGGCATGCCGGTCGAGATCCTCGACAAGCTCGGCCTGCCCACTCGTCAGACCGCCGTGGACGAGCTGGATCGCATGGACGACGAGGACACCGGACCCACGAGCTGGATGAGGCAGGTGTGAGGGTATGAGTGCAGAGATGGACGCTCTCGTCGCCGCCGCGACGGAGAAGCTGGAGGCCCTCGAGGCCGCACTGCACGGCCTCGGGCAGGTGCGCGGTAAGCACACCACCGACGATGGCCTGATCAGCGTCGAGGTGAACAGCGACGGCGCCCTGGTCGGGCTGCGGCTGGCCGAGTCGATCACCTCGCGTCCGCCTGTCGAGGTGGGCCAGGCCATCATTCAGGCCTGCACCCAGGCGGCCCAGGATGCGGGCGAACAGCGCTCCGCGGTCGTGGCGACGCTCAATTCGAGCTTCACAGCACCGCAGGCGGGAAATGTTGGGGGGCGGGCCGAATAGTGCCACAGGCGCAGGGTCGATAGGCTCACGGTCATGGCTTCTGGAGACATCGTCCCGATCGAGCTCGGCCTGACCGACGGCGATCTCGTCACCCTATGGGCACCGCGCTGGCGCGACGGTGAGGACGAGTGGGAGGCATTCCTCGGACACGAGGACTCGCTGTACGGTTTCGACTCGGTCGCGGAGCTGGTCGCGTTCATCCGGACCAACGACGACAACGATCTGGTCGACCATCCGGCATGGAAGGTCATCGCCGGATTGTCGGCCGCGGAGCTGGAGCCCGAGGACGAGCACATCTTCGATCTGGTCGCGGTGCCGGAACTGGCGGCGGGCGATCCCGACCCGGATATCATCGCCGAACTCGACGCGACGCTCGATATGGCTCGCACGATCGGCGATGTGTGCGAACTCGAGGTGGTGACCAAGTTCTTCGACTCGCATCCGGAGATCGGCGCGCTGCACGCGGGCGTGAACGCCTTCTTCGGCCGCGAGGGCGAGGAAGTGTGGGGGCAGATCGGCGCGGCCATCGTCAAGGACTGGGACGCGGTCGTGGACGCCATCGACGGAGTGGTGAAATCGCCGGAGGTCGATGCGGATGCCGTATCGGTCGCCGAGGCGGAACTGCTTGCGGCGGAACAGAATATCGTCGACGCCGAGGATGCCGCCGAGAACGACGAGGACGACGAGATCGAGCACGTCGATCTCGATGCCGAGGACGAAGAAGCCGAGGACGAGGACGAGACCTTCTGGCACGGAGTCGGTATCGACCCGGTCCGGATCGTCACCTCTGAAGGCCAATTCTTCACACTGCGTTGCTACCTCGACGACGAGCCGGTGTTCCTCGGCAGCAACGGCCAGATCACGGTCTTCGGATCCGAGCGCGCCCTGGCCCGTTACCTGGCCGACGACCACGATCACGATCTGGCCGCGGTGAGCACGTACGGCGAGGTGCACACGGCGGCGATCGACGGATCGCTGGAGGTGGAGGTCTCCGACGAGAACGTCTACGTCCTGCCCGGCCTGGCCGACGATCTGGCCGAGGGCCCCGAGGCCGTCGATCTCGATCAGCTCGATCTCGCGGTCGAATTGTTCACCGACGCAGCCGATTACGCCGACGACGACGCCGTGGAGCAGGCACTGGCCAAGTCCACCTCGCTCGGTTCGTACGTCTCGTATCTGCTCGAACCCGACCCGGGCAGGCTGGCGCCCAGCGCCCCCTTCGCCGCCGAGGCCGAAGCCTGGCGCGCCCTGGAACGCTCCTTCGAAGCCCGTCTGCACAAGGGCTGACCGTCCCGCGTCCCGGCGACTTCGGCCCGTCGCCGGGAGCGGGAGATTTCGATGGTCGCTGCCGACCTTCGACCTGGTGACATACGGCGGTGCGACGTCGTACGCTCACTGAACAACCGACTCCACATCGATCGATGTTCGCGCGTGTATGCCAAATGCGCAGTTCTCGTTACGGAGGTGGATGATGGTCAGGAAGTTCGAGGGAAGAATCGCGCTCGACATCCGTGATTCGGAGGCCGACTGGCGGCCTTTCGCGGAGCCGACCGCACCGCAGGACGCGCCGAACGTCCTGTACCTGGTGTGGGACGACATCGGAATCGGCACCTGGGACTGCTACGGCGGTCTGGTCGAGATGCCGAATATGAAGCGGATCGCAGATCGTGGCCTGCAGTTCACGCAGTTCCACACCACCGCCCTGTGTTCACCGACGCGTGCCTCGCTCCTGACCGGGAGAAACGCGACCTCCGTCGGCATGGCGACCATCGAGGAGTTCTCCGACGGGTTCCCGAGCATGTGTGGCCGGATACCGGACGAAACCGCACTGTGCTCGGAGGTCCTCGCGGAGCACGGGTGGAATACGTACGCGGTCGGAAAATGGCATATGACGCCCCTCGAAGAGGAGAATCTGGCCGCCTCGAAGCGGCATTGGCCGCTGGCGCGCGGGTTCGATCGCTTCTACGGATTCCTGGGCGGAGAGGCCGACCAGTGGTATCCGAATCTGGTGTACGACAATCACCCGGTCGCGCAGCCGTACGCACCGGAGGACGGGTATCACCTGTCGAAAGATCTGGCCGACAAAACGATCGAATTCATTCGCGATGCGAAGGTGATCGCACCCGACAAGCCGTGGTTCACCTACCTGTGCCCTGGGGCCGGGCATGCGCCGCATCACGTGCCACGGGAGTGGGCCGACAAATATCGCAGCCGGTTCGACATGGGCTACGAGAAGTATCGCGAGATCGTCCTGGAGAACCAGAAGCGCATGGGTCTGGTGCCGGAGAACACCGAGTTGTCGCCTATGAACCCGTACGCGAATGTGACCAGCGCGGACGGTAAGCCGTGGCCGATGCAGGACACCGTGCGAGCCTGGGATTCGCTGTCGGAGGACGAGAGGCGGTTGTTCGCTCGGCAGGCGGAGGTCTTCGCGGGATTCCTGTCCTACACCGACGCGCAGATCGGCCGGCTGCTGGACTATCTCGAGGAAAGCGGCCAGCTGGACAACACCATCGTCGTCGCCTTCTCGGACAACGGCGCCAGCGGCGAGGGTGGCCCGAACGGCTCGGCCAACGAGATGAAGTTCTTCAACGGCTACATCGACACCATCGAGGACAGTCTGGCCAAACTCGACGAGCTGGGCTCGCCGACCACCTACAACCACTACAGCATCGGGTGGGCGATGGCGTTCAACACCCCGTACAAGCTGTACAAGCGATACGCGTCGCACGAAGGCGGGATAGCCGACCCCTGCCTCATGTCGTGGCCTGCCGGGATAGCGGCCCGCGGCGAGGTGCGCCACCAGTACCTGAACGTCTGCGATATCACCCCTACCGTCTACGACCTACTCGGCATCACGCCCCCGGAGACGGTGAAGCACGTGCGGCAGCGTCCGCTGGAAGGGATCAATTTCCGGGCGCTGTTCGAGGACGCCGACGCGGACGTCGGCAAGCACACACAGTTCTATTCGATGCTGGGCACGCGCGGCATCTGGCATCGCGGCTGGTTCGCCGACGCCATCCACGCCGCATGCCCGTCCGGCTGGGGCCATTTCGACCAGGATCGCTGGGAGCTGTTCCACATCGAGCAGGACCGCAGCCAGATTCACGACCTCGCCGACCGTCATCCCGAGAAGCTCGAGGAAATGAAGGCGCTGTGGTTCTCCGAGGCCGCGCGATACAACGGCCTGCCGCTCAATGATCTCGACTTCATCTCCACGATGACCCGCTACCGCCCGACGTACACGGCGGAGCGGGACAGCGCTGTCTACTATCCCGGTAGCGCGGAGGTGGGACCCGGTGCGGCGCTGGAGATCAGAGGACGATCGTTCGCGCTGCTGGCAAAGACGACGATCGACAGTGCGGATGTCCAGGGGGTGCTGTTCGCCCATGGCGGCCGGCTCGGCGGACACACCCTGTACGTCAAGGACGGCCACCTGTACTACACCTACAACTTCCTCGGCGAGGAAGAACAGACCATCGTCTCCGATCGCCCGGTACCGGTGGGCGATCACATTCTCGGAGTCCGGTACGAACGCCGCGGAACCCGCCCGGACAACTTCACACCAACCGGTGAGGGCGTTCTCTACATCGATGAGAATCCCGTCGGCTCACTCGACGACATGCGGACTCAACCCGTCGTATTCTCCGGGGTCGGGGAGGGGATCCGCATCGGCCGCGACAACGGCCAGTCCGTTTCCGTGCGCTACCGCGCGCCGTTCCCGTTCACCGGGGGAACCATGCACCAGGTCATCGAGGACGTCAGCGGCAAGCCCTACCAGGACCTGGAAATGGCTGCGGCCGCGGCATTCTCGCGCGATTGAGGCAGGAGGTCAGCCGAGCAACACCGCGTAGCCGGGTTTGATCACCTCGTCGATGATGCGCAGACGTTCGGGGAACGCGATGAAGGCGGACTTCATGGCATTGATGGTGAAGCGTTCCAGGTCGCTCCAGCCGTAGCCGAACGTATTCACCAGTTTGAGCATTTCGCGGCTCATGCTGGTGTCGCTCATCAACCGGTTGTCGGTGTTGACCGTGACGCGGAATCGCAGCCGGGCCAGCAGGTCGAACGGGTGCTTCTCCAGCGAGGTCACCGCGCCGGTCTGCACATTCGAGGACGGACACAGCTCGAGCGGAATCCGCTGGTCCCGAACATAATTGGCGACCAATCCGAGTTTCGGCTCGGATTCGGAGTCGCTGATGTCGTCGGTGATGCGCACGCCGTGGCCGAGCCGCTCACAGCCGCAGAACGCGACGGCCTCGTGGATGGACGGCAGGCCGAACGCCTCACCGGCGTGAATGGTGAAGTGCGCGCAGTTGGCCCGCATGTATTCGAAGGCGTCCAGGTGCCGGCTGGGCGGGTAGCCCGCCTCGGCCCCGGCGATATCGAATCCGCCCACGCCGCGATCGCGCCACCGCACGGTCAGCTCCGCGATCTCGAGTGAGCGCGCCGCGTGCCGCATGGCGGTGAGCAGGCACACGACCCGGATGGGCATGCCCGCCTCGGCGGCCAGCTGTTCGCCCTCACGGAAGCCCGCCAGGGTGTGTTCGACGACCTCGTCCAGGGAGAGGCCGCGCTCCAGATGTTGTTCGGGCGCGAAACGCACCTCGGCGTACACCACGCCGTCCTCGGCCAGGTCCAGGGCGCATTCGCGGGCCACCCGGTGCAGACCCTCGGCGGTCTGCATGACGGCGGTGGTGTGCGCGAAGGTTTCCAGATATCGCTCGAGCGATCCGCTGTCTGCCGCATCGCGGAACCAGTTGCCCAGCGCGGCGGCGTCCTGCGCGGGTAGCTGGTCGTAGCCGCACTGTGCCGCAAGATCCAGCACGGTCGCGGGACGCAATCCACCGTCGAGATGGTCGTGCAGCACGGCCTTCGGGGCCTGGCGGATCGAGGCAAGAGTCAAAGGCATCGGTCCAGTCATGTATCGACGCTAGCTCATCCCGCCTCCCCGCGCCTCGGGCCGGATTCGTGTGCCGGGCACGTGGCGTCGGCGGCCGGCGGTCGACGAGTGGCCAGGTCAGCCCGTCCCCGGAAGGTTACCCATGTGTTCACGGAATCAGTTGTTGCGTGCCGGTGTACCGAATGCGGCCGAGGTGCAGTGGTGCGGCAGAGATGGAGATGGCTCAGCAATGCGACGCGACCGGAATCCGCAGAACCAGACGGGCCGGTCACCGGCCGTGGAACCGGACGGAGGTGCTGAACATCCGACCGCAAGCGGCGAAGGCGCCCGAAGCGACCGCGCGCCGGATCGGCCGGGCGCACGGTATCGCCCGAGGCCGCGTGGCCGGAATCCGGGGGCGACCACGCTGGAGGTGATGCGGCCAGGAGCGCGGCGGGGGGCACGGTGCGCTCAGGGTTCGATGCGGTCGAGCACGATGGCGGCGGGCACGGTCGGGTCCCAGCTGGACGGGGCAGGCACGGACGGGCCGGAAGTGGACGCGATCGCAGCGGACGCGGTCGGCGCGGCATCGATCGCATAAGCGTCGCGCAGCGCCTCGAGCGCGGCCGGAAATGCCTCGGGTGTGTCGGTGTGCAGGGTGAGCAGGGGCTGGCCCGCGACAACGTCCGCACCGGGCTTCGCGTGCATCTCGACGCCCGCGCCGAATTGGACCGGATCACCCTGGCGGGCGCGCCCGGCCCCGAGACGCCAGGCGGCCAGGCCGACGCCCATCGCGTCGAGACGGGTCAGCGTGCCGGATCGTTCGGCGGTGACGACCTCGGTGTGCGCGGCAACGGGCAGCGCGGCGTCCGGATCGCCGCCTTGCGCCCGGATCATCGCCTTCCAGTGGTCCATGGCTCGGCCGTCGGCCAGCGCGTCCGCCGGATCGACGTCGTGGATTCCGGCCTGTGCCAGCATCTCCCGGGCCAGGGCGAGGGTCAGCTCGACCACATCGGCGGGCCCCGCGCCGGAGAGCACCTCGACCGCTTCGGCAACCTCGAGGGCATTACCCGCGGTCCGGCCGAGCGGGGTGTCCATCCCGGTCAGCAGCGCCACGGTGCGCAGGCCCGCGTCGACGCCCAGCTCGACCATGGCCCTGGCCAATTCGCGCGCCGTATCGAGCGTTTTCATGAACGCGCCCGCCCCGACCTTGACGTCCAGTACCAGCGCCGCGGTGCCCTCGGCGATCTTCTTGCTCATGATCGAGCTGGCGATCAGCGGAATAGATTCCACGGTCCCGGTGACGTCCCGCAACGCGTAGAGCCGCTTGTCGGCGGGCGCCAGATCGGCACCGGCGGCGCAGACCACCGCGGCGATCGCCGGATCCGCCAGTACCCGGCGCATATCCGGAACCGAGATATCGGCTCGCCACCCGGGAATCGACTCGAGCTTGTCCAGGGTGCCGCCGGTATGCCCCAGACCGCGTCCGGACAACTGCGGCACGGCCGCACCGCATGCCGCGACCAGCGGTGCCAGCGGCAGGGTGATCTTGTCCCCCACACCGCCGGTCGAGTGTTTGTCCACGGTCGGGCGCGGGAGATCGGCGAAGCTCATCCGCTGTCCGGACTCGATCATCGCGCCCGTCCAGCGGGCGATCTCGCGCCGGTTCATCCCGCGCAGCAGAATCGCCATCGCCAAGGCCGACATCTGCTCGTCGGCCACCTCACCCCGGGTGAATCCGCCGATCACCCAGTCGATCTGCTCATCCGACAACTCCCCACCGTCCCGCTTGGCCGTGATCACCGACACCGCCGAATGCACGCTCACCATGCCCGACAGACTCCCAGAGGTTTCCCGGCAGTGCACGGGCCTTCGGCGTGTACGGCCATGAATCGCGTGCGAATTCCCCGGAGATATGTGCGACCGCCGAAATCTCATGGATCCGGCGAAAGCGCGACCGCTCCCCCGGAAACTCCCGTAGCGTACGTAACGTAGCTCACATTCAACCGGCGGCAAATCCGCTTTTGCCCCGTAATTTGTTGTGCCACAACGCTTTACGAATCAATCGCGAACAACCGCAGCGACAGTGCGCCGCGGGGCGGGCGGGCGGACCACAGAGCGAACGATCAGCAGCACTGGGAAGCCGTGCGAAAACTCACATCATTTCCGCCCCGCCGCGAGATCATCGGGCCCGAACGCAAACGGCAGCAAATGCTTCAGCGACACCGGGCCGTCAACGTGATCGACCAGCAGATCGCCGCCTCCGTGCTCGTAGAGCAGCTGTCGGCAACGTCCACAGGGCATCAGGACCGCCCCGCGCGAATCGCACACAGCAATCGCCAGCAACCTCCCGCCACCGGACGCGCAGAGGTTACCGACCAGTACACATTCAGCACACAGCCCCAGCCCGTATGAGACATTTTCCACATTGCACCCGAGCACCATTCGGCCGTCGAGAGTGCGCGCGGCGGCGCCCACGGGATACCGCGAGTAGGGTGCATACGCATTCCGCATAACTTCGAATGCATTGTGGCGCAATATATCCCAATCGATTTCCGGCATATCGAGCCTCCGTCCGGGCTGGTCGTCAACGGTCGGGAAAAAGCTACCGCAGACGCTTCGGCCTATCAGGCAAGGCAAACCTAACTCATCGAATTTCGGCCCAACGCCCGGCACGCCGAATTAGTTCCGCGAATGTCCGGGGATTACAGTTCTGACAGATCGGTTCAGGTTTGGCCGTGCACCGGCGGCCACCGCCTCTGGGGTGTCGGCCCCGGGCACAGAGCTGGTGAATTCAGATCCAACGGCTCCTGGAGTCCGCGCCCCGAAATCTGCGACCGGATCGCCACTTGCCGGCCCGCCCGGCGGGTCCACAACGACGTTGGAGGCACCGCACTCTATGACCACCACGCTGGAAGCTCCGGCTCAGCCGAAGCGGAAGACCCTGTACCGCGGCGACCCTGGCATGTGGTCCTGGGCGCTGCACCGGATCACCGGTGTGACGATTTTCTTCTTCCTCTTCGTCCACGTGCTCGACACCGCTCTGGTGCGGGTAAGTCCGGACACCTACAACCGGGCGATCGAGACCTACAAGAACCCGATCGTCGCTCTGATGGAGATGGCCCTGGTCGTGTGCGTGCTGTTCCACGCACTCAACGGCATCCGGGTCATCCTGGTCGACTTCTGGTCCAAGGGCCCGAAGTACCAGCGGCTGATGCTCTGGATCGTGCTCGCGATCTGGGTGATCGTCGCCGGTATGGGCGTGGGACGCCAGCTGTTCTACATGATCACGACGGAGCTCTGAGACAATGACCGCACCTGTCCTCGGCAAGTCCTACGACCGCCCCGCCAGCCTCGACGCGCCCCGCGCGCCGCGTCGCGCCTCGGGTAACAACTTCGAGAAGTACGCGTGGCTGTTCATGCGCTTCTCCGGAATCCTGCTGATCGTGCTGGTCCTGGGCCACATGACGATCATGCTGATGCTCGACGGCGGCGTGAAGCGGCTCAACTTCGGCTTCGTGGCCGGGCGCTGGGCCAGCCCGTTCTGGCAGATCTGGGACCTGACCATGCTGTGGCTGGCTCAGCTGCACGGCGGCAACGGTCTGCGCACCGTCATCGACGACTACTCCCGCAAGGATTCCACCCGGTTCTGGCTCAAGAGCCTGCTGGCCGTCGCGATGATCCTGATCATGGGCGTGGGCACCTACGTCATCTTCACCTTCGACCCCAACATCAGTTAGGAACAGGCCTCCAGCGATGACTGAATCCCCGATTGAGGAACACCGCTACGACGTCGTGATCGTCGGCGCCGGCGGCGCCGGCATGCGCGCGGCGATCGAGGCCGGTCCCCGGGTGCGCACCGCGGTCCTGACCAAGCTCTACCCCACCCGCAGCCACACCGGCGCGGCCCAGGGCGGCATGTGCGCCGCACTGGCGAACGTGGAGGAAGACAACTGGGAATGGCACACCTTCGACACCGTCAAGGGTGGTGACTACCTGGTCGACCAGGACGCCGCGGAGATCATGGCCAAGGAGGCCATCGACGCGGTGCTGGACCTGGAGAAGATGGGCCTGCCGTTCAACCGGACCCCCGAGGGCCGGATCGACCAGCGCCGCTTCGGCGGGCACACCCGCGACCACGGCAAGGCGCCGGTGCGGCGCGCGTGCTACGCCGCGGACCGCACCGGTCACATGATCCTGCAGACGCTGTACCAGAACTGCGTCAAGCACGACGTGGAGTTCTACAACGAGTTCTACGTACTGGACCTGCTGCTCACCGACACCGACCGCGGCCCGGTCGCGACCGGGGTGGTCGCCTACGAGCTGGCCACCGGCAAACTGCACGTCTTCCACGCCAAGGCGATCATCTTCGCCACGGGTGGTTCGGGCCGGATGTACAAGACCACCTCCAACGCGCACACGCTGACCGGCGACGGTATGGCGATCGTGTTCCGCAAGGGACTTCCCTTGGAGGACATGGAATTCCACCAGTTTCATCCGACGGGCCTGGCCGGTCTCGGCATCCTCATCTCCGAGGCGGTCCGCGGCGAGGGCGGCATCCTGCGCAACGCCTCGGGCGAGCGGTTCATGGAGCGCTACGCGCCGACCATCAAGGACCTCGCCCCCCGCGACATCGTCGCCCGGTCGATGGTCCTGGAGGTGGCCGAGGGCCGCGGCGGCGGGCCGAACAAGGATTACGTCTTCATCGACGTGACCCACCTCGGTGAGGACGTGCTCGAGGAGAAGCTGCCCGACATCACCGAGTTCTCCCGCACCTACCTGGGTGTGGACCCGGTCAAGGAGCCGGTGCCGGTCATGCCGACCTGCCACTACGTGATGGGTGGCATCCCCACCCGGATCCGCGGCGAGGTGCTGCGCAACAACACCGACGTGGTGCCGGGCCTGTACGCCGCCGGTGAGTGCGCCTGCGTCTCCGTGCACGGCTCGAACCGCCTGGGCACCAACTCGCTGCTGGACATCAACGTGTTCGGCCGCCGTGCGGGCATCGCCGCCGCGGAGTACGCCCAGCGCCACGACTTCGTGGAGCTGCCGTCCGAACCCGCGACGATGGTGCAGAACTGGCTGGCCAACCTGCTGTCCGAGCACGGCGACGAGCGCGTCGCCGATATCCGCGGCGAGCTGCAGGCGACCATGGATGCCAATGCCGGTGTGTTCCGCACCGAGGACACGCTGAAGAAGGTGCTCACCGATATCCACGGATTCAAGGAGCGCTACGAGCGGATCACCGTGCAGGACAAGGGCAAGCGCTACAACAGCGACCTGCTCGAGGCCGTCGAACTGGGCTTCCTGCTGGAATTGGCAGAGGTGACCGTGGTGGGCGCGCTGAACCGCAAGGAGTCGCGCGGTGGCCACGCCCGCGAGGACTACCCGAACCGCGACGACACCAACTTCATGCGCCACACCATGGCGTACAAGCAGGTCGATCCCGGTGCGCCGGCGGAGTTGATCGCCGACATCCGGCTGGACTTCAAACCGGTCGTGCAGACCCGTTACGAGCCGATGGAGCGTAAGTACTGATGACTGCTGTAATCGATAGCACTGCAGCGACTCCTCAGAAGGCGGCCCCCGTTCCGGACGGGTCGGTCATGGTCACCGTGAAGGTGGCCCGGTTCAACCCGGAGGACGACCGGGGCGCGCACTGGGATTCCTTCCAGGTTCCGGTGCTGCCCACGGACCGCTTCCTGAACGTGCTCATCTACATCAAGTCCTATCTGGACGGCACGCTGACCTTCCGCCGGTCCTGTGCACACGGTGTCTGCGGTTCGGACGCCATGCGCATCAACGGCGTGAACCGGCTGGCGTGCAAGGTGCTGATGCGCGACATGCTGCCCAAGAACGGCAAAACCCTCACCATGACCGTCGAACCCATCCGCGGCCTGCCCGTGGAGAAGGACCTCGTGGTCAACATGGAGCCGTTCTTCGACGCCTTCCGCGCGGTCAAGCCGTACCTGATCACCTCGGGTAACGAGCCCACCCGCGAGCGCATCCAGTCCCAGACCGACCGGCACCGGTTCGACGACACCACCAAGTGCATCCTGTGCGCCTGCTGCACCACCTCGTGCCCGGTGTACTGGAACGACGGCAGCTACTTCGGCCCGGCCGCGATCGTGAACGCGCACCGCTTCATCTTCGACAGCCGTGACGAGGGCGCCCGCGAGCGCCTGGACATCCTCAACGACGTCGAAGGCGTATGGCGCTGCCGCACCACCTTCAACTGCACCGATGCCTGCCCCCGCGGCATCGAGGTGACCAAGGCGATCCAGGAGGTCAAGCGCGCACTGCTGTTCGCGCGGTAACGACTCCGCTCCGGACTCGCCCGGAAAGGTAAACGCCCCGAAGGCCGCTCACATCATCGGATGTGAGCGGCCTTCGTCCATGCCACGATGCGGACCGCGACGGTGTCGGAACGCTCATATTAAATGGGTACCAGCGGATTCCGGCTGCGATGGCGGCCTGCCCTGTGCCACGCACGCGATGACGGTGGTCACACAGCCCATCGGCGGTGGCGTGGGCGGGAACTCCGCGGCCGGCACCCGGCGTTGGCAGTGCAGATCTATTCGACGCTCGATTCCGTACGGGGACGGGCGTATTCATAGTGAGGACAGTGCCGTGATCTGCTTCTTCGATTCCGCCCACGGCCAGGCGACCACGCAAGCGATGTGGCAACCGCAGTGGGGCGTGCCGCGGCCCGTCGAGGTCTGCCAGATGTGTGCGCAACGCATTCAGACCACGCAGCCGCCCTACTATCAGCCCGTACAGCAGGGGTATCCCCAGCCTGGTTACCCCCAGCCTGGTTACCCGCAGCCCGGCTATCCCCAGCAGGGTTATCCGCAGCAGGGCTATCCGGCCCAGCCCGGTTATCCGGCCCAGCGTCAGGGACACAGCACCGCCGCCGTGGTCGGCGCGGGTGCGGCGGGCGTGGTCGGTGGCATGCTGCTCGGCGAGATGCTCTTCGACGACGACCAGGATTCCGAACGCGCCTACGAACGCGGTTTCGAGGACGGCGAATACGCCGACGAACGCCGGGACGACGGCTTCTTCTGATGGCCCCGAACGTCGGCGGGCAACGGGTCATCTAGTCAATTTGACAAGGTAATCGACCTTTTATTGTCGGCTGAGCTCAGCAGTGATTGCATCTAGATATGTTCACCGAAGCTCAGCTGTACTCGCCGGTCACCAGGGGCGCCGACGGCGATGTGACCGTGCACCTGAGCGACGAGCATCCCGGCGTGCACGATCCCGCCTACCGGGCTCGTCGCAACGCGATCGCGGCACGGGCGCTGGCCCACCGGCGAGGCGAGCCGACGCCCCGGATCGATTACACCGAGGACGAACAACGGGTGTGGCGGATCGCCTCGGCCGAGCTGTCCCGCAAACACCAGGCGTACGCGTCCGCGGAGGTGCTCGCGGGCGCACAGCGGCTCGGCCTGCCGCACGATCACATACCGCAACTCGACGAGGTGTCCGCACAACTGGTGCCGCTCAGCGGTTTTCGCTACCTGCCCGCGGCGGGGCTGGTCCCGCTGCGGGAATTCTTCGGCTCCTTCGCCGACCGCGTCTTCCATTCCACCCAGTACATCCGGCATCATTCGGCTCCGCTCTACACGCCCGAACCCGATGCGATCCACGAAATCATCGGCCATGCCAATCAATTGGCGAGCCCCCGGTTCGCCGCGATCTACGCCGAGGTCGGCGCGGCGGTGGCTCGGCTGGAAACCGATGCGGCATTGAAGTTCCTGGCCGACGTGTTCTGGTTCTCGATGGAATTCGGCGTGGTCCGCGAACATGGCGAGATCCGCTGCTACGGCGCGGGTCTGCTGTCCTCGTACGGTGAGATCGAGGAGTTCCGCACCGCCGAACTGCGACCGCTGAACGTGCGCGAGATGGGCACCGCGGCCTACGACATAACTCGCTATCAGCCCGTGTTGTATTGTGCGGCTTCGATTTCCGAGATCGAGGATGTGGTCGGCGGATTCTTCGCCACGGTGACCGACGATATCGTCGCGCAGCGGACTACAGTCGCATACCGGACTCGAGGAAGTCGGCGACCTGCTTGATCTTCGCCATGTCCAGTCCCAGCCCGGTGGTGGCGTCGAACGTGGTGCTCATCGCGCCGATCATCGCGCCCGCGAACGCGCGGACCTCCAATTCGTCGGCGGAACGTCCGGTCCGGTCCGCGACCAACCGAGCGACCAGACGCACATTGCGCTCGGTCTCGCGCGCGATGACGCTGGCCAGCTCCGGCACCGTGTAGATCAGCGTCATCCGTTGGTATTCGAATTCCAGGTCATCCGGCTCGAGCGATTCGAAGACCTCGATGGTGGCGCGAACGAACGCGCGCAGCGGAGACAGATCCGCGGGTTGCGCCTCGACCGCCCGGATCATCAGCGGGTCCAGATCGTCGGCGATGGCTACCTGCTCCTTGGACGGGAAGTAGCGGAAGAACGTACTCGGCGAGATGTCCGCGGCCTCCGCGATCTGTTCGACCGTCGTCTCGGCGTACCCCTGCTCCCGGAACAGCCGCATGGCCTCGGTCCGGATCGTGCGGCGGGTGCGTTCCTTCTTGCGCTCGCGCAGGCCTGTCCGGGGCGAACTCGTCCCGGCACGGGCCTGCGCCGGCGGTGCCTTCGACTCAGCCGACATGTAGCGATTCTCCCGCATGGTCCGCGGTCCGCGCGGACGACGCCCCACCGCGGGTACTGATCGCGGCGACGACGGCCGCGATCAGGCAGATTCCCGCGCACACCCACAGCATCGCACCCATACCGCCGACAAAGGCCGATTGCACTTTGCCGAGCATCACACCGTCTCCGAGTTTGTGTGCGACCGCCACACCCCCGCTGACGCCGTCCGAGATCGGCGAATGGTCGTAGCCGCCCAGTTGGGCGCGGTACCGCGTGGCCAGCACGGTCCCCAGGACCGCGACGCCGATCGTCCCACCGGCCTGTCGCAGCGCCTGGATCAGCGCGGAGCCCGAACCGGATCGCTCGGCGTCCAGTTCACCCATCGCCATCCCCATCGCGGCGGGCATCACGAATCCCATCCCGGCCCCGAGCAGCGTGATCCACAACGCGGTATATCCGTAGCCGCTGCTCACCGTGGTCAGCGCGCCGACCACCAGACCGCCCGCCAGCAGCAGGAATCCGGCGACCAGTACGACGCGAAGCCCGGCCCTCGGCAGCAGCTTGTCCACCAGCCGGGTGCCGACCAGCAGCCCGCCGATCAACGGCAGCAGCCGCAACCCGCTGCCGAGCGAATCCACCCCCAGCACCGCCTGGAAGTACTGCGGCACGGTGAAGAACATTCCGAACATCGCGAAGTTGATCACAATGGAATACATTGTCCCCCAGCGGAATCCGTTCACCCCGAACAGACCGAGATCGACCAGGGGATGATCGGTGCGGCGCTGCCACCCGGTGAAGAGCCCCAGCACCACCGCGCCCGCCGCGACCGCACTCCAGCCCAGCGCATCGCCCCAGCCCTGTCCGCCCAGGCGGATGAAACCGTAGGTGAGCCCGAGCATTCCGGCCGCGGACAGCGCGACGCCGAGCAGATCGATCCGGAAGACCTTCTCGCTGCGCGATTCCGGAACCAGCAGGGCCACCGCGATCAGCCCGATCAGGATCATCGGGACGTTGATCAGGAAGACCGAGCCCCACCAGAAGTTCCGCAGCAGCCAGCCGCCGACGATCGGCCCCAGCGGCATGCCGATCGCGCTCGACGTGACCCAAACCGTCAGCGCCCGTTGCAGATCGGCCTTCTCGGGGAACAGCGCCGGGAGCACCGACATCGACAGCGGCATCATCGCGGCGGCGGCCAGGCCCAGCGTCGCTCGCGCGGCGATCAGCTCACCGGACGAGGTCGCCAGCGCGCACCACAGCGAGGCCCCGCCGAACACGACCAGCGCGGCGAGCAGAAAACGCTTGCGGCCGTATCGATCTCCGAGCGCACCAGCGGGCAGCATGAGTGCGGCCAGGACCAGCGTGTACGCCGTGGTGAACCACTGCAGGGCCGAGGTGCCGGCATGCAACTCGACCGAGATGGTGGGCAGGGCCACCACCAGCACAGTCGTATCCAGACCGATCGCTAGCAGGGCTGTCGCGAGCGCTCCCAGCGCGAGCCAGCGCGCCCGGCCGGACGACTGTGCCGCCACCCCTGACGCCCCGGCGAGGGGGCCGCTGTCGTGCGCGTCCATTGCCTTCATGACAGTTCCAATCGTTTGGATGTTTCATTATTTTGATAGTAGCTCTCATTTTGTAGAAGATGTCAATACTCGACTGGAACGGGGATGTCCCGAGCACGCCATCGCCGGAACCCGATACTCGGCCAGCTCACAGCCACGCCGGGATCGGTTCCGCATAAGCTCGACGGCGATGCGCACTCGAACACCTCGGCCCGACAGCCGCACCAGCACTTCGCGCGCGAGCCGACGCCCGCGCGCCTGCCTCGCCGTCGCTCTGGCCGCCGGACTCGTGGCCGCCACCGCTGCGACCGGCGTCGCGGTCTCCGGCACGGCGGCCGCGCAGCCGACCGGAACCTCGGTTCCCTTCGTCACCCCGAACACCGATTCCTGCCCGGATCGAATCGCCCCGCCGCCGCCGATCGACGAATCCGAGGTCCCGGAACCGGGCCAGACCGTGCCCAAGCCGCTGCCCGTACCCGCGACCCCGGTCGGCGGCGGCAAACTCGGTGGCTGCGGCGTACTGCTGCCCGGCGGCGCGCCACCGGCGCCGAAGGAGATCTCCGCGACGGCCTGGGTGATCGCCGATCTGGACACCGGCAAGGTGCTGGCCGCGAAGGATCCGCACGGCCGCTACCGCCCCGCCTCGACGATGAAGACGCTGCTGGCCGCGGTCGCGCTACCGCAACTCGAGCTGAACAAGGTCGTGATCGGCACCCAGGACGACGCGAACGCCGACGGCACCCGAGTGGGTATCGGCGCCGGCGGCCGCTATACCAACGACCAGCTCCTGCACGCCCTGCTGATGTGCTCGGGCAACGACGCGGCGCACGCCATCGCCATGGAATTGGGCGGTGTGGACGCGACTCTGCGGCAGATGGACGCGAAGGCCGCGGAACTGCACGCCCTGGACACCCGGGCGGCGACCCCGTCCGGCCTGGACGGGCCGGGGATGAGTATTTCGGCCTACGACCTGGCCACCATATTCCGCCACGATATGACGATCCCTGCTTTCGCCGACATCGTGCACACCGAGCAGTACAACTTCCCCGGCTTCCCGGCCGATCCGAAGATTCCCGGCGACAAAGACCACCCCGGCTTCCCCATCGCCAACGACAACCGGCTGCTCTACGACTACGACGGCGACCTCGGCGGTAAGACCGGCTACACCGACGACGCCCGGCAGACCTTCGTCACGGCGGCGCAGCGGGGCGGCCACCGCCTGGTCGTCACCATGCTGAAGGCCGACGTCCTGCCGATCCGCCCACCCGAACAGGCCGCCCGCCTGCTCGACTACGGCTTCTCGCTCCCGGCGGGCGCGAATATCGGTTCCCTTCCGGGCTCCGACACCGACCAGTCCCCCACTCCCACCGCGGCCCTGGCCACCCCGCCGGCGCGCGGCGTCGGCGCATCGGCGCCGGCTGCGAACCACAGCCACGAAAGCCTGCGGACGACCCTGATCGTGGTCGGCCTGGCCGTTGTGCTGATCCTGGTCGTTCTGGCCTGGCGGATCAGCGGCCGCGCCCGGCGTTGACTCGGTCGGCGCCATCCGGATAACCGAAACGCGCCGGGAATCAACGGCTTTCGATCGACGACCGCTTCGCCCGACGCAATCGGGGCAGCAGTGTCGCGGTGGCCGCACCCACGCCGAACAACACCGCGCCCGTCTTCGCGGTCATCCCGGCCGACATCCGCGGCTGAATCACCGCGGGGCCGGGCGGTGGCACTTCGGCCTCGAGGATGTTCTCACGGGCCGTGGCCGCCCAGGCGGTAGCGAACAGGATGATGCGCGCGGTGATGTAAGCGAAGACCATCAGACCCAGGATCGGCCCGAAGGCGACACCCGCCGGGCTGGTCAGGACCTGTTTGAGGTAGTAGCTGGCGACCTGTTTCCACACCTCGAAGGCAATCGCCGCGATCAACGCCGCCTTACCCGCGCTGATCAGGGTGACCGGCTGGCGCGGCAGGCGCGCGATCACCCAGGCGAATACCGCCCAGGACGCGAGCACCGCCAGGACCAGCGACAATATCGTGAGCAGCAGGCCGACACCGGGGGCGTTCCGCAGGTGGATCACGGTGAGCAGCTGGTGGCCCAGATCGCTCGTGGCCAGCGCCGACAATCCGAACGAGATCACCAGCGCGACACCGAGGCCGAGCAGCGCTATCACATCGGAGAGTTTGGTTCGAAACCAATTACCTTGCGGTGCTTGCTGTTCCCACTGCTCGGTCAACGCGGCACGCAGGTTCGCCATCCAGCCCAGCCCGGCGTAGAACGCGCCGACCAGACCGATGATCCCGACGCTGGTGCGGGATTTGACGGCCTGATCGACCAGACTGTTGACCTGATCGCCCAGCGATCCGGGAATATTCGCGACGATCTTGTCCTGCATCTCCGTCAGCAGATGCGGATTGTGCGACAGCACGAATCCGGCCACCGCGAAGGCGACCATCAGCATCGGAAACAGCGACAGCACAGTGAAGTACGTGATTCCGGCCGCGTAGTAGTCGCCGCGCTGGCGCTGATAACTGGCGCCGGCCCGGACCAGGTGGTCCAGCCAGGGGCGGGTCCGGACCGCGCCCGAGATCCGCGCCTTGATCCCGTCGAACACCCAACCTCCCGCAACCGCTCGGATGTCCGCGGCGGGCGCCGACTTCAGCACACCAACCCGCACGGACGGTAACTCGACTGGTCGATCTTCGCTCAGGGCATACCCGCACGGGCCCCGGCTACGCCCGCGAGGCCCACTCTTCTCGCACGGATTCAGCGGGCCAGGAAGCCCACTCGGTCGTACACCTGCGTGAGAGTGTTGCCGGCGATCTCCCGCGCCCGTTCCGCTCCGGCGGCGAGGATGCGATCGAGTTCGCCCTGATCGCCCATATACTCTTGCACCTTCGCCTGTAGCGGAGTGACGAATTCCACCAGAGCGTCGGCAACATCGCCTTTGAGCTCGCCGTATCCCTTGCCGACATAATCCTTTTCGAGTGTCACGATCGGCGTGTCGGTGAGCGAGGACAGGATCACCAGCAGATTGCTCACGCCCGGTTTGGTCTCCGGGTCGTAGCGGATCTCGCGCTCGGTGTCGGTCACCGCGGAGCGGATCTTCTTCGCCGACACCTTCGGATCGTCGAGCAGATTGAGCAGGCCCGCGTCGGTGGCGGCCGACTTGCTCATCTTCGCGGTGGGATCCTGCAGATCGTAGATCTTGGCGGTACCGGACACGATGTGCGCGTCGGGAACCACGAAGGTCTTCTTGAAGCGAGTGTTGAAGCGCTGGGCCAGATTCCGGGTCAGCTCGAGGTGCTGGCGCTGATCTTCGCCGACCGGAACCAGGTGCGGGCGGTACAGCAGGATGTCCGCGGCCATCAGCACCGGATAGGTGAACAGGCCGACCGTCGCGTTTTCCGCGCCCTGCTTGGCGGACTTGTCCTTGAACTGCGTCATTCGGCTGGCCTCGCCGAATCCGGTGATACAGCTCAACACCCAGGTCAGCTCGGCGTGCTCGGGCACCTGGCTCTGCACGAACAGCGTCGAGCGCTTCGGGTCGATGCCCAGCGCCAGCAGCTGCGCCGCCGCGCGCTTGGTGCGATTGCGCAACTGCTTGGGATCCTGCGGGACGGTGATGGCGTGCAGATCCGGAATGAAGTAGAGCGCCTCGAAATCCTCTTGCAACTGCACCCAATACTGCAGCGCGCCAAGGTAATTGCCGAGGTGAAAGGAATCACTCGTCGGCTGGATCCCGGACAGGACCCGCTGCTTGCGCTCACTGGTTGGTGCAGGACTCGACATAGGGCGATCCTAGCTCCCCGGCCTACCCGGGAATTCAGCGTGCCGCAGGCGTGACGCTGATAGTTTGCCATGTAGTCGCAACATTTGCCGCCGCGTGGCCCCTTACATCCGAAGGAGCGATATGAGCAGTGACGCAGAAGATGGACAGCTGAAAGAAGTGCTGTCAGTCGACGATTGCTGGGATTTGCTCGCCAGCGAGCAGCTCGGCCGGCTGATCACCATTGCCGGCGGTCGGCCGGAGATCTTTCCCGTGAACTACGGCATTTCCGGCCGCGCCGTCTACTTCAAGTCGGCGGAGGGCAGCAAGCTGGCGAGCGTGGCCGTCGCTCCGAAGGTCGCGTTCGAGGTCGACCACCGGGCCGATCGGGTCGCCTGGAGCGTCGTGATACACGGAGCCGCCCGTCTCGTTCAGTCGTTCGGTGAGATGGCGGCGCTCGATGAACTGGGGATCACCCCCTGGGAACTCGGCGGCAAGTACAACTATGTCGCGATCACGGCCGATGAGATCACCGGGCGCCGATTGTTCCGCACCGACTGATCGTCGCAGCTTGCGCGGCGGTTCCCCGGTTCAGACCGCATGCCGTTCGGCGTAGCTGCGGGGATCCACCCCGGGCATGCTGGGGCGGCCCGAGCCGACGAGTTCCTTTTCGCGACGACCGAGCATGCGGTAGACCGGGGCGCTGGGGCCGGCCAGGGTGCCGTGCAGGACACGTGGAGTCAGGGGTACGGAGGTGTGGGCGGTGCGGACCGCGCGGGACAGGGTGCGGAAGGCCAACTCCTCGCGGCGGCCCCAGCGGATGTCGTACATCTCGCGGATACGCGGCGGCAGGCTGCCCTGGACCAGCAGATGCACGCTGTTCACGACCTGGTTCAGCGGGAGCGGCAGTGGATAGGGCACCTGCTGCCCGGCCAGATACGAGCCGACCAGGCGGGCCTCGTCGGTGAGGTACAGCGCCTCGGACGCGAGATAGCCATCGAAATAGCGGCGGAATCCCGGATAGCTCGCGGGCGCGGACTCGCGCGGCATGCCGAAGAGTTCGCCCCAGTACACGTAGTCCTGATACAGATCCTCGCGCTCGGTCGCGGTGAGCCTGCGGACCAGCAGATCGTGCATCACCTCGGCGGAGTCGAAGGTGAAGGCCATGGTCATGAACATCAGATGCGGATCGTGCGCGGAATAGGCCGTCCCCGCGGGGTGCTGCGCGCCGGCGTCCTCGGGCAGCTCGCCGTGCACCTTCGCATGTTTCTTGTCGGTGTACGAGCGCGCCCGATCGGCCTCGGCCTTGCTGCCGAGTGCGACGGCCTCGAACAACCGCCCGGTGATGGCCAACCGGGTGTACGGCGTCGTGCGGTGCGCGGTGTGCTCCGCGGTCCCGACGTACAGCAGCGGATTCACCGCTCCGACGACCAGCGCGCGCTGCCCGTAGGTGAGGCCGACCGCCCGCTTGCGCATGACACGGCGAATCATCGAATCGTCGGCGAAATAACCGGACTCGGGCATCGTTGCCTCCTCGTTCGAAACATCTGGCAAAAGCATCCCCCAGATCGACAATTCTGGCAATGGCAAGAACCAGAATTGTCGGCATGACAGAATCGACGGATGGCAGCGCAACGCACCTACGGCGGAGTCTCCGCGCAGGAACGCCGCGCCCAGCGCCGCGCCGCCCTGCTCGAGGCCGCACTCGACATCATCGGCACCGAGGGCCTGGACCGCCTGACCGTGGCCGGGCTGTGCACCCGAGCCGGGCTGAACGAGCGCTACTACTACGAGAATTTCGACGGCCGCGATGCCGTGCTGATCGCGCTGTTCGACGGCATCGCCGAGGAACTCGCCACGGCCATCCTGGCCGCGGCGCAGGACGCGCCCACCGACACCTACGGACGCGCGCACGCGGCCATCGCCGCGGGTATCCACGTTCTCACCGACGATCCGCGCAAGGCGCAGATCGCGCTGATCATCAGCGCCGCGACCCCCGAGCTGCGCGCCCGGACCATGGACTCGATCCGCGGTTTCGCCGGTCTCGTCGCCGCCGAGGGCAGCAACTTCTACGCCATCGCCGGACCGAATGCGGACCCCTCGATCGGCTTCCGCGCCACCTACCTCGTCGGCGGTCTGGTGCAGACCCTGACCAGCTGGCTGCACGGCGATCTGCCGATGACCCGCGATCAGCTCATCGATCACACCACCGAGGTGTTCGTCCTGCTGGGCGAGGATCTGGCCCGGCGCCTGCGCTGAGCGCCCTCTGTCGTACCGAGCGCGGTCTACCGCCTCACACGCTGAGCGCGACCACCGGCAGCCCCTCCGGCGCGGACTGCAGTACGACGCGGAACAAGCCCTGGTGTGCGGACCAGTATCGCGCGCAATCGGTCATCGCCGAGACGAACCAGGCGCGTTCGGCGGACCGCTCGGCCAGCAGCTGCGCCGAATCACGCACGACCGCAACGTATCCCGGTGCCGGACCGACGAATTCGTCCAGATCCCGCAGACATTCGTCGAAGGCGTCCTTGTTCTGCCCGAAGTAGTACGGGAATTGGAAGGCCGCGGCGAACTCGTCGAATACGCCCGCGAGGGTGCGCATCTTCGACCCGCGCAACTCGCGCACGACATAACCCTCCGGAGCCCGGAACCGCACGCCGCTGAATCCGGCCGCGTCGACGGTCAGCGAACCCAGGACCGACGCGGTGGACGCATCCGGCTCCGTACCGGTCAGAAAGTGTGCGAGCGTGATCGCCTCACCCATCGAGAGCATCCCTTTCGAAAACCGCCGCGAGACCCGTTCCGAGCCCGTCAGCGCATCCTGGTGAACGTCTTGTAGTGGTCGCCGGTGTAGTAGGCCGACCCGTCGCTGCCGGTGATGATGCGTTCGGCATCGCGGGTCTGGCCGCGCTTCTTGGGGTTGACATCCCATTCCCGGTAGCTGATCGCCTTCCCCGAGGAATCGGTCTCGGGCAGTGAGCCGCCGCGGTTCATCCACTGATCGCCGCCCTTGGTGCCGGGAGCGTTCGCCGAACCGGGCCAGCGACCCGCATCGATCTCGGTCAATGTCCGATAGGCGTGGTCGGGCACACCCGCGGCACGACTGGTAACCGGCGCCGCGGTCCCCTTCACCTGCACCGCCGCCGCCTTCGAGGACGAGGCCGCCCCCGACGACGACTGCGACGAATGCCCATGCGAAACCAGTAGCCCGACCACGATCACGACAACGACCGCCCCGAGCCCGAGCAAACTCTGAATCTTCTTGCCGGACACCTTCATCGGCACCGCACCGCCACACAGGCATGGTCGGATTCCGCGATGCGGGCCAAGTTACGCGCCCCGACGGCTGCACGACTATCGGTCATGACAACCGAATCTACGTCACCTGACCATCAGCGCAACACAGCCGCAACGTCGACGCGCATACACGCGCACGGACGAAGCATGAGATCCGACAGACGCTGGAGCCGCGATCGAGGCAGTCCTCCATCGGAGTAAACGTCGCGGCAAAGCAAGCCACAGCGTGTGGGAATGTCCCAGCGGGAAGCACCCGGCCACGATCCCGGACGGCCACGTCTCCAGCCGACCGGGAGTGGTCCGCAGTCGCAAGGCAATCGCCGACTGCGACTGTCGCTGAGAGCTGATCAACTCGAAGCTCGTCGGGTCGACGGTGGCACCCGAAGCGGTACTCGAGGCAGTTCGTACGTGAGCGAAAGCGCGAGGCCGGATATTCACACTCGGGACGGACCGACCCGCACAAGGCTGAGCGACTCACCACTGCTTCTCGACCCGAATTCCGTTACCGGACAGGCTCAGCGGTACTGCACCGTCACCGGGGCGTGGTCGGACCAGCGCAGGTGGTAGTCGGGGGCGCGTTCGACGACGGCCTGTTTGGCGCGGGCGGCTATCTCGCCGCGGGCGAGTTGGTAATCAATTCTCCAGCCGGCGTCGTTGTCGAAGGCCCGGCCGCGGTAGGACCACCAGCTGTACGGACCGGGGACTCCGGGGTGCAGGGTGCGGACGACGTCCACGTAGCCCGCGGCGATCATCTCGTCGAGCCAGGCGCGTTCGCCGGGGAGGAAACCCGCGTTCTTGATGTTGCCCTTCCAGTTCTTGATGTCCAGTTCGGTGTGTGCGACGTTCCAGTCGCCGGTGATCACGAAATTGCCGGTCTGCGCCTTCATATGTGCGCCGAGCTCGGCCAGGAAGCGGTACTTCTCGTCCTGCAGCGGCGTATCGGCCTCGCCGGTGTGCACGTAGACGCTGGCTACGGTGAGTTCGTCGAATTCGGCCTCGATGTAGCGGCCGAGTCCGTCGAATTCCGCACTGCCGAATCCGATTCGCACCGCCACCGGCTCCCGACGGGACAGGATCGCGACTCCGGCGCGGCCCTTCGTGCCCGGCTCGGCAAGTGCGAGATGCCATCCGGCATCGAGAGCGGGCCCCAGGGCCTTGCGAGTCTGCTCATCGGTCGCGCGCGTCTCCTGCAGGCAGATGACGTCGGCCTCGGTGGCCGCGAGCCACTCGAGCATTCCTTTACCCGTCTTACCGGTGGCCGCGCGCACCCCGTTCACGTTGATCGTACTGATGATATTGGCCACCGGAAGACCGTACAATGCTGGTCAGACACACTCCCTGCGGACACCGTCGTCCAGGAAGGGGTGATGACGATGATGTCAGGCACCGCCCCGCTCATGCCGACCAAAGCCCTGCACACGGGCTCGGGCGACCCCCTTCTGCTACTGCACGGATTCATGCTCTCCCCGCATTGCTGGGAATCCGTGGCGCAGCGACTGTCCAGCACCTGCGAGGTGTACGCCCCGGCCCTGCGCGGCCACTGGGGCGGCCCCGCCCTCGACGGCTGGCGCGTCGACATCGCCACACTCGCCGATCAGATCGAGGATCAAATCGACGAATTGGGTTGGCGCACTTGTCATATCGCGGGCAATTCACTCGGCGGCTGGGTCGGCTTCGAACTCGCCCGCCGCGGCCGGGCCCGGACCCTGACCGCGATCGCTCCGGCCGGCGGCTGGGCGAGCCCGTCACTGATGCAGATCCGGGTCGGCCTGAAATTCCTTTCGCTGGTACCGGTGGTGCAGGTCGGCAGGCGGGTCGGAAGTTCGATCGGATTGAGCGCTCCGGCAAGGCAATTCGCGGCCATGATCCTGAGCAAGAACACCTCGGCGGTGCCGCGGCGACTGCTGGAGGCGGCACTCACCTCGGCGATGAACTGCCCGGCGATGCTACCCCTGCTCACCGGCGGACTCCGGATGCCGGCACTCGAGGACATGTCCACACTGCGCACGCCGGTGCGCCTGCTGATGTGCGAGAACGACCGGGTGATCCCGAATCAGCCCTATGCACAACGATTCCTGCGTGAACTGCCCGAAGCCTCCGATCGGATACTGATGCACGGGGTCGGGCATGTACCGATGCTGGAGGCTCCGGACCGGATCGCCACGCTGATCGCGGAGCACGTCTACGCCAGCAGGACACATCTACGAGCTGTGTAATCGGCGTAGCTACTGCCCCAATAGCCCCTTGGCCACGTGCGTCACCTGGATTTCGTTGCTGCCCGCGTAGATCATCAGGGATTTGGCGTCGCGGGCCAGTTGTTCCACGCGGTATTCGGTCATGTAGCCGTTTCCGCCGAAGAGCTGGATGGCGTCCATGGCCACCTCGGTGGCCGCTTCGGAGGAGTAGAGCTTCATGGCCGACGCCTCGGCGAGAGATGGCGGTTTACCGGCCTGGGTGCTTTCCAGGGCGTTGAAGACCATGTTCTGCACGTTGATTCGCGCGACCTCCATCTTCGCCAGTTTGAGCTGGATGAGCTGGAAGCGGCCGATCTCCTGACCCCACAGGGTGCGGCTCTTGGCGTAATCGATGCACAGGCGGTGACATTCGTTGATGATGCCCAGGGCCATGAACGCCACCCCGATGCGCTCGGCGGTGAAACTCGAACGGGCGCTTTCGCGTCCGTCGCCGCCCTTGTGCTCCTCGGTCTCCCCCAGCAGGCGATCGCGGCCCAGGCGCACGTTGTCGAAGAACAATTCACCGGTCGGCGAGGCGTGCAGGCCCATCTTCCGGAACGGTTTGCCCTGGGTGAAGCCCTCCATCCCCTTGTCCAGCACGAAGGTCAGCACCTTGCGATCGCGACGATCCGCACCGTCGCCCTCGTCGAGCTTGGCGTAGACGATCACCGTATCGGCGTACGGGCCGTTGGTGATGAACGTCTTGCGACCGTTGAGGATGTAGTCCTCGCCGTCGCGGCGGACGTAGGTCTTCATCCCGCCGAACGCGTCCGACCCCGAATCCGGCTCGGTGATCGCCCACGCCGCAACCTTTTTCATCGTCACGATGTCGGCGAGCCAGCGCTCCTTCTGCGCGAGCGTGCCCCGGGACATGATGGTGGCCGCGCCGAGCCCCAGGCTGACGCCCATCGCGGACACCAGCCCCATGCAGACACCGGACAACTCGCCGATCAGCACCGCCATCATCGACTGCTGTCCGCCGAACGGTCCACCGCCGGTGGATTTCTCCGACTCGGGCGGTTCCGCCCGCCCCGCGTCGGCCCGCGCCCGCTCCTTGGCGAGCATCTTCTCGACCGATTCCGCACCGAGCGCATCGATGCCGAACTCCGCGAACAATTTCCGGATGATCGGATACGGCGTCATCTCGCCGCTCTCCATCGCATCCACATGCGGCCGAACCTGCTTGTCGATGAACCCGCGCACTGCGGCGCGGATCATCTCGTCGGTCTCGGACCATTCGAACATCGTTGTCCTCCAAACTTTTCCAGCCGGGCGCGATCAGGGCAACCGGGCGGAGATATCGTCGATCGTCCAGGGGCCCTCGGTCTCGATCGTCTTCACGTCGTGCCAGCCCGCCAGCTCGGAAATGGCCCCGCCCTGCACCGCGAACACCTTGCCGGTCATCGGACACCTGTCCGAGGCCAGATAGGCGACCAGCGGGGAGATATTGGCCGGGCTGAACGCGTCGAACTCGCCCTCGGGGACCTCGGCGGCGAAGATCGCGCCCATACCGGGCGTGGCGAGGGTCAGCCGGGTGCGCGCCATCGGGGCGATCGCGTTGACCCGTACGCCGTATCGGTCGAGCTCCTCGGCGGCGACCAGCGTCAGCGCGGCGATTGCGGCCTTGGCCGCACCGTAATTCGCCTGTCCCGCATTCGGAATCGTGACGCCCGAGGCCGAGGCGGTGTTGACCACCGCGGCGGTGGGCTGATTCCCGGCCTTGGACTGATCCTTCCAGTACGCGGCGGCATGCCGCAGCACGTTGAAATGCCCCTTCAGGTGGACCGCGATCACCGCGTCCCACTGCGCTTCCTCGAGGCCCGCGACGAATCCGTCCCGCAGGATGCCGGCGTTGTTGACCACCACGTCGAGTCGGCCGAATTCCGAAACAGCCTGATCCACCAGGTTTTTCGCACCATCCCACAGCGCGACGCTGTCGGTGTTGGCGTAGGCGCGGCCGCCCGCGGCGAGAATCTCGTGCACCACCTCCTGCGCCGGGCCGCTGTCTGCGCCCTCACCGGCATTGTCGCCGCCGAGGTCGTTGACCACCACGCTCGCGCCCTCGCGGGCGAACAGCAACGCGTGCTCGCGGCCGATCCCCCGGCCGCCACCGGTGATGACCGCGACCTTGCCCTCCAATGCACCCATCATTTCTCCTGTTCGATGTGTCCGGGAGCCCGGCGGCGTTCGGTTCGCGATACGCGCGCCGGGCGAGGCGGAACGTCAGTCCGCGATCTCGGCGAGACCGTCGCTGAGCACGACGTCCGAACCGCGCACGGTCTCGAATGCGTAAGTGGTGGCGCCGTTGCCGGACTCGACCTTCCAGATGCGGGTGGACAGGTCGTCCCCGGGAAACACGAGTCCGGCGAACCGGACGGCGAACCGGCGCACCCGGCTCACATCCGAACCGCCGACCTCGGTGAGCACCGCCCAGGAGGCGAAGGCCATCGTGCACAGGCCGTGCGCGATGATGCCGGGCAGTCCGGCCTCCTTGGCGACCTCCTCGTCCAGGTGCAGCGGTACCGGATCACCCGATGCCGGTGCGTAGCGGAAGGTCTGATCCTCGTCCACGTGCTGCGATACCACCGCGATCGGATCCCGGGCGCGAAGGCTGTCGTCGAAACCGTTTGGCGGGGCCGATTTCCCGACCGTGCGGCCCGCGTCGACATTGCGGAAGAACGCGGTCAGATACTGCTCGTTGACCGGATCGCCTGCTGTGGAACGGGTTTCGATATGCATCGTGATCGTGCTGCCGCTGCTGCGACTCGCGTATCCGATCGCACGAGCCTTGGCCACCAGCGTCTCGCCCGGCCGGATCGGGCGGTGGAAGTGGAAGTCCTGCTCCCCGTGCACGACTCGGCCGAAGATGTCCGTCGGGGCCACGTCGATCACCGGGACCAGCATGGCGTCGAATACCGGGACGATCGCGAAAACCGGTGGGGCAACGTCCCCGGCGCGATGGACGGCGATGGGATCGTTCGTGGCAGCGGCGTATTCGGCGATCCGCTCCCTGGTCACCTCGAAACGCTCCTCGTCGGACCAGGTGTTCAGCCCCGAATCGTCGAATTCGACCCTCCGCGCCCGACCGTTCACGCCGCAGCCAGGGTATCGAGAGCATCGAGCGAGGTCTCGAGCTGCTTCATCCCGTCCTTCTCCACGGCTTTACCGAGTGCGCCCTTGATCAGCGCGCCCTCGAAGTCGCCTTGCAGCGAGAGCTCGCTCCCGTCGCCGTCACCGGAGATCCGGAAGGTGAATTCGACCTTCACACCGGCCATTCCGGTCGCGCCGAGAGTCAGCGTGTTCGGCGCGTCGACCGCGACGACGTTCCATTCGAACTTGTTCGCCATACCCAGCATGACGACCTTGGCGACGAGTTTGCTGCCGATCTCGAGCGTGGCCGGCGGCTCCTCCATCCAACGCTCGTGAATGGAGAACCAGTCACCCCAGGTGTTCGGATTACCGACCACGGCCCACAACGCCTCGGGTTCGGCGGCCATCTTCTTGGTGTATTCGATATGTCCCACGGTACAACTCCTCGTCGAGTTCGGTTGCCGGGCAGCCACTTCCGGCGGACATGCGGATCGGACAGTCCGCGATCAGCGATCGGCGCGCTGATATGCCGTGACAACGGCCGCGCCGCCGAGGCCGATGTTGTGCTGTAGTGCGGCGGTCACATTCGGGACCTGACGCTTGTCGGCGGTGCCGCGCAGCTGCCAGGTCAGTTCCGAGCACTGAGCCAGTCCGGTCGCTCCCAGGGGATGCCCCTTGGAGATCAGTCCGCCCGACGGGTTGACCACCCACTTGCCGCCGTACGTGGTCTGATTCGCATCGAGCAGCGCGGCGGCCTCGCCCTCCCCGCACAAGCCCAGGGCCTCGTACATCAGCAATTCGTTGGCGGAGAAGCAGTCGTGCAGCTCGATCACCTGGAAGTCCGCGGGACCGAGGCCCGACTGCGCGTACACCTGTTGCGCGGCTTGCACATTCATGTCGTAGCCGATGAGGTTCTTTGCCGTGCCGTCGAAGCTGGAAGCGAAATCGGTGGTCATCGCCTGGCCGACGATCTCCACCGCCTGACCGGCCAGCCCGTGCTCGTCGACGAAGGACTCCGAGGCCAGGACCACCGCGCCGGAACCGTCGGAGGTCGGCGAACACTGCAGTTTGGTCAGCGGATCGTAGATCATCCGCGCGTCCAGGATGTCGTCGAGCGTGTATTCGTCCTGGAACTGCGAGTACGGATTGTTGACCGAATGCTTGTGGTTCTTGAACCCGATCTTCGCGAAATGCTCCGCGGTGGTGCCGTATTGCTTCATGTGCTCGCGGCCCGCCGCGCCGAACATCCAGGGCGCCACCGGGAAGAGCACCTCGGAGATCTCCGCCATCGCCATGATGTGCTTGGCCATCGGCTGTTCCCGGTCGTCCCAGGTCGATCCGAGTGAGCCGGGCTGCATCTTCTCGAAGCCCAGCGCCAGCGTGCAATCGGCCAGGCCGCCCCGAATCGCCTGTGCCGCAAGGTAGAGCGCGGTCGATCCGGTCGAGCAGTTGTTGTTGACGTTGACCACGGGAATTCCGGTCATCCCCAGTTCGTAGACCGCACGCTGACCGGACGTGGATTCGCCGTACACGTAGCCGACATATGCCTGCTGCACCTGCTGGTACGAGATCCCGGCGTCGGCAAGGGCCTTGGTACCCGACTCGCGCGCCATATCCGGGTAGTCCCAGTCGCTGCCGTCGTCGTTCTTGCGGCGCCCCGGCTTCTCGAACTTCGTCATGCCGACGCCGACGACGTAGACCTTGTTCGCCATCGAACTCCTCACCTCCGGCCGCCGACCGCACGAGGGCGGCGGCATCCACGACTCCCGCAGGACCGATGAAACAAACATACAGAGCTGTATGTAACACCGCAAGGGATTCGATCCCGCGAAGACGTCGAGTTCAGACCCCGCTGCCGCTACATACAGCCCGCGACGCACCCTCGAGGCCCATTCGGCAACGTGAGCCTCGGCGTCCGGCGAATGCGGTGCATACGAATGTCACTCCGCGGCTGAATCCGACGTCGTGGAGCGGCTTCGGTCGCGCGCCGGCCAGCAGTGCTGTCAGCGACACGGCATGCGGAACCGACCGCGTCAGCTGCCGTTGCGAGTTTTGAACGAGCACAGGCAGTGAGGCAGAGAGCCTGCTCGGCGTCGAACCATTCGAAGGCGCGGACCGGCTGAAAACCCCAGGCCGGCCGCGAGTCTCAGCGAACGCTCGTTGGCATTCTCGATGAGGCGAGACGCACCCACCGCAGGCGGATCAGTCGAGGGTGAGATTCAGGCCCGTGAGCAGGGATTCGGCGGCGGCGCGCAGATGAGCCGAGGCGCGCCGCCAACGACGTTGAGCGCGTTCGGGATCGGGAGAGATGAAGTTGGACACCAGGATTCCGCGCAAGGCATCCATCGCGGTGTAGACGAAATCGCGAACCTCTTTGCGGCGCAACTCGTCCGGGACGAATTGCGCCACCGACATCAGAACGGCGTTGTTGACGAAGGGTTCGACCTTCTCCATCTCGGCGGCGAGCACCGCGTCGGTGCGACCGGCCACCCACAACTCCATCGCGGCGATGAACAGCGGCCCCTGGTGCAGCGCCCAGAGCGAATCGAGCATCGCGCCGATCGGATCGCCCCCGACCTGCACGCGGCCGAGGGCTCGCATGGCCGCCTCGGTGCGGCGCTGGGCCAGATGACTGATCGCGGCCACCACCAGATCGGTCTTGGAGCCGAAATGATGTACCTGCGCACCACGGGTGACACCCGCCCGCTCGGCCACCCGTGGCGTCGTCGTCCCGGCGTACCCGTATTCGACCAGGCAGTCGATGGTCGCATCGAGCAGCCGCACCCGCATCTCACTGCTGCGCTGCTCCTGCGTCCGGCGCAGCGGCTTGGACGGTGCGGGCCTGGTCATTCCGGGAATTCTACACTTACATTCAGGTCTGAATGGAAATGCCGCACTCCCGCACCGGAGAGGACAGCCGTCAAGCAGTACGCCGAGCGAGCTGGACAGTCACGGTGAACAACAGCACGCCCGCCACGGCGAGCCCGGCGCCGACCGCGGCCGGGGCGGTGTAGCCCAGGCCGGCGGCGATGACACGCCCGCCCAGCCACGCACCGGCCGCGTTGGCGATGTTCAGAGCGGCGTGGTTGAGCGCGGCGGCGAGAGTCTGAGCGTCGTGGGCGACATCCATCAACCTGGTCTGCAAGCCGGGCGACAATGCCGCGCCGGCCGCGCCGACCAGGAACGCACCCACTGCCGCGGAGATCGGATTATGCGCTGCGGCAACGAATCCCGCGAGGATGATCACCATCGCGATCAGCGCGGCGAAGACCGACGAGTCCACGCCGCGGTCGGCCAGCACGCCGCCGAGGATGCTCCCGACGATCATGCCGAAGCCGAACAGCGCCAGCACCAGCGGGACCAGGCCCAGCGACAATCCGGCCACGTCGGTGAGCGTGGTGGTGATGTAGGTGTAGACCGCGAACATGCCGCCGAAGCCGATGGCGCCGACCAGCAGGGTCAGCAATACCTGCGGGCGGCGCAGCGCACCCAATTCGGTGCGCGGATCGGTGACCCGGATTCCGGACAGCTGCGGCACGAAACGGGCGATGGCGAAAACCGTCGTCAGACCGATCGCGGCGACCACGAGATAGGCGTCCCGCCAGCCCAGATTCTGCCCCAGCCAGGTAGCAGCGGGAACGCCGACAACGTTGGCGGCGCTCAACCCCAGCATAACCGCAGCAATCGCCTTGGCGCGCTGTCCCGCCGGGGCCAGCGTCGCCGCGGCCAGCGAGGCGACGCCGAAATACGCGCCGTGCGGAAGTCCGGAAACGAATCGGGCCAACACCAGGGTTCCGAACGTCGGCGCGAGCACCGTCGCGAGATTTCCCACCGTGAACGCGGCCATGAGGACCATCAACAACCGTTTGCGCTGCACCCGCGCGCACAGCGCGGCGATCACCGGCGCACCGACCACGACCCCCAGCGCATAAGCCGACACGCTGTACCCCGCCGTGGGTTCGGACACGCGCATGGCATGCGCGATATCCGGCAGCAGGCCCATGGTGACGAATTCGGTCGTCCCGATGCCGAATCCGCCCAGCGCCAGCGCCAACATCGCGGGAATGTGCCAGCGCGTGCGCGGTGATGCTCCGTCCCGCGGTGGCCGGCCGGCCGGAGTACTGTCGCCGCGGGCGGACGCGGGCTGCACGGACACTTCGGACGCGGAAAGGGAGTCGGGCACGGTCAACGCCAACACGGCCGGGATCGGCACCGATACCCGAGCCACCGGTGATCTCACTCACCGCCGGCGGCGCCGGTACCGGACGAGATCCCGAATCGACTCGGCGACAACGGTTTCGAGAACGAGACCTCGGCCTCGAAGACCGCGTTGTAACCCGAATCACTCGCCCCGCGGCCGGAGACGGACTGGGCGTTCACGTCACTTCCGGCCGGTGCGGCCCCACGGACACAGCCTCGCCGTCGAGTACCGAAACAATTCGGGCACCCGCGGCCACCGCGTGCGGTGGGGGCGGGTGCCCGGTGTTTCATCTCGTCACGGCGGAGTTCACGCCGGACGAGCGACCAGCTCAGCTCAGCTCGCGCGCCAGGTTGGCATCGAGCACGCCGAGGAACTCCTCGGTGGTCAGATAGCCCTGATCGCCGCCGACCAGCAGTGCCAGGTCCTTGGTCATCTGGCCGTCCTCGACGGTCTTGATGACGACGTCCTCGAGGGTCTGCGAGAAGCCGATCACCTCGGGGGTGTTGTCCAGCTTGCCGCGGTGCGCCAGGCCACGGGTCCACGCGAAGATCGAGGCGATCGGGTTGGTGGAGGTGGGCTTGCCCTGCTGGTGCATCCGGTAGTGCCGGGTGACGGTGCCGTGCGCGGCCTCGGCCTCGCAGATCTTGCCGTCCGGGGTCATCAGCACCGAGGTCATCAGGCCCAGCGAACCGAAGCCCTGCGCGACGGTGTCGGACTGGACATCACCGTCGTAGTTCTTGCACGCCCAGACGTAACCGCCCTCCCATTTGAGCGAGGAGGCGACCATATCGTCGATGAGCCGGTGTTCGTAGGTCAGACCGGCCGCGTCGAACTGCGGCTTGAACTCGGTCTCGTAGATTTCCTGGAAGGTGTCCTTGAACATGCCGTCGTAGGCCTTCAGGATGGTGTTCTTGGTCGACAGATACACCGGATAGTTCTGCTGCAGACCGTAATTCAGCGAAGCCCGCGCGAAGTCCTCGATCGACTTCTTGAAGTTGTACATGCCCATGACGACGCCGCCGTCCTCGGGCACCTTGACGACCTCGTGGACGATCGGCTCACTGCCGTCCTCCGGGGTGAAGGTGAGGGTGACGGTACCGGCCTGATGCACCTTGAAGTCGGTGGCGCGGTACTGGTCGCCGAAGGCGTGGCGGCCGATGATGATCGGCTTCGTCCAGCCCGGGACCAGGCGCGGAACGTTGGAGATGATGATGGGTGCGCGGAAGATGGTTCCGCCGAGGATGTTGCGGATGGTGCCGTTGGGCGACCGATACATCTTCTTCAGGCCGAATTCCTCGACGCGCGCCTCGTCGGGGGTGATGGTGGCGCACTTCACGCCGACGCCATGCTCTTTGATGGCGTTCGCGGCGTCGATGGTCACCTGGTCGTCGGTCTTGTCCCGGTACTCGATACCGAGGTCGTAGTACTCGAGATTCACATCGAGGTACGGGTGAATCAGCTTGTCCTTGATGAACTGCCAGATGATTCGGGTCATCTCGTCGCCGTCGAGTTCGACGACGGTTCCCTCAACCTTGATCTTGGACATGGATCTTCGTGTCCTCCTAGGATGGTGCTCCCATTGTTCCGCCAGGTGAACACGCTTGTGAGCGGACCCAGCTGTTCAACAGACAACGTATACGCCCCGTGTTGTCCACGAGACTCGAGGTGCCAAACAGAACAAGCGTACTGGTGCGATGGATCTCATAGGCACCGGACCTACCCCGAGTGATAGATCCGTCACATCTGTGCGAATTCTCCTTTACCGCGTACAACCCATGTCCGATGTCGGCGATTCCGCTCGTACCTGGTGAAATCCACCACGGGTTTCGGACTCGCGCGAGCTCCGGCTACGATGTCGGGAAGGTCATGAGCACCAGCGCCAAGCCCCGGCTCGCTGGTCGGCAACCCTCCTGTTGCGGTGGGGTGCTCCGGGTGATGACCGGGCTCCCGAAGGCCGGGAGCAAGCGCGATCATCAGGAGGATTCCCGAAATGTGTTGTAGCCGTCCATTATCCGGACACCGCTGACGCCCACCGGCACACTTCTCGGAGCATGACATGAGTAACTCGCCCGCGCCCGCGACCGACCCGGGCTTCGTGCCGCGCAGCCCGCACCTCGCACCGATATGCGCTGACCGGCCCCGATATTCTCGCGTGACGCCGAGACGCCGGAACGCTGTGGCTACCATCGGAGACGTGCGTTCTCCCGTCGTCGACCCGCTTGCGGGCCCCCGTGCGCGCACAGTCCGCGCGATGTTCGCCGGTCCGAGGGATGGGCGGATCTCGCCTCCCGAGGCGGCGGTGGCGCGGTGACCGTGAGTATCGACCGGAACGCATCCAATAATTGCGCGGCAACCTTGCTGCCGCCATCGGACGGAAGTCTGGGCACGATCGCCGTCGGCGAGATCCGGCTCGAGAGCGGGGCCGTGGTTCCCGGAGCCGAACTCGCCGTGCAGCGCTGGGGCGAGCTGTCGCCCACCGCGGACAACGTCGTACTCATCGAACACGCGCTGACCGGCGACTCGCACGTGACCGGCGCGCCTGACGAGCTGCATCCGCTGCCCGGCTGGTGGGACGGCATCGTCGGCCCGGGCGCACCGCTGGACACCGACGAATGGTGTGTGATCGCCACCAACGTACTGGGCGGATGTAAGGGCAGTACCGGACCGGCGTCCCCGGCGCCGGACGGAAAGCCATGGGGGGCAAGGTTTCCCGGAATCTCCATTCGCGATCAGGTGACCGCGGAGGTCGCGCTGTTCGATCTGCTGGGCATCGAGCGGATCGCCGCGGTGGCCGGTGGCTCGATGGGCGGTATGCGGGTGCTGGAGTGGATGGTCGGCCATACGGAGCGGGTGGGCGCGGCACTGGTGCTGGCCGTCGGGCCGCGGGCGACCGCCGATCAGATCGGCACCCAGACCACGCAGATCGCCGCCATCACCGCGGATCCGGACTGGCAGGGCGGCGACTATCACGGCACCGGCCGGGCCCCGACGAGCGGTCTGGGCATCGCCCGGCGCATCGCGCACCTGACCTACCGCACGGATTTCGAGCTGGACCACCGTTTCGAGAATCACGCGCAGGGCGATGAGGACCCCTGGCGCGGTGGCCGCTACGCGGTGCAGAGCTATCTGGATCACCAGGCCCGCAAACTCGCGAATCGCTTCGACGCGGCCAGCTATGTGCTGCTGACCGAGGCGATGAACCGGCACGACATCGGCCGCGGGCGCGGCGGGGTGGCGGCCGCGCTCGCCGCGACATCGGTGCCCTGTGTGGTCGGGGGCGTGGACTCGGACCGGCTGTACCCGTTGCGCACGCAACAGGAACTGGCCGATCTGCTTCCCGGCTGCGCGCGGCTCGAAGTCGTGCACTCCCGAGACGGGCACGACGGCTTCCTGACCGAGACCGAGGCGGTCGGCAAACTGCTCGCCCAGACGATGGATCTGGCACGCACCGCGCGTTCCTGATCGCGGTCGGCGAGGCTCAGGGTTCGGCTCAGCCCACGCCCAAGCTGCTGATCGTCGCGGCCAGCGCGATGATCGTGCCGCCGAGCACCGCGTAGGCACCGACGTCGAAGGGTTTGCCGCGCACCGCCAGCAGGCCGACCCGCACCTCCGGAAGTACCAGCCGCAGCACCGACGCCAGCAGTGGCGCGCCGCCGATGACGAACGCCCCGCGGCGCCACCGATCCTGCACCAGGAACACCACAGCCACCACCAGCACAACCGCGACCAGCAGCATCGGCAGTTGGTTACGCAGGAATCCGAGCGGTCGTTCGGAATGAGCGGTTGCGGAAGCATCGGTCACCCCCCGATTCTCGCATTCGTTCGCCGGAACCTCCCGGCACCCGGGTGGCGATGGAAGGAGACGTAGGGTTCATCCCGTCCGGACGTGATGAAAGGCTGCGTTCTGCTGTGCTGAGGCTGATGTTCTACGAACCACGGATTCCGCCGAATACCGGTAATGCGATTCGGCTGGCGGCGGGGTCCGGGTTCTCGCTGCACCTCATCGAACCGCTCGGCTTCGATCTGTCCGAGCCCAGGCTGCGCCGGGCCGGACTGGACTACCACGATCTCGCCACGGTCACCGTGCACGAAAACCTCTCCGCCGCATGGGAATCCTTGAATCCCGAGCGGACGTTCGCCTTCACCGCCGGGGCGAACACGCGCTTCACCGATATCGCGTACCGCGAGGGTGATGTGCTGTTGTTCGGGCCGGAACCGACCGGATTGCCCGAGGAGGTGCTCAGCGACCCGCACATCACCGATCGGCTGCGAATTCCGATGCTGCCCGGTCGGCGGTCGATGAATCTGTCCAATGCGGCGGCCGTCGCGGTGTACGAGGCGTGGCGGCAGCTGGGGTTTCCGGGAGCGATGTAGGCCGAGCCGGGCCGGCGTCAGTCGGCGATCTCGAAGCGCTTGAAGCGGGAAGTAGCGCCACCGGTGAGTCGGACCGAACTCTTCGACACGCCCAGGTGCGCGGCCAGCAGTTCGATGGCCGCCTTGTTCGCCTTGCCCTCGACTGCCGGTGCGCGCACATACAGCCGTAACGCGCCGTCCTCGAGCACCTCGACGAGCGGGCCCTTACGGCTGTTGGGCGTGATCGTCGCCCGGACCACTGTCGGCATGGCGCACAGCGTAATCCCGCGCCTCGCGGTCATCCATCCGGCGGCTAGACATGTGGGAGCCGCATATCTAGGACATCGTGCGCGAGGATCTGCAACTGTCCGGGGGTGGTGAGCAGCAGATCACCGGTGTGGGGCATGCGGGGCTGCTCGGCGCCGGTGCGACGGAGTTCGAGTGCGGCCGCCGGAGTGAGAGAGCCGTACCGGAGCGTGTCGCCGGTGCCGCGCCGCTCCCACCGCGCGGCGGACCGACTCCAGACGGTGGTGACGAGGCGGCTCGGAGATCCGGCCTGCCAATTCGCGTAGGTGGCGGTCAGATCGGCACCATCCCAGCGCAGATCCTCCAGGGCCGAACAGGCCGAGGTAGCAGGCGGATCGAGCGGGTCGATTCGATCGTTCAGCAGGTCGATGCGCAGTAATTGCGCTGTACCGCAGGCGATTCCGTCGCGGGTCCGGCCCGCGATCGCGACCGCCTGACCGTCCGGCCGCAGCGCCGCCCGGTCGAAAGCGGTGTTGACGCCTTCGATCCGGCCCAGCGCCCGCACGACACCGGTATCGGTGTCGACGAGGGAAAGGTGATTGATACCCCAGGGCGCACCGGGCGGTGACTCGACCCGGTCGAGAACGAGAACCCGCTCACCGGCCGCGAGCAGACGCGGGACCGACACCACGGCCCCCGGCGCGATCGGATCCGGTGGCGGGAGGGTGATCCTGGCGCGCAGGGCGGGGTGCGGAGCGCGCAGATCGGCCTGGAGGAAGTTGTCCGGCTCGTTCCACCAGCCGACCGTCGTCCCGCGCAGCGGGAAGATGCGAGCACAATGACAGTCCACGCGGCCTGGCAGCACTGTGCCGCCCCCAACCTCCATCGCGGTGATCCCGCCGGAACCGTCGAGGGCGTAGATATGCGAATTGTCCTGTGTGAAACCGCTTTCGGAATAGCTGCCGCCGTAGCGCGCGATCACCCGCCGCGACGTGGCCAGCACCAGTTCGGTGCTGGTGCGGAAGACGAACGCCCGCGCGTTCAGCGACGCATCGGCGCTTCTGCCCGTATCCGACGCCGCAGGGGATATTCCCGCGGCGCAGCCCGAGACGATCAACACACAACCGATGAGCATCGAAATCCCTGCCCCGCAATGGTTCCGGGCGGTCACCGAAGTACCTCCAGGGCTCGGCGGTAGTAGGCCGCACGGGCCTGCAGGCCGTTGTATCCACCGTTCACCGCTCGGGTGACAGCGGCGAAATCACCGGCGTCGGCCAGTGCGTTGATATTGCGCGAGGTCCAGTACCACTGCCTGATTCGGACAAACGAAACCCACTCCGGCAGCAGGGGCGCTGACCGCCGAGATATGCAGCGATACAACGGAATTGGACCTGCAGCCGTTCGAGGCAGCCTGCCGCAGTGCTCGCACGGTCACGTCAGCCACCCATCGGCCTCCCCGCCACGCTGTGCGTCGAAAACGAGAGCATTTGATCACGAATCAGCCAGTAGGACAGCGGAATACGCCATAGGGCACACGAGCACGGCGGCGGGACCTCGCGAGATGCTGCTAACGGGTGGTTTCGGGCCCCAGTCAGGGAGTCAGGAGTGTTCGGGCGACGCGGATCTCCGGTATCCCGATCACCTTGGCCGCGGCCAGGAACCCGCCCGCGCCAACCAGTGTTCCGGCAGTAAGGGTGACCAGTTGGCTGCTGGTGACGCCGGAGGCGGTGTGCTGGATCAGCATCATCGCGGCCAGTGCGCTGCTGCCGCCGATGGCGGTGGCAGCCATGACCTGGTTGAAGGTCGTTGCGACGGTGGAGAATCCGAGCAGCCCGTAGCGGCGTCGCAGCAGAATGTGCCCGGTCATCGCTCCGGCGAGGTAGGAGATAGAAGCAGCCACGCTGAGCATCACCACCAGAGTACGGTTGGGCAACACCTCAGCCGATACGGTGAGAACCGCGAGCTTCACCAGCATCATGACTATGTTGATGATGGTGGGTGTGCGAGTGTCGTTGCTGGCGTAGAAGACTCGCATCTGCAGCATCACCAGCGCGAACGGCGCCAACCCGAACGCCGAGGACGCGATCGCCGCACCGATCAACCGCGCGCTGGCGGGGTCGATCCGCCCGGCGAACACCAGTGAACACACGATCGGACCGAGCAGCATCATCGCCATCGTCATCGGCATCAACGCCACCAATAGGTATCTGGTCCCGCGACCGAGGTCCGCGATCAGCGCCGCCCGGTCACCCTCCGCGGCCGAGCGGGACAGTCGCGGCATCAACACCGTCAGCAAGGACACCGCCAGAACACCGTACGGCACCTGAAACAACAGATCGGCGTAGGTGTAGATCGACACCCCGTGATGGTCGAACGCGATCCGCATGGTGACCGCGACCCCGACCTGGCTGATCAACGCGTATCCCAGCAGCCAGCCCAGCAGCGGCACCGCCACCCGCACCGGCCGCCACGTATACGGGATCGGCCGCACCCGCCAACTCCACCGGAACCCAGTGCGCCGCAACGCCACCACCGTCCACGCAGCCTGCCCGAGGATCCCAGCCAGGGTGCCCACACCGAGAGTGAGGACCTGCGTGGTGGTCATCGACCCCGGAGTCAGCACGACCGGCCCGGGGAGCAGCACGAACACCCCGCACGTGGCCAGCACGATCACGTTGTTGACCACCGGCGCCCACGCCGCCGCGGCGAAACTGTCACGCACGTTGAGCACCGCGCTCGCCAGGACGGTCACGCCGTAGAAGAAGATCTCCGGCAGCAGCAGATACGCGAACACCGTGGTCAGGTGCCGCTGTCCGGCGTCAGCGACGAAGATCCGCACGATCAGCGGAGCGCACAGCACGGTGAGCACCGTGATCAGCCCCAGCGGGATCACTGCGGCCAGCAGCAGACGCTGGGTGAACTCGCGAGAGCGCCTGCAGCCGTGACGGTGCGCGCGAGCCAGCAGCGGCACCACCGCGCTGGCGAACACGCTGCCCAGCAACAGCTCGTACACCATGTTCGGCAGGTTGTTCGCCCCGTTGTAGGCATCGCCCACCGCCGCGGCACCCAGCACAGCCGCCACCACCAGCGTGCGCGCGAACCCCGTCACCCGGCTCACCACCGAAGCCACAGCCACATGTCCCCCCGCCAGCGCCACACCACGCCCACTGGCTACCCGCCCCGACCGCAGAACACCACTTGCCACCTGCGGCCGGACCACGTGGCGAGACGATTCGGCCAGGACCGGCAGCGGCTCGGTAGGGAACCTGTCGGCTTCTCGCCGCCCGGTCCGGCCCGCGCGAGGCGGCGGTCCGGCCAGGATCGGCAGCGGCTGTGTGGGGAAATTGCCGTACCTGTCGGTCATCACGCTCACTTCCCTTCCTGGACACCAACACTCGGATGCTGCCAGACCGTCCACGAGACGACGAAGCCGCCACACGACAGACAGACTCACTCGGCACTGTGACCGCGACCCGGGAAGTCATGCCCAGCGGCGCTACCGGACACCAGGTGCGAAGCTACCGCTGCCATTCGATCACCCCGCTCATCTCGATCGATCAGGGTTGCCGCTATTCGCCTGCCCCTGACGAGGCGGTTCGGGTGTCGTCCTCTCCGAACAGCACAAGCTGGCGCGGATGGGTGAAGGGTGCGCCGATTCGACGGAGGCATCGGGCGCAGGTGATTTCTGCTCGTGTGGGCGCTAAGGCTGATGGAGCCATCCGGCCACGCCGGTTCTGTAGAGGAGTTCCGGGACGACTTCCTCGCCGACCCACTGGCCGAGCGCGACTGCGTGTACTGCGCGCCCGGACCGGACGACGGCGTGAACGCCGGATCGCCGAAGGCTGCCCGCGTTGAGGCGGCGAGCGGGGCGATATCGGTCATGCGGCCACGATACGAGCGGGCACCGACACGGACCGGACATTGGGGACGTGGTCGGCGTCCGGTTGTAACGACAGGTTGTAATTGTCACCGAGTGCTGGGTCGGCGGCCAAGTGGTGGGTTGGGTGGGCTTGTGCTGCCGGACACCGTGGTCCGCCCACTATGTGGGCCGGTCGCCTCCATCGCCAGCATCCCTGGCAGCGCCGGCACCGATCATGTGCAGCACGTCCGAGGCCGGGCGAACATCACCGAAGGACCGGTAGATGGTGTGCAGCGTGGCGTTGTGAACGTGGTCGTGTGGAGCGGCATTGGCGTCGGCGACCATGTGAGGTTCTCTGCTTCGCCGCCCGTCCTGGCATGTATGTCGGCTACACCACCTGGCATGCGGTGACGGGCTTCCTCACCGGCTACAGCGAGTCGGCGGTCCGGCACGGTGGACAGGGTCTCGTCGGTTTCCGGGATTGGCTGATGACCAATCACCTGGGTAGGGAAAGCAACTACACCTGGGCCCGAATCATCACGCACATTGTGCTGCCGGACCGGGATCATCATGTACCCCTGACCGATGACCAGCAAGTGTCCGGGCATTGGACGCGTTGTTGACCTGCTCGACGCTTTTCTCAACGACGCGAAACCGGCCCACGATGAGCCCTCGGCGCGGTCGCGAACGCGACGGCAATCGCCGCAGATTGAAGATCTGCGGCGTTCAACGACCGTTGCATACGCTTGCTACTCGGGCCTGGAGATACAAATCTCGACGACGCGGTGCAGCGTTGAATTTCAGCTCAACTCTTCCCTGATATCACGGGCACGCTCCAAATCAAGGATAAGCGAGCTGACACTGAGTGGGATCCGACCGGCATCGACGACGACGACCGTTTCGCTATCACCAACTTCAAGATCATGGCCATCAACCCATCGCTGATTCTTGGTATCCTCCAGAAATCCGAGCCGCCCATTTTTTAGACGCACTTCGAATCCCGAATGTCTCCGATCTGTCACTACAGAATCAGATTCCATTCCAGCTATAAGCGTTATCTCGTCAACCAAGCGACTAATTATGGAGATGGCCGTACGGATCGTAGGGTTGCGATCAACCTGAAGAGTTTCCAGCGACTCACCGCGATCGAGGGCAACCGCATAGAACTCCTCCAGCGTTACCCACTGTTCTTCCAACTCGGAACGCCATGGGGAATTACCTTCAACGCTCATAAGTAAGGACTCGACTTCTCTGATCAGCGACGCTAGCGAGTATTTACCCTCAGAATACGAGCCCAGAGAACGAGACAATAGCCGACAGATCATCAATTGCGACAAGGCGTACCACTCCTTCCATCCAGGTCACTTGCTAGCATACATCGGAGTGATAACATCTCCTCTATCATTGGTAATCACTGCAACCCCATTCTCCGGACTGAAGTACCGAGTAGTGCCGGGCTGGTTTCCCGGACTTTTAATGCCATGCTGGATCGTATCCTCTACAACTGATGGCGGAATCCCTCGCCCTTGTGTCCGATCGAGCGCATGACCAGTATAGTCACGCCCACCAATATTTCCACGCGTATTATTGGACTTTTGAGTATCCATTTCAGATCTGCGTGACCCTACCGGCGTCGACGGATGGACATCGCAGTTATGGACCAGAATCGCGGTAGATCCGGCAAGCACATAAAAGGTGTGAATCTGGGAAACACTCAGATTGTAAACGGATTGATTATTTACATCACCACGGTCCGCCACTGATGCGACGCTCAAGGGCTCGGTACCTGGGAGACCTACGGGACTGTCACCGGCCTGCAGGTTCTCTGCGTTGATCCATCCGCGCCCCTTGACCCAGACCGGGTGGGCTGAAGTGGCGGTGATCGCGGCCCCACCTCCCCTGGCGAACTGGAGAACTACGAGATGTTTGGTGCCGTGTCCGACGATGACGTCAGCAACGGGTTCAGGTTTGGTGGTTCCGGTGGCGGGGTCGGTGGCCAGGACTTGGTCGTTGGTGGTGATGGCGTTGATCGGTTTGGAGGTGCCATCGGCCATGAGGACGAGGGTGCTGGGGGTGAAGGAGTTGCAGGTTCCTTCCTTCTGCGCGGCCTGTGCGGCTTTTTCGGCTGCTTGGCCTTCTTTGACCCCGACCTGAATGCCTTTGACTGCCAGCCCCCCTTCGGGGAGCATGCCGACGGCGTCGACGGCAGCATCCGCGTAGTGGCCTTGGGAGAGTTGCCCGGCGGTGGCGACGGCGGCGGAGGCCTCTCCAATGGGGCCGGGCAGGATCATGCCGACTTCGGCGACTTCGGTGGTGACGTCGACCGCAGAGTTCCAGGCGGAGCTGATACTGAATTTGCCAGACAGGTCGGTGCTGTTGACTGGGTCGGCGTTGGTGTAGTCATAGTCGTTCGCCGACCCACCGGCGACCGGATCAGTTTGCAGGAACCGTCCGAGGACCGGCAGGTATGTGCGGGCACCCATCTCCAACGCCTGCTGAGAAGCCAAGTGTTCGGTCGGGATGACATGCTGGCCTTGCCAGCCCGCGTCCATGCCGCCGGTCATAGTGGCGGGGATCGCGATGTCGGCGAACGCACCGCTGGCCGGGTCGATATCTTGGCCGTACGGGTCGTACAGGTGGATGCCGCCAGTGCGGGCGGCGGTGCCGTCAGCGGTGAAGATGATGTTGCCGTGTACGTCTGGGTAGGACCAGTTCGTGGTTGCCGTCGGGCTGTAGGTTTTGGTCAACAACACCCCGCCGGGTAGCTGCAGGAGTCGTTGCAGCAGATTCCCTGTGCTGTCGAGGGTCAATTGCGGAGTGGATGCCGAGGCTCCGGTGTAGCCGTAGCGGGTGGTCCCGTTGGTCGCGGGTGCCTGCTGGCCCTGGGTGGTGCGCTGGGTCAGCCGGTCGCTGACGTCGCGAGTGTATTGGATGTTTACCCCGGCCGCGGTGGTGGTTTGCACGTGCCGGCGGGTGGAGTCGTAGCCGAGGGTGTCGCTGCCGACGCTGGTGGCGTTGCCGTACACGTCGTAACCGAAGGTCAACGCGTTCGCGCCGGTGCTCGACAGGAGACGGTCGGTGTTGTCGTAACAGTAGGCCGTGGACACGGCGGGCTGAGTATCGCGGACATCGGTGAACCCGGTGCGGTTGGTGTCTGTACCCGCCGCGGTATTCGGGCCGCACCCACCGGTGGCGTCGAAGTTGTATGTCAGCTGGTGGTGGGGCACGGTCGCGGCGACCAGCCGTCCGACGGTGTCGTAGGTGTAGGCGTCGGTGTAGGTGGCCGGACCGACGCTGTCGGTGAGGTTTTCATCGGTGATCCGGTTGGCCAAGGATCGCGCGACGGTGTCGGCGACGGTGGTGTTGGCGGTTTTCCATGCCAGCGCAGTGACCGCGCCTGCGGGGTTGCGGGTGATCGAGTCCAGGCGGGATCCGTTGCCGTACAAGACGTTCTGGATCTGCCCGGCATTGGTGTAGCCGGGGGTGGCGACCGTGGTGCCATCCAGAGCTACCGTGAGCAGCCGGGATGCTTGGTCCCATGTGTAGGCCAGGGTTGAGGTGACGCCCTTGACCGTGGTGGTGTCACTCAGCACATGCCCGGCCGTGTCGTACACCGTCGCGGTGACCGCGCCGTTGGCGTCGGTGTAGGACACCACCTGACCATCCAGGTCGACCGTCGAAGTGACCGAGCCGCTTTCGTCGGTGACCTTGGTGATCAACGGGTTACCGCCGACCGCGTAGTCGTAAGCGATATTGCGGGCCGGTTGGGTCCCCTGCGCCGGGAACGACTGCGAGATCTTCCGGCCGCGTGCGTCGTAGCTGACACATGACCACGGCTCGGTATTGATCCGCGTGGCGACCACCCGACCGGAGGAGTCGTATACCGATTCCGCGGTGTTCGCTTGCCCCGCAGAGTTTTTCGCCGCCATCACGATTTTCGGTAGTCCGGCTTGATTCACTGCCGACGACCCGGACACGCAAGGGTTCGCGCGAGTTTCCGAATCACCGTAATAGGTGGTGGTGCTGCGTTTGTCCGGGTTGGTGACATCACCAGAGGGCAACGCCTGCGCGGTCTTACGCAAATACCCGTTACCCGGTGTTTCGAAGGTGGAGCGTGTCGTCAGCGCGAGCCCACCGGGATCGTTCGTGGTGGACACCGCGAGCTGGTACACCGGGTCGATACCGTGTGCAGGATCCGAATAACTGGTAGCGGTGTGGCTCGAGGGTGCTCGTTCGACGCTGCCGCCGGAGGTGTCGTCGTCGACCGTGCTGGTCTCCGACCCATAGCGGGGCTTGAGATTTTGCCCGGGCACGGTCGCAGGGGACCCGGCACCGGGTGGAGTCCAGGTGAAGTTCAACGCGCCGGTGGTACCGCTACGGTTGTAGTACTCCACGCGGATGCGATGCCAGCTCCCAGCGACAGTGTTGTTGTAGGTGCCGGCGGTCGCGGTGCTGGCCTTGTCGGTCCAGCTGTCTACCAGTCGGACATCGTCGATCCACAACCGCACGCCGTCGACGGCGGTAAACCCGAGGCCGTAGTTGCCTGTCGCGGAGAATTGGATCTCCCCGGTGAACCGGGCGGACCAGCCGCCGGTGTTGGTGACCGGTGGTGAACTACCCCAGGTTTGGGCCAGCGAACCGTCCGCGCTGCCGACACCGGTCTGCCAGATCGCGGGGATCCCAGATAGGACCGGGTTGCTGTACAGCGAGGCCGACAGACCCGCGATACCTTCGTCGTAGTTGGTGTGGGTATGTGGAACCGTCGCCGCACACGCTGCGGTGGGTGTCTGCCCGGTGAAGCAGGATGCGGGGGCGGGACCGTAGTTGTCGATCGGGCGGTCGGCGTAGTCGTACACGATGGTCGAGCGGCGGCCCGCGGCGTCGGTGAACCCGGACGCTTTATCCTTGGGCGTCCATTCCGCCGATGTGACCAGTCCGTCGGGGTCGGTCTTGGTCAGGCTTCGTCCGGCGGAGTCGTAAGTGGAGGTATAGCTCGCGTACGCCGAGTTGGGTCCTTCGTAGATCTTCACCGTCGCGGAATTGTGTGTGGGGTCGTAGAGGTAGGTGTGCGCCGGCTCGGTATTTGCGGTCACTCCATCGGGAGCTGGGCTGTTGATCGTCGTCGGCGCCAAAGTTGGTAGATCGGGGGTGCGCTGGAATTGGTCGTAGAGGATCGTGGTGCGGTCAGCGGTCCCCGAATATGAGGTTTGGGTGGCTTCCCAGTCACTGGCGAGAGGGTCGCGCAGCTGATACAGCGGTCCGACGGAGGCGATGTAGTTCTCCACCGCGACGGGGTCCGAGTTGTTCGCGATCGCCGAGGCATAGCTAGCCTCGTCGGTGTAGGTGAAGTCGCGAATCTCGCCGCCCGGGTTTTCGATCCTGTCCAAGGTTCGCACGGTCGAGTACCACAGTCGGGTTTCGGTGCCGTCCCAATACTTGATGCGGCACAACATTTGTTCGGGTGCTTGCGCGGCGCCTGCGGGGGCGCTCGCGCCGCCATAACAGTTGTTGCTGTTGTCGGTGTTGTAGTACAGGGTGTGCGACAACCCCGAGACCGGGTCCTTGATCGAGGTCAACCGCGATGGTGATCCGCTGTAAATGTATTGCAGCGCTGCGGGTTTCTTACTGTCTTCCACTGTTGTGACGGTGCTCAGGGTTCCGTCGGGGTTGAATACCGATGCCACTCCGCCCTCGGTTTCGGTGATGCGTCCGTTGGCATCGAACGCCAGCACCCCGTCCTCACCGACCGGGGGTATGTAGCCGCCCTCCGATGTCCGCGCCCAGGTGTGGACCGTGCCGGTGCCTTCGGTGAGGACGACCGATCCGTCCATTTGAGTAGCGGACATGTACTTCGCGCCGGGCACCGCCAGGTTCCAACCGCCGGGTAGTGGTGCGGTGTCGTTCGCGTACAGCAGGTTCGTGGGCACGATCTGCGGGTTCATCGTGAACGTGCGAGCGGTGTCCGGGCCGGTGGCCGCCCGCCCCCACAGCACCATCTTCGGTTGTGTACCCGAGGTGTGGTGTACCAGTTCGACTTTCAGCGGGATCCGCTGGCCCGCGGCCAGGGTGATGTCCTGCGAGGTTTTCGGGCCGACGGTGGTGAAATCGCTGGACGTGCGGGTCCCCTGCGGGTCGTTGATCAGCAGATTGTTGTTGACCCACAACCGCATTCCGTCGGCATAGGAGCCGTCGAACCGGTAGTCACCTGCTACCGGAGCCTGAAAATATCCTTCGTAGCGAACCACATACCACGACGGGTCCAGGGCCGGCGCCAACGTCAACCCCGGCACCGTGTATCCGTTGGACGCGGGTTGGAAGAAGCCGAAAACATCCAGGTTGACTTGTGGTTCGGTGCGCACCATCACCGGAACAGCCGCAGGTGTGCCTGTGTGGGTGGGGTCGTTGAAATACGAGGTCGTTACTCCCCGGCCCCACCCGGCCAACGAGTTGTAGGCAAGCTTGACCCCGGAGTCCCCGCCGACGGAGTGAAAGGTAGGTCCACCGCCCTCGACATAGGCGTTGCCGTTGTACAGGTTCACCGTCACAGGGCCCATTCGGTCCGTGGGCGAAATCTTCCCATCCCCCAGGCGCTGATCGACTTTGAAGTGATTCACCCACGGCGGTGCTGTGGTGGTCACACCACCGGACAGCGCGGTGAGCACGGTCCAGGTGTAGGTTGCGCCGTCATGTAGCACGTAGTTCGGCACGGTCCATGTCGGTGTGGTCAGGCACCCCGAATCCGCTGTCTCGCCGGAGAGCCCGTCGACACCGGTGGACACCTTGAAGCAATACAGCGTGGCGTCACCGGACGGGTTGGTGACCGCGTTCACTGACAGCGTCGGCGTCCGGGTCCCTACCACCGCCTGGTCGACCGGTCCGACCGCGGTCGCGGCCGGGGGTGCGGTGCCGTAGTCGACGATCAGCTGGGCCTGCAGGGTTTGCAGGGTTTGAGCACCGGCGGTTTCCGCGCCGGTCAGGAGAAACCACGCGTTGTTGTCCTGCGCGGCAACACGTCCGGCGATGTAGGTGGTCAGGTTCGGGGACCACATCGAGCCGGCGTTGCCGACCTGCGCGGACGCCAACTGCGGGCCGAGCGAGCCGTAGCCCAGCGGACTCGTGGCCTGGTACAAGTTCGCCGTCGCCGCAGTCGTGGCAGCCGTTCCGGTCGTCTGGAAATCCATCCGGGCACCGACCACCGTGTTGCCGAACAGCGGGGAAAAATCGAACCGGAACCCCGAGCGCCAGAACAAGTCTTGTCCTGAGGGCAGGGAGTTGCCGATCTCGATACCGCAGGTGTTCGCGCACGCGGTCGTACCGTCGGAGGAAAACGCGGTCGTCGCGGCGGTATTGCCGAAACCGTAGGTATAGGTGGGGTCGACCACGACCGGATACACCCGCGCCTTGTTGGTCAACCAGCTCTTGTTCACCGTGACCGTCAGCGACCAGGAATCACCCTTGCGCTCGAGCTCATACTTTCCGCTGTTACGGGCATCCTTTTTCTTCTTGTTGTTCTTGCCCTCGCCAGCAGAATCGCGCACCTGGATCGGCGGCAGTGCCGCTATCTCTTTGCCGTGGGAGTCGGTGATGACGACTTCGTTGTCACGCAGCTGCGGCGTTGAACCTGCACCCAGCTTCATCTCGAACACCCACCGGCCATCACCGACCGCGGCCCGCGACTTCAGGATCACCGATTCCTTGACCGCGCCCGGCTCGACCTCGTATTTCAGATCCTGCCCCGGCAGCACATTGGCGTATGTGACCGTCGATCCCGACACCGACCGCGCAACCTTATGAGCCCCCTTCAGCGCGAACGTCACCGGCGCACCACTGTCGTTGACCTGCAGCAGCGCTTGGTCGTTGGCGAAGGGCGCAAACTCTGTGTGTGCGCCGTCACGGGCGGCGTTGGCCTTCTTCGGCGACTTGCCCCCTACCACTCGGGTGTCCATCGGCACCCAATGGCCTTGTCCGTCAGCCACACTCACCGGCGTCTGCGACAACACCAGCGAGTGCGACCCGTCTTTGTTCACGTACCCGACAGCCTTCTGCGACCGCGACACCTCCTTGGAGGTCTTCGGGTTGAAGCCGCTATGCGTGCCTGACCTCGCCAACATCGCACCCAGCGGCCTGAAGTCGGCCTTGGGAGGCTGGGGAGGTCGCTTATTCGGTGCAGGGATCTTGGCCGGTTTGGTCTGGGGTTTCATCAAAGGCAGGTGCCGTGCCGCATCGATCACGTGCTTACTCGCTGCTGTCGGTGTCACCATGACGTGCACGGTTTGCGCGGTCAGCGCCAAGGCCAGCACACCAGCCGCGGCGCACAGCCAGAAACGGGTCCGCGTGTTCGACCACACACGGCGCTGTTCAAGAGGTTTCATGTCACCAAGCAGACTGTCCGGCCCCGGAAACGGGGGGTTCACGAAATAGATTGAGAGCTAGTTACTTTCAGAAAGCCCGAACGTTCTACAGAGCGGTTCGGGTGTTCTGTCACGGTTCGGGCCCCATGCGTTGGGGTCAGGTGTCGTAGCCGATCGCGGTGGCACGTACCTGGTTCACGTAGGCGGCGGAGTGGTTGTAGGCGAAGATCGCCTGCCGCCAACCGCTGGCCGTGGCCAGGTCGCCTCCCGATGCGCACAGGTAGCGGCCCGCGGCCAGTGCCGCGTCGTCGATATTGTCCGGGCTCCCCGAAAGAGTGTTCGTGGCAACGGGTTTACCGCCTTGCAGTGCGGCGGCCAGGAGGTGGTAGTCGGTGCTCGCGCGGGCACCCCACCGCTTCCAGGTGTCGGGGATGAACTGGAACGGCCCCATCGCCCGCGCGTATACGGTGCGTCGGGCTCCCCCCGTGGCCGCGGAGTCGACGATCACGGCGTTACCGCTGGTGCCGTTCAAGGCGATACCACGTATCGGCGGTCGCACGAGACCATCGGTAGCGATGGTTGCGCCACCGAAACGGGCGTGATCGCTTTCCACCCGGGCGATCCCCGCCAGGGTGCTCCAGCCCAGATGACACTGCGGCTGCGCCTTCGCCATGACTACGGTCGCATACCCGTATGCCTCGAGCGCGCGCACCGGAATACCATGCTTGCTGGCCCGCGCCCCGGCCCAGTCCCGCAGCTGGTCGACCTTGTTCTCCAGCGCATCCAGGCGGATCGCCGGCATCGCACCATGGGGGACGGGCGGCGATGGATACCACGTCCGGTCGGCAGTTCCACCACACGCGGCGATCACCATCACGACCGTCGACACCAGCAGCACCAGCCGTGCTCCCGTCGTTCCGGGGAGTACACGAATCTTCTCGGTCATTGCTACCTGCACGTGCTCGTGACCGAGGAAGCTGTGGACGGTTTCGGTGCCGCAGTCGTCGGGTGCGTGCGGGTCGTGGTCGGCGGATGCGCCAGAGTCGGGGTCGCCGGGGTCAGGGATTGCTTGCTGGTCGCGGCCTTCGTCGGGTGGCATGTGGTGGTTGGCGTCGCGGTGCTCGACGGTGTCCGCGTTGGCGGCCGGGTCGTCTTGTGCGGCGAGGTCGTTGTGTGCGGGGGCGCGGTCGTGGTCGGCGGGACAATCACCGTGACGGTGTTCGTCCCGGGCGGGCTGACCACTGTCACCGTGGTCGTCGTGGTGATCGGATCCTGGATGGCGCCTCCGATCGACTGCTGCTGGTCCGGTGTGGACTGCGCTGAAAAGCTTCCGCTTGCATTCGCGCCCACGCTGACCGAGAAACTCGGCGCCGATGTCGTGGTATCGGTCGTCGTGACCGGCGTGCTGGTCACCGGATCTACCGTCGTGGTGTCCGGTGCGGTACTGCCGACATCGGTAGCCGGGACCTCCGCTCCGGCGTCGGTCGTCGTGGCCGGATCGACAGTGGCAGTCTGCGTTGAAGTCGCCTCGCCCGGGACCGGCACGTCGCTCGGGGTCACCGTGTCACTGCTGCCGGTCGTCTCGGTCGATTCGAGCTCGGTGGTCGGATCATCAGCACTGTCGGTCGCCGAAACATCCTGGGACGCAGCCTTCGTACCCGTGTGGTCCGCTCCCCTCGATTCCGCGGTGGCCACCCCGACCAGGATGAGCAATACGGCTACCGCGGCCGCGTGCGGCAGATACCGGCGCACTTTCCGGTCCGCAAGTACCTGCACAATCCGATTCCCGCTCACCCGGTGCCGCCACCGTGCGAGCATCGTCACCGGCTGATCGTCGGCCTCATCGCCGTCGTCATCGCAAGCATCGTCATCGGCAAAATCCGAGTCGGCCGCAGTGTCATCCTGATCGTCGGGATCAGTGATGCTGGTCTGTGCGAACGCGACATCGGTCGCCTCGGATCCCGGATCCTCGCCGAGGATCGCAATCACTTCCGTCGGAGCCGGATCGACACTTTCGCTGCCGCCGATTGCGAGCAGTTCCGTCGCGTCGGGATCGGCCGCATCGTGGTCCGGGAGACCGATGGGATCGGACGAATCGGGATCCGGATCGCGGCCGTTCAATGACTTCATCAGATATTGGCTTTCTGCTACGCGGCCCTCGCCACGAGGTCAGCCGCGGACAAACCGGCAGCTCGGATCCGCCGACCCGGGTACGCCACCCTCACCGTTCAACCCACGGCCGAGAGTGCCTGTGTCCGCATGCTTTTCGTTATCAGCGACCGGCTGCGGGGTTGCGGTCGGCACGACCGAGGAACCCATCGATCACCGACCGCACCGTGCCGGCTCCGCCGCCCTGAACCCCCACGCTGAGCGATCCCCCACTCGAGGAGCCGCTGCCGGACGGACCCGAGAACGACGACCCACCCACCGAGGAACCGCTGCTCGAGGATCCGGTGCCCGTCGAAGCCGAATCGATCGGCTGCGAGAACACGCGACCTCCGTCATCCGGTGTCAACGGAATCGGCCGCGCGGCCGCGGCCACCGGCAGCAAGGTCAACGAACCCCCCAACGCGACAGCGGCTACTCCCACACGAATCAGACCCAAAGCGCTCACTGCAGGAACCCTTTCATCGACGTCAGGCGCGGCTCCGCGCCGCGACCACCCCACAGAACGACACACCGGCGAACGGCGAGCGATCACATCAATCGCTCAGCTGAATCACAGGTTCTCATTCCAGTGCAGACTGTGCAGCGCAAACGACAAGCACGCAACCTCGACCACGCAGACGCCACACAGCCCCGGCGACATCAGCACATCATCAGCAAACATTGAATCCGAAGGCAACGAAACCCATTACGCCGCGGGCATTTCGGACATTTATCTGCAACTACACCCGGCAAACTGGCCCTATCGCACGGCGGAGCGAAGACCTGGAGTGGACTCAATGCGCAATCCGACCGCAATCACCGAATGTGGTCCCCGAAATAACCCCTGCTCTACACCGCCCATGACGCCGGATCAGTCCGCTTACCAGCAGCTTTCGACCCAGAAGGATGAGCCGAACCGCATCGGCCCCAGACCCGCGGTGACACAAATTGTCACAACCACGCACCACCCCTCGGACACGGCCCTTCTCCGGGATCCACAGTCAACAAGAGCGGGTGGAGTGATGCACACCACAGTGCGTGTAGTACGCGCATCATGTATTAATTTTCTTCAGCAAAGAAGTTTGCGCTGCAAAGGATTTGGGAAACGGGGGCTCAATCGCGGCGATCCACACGACCGATCGCCCGGTGATCCACACGACCAAACAACAATTCCCGGGTACGTCAGGCTTCGCGTCACGTAGTCAAGAAAGGCCCCGTCGTGGAGATCGCCGCACCACCAGTGCCCCGCCCAGACCCCCTCTCGATCCGCCTCGGGAAACCACTGGCCGCCCCGGTGACCCGGCAACGCCGCGCCCCCCAGAAGCTGTCCTGGGTGTGCGATCGCCCCCAGGTCGGGTCATACCTGCGCCGACGCCGCGAAGCGCTCGGCTTGACTCAGGACGAAGTCGCCCTGGCAGCCACGACAACGGTATCTTCCTTGCGGAAATGGGAAGCAGGCCTGCGTAACCCGAGCATCGAAAGCCTGGCCGCCTGGTGCTCCGCCCTGGACCTCCCCGACTGGATGCTGCGCAAAATCACCTCACTGGCACTCAACGGCCTCGACCACCTCGGAATCGAGCCTCAGCCACCCACACTCGGCAACGACGAGCTCGATCACCTCGAAACCGTCACCGCCCCCGCCTATTACCTCATCTTCCCGCACCTGGACATCCTGGCCGCCAATTACACCGCACGCCGGTTGGTGCCCAGCCTCGTACCGGCCACCCCGGGGTCGTCGCGCCCCACCAATCTGGTCGAATGGGTAATGACCACGCCCGCAAGAGAAATACTGGTCGACTGGCAGACCATCGCCACCCAGCTGGTGTATCTACTCCGCGTCATGGGGCCGGGACTCGTCCCCCAGCAACGCTTGGACGAGATCTTCAACTTTTGTCACTCACAGGCCCCCAGGGAATTCACACGATTCTTCAGCACCGAACTCACCAAAGCAGAGACCAACAACACCCTCATCCGGGTACGCAACACAATCACCGGCGCGATCGAACAGCACACCTACCAGTTCCTGCACCCCGTCCAACCACGACGAGCCTACGAACAACTTCAAATAGTGAAACGCAGCGCAACACCAGGCCCAGGAATTCTTGGGATCGTCTGAGATCGTCAACTGACCCACGGCATCTGCCCCTCTGAGTACCCAACAGATCAGACAGCGAGGGGCCGGAAAGTCCTCGGATAGTGCATATTTGGCTTCTCAGGCCGGACTATCCGAGATGTGCTGCATAGCCAAAATTCCGACACTCCCAGCACCCCGCTGTACTAACGCCAAGGCCCACCAATCGAAGGAATTCCGTGACCGCACGCCGAGGGAATTGGGTGACGCTGGCCAAAGCCGAAAAGAAGCAGGCGATAACCGATGCCGCGCTCGAGGTCATAGAAAAGCGCACGCACTCTTGGAAAGTCTGTCCGAGAGCGCGGACTCCGACGAGCGCAAGCCGAAGAGGCGCTCAGCGGGGCATGGAACATTTTGTGCGACACCGGGATGAGGCAACGCGGGGGCGTCGGTGTTGACCGGGTTGTCTACCGACCGGAGTGGTGACCCACGGTCCGCTGTGAGGTAGCTCCCATTTTCATGAGAACCGGCTGTGTGTAATCCGGTTACCACCCGAGTTACGGTTCTCGGGAGATCCTTGCTCGACAGAAAGATTCACGGTGAGAACAAAAAAGATGGCCGGAGTCCTCGCGGCCACCGCGGCCCTCGCAATCCTCGGCGCCGGCCAGGCGAACGCGAACGTGGGCCCGTTCCTGACCCCCTTCATCGACCCGGGCTGCCTGTGCGCCGGGCTGCTGCCGGGTCAGGTGCAGATGGGCGTGGAACCGGAGTCCCCGCTGGGAACCCGCTACATCCAGGGCAATTGGACCGCATCCAATCCGGACGCCGCCGCCAAGGTCCGCTACTTCACCCTGCGTCAGCGGCTCAGCATCACCGATCTCGGTGCCGCGTTGGAGAGCGATCTCGGACCGCTGCAGTACGGCACCTACCGCGGTCACCCGTCGTTCACCACCCGGGTGCTCGACAACGGGGGCGACTACACCCAGATGACCGCGATCGTCGACGGCGACCGCGCGGTCACCCTGACCGGCTGGGGAGCGTCCCCCGAGGATGCCGAGGGCGCACTGGCCACCCTGGCCGCCACCTTCCAGATCCTCTGATCGCACGGCGAATTCGACTCGGGTAGCGCTGGATTCGGCGCTACCCGAATTCTTCTCCACTCCCGCCTGATCGGCCACCACCCGCAGACGAAAGAAACACATGATCGACAAGAAAATCGCCGGCGCCGTACTGGCCGGCACCGTCGTCGCTGGAATCCTTTCCGCCGCAACAGCACACGCCCAGGTGCTGCCCGCCACCACGCCCTTCATGGACCCAGTCTGCCTGTGCGCCGGTCTCATGCCGGGACGAGTCGACGTGGGAGTGGACCCGCACTCGATGGCCGGCACCCACTACATCAAGGGCAACCTGAACAACGACAACGACGCCGCCGGTGTCGAGGTGCGGTACTGGCGTCTGCCGTCGAGCCGAGTGACCCTGCAGACAATTGGCGCCGAGATAGCGCAAGTCGCGAGGCCGGTGCAATACGGCACCTTCCGTGGCCGGCCGTCGCTCACCGTCTCCGCCAAGGACGACTCCGGCTCTATGGTGATGATCGTTTTCATCAACCGGGACCAGGCATTCAAGCTGATCGGTGAAGGTCGGACTCCGGAAGACGCGCAGGCCGCGCTCGACTCACTGACCGGCACCTTCCAGCTTCTCTGATCACAGGAATTCAACTCAGGTAGCGCCGGATTCGGCGCTACCTGAAATTCGCTCCATCCATCAAAAGAAAAGCCCACTGTCAACAAGAAGAAGCTGCCCACCGCCGTCGCAGCCGCGGCCGTGGCAGAGATCCTCTCGGCCGGTCGGGCGCAGGCGAACGTGCCCGCCTTCGCGGCGCCGTTCGTCGATCTCAACTGCCTGGGCTGCTGCCAGCGCCGATCGAGGTGGGCGTGGATGCCGACCAGTTCCCCGTCGAGCGCTACGCGTCCGGCACGGACGACGACGTGAACGCCCGGATCGCCGAAAGCTGCCCGCGTCGAGGCGGCGAGCGGGGCGATATCGGTCATGCGATGACGATACGACTGGGCACCGACACGGACCGGACATTGCGGACGTGGTCAGGACGACGGGTGCCTCTGGCCGACAGGCAAACCGAGGTTGGTGCGCTCCGCGGTCACGGTCGACCGCTGGTGCATCCGATCGACGCTGGCGAGCTTTGCGGCCCAGGATGTAGGGGCAATTGTGTCCCAGGTCATAGGTCACTGTATGACTATCGGCTGTGCGATCCGGAAGCCGACGTCCGGGTGGGCCGCCAATTCGGGGTCACCCTCGAGATCCAGGCCCAGGGCTTGCCCCGCGGCGCGGTAGTTGCCGCGACCGGTCAGCTGGATGGGGCCGCGGCCGTGATAGCGCGGGCCATCGCCCGGCTGGGTGTTACCCGCGGCGGTATTCGGCTGTCCCGGGTCGTACTGATGGAAGTAGGCATCGTCGCCCAGTTCCTCGAAATACCGGAATTCACAACTTTCATGGGCCAGCTGGGCCAGGAATGCGGCTCGCCGCGCGGGCGTGGTGATATCGCCTTCCAGCATGGCGGCATTGAGCGCGGGCAGATACTGCTGGGCTCGATCCATCGACAGATCCGGCATGATCGCGGTGAGCTGCTCGGCCGTGATGCCCTGAGGTGGCGCGGGTTGTTGCGGCGGGAGCGGAGTCGATACCGCTGCGGGAGCGGTATTCTCGGCGGCGACGTCGCGTATCGGCAATTCACCACCGGGATCATCTGCTGCTGACACCGGAACCACCTGCGCGAGAGCGGAATCCGGGCCCGCCACCGAAACCGGCCTCGCCGTGGGGGCCGAATCCGTTGTAGGAGCGGGACCCACAGCAGCCGCCGGGGCAACCGAATCCACGGCGGGATGGGTTTGCGCAACACTGACCGGAGCCGTGATGGCGACCGACTGTGCGGCAGGACCCGCGATGCGGTCGGATTCCGCAGCGGGCTTCACCCCACCATCCCGATCGGTGGAATGCCGTTGCCGTGCGGATACTCGATCATCGTGCGGACCGCCTGGTTTCGCGCTTCCGGCGAGAGCGACTGCCAGATGCCGCATTTCACGCTCCACCGCGAGGATGGCCCGCCTGCCGCGCTCCTCGGCGCGATCGAGCGCGGCCACGGCCTCGGCGATGACCTCGGACCACTCGACGGCCGCCGACGATCCCGCGGTGACCGTCCAATCATCGGCGACGGTACATCCGGCCGCCTCGGCATCGGCGACGTAGTCCAGCAGCGCCATCGCCGTGTAGTGCAGATCGGACAGAGCGTGGGCGCCCGCGGCGCACAGCCCCTCGGCATGGTCACACAGCATCCGATCGTGGCGGTGCGCCGCCTCGACGGAGGAGAGCACCGCTTCGAAGACCGCGCCCTGCCAGCCGTCGCCGTCGAGTCGATGACATTCGGTGCGCACCGCGGCCGACAACGTCTCCAGATCCTCGATGCGCCTGCCGAATTCGGCCCGCATCCGGTCGGCCGCCTCCAGTGCGCGCCAGGTCACCAGTACCGAGCGCGGCGGGGTCATATCCGTACCTCCAGCCCGGTGAGCAGACGGCCGTGCGCGAAATCGGCCTCGACGAACGCGGTGACCGCGCGATCGGTACGCTCGGCCAGCCCGCCCAGACGATCGGCACTGCGCTGGACCAGATCCGCTGCCGTGCAGGCTGATTCGCACAGCAGCGACACCGCGGCGCTGTGCGGCACCAGATCACCGATCAGCGCGGCGATCTGGATCGCCGCGCCGCGGACCGTGTCGAGCTCCTGGCCCGCCTGGCGCGCGAGCCGGCCGAATCGCCGTACCGCATCCGTGTCGACCACACACGAATCACCGACCACACCCGAACCGGACATTGTTCCCCCTCGTTCGAATCACCGCTCAACGACTTCCGGCACCGTATCCAGCCCCGCATGCGCCTGTCACGGGTCCGGCGACAGCCGCACCCTCTCCTGGTGAACGCACCCTTTTCGCAGCTCGCAAGGGGTGCGGGAACGCAATAGGGGTGCGCGTTCTCCGGTACCCGAGCATGCCGATACGAGACCACCGAGTCTTGTCTGTGAGACCCGGTACGCTCGGGTGGGAACGGGGGCGGCAGGGCCCTGGCAACGACCAGAGAGTGTGGTATGTCCAAGCGATTGACAGTCCTGCTGGCGATGACAGCGGGAATAATCCTGGCGACGACGGGTGCGGCCCTGGCCGGTCCGGTCACCATTCACGACGATTCGAAGGTTCTCGACGCCGGGCGCGTGACCACGGCCGGGAACACACTGTCCGATCCGGTGCAGATCTACACCACCGAGAAGTTCTCCGACGACAACTCCGCCTTCGAGAGCGAGGCGAAGAAGGATGTGCGGAACGCGACCGACGTGGTGATCGCGATCAACACCAAGTCCCGGCATCTGGCGATCGAGACCGGCTCCAATTCACATATCCGGGACACCTCGGCCGCGGGCGCGGCGTTCAAGGGCGCCTTCGGCTCCGGTGATTACACCGGCGCGACCGTGGCCGCACTGCAATCGCTCGCGAGCACCGCCAACCAGGCCGCCCCGCACAACGCGAACAACGTTGCGCCACAGCGGTCCCACCATCACGCCACGAGCACCGGTCACGGCAGCAGCTGGCTGGGCTGGCTGTGCCCGCTGATCATCGTGGCCCTGATCGTGGCCGCCATCGTCGCGGTGGTCCGGCGCCGGCGCGGCGGTGGCGGCGGATTCCCCGGTGGCGGCGGCGGCGCGCCGGGCGGCTACGGCCCCGGCGGCTACGGCCCGGGCGGTTACGGTCCGGGCGGTTACGGTCCCGGCGGCGGCTACGGCCCGGGCGGCGGGATGAGCCCCGGTATGGCCGGTGGCCTCGGCGCGGTCGGCGGCGCGGTGGGCGGCGGCCTGCTCGGCTACGAACTCGGGAAGATGGAAGGCCGCGAGGAAGAACGTGACCGCGCCTACGACCAGGGTGGTTACGACCAGGGTTATCAGGGCGGCGGCGACCAGTTCGGCGGCGGCGGAGGCGATTACAGCTTCGGCGGCGACAGCGGCGGCGGGTTCGACGGCGGTGGTGGTGACGGCGGCGGAGGAGGTGGCAGCGACTTCTAGCCGGGTTCAGCGGAAGTCGCGTGAACGTGATGCGACGCGCAGATCCATGCGTTGCAGATGTTCCGCGACGACGCTGACCGCGCCCTCGGCGTTCTGCACACGTCCGCGCACCAGAAGTGCGGACGCACCCTGGGCAAGGCGGCGATAACGCTGCCACAACCCCACCGAGCACACCACGTTCACCATGCCGGTCTCGTCCTCCAGATTGATGAAGGTGACCCCGGCGGCGGTGGCGGGCCGCTGCCGATGTGTGACAGCTCCGCCCACCAGCACCTTCGAGCCGTCGGGCACCGCGAGTAGCCCGGCGGCTGGTATCGCGCCCAGTGCATCCAGTTGCGGACGCAGGAATTCGGTCGGATAACTGCCGGGTGAGACACCGGTCGCCCAGACATCTGCGGCGGCCGACTCCAAGTCGCTCATCCCGGGAAGCGTGGGCGCGGCGGTGGCCGCGCCGGTACCGGGCAGCCGATCCGCCCGCTCGCCCGCCGCGGCGCCGGCGGCCCACAGCGCCTCTCGACGAGTGATCCCGAGACTGTCCAGCGCACCCGCGGTGGCCAGCGATTCGGCCTGCGGCACAGTCAGTTCCACGCGTCCGGTCAGATCCAGGAACGATGTGTACGGGCCGCTCGCGCGAGCCTCGACGATCCGGGCGGCCAGATCGTCGCCGATGTACCGGACCGTGCCCAGGCCGAGCCGCACCTGCGTCCCCCGCTCCTCCAAGGTCGCCGCGGCGAGGCTGTGGTTGATATCGGGGCCGTGCACCACCACCCGGTGTCGCCGGGCGTCGGCGACCAGCGATTGCGGCGAGTAGAAACCCATCGGCTGAGCGTTCAGCAGTCCGGCGCAGAACGCCGCCGGATGATGCAGTTTGAACCACGCCGAATAGAAGACCAGCGAGGCGAAACTCTGCGAATGACTCTCCGGGAAACCGAAATTCGCGAAGGCATAGACCTTCTCGTAGATCCGATCGGCCAATTCACCAGTGATACCGTGCAATTCGCGCATACCGCGATAGAACCGCCCGCGCAGTCGCTCCATCCGCTGCGGCGAGCGCTTGGAACCCATCGCCCGGCGCAGTTGATCCGCCTCGGCCGCGGTGAATCCGGCCACGTCGACGGCCATCTGCATCAACTGCTCCTGGAACAGCGGTACGCCGAGCGTGCGGTACAACGAATTACGCAGTGCCGCATGGTCGTACTCCACTTTTTCGGCGCCGTTGCGGCGACGGATATAGGGATGTACCGAACCTCCCTGAATGGGACCGGGCCGAATCAGCGCCACCTCCACGACGAGATCGTAGAATTCACGCGGCCGCAGCCGCGGCAGGGTGGCCATCTGGGCACGTGACTCCACCTGGAACACCCCCACCGAATCCGCGCGCGAAAGCATGTCGTACACGGCGGTTTCGGCGAGATCGAGTCGATGCAACTCGACGAGTTCGCCCTTGTGCTCGTGTACCAGATCGATCATGTAGTGCAACGCCGAGAGCATGCCCAGACCGAGCAGATCGAACTTCACCAATCCCGCGACGGCGCAATCGTCCTTGTCCCACTGCAGCACGCTGCGTCCGGGCATGCGCGCCCACTCCACCGGGCATACATCGGCGATGGGCCGATCACAGATCACCATGCCGCCGGAATGAATGCCCAGGTGCCGTGGCAGACCCTCGATCCGGCCTGCCAATTCCAGGACCTCGGCGGGGATATCGGAATCCTTCTCCTCGGCAACGCCGTGCCAGCGGCTCACCTGTTTACTCCACGCATCCTGCTGTCCGGGCGAAAACCCGAGCGCCCGTGCGGCATCACGAACCGCGGACTTACCGCGATAGGTGATCACATTGGCCACCTGCGCGGCATATTCGCGGCCGTATCTGCGGTAGACGTACTGGATCGCCTCCTCCCGGCGATCGGACTCGATATCTACATCTATATCGGGCGGCCCGTCGCGCTCGGGCGCCAGAAAACGTTCGAACAGCAGCTTGTTGGCCACCGGGTCCACATTGGTGATGCCGATGGCATAGCAGACCGCGGAATTGGCCGCCGAACCCCTTCCCTGGCACAGAATGTCGCTTTTCCGGCAGAATTCGACGATGTCGTGCACCACCAGGAAATAGCCGGGAAAACACATCTCCGAGATGACCCGCAGTTCGTGGTCGAGCTGCCGGTATGCCTTCGGATTCGCCGACCGTGAGCCGTAGCGTCGCTCGGCCCCCTCGTAGGTGATCCTGCGCAGCCAGGAATCCTCGTCGTATCCGTCGGGAACGTCGAACGGCGGCAGCTTCGGCGCGATCAATTGGAGATCGAAAGCGCATTCGCGTGCCAGGGCAACGGCATTGGGCACCGCCTGCGGACAGGCGGTGAACAGGCGGGCCATCTCCGCACCGGAACGCAGGTGCGACCCGCCGGCGGGGGCGAGCCAGCCATCCATCCCGTCCAGACTCTGCCGGGCCCGCACCGCGGCCAGCGCCATCGCCAGCCGACCCTGCCGAGGTACGGCGAAATGCGCCGCGGTGGTGGCGACGATCGGCAGTCCGACCCGATCGGCCAGGGCGACGAGCCGGGCGTTGCGCTCGTCGTCGGTCGCGGTGCCGTGCCGGGTCAGTTCCACGGTGACCCGGTCGGGGCCGAACCGCTCCACCAGGTCGCGCAGTGCGGCCTCGGCCTGCGCGTCACCCTCCCGAAGCGCCTGGCGCACATGGCCTTTGCGGCATCCGGTGAGAATCTGCCAATGCCCGTCCGCCGCGGCGGTGAGCCGATCCAGGTCGTAGCGCAGGATCCCCTTCTCCCCACCGGTCATATGCGCGAACGACATCTCCCGCGACAACCGCCGATAGCCCTCTTGCCCCCGGGCGAGCACCAGCAGGTGTGTGCCGCCCGGATCAGGGTTGCCCGCGCGCGGCTCGGTATCCCCCACATCGTTTCCGGCGACGTCGCCCAGTGACAGCTCCGCACCGAACACCGTCGGCAACCCCCATTCGCGCGCGGCCTCCGCAAACCGGACCACACCGTAGAACCCGTCGTGATCGGTCAGTGCGAGCGACTCGAGCCCGAGCCGCACCGCCTCCTCGACGAGTTCCTCGGGCTGGCAGGCGCCGTCGAGAAAGCTGTAGGCCGAGTGCGCGTGCAATTCCGCATACGGCACCACCGGCTCGCCCCCGACCGGCCGCTCTCCCGCCCGATACGCACCACGTTTACGCGACCAGGCCGGACTGTCCCCGCCGTCGCCCTCGGGCCGATCGCGCCCCGGCCGCCCGGAAAGCACCCGCTCCATCTCCGCCCAGCTCGGCGGGCCCTGTCCCCAGCCCATACACACCTCCTACAGACCATTCGGTTCTTTCTATACTCGAACATACATTCGACACATGGGCAAGCGTCCTGAAGTATCACGCCCACCCCGACGGCCGACGACATGGGTTTCGTTCCGCAAGGCGATGACGCGCGAGACAGCGGGGAGGTGACGAGCATGCGCAAGGCCGCCTCGAGGGCCGATAACCGGCCGCCGACGCGGCCAGCCATTGCCGCCTGAACTTACTTTGGAGTAAGTTCATGTCGAATCCAACTGCAAGGGAGCGGTGATGATCGACAATCACGCGGCCGATCGACCCCGGCGCGGCCGACTGGATCTGACCGGCAGGTATGTACTCATCACCGGGGCCTCCTCCGGTATCGGCAGGGCCGCCGCGCTGGCGGTCGCCGCCAAGGGCGCGGTGGTGCTACTGCTGGCCCGCCGCGAGGAGGAATTGGCCGCGGTGGTCGCCGAGGTGCGAGACGCGGGCGGGCAGGCGCACGGATATCGGTGCGATGTGACCGATGCCGAGTCGGTCGAGCAGACGGTCAAGGCCGTTCTCGACGAGCATGGACATGTCGACATGCTGGTCAACAATGCCGGGCGGTCGATCCGGCGGGCCGTGCACCGCTCCACCGACCGGATGCACGACTTCGAGCGCACCATGGCGGTCAACTATTTCGGCGCGGTACGGATGACGCTTGCGCTGCTGCCGCAGATGCGCGAACGCAAATTCGGGCATGTCGTCAACATCTCCAGTGCCGGCGTGCAGGTCGCCACCCCACGCTTCGCCGCCTACCTGGCCTCCAAGGCCGCGCTGGACAAGTTCGCCGAGGTGACCGCGATCGAAATGCTCGCCGACAACGTCACTTTCACCACCATCCACATGCCGCTGGTGCGCACCCCGATGATCGCTCCCAGTGGCAGACAGGGCCCTTCGGAATCCCCCGAATGGGCCGCGGCGACCATCGTGCGCGCGCTGATCGAACGTCCCAAGCGCATCGACGTCCCACTGGGCACCCTCGCCGAATACGGCAGCCTGTTCACCCCTCGTTTCAAGGACCGGGTCCTGCACCGGTACTACCGCGCCCTGCCGGACTCCCCCGCCGCCAAAGGCGAGGCCACGCCCGAGGTTGCTCCGGAAATCCCCGCCCCGCAACGTAAACCGCACCGCGAACGGTCACAAGCCGGGCGCGCCACCCGCACCGTCCTGCGCCGCGCGGCGCGTCTGGTCCCCGGAACCCACTGGTAGATCGGCGCGTTCGCGCGCCCACACCATCCCCCGTCCGGACTCCCCCGGCGCATGCCGCTCGCGCGGCTCGGTCCGCTCCAATCGCCACCCGAGCCGCCGCGGCACCGCCGCACTGCGGATATTCGCTGCGTCACAGTGGATTTCGATGCGTTCGACACCGGGCAGGGCCAGCGCGATCGTGGCCAGCCGGCAACCGAACGAGTGATCACGCCACGGCCGGTATAGCCGGTATGGCACCAGTATCCGATCTCCAGCGTCGCGGGACCGACCCGATCGTGCAGGCCGAGCGAGCCGAGCAGCGTTCCCGCCGGATCGAATATGCCGTAGTTGCAATTCCCCTCGGCGGGCCAGTTCGCGACCGCGGCCTCGATGAACTCGCGCTGATGCGCACGCGTCCGCCGCTCGGGCAGCCACGGCATCCAGGTGTGCAACTCCTCGTACGACGCCTCGATCGCCTGGAACTGCGCCTCGGCATCGCCTCGCTGCCACCGCCGAATCACCAGGTCGCCGAGATCGATTCGCTCGGGCGGCGCGACTTGCGGCGTCAGCACCGCGGGCCGTGCAGTGTCCATCCCACGATGGTGCCGCGCTCGGGCTTGCACCGGCAACACCATTTCAGCGGTTGCCGGTAGGCGGCGACCGTCAGTGCCCGAGGAACGGCAGGACCGCCGCGGCGAATTCGCGATAGCGGTCGCGGTGGATGCTGTGCCCGCAGTCGAAGGGCACGACCGTGCAGTCCGGGACGGTGGCGCGCAGCAGCGCCAGCTTCTCCGGATCGACCATGCCGCCGGGTCCGCCGCGCAACATCAGGGTTGGCGCGGTGATCCCACCGAGCCGCTCCCACCACCGCGGATTCGGGGTGCGGAACTGCTCCAGCGCGATCCGAGTCATCGACCGGTCGAAGGCCAGCACGGCACTCGGATGACGCAGCAGATTGGTCGTCGCATGCCACAGCTCAGGCACCGTCGGCAGTCGACGGGTGAGCGTGAGCTGCTCGGCATCCGAACGCAGCGGCAACGGCTGTTCCTCGATCACCAGGCGACGCACCAGCTCGGGCCGCTCGATCGCCACACACGTCGCCGCATAACCGCCGAGCGAATGCCCGACCAGATCCACCGAGGTCAACTCGAGCTGCTCGCACAGCCGCAGCAGATCGTCACCGAATTCGTCGAACCGGTAGGAACCGGCGTGCGCACTGCGTCCGTGCCCGCGCAGATCCGGCACGATCACCCGGCGTCCCAGCCGAAACAGCCGCTGCCCGAACCGATCCCAGGTGTGCCCGTCCCCGCCCATACCGTGCACCAGCAACACCGGAACCTCGGACAGCGGATGCGCCGTGGCAGCGGATCCGAAATCGCGATAGGCGATCCGCACGTCCCCGGACGAAACACTGGTAACCATCGACTCCACGATCAGCCAGGATACGGGCCGCCGACCCGCAGCCGCCGATATCGACGCGCGGGCCCGCCACATCACATTCCGGCGGGCATGCCAGGCATGGTCGTGGCCGACCAGAAGGGCGATAGCCGGACCGCCCTGCGATATCTGTTTGCGTCGAGATCAGGGGCGCGCGCTCATGTCCGAGCACGATGACGAACACCTTCCGAAAGGGCTGAGGCCTCCCCGAAGCAGGCAGCCGATCTGCGGCTACTGCACGACCGGTCCCTGTGGGGCCTGGTCGGCGGTGGCTGCGTCCTTTCCTCGAAGTCCCTTCCTGGAAAGCTCGACACAAAAGGGGTTCCTGTTATAAGTGTTTCCTTCGACAGCGATATATCCGGCCTGGTCGCCGGGTATATCCGGGCTGCGGTCGCACAGCGCGCCCATGAGCGAATCGGCCCGTTCCTGGCGACGTTCGACGCACACAGCGCCGATCCGTGGCGCAACTACGCCGTCCCGGACGACGGCGCCCGACCCGGCCCGGCCGACATCACCGCACTGGTCACGGTGTTCGAAAGATACGGGCGGGTGCCGCGCCTGGAGTACGTTCCGGCCGCCGCGCCGCAGGTGGAAGCCGCACTGAGGAGCGCGGGGTTCACCGTCGAGGGCCGACCGCCGGTCATGGTGTCCGCGCCCGGCTCACTCCCCGTCGCCCAACCCCGGCCGGTGTGGTCCTACAGCTCGCGACCAGTGATGACGAATTGTTCGCCGCCGCCGTCGCGCAGAACCTGGCCTACCGCAGCCCCGAACCGGCAGGCCCGAACGATCTGGCCCGCCTGCGCTCCTGCACCCGACGCGGCGGGCTGATCGCACTGGCCACGGATACTGCCCTCGGCCGGCCCGTCGGCTCCGGCCTCGTCGAGACGATCGGAGATATCGGCGAACTCGCTGCCGTCGGCGTCCTGGAATCCTTCCGTCGCCGCGGTATCGCGACGGCGATCAGCCGTTATCTGGCTGCCGCGGCCCACGGACGCGGGGCGAGGACGGTCTGGCTCGAGGCCGCGCCGAACGAGGCGAACCTCTACCTGCGCGCCGGGTTCGTCGCGGCCGGGCGAAAAATCTGGATCTCCAGACCCTGACCGGGCGGCTAATCGTAGAGGCCCTCCGCGTGCCAGGTGTGGTCGTGACCGAACAAGAGCAGGACCATGACGTCGTCCTGCAGGAGGATCTGGGCGCGGACGGCGCCGGTGTGGACGCCGGACCACCAGCGTTCGTCCAGGGGCCAGGGACCGGACCATGCGGCGACCTGCCAGTCCTTGGCCCCCCAGCGCAGACGGGCCGGGTCGGCGGTGAACAGGCCGCGATCGGTGACCCAGATCGGGACGCCCGTGGCGGATTCCAGGATCACCTCGGGGCGATCCAGCAGGACCACCGCGGGTGCGGGCATGGGCAGCCGGCCGGGCCAGGGCAGGGCGGGGTCGGCGGCGGGTGACCGCTCGTCGCCGAGCGCGATCAGCGTGATGCGTTCGGCGGGGCCACGGCCGCCGCTGAGCACACCTTTCAACACGGCTTCCCCGCCCAGCAGGCCCTGCACCCGGACCAGCGCGCGCCGGAACCGTTCCTCCTGTTCACCCTCCCCGCCCCACAAACCGAGTTGCAGCGCACCGGCCGTCACCACCTCGACCGGTTCCAGACGCAGCAGGACGATCGGGGCCGCAGGCAGGTCACCGACACCACGTCGTCCGGGAGCCGCGGTATCGCCCACGCTCCCGTTCGACGGCGCCGATCGCCGCGTACGGGATTCCCCGGAACGGTCCGGCCCGCTGCCGATCGCCGCGATTCCGGTCCACTCGTCGTGTCCCGAGACGTCGCCGCGGAGAGCGCGATGGGTGAGCCAGCCGTCCAGTTGCCAGCGCACCCGATCGGCGGTGCCCTCCGGGGTGAGCGGTTCGGCACATCGCCATATCCGGGAAAGTCGTTCTCCGGCAGCGGTTTCCGCGGTCACCGCGAGACGGGTGCAGGCCACCGCGGCGTCGGCCAGACGTTCGTGCAACCGCACGGCGAGCAAGCGGCCGGCGAAGGCGGCCGCATCGACCCGGTCGATCGGGGGATCGCAGGGATACTCCACCGTCAGTTCGGGCGCGGGCGGGCGGGCGGCGGGCGCACGTTCCGGTTCGGCGCGGGCGCAGCGATGCGCCGCGATCGCATCGGCGCCGAATCGGGAGGCGACCTCCGCCGGAGTCAGCGCGGCGAAATCGCCGATCCGCCGTAAGCCCAAGCGGTGCAACAGATCCACCAGGTCCGCACGTTCCGGACCGGCCAGGCTCGGCTCGGTGGCCAGTTCGCTCACCGGCAGTGCCGCCAGGAATTGCGCACCTTTTCCCGGCGGCACGAGGGCGGCCCGGCGCGCGGCCAGGACCGCCGTGGACATCTCGTCCGCGATCCCGATCCGGCACTCCACCCCGATCGCCGCCACCGCGTCGACGAGCCGTTCGGCCGCCTCCTCCTCGGAACCGAAGAACCGCGTCGCGCCCCGCGCAGCCAGCACCAGCAGGCCCGGACGCAACACCTCCGCCCCGGGCACGGTCGCGTCCACGACGGTCACCACCGGTTCGAACAACCGCGCGTCACGGTCCGGATCCTCCTGCGACACATACAGGTCGGGACATCGTGCCTGCGCCTCTCGCCGCCGGAACCCGCGCCGCACCCCGGCGGACCGCGCCAACTGCGAACACGCCACGACCCGATTCGCATGCAGCACCACCACCGGCCGGGTCGGCGAGATATCCGCCGCCGCGGCGGCCGCGACGGCCGGCCAGTCCGGGCACCACAGCGCCAGCACCCGGGAGACACGCCCAGCCCTCACCGACACCGTGCACGAACCCCGGTGGCGCGGACCGAACAGCCCGGCCCCGCGTCACACGGATCACGATGCCGCATGGCGCGCCTCCGCGATCGTCGGCACAGCGGAATCCGATTGTGCGGCAACCCATTCGATATGCCCGCCCCGAGGGGCCAGGTCGAGCGTGCCGGTGCGGTGCGGGATCGAGCGGCCACGGACACGGACATCCAGGCGCATGGTGCGCAGACGTCCACAACCACGCCCCAGACCTCCGTAGCCGGCGATCCGGGTATCGATACGCAGCATCGAACCACTCCAGCGCCCGCCCGCCACCACGAGCGTGGCGCCTTTGCCGCGAGCCCGAGCGGCGAGCACTCGGGCCCGCGCAGGCGGCACCTCCCGTCCGCCCATACCGATCATCACTAGATCGAGACCGTCCAGCAATATGGAAGCAACCTCCAGTGGATCGGGCCCCGGGTCGGGAACCACCGCAAGCCGCTCCAGATCCGCACCCATCTCGGCCGCGGCGAGCAGACCGAGCCGGGGCAGTCCCACCGCGGCGGCATGCCCACCGGCACCGGTCACCGACGCCAGCAGTCCGGCCAGCAACGAGCTAGCACCCCAGTACTCGACCACCGAACCCCTGACCAGCCCCCCTTCCGGCAAAAGCTCGACCAGCGCGGACGGTACCGGCAGCGATTCACCGCGACACTCCCGCGACAGCGGCGCCCGGACCGCCGAGGCAACCCCACGCGCCGGAATCGCGGCCATCCGCCGGCGCAACTCGGCCAGCCGCTCGTGCCGCACTTCGTCGAGCGAACCCATCCTCGACCGCCTATCTCCACCGAGTGGATCCCAGCACCGATCCAGCTATCGATGCTAATCGAATATACGTTCGATCGACTGTCAGTAGAACCCCCACCCCCAACTGCGTCAAGCGGCTGTGACGCAGGATGTAGTTGTCACTTGTGGTCGTATCCGTCACCGGATCGGACCGCGATCACCGCGACGTAGACGGCCGTACTGGTGGAGGTCAGCGGACCGGTAACCACGAAGATGGGTTCTCCCACGATCGTTCACGGCTCGAACCGGCTGTCCGACAGCGATATCCGCGAATATCCTGGCCGCCGACGGGTGTCCGGACGTCCTCGGATGCTCGGCAACTACCGTGACCTGCGGCATCACCCGCTCCCCCGCTCCGGATGACGGCGAAAACCTGCCGCCACGAGGTGCTCTTATCAACCTCATGGTTCCGAAGCAGGCCAGTCAGGATGGTTTTCCGCTATTCTCGCGCCCGTGACCGAACGCGCCCGCTCCATCGTCGGCCCCGACTATCTGGTCGCCGGCCGCTACCGTCTGCAATCCAAACTCGGCGGCGGCGGTATGGGTGCGGTCTGGCTGGCGACCGACCGGCTGCTCAACCGCGACGTCGCCATCAAGCAGGTCCTGTCCACGCTCGGCCTGAGCGAGGACGAGGCCCGCGTGGTCCGCGACCGGATCGTGCACGAGGGCCGGGTCGCGGCCAAGCTGTCGCACGAACACGCCATCGCCGTCTACGACGTGGTACTCGAGGCCGGTGAACCGTGGCTCGTGATGGAATACCTGCCCTCCCGCAGCGTCGCCAAGGCGCTGGCGCTGGCGGACGCGCTCTCGCCGATCGAGGTGGCACAGATCGGCGCGCAGGTCGCCGATGCGCTGGCCACCGCGCACGCCGCGGGCATCGTGCACCGCGACATCAAGCCCGGCAACATCCTGGTCGCCGATCGGGGCGCGGAGGTCGGCAAGGTCAAACTCAGCGACTTCGGTATCTCGCGCGGCGCCGGGGACCTGTCCGACGAGCCGGAGGACGTGATCACCGGCACTCCCGCCTACCTGCCGCCCGAGGTGGCGCGCGGCGCGCAGCCCACCGCCGCCAGCGACGTATTCTCCCTCGGCGCAACGCTGTACACCGCGATCGAGGGGCATCCGCCCTACGGTATCGACGAGGACGACGACGAGGTCATCGTGACCCGCGCCGCGATGGCCCAGATCATCTCGCCCACCCGCAGCGGCGCCCTGACCCAGGCGCTGCTGCACATGATGGAACCCGCACCGCAGCGCCGGCCCACCATGGCCGAGGCCCGCAACGAAATCCTCACTGCCGCATTCGGTCCCGGCACCGGCCCCTATATTCTCGGCGCCCCGGTCCGCACCGAGGACGGCACCATTCCCGCCTGGGCGGCCCGCAACTCCGCGGCCGGACTGCGCAGCCCGCACTCCACCCCGCTTCCGCGCCCACCCCGCGCCAATGCCCCCAAAGCCCCTGCCGCGCAACGCAAACCGGCCTTCGCCTTCTCCTCCCTCGGCCCCAACGCCGCCCCCCTGGCCATCGCGGTCGGCCTCCTCATCGGCCTGCTGATCCTGGTCGTCATCCTCATCGCCGTGATGTAGCCGCGGGCTGGAAGCCGCGTCAGTCGATGCGGCGGCGGTGGGCCCAGCGGGTCAGCGCGTTCCGGTTGGACTGCTGGGTTTTGCGCAGCACGTTGGAGGCGTGCGTTTCCACGGTTTTCACCGAGATGAACAAGGATTCGGCGATCTCCCGGTAGGTGTAGCCGCGGGCGAGCAGGCGCAACACCTCGAGTTCGCGCGGGGTCAGCGAATCCAGTTCCGGATCCAGCGGCGGTTCGGGGGCCGGGGAGCGCCCAGTGAACGAGTCCAGCACGAAACCGGCGAGGCGCGGACTGAACACCGCGTCACCGCCGGCCACACGCCGGATCCCGTCGGCAAGTTCCGGGCCGGAGATGGTCTTGGTGACATAGCCGCGAGCACCCGCGCGAATCACCGCGATCACGTCCTCGGCGGCGTCGGATACGCTCAGCGCCAAGCAGACCGGGCCCTGCTGGCCGTGTTCCAGGCCCTGCAGTACCGCGACTCCGCCGCCATCGGGCATATGCACGTCCAGCAGCACCACATCCGGCCGGGCCGCGGCGATTCCGGCGACGGCCTCGGCCACCGCCCCCGCCTCACCGACGACCTCCATATCGGATTCGCGGCCCAGTTCGGCACGCACACCCGAGCGGAACACGGCATGGTCGTCGACCAGAAACACCCGGATGGACACTGCATCTCCTCACCTGAGACCGGAACTCACACGCATGCCGGGCATGGCACACCGTCATCGGTACCACATCGCATCTTGCCCCGCCCACGCTCGTCATGCCCGCCCGATTCGCGAACGCTGATCCGCCGTCACCGGGGATACGGAACAGATTGCGCCTCAATGCCTTCCGGAATCGAATTCGGGAACCGCGGAGGGCTCGGGCACCGCATCGCCCGACACCTCCTGCGCCCCCTCGGAATCGCTGCGCGGTAACGTGATCCGCACCTCGGTGCCGCGCCCCGGCGTCGAGTCGATCACCACCGTGCCGCCGCGACGCTCGATCCGGGCATGGATGGATTTGGCCAGGCCCTGCCGATCCGCCGGAACGTCGGCCGGGTCGAAACCATCCCCCCGGTCGCGCACGAACACACCCACCTGATGCGGTTCGACCTCGGCGAACAGATCGATGGTGGGCACCCCGGCGTGTTTGGCGGCATTGACCAGCGCCTCGCGGGTCGCCCCGAGCAGGGCGGTGAAATGCTCTCGGGGGAGACCGAATCCGGTATAGCCCGGATCCATCGACACATCGCCGACGGTCACCGGGGCGACCTTCACCCCGTACTGATCCTCCACCTCACCCGCAATGGTGCGCAACGCGGCAGCCAGACTGGACTGGGCGGGCGTGGCGTCCTCGAACAGCCATTTGCGCAGTTCGCGCTCCTGGCTGCGAGCCAGCCGCAGCACCTCCTGGGAATCCTCGGCCTGCCGTTGGATCAGCGCCAGCGTCTGCAGCACCGAATCGTGCAGATGGGAGGCGATCTCCTCGCGCTCCTCGTTGCGGATGCGGGCCGACCGCTCGGAATTCAACGCCCGCATCATCCGCAGCCACAGCGGCACGGTCAGCAGGCCGACCCCGATCAGCGTGACCGCGACCGCGATCAGCGCGGAGCCCAGCGAACTCAGATTGATCCGGCCGAGGACCACCACGCCCAGCCCGACCACGATCAACGTCGCACCAGCCACAATGCGCGTCCAGGTCAGAACCGTGGGCCGGGCGGGCAGCCCGAACACCGACCGCGGGCCCTCCGCGTCGAATTCTCGCCACACCAGCGCCGCGCCCACCGCGACCACGACGATCGGCCCGACCACCCGGGCCGCGGAACCGCTGAACAACCAGGACATCGACACCGCGAGCGCCACGCCCAGCAGCGCCAGCCCGGCCGCCTGCCGCCGTTCCCGAGCCGTCGGCGGCGGGCCGTCCGGGCCGGACGTGGTGAAGATCCACAGCAGCCCGTAGGCGACGATGCCCGCGCCCATCAGCGCCGACAGCAGCACGAAGGTGACACGCACCTTGAACACGTCGACCCCGAGATGATCGGCCACCCCGCCGGCCACCCCGCCCACGACACGGCCACCGGACCGCCGCTGCATGCGCGGCGCGGTGAGCTCGACCCCACGGGCATCGAAAGCGGGCGTGGACGGATACATGCCTCGATATTGGCACGCCCCACCGACAGCGACCATCGGGGAAATACCCCATTTCCCCCTCGGGGAGAGGCCGTCCGCCGACGACCGACCGCGAAACACCGACGGCCGGCGCCGAAACATGCCGGGGCACGGGCCATCACGCGTCGGCCCGGTTGACGAGGCACCACCCCGGTGCCACGGTTGCCGGGTGACTCACCCTGTTTCGAATTCCGGTGTCGACCGGCTGCTCAATGCCGCCGGGTCGGACGATCGCGTCCTCATCGAATGCATCGCGGACATCGGTGTGGACCCGGTCGCCCGAACCGCGCTGGCCGAGATACTCGATCGCGTGGATCTGCACGGGTGCCCACCTGCCGACATCCTGTTCCGGTTACACATGGGAGACACCGCCGCCGACGTCGCCATCCGGGTCGAGGATGCGAAGGCCGTCTTCACCGACCCGCACCCTGGGGCGGCCGTCACGATCGAACAGTCGCTACCCGAGGTCGTCCGTGCGGTCTGCGGCCCCCGCGGCGGCGCATCCAGTGCCACCCGGATCCTGCGCTGGGCGGAGAGCGATGCACCGGGGTGGTTCGGCCGACCGCAGGATGCCTTCGAAACCGTACGCCGGCTGCTGGATTCGATCGACCACGCCTATCGGCCGGGACTGGCCGAACTCTGCGTGCGCCACCGCTCGGACAAGTGGGGCGCCCACCAGTATCCGCAGTGGTACGAGAGACATTTCGAACCGATCCGGGATCGTCGGCTGACAATCCTGGAAATCGGGGTCGGCGGCTACCACGATCCCGCCCAGGGCGGCGAATCGCTCCGGATGTGGAAGAACTACTTCCCCCGGGCCGCGATCTACGGCCTGGACATCTTCGACAAGACACACATGTCGGGCCCGCGCACGACGGTGCTGCGGGGAGACCAGTCCGCACCCGAGGACCTGCGACGCGTCCTGGCCGCGACCGGGCCGCTGGACATCGTCATCGACGACGGCAGCCATCGGAGCGAGCACGTGATGGCCAGCTTCGCGATATTGTTTCCGGCGCTCCGCGAGAACGGAATCTACGTGGTCGAGGATCTGCAGACCTCCTACTGGGCGGGTTTCGGCGGTCGGCCGCCCGGCCCGGCCGGGGCCCCGACCAGCACGGAATTCCTCAAGACCCTGGTCGACGGGCTGAACTACGAGGAGATCACCGGACGACAACCGTCGGATACCGATACCCACATCCGGGGCCTGCACTTCTATCACAATCTCGCGATGATCGAGAAGGGCGCGAATCGCGACGGCGGCGGACCGCACTGGATGCGCGGGGACTGAACCTCCGCCCGCGAAAACCGATTCTCAGGAGACCAATCAGGGACATCCCCGATGCGATCCGGGCACCGGCACGGCCACCATGGAGCTATGACCAGAGCGAACGGCTGGGCCGGCGGGGCCGGCCGGACCGGATTCAACGAACAGCTCCATCATCTGTGGCGGACGCGGCCGGTGCGACTGCCGCGCCGGGGGCCGGTCGCCGGTGTGGCGGCCGGGTTCGGGCAGCGCTACGGGGTGGACCCGGTGCTGGTGCGGGTCGCCTTCGTGGTGTCGACGATCTTCGGCGGATCGGGCATCGTGCTGTATCTGCTGGCATGGTTGCTGATGCCGGCCGCGCAGGACGACGTGTCCGCCGCGGAGAGCCTGATCGGCCGTGGCCACAGCATGCAGTCACCGACCAAGACGCTGGTGCTGATCGTGGCGCTGGTGATCGCGGTCAGCACCGTGGGGCCGGTGGGCGCCGGGCTCGGCGGGGCCGGACTGATCAGTTTCGCGCTGATGGTGGCCGGTTGGTGGCTGCTGTACCTGCGTCAACCCAATCCGCCCGCGGGCAGCACCGATCCGCTGCTGCCCGACGGCGGACCCGCTGCGACCGGATATCCCGGAGTGTTCCCTGGCGGTCCCACCTGGACCGGGCCGACCTACGGCCCCTACACCAGACTCCCCGATCACTACGAGCCGGATCAGCCGAAAGATGCTGCTGTCCAGGATTTTTCCGCATCCGATACGGCGACCGAGGTCATTCCGCGAGATCGCGCACCGCACACCGAGGCCGATGCTCCGGCGTCGGACACCGCCGTACTCCGCTCCACCCCTCCGGTGGATCCGGCCACCGCAGAACAGGATTCGCCCAGCGCGCCGGTGGACGAGGGACTCACCCCGAACAGCGCCGACACGAAAAGCGCAGCGACACAACCGATCACACCACCGCGTACCGGCCCCTTCCGGCCCACACCGGACCCGTCCCGGATCGGCCCGACCCCCTCGGGCTGGGATCCGCTGGGAGTGTCCCCGCTGGCCTGGGATCTGCCCGATCCCACCCCGCGCGGCCCGGTGCTGCCGACGCCGCCACCACCACCGCGTCCCCGCTCCCGGCTCACCCCGATCGTGATCGGTCTGGCCGTACTCGCGGCGGCCGGGGCGGGTGCGCTGGCGGCAGCCAGCGTGAGCTGGATGACCCCCGGCCGGATCGGCGCGGTCGCGCTGGCGGTGGTCGGGCTGGGCCTGCTGACCGGCGCGTTCATGCGACGCGGCTACGGCCTGATGGTGCTGCTGGCCCCGCTGGCCGGATTCGTGATTCTGGCCTCGCTCGTCGGCCCGGTGACATTCGACCGCTCCACGATGGGCGAGCACACCTGGACACCGGCGACGACGGCCGAACTGAATCCCAGCTACCAGATCACCGCGGGTGACGGAACGCTGGATCTGCGGTCGCTGAATCTCACCGAGAACCGCACCGTCGCGGTGCATGTGCGCGCGGGCGACTTCCACGTCCGGGTACCCGCATCGATGCGCCTGGACGCGCGGTGCCGGGCGAATGTCGGCGACGTCAGTTGTCCGCAGGGACTCGTGGGCCCGGCCACCGGCCCGGTGCTCACCCTCGATGTCGACGTTCAGGCCGGAGATGCGGAGGTGACCCATGGCTGAGAAATCCAGGACCGATGATCCGGAAACCCGTCGCGTGCCGTCGTTCTCGCTCCTGTTCGCGGGGTTGCTGGCGCTGGTGGTGAGCGTGTGGGCGTTCCTGGGCCCGTCCGCGTGGCCCACGCACAGCCTCGTCCCGGTCGGCTGGATCGTGGTGGCCGTGGCCGTCGCGGCCGGGATCATGATGGTGATCTCGCCGCGTCGACGCCGACGCTGAAACTCCGGAAAAGAGCAGGGCCCGGACCGTCGAACGGTCCGGGCCCTGTCGTCACGCGAGTCCCGCGCTCACTCCCACTCGATGGTCCCCGGAGGCTTGCTCGTCACGTCGAGTACGACGCGGTTCACCTCTGCGACCTCGTTGGTGATGCGGGTGGAGATGCGCTCGAGGACGTCGAACGGCAGCCGCGTCCAGTCCGCGGTCATCGCGTCCTCACTGGACACCGGGCGCAGCACGATCGGATGACCGTAGGTGCGGCCGTCGCCCTGGACGCCCACGCTGCGCACATCGGCCAGCAGCACCACTGGGCACTGCCAGATCTGCCGATCCAGCCCCGCCGCGGTCAATTCCTCGCGGGCGATGGCATCGGCGTGCCGCAGCGTCTCCAGCCTGTCCCGGGTGACCTCACCGACGATGCGGATGGCCAATCCCGGCCCCGGGAACGGTTGGCGCGCAACGATTTCCTCGGGCAGCCCCAATTCGCGCCCGACCGCGCGAACCTCGTCCTTGAACAGCAACCGCAGCGGTTCGACGAGGGAGAACTCCAGATCCTCCGGCAGACCGCCGACATTGTGGTGACTCTTGATATTCGCGGTCCCCGCGCCGCCGCCGGACTCCACCACATCCGGATACAGCGTGCCCTGCACCAGGAATTCCACCTTCGGAGTCGAACCCTCCGCGGCCCCGGCCTCTTTCACGACCTGAGCCACGGCGTCCTCGAACGAGCGAATGAATTCGCGCCCGATGATCTTGCGCTTATCCTCCGGATCGGTGACGCCCTTCAACTCACCGAGGAATTTGTCCACCGCGTCGACGGTCACCAGTTTGGCGCCGGTCGCGGCGACGAAATCACGTTGCACCTGCTCGCGCTCCCCCGCGCGCAACAGGCCGTGGTCGACGAAGACGCAGGTCAGCCTGTCGCCGATGGCCCGCTGCACCAGGGCCGCGGCCACCGCGGAATCGACGCCGCCGGACAGACCGCAGATCGCGTGCCCGTCACCGACCTGGTCTCGCACCTGTTCGATCAGCACCTCGGCGATATTGGCCGGGGTCCATGCCGCCGGAATACCGGCGATCTCGTGCAGGAACCGGCTCAGTACCTGCTGGCCGTGCGGGGAGTGCAGGACCTCGGGGTGATACTGCACACCGGCCAGCCGCCGCTCGGTGTTCTCGAAGGCCGCCACCGGGGCGCCCGCGCTCGTGCCGGTGACCTCGAAACCCGCCGGAGCGTCGGTGACCGCGTCGCCGTGACTCATCCATACCGGCTGCACGGTGGGCAGACCACCGTGCAATACACCGCCGTCGACGCTGAATTCCGTGCGTCCGTACTCGCGGGTGCCGGTCTGGGCGACCGAACCGCCCAGGGCCTGTGCCATCGCCTGGAATCCGTAGCAGATGCCGAAGACCGGGATGTTCAGATCGAACAGCCGTGCATCCAGCTGCGGCGCACCCTCGGTGTACACACTCGACGGCCCACCCGACAGGATCACCGCGAGCGGCGCGCGCTCGGCGATCTCCTCGACGGTCGTGGTATGCGGAATCACCTCGGAGTACACGCTGGATTCGCGAACCCGCCGCGCGATCAACTGCGCATACTGCGCCCCGAAATCGACAACGAGCACCGGTCGCTGGGTTTCTGCCACCGCAACAGTCTACGAGGCTGCAATTTCGGCCTCCGCTTCGCTCCGGCTGTTTTTCGGCGCAGTAAGGCTCGTCGTTCAGCCCTCGAGACTCGGCCTTCGGCTATGCACTTCGAGGGCTGAACGACGAGCCGCGCCGAAAAACCTTACGGTTGGCGTTTCTTGCCCGACTGTTCCAGCCGGACAGAGACGCTTCGCCCGGTGTACTTTTCGGCCTCCGCTTCGCGGCGGTGTGTTCGCTGCCGGTAAGGCGGCTCGCTTCGGGCGGGACGGGAGAGGCGAGTTGCTGCGAGCCGATCTCAGCCCGATTTTCCGCACCACCCAGCAGGTCGGCGTCGACGGCTTCGAGCGAACGTCGCACTGTTCTCTCCGAGCCGACAGGATCGAATCCCCGTGCGGCGCACCAATGCTCCGGCGAATGTGGAGCAGCCTCGGATTCGGCGGCGCATCGCGGTGCGCCAGTGGGACAAGCTGGACAACCGCCCATGTGGGACGCGGGTTCCAGCTATCCTCGTGCTCGTGCCATTCGCCCGTGCGATCGACGCCGAAATACACTACGAGGACAGCGGTGGGCACAGCCCGGTGGTCCTACTCGGGCACGAATTCTTCATGGACAGAACGATGTTCGCCTCGCAGGTCGCCGCGCTGTCTCCGGAATTCCGCATCGTCACCTGGGATGCCCGCGGCCACGGGCACACTCGGGACCAGGGGCTGCCGTTCAGTTACTGGACCTCCGCGCGGGACGCGCTCACGGTCCTCGATCAGCTTCGGGTTGATCGCGCGATCGTCGGCGGCACATCGCAGGGCGGATTCAGCGCCATCCGCACGGCACTGCTGGCCCCCGAACGGGTCGCGGCGCTGATCCTCATCGCCACCGAGGCCCACGCCCCGACCGCACACGAGCTCGAGAATTCCCGCCGCTTCCTGGAGCGCTGGCACGAACCGCGCCTGCGCCGCCAGATGGCCGAGCAGCTGGCGCAGTGGTTGATCGGCGAGGACGGCTGGTATCGCACGGTGTGGGTCAGGCGCTGGCTCTCCCGCGACCCGCACGCCACCGAGGTGGCCGCGGGCTGCATTCTGGGCCGCGATTCGGTCCTGGACCGCCTGCCCGAGATCACCTGCCCGGTCCTGGTCATCCACCCCACCCTGGCCGGCATCGCCCGCACCAATGCCGTGGAAATGGCTCGGCGACTGACGAATTCACGTTTCGTCGAGATCGAGGCAGCCCGGCAGGCGGTCAACATGACCCATCCGGCCCAGGTGAACTCGGCCATCCGCAAATTCCTCCGCGAAACCGTCCTGACCCAGTCCCGCTGACGCGTGGCCGCCTCCCCGGACTTCAGCGTGCCATCGGGTGCCTGGAGACTTCGGGCCGGAAGTCGAGTGCATGGTCGCGTTCCGGCGGACCCGATGAGTTACCCATGTTCCTGGGAAATCTGTTGTTCTAGTGTGCTTTTTCGAAGCGAACGGGGACCTCCGGGGAGGCGGTACCGTGTCAAGCGCGGACGCTGAGCCCTACCTTCTGAAATTCCTTCAACTCGCGGTAACCGGCCTTGGCCATCGAACGACGAAGGCCGCCAACGAGATTCATCGAGCCCCACGGATCGCTGGACGGGCCGTAGAGCAGTTGCTGCAGGGTCGGGCGGTCGTCCTCGTCGGCGAACTTCAGCAGCGCGCCGCGCGGGACGGACGGATGCGCGGCCGCGGCGGGCCAGTACCAGCCGCGGGCGGGCGACTCCTGCGCCAGGGCCAGCGGGACGCCGAGCATGGCCGCGTCGGCGCCGCAGGCGATGGCCTTGGCCAACTGCCCGGAGGACACGACGTCACCGTCCGCGATGACGTGCACATACCGACCGCCGGTCTCGTCCAGGTAATCCCGGCGAGCCGCGGCGGCGTCGGCGATCGCGGTGGCCATCGGCACTCCGATGCCCAGCACCTCACCGGTGGTGGTCGCGCCCGCGGTCGAGCCGTACCCGACGATGACACCGGCCGCGCCGGTACGCATCAGATGCAGTGCGGTGCGGTGGTCGCTCACTCCGCCCGCGACCACCGGAACGTCCAGGTCGGCGATGAAGGTCTTGAGGTTCAGCGGCTCCCCGTCGCCGACATGTTCGGCGGAGATGATGGTGCCGTGCACCACCAGCAGGTCGATCCCCGCCTGCACCAGGCCCGGGGTCAGCGCGCGGGCGTTCTGTGGGCTCACCCGCACCGCCACCGTCACACCCGCGGCCCGCACCTGCGCGACCGCCGAAGCCAGTAGATCCGGCTGCATCGGCGCGGCGTGCAGCGATTGCAGCAGGGCGATCGCCGCCTCGGTGCCCTCCTTCTCGGCCACCTCCAACAGGTGATCGATACAGGAGGCCACATCCGCGTGCCGGGCCCACAGCCCCTCACCGTTGATGACGCCGAGCCCGCCGAGGCGGCCGAGCTCGATCGCGAACTCCGGCGACACCAACGCATCGGTCGGATGCGCCACCAGCGGAATGTCGAAGCGATAGGCATCGAGCTGCCAGGCCAGGGACACCTGCTTGGACGAACGGGTGCGCCGGGAGGGAACGATGTCGACATCGTCCAGTTCGTATGTCCGCCGGGCGGTCCGGCCCATGCCGATCTCGACCATGTCGCGCATGTAAGTACTCCTTAATTCCTGCGCAGTACGTGCTGCGCCGCCTCGGGCATCGCGGGTTTGCGGGGCCGGGAGGCTCGCCGGTCCGCGGAGCCGCCGGGTGCTCCGTCACCGCACATGTCGCGGTCCGGAACAACGAGCCGCGTCGCACACGCAACCGCCCCCGCAACGAGTACGGGCCCGATGTCGCGCGAGAGCCGGACGCACAGCAAGAGCCTAACCACCCTCACCAGCGCCCAGTCGCCCCCCGGTTACCGGGGTGTCAGCCGCGCCCGGTGTAGTTGGGCGCCTCGACGGTCATCGTGATGTCGTGCGGGTGGCTCTCCTTGAGCCCGGCCGCGGTGATCTGCACGAACTGCTTGTTCTGCAGCTCCTCGATCGACTGCGATCCGGTGTAGCCCATGGCCGCCCGCAGACCGCCCACCAGCTGGTGGATCACCTGATTGACCGGACCGCGGAACGGCACCCGGCCTTCGATGCCCTCGGGCACCAGCTTGTCCTCGGCGAGTACGTCGTCCTGGAAGTAGCGGTCCTTGGAGTAGGACTTGGCCTGCCCGCGACCCTGCATCGCACCCAGCGAACCCATGCCGCGGTAGCTCTTGAACTGCTTGCCGCCGACCAGGATCAGCTCACCCGGCGATTCGGCGGTGCCGGCCAGCAACGAGCCGAGCATCACGGTGGACGCGCCGGCCGCGATGGCCTTGGCGATATCACCGGAGAACTGGATGCCGCCGTCGGCGATCACCGGAACCCCGGCGGGCTTGCACACCGCGACGGCCTCGAGGATCGCGGTGATCTGCGGCGCGCCGACACCGGCGACCACGCGCGTGGTGCAGATCGAGCCGGGGCCCACGCCCACCTTCACCGCGTCCACGCCGGCCGCGATCAGCGCCGCGGCGCCTTCGCGGGTGGCGACATTGCCGCCGATGACCTGGATGCGGTCGCCGACCTCGGTCTTGACCTTGGTGACCATCTCCAGCACCTGCACCTGATGGCCGTGTGCGGTATCCACGACCAGCACGTCGACCCCGGCGTCGGCGAGCGTCATCGCGCGGGACCAGGAGTCCGCGCCGACGCCGACGGCCGCGCCGACCAGCAGACGGCCATCGCGGTCCTTGGTGGCGTTCGGGTACTGGTCGGTCTTGACGAAGTCCTTGACGGTGATGAGCCCGCGCAGCCGGCCCTCGCCGTCGACGATCGGCAGCTTCTCCACCTTGTGCCGGCGCAGCAGGCCCAGCGCGGCCTCGGCGGTGACGCCCTCCTGCGCGGTGATCAGCGGCGCCTTGGTCATCACATCGGCGACGCGACGGTTCTGATCGACCTCGAAACGCATGTCCCGGTTGGTGATGATGCCCACCAGTTCGCCGGTCTCGTCCACCACCGGCAAGCCGGAGATGCGGAACCGCGCGCACATCGCGTCGACCTCGGCGAGGGTGTCGCTGGGGCGGCAGGTGACCGGATCGGTGACCATACCCGCCTCGGAGCGCTTCACGGTCTCCACCTGCGACGCCTGATCGGCGGCCGCGAGATTGCGGTGCAGCACGCCCATACCGCCCGCACGCGCCATAGCGATCGCCATGCGCGCCTCGGTGACCGTGTCCATCGCCGAACTCACCAGCGGCGTGCGCAGCGTGATATCCCGGCTCAGCCGGCTCGACGTCTGCACCGAGCTGGGGATCAGATCCGAAGCGGCGGGCAGCAGCAACACGTCGTCGAATGTGAGGCCGAGCATGGCGATCTTGTTCGGATCGTCGCCACCCGTACGAGGGCGGACGGCGCGTTCGCCCATCACGGGACTACTCATCGGATCGACCCCTCCTGGACCTCGAACGCTGTGAGCCCGGAACACGCCCGGGCTCGCGAATTTCTGCTGACGGATTGCGGAGCCGAAAAGTCTTTCCCGGCGCCTGGCGTCCATGGTATCGGCCGCGAATGTGCGCGAGCGCGGCGGCTCCGCCCACACCCGAGGACGGCCCGGCCTCGATCACCCCGAGTTGCGCGTTCGGGGGTGTGCGGGGTTTGCTGGACGCGCGACAGGCCCGTCAAAATATTCACAGCGCTGGCGCGGAGGGGGTGGTTCTGCGTACCGTGGGAATGTGCGTGACCATCTACCACCTGGCCTGCCGCCGGACCCATTCGCCGGAGACCCCTCCGACCCGTCGGCCGCGCTGGACGCCATCGAGCCTGGGGAGCCGCTGGACCCCCACGAGCGGCTAGCGGTCGAAGAGGATCTCGCCGACCTGGCGGTCTACGAGGCGCTCCTGGCGCACCGCGGTATCCGCGGGCTCGTGGTGAGCTGCGAGGACTGTCGGCAGGATCACTACCACGATTGGGATATGTTGCGCGCCAACCTACTGCAGCTCCTGGTCGACGGCACGGTGCGCCCGCACGAGCCCGCCTACGATCCGACCCCGGAAGCCTACGTGACGTGGGACTACTGCCGCGGGTACGCCGATGCCTCGATGAACGAGGCACTGCACGGCGACGGATTCGACGGTTTCGACGCCTGATCCGCTTTTCGCCCGGCCCGGCGCAGGTACGGCGGGCCGGGGTGAAGAGAAGAAAGAACCGGACGCCCTGTGGCCGTCCGGTCGTTGCGAGAACGCCTCGTTGTTCGTCGGTGCCCGCGCTGCGGGCTATCTGATCCCCCCACCCGGCAAGAACCCACCGCCCGACGGTATGTGCACCGTAGAGGGCACGACCGGCTCCGGATGCACGGTGGGCAGCGAATGCTGCTGGGTCGGCAGCGGATTCTCGGTCGGGAAGGGATGCGTCGACGGGCCCGTCCCCATGGTCGGCACGACCCGGACGCTCGTCGGCTCGACCGTGGGCTGAACGGTTCCGGTGGGCTGTCCGCCGGGCCGGGTGGTCGGCGGATTCTCGTTCGTGGTCGGCGGATTCTGGTGCGTGGTCGGCGGGGTGCCGGGCAGGGTGGTCGGCAGCGTCGGACCGCCGGGCGCCGTCTGGACGGGCGTCTGCGGGAAGGTTGGCTTACCCGACGGCGCCTGCAGCATGCGCGAATCACGCGAGGTCGAGGCGCTGCCACCCGGATTCTCACCGTTGGGCCACGACGGGAGCGTCGTGGGCAACACGGGCGAATTCGGCAACGTCGGCACCGTCACGCCGCTGGGCAGCAGCGAGGCTGCGATCTCGGGCGCCTTGTCGTGCAACTGCGTCCAGACCTGGTTCCATCGCTCGGTGAGGGTCTGCTTGCGACCCGAATCGCTGATCTGCCCCGCGCTTGCCTGCGCGCTCGCCAGGAGCGGCTTGGCCTGATCGGGATGACCCGCGGCGATCAGTTCCTGCGCCTTGGCCATATCGCCCTGGGCGTTCTGCGCGATGGTGGTCTGGGCCTGCTGACTGAACACGACCTCCTTGACCTTCCACAGCGGATCGCCGGGCTCGGCATTGTAGGAGAACGCCGTCATACCACCGGCGATCAGCGCGACCGCGGCCGCGGCGCCCATGAGCGGGCGCACGAGCCGCAGGTGACCGCGCTTGGTGACATTGACCCTTGCCTGCCGAGCACCGATTTCCTGGTTGACAGCCGAGACAATGTCGTCCAGATCCGGTCCGGCCGGCAACGGCTCGTCGACGATGTCGGACCGCCAGTTCGCCAGCAGCGTCGCGAGTTGATACTCCTCGTCGCTGTCGGTCGACACGGTTCCATCGCCGGCGATCGCATCGATCAGCGCGTCATCGCGACGAACCGCGACGATATCCACCGGTCCGGTGTCACCGGAATCCTCGGCGTAGGGACCGCTGTTCTGCGATCCAAGCCGCGCTTTCCAGTCGCCCCGACCGCGCTCGCCATCCCTAGCCATACATTTCACCTGCCCTCGCCACTTGTGACTTGAGTTTCGCGAGAGCCCGGTGCTGAGCCACCCGCACCGCACCCGCCGTACTGCCCACGGCGGTTGCGGTTTCTTCCGCTGACAAACCCATCACCAAGCGCAGGATCAGGATCTCCCGGTGCTTCTCCGGAAGCGTGGCCAGCAGAGTGTTCATCTGCCGTCCGGCTTCGGATTCGAGAGCTCGCTGTTCCGGCCCCTGGTCGGTGGATATGACATCTGGTACTTCGGCCATCGCGTCCGACTTGTTACGGGCGGCGTTGCGATGGGCGTCTGCGACCTTGTGCGAAGCGATTCCGTAGACGAAGGCCATGAAGGGCCGGCCCTGATCCTGATACCGCGGCAGGGCGGTCATCACGGCCAAGCACACCTCCTGCGCTACGTCGTCCGCGGAGAGCTGCCCACGCTCCGCGGAACCGATTCGCGCCCGGCAGTAGCGCACTACCAACGGGCGAACGATCTCCAATACCTGGGCTAGAGCCGAACGATCACCCTGCGCTGCGGCAGCGACGGCGGTGTCCAACTCCTCGCCCGTGTGCGTCATCGTCAGAGATATTCCTGGCGTTACAAGTGGCACGGTCCGTGTTTGACCAGTGCTTCCGCCGGTCGGCGGAACGAAACCAACAATAGCCGTTCCAAACCTCGGGATCGGCAACACGGTGAATCTACCGGTCGCCGAGAACCCCGGTCTCCGAACGCAATCGACCGCCGCGTACCGCCAGTTCACGGGCGCACTCATCCGCTTCGGCAGCCGCGCGTGTTGCGGCGGAACCGGTTTCGACTCCGCCGCGAAGCATCGCGCTCGCCCATCGCAGCGGGAGCAGTCCGTGTTCGCGGCACTGATCGGACACCGCCGCCGCGAGTTCGGCGGAGCGAGCGAGATCGCCGTCCGCGGCCGTCGTGGCGGCCAGTAGTAGACGGGACTTGACGACATGCCGCACCGAGGGGCAGCCCTGCGCGATCGCCACGGCCGCCTCGGCGTGCTCGCGCGCGGGCCGGTCGATCAGACCGGAGCCGGGAGCCGCGAGGGCGGTCTCGGCGCAGACCCAGTGCCAACGCAGCCGGGTGCGCCAACCCTCGCACCTCGCAAGCGGCTCACGGCAACGTTCCAGCAGCCGGGCCGCGAGTGCGGGCCGGGCGGTTCCGAGCGCGTCGGCGGCAAGGCCGGTCAGCGCATCGCGCACCGCTTCGACACGAGTGACGAAGAGCACTTCGGTATCGATCAGACGGGCGGTCGGCGCGAGCCGCGTCCCCGAACCACACGCATCGGCCAGCGCCCGACCGTCCGAGACCGCCGCCTCGGCGTGCCACCCCAGCTGTCGCAAGAGTGACGCCTCGGCGCTGGCGACCAGCGAACGAAGTGCCGAATCCCTGGTCAGCCAGTATGTGCGGCGAAGTTCCGCACGCGCGGCGGCGTACCGGCCCTGTCCGCCCAGCGCGACCGCACGCAGCCACGACTCGACGCCGTCGGCGGCAGCGGGCAATTCCGCGGTCGCCGCCCGCGGATCGGGGCCGAAGGCGGCGCCGGCGAATATCGCGTGCCGCGGCCGGGATTCAGAACTGAACTCTTGCATCGCAGCACCCTATCGACGCGCCTGTTCCGAGACATCCGCGGAACTCCTGGCAACCATCCGGCATGCAGAAAGCGGCCCAGGTGTTTCGATCTCGTAAAACTACCTCGCGCAATCACCTAGCATGCGCATCAAAAGTTCGCACGCTTTTCGGGTAATTAACCTGCACGCCCCGGAACGGCCATCCGAACGGACCTCGAACCAGGCGAATGTCGACTCAAACCATGAGATCGGTCACATATCGCGGCGTGCGCAGAGTTGCCTCGACGCGGGCATTTCCATCAGGAAACTACCGTTTACCTGCGGTTTTGTGAGCGCTCACATGATTCCCGACAACCAGCCGCGAACGCCAAACAGATCAGTATCTCGACAGTAAGCTGAAAAGTAAACAGCGCAGAGGTTAAATCTGCGATTCACTCGCTTTGAAATCCCCATTGTGGAAACTATTGACTCGATTTGTTTGTCCGTCCTAACGTACGACATCGCCGTCATCGGCGCCGCACGAAAATGTGAGTGCCGCGAACTGCGATCGCCGGACCCCCGGCGACACGGTCCGAGCCCGATCTCGGCGAGGTCCCATCCGGCCGCGCCGCGGGGGCCGGACGGCCGTTGCTACCGCACCGCTCGACAACGCCGACGAGCTCGCACCATCGAGGAGTTCACCATGCCCATGCCCACTCACCTCCCAGGGCCGAATGCCGATGTCTGGGATTGGCAGATGCGCGGCTCCTGCCGCGGAGTGGACTCGTCGGTATTCTTCCATCCCGACGGCGAGCGCGGACGTGCCCGCACCCAGCGTGAGCTGCGCGCCAAGGAGATCTGCCGGAACTGCCCGGTGCTCATGCAGTGCCGCAGCCACGCCCTGAAGGTCAGCGAACCCTACGGCATCTGGGGCGGTCTGTCCGAGACCGAACGCGAGATGCACGCGCGCCGAAACCGCCGCCGCGTCGCCGTCTGAGCCGGCCGAACGCGTCGCCGTCGAGGTCGGAGAAAATTTCTCCCCATCCGCGAACGCGGGTGCGCCGAATCTCTAGCAAATACCCGGCCACTCGAGTACCGGCCAGTGAACAGCACGAACACCGCACCCTGGAATATGCGGCTACCGCCGTGAGACCTGCGGTGCAGCGGTCGGCAGCGTTGCCATCCGATATCCGGCAAGCGCCGCCTGATTCAGCGGAAACGGTCTACGCAACCATGCAGCAGTCCGTATCCACCAGAGCGAGTTCGACGTTGATCCACTGCGCACCAGTACGGCGTTTCGCATATGTACTCGGCGTGTCCGCGGCGTGTCTATCGAAAAAATCTCCGCGTGTCGACCGATGTCCGAAACCCGCTGAGGCGCAGTCGGTTTTGCCGATACCCCAGCGAACAGGAGGTCATAGCGGCAGGCTACGGTAGTGGCCGATGACACAGAATGGAGCGTTGTGACAACGCGGCCGTCGGCCGCAGAGGACGACTCGTTCCACCAAGCGTTTCGGGACGGGCGGGCGAACTCCCCCAGCGTGGACTCTGCGGTGACGGCGCGCGCAGCCGAAGGACTCGAACTGGCAGCACTACTGGAACGGTGCGGGCTGTCCGATCAACGAGCCTTCGCCGAACTGTACGACCGAACCTGTGCACGCGTATTCGGCCTGGTGCTGCGCGTTCTACACGATCCGGGTTATGCGGAGGAGACCACGCAGGAGGTCTATCTCCAGATCTGGCGCACCGCAGCCAATTTCGACGCGACCAAGGGTTCCGCGGTCACCTGGCTGATGACGCTGGCCCATCGGCGAGCAGTCGACCGGGTCCGCGCGGAACAGGCCCACGCCCTCCGCGAGGTCGCCTACGGGACGAGCACTCTCGGTAACGAGTTCGACGAGGTCACCGAGGAGGTCGGCAGGCGCCTGGAACAGCAGGCCGTGCGCGCGGGCCTGGCGACGCTGACCGCCACGCAGCGAGAGGCGATCTCGCTCGCCTACTTCGGCGGACATACATATGCGGAGGTAGCCGCGCAGCTCGGCGTAGGGTTACCGACCGTTAAGTCCCGTATCAGGGACGGCTTGACCAGACTGAAGAAGAATTTGGGAGTGACGTGAGATGAACGAAAGCCAGATCGATCTCGCGCACATGGTCGCGCTCGGGTCGATCGGCGACGAGGACCAGCGCGCAGTGCGGGAGATAGCCGAGGGGGACGACCCGGTGCTGCGTGCGGACTTCAACACGGAAGTGCAGCTGAACCGACAAGCTCTCACCCTGTTCGCCTCGGCGTCGGCAACCCCACCGCCCGCCTCACTGCGTGATCGCGTCCTGGACATGATTGCCGCAGAAGAGTCCGAAAGTCCCGCACCGGCCCGTACACCACGTAATCCGGTGCATCCGGGCAACCCTACCGCCTAGCCGATTCCATCCCGCTGCGAGACAACCGAATCCGCAGCCGAGAATCTCGATATTCCCGATAAGCCAACGGGCCGTTCACATTCATGAATGAATGTGAACGGCCCGCAATTCTGTTTACCGCCAAACGAATGCCCCTCGGCCGCGCTTGCCGAAATTCGGGATATCCCATCGAGATATCCGATCCGAAACACGAGAGATCCACTCCCCCAACCCCACACGGAACCGGTTCGCGAGGGGCTGTTCGAGATCGGCTCGTCGACGAACATCCTCGAAACACACGGATGAAACGAGATTCTCGCGCATTCGGCAGGCAAGCCCACCCGACCGCGAACCGGTCGAGCGAAGCCGGAGCCAACAATCGGCTACGCGAGATGCACACTCCCCCAACCCCACACGAACGTGCACCTTCGCGGAACGTTCACGCCACGACACCGACCAACGCCGCTTCGAGGGCGAAGAACGCGGCTGCGGGCTGCCCAACCCCGCAGCCCGCAGCCAGTACACCGGCCGAAGCGTCTCCGCCCCGCTGGCCCGCGAAGCGAAAGGCTCAACAACACCGAACCCCAAAGGTTTCGGCGCGCACCCATCGAACCACACCGAACCCCACCGAAGCGAGGCGAGGCGAAGCGAAAACCCAACGCGCCCAGCGGCGAAACGTCTCTGTGCGCTGGTAGCCGCCCGCGAAGCGAAAGGCTCAGTAAGAACACTCCAAAAGGTTTTCGGCGCAGCTCGTCGTTCAACCCTCGAAGCGCATGGCCGAAGGCCGAGTCTCGAGGGCTGAACGACGAGCCTTACAGCGCCGAAAACCCGCCGGAGCGGAGCGGAGGCCGTAGACACAGCCGAGTCTCGAGGGCTGAACGACGAGCCCTATAGCGCCGAAAACCCCGCCGGAGCGAAGCCGGAGGCAGAAAATACAGCTCAGTGCGCGTGACCGTGGTGGTCGTCGGCCTCTTCCTCGGCGGGCTTGTCGACGATGGCGCTCTCGGTGGTGAGCACCATGCGGGCGACGGAGACGGCGTTGAGCACCGCGGACCGGGTCACCTTCACCGGGTCCACGACGCCGTCGGTGACCAGATCACCGTAGGTGAGGGTGGCGGCGTTGAAGCCATCCTTGGTGTCGGCGACCTTGCTGACCACGACCGCACCATCGACGCCCGCGTTGCTGGCGATCCAGTACAGCGGGGCCGTGAGCGCCTTGCGGACGACCTCGACGCCGATTGCCGCATCGCCGGAGAGCGATTCACGCAGTTCGGCCAGCTTGGTGCTCGCCTGAACCAGCGCGGTGCCGCCGCCGGGCACGATGCCCTCCTCGACCGCTGCCTTGGCCGCGCTGACCGCGTCCTCGACCCGGTACTTGCGCTCCTTGAGCGCGGTCTCGGTGGCCGCGCCGACCTTGATCACCGCGACACCGCCGGCCAGCTTGGCCAGCCGCTCCTCGAGCTTCTCGCGGTCCCAGTCCGAGTCGGTGGCCTCGATCTCGCCGCGCAGCTGGGCAATTCGTCCGTCGATGGCCTCCTGGGTGCCGGCACCATCGACGATCGTGGTCTCGTCCTTGGTGACGACCACACGACGCGCCGATCCCAGCACGTCCAGCCCCGCCTCACGCAGGCTGATACCCAGATCCGGGTTGACCACGGTCGCGCCGGTGACGATGGCCAGATCATCCAGGAACGCCTTGCGGCGGTCACCGAAGAACGGCGCCTTGACCGCGACGACCTTCAGCGTCTTGCGAATCGCGTTGACGACCAGGGTGGACAGCGCCTCGCCCTCGACATCCTCGGCGATGATCAGCACGGGCTTGCCGTTCTCGGCGATCTTCTCCAGCAGCGGAAGCAGGTCCGGCAGCGAGCTGATCTTCTCCCGGTGCAGCAGCACCACGGCGTCCTCGAGCACCGCTTCCTGCTTGTCCAGGTCGGTGACGAAATACGCGGACAGATACCCCTTGTCGAACTGCACGCCCTCGGTGATCTCGAGGTCGGTGCTCACCAGGGAGGACTCCTCCACGGTGACCACGCCGTCCTTGCCGACGGTGGTCAGCGCCTTGCCGACCATCTCGCCGATCTCCTCGTCGCGCGAGGAGACGGTGGCGACCTGCGCGATGGCCTTCTCGCCGGAGACCGGCTCGGCCGCCGCCAGCAGCGCCTCGGAGACCACGTCGGCGGCCTTGCTCATACCCGAGCCGAGGGCGATCGGGTTGGCCCCGGCGGCGATGTTCTTCAGGCCGCCCTTGATCAGCGCCTGCGCCAGCACGGTGGCGGTGGTGGTGCCGTCGCCGGCGACGTCGTTGGTCTTGGTGGCCACGCTCTTGACCAGCTGCGCGCCCAAGTTCTCGAAGGGGTCCTCGAGGTCGATGTCGCGGGCGATGGTGACGCCGTCGTTGGTGACGGCCGGGCCACCGAATGCCTTGGCCAGGACCACATGCCGGCCGCGGGGACCGAGCGTGACCTTGACGGCGTCGGCGAGCTTGTCGACGCCGCGCTCCATTGCCCGACGAGCCTTCTCGTCGAACTCGATCTGCTTTGCCATGTTCGAAATTCCTTCAGTGTCTGGTCGGCGGCGCTCGCCGGGCCCTGCGCACGCGGACTGCCGCCGGGCCGGGCTCTAGCGCCGCGGAAGGGGCCGTAACGAACGCTGCCCCGGTGCCTCATCTCAGGGCGCCGGGGCAGCATTCGACTACAGCTGGGTCACTTGTTGACGACAGCCAGGACGTCGCGCGCCGACAGGATCAGGTACTCCTCGCCGTTGTACTTGATCTCGGTGCCGCCGTACTTGCTGTAGATGACGGTGTCGCCCTCCTTGACATCCACCGGGATACGGTCGCCCGTGTCGGTGACCCGCCCGGGACCCACGGCGATGACGGTGCCCTCCTGGGGCTTCTCCTTCGCCGTGTCGGGGATGACCAGGCCGGAGGCGGTCGTCGTCTCGGCCTCGCCGGCCTGGACGAGGATCTTGTCCTCGAGCGGCTTGATGTTCACGCTCGCCACGTTGAGCCCTCCACTTTCAGGGGATTTCTTCTCGTCCGGGGCTGTTCCCCGGACTCACGGTTTCGGTCGTGTGCCGACCCTGCGCATAGCCCCGTCGTCGCGGGTGCCGGGACCCCAGTGCAGTGGTCGTGCTGGCAGCTGAGCAACTTCCACCAGTGCCACCTAGCACTCTATACAGCAGAGTGCCAGCGCTCAAGGTTGGGTAGTGCTGATTATTCGACACCGGCCCACAACCTGCCGTGCCACGACACGTTGCGCGACACGCCGACGATTTTTCGGCGGAAACCCACGATGACCCTGGACCTCACAGGTAACTCGAGTCACACCGTCAACACGGTGGCAATTGATCCGGAAAATCTGTAACGTTCGGATAACGGAATGTGACACTATGTACGACGGCTCCGTGATGTTGTCGTGCCAAACAGATGCCGTGCCGCCAGAAGGCTCCGTGCCATCGGGAGGTGCAGTCGAATGGTTCCACATCGTCATGCGATCCGCCGAGCGTTGTGCATGCTGCTTCACCCCGCGCGAGCCCTTGGCGCACACCATGGAACGAGTATCAGACCGCAAGTGATCGTCGCCGGAGCCCGAGCCCGACCGGATCACGGGCCCGGCCCGATCAGCTCGGACCATCCGCCATCCACGCGGATGTCCGTGCTGTCCGCATCCGATGGTCGGCGACGCGATGACCATCCGCTCGAAGGGAGGTGAACATGCGAACATCCCTCGGCATCTCCGCCGGGAACGAGGTGGTGTGCTCGGCGCTGGTCGCCACAGCACCCAACGGCGCTCAGGAATTCGACTACCGAATCGTCTCCGCGGACGCCGCACAATCCGACCTCGGCGATCTGGTGGCCTCCTCGATCGAGCTGATGACCACTCAGATGCCCCGCGAATTCGTGTATCCGCGCGGTGCGCACGCCGCCGGACCGACGCCCGGCGAACCGTTTCCCACCCCCGGTGCCATCGCGGTCGCCTACCGCGATCGGGAACAGGCCGTGGCGATCCGCTCGGCCATCGGCCGCCAGCGTCGCGACGTCCAGCTGATCCTGGAAAGCACTGCCGCACTGACCTATCTGCGCCACACCGGCCTGCTCGACCGATACGAAACGGTCGGCCTGATCGATCTCGGCGCCTCCGGTATGACCGTCTCGGTGGCCGACGTCGCCGACGACGCGGTACTGCACAGCGAGCGCACGGACACCGTCAGCGGCAACGCCATGGACGAGCTGATCTATCACCATCTGCTCGACTGCCATTTCGCCCGCCGCGGCACCCGGCCCAACCGCACGATGCTCATCAACCGCGCTCGGGCTGCCAAGGAGCACCTGTCCATCGCCCCGGCGGTCACCATCGATCACGTCGCCGGGCAGGCGCTCAAACTCACCCGCGCCGATTTCGAGGAGCTGATCGCCGACCTGTTGCACGAGGCCGCGATCTACGCCGCAGCGGTGTTCGCGCGCGCGCCGAAATATCCGCGGGCGGTCACCGTGATCGGCGGTTGCGGCAATATGGCCGCCGTGGTCAACGGCCTCGCCGATCTGCTCGACCTGATCGTGCTCACCGTGCCCGAGCCGGAGGCGGCGACCGCGAAAGGCGCTGCGCTGGTTGCCGATTCGGTGCAGCCGTCGGCCTTCCCGGTGATCAGCCTCGGCTCGGATGCCAAACCCGGCACCTTCACCAAGCTCGTCGGCACCCTGGCCGGTGCGGTCGTGGTGCTCGGCCTGGTCGTCGGGTACGGCGTCAAGGAACTGGTGCCGACCGCCGATCACGACGTCACACCCGCCGGTACCAGCCATACAGCGGATTTCCCGACCACCACGGCACCGCAGTCGGCTCCCCTCCCCGCGAGCCCATCGACCACCACCACCGAGCAGGCCACGCCCAGCCGGCACACCGCGGCCACCACCACACCGAGCCCATCGTCCTCGGACACCAGCGAGCAGCCCACCACCACCCCGAGCCCCACACCGCCGACCACCGGCGTACCGCTGCGTCCGGACCCAGGACTGCCGCCCATTCCCCTACCGGATCTGCCGCACTTGTTCGGCCCGCTGCTGGGCAGCACCACCCCGCAGCCCGCCGTGCCGAACACCGCCCCGGCCCCGACCACCACACCGGTGCCGACCACAACGGCGACACCGAGTCACGGCCCGCATTTGCCGCGCGCCAACACCGGTTCAGCCGCGCGAGCGACGCTCCACCCCGTCAACTGACGTCGGCAACCGACGACACCGCGCCGAATACCGGCCCGGCCCCGACCCGGAACAACAACCCCGAGTTACGGCTCGTTTCCCCCCGCGCAGACATCGATCAGACCGAGCGGCACTCCACCTCTCCGACCGACGCAGCCAACGGGCGACAACGCAAGGTGCTGGGTTCGTTTCGGCTCCACAACGGAACACCTTCCCCGGAGATACGGCCCGCCTCTCCCGCGCGCCGAACCACGGCCTGTTTCTCTCTCCCCCGGCCGGCACTGATTCGGCCGCGCGACAGTCCATTCCACCGGCTGACGCCACTCACCGACGACAGCACACCGACCCGGCCCAGACCCGAAAGCAGCTATGCCGACGCACGATCCGCATCTGCCGCATGCCGGTGCCGGGGCGGCCGGGTGAGCCGAACTCCAACTCGCCGGCCGGGCGATCTCCGCCGCATCGGCCGACTACGACATCGGAATGAATACCCGCTGTACAGATTGTGCGGCCCCGTCCGCGGGCCCGCTGCTGCCGTAAGCTGTCGCGGTCATGCGCATGGGACCAGTACGCCGTATCGTCGTGGCCGTCGCCGCGATCAGCACCGCGGCGGCGAGTGCGTGCGGGCACCCCGCTCCGGCGGAACCGGTCCAGCAGATCATCGACGTCTCCGAGAACGCCTGCGGCCAGGGGTGGACCGATCCACACACCGGTCAGCAGACTCTCTATTTCCGCAATACCGGTTCCAATCCGACGACGGTCGACCTCATCGACGTCCGCACCGGCGCGATCTCCGCCGAGGTGCCCGATATCGGGCCGAACACCACCCGCAGCACCCGGGTCGACGTCGGGGGCGGCACGTTCGCCTTCCGGTGCGCCATGGAAGGTTCGGGCAACGCGCTGATCACCGGACCGACCGTGACGATCGCCGGGCCACCCGCGGCCTCGGCGGTACCGCCGGTCACCCCCGAGGATCTGTACGGGCCGGACAAACAGTACGTGGATTACGTCGCGACCGGGCTGAACCGGCTGGCCGCCGACACCGACCTCCTACGCGACACGGTCGATCGCGGTGATCTCACCGCGGCGCGCACGGCCTGGCTGACCGCCCATCTGGATTACGAACGACTCGGCGCGGCCTACAACGCATTCGGCGAGTACGACGGCAAACTCGACGGCCGGAGCGACGGTCTTGCCGGGGGCAACGCCGATCCGCAGTTCACCGGATTTCACCGAGTGGAATACGGCCTGTGGCACGGTGAGTCGCTCACGACGCTGGCCGGGACCGCCGAGCAATTGGCCCGAGATGCGCACGGACTGGTCGCGGACTTCCCGAATATCCAGGTCCCGCTGCTGGATCTCGGCCTGCGCACGCACGAAATCTTGGAGAACACACTGCAATTCGAGATGACCGGCGATGCCGACTACGGCAGCGGCACCTCACTGGCCACCGCCGTGGCGAACATCGCTGGAACCCGGGAGTTGCTCACCGTGCTGGATCCGGTGCTGCGCAACCGATATCGGCAGCTCCCTGAGGTGACGACCTGGTTGAACCGCTTCGAAACCCTGTTGCAGGCGCATCACACCGATGCGACTCCCGGCATTCCGGCCAGTGGCACCTGGACTTCGGTGTCCGCGCTGAGCCGGTCGGATCGGCAGCGGCTGAACGGCACCCTGAGCCGGCTGCTGGAATATCTCGCTCCGATCGCGACCATCTGCAAACCGCGAAAGACGTTCCAGTGACCGCGAATCCATCGCCGAGTCGGCGCTCCTTCCTGCGCGGTGCGATGGCCGCGGGCGTCGGCGGCGCGGTAACCGCGGCCTCGGCGGTCGCCCCCGCCGCGTTGCATACGGTCACCGCCGCACCGGTCGCACCACCGTTCCACGGAATCCACCAGGCCGGAATCGCCGATCCGCCGCCGCCCGGTGCGCAGGGGATCACGGCGTCGTTCGATGTGATCGCCGAGAATCCGGCCGAGCTGACCGAGTTGTTCCGCACCCTCACCGAACGCGCCCGCATCCTGAGCGACGGCGGCCCGCCGTCCGCGGTCGGCATCACCGCACCGCCCGCCGACAACGGCGTACTCGGTCCGGAGATCCCGCCGGGCGGGCCGGTGATCACGGTGGGCGTCGGCGCCAGCCTGTTCGACGACCGATACGGCCTGTCCGACAAGCGGCCCGCGAAGCTGACGGCGATGCCGATGTTCCCCAACGACGATCTCCGATCCGCCTGGTGTCACGGCGATCTGAGCCTGCAACTGGCCGCTGCCGACGCCGATGTCTGCGTGCACGCGCTGCGCGACATCACCCGCGCGACGCGCGGTGCGATGCAGCCGCGCTGGCGGATGAACGGTTTCGTCAGCCCGCCCCGGCCGAGTGGGACGCCGCGAAATCTGTTCGGCTTCAAGGACGGAATCGCCAATCCGGTCAGTGCCGACTTCCAGCATCTGGTGTGGGCCGGGGCCGGGGAACCCGCCTGGGCGGCCGGGGGCACCTATCAGGTGGTCCGGCTGATCCGGATGCTCGTGGAGTTCTGGGATCGGGTCGCGATCACCGAGCAGGAGAACATGTTCGGCCGGGTGCGCGATACCGGCGCGCCGCTGAACGGCGATCACGAGAGCGACCTACCGGACTACAGCGATGATCCCACCGGACTGGTCATCCCGCTGAACGCCCATATCCGCCTGGCCAATCCGCGCACGCCCGATACCGCGGGCAGTCGGATCCTGCGACGCAGTTTCAACTACGACCGCGGCAACGACGACACCGGCAATCTCGATCAGGGCCTGATCTTCCTGTGCTACCAAAGTGATCCGCACGCGCAGTTCGAGACCGTGCAGAAACGGCTGGCGGACGAACCGCTGGTCGACTACATCTCACCCTTCGGCGGCGGATATTTCTTCGTGTTGCCGGGCGTGCGCGATGACGCGGATTTCTACGCTCGCGCGCTGGTGACGTGAGCGGAGCGAACCGCGGACACAGCGCGCATCGCGCACGACGGAGGCGAGCGCCGGCGAGGCGGAGTCGTGAGGGGAACTTCCATCCGACAAGCGGACGTCGCCCGGTGTTCACCCTTGGGAAATCTCCGCTCGTGACTATCGTGTGACTTCGCATGAGCGGCGAGGCGGGATCGACCCAGGAGGACACGTGAGTACAGGCTCCCAGCGGCGCGCACGGGCGCAGGGCGGCAGCGGGAAGTACAAGCGGGGCACGACGATCGCCGCCGCCGTCGCGACGGTCGGGCTGCTCGCGGCCGCGTGCTCGTCCTCGACCAGCACCACGGCGACCGACAAGTCGGCGACGACCACGACGCCGATCAAGCACATCGTGGTGCTCTACGACGAGAACATCTCGTTCGACCACTATTTCGGCACGTATCCGAACGCCGCCAACACCGACGGCGTGCCGTTCCACGCCGCGCCCGGCACCCCGGCTGTCAACGGGCTGACCCCGGATCTGTTGACGCACAACCCGAATCTGTTCCAGCCGCAGCGCCTGGGCCCGGATCAGGCGATGACCTGCGATCAGGACCACTCCTACAAGGCCGAGCAGGAGGCGTTCGACAACGGCAAGATGGATCAGTTCGTCCAGAAGACGCAGAAGGACGAATGCCCGGCCGCCTACGGTCCCAACGGGATCGTCATGGACTACTACGACGGCAACACGGTCACCGCCTTGTGGAACTACGCCCAGCATTACGCGCTGAGCGACAACTCCTTCGGCACCACCTTCGGCCCGTCCACGCCGGGCGCGCTCGAGGTGACCGCCGCGCAGACCTACGGCGCGCAGGCCATCGACGCGAAAACCGGTAAGCCGGTGCAGGATCCGAATCTGGTCGCCGCACCGGACGAGCAGGGCGTCGGCTCCGATATCGACGACGCCGACCCCGCCTACGACGACTGCTCGAACAAGAGCCACACCACCACCGACAATCTGATGGCCATGAACGGCAAGAACATCGGTGACGAGCTGAACGACAAGAACATCAGCTGGGGTTGGTTCCAGGGCGGATTCACTCCGACCGGCAAGAACGACGCCGGGTACGCCGTGTGCGGCACGAAGCACGCGAACGTCGGCGGTCAGCAGGCGCTGGACTACAGCCCGCACCACGAGCCGTTCCAGTACTTCAAGTCCACGTCCAATCCGCATCACACCGTCCCGGCGTCGCTGGACGAGGTCGGCCACGCCGGTCCGGCCAATCACCAGTACGGGTTGGAGTGGTTCGACCAGGCCGCCAAGGCGGGCAAACTGCCCGCAGTGAGCTACGTCAAGGCGTCCGAATATCAGGACGGCCACGCGGGATACTCCGATCCGATCGACGAGCAGCACTTCCTGGTGGACCGGATCAACGCCATCCAGCAGTCGCCGGACTGGAAGTCGACCGCGATCTTCATCGCCTACGACGACTCCGACGGCTGGTACGACCATGTTGCCGGGCCGGTGATCAACGGTTCCACCAGCGCCTCGGACGTCTACGGCCCGTGCGCGAGCAAGCCCGCCCTCGGCGGTCACCAGGGCCGCTGCGGCACCGGCCCGCGCCTGCCGCTGCTGGCGATCTCCCCCTACGCCAAGACCAACCACGTCGACCACACCCTGACCGATGAGACCTCGATCGTGAAGTTCATCGAAGCCAACTGGTCCCTGCCCACCCTCGGCAACGGTTCCTCCGAAGCCAGCGCAGGCGACCTGTCCGGGATGTTCGACTTCGCCTCCCCCAAGGCCGCCCAGTTGATCCTCAACGCCGACGGCACCGAAAAGCACTGAGCGACAAGCGGTCCGGGCCGGTAGATCAACGGGTCCGAACCGGTTGCCCAGGACGAACCGAAAAGCCGCCTCGGCACAACCTCAGACTCGACCTATCGCTATATGCGATAGGTCGAGTCGTGTGCTGTTCGAGACAACCGGCTCCCGGGCGGGCAGCCGATCATCATGCTCACCGTGTTCTGGAAGACCCGCCGGCGTGAGATCCGCCGGGTCGCGCGGGCCGAACTTGCCGAGCAGGTCTGCGGACTCAGGGCAGTTGGGTGGTGGAGACCGGGAGGCCCGGATCGGTGGCGACGGTGAGGGGAGAGGGCTTCGCGCCGCCCGCGATGACGTGGGCGCCCAGCGTCGCGATCATGACGCCGTTGTCGGTGCAGAGGCGGGGTTCGGGGACGCGGAGGGTGAGATCGGCCGCGGCGCAGCGTTCCTGGGCCATCGAGCGGATGCGGGAGTTCGCCGTCGCGCCGCCGCCGAGCACCAGGGTATCCACGCCGACGTCCTGCGCCGCGCGAATCGCCTTGCGTGTCAACACATCCGCGACCGACTCCTGGAACGAGGCGGCGATATCCGGAATCGGCAGCGCCCGGCCCTCGCGCTGCGCGGCCTCGACATACCGGGCCACGGCGGTCTTCACACCGGAAAAGGAAAAATCGTAACGCGCGTCGCGGGGGCCGGTCATACCGCGCGGGAAGGCGATGGACTGCGGATCACCGTGCGCCGCAGCGGCATCCAGTGCCGGGCCGCCCGGGAAGCCCAGATCCAGCAGCCGGGCCACCTTGTCGAAGGCCTCGCCCGCGGCGTCGTCGACCGTGCTGCCGAGTTCGGTGATCGGCTCGGCCAGATCGGTGACGTGCAGCAGATGGGTGTGCCCGCCCGACACCAGCAACGCCACGCACGACGGCATCGGACCGTGTTCGAGGGTGTCCACGGCGACGTGGCCGCCGAGGTGGTTCAGCGCGTACAGCGGGATATCCCACGCCGCCGCATAGGCTTTGGCGGCCGCGACGCCGACCAGTAGAGCACCGGCCAGTCCGGGGCCGATGGTCACCGCGATCGCGTCGGGTTTGGACACCTCGGCCGCGGCCAACGCGCGTCGCATGGCGGGCACGATCGCCTCCAGATGTGCGCGCGAGGCGATTTCCGGGACCACGCCGCCGAAGCGGGCGTGCTGTTCCACACTCGAGGCGACCTCGTCGGCCAGCAGTTCGCAGGTGCCGTCCTCGTGCCAGCGCACGATGCCGACGCCGGTCTCGTCACAGGAGCTCTCCACGCCCATCACGATCATGCCCGCTCACCCCTGTCGGTCGGCACATCGGTTGTGCGACAGCCTGTTTCACAGCCCGCACGGATCATGTCCAGCGGTGCGCCGCGGTTCATGTGAGCACCTCGTTCGGATCGACGACGCCGGCGGTCGCGGGGCGGCGCATGGTGAACGCGTCGGCCCCGCTGGGCTGGTAGTAGTTCTTGCGCAGGCCGATGATGTGAAAGCCGTGCTTCTCGTACAGCGCGATCGCCGGGGCGTTGTCGGTGCGGACCTCGAGGAAGACCGGACCACCGCGCTTACCCGCCTCGGCCAGCAACGCGCGCAGCAGGGTGGTGCCGATCCCGCCGCGATGGCTGTCCGGGTCGACGCCGATCGTGTGCACCTCGGCCTCGGGATGATTCAGCGGACCCAGCAGCGCGATCCCGGCATAGCCGACGATGCGGCCGGATTCGTCCCGCGCGACCAGGTACCGGTTGTGCGCGCCGGCGAGCTCGGATTCGAAGGCCACTTCCGGCCAGGGATCGTCCTCGGGGAACAGCACCTGCTCGAGTTCGACACAGCGATCGATCGCCGACCGATCCATCGGCTCGATCCGGATCGACGGCGCGATCCGACCACTCATGCTGCGTCCTCTCGGGCATGACCGGGGACCTGCATGGTGACGCTCCGCCGCCTCCGGCCCTGACCACTCACGACTGCACCATCGCGGGCATGACCGAGGACCTGCGTGGTAACGCTCCGCCGCTGTCTCCGGCCCTGACCACTCACGCCCGGACCGCCTGATAGCTGCGTTCGACCGCATCGGGGCGGCGCAGATACAGCGGGATCAGCGGCTGCGGCGTGGCTCGCGCCAGCAGCTCGGCGGCGGCGGCGCTGACCAGCCCGGCCGGGGACGGTGTCTCCACCGGCAGCACCGGAAGGTCGAAAAAGTCCACGTGCGAAGCGGATCCGGCGATCACGGTGGAATCACCGGACTCCAGCTCGCCCGGTTTGCACACCTGCGGCCCCGCGACGCGCACCACCGCGCGCCCCTGCGGACCGCCATTGCCGTTGCCGACCACGAAAGATCCGGCCAGGGCCGCCTTGGACACCGCGCGATAGCGGGCCCAGTACACCTCGCGGCGCCGGGCGTCGGTGACCACCAACAGTTCGGCGTCGACCGCGGAGATGTCGCGCCACGCGGCCGCGGCGATCGCGTCCAGGCTGCACACCCCGTACACCGGCAGGCCCAGCGCGTCGCCGAATGCGGCGGCGGTCGCCATCCCGACGCGCAGTCCGGTGAACGGGCCCGGCCCGACACCGACGACGACCGCGTCGAGTTCGGCGCGGGAACGTCCTGCGGTGTCGAAGCATTCGAGAATCTGCGGGGTGAGCACCTCGTTGTGAGCGCGGGCGTCCACGGTCACCCGGGACGCGAGCGTGCGGACCTCATGGTGCTGGGGCGCGGCCTGCTCCAGTGCCACCAGTCCCGCGGTGACGGCAGGCGTCGCGGTGTCGAGGGCGAGTACAAGCATGATTGCCTCAACGATACCGGGTGGTCACCTCCACGACGGCAACCCGGCCGCCCCCGGTTCACCTCATCGTCGCAGCGGTGTCACCGCCTCGGACCGCATCGGGTAGCGCGGATCCGTGCATCGACGCCAACAACCATGCACCGCAACGATTACCGACTCCGATGCCACCGTCATCGCGATATGCGGCACCGGTCCGTCCGACGTTCACACCCGACAATGGTGTCCGGCATCACACCACATGGGTGCCATTCGTGGAGTCGCGTCGGCGGCCGGACATCCGGCGATCCGTTCGGGCTCGCCGACTCAGGTGGCCGCGACCCACTCCCAGGTCGCCGTGCGGACGTCCGAATCCGGCTCGCGGCGCAGCAGCACGCGCAGGTGCCGGTCGGCGAGATGTTCCACGACGCCCAGACCCCATTCGACGACCACGACGGCGTGATCCAGATCGGTGTCCAGATCGAGGGAATCGAGTTCGTCCAGATCACCGCCGAGGCGGTAGGCATCGACGTGAACCATGCCGACCGCGCCGGGATGGTTCCCGGCCCGATGCTGGCGGGCGATGATGAACGTCGGCGAGCTGACCCGCCCCTGCACCCCGAGCCCATCCGCGAGCCCGCGGGTCAACGCGGTCTTCCCCGCGCCCAGCGGACCGTCGAGCACGACCAGATCCCCCGGGCCCAGGTCGCGGGCCAGTTCGCGACCGAGTGCCTCGGTATCCTCGACCGTCGGCAGAATCCGCTGTTCAGCCACCTGCGACTTCCCGTCTTTCCCCGGCGCCGAGCAGCCCGCCGCGCAACAGCAGGCGGTCCAGAGCGGCATTGACCAGATCCGGGTACTGCATATGCACCATATGTGCGGCGTCGGTGACGCGGACCAGATCGGCATCGGGCAACCGACGAGCCAGCGCGACCGAATTCCGGAACGGAATCACCATGTCGTGCCCACCGCCGAGGACCAGCTCCGGCAGCGGGGCGAGAGTGGGCAACGCCGCGGATTCGTCGTGCACGTGCAGGGCATCGAGAAATTTCACGATGGTGTCGACCCGCGTCCGATCGATCATCGAGGTGGTGAACCGGGACAGCGTCGGACTCACGTCACCGTGGAACGAGCTGACGTGCAGGATCGGTGCGATCACCTGCCGGGCGGCGACCCGCCCGGCCTGTATCAGCGCGGGCGCGGCGTGCACGGCCACACGGAATCCGTCGATGGCCGGATTGCGCAGCAGCTGCGGCACACCGGCCGCGGCGACCTGCGCTGCCGCGGTCGACAGCAGCGCCACCGCGCGTACCCGCTCTTCGAACAGCTCCCGAAACTGCGCGGCGGCGGCGAGAATCGCCATCCCGCCCATGGAATGTCCGACCAGCATCAGCGGACCGTCCGGCGCGCACGCCCGCACCACCTCGACCAGATCGCGGCCCAGTTGCGGCACGGTACAGCCGCCGATGCCCGACTCACCCGAGCGGCCGTGCCCGCGCAGATCGAAAAAGATCATGCGAACCGTTGGGCCCCATAGCTTTTCCAGATCGCGCCGCTGAAAGTGGAAGGACTCCATGCTGTTGCAGAAGCCGTGCACGAAGACCACGGTGCCGGGAGCGTCCTCGGGCCCGCACTCCCGAACTGCCAGCGCCACACCGTCTTCGGTGACCACCGTGCGCGCTCGGTCCCGATCAAGCAGCGTGAAATCCTCCTCGCGCAGCTCGTCGACGCGGGCGGGCCACTGCACCGTGGCGCCGACGCGCCGCAGCGCATGCGTGGCGGCAAGTGCGCCGAGCACACCCGCGGTCGCCATTCCACCCTGACACACGACCTTCGCAATACTCTGTGGCCGAGCGTATTTCATGAACAGGCCCCTCCGCCCACATAACGCCGCACGACCCGCCCACGCGGCGAGCACACGATCTCGTAGTGGATGGTACCCAGCAGATCGGCCCATCGCTGCGGATGCGGCTGTCCGGGACCGCCGCCGAACAGCACCGCGGTATCGCCCTCCCGGACCCCGGTGGCATCGCCTCCCAGATCGACCACCAGCTGGTCCATGCACACCCGGCCGACGCTCGGATAGTCGCGTTCGCCGATGCGCACCGAGATCCGCCCACCCAGCGCGCGGAACACGCCGTCTGCGTATCCGGCCGGAATCAGCGCCACAGTGGTGTCGCGCGGTGCTACCCACTCGTGCCCGTACGACACGCCCTCCCCCTCGGCGACCCGTTTGACCAGTACGACCTGCGCCTGGAACGTCATCGCGGGACGAAGCCCGAATCCATCCTCCTCGATCGGCGACAGCCCGTACATCGCGATACCGGGCCGGACCATGTCGAAGGTGAGATCGGGCCGGGCCAGCGCGGCGGCCGAATTGGCCAGATGGGCGAGTTCGGGCTCGAGCCCGAACTCCTTCGCGGCGGCAATCGCCTCCAGCAGCCGATCGCGCTGCGAATCGTTACCCGGATGCTGCGGGGTGTCGGCGTGGGCAAGATGGGAGAAGATCGCCCGGAACCGAACCGCGCGCTCGTCGACCAGTTCCCGCAGCAGCTGCAGGACCTGCGGATATTCGATATCGGAGACGCCGTTGCGATTCAATCCGGTGTCCACCTTGAGCGAAACCGTGGCGGTCACACCGGTGGCGCGCGCGGCCTGTTCGATCGCCCGCAACTGCCACACCGAGGACACGCCGAGCTCGATATCCGCGGCGACCGCCGCGGAGTAATCGGCGTCGACCACGTTGAGCCAGCTCAGGATCGGCGCACGAATCCCCGCGGCCCGCAGGTCCAGCGCCTCGGCGATGGTGGTGACCCCGAGTTCGGCGGCGCCCGCGGCCAGCGCGGCCCGTCCCACCTGCACCGCACCGTGGTTGTAACCGTCGCCCTTGACCACGGCCATGACCCCGGCGCCACCGGCATACTCGCGCAGCACACGCACGTTGTGTGCGATGGCGTCCAGGTCGACGACTGTCTCCACCTGCGCTGCTGTGCTGTTCACGGCTACCGATCCTGCCATTGCCGGACCTCGGGCCGTCGTCCGGTCGGTCCGGGGCATCGAAGAGACGCTTGCTTGGAGCGCACTCCAGGTACTTACCGTTGATCGTAGGGGCCGACAGGGCCCCTACCACTGACATGGAAGGTTCCCATGAGCAAAGTTTGGTTCATTACCGGTGTGTCGCGTGGATTCGGCCGCGAGTGGGCGATCGCGGCGCTCGAGCGGGGCGACCGGGTCGCCGGAACCGCGCGCGAGGTGAGCACTCTCGACGATCTGACCGCCGAATATCCCGACACCTTCCTGGCGCTGCACCTGGACGTCACCGACCGAGACGCGGATTTCGCGGCGGTGCGGCAGGCCGCGGAGCACTTCGGGCGGCTCGACATCGTGGTGAACAACGCCGGTTACGGCCACTTCGGCATGATCGAAGAGCTCACCGAGCAAGAGGTTCGCGCACAGCTGGAGACGAATCTGTTCGGCGCGCTGTGGGTGACACAGGCGGCGCTGCCGATTCTCCGCGCGCAGGGCAGCGGTCACATCATCCAGGTGTCGAGCATCGGCGGGATCAGCGCGTTCCCGAATGTGGGCGCGTACCACGCGTCGAAGTGGGCGCTGGAGGGGTTCTCCCAGTCCCTCGCCCAGGAAGTGGCCGATTTCGGCATCCACGTCACCCTGATCGAACCGGGCGGTTTCAGCACCGATTGGGCGGGCCCGTCCGCGAAGCGCAGCACCCCGAATCCGGCATACGACGCGGTTCGGGCCGTGCGCGAGAAGCAGCGGGCCGAACGCAGCGTCGGCGAGCCGAGTGGCACCCGAGAGGCCATCCTGCAAGTGGTCGACGCCGAGAAACCGCCGCTGCGCATCTTCTTCGGGGTGGATCCGCTGGGCATCGCGACCGCGGACTACGAGTCCCGGCTGGCGCAGTGGCGCGAATGGGACAAGGTATCCGAACTCGCTCAGGGATCCTGACCGGCGGATCACCAGAAGGTCTGTACCGCTGGATGATTCGGCGGCCGTTACGGCGCGGCGAGGGTGCGCAGGGTCTGAATCGCCGGACGCAGGTGATGCAGCAGCGGGGTCGCCGAGATGGGAGCCCCCGGGCCGCTGGGAGATTCGGCGTGGGCGGCGAGGTTGGCCGCCAGGGCGTGGACCCGGGCGGCTGCCGCGGCGGCCCAGGACGGGTCGCGTCCGGCCGCCAGCAATGCGCCGATGATGCCGGACAGCACGTCGCCCGCGCCCGCGGTGGCGGCCCAGGACCCGCCCGCCTCGTTGATCAGGGTCGGGCGGCCGGGCGCGGCGATCAGCGTGGCACGACCTTTCAACAGTACTGTGACCTGCCATTTCTCGGCGAGGTCGCGTACAGCCGCCACCCGGTCCGGCCCCGGCTGCACACCGGTGAGGCGGGTGAACTCACCGGCGTGCGGGGTCAGCACGGTCGGCGTGGGGCGACCGGAGACCAGAGCGGGATCGGCGGCCACCAGGGTCAGCGCGTCCGCGTCGACGACCACCGGCAGGTCCGTCGCGAGGATTTCCGAAAGCCGTTCGCGGGCAGCGTCGTCGGTGCCGCCGCCGGGGCCCGTCACCCATGCCTGCACCCGGCCCGTGGATGAAACCGTCTCGGCGGCGATGACTTCCGGGAAATTCGCGAGCACCTGCGCCGCACCGGTCCCGGCGTAACGCACCATCCCCGAGGTCGCCGCCACCGCCGCGCCGGTACACAGCACCGCCGCACCCGGATATGTCGCGCTCCCGGCGCAGATGCCGGTCACACCCTGGGTGTACTTGTCGTCGTGCGGGCCGGGGACCGGCCAGTTCGCGCCGATCGAACCCGGCTCCAATGCGCCGAGTTCGGGTTCGGGCAGGTGTAATCCGATGGGCACCAACTCGATTCGGCCGCACCAGGACGCGGCGAGCGCGTGCACCGGCTTGTACGCGCCGAACGTGACGGTCACATCCGCCCGCACCGCGGGCCCGTCCACCGCGCCGGTATTTGGATCCACGCCACTGGGCAGATCTGCGGAGATGATCGGAACATCCACCGCCGCAACGAGTTCCGCAGCTCGCGGCCGCAGTGAACCGTGGCCGGAGATGCCCACTATCCCGTCGACCACCAGATCGGGCGAGCCGATATCCTCCCGAATCCGCCCACTCGCACGACGCAGGGCCGCCAGCCCTTGCGCATGCGCCCGCTCGGGCGACAGCAGCACCGCCGACACCGCGACCCCGCGCCGCCGCAGCATCGCCCCCGCCCACAGCACATCGCCGCCGTTGTCCCCCGACCCGACCAGTAACGTCACCGAACGCCCGGCCACCGCGCCGGTCCGCTCGCGTAATTCCCCCGCGACGACATTCGCCAGCCCGTATGCCGCCCGGCGCATCGGCACACCCGCCGCGACCCGTCCGAACAGCTCCGTCTCCGCCGCCCGAACCTCGTCGGCCGTGTAATACCCGCGCACCGCCATCGCTCGCCTCCTACCCACCGACCGGGCACACCCGACGACAGCAGACTACGCCGCAACACCGGACGTCCCGGCCGACCGCACAGTCGACGCGACGAGATTCGGCGGCTCGGGGAAAGGCCGGCGCGCACCGCGCTCGGCATGTCTGTTCAGCAACGCACCCGGCAGTCTTCGACATCACCGGACGTCGTCGAACGCAATTGCCCGACGCCCCCGCGGTTCGACAGCGGCCGTTCTCGTACCGCGTCCGCCGAACCGCACAACGGCGCTGCGGCGAACCGGGGTGGTCGGGCGGGGCTAGGCTGGGCGACATGCCGATGGACTGGAGTCGCCGGAACTTTCTGCACACCGGATTCGGGGTCGCCGCACTCGCGGGAGCGCTGCTGATGAGCGGATGTGGTTCCGGGACAACAACATCCGCCCCTACCTCGAGTCCGGCCGCGGCATCGGGGTCCTCGACCGCGGCGGCGGCGCCCACGGGGGCGGTGCGGGTCGAGGTCAAGAATATGCAGTTCTCCCCCGACGCGGTCACCATCAAGGCCGGCGGCACCGTGACGTGGAATTTCGCCGACCGATTCCCGCACGCGGTGCAGGGCATCGGCGACAGCGCGATGGGGATCAACAGCCCGATCTTCAACACGGGCACGTGGAGTCACACGTTCACCGTCCCGGGCACATATCGCTACCTGTGCCCGCTGCACCCCGATATGCACGGCACCGTCACGGTGCAGTAGCCGATACGCACGGCACCGTGACGGTGCGGCAGCCGGATCAGTACGCCGAGAACACGCGGTCGATCGTGCCGTAGCGGTGGGCCGCGTAGTTGCAGGCGGCGCTGATGTTGGCGACCGGGTCGTAGATGTCCCACGACGTGCCGTCCACGTGATAGGCGCGGAAGGTGGGGTCGATGACCTGCATCAGACCTTTGGAGGGGATGCCGCGGGCGGCATTCGAGTCGGTCAGGTTGATCGCCCGCGGATTGCCACCGGATTCCCGCATGATGTTCCGGTGAATCCCTTCGTAGCTGCCGGGAATGCCGCGCTGCGACATGACGAACTGCGCGTTGCGGATCCAGCCGTCCAGATTGTTCGGGAAGGCGGGCGGTATCAATTGCGGCAGCGGCTGCGGAAGCGGCTGGATGAGCTGCTGCAACTGGGCCTGCTGCGCCGGCGGCAGTTGATTCTGCAGTTGCTGGGCCTGCTGCTGCAGCTGCGGCGGCAGTCCCGGGATGAGCGTTTCGGCGTTCGCGGCCACGGGGGCCACCGCGACGGCGGCGAGCAGGGTCAGGGGGATCAGTTTTCGAAGATGCATGTCGACTGGGTTTCTGACAGCGCGACGGTACCCGCGAGCGCTCGGCTCGACCTGGCGGTCGAAGCGTTCGCCGCTACCTGTCCGCTTGTCGGTTGTGTTGTGGGAGTTGGAGATTCAGTTATCCGAAGACATGACGGATACGCGCGGTCTCACACCGGCCCGGAACCGGCGACAGCCGACGCTGCCGTGACGACGAATGTCGCGAAAGCGGTCGTGTCCATACGCTGGAGATTTGCTCTTGGCTCATCTCGGCAAGTCACAGAATGGTCGCGACAAATGAACTAAAGGTTAACGAAAGGATAACTAAACCTATTTCAGAAAGAGATATATCTAACTCTCGGTCACCGGAGCAGGTTCGAGCACACCCGTGTGACCAGCGCAATGGCACTACAGTGACACCCCACCGGCCACATCACACGACCGTGACGCCAGGAAGGCGTGCGTTATCCGACAGTGACTCCTCGGCCCCGATCGAACAGCCTCGGCGCGCCGCATCCGGGTGTGCGCGGTATGCCGCGAGGATGCCGCACCGTCAGCCGAGAACGTCTCGACTCCAGTGCCGCCGAACCCGGCGAGACCGGATCGGGCTCATCTGATCGCGACCGAACGCCTACTCGACCGTGACGGATTTGGCGAGGTTGCGCGGCTTGTCGATGTCGTAACCGCGAGTCTGCGCCACCTCGGCGGCGAAGATCTGCAGCGGGACCGTCGACAGCAGCGGCTGGAAAAGGGTTGGCGCGGCGGGGATTTCGATCAGGTGGTCGGCGAAGGGGCGCACGGTGTCGTCCCCCTCCTCGGCGATCACGATGGTGCTCGCGCCACGGGCCTGGATCTCGCGGATATTGCTGAGCAGTTTGGAGTGCAGCACCGCGCGGCCCTTCGGCGAGGGCATCACCACGATGACCGGCAGGCCGTCCTCGATCAGCGCGATCGGACCGTGCTTGAGCTCACCCGCGGCGAAACCCTCGGCGTGCATATACGCCAGTTCCTTGAGCTTGAGCGCACCCTCGAGGGCCACCGGATAGCCGACGTGACGCCCCAGGAACAACACCGTCGAGGCGTTGGCGAACCGCCGCGCGACCTCGCGCACCTGCGGCGCGGTCTCCAGCACGCGCTCCACCAGTTCCGGCATGGACTCGAGTTGACCGAATTCGCGCGCCACCTCGTCCGGGTACTTGGTCCCGCGTGCCTGCGCGAGGGCAAGGCCGACAAGGTAATTCGCCGTGATCTGGGCCAGGAACGCCTTGGTGGAGGCGACCCCGATCTCCGGACCCGTGCGGGTGTACACCACCGCATCGGACTCCCGTGGGATCTGCGCGCCATTGGTATTGCAGATGGCCAGCACGCGCGCCTTCTGCTCCTTGGCGTGCCGCACCGCCTCGAGCGTATCCGCGGTCTCCCCGGACTGCGAGATCGCCACGACCAGCGTGGAACGGTCCAGAACCGGGTCGCGATAACGGAATTCGCTGGCCAGTTCCACCTCGACGGGCAGCCGCGTCCAGTGTTCGATGGCGTATTTGGCGAGCAGACCCGCGTGATACGAACTGCCGCAGGCGACGACGAAGACCTTGTCGAACTCGCGCAACTCCTGATCGGCCAGGCGCTGTTCGTCCAGCACGATCCGACCCTTGTCGAAATGCCCGATCAAGGTGTCGGCGACCCCGGCGGGCTGCTCCTCGATCTCCTTGAGCATGAAGTAATCGTGACCGCCCTTTTCCGCCGCGGCCAGATCCCAGTCGATGGAGAAGGGGCGGGTGGGCACACCGGAATTGCCGTAGAAATCGGTGACCGTGTACCCGTCGGCGGTGATCACCACCACCTGATCCTGCCCGAGTTCGACTGCCTCCCTGGTGTGTTCGATGAACGCGGTCACATCCGAGGCGATGAACATCTCCCCTTTGCCGACGCCCACCACCAGCGGCGTCGACCGGCGCGCGGCCACGATCGTGCCCGGATGCGCGGCATGGGTGAACACCAGCGTGAACGCTCCCTCGAGCCGGCGCAGCACGGCCAGCGCGCTGGCGACGAAATCACCCGCGGTCGGACCGGAGGCATAGGCGCGCGAAACCAGATGCACCGCGACCTCGGTGTCGGTATCGCTGCGCAACTCCACCCCGGCGGACTCGAGTTCGTGACGCAGCGGAGCGAAATTCTCGATGATGCCGTTGTGCACCACGGCCACCGCACCCTCGGCATCGCGGTGCGGATGGGCGTTGCGGTCGGTCGGCGCGCCGTGCGTGGCCCATCGCGTGTGGCCCATCCCGGTGGTGCCGGCGAAGTTCGCCATCCCGGCATCGGTCAGCTCGGCCTCCAGATTGGCCAGGCGACCGGCTTTGCGTTCCACGGCGATCCCGCCCGCACCGTCCAGGATGGCCACGCCCGCGGAGTCGTATCCCCGGTACTCCATACGGCGCAGCGCGTCCACGACGACGCCGAGCGCGTCCCGGTATCCCACGTAGCCCACGATTCCGCACATGGGGACCCAGCGTACTGGGGCGCAACCAGGACAGCGACACGGCCGCGACATGCGCTCGCACGCGTGCCCGGCTGCGCTCGTTCGGCGCGGCAAAGGGGCACATTCGCTCGAGCGAAGGCATCGTACCGGGTGCGGGAGCCGGGCGTGTCGAGCTGCGGATGCCGGGACCGTCGCATGTCTTCACCCCGGAAAGCGCTGGCAGATGCGTTGCCGCCCGGATCGGCAGGCTCGGCGACGGCCCCGGGATCCGGCGAAACGCCGCCCGCGGGCGGCTATCGGATAAATTCGACGTCGTGTCGGCGTCTGTGAAATCGCTCCTGAGCACCCTGGCCAGCCCCGGCCCGCATCGGGTCCTGCACGGCAATCTCGGCATCGCCGGGCAGCCCGGTCTGGTGTGGACCCCGGAGACGGGTCTGAACCTGCCCGCCGTCGTCTTCGGGCACGGCTGGCTCACCGGTGCCGGCCGTTACCGCAAGCTGCTCGAACATCTCGCCTCCTGGGGTTTCGTCGCGGCCGCACCCGACACCGAGCGCGGACCGATCCCCTCGCACCTGAACCTGGCCACCGACCTGCTCACCACACTGGACATCTGCACCGGAGTGCGGCTGGGCGAAGGCAAGATCAGCGTTCATCCCGACAAACTGGCGCTGGCCGGTCACGGTATGGGGGCGGGTGCCGCGGTCATCGCGGCCTCGCGGCGCAAGGTCGCGGCCGTCGCCGCGCTCTATCCCGCGGTCACCGCACCCTCGGCCGAATCCCTGGCCCCCGATATCGAAACGCCCGCCCTGATCCTGAGCGCCGGTGCGGATACCGATGCGGTCGGTTCCGATGCCGTCGCGCTGGCCGCCGCGTGGGGTGGTCCCGCGGTGCTGCGCTCGGTCGACGGCGCGTCGCGCAACGGCATCGTCCGTGGCCGCCGGGCCCTGTCCGCGCTGGGAGCGGCCAAATTCGAGCCCAAGACCGAACGCCTCACTCGCGGCCTGCTGGTCGGATACCTCACCTACCAGTTGCTGGGCGACAAGAAGTACAAGGCGTTCGCCGAACCGGAAGAAGTGATCTCGCACACGGAGATCATCGATCCGCACGCGACCGAGGAACCTGAACCTCCGTCGAAGACGCAGCTGCTGCAGGTTGTCCAGCTCTTGCGCAAGTAGGCGGAACCATCTGGCGGACAGCGTGTTTCGCCCGATTTTCCCAATATCCCGCTGAGTTCGGCCGCCGAGCGCGGCACGGCCGTCGATCGGCCGATGCCCGATCGCAGCACGTCCGAGCACCGGGAGATCTGGCGGAAATATCCGGAAGCTGTGGAACCGGAACGGTTTCCGGGACGTCCAAGCAAGCACTGGAGACGTCGTACGTCGCGTGACGGAATGAAGAGGTGGCTGGAAATTGGCTGGATTTCTCTCGGTGGACATCGAGGCACTGGGTAAAGCGGTGGTGTCGTTGCGCAACTCCGAACAGGTGCTGACCGATGCGATGAAGGCGATGGCCCAGGGCGGTCACGGCGATATCGGCCCGAAGGTGCTCAACGATGCCGCCGAGAGCTTCCAGCGCCGGTGGAAGTACGGGATCGAGCAGATCGGCAAGTCCGCCACATCCACCGCGGATGGCATCTCACAATGCCACGACGCCTATCAGGAGGCCGATACCGCCTTCGCCGAGGCCCTGTCCCAGGCGAAGTCCGTCGTCGACGGCACCTCCGGCGCACAGGTCAACGTATGACCCGGACCAACCCATATCCCAATATCGGCTTCGACCCGGTCCCCGGCACGCCCGATGACGTCACCGGCCTGCGGACGCAGATCAATTCCGCGGGCACAGCGGTGAAGGAGACCAACGATCTGCTCAAACGTCTCCGCAACAGCAACGACGACATCTGGAAGGGCGACGCGGGCGACGCGTTCCGCACTCACTTCGACAACACCCTCGCCCAGGATCTCGGCTACGCGCAGAACTCCTTGGAACGCGCCGTCACCGTCCTGGACGAATGGCACACCGGTCTGGTCGGCTACCAGGACACCGCGAAAACCCTGGAAACCGAGGCGGCGCAGGCCCGCGCCAACCACGCCAAGGCCGTCACCGCCCTGCAACAAGCCGAATCCAACCCCGACCTCGGCCTGGCCAACCAGACCTTCACCGACCAGAACGCCTTGGCCGCAGCGCAATCCCGGCTCGACGCCGCCACCGCCGCCGTCCACACCGCCGGCACGTCGGTCGCCGACTACCAGGGCCAGATCGATGCCATCGTCAAACGCGCCAAGGACCTCGAATCCGAACACGGCAAACTGGCCCGCAAGGTAGCCGCCGAACTCGACTCCGCCGCAAAGGATTTCGCCCCCAGCGCCCCGAACCACCACTGGTGGGACAGCATCACCGACGCGGTGAAGGCGGTCGGGAAGTGGATCGACGAGCATCGCAAAGGTCTGCACGAGGCCCTGTCCATCATCTCGACGGTAGCCGGATTGCTGGCGGTCGTCACTCCGCCGCCGATCGACGCCATCGCCCTGGGCGTATCGCTCGCCGCGGGCGCTGGAGCACTCGCCTTGGACGCGACCGACAAGGACATACGCAACGCGTTCCTGCACGGCAGTTGGTCGGACAAGCTGAAGGCCGCCGAGACCGTGGGTGGCGATGCCATGAGCCTGATCCCCGGAGTCGGCGGTCTGGCGAAGGTGGGAAAGGTCGCCATGCTGGGCGACGCTGTCGGTGACGTCGGCCGATTCGAGGGTATGGCGCGGGCATGGTCGGAATCCGCGCACGCACCAGGGTGGCTGAATCAGAAGTTGATCGGTGACGGCACCGGCAAGCTCGCGACAGCGCTCAACAGCAGTGGCCTCACCGCCGGGACGCACACCGTCCTGCAAGCGATGAAAGTCGAAGGCGCGCATGCCGTACCCGATCCGGCAGTCGCCTTGAAGGTCCTCAAGGGAGTCAAGAGTTCAGTGACCAAGATCGGGACCTGGGGATACGACGAGGCGACGAGTTGAGCATATGAACACCACACCGAAGCGTCCGATCGAGTATTCGATCGCCCTGGACATTCCCTCCGGATACCATCCGCTCCCGCTCACGGATATCGACCGAACCCTCCGGGACGCCGCGGGACCGATCGCCGAAGCCGCTCCGGATTCATTGAATTCGAGCGTCTCGGACGTGTTGGGCGTGCTCGAATTCTTCCTGAAAGCGCTCGCGGCTCGCCGGACGGTGTATTGCGGCGTCGGGCGTCACATGACCGAGGCGGGTGAGCAGGTCACCTCGTGGATCACGATTTCCCTTCTGCGGTGCGGAGATCCACAGAACCCGCGGCTCGTCGTCCAGGACCTCGCGATGAACAAGCTGGCGCAGGCCCCGTCGGCCACTGTCGAGCCCGTCGAAGCCGACGGGCGGCCGATGCTGTTCTCCGAGCTCACACGGAGATTCCCCGCCCCCGACCTGCCGGCATACGATGGCGACTCCGGGGATGTCCCGGTATTCCAACTCGAAGCGCTGGTTCCCTCGGACGACGGCACAACCGTAGCGGTGATCGAGTTCTCCACGCTGTCGGTCGATTCCGGCCCGCTGTACGGGGAAATGCTGTTCGGAATGGCTACCTCGATCGAGTTCACCGCATTGACGCCCGCGTACTCCAGTCTGAATCTCTAGCCGGGAGCAATGGTGAATCAATCCGTCGGCGCGGCCGATTCCGCTGATCCGCCGCGGGCGATCGACTGGCCCGCCACGCGTGCGGCACTGGGTTATCGGCGGCTGTGGCTCTGGTTGGGCGTACTCGTCAGTGCCGCCTGCGGACCGCTGGCTGTAGTGGCGGTGAACAAGTTCGACCGTCCCGGTGTGCACGGTGCGGCAAAGGCGGGCAGATTCCTCGCCGGGCCGCTCTTTCTGATATTCGTCTTCGGCCTGATGTTCGCTCTGACGTTCCTGTGGATACACCGACGGCGACGCAGGGCATTGCAGCGGAATCCGTGGATACGCTGGCAGATCAACTACATCTCCACCGGCCGTTACGAATGGGTGGAACTTCTCGATGCGAATCGCCGGCCGATATCGGCGCTGATCCTGAGCACGTGGGCGAACGGCATCGGCAAGCTGGTGAACCATCGGACCACCGAGGTCTGGTTCGCCGGCGATCCGCACAAGTACGGCGTCATCTCGGTGCACGAGGGCGGTGGACCGTTGCGATATGCGTACTACTCGCCGGCGAGGCGGCCGCCGACCTTCACCTATCGCGATCCGGGCGTCGATCGGCCTCGGTCATCCGATGGTCCCGGCGCGGGCGAGTACGAGATGCAGCGGGAGAACGGCCGGGTCATGATGAAACGTCCCGGCGATCCCGAAGCCGAGGCGAAGCCGAAACGACACGGCGCGCTGGATGATCCGGACTATCCATCGCCGCGCAAACTCAGGCGTGCACTCGGATTCGCACTCGACGTGCTGATCCATCTCGCAATCGGCGGGGCCGTCGCCTTCACGAAGGCGCCCCATCCCGCGAAAGAGGCTTTGCTACACCGTGATTGGCAGAAGGCGGTACCGATCGCGGTATTCATGGTCCTGGGCTTCCTGGCCGCCTCCTTCGTCAACCGCGTGATCATCCAGACGATCGTCCACACCACGCTCGGCAAGGCCGTGTTCGGCCTGGTCGCCCTTCGCCCCGACACCGGCCGATATCCGTCGTTCGGCAGGTTGCTCGCGATCTGGCTGATGGACCTGTACGTCCCTCCCGCCTTCGTCGCCGCGTTGTGCTCACCGGCCGGCGATTTGCCCGGGCCGGCCAGAATCGAGGACTACATCCTGACCGCGGTGCAGTGGCGCGACCGGCGTTGACCGAAATCACCTGACATTCGGCCACGTCCACCATGGAGACCACCGACAGTTCGCCCATGACCACGACCTACACGACGGCCCCGACAACACCGCCGTTCGACCCGAACACACTCGACGAGGTCTCGACCGACCGGATCCCGTTCACGGCAAATGACCTACTGGCCCAATCCTTCACAGATTCCAAGGGGCATCTACATCACCTGCCCCAGGGCAGCAGCGTGCAGGAATGGGTCGACGCGGCCGCGGACAAGGCCGTCGATGTAGTAGGCCCGCAAACCCGCTGAAACAACATCAGGAGTCGGTGAGCCGTCCGCCCGCGGCGCGCCACTGCACGAGACCGCCGCTCATATTGACCGCGTCGAATCCGTTCTCCACCAACAGGTTCGCCGCACCCGCGGACCGGATGCCGCCGGTGCAGAACGTGATGAGGAGACGATCGTCGGGAAAGCTCAGGCAGCGGTCCAGTAACACTTCGAGGGGCGCGTGGACCGCGCCGGGGATGTGTACGCGGTTCCATTCGAATTGACGACGCACGTCCACCACGAGCGCGCCGCCCTCGACGAGCCGAACCGCCTCGGCGGCGCTCACGGCCGGGGGCCGACGCAGATAATGCCGGATACTCATACGCTCTGGGCCTCATCGGTTTCCATAACCTTCAGACTAACTGAAGGTTATATCGGATGCCGATAGTGCCCGCATGTGCGCCCGCAACGCCTCCGTCAGATCCGGGTGCCGGGTGGTGAACTCCGCGTCGAGCTCGGCCACCACGACCGCGGCCCGAGCCAGTACAGCCGCCCCGTCTGCCGTGACCTCGAGGGTCGATGCCGACCCGGCGTGCGCAGTGCTGTCATCGACGAGACCGGCCGCGACGAACCGGGCTACCGCGGTGTGCGCACTCTGCACGGTGATTCGCGAACGCCGCGCCAGCTCGCTGAACGAAATGCCCGGCGTCCCACGGATATGCCCCAGCAACCCGTACTGGCGCGTGGTCAGCCCGAGCGGCTTCAGCGCCTCGGCGAACGCCGCCTCCCACACCCGGCTGACGGTGAGCAGCATGATCGTGGGACTGAACGGGGGCGCCTCGGACATGGATGCACGCTACCTCTACCGATCCGGAACAAGGCCGAGCCCAGTCGGCGGATGGACCTGCTGCAAGGCAAAACGGCAGCGGCTCCGCACTCAGTCCAGCGCGCGCCGCCGGATCGCCAGCGCGATGGCGATGACCATGTCGGCCAGGAATCCGACGACGCCCACCGCGGTCAGCGCCCACACGAACCGGGCCGGAACGAGGTCGGCCGCACTACCTCCACCGATCGAGACGACGACGTTGACCGCGTGCCCCAAACCCGCGGCGATCACGGCAATCCCGTCGACGAGGACGATGAACAGGTTGACCGCCTCGGTCAGCATTATTCCGAAGTACACCCATCCACCGCGCCGATCAGCCCGGCCGGCACGCAAGCCGAAGGCAATCAGCACAACCAACACCGCACGGACGCCCACCAGGATGATGGGCCAGACCGGCACACCGCCCGAAGAATCGGAACGCCGCTCCACGAAGAACAATCCGACCGCGGCGACGGTGCCGATCATCATGGCGACCGATGTCACCACCGGAACGCCGAATTTCCCTTTGCGCTCCTCCCGCTGCTCGACATGCCGATCGATGCGATCGGTGATCATGTCGCGGGCGATCCAGCCCGCCAATTCTCCCAGCATGGTGCCTGTGTCTCCCCTGATAGATGCGTTGTCGTCGCCGAGCCGCGTCGGCCGTTGTTCAACTGCGGACGGCCAGCGCCCGCGGCCCTTTCCAGCTCTTCGGGTCGAATGCCGAAACAGTGCTCGTCAGGGATTTCTTCGGATTCAGATAGCCCCAACTGCTGTGGGCCACCAGAAAGCAGGAGAACACCAGCAGGACATCGATCCGGGGATCGCTGATCGAAAACCGGAAATGATTCTTCACCCGCGTGACCTTCGCCATGCGGAATCCGGGGCTGTGCGCACTTCTGAAATCGGCGGCCCGCCTGGCGCCGACCAGCATTCCCGCCATGACGACGACGGGATTCAGGAAATAGACCAGATACCCCATCAGCGGCAGTCGCATGATTCTGCCCATCAGGCCGGATGCGTGCTCGGTGAGCGGCTCCATATTTTCCTGGCAGAACACGACGGGCTTCTCCAGTGTCGCATAACCGGAATCGTCGACCGTCAGCGAGCCGACCTTCGTCCGACTGGCGTCGTAAGCACCGGTCGGTGTCACGAATCCGGCGAACTCATCGAGATTCGGCCCGACGAAAACACGATGCAGACCGCCGACCGAGCCCGTCACGCCGACGTCTCGCCGTATCCGCGCGACCGGGTTGTCCGATCCGGGCACCCTGACCCAGAAAGTTGTACCGCGAATCTTGTATTCGGGAATTATGTCGAATTCGGTAAGGCCGTTCAGCATATGATTCCACCCCCGGCATGCCTCGGATGAATCCGGCACGCCTCTCGTTCGATATTCGAATTGTATGCGGCCATGCTGTGTCACATTTGCGGCAGCAACGCGAGACGCCCGACACCCGCCGCGGCGTCCCACGAACCCGATCCGCTACTGGACGATCCCGATTTCTCGAAGTCGAAGCCCTTCGTCTCGACATCGGCGACGACGCTGCCCACCGAGGGCCAACTGCCGTGCGTCAGGCTGTTGACGGCCGTATCGATATCCGTTCTCAGCTTCTCGATCGCGGTCTTGATCTCCTTGTATATCTCGACCACCGCAATGACGTCATTGACGACCGTGCGTACCAGTTTATAGATCTCGTACATCTTCTCCGCGCTGTACGCCACCGCGACCACGTCCGCAACCGGATCTTCCGGACCGAGTCCGACCGTCTCGATGATGGCATCGCCCGCGAGCATCTCGGCAATTTTCACGGCCAGCTTCTTGATTCCGGTATCGATCATATCGCTGAGTTTGTCGACAAGTTTGCCGATCAACTTCAGCAGAAGATCGTGCGCCTCCTTGTACGCCTTGGCGACCAGTTTGGCGAGATCTCCGACGCCGCCGATCCCCATGGTCCAGCGGAACATGTAGGAATCGAAAGCCGTCGCGGTATCACCCTTCCATTCACTGCCGATCTTCCACGACGCTTTCCGCAACGTTCCCGCGACCGTGTAGCAGCCGTCACCCAGCGTGTCGTACGCGTCGTGCAGATAGATCAACCGATCCCAGTCGCCGGCGATCGGCTTGAACGCGGTGTCGATCAGGCTGTGGCCCGTCACCATTTTGTAGCCCTTTTCCGCCAGCCACAGTACCTGTCCGGAACCGGTCATCTTGGCGTCGAGGTATTTCGTCCAGTTCGAGATGTGTTCTTCCGCAAGCGCGCCCAGTCCGCTCTTCGAGTTGCCGGCATCAGTGGAATCGTCATCGGATGAGGACCCGTCGCCATCCCTGTTCTTCGCCGCCTCTTTGGCCGCCTTCTTGTTCTTCTTGCGCAGACTCTTGATGCTCTTCTTGATCGTGGGCTCCGACACCTGGGAGGTCGGAGTGGTCTCCACCTCGGTGGGCTCCTTCAGAACCACATCCTCGTCCGTGAAATCGGCCGCCTCGCTCGAGATGGTCGGCAGCGACCCGATATCCGGGAATCCGGAGATCTGGTCCGGGAAGATCTTCTTCAGATCCGTCGCGTTCTTGTCGTCCTCGGCCCGCAGTTCCCTGTCCACGGTGGCGATCTTGTCCTTCACCGCGCCCATACCCCGCTGACACTGGGAGAGTTTCGCGCCGATGTAGTTCGCCGGAGTCGGCACGATCGGCTTCACCAAGACGCTCAGCACCCCGGTCAAACCGTCGGTGTCCATGCACTCCTTGCCCGCCCAGGTCACCATCGGCGCGAGGTGTTCACCCTGTTTGGCGACCAAGCCCTGATAGCCGGTGAAGTCCTCCGTCGACGGCACATTCAGCACTGTGGCCACGCACATCCCCCTTCGATCCGAATCTATCGGCCGGTAGGCTACCGGACCGCGGGTACAGCCCGCACGATTACTTGGACGCGCACGGACCGGGTTCGGTTCCCTCGATTTCCGATGTTGCACAGCGTGTTTGTGATCACGACGTCTCGTGGCCCGGCCTGTCGGCGCCGGGGCTATCATCGAGCGAAATACCGAGGGGTGTGGGAGTTCCGATGAGCGAAGTAGCCGACTTCGAAGCGATCGACTTCGGTGCGATTCTCGCCGATATCGATCGGAAGGAAGCCGATCTGAGGGCCGCCGAGCGGCGGTTGGCGGCCGTCAGCGCCAAGGCTCGCTCCGCGGACGGGCTGGTCGAGGTGACCGTGAGTCCTACGGGTGCGGTAACCGGTGTGACGCTGGCCCCAGAGACGTTCCGGCGCAGCACTCCCCAGTACCTCGGCAGATCGGTGGTCGAGGCGGCGCAGCAGGCGACTCGCCAGGTTCGGCAGGCCGCGAAGTCGGCGGCGGCGCCGCTCGCGGAAATCAACCGAGAGCTGAGTGACGCGATCGGTGAACCACGAAACCCCCACCCCGCCAACGTATCCGCGCAGCCCGGCATCGAGGCCGCATCGACCGATCACACGGCTCGCGTCGGCGTCGACGCGCTGGGAATCGTCGCCGTCGTACACATCTCGCCCGACGCCTACCGTGGCGGCGTCGTCGGCAAACTGGCGGGCGCGATCACCGAGGCCGCCGAACGCGCGGCCCGCCAGATGTACGAAACTCGCATGGGCGCAGTGCAATCGGAAGTCGACCTCGAGGATATGCCGAATACGGACGAGTTCTTCCCCGTACCGCCTGAACCGGATCACGACAGCTCCCCGACTCCCCCGCCTGTCACCCCGCCGCCGGCCCCTCGCCCGGCACCCATACCTCCCGCGGCGGCGCCCCGGATCATCCCCGGCACGCGAAAGCCGAACCGCGACCAGATCGTCGGTCCGTCCGACTGGGACGAAGACGACGGCTACGGGCAACCGCAGAAGTCCTGGCTGGTCTGATCCAGCAAGCCCGACCGGGCCGGGGCTGCGGCTATTCGATTCGTGACTCAGACCAGCCAGCTCTTGCGCCGGTAGTACTCGTCGTCCTCGTCTTCGTCGTCGACCGGACGAACCACGTTGTTGGCCTTGCGGAAAGCAGCGGCACGGGCGATGGCGGCGCGTTGTTCCCGGAGTTCGGCCTCGCGGCGTTCGGCTTCGGTGAGCTGTTCGGTCGACTCACAACCTTCGCGGGGTTGCTCGTTGTGCTGCTGGATCGCGGGGTCGTTGGCCCGTCGTACCGGAGCGGTTCGCACAGGCGTACGCCGTTGCCGCATTTCCGCCGCACGGTGGGCCGCTGCCTCCTGCTGCTCGCGAGCATCGGTACCTCGACGTTCGCTTTCCTCATCGGCTGCGGACCGGGCGGCCTGCTCGCGCTCCTGACGCTCACGATTCGCTTCCGCGGCGAACCATTCGGCACATGCCCGGGCGTTGCGCTCGGTCTGGAGTTTGGCTTCGTCCAGTTCGTCCATCAGCATCGACATACGGCGGCGGTTCTCCGCGCCGATGCGTTCGATTTCAGCGGCGTAGTCCACGATTTCGACACTCCGTGTTCAGTCGGTCCCGGTGCGGATCACAGCGGCCCCGCCTCGGAAAGCTCCGCGCCGCTGTCGAACGGCTTCGTAGGCGCGGGGGTTGTCTGGTTCTTCGCCCGCTCGTCCTTGGACTGGTCCTTCAACGCGGCGGTTCCGGGGTTGACGGTTGTTCCGGTGTCGACGCTCGGTGTCCTGTCCTGCGTTTGCCCGGTGGTGGAATCCTGCCCACCCGCGGTGGGACTGCTCATGTGATTGCCGGAATCCGAGGACGTCGAGGACGAACTGCCCGATGCGCCTGAGGATTCCGCGGTGCTGTGCGAGTCCGAAGAACTGTGCGAGTCCGAAGAACTATGGGAATCCGAGGAGCTGTGCGAATCCGATGCGCCGTGAGATCCTGACGCGCCCTCGGTATCCGAGGCGCCCTGCGGGCCCGAGGCCCCATGGTCCTCGGTGGAGATGACAGGCATGCCGTGCTCGTCGAGTTCGAGCGTGTAGGTCTTGTCGTCTCCGGCGGAGTCGGACAGATTCAGCGCCAGACCGCCCTGCGAGCCCAGCCCGACCTTCACATGCTTTCCGGCGATATCGAATTCGGCGACGGACTTCTCCGAAGCGCCCGACGCACCGCTCGCCGACTTCAGGACACCATCGATACCCTTCTCGATCTGCCCGGACAGCGCGCTGATCGCGCTCTCCCCCTGGGTGACAATCGAATTCATCGTGGTGCCGAGGCCGTTCAACGCCGAGGTGGCGGTGCTGGTCAGCGAACTGGCCTGACTCGCCAGGCTGGAGAGCGTGGTGCTGAGGTTGGAGTTGTTGCTGTTCGAGTTGTTGGTGTTGTTGTTCGTGGGCGACGTGGTTGTGGTCTTGTCCCCCGAATCGGTGGTCGTCGTCGATGCCGGCGTTGTCGACTTGGACGGAGATGGGGAGGCCGACGGAGATGGGGAGGGCGACGGAGACGGCGCTGGCGATGCGTTGGATGTCGCCGGGCGGGGATACTTGGTGTCGTGCACCGCGTTCATGGCATCGGTGACGAGTTTGTATGCGTTGTTGATATCGCCGTCGGCCTCGTCGCACACCGTGTCGAATATGTTCAGCTTGGCTTCGACATCGGGTTTGAAAACATGATCCAGCCAGTAGTTCACTGCCGCCTGAGTACGCTGCCCCAAGCCGTCCTTTTTATCGACCGGATTGTGCGTGGAAAACGCCTCATTATCGCCCGTATCAATCTTCCTGGATGGGAACCATAGAGTCACCTGTCGCGCTTGAAGATTACCGACCCATTCTTTGGCATTACGAATGTCAATCATTTCCTGAATGTCATCCGCAGACCGTCCATCGATCTCCAGCTTCGGATCATCTCCATCGAAGCCGGTCATATTGCGAACATTGGCCGCTTTACCAGTGACAGCACTACGAGCCGTGTCGACGAACTTGCCGATCGCATCGACCGCCGCCTGCGCCGCTTGGATATCATTACCCGCCAGCCGAACCTGCTCGACTGCCATCTGATGCGCGGTGTCGGAGGTGGCACCGCCGCTCCACACAGCCTGAAGACGAATAGCACAGTTCTGCTGGGTGTATTGCTCGGTCTGCGCCTGAGTCAGCGCCGCCGACAACGCATCACGCGTACCGGCGAGTTTCGCGAGGTTCATGCCACGCTGTTCGTCGTATCGCGCCTCGATGTCCGAAAGACTTCGATTCGAAGGCCACAGTACGAGATACAGCGGGTAGAACTTCATGAAATACGCGATTCCCCCCTTTGCACCCCAGTTGAGAATTTGATCGACCGACTCACCCGCGTGCGCCTTGATCTCGTCTCCGGTCGGTGCCGCAATCCCCATAACTCGTGCTCCCCTGATTGTCCGCGGCTACTGGTCGGCGTTCGAGATCTGCTCGGCGTTGTAGCCGTCGGTCCAGCCGTAGGCGATGGCGCTCGCCCCCAGCGCGGTTGCGGTCGCCGTGGTGGCATCACTCCAGTGCTGCAGCCAGTCGGCGATGTGCTGCAGCCCGTCGTGGATCGCGGCGCCCTGCGCCACGTAGGCGCGCCCGGCCTCACACTCCGCACCGTTGCGCCCCGTGCCGAACATATGATCGCCGCTGCTGACCGCCTTGGCCTGATTGGCGACGGTCGTCGCCGAATCCCGCATATGGCCGGCGAGTTTGGCCAGATCGTCCGTACTGACGTCCAACGGCGCGTTCGCCATCGCTGTGTCCCTCCACTCCCCGACCGGCTTCGGCAATCGCCCCGCCGATCCTTCGGCCCGCGATCGCCCTACCTATTTGGACGTACACGGCATACGAATGGTTCCGTCCGATCATAGGAGTCGTCGGCGACGAGAGCCCGGCCGATCCTCCCGTACTGGTGAATCGGACCGATCGGGCAGGTTGGCGGACCGACACAGCGACCGGCCGTCGGCGTACGGATCTCCGGTCGCTACCGGTGAACCACTCCGGCACCGACCGGATCGGACAGTTGCACAACACGATCGACGCTCGGTCCCACAGTGCCGAACGGCGACGTCGATCTAGTGTCGAATGCGCCTGCACCAGCGCATATCTCGCCCGCACGCCATCGACTGCGGCCGCGAACTCAGTGCTTGTGGTCGCCCACATGCCCCTGATCGGTGCGCACCCATTGGGTCGTACCGTCGGGGTTGTGGTGGAATTCCCACGCCGAATAGTCGCCGTCGTTGTCGACGGCGGTGACGTGGTCGGCGAAGCCGTCGTGGTCCAGATCGCTCCATACGTCTATGGAGTGCGTGCCATGGACGGTTTCGGCATCGGGGATGTGGTCGGCGTTGAGATCCTGAGTGGGGTGGTGGAGCTCGATGGCGCCTAGACCGCCGAGATCGGAATGCGCGTCGACGTCCGGCATGTCCAGGCCTGGCAGGTCGCCCGAATTGACCATGTGCAGCTCCTCGGATGGGGTCCGGCAGGGAAGTGGCTACATCCTGTCATCCGACCCACCCGCGGCGCATCCACCTTTGCCGGGTTCCTGTGGATAACTCACGAAATGCGATGTCGAGCATATGTGCGGCAACCGGACCCGGCTGTGGACAACCTGCGCGGACCCGGATTCGGAAGCGGCTCTCAGTCCTGCGGTATGACCACCCATAGAACGAGGTAGATCAGGAACTGCGGCCCGGGCAGCAGGCACGACAGGATGAACAGCAGGCGGATCAGGGTGGCGTTCCAGCCGAAGTACTCGGCCAGCCCACCGCAGACGCCTCCGATCCAGCGATCGGTACGGGAACGGGTCAGGCGACGCATATCACTGGTTGTCATATCTCCACTGTGCCGTCCCGGCACCCGGACGCACATCGGGACCAGGACCGATGCACACCCTGATTTCCGCGGGCCCGATCTCGGGGTACAACCCCGAACACGGCAGACTCATGTCCGTGAACAAGCTTGTCAGCCCAGGACCGACAGGACACGGCGTGCGCGCCGGCGAGGCGAAGTCGTGAGCGCGACCCTGCACGCCCGCGGCCTGTCCGCCGGACACGGCGAACGCGTCCTGTTCAGCGATCTGGATCTGATCCTGGCGCCCGGCGATGTGATCGGGCTGGTCGGTGTGAACGGGGCCGGGAAGTCGACGCTGTTGCGAATGCTGTCCGAAGGCAACGCGGCCGAGGGGCAGATCTCGTTGAGCCCGCCCGACGCGACAGTGGGCTACCTCGCACAGGAACCCGAGCGCATCTCCGGAGAGACGGTGCTGGAATTCCTGTCCCGACGCACGGGAGTCGCTGCGGCGCAAAACATCATGGACGCCGCCGCCGAACGCCTGGCCGCAGCGCCCGACGGCGCGGACGACTACTCCGCCGCCCTGGAACGTTGGCTGGCGCTGGGTGGCGCGGATCTGGACCAGCGAGCACAGGAGGTGGCCGCGGAACTCGGCCTGATCGAGAGCCTGCCGCAGGGTCTGGACACCACGATGACGGGTCTGTCCGGCGGGCAGGCCGCACGGGCGGGCCTGGCCTCGGTGTTGTTGTCCCGCTTCGACATTCTGCTGCTGGACGAGCCCACCAACGATCTGGACCTGGACGGGCTGGCCCGGCTCGAGCGCTTCGTGGCCGGGGTGCGGGCGCCACTGATGGTGATCAGCCATGATCGGGAGTTTCTGGCGCGCACCGTGAATCGCATCGTCGAGCTGGATCTGGCGCAGCAGCAGGTCGGCGTGTACGACGGCGGTTACGAGTCGTACCTGGCCGAGCGTGAGATCGCCCGCCGGCATGCTCGCGAGGCCTACGAGGAGTACGCGGACACCAAATCCGGGCTGCAGGCGCGCGCGACGATGCAGCGTAACTGGCTCGAGCACGGCGTCCGCAACGCCCGCCGCAAGGCCAAGACCGATTCGGACAAGGCGGGCCGCAAGATGCGCGCGGAATCCACCGAGAAACAGGCATCGAAGATGCGGCAGACTCAGCGACGCATCGAACGCCTCGAGGTCGTGGAGGAGCCGCGCAAGGAGTGGGAACTGCGCATGGAGATCGCCGCCGCCCCGCGCAGCGGGTCGGTGGTCGCCACCGTCACCGGCGCGAGCCTCACTCGCGGTGATTTCACCCTGGGACCGGTGACCGCACGGGTGGACTGGGGTGACCGCATCGTACTGACCGGCGCCAACGGCTCCGGCAAATCCACTCTGCTGGCCGTGCTGCTGGGCAAGGTCTCGCCCGACACCGGAACCGCGACGCTCGGTTCCGCGGTTGCCGTGGGCGAGGTCGATCAGGCGCGCGGACTGTTCCGCGGAAATGCCTCGCTCGCCGAGATATTCGGCGCGGAGGTACCCGACTGGCCCGAGGCCGAGATGCGGACGCTGCTGGCCAAATTCGGCCTGCGCGGGCCACATGTGTTGCGCGCCAACGACACCCTGTCCCCCGGCGAACGCACCCGCGCCGCGCTGGCGCTACTTCAGGCGCGCGGAGTGAATCTGCTGATCCTCGACGAACCTACCAACCACCTGGATCTGCCCGCCATCGAACAACTCGAGCAGGCCATCGAATCCTTCACCGGCACAATGATTCTCATCACCCATGACCGCCGCATGCTCGATACCGTCCGGGCGACGCGGCGCTGGCGGATGACCGACGGGCAACTCACCCAAGACTGACCCGCGCGACTTGCTCGCGACGGGAGCGGCTCGGTGCCGCCGACATCCGACGGCACGCACACCAGCGGCGGTTCGGGCCAGACCGGGGCTCGCCCGATCACGGCGGACCGCCACGCGGAAGGAACACGCCCGAGCCGCTCAGCCCTCCTTGATCGCGGAGATCAGGGTGCGGTCGGCGATGGTGCGGGTGCTGACGATCTGGGTGAAGGTGTGCGGCTGCTCGCCGGGTTTCTGCTGGGTGAGACGGACCTCCCACTGGCTGCCGTCGCTGCTGCCGCGGGTGACCTGCACGCAGTATCGGGTGCCGACGGGAACCTGGTTGATCCCACGTTGAATACTCTCCGCGGCCGGAAAAGCCGAGGGGCCCGAGGACGCCGAGGACACGGTCGCGTCGTCGGTGACCACCGCGCGGGCCGCCGAACCGGAACGCTGGACGTAGTAGGCGCGTTCGAAGGCCAGGATCGCGTCGGGGCCCGAACTCGTGCCGCCGGGATCGGTGCCGGAGACCTCGTCCGCATCGCGGCGCTGCTCACAATCCGCGGTCGCGATCGGCGCCGGCGAGGCCGCAGCGGTCATCGGCGGTGTGACGCGGGGAGCCGAATCCTCCACCACCGCGGGCACACTCGCCGCCGCGGTGGTGTTGTGCTTGCGATTGCCGGTGTGCAACACGGTCAGTACCACCGAGACGATCACGATGCCGACGCCGACCAGGATCAGCAGGCTCAAAACCTTGTCGCGGCGGCGACGATCGTCGGCTCGGCGCGAACGCGCCCGGCGCAGCCGGGAACCCGCGCTCCCACCCGAACGATCGACGATCTGCGGAACCCGAACCGGACCGTCGTCGTCGCTGTAATCGTATTCCCTGACCGGCGTCCGCTCGGCGGGCGCCTCGGGGGGCGGATCCGGTTGCCGCGCCCCCTGATCCAGCCATTCCTCCCAATCGCCGGAGCGATCGGCTGTCCCGGGAATCGGCATCGGCGCGGGCCGCGCGGGTGGAGGTCGGCGCCGTCGGGTGCCGCGCCGCCCTGGACGCCGGCGCGACGGCTGCCGCTCGGGCGGACGCAGCATCGGCAGACCCAGGTCGAACGGATTGTCCTGCCCGGGATCCGGTTCCTCGGAATCAGATCTCGTCATCGCCCAGATCGCCGATGACGGCGGTCGGGACCATCTGCGCCGCAGCAGGAGCCGTCACACCGAGCTGACCGTCCCGGGGCTTCTGATCACCACCGCCGGTGCCCGCCGACGGCGGCAACGCCAGCCCCGCGGCCGGGCCGGACTGGCTGGGCGCGGGCTCCGAGGTACCGGGCGCGGGAGTCGCCGGTTGCGGGACCGGTTTAGCCGTGGGCGCCGGTGCGCTCATACCCGGCGGCGCACTGCTGCCGCTCGGCGCGGGCGTATCGGAATCCGAGCCGCCCTGGTCCGGCGGGAGGATCGAATGCGAGTTCTGCGCAGGTTGGGCCGAGGTCGTGGATTGCGAACCGCCGAAATCGAACAGGCTCGAACTGGTGCCGCCGCCGGTTCCGTCCGTGCCGCCGGTCCCATTGGTCCCGTCGGTACTCGCCTTCGGATTGATCAGCTGCGGGATGGCCTGCTCGGCCACCTGCGCGCCCGTATCGATGGCATGCGTACCGACCTCGGCGATCTTATCGATCAATTCGGTGCCGATATTGACCCCGGCGCTGATCGCCGACGACCCCAGATCCACACCCGCCGCGATGAGCTGCTCCTGCAACTGCAACTGCGCGGCCGCGGCGGGATCGAGCTGGGGACCGGTACCGGAACCGTTCATGGACAGCGCGGGCGTGGTGCCGTTGAACGCAGTGCCGTTGAACGAAGTCCCACTGTTGAACGGGTGGTAGTTGTTCGAGAGATTGTCCGGCGTGTAGCTGCTCGAATTGGTCGCGTCCTCGCTCGAGTAGCTCGGCGTGCTGTCGCCGGAGAACTGGTTCGTGGACAGATCCACCGGCGTGGTGACCGTCAGCGGACCCATGGCCTTCAATTTCGAGGTGTGCGAGGCCATTTCGGTCTTCGCGGTATCGACCGCGGTGATCGCCTGGCGCAATGCCTGGCTGGCCCGGTTGATCACCGCATCGGTGTCGGGAGCGGCCTTGGCGTTGTTCAGGATGGTGCGCGCGTCGCGGCGGAAATCGGCGATGATCGCGTCGACCTTCTGCGCGGCCCGGTAACTGGTGGACTGTGCGTCGCCGAGTACCGCCAGATACTGCGGGCCGCGATCGGATATGTCGCCGATCTGGGTCTGGGTGGTGCGCAACGCCGGGACGGCCGCATCCGCGCCCGGACCCGACCAGGTCGACTCCAGCACATGCATACCGTCGCGGTGCGGTGCCTCGGTATCGGCGGCCTGGGTGGACGAATTCGTCAGCGCCCGCACGATACTCGCATCGGGCGCGCTGACTCCGGTACCGAGCGACGCGCGCAATGCCAGCATCGGCTGCACCAGACGCGCGATGATCGGCGGATCCACACCGTCGGAGCTGGTCTTCGCCGCCGGCCTCGCGGAGCGCGGGGTGATCGGCCGCCGTTCGAGCCGCGGTGCTCGCCTCATACCAGTGTCTCCCCGGTCTTGGCGATGGCGGCCGCGGTGCCGGCATCGGAATCCTGCATATCGGAGGTGTACTCGCGCAGCACCTGTCCGTAGGCGTGGACCAGCTGGCCCGCCGTGGACAACGCCTGCACATGCTGCGAGACCGCGGCCGTGAACTGCGCCGCGAACTCCGCTCCCACCAAACCCAGATCGGCCGAGAGCCGATCGGGATTCACCGCGCCGCCCGCAGCCACGGCCGCGGAGGCCAACTGCTGCGAGACATTGTCGGCAACGGTCTTGTAGGCGGCCATCGCCGCCGGATCCAGCTTCAGCGCGTCCACTGTTCCCCCTCACGGAAATCAAGCTCTCGCTGTCGCATCATGAGTCGAGTCCACCATACTTGGCCCCGACCCGAAACGCTCTCCGATCACCGATCACGCACCGGAAAGCCTGGTCGGCCCGGCGCCGCGGTCACACCGCCGCGACGCGCTTGGCCAGGTCGTCGGCCAGCTGACGGGCCCGATCGAGATCGGTCGCCTCGACCATCACCCGCACCAGTTGTTCGGTTCCGCTGGGGCGCAGCAGCACCCGGCCGGATTCACCGAGGACGCGCTCGGCCTCGAGCACCGCGTCGCGGACCTCCCCGGACTCCGCGACCGCCACCTTGTCCGCGACCGGGACGTTCACCAGAACCTGCGGCACCGTCTCGACAACGGAGGCGAGATCGGCCATGCTCCGGCCGGTTTCGGCCATGCGCGCCAGCAGGCGCAGCCCGGTCAGCAGGCCGTCTCCGGTGGTGCCGAACCGCGGGAAGACCACGTGCCCGGACTGCTCGCCGCCGAGGGTGTAACCGCCGCGACGCAACTCCTCGAGCACGTAGCGGTCGCCGACAGCCGTGGTGCGCACCGTGATTCCCGCCTCCCGCATCGCGATGTGCAGGCCCAGATTGCTCATCACCGTGGCGACGAGGGTGTCGTCCACGAGTTCGCCCGCCTCCCGCATCCCGATCGCCAGCACCGCCATGATCGCGTCGCCGTCGACCACCGCACCGGTGGCGTCCACGGCCAGGCAGCGGTCCGCGTCGCCGTCGTGGGCCAGGCCGAGATCCGCGCCGTATTCGCGCACCGCGTCGCGAATCACTTCCAGATGCGTGGAACCGCAACGGTCGTTTATGTTCAGGCCGTCCGGCTCGGCGTTGATGGCGATGACCCGCGCCCCCGCCGCCCGATAGGCCGCCGGGCCGACGTCCGAGGCCGCGCCGTGTGCGCAGTCCACCACGACGGTCAGCCCGTTCAGGTCGCGACCGGTCGCGTCCACCAGATGCTCGACATAGCGTTCGTGCGTCCCGGCCTGGCTGTAGTGCTCCTCGACCCGGCCGTCGATCCCGGACAGGCTCAGCACCCGGCCGATCCCGGCGCCGGTGGGCCGCAGGAAATCACGCTGGTGCACCAACTCCTCGATGCGGTCCTCGATCGCGTCGTCGAGTTTGTGCCCGCCCGCGGCGAAGATCTTGATTCCGTTGTCGGGCATGGGATTGTGCGAGGCAGAGATCATCACGCCCAGGCACGCGTCGTAGATCGAGGTCAGGTAGGCCACCGCGGGCGTGGGCAGGACGCCGACCGACACCACGTCCACCCCGGCGGAGGTCAGGCCCGCGACCACCGCGGCCTCGAGCATCTCGCTACTGGCCCGCGGATCGCGGCCCACCACCGCTGTCGGACGTGACTTCCCGCGGCTGAGCACCTGGGCCGCCGCGGCCGAAACATGTAGCGCCAGTTCCGGACCCAGCGAACCGTTGGCCAGCCCGCGGACCCCGTCGGTGCCGAACAAACGTCCCATTCAAATGCCCCTCAATGTCTGCGTACGGCGTCCGGTGCACCCGGGTCGGGGGGTCAGCGGAACCGTTGTCGATACAGCACGAGAGCAGGCACCCGATCCGATCGCGGACGATCCGATCGGGTGCCTGCTCTCGTACGGGTGCCGAGTCGACCGTACTCCGAGCCGCACCGGACGGGGAGCCGGACCGGCACTCTGCGAGTCCAGGGCCCCGGACACCACGGCAACAAGCCCGTTCGCGGCCCGTCTCGCCGCTCGGACGCGTGCCGACAGTGCCAGCAAACGCCAACCGACCCCGGACACCGCCAGCCCCGAGGTTCGCGGCCCGTCTCGCCGCTCGGACGCGTGGCGGGTGCGAGGAACGAGTGCCCGACACGGGGCCGAGCGGTGAGACTTCGGGGGCCGCGAACACGCCGGAGCGAAGCGGAGGCCACGGGCGCAAGCACGAGTACCCGACACGGGGCCGAGCGGTGAGACTTCGGGGGCCGCGAACACGCTGGAGCGAAGCGGAGGCCAAGAAATCCAGACTCAGCGCTTCGAGTACTGCGGAGCCTTGCGAGCCTTCTTGAGGCCGTACTTCTTGCGCTCGGTCGCACGCGGGTCACGAGTCAGGAAGCCGGCCCGCTTCAGAGCGGGACGATCCTCGGGAGTGACCTCGATCAGCGCACGGGCGATCGCCAGGCGCAGCGCACCGGCCTGACCCGACGGGCCGCCGCCGACCAGGCGAGCGTGCACGTCGAAGGACTCGGTCCGCTCGACGGTGACCAGCGGGGACTTCACCAGCTGCTGGTGCACCTTGTTCGGGAAGTAGTCCTCGATGGGACGCCCGTTGAGCACGAACTGGCCGGTACCCGGCTGCAGGCGCACCCGGACCACGGCCTCCTTGCGGCGGCCGACGGTCTGCACCGGACGGTCGATCACGATCGGAGCGACGGAGGCGGACTCGTAGGACTCCTCGTAACCGGCGCCCTCGTCGACGATCTCGACTGCGGCGTCTTCCACAGCACCGTCCTCGGCGACATATTCCTCGTTGAATTCTTCAGGAGCGGTCACTGGGCCACCTGCTTGATCTCGAACGGAATGGGCTGCTGGGCCGCGTGCGGATGCGACGGGCCGCCGTAGACCTTGAGTTTGCCGGCGATCTTGTTGCCGAGCTTGTTCTTCGGGATCATGCCCTTCACGGCGCGCTCCACGACCCGCTCGGGACGGGTGTCGAGCAGCTGCCCGACAGACCGGGACTTCAGGCCGCCCGGGAACCCGGAGTGGGTGTACAGGTGCTTGTCCTGCCGCTTGTTGCCGGAGACGGCAACCTTGTCGGCGTTGATGATGATGACGAAATCGCCACCATCCACGTTGGGGGCGTAGGTCGGCTTGTTCTTGCCGCGCAGCAGATTCGCTGCCTGTACGGCAAGGCGGCCGAGCACTACGTCAGTGGCGTCGATGACGTACCACTGGCGGGTGACGTCACCTGCCTTCGGGCTGTACGTAGGCACAGTTCTTCCCTGTCTGTCGTGGTGTTCTACCGGCCCGGCGGACGATCGAGCGACCCCGGCGGCCAGCGGAGACCCGGGACTCGTGGCACGAAGCGATGAACTCGCGACGTATCGCACGCCAGCGGGCAACGATACCAGTCCGGCATCGCACCCCCGAAATCGGACCCGTGACCCCACCGGCGTCGGTGCTCACCTGGACCACCGGGCGCGGTTCAGACGTGCAGCGGCGGGCCCTGGTCGAGGTCATCGGGCACGGTCGGCACCAGATAGTGCAGGTTGTCGATGCCGAACCGAGCACAGCTCTCCGCCGACTCGATACCCGGGCCCGGCTCCACGTCGGCGTTCGGAATATCCGGGCAGCCCTGCGGCGCACCGGCCGGAATCACCAGATCCGTCGCCGCCCGCACCCCGGACGCGAGGCCAGACCGATTCACACTGCCCGGACCCGATCCGATGTGCACCGCCATCGCCGCCAGCGCGACCGCGCCCACGATCGTCGGAGCGCCGAACAGGTTGTCCTTCACCTTGTTCCACACCCGGCCGGATTGCTCACCCTGCTGCTCGACCGGCGGCTCCGGATGACGCGCCCGCGGACCGGCCGGTTCGCCGCCGGACCCCATCCTGGTGGTCTGCATCGTGTCGGCCGGGGAACCCGGCAGCCGGGTCATCCGGCCGCCCATCGCGGGAACGCCCGGATGCACGTTCGACACCTGGTCGTGCACCATGACGGTGGTCTGCTCGCCCTCCTCGGGCGCGGCGTGCCGCGGACCCTGCTGGCCCGGACGCACACCCGTGAGATGGCCCGTCGACTCCGGCCCTCGCCGGCCGTGCCGCCCGCCCTCGGCCGCGACGGCGTCCTCCTCGGCCGGGTCGGCGGACGAAGTCACCGCACCCTGCCCGCCGGTCGAGCCGGAATATCCGCCCGCCGGATTGCCCGGTGGGCGGCCGCCGCCATGCTGACCCGGATCGACCGGACGACCCTGATCCGGACGTGGCGTCGCCGCCTGTCCGGGCCCCTGCGGTATCGGGCCCGGGCCGCCGGGGCGTGCCGGCTCGGGCCCATAGCCCTGATCGGGCTCCTCGTCGGCGTATTCGCTGTCGGTGATCAGCAGATGCGCCGCACCCAGCACCAGTGCGTGCATCGGATGGTCGGCCACGTGCAGCCGGTGACCGAGATGGTTCTGGAACGCCAGTCGCAACGCGTCGTTGAAGCAGACATTGCCGGTGAGCAGCACCCGCGAGGTGTCCGCGCCGATCGAGCGGGCCGCGGCCATCACCTCGATCACCACGTTGTCGGCGTGATGCGCGTCGCGCATGGCGTCGGGGGCGATCGGCACTCCGACGGATTCCGTGGGCTGCTCGTCGTCGCCGTTCACCGAGACGACCAGGCACATCCGGCCGTCGGAGTAGACGCCGGTCGCGCTCGTCGCCCGGCCACTGGCATCGGGCGGGCGGACCAGGCCGATGGCGCGCACATAACCCGATAACGCGACCGATTCGGGCAGCGGCTCGGTCGTCACGTCCAGTTCCTCGACCAGCCGGGCGTATTCGTCGATCTTCTCGTCGGGCCAGTCGTCCGGATACGGCAGCGCGATGACGTCCGGCTTGCCCCGCACGTATTTGCCGATGGCGGCCAGCGGGTTGTACAACCGCGCCCGGAACACCAGTTCCGAGGGCCAGGTCGCGCCCGCGATGCGGATCTGCTTGTGGCCGAGGATGTCCCGCACGTCGGCCACGGCGATACCCAGGTCGGAACGCCCCCGATCGGCGCCCGCGGTATGCAGGCGACCGGACGCGTCCGCCAGCAGATACGCGGGCGGCGTGTATGTTCCTTCCACCTGGACCGGGCGGATCGGCGTACCACCGCCACCGCCGGCCACGGACACCACATCCCATCCGAGATGTACCGCCCCAACTCGAGCCGTCACACGCACAAGTGTGCCTTCTTCTTCGGCGACACGCGCGACCGGCCAGGTTTACTGCCTGGTCGCCGCCGTTTCGCGGGATGCGGACAACAACAACTGACGCTCATACCGTTCATGCCGAGGACTTCTTCAGCCGCAGCCGCCACCAGGTGAGGATCATCAGGACCAGCGTGAGTGCGGCCAGCATGCCGATATCGAGCCACCAGACATGCGAGGTGTGCTTCCACAGCGTATCGGTGGCCGCACTGCTGTCGAGCGGATTCAGTGCGGGCATGTCGACCGTCGAGGAACCCGCCGCGAACCCCCATCGCGAGGGGAACAGCCAGGCGATCTGCTGGAGTACGACGCGATTGGTCACCGGAATCACGCCGCCCGCCATCACCAGCTGAACCATGATCACCACCACCAGCAACGGCATCACCTGCTCGTTCGACCTCGCGACCGACGAGAGCGCCAGACCGATGAGCACACATGCGATGGCGGTGGCCGCGATATCGACGTACAGCTCCACATTGCCGGACGGAATCACCGTTCCGTGGCCGGGCTGTTTCTTGCCGATCAGGACGATCGCCACCATCACCGCGGACTGCAGCAGAGCCGCGAAGCCGAAAATGGCGACCTTGGCCATCAGATACGACCACGGGCGCAGCCCGACCGCGCGCTCACGGAGGAAGATCGCCCGTTCGGCGACCAGATCGCGGACGGTGAGGGTGGATCCCATGAAACATGCGCCCAGGATCAGCACGACCAGCAGCTGTTCGCTCTCCCGGCCACCGTCGGGGACGAACATGATGTTGCCCTTCCCGTCGCTCACCTGTGACAGCGGGCCGATGGCCAGACCGTTGGTGCCCGGCACCACCAGCGAGAGCCCGCCCAGCACGAACGGCAGCAGCACCAGGAATATCAGATAACCGCGGTCGGCCAGGATCAGCCGGAACTGCCGCCGCGACAACGTCGAGAATTGTTTGCGGGCACTGGATTTCGGCGGCTTGCCCTGGTCGCCGGGCGGTGCCGGCGGTGGCGGTGGCGGTACCGCGGCCTGTTTGGCGCGATAGTTCGCGAAGGCGCGATCCGGGTCCGCGGCGACCTGGGCGAAGATCTCCGCCCAGTCGCTGGTGCCCAGGAAGGTGCCGACCGCGCCCGGATGACCGAAGTACGCGGTCTTACCGCCGGGTGCGAGCAGCAGTACCTGATCGCACATGTCCAGGCAGGCCACCGAATGCGTGACCACGATGACGGTGCGTCCGGCGTCGGCCAGCTCCCGCAGCATGGTCATGACCTGACGGTCCAGCGCCGGGTCCAGACCCGAGGTGGGCTCGTCGAGCAACAGCAGGGCGGGGCCGGTGAGCAGTTCCAGCGCCACCGACGCGCGCTTGCGCTGACCGCCGGAGAGTTTGTCGACCCGCGTATCGGCGTGTTCGGTGAGCGAAAGTTCTTGCAGCACACCGTCGATGACCTCGCGACGGTCCGCCTTGGAGGTGTCGGGGGGCAGCCGAAGCTCGGCGGCGTAGCCGAGCGCCTGCCGCACGGTGAGCTGGCGGTGCAGCACGTCGTCCTGCGGAACCATGCCGATACGACTGCGCATGGCCTCGTATTCGGCGTGCAGGTTACGCCCCTCGAAGGTGACCGCGCCCGCGGACGGATGCGTCGCTCCGGCGATGAGTTTGGACAGCGTGGATTTACCCGCGCCGGAGGGACCGATCAGCGCGGTCAGGGTGCCGCGCCCGGCCTGCATGTTCACATCGACCAGCAACTGCTTGTTGCCCTCGACCGTGAAACCGACGCCGTGCACGTCCAGGCCCTGCTCGGCGACCGGCTTCTGGCGCAGGACGAGCGCGCCCTCCTGCACCAGGAAGTCGATGTTGCCGATCGTGACGATATCCCGCTCGCGCAGGGCGACACGCTGTTCGCGGCGACCGTTGACGAAGGTGCCGTTGGCCGAGCCGACGTCCTCGATGACCAGCCCCTCGGGGCCCTTGACCAGGCGCGCGTGCCGCCGCGAGGCCAGCGGATCGTTCACCACGATCTCGTTGTCGCTGGTGCGGCCGATGTTCAAGCCGCCCACGGGAATTCGGTCCGCGCGGGCGAACGGCGCGGTGGAGGTCGACGCGCGCATCGGCGGCGGCATCGGCGGCAGCATCGAGGCGTCGGCCTTCGCGGTCATATTGATATCGGCCGCGGCAGGTTGCTGGGCCGAAGCCGATTGCGGGGCCGGAACTTGTTGCTGTGCCAAAATCGGTTGCTGCGGAGGAACCGGACGCTGCGGAGCGACCGGCTGCTGCGGAACGGGCGACTGCGGAGGGACCGGATGCTGTGGCGAAAGTGGTTGCTGCGGCGCGTAATCCGGCCGATCGACCGGCGGACGCTGCGGCGCCGGACGTTGTTGGGCCTGCGGGACCTGCGACTGCGGGCCCTGCTGCGGCGGCGTCATCGGATGTTGCTGCGGCGGAGCCGGTTGCCGCTGCATCGGACCGGACCGGTCCTGCGGCGCGAAGCCCTGAACCTGCGGCGGTGCGGCCGGACGCTGCGGCGGAACCGCCTGCCCCTGCGATGGCGGGGCCGGCGGGCGCTGCATCGGCGCGGGCGGACGCTGCTGTGCGGGTGGCTGTGGCGGCATCGGCGGACGCTGCGGCGCAACCGCCTGCCCCTGCCCGGCCTGTGGCGGCATCACCTGCCCCGGCACCGGTGGCACACTCTGCGGCGGCAGCGGCGCAACCGGACGCGCCCCGGACTGCCGGTCCTGCGGCGCGGGCCCCCGCCGCTGCTGCGGCGGCGCCTGTGGACGCTGCCCCGCCTGCGGTGTGAGCTGCAGCAGCGGTCCGGTGACCGCGTCCCCCAGCCGCACCTGCATCGTCCGCCCGATCGCAACCGGACTCGTAATCCGTTGCGCGTCCACGAATACGCCGTTGGTACTGCCGTTGTCGGCCAGCACCCAAGTACTGCCCTGCCAGCTGAGTGTCGCGTGCACACGGGAAACCAATGGGCTGTCGACGAACAGCGTCACCTCCGGCGCCCGGCCGATGGTGATCTGCTGCCCCGCTTCGAAACCCCGATCGATTCCCTCATGGCGCACGGTGATCTTCTGCGCCCCCGGTGATGACATGTGCCGGATACTATGCGAAAGCCCGGGTGTCGGGGCACCACAATTTCCCACCGACATAGGGTGTGCGGGCCCGTATCTGAACCGTGACCGCCCAGGGGAGGGAGTACGTGTGGCGAAGCTCCAGGTGACAACCGCAGTCTCCGCGTTGGTTCTGACCGTCCTCACATTGACGGGCTGTACCTCGTCCGTCGACGGCCGAGCCGTCTCGATCTACGAGGATCCGTTCCAGGTGGCCGGCCTGCCCACCACCAGCGGCCCCAGCGGGCCGCGCGCGGGCGTTCCGGACAGTACCCTGACCGCCGACGGCGCGATCGGCGGCGAGTACGACAAATTGGCGCTCGACGCCATCGACGACATCCAAAGCTATTGGCAGAGCCAATATTCCACGGATTTCCGCGGTTCCTTCACACCGGTCCCGAAGTTCTACTCGTGGGATGCCACGCAGACGCAGGACAGCCAGTTCTGCCAGCAGACCACCCTGCATCTGGTGAACGCCGCCTACTGCCGCCTGGACAATTCCATCGGCTGGGACCGTGGCGTTCTGCTACCGAGGATGACGAAGGCATTCGGCAAGATGTCGGTGGTGATGGTGCTGGCCCACGAGTACGGCCACGCCGTACAGACCATGGCCGAACTCGTCACCGGCCGCACGCCGGTGATCGTCAAGGAACAGCAGGCCGACTGCTTCGCCGGGGCGTTCATGCGGCATGTGGCCGAAGGTGCGGCAAGGCATTTCACGATCAACACCGCGGACGGCCTGAACAAGGTGCTGGCCGCGACGGTGGCGATCCGCGACGCCGATCCGAGCGATCCCGATTCGGTGCACGGTTCGGCCTTCGAGCGGGTGACCGCGGTGCAGATCGGTTTCACCGACGGTCCGAAAGGCTGCGCGGCGATTGATATGAACGACATCACCCGCCGACGCAAGAATCTCCCGCAGTCGTACGGCAGCGATGCCGATCACGGCGAATTGGCCGTCACCCAGCACAATCTCACCGAACTGAGCAAGGCGATGAGTTCGATCATGCCGGTGCCCGCCGAACCCGCCTACGACTATCGCGGCGCCAAATTGGGCTGCCCGGACGCCACGGACACCGAGCCGGTCACCTACTGCCCGTCGACCAACACGATCGGCACCGACGTGTCCGCCCTCGCCGCCCGCGCGAAGGCGAACACCGATGATCAGGAAAATTTCCCGACCCATATCGGCGGCGACTACAACGCCTACATCGTCTTCATCTCCCGCTACACATTGGCGGTGCAGAACAATCTGCATCAGCAACTCTCGGGCGCCAAGACGGGCCTGCGCGCATCCTGCCTGTCGGGTGTGATCACCGCGAAATTGGCCAGCCCCACCCGCACGGTGGCCAACGGCGACCTCGCCCTGTCCCCCGGCGACCTGGACAAGGCCGTCTCCGGCCTGCTGAGCGACGGCCTGGCCGCCAGCGATATCGCGGGAAATACCGTCCCGAGCGGTTTCTCCCGCGTCGACGCCTTCCGCGCCGGAGTACTCGGCAACCAGCAGACCTGCGAATCCCGCTACGCATAGCCGAGATTCAGCTTCAGAAGGGCGGCGGGGCGGTGGGGTCGTAGCGCAGGACGCGGTTGCCGAGCATGAGTTCGGTGCCGTGGATCATGGCCAATGGCTGGTTCGGGATCAGGTGGATCCAGTCCTGGTAGCCGGGGAGGCGGGCGCGGGTGCCGTTGGTGGAGCCGCGGTCCACGATGGTGGCGTCCCAGTTGATCAGGCGGATCTCGGCATGGGCGCGGGACATGCCGCCGGAGTTGTCCTCGATCTTGAAGGGGGTCATGCCGCGCTGGGCGGCATCGGAGTTCTGCGGATCGCGGCCGAGGACGGCGTCGGCGGCCAGTGTGAACGTGGTGCCGTCATCGAGGACGAGCACGCCCAGGGCCGGACGCAGCACCTCGGACGGCGGCTGGGTCTGATCCACCGGCATACCGCAAACGGTGCAGAACGCCGATCGCGGATCGCTGGGATGCGCTCGCGCACATTTGAATCCCAGCACCCGGACACCGGCTGCCGCACTGCGGTCGAACGGCTCCGGACCGGGCTGCGGCGGAATCGAACTCGGCCGACCCAGTTGTGTCTGCGCCAGCCGCGATGCCAGATCTGGCCCGGCACTCGGCAGCGGCGGCGGGACCGTGGGCAGCGGCGGCGGAGTCGGAGCGGACGGCAGCGGCGGCGGGACCGAATCGCCACCCGGCCCCGGGCCGGGCAGCGGTGGCACGGCGAAGTCACCATCCGGACCCGCACCCGGCAGGGGCGGCGGCTGCGGCACGGAGTCGTCACTCGGCCGCACTACCGGCGATTGCGTCTCGGCGCGAAGCGAATCGACGTGGGAACTCGAAACCGATTGCGGCTCATCGACGAACGGGGCCGATCCGGTCAGCGCGGGACGGTGCTGCCCGGCCTGGTCCTCGTCCCGGTCGCGTGCCCGTGATCGCCGTCCCTCGAACCAGACCACCGCACCGGACGCCTGCGCGACGCCCTCACCCAGAGCGCCGATACCGCGTTCGGGCAGTTCCGGATCGCCGGCCGATTCCTCGTCGGCGAAGATCGCGGCCGCCCGCGCGGGTGCCGGCGCCACTCGATCCACGGTGAACGCGGCGTCCCCGCCGCGGTGGTATTCGACGCCGTCGGCGCCGACCAGCATCGCGGTGACCGCACCGTGCAGGAAGATCGCCACCCCGCCGGTCTCGGCCTGCGACAGGATGCCCAGTCCGACCGGCATGCCGGGGCTGAGCTGTTCGGCGTCGCGCATCAGCCAATTCGTCGCCTCCCGCGCGACCAGACGGCCGGGTCCGCCGGGCTCCTGTTCGGTCGCCTCGAAGACCAGCTGCGAGAGCGCCTCGGCCACGCGCATCGCGGCCGACTCCTCCCGCACCGGCCCGGGGCCGCGATGGGCGGCCAATATGAGCGCACCCGCTACCCGGACCACGACATGGTTGCCCGGGACAACCTCGACTTGCCGATCCCTCAACGCAATCGGCCTCCGCGGACCAGGTATGCGGTCGTCACCACACGCACCAGGTTAGAGCAACGGATGCGCATCGATCCCCGGACCGGTTCTCGCGGTCTCGCATCCGCATCATCGCGGCGCGCGGACTGTTCCCGCGAGCACCGGCGGTCCGGTAATTTGTGAGCAGATTGCTGGAGATACGGGGGCTGGCCGATGGTTCAGGCAACACGTCGCGCAGGGATCGCATTCGCCGCGGCAGCCGCGGTCGCGGTGTTGGCCGGGTGCGGGGTGAAGGGCACCCCGGTAGCGGGCGAGATCGATGTGCGCACACTCGATGTCGGTAGTTACGCGGTCGACAAACACGCCTACCGCCAGACCGCCGACGACCAGGGCGCGGTGGTGGAGGGTATGCGGATGTCCCGGGCGGTGGTGCCCGCGGTAGCGATCGATCCGTCCCTGAAGATCGGGCAGGGCGGCCACATCGTGCTGAACAACACCGAGGCCACCACCCGCCTGCTCGCCGCGGTGTCCAAGCCGATCCTGGACAGGGAGGGTCTGCTCACCGGCTACACCGCCTCGGGGGCGGACAGGCCCGATGAGCCCGGCACCTCCATCTCCACCTCCGACACCACCTCGGTCACCGATTTCGTGATGCGTTTCGCGGATACGGCCACCGCCGAGCGCACCGCGCGGGAACTCGAGGACGCCGACTTCGGCGTCGCCCCGGACATCAACAAGAAGCTGTCGCTGTCGAAATACCCTGATGCGCTGGTGCATTGGCGTCCCGGCATCTCCAACGTCGGCGCGTTCCTGGCGCACGGGAACTTCGTGATCTCGCTGTTCATCCAGCGTCCCCGGCCCGAGCAGGACGATCTGGAGGCGTGGGTGCAGAAGGCGCTCGACGCACAGGTCCCGGCACTCGACGAATTCGAGGCCACCCCGAAGGACCTGTTGTCCAGCCTGCCGGTCGATCCGGACGGTTTGCTCGCCCGCGCCGTGGTGCGCGACCGCGATAAGCACACCCCCGATCGGGACCGCTTCGCCAGTTACGGCCCCAACGATTTCGTGAACATCGCCGAGGACGAGACCACCAGGCAGCGTCTGGTCGCCGATACCGGTCTGGACGCCGTCGCCATCGCCGATACGAGCACGGTGCTGCGGGTGCGGGACGCGGCGGCGGGCGCCCGGCTCATCACCGGCCTGGTCTCGGCCTCCGGATCGGCCTACAGCCCGACCGACGCACCGGACAAACTCCCCGGCGCGAAATGCCTGCAGCTCGGCAGTTCCGCCGTGCACTCGAATTCGGCCAAATTCCGCTGCTACATTCCGCACGGGCGATACGTCGAGGTGGTCATCAGCAATGACCAATCCGATATGAAAGAGAAGGCCTCGGCGGCATACGCACTGCTGGCGAACAGTATGTGAGCCGGTTCGCGCACGGCGGCAAATCACTGGCAGTGGCAGGCGCCCCCGTGTGTACACTACCGGCGGGCCGTGGCCTAGCGGATCGCGCGACGGCCGGTCCCACGGGAGGGGAACTATGCGCAGGTCGAAGGTGTTCGTGGCGGCGATGCTGCTGGTCACGGCCTGCGCCGCTGGTTGCGGCTCCGGACACGACGCCGCACCGCAGGACCCCGTGATCGACCTCGCCACACTGGATTTCGGCCCCTACGATGCGACTCCGCACGATATGGGCAAGCCCAAGAACGCCTTTCAGGCCCGCGATTTCGAGGCCGAACGTCTCGGCGACGTCGTACCGCTGGCCATGGATATCGATCCGAGCCTGACCTACGGCGGCAATTCCGGCAGCCTCGTCTTCGAGGATCCGAAGAATACCCAGCTGCACAATTTCGGCGACTTCGACCACTTCGCCGAGGATGCCCCCAATTTCATCAGCGGATATATCAGTTACGGGATCGACAGCCGCGACAACGACGGTATCGAACTGCTCAACGCGGTATTGCTCTTCCCCGACGAGAAGCAGGCCGCCGACGCGGCCACCGCGCTCGAACACCGGGATTTCGTCGCCAAACCGGATAATCAGCCGGTACCGATCCCGAAATATCCTGCCGCACACGCACACTGGGAGCCCGGCGACCAGTCGATCGACAGTTGGTACGCCACCGGGAAGCTGGTCGTATTCACCTCCGACTACGACCACACGAAGATCTGGTTCCATCACACCGATCTGCCCGCGCTGGTCGCCATGGTGACCAAGAGCCTGGACACGATCGTCCCGGCCGTCTCGAAATACACGCCGACCCCGGCGAACGAACTCGCCGACAAGCCGATCGATATCGAAGGCATGCTCGGCCGCACGATGGTCCGGCCGAAGGCGGCGACGGGTGAATGGCTGAATCCGCCCGTCGTCTTCCACGCGCATGCCGCCCTGGGCTGGACCACCGATCCGGTCGCGGATCAGAAGGTCTTCCAGAAGGCCGGCGTGGATCTGTATGCCGAATACGGCAACAACCTCTATCGAGCCCGAGACGCGAAGGGCGCGAAGGAGGTCCGCGATCAACTGGGCGATCCGGCCAAGCACTTCAAATCCGCAGCGCCGCCGCGGAATCTTCCGATCGCCAAATGCCGCCAATACCACGGTCCCGTGCTCGCAGCGGTGCACTTCTACTGCTCGGTCGCCTACGGACGATATGCCGCGCAATCGTGGGGCGAACAACTTCTCGATGCGCAGCAACGTATTTCGGCGCAGTACGCGATCCTGGTGAGGGCGAAATGATCACGACATCCCTCGCCCGCACCTGCACCGCCATCCTCGGCAGTATCGCGGCCGTCGTCGCACTGAGTTCCTGCGGGACGGACCACGGTATCGCCCTACCGGCCGAAATCGATGTCCGCACCCTGGATATCGGCCCCTACCCGGTCGAACCTATCGACTTCCACTTGGACGCCACGCCGGGTCTGCTGCACGGCCTGCAGGTCGGTGGTCTGCGTCTGGGCGAGTACGTGGTCGATGCCTACGATATCGACCCCCATCTGAGCAGGGGTCTGAACTCCGTATCCTTCACCAGCGGCGTGATCGCCGACTCACTCGGCAACAGCCCCGCCATGACCGCGGTCGCCAAGCGCGACAACATGTATTTCGGCTTCGAATCCGTGGGATCGGATACCGACTCCTTCCTGAATCTCACCGACTGGCCTTCCGAGTCGTCGAAGAAAGCCACCGCCATCGATCTGCTGGTGATGCAGTTCCCCGATGCCGATACCGCCGGGCGTGCGGCCACGGACTTCTCCAACGCCGATATCGGCGTCACCAGGAATCAGCCACTCCCGATCGCCAACTACCCCGGCGCACACGCGAATTGGCGACCCGGCAGCGGCGTCGTCCGATCGTTCCTGGCGCACGGCTCCTATGTGGCGGCGGTGGTGGCCTTCACGCCCACAACCGATCAGCAGAATCTCACCACCCTCGTCCAGAAGACCTACGACACGGAATTCCCGGTCCTGGATCAACTGCGGCCGATCTCGGACGAGGACACCGTGCGATTGGACTGGGACCCGGAGTACATGATCAGCCGGGCGTTGAATCCGGACAAGAGCACCACCATCGGATTCAAGGACGAGAACGCCGTCTACGGCCCGCGCGGCGTCATGCACTACATGACTTACCGGGCGCAGGCGAAGCAGACCTTCACCGCGATGAACGCGGTCAAATTCGCCAGAAGCGATGCCGCACTGGTGGTCCGCACCAAGGACGACGCGTCGGCGGACAAGGCCGTGCACGACCAGCTCACCCCGCAACCGCATCGATCGGCCGCCGCCGCGGTGCCGAAGATCTCCGATTCGGCCTGCGTGGAAAACGATACGAAGACCGATATCTTCACCGATCGCAAACGCTTCACCTGTATGGTCGCGTACCGCAATTACGTCGGCTACGTCGAATCCGATCAGCTGATCGATGCGCATCAACGTGCCGCCGCGCAATACGCACTGCTGGCCAACAGTCAATGGGAACCGTAGCTCGACCGTGCTCCGGCGGGGCCGGTATGCTCCGCCAGAGCACGATCCGACCGGAACCGGCACCCTCTCACCCCGATCGACCAGGAGTTTGTGACAGATGGCGATGAGTCCCGGCACCATCGTCGGTGGGTATCGGATCGAGCGGGTGCTCGGCGCTGGCGGTATGGGCACGGTTTATCTGGGCAAACATCCGAGTCTGCCGCGCATGGACGCGATCAAGGTGCTCGGCACCGAACTGTCGGCCAATGCCGAATTCCGCGGCCGGTTCGAACGCGAGGCCAATCTTGCCGCGGGACTTGATCATCCGAATATCGTCTCGGTGTACAACCGCGGCGAGGAGGACGGGCAGCTCTGGATCGCGATGCAGTACGTCCAGGGCACCGACGCCTCGGCCGAACTGTCCCGCGACCGGCATGCCATGACGCCGCTGCGGGCGCTGCGCATCGTCACCGAGGTCGGGCGCGGCCTGGACTACGCGCACCGCCGCGGCCTGCTGCACCGCGACGTCAAACCGGCCAACTTCCTGCTGTCCGCCGGCGACGGCGACGACGAGGAACGGGTACTGCTCACCGATTTCGGTGTCGCCAAGTCCACCGAGGATCCGGGCGAGCTGACCCAGACCGGCAGTTTCGTGGCCACGATCGCATACGCCCCGCCGGAGCAGTTGCAGGGCGATCCGGTGGATCACCGCGCCGACATCTACAGTCTCGGTTGCGCCTTCTACAAGCTGCTGACCGGCCAGAACCCTTATCCCGCAATGCAACCGGCGATGGTCATGATGGGCCATCTGTACGAACCGCCGCCGCGGGCAACCGCCCTGAACCCCGGACTGCCCCCGGTCATCGATCAGGTCTTCGCCCGGGTGCTGGCGAAGAATCCCGCCGAGCGGTTCAACACCTGCCGGGAGTTCACCGACGCGGCCACCAGCGCCCTGGTCCCCGGTTACAACCCGGTGCGCACCTCCACCTCGCCGACGTATCCGATCCAGGTGCCCGGTCGGCCCGCCACCGACCCGCGTACGAATATCTCGGGTTCCTATGCCGCACAGGGCAATACCGACGCCCGGATGGCAAATCCCGTTCCAGGAGAACGGGATCTGTCCGTACTGCTGGCCAAGCCGCCCGGTCGTCGCAGGTGGCTGATCCCGACGGTCGTCGGTGTGGTCGTGGTGGCGGTCGCCGCGGGAATCGGGATCTGGGTGACCCAGGACAACCAACCGGCCGGTCCCAGCACCACGACCAGCGCCGCGGCCGCACCGGGCTCGGTGGCCGAGGCCAAGCGGCAGAATCCGGCCTTCGCCGGGAAGTCGATCACCATGGTGGACATCTCCGACGGCAACAAGGTCGCGATATACCTCGGCGGCACCCCGCAGACCCAATTCCTGCAGGGGCTCGGCTTCGTCTACAACCTCAGCTACGTCGAGCACGGCAACGAGACCTCACCGAAGCCGATGAGCGACTACGACTCCCTCAACACCGCCGATGGCAGCTACATCATCGCCGTACGCAGCGACAAGGCCGCCGGGGGCGGAGGTCTGCTGGGGCTGCCGTACGAGATCAGCGCGTCCAACGCCACGGTGATCCCGCTGGACGATCCGACCGCGGTGTCGGCCATGCGCAACTGGGGAGCCGATTCGGAGAAGACCGAGTTGAGCAAGCTGGTTCCGGTGCTGAGCAAGCACATTCAGTGAGACGCCGACCCCGGCACGCGAATCACAACGTGTAAAAGCCGTCGCCCCACAGGGTTTCCAGGCGGCGGAAGTAGTCCTCGTACTGCGCCGCAACCACATCCGTGGAGAACCGGCCGACGGCGTAATCGCGGATCGCCTGGTAATCCAGCTCGTCGACCGCGTCCGCGGCATCACAGAATTGGCGCAGGGAGCGGCACCGGAATCCGGTGACGCCCTGTTGTACGGTCTCGCTGAACGCACCCCAGTCGGTGGTGATGACCGGAGTCCCGCACAACATCGCCTCCACATGTACCCCGCCGAACGGCTCCAGATACAGCGAGGGCACGAAAACCGCTCGGGCCCGGCTCATCAGCTCACCGCGCCGGGCCACGTCCACGACGCCGACGTATTCGCCGAAGTCCGGTGGTGTTCCGGCGCCGGCGATCACGAGTTCACGCCCGAGGGCGCGGCAGGTGTCCACGGCGATCTGATAGCCCTTGGCCTCGATCAGCCGACCGATGAACAGGTAGTAGTCGTCCTTCTCCGCGGAGAACGGAAAGTCCGGCACGTCGAAGTAATTGGGGATCACCTGATCGAAGAATCGCCCGCGATCGCTCATGATTCCGGGCAGCGTCGTATGTGCGCCGTGTACAGCGTGCATCCACGCATAACTTTCGAACACACGGTATTTCGCGAACACACCGCTGTAGCCGATTCCGAATTCCACCGCCATCAGGTCCGACAGCGCGGCGCCGATCGCCTCCTGACAGGTGCCGCCGATGATGCACAGGAAATCCCGGGGCTTCGCCCGTTCGGCGATGGCCGCGACGGCCCGGCCGTTGGTGATGACCCAGTGTTTGTCGTTCTTACCCCAGGTGATGTTGATCGGGCCGTCGAAAAAGTCGTTGTGATCGAACCATTCGCGCTGTTCGTCCTTGGTCACGATGGTGATCAGTTCGGTGCAGGCCGCCTCGTTCTCCTCCGAGGCGTAGAGAAACACCTCGTGTCCGAGCCCGGACATCATGTCGCAGAACCGGCGCACCTTCTGGGTGTAGGCACACGGCGAATATGCCCGAGTGGTCTGCGTATGCGGCAGATTGACGACATGGAAACGCATCGTGGACACTTCAGCTACCCGACCAACTCTCCGGTGACGACGTGCCGAACCTACCCTACGGTGCGGCGGCCGGTCGTCCCACGGACGGCGAGCGGGTCGGCACCTGTGGCCCCCGTGCCTCGCGATTGGTAGGGTAAAGCGGCAGTCATGCCCGTCAGCTGGGTACAGCGGCACCTCGGGGGAAGGAGGACATACGCTGTCATCGTGCGATGCCTGCCGCAGGGGGTGTCTCGGCGGCCGATTCCCGTCGCGCACAATTCGATCGGAAGAATTCGTTCGACGATCGATGGAACCGAAACAGCGCATGCTGCGTCCAATTACCTGTAGGCGATCGAGTCCCTTCGGCATGGCGGGGTTCGCACTTCCGGCCGTCCCGGCCGGACTTCAAGGGGAAGGAGGGTTCGGATTCGAGGCCTCGGCGGCCTCGACTGCCCCTGGTACCAGAGCCGGTTGCTCCGACGGCACGGGTGGGATGGCGTCCACATCGTGGCATCTCGCGTTACGTGAGCACACCAGATCGGCTTCATCGCCTGGGGGGTGCCCTTCATACTTGGGCAGAAGTAGGTGGAACCGAACGGACGTCGTACACGTCCAACCAGACATACCGATCACGGCAGACGAACGGCCGAAAGATCGTTGACCCGAGAGGAGCACACCGTGGCTGGCAAGCTCGAAGCCAATGTCGATCAGATGAACACGTTCTCCAAGAACATGGAGGACCAGCATCAGAAACTGATCACCCACATCCAATCCACCAAGGCGGATCAGGAACAGACCACCGCCAGCTGGAGCGGTCAGGCTCGTTCCGCCTTCGATCAGTTCATGGAGCGCTACTACGAGCAGGCGCAGGCGATGAACAACAAACTGTCGAACACGGTCGACAGCCTGATGAAGGCCGCCGACAACTACTCCAAGCAGGACGAGGAATTCCAGCAGCAGATCGCCAAGCAGAACTCCAGCCTGGATCTGCCCGCCATCTGATCCCGCCCGGCTCTTCACGTTCGGGCTTCCTGATCACCACGTTCATAAGGAGCAATTCATGGCCGCCAACGATCCCTCGCGGATTTCCGCTAACTTCGGCGATGTCGCCGCAGGTGCCGACGCGTTCATCAGCCGCGCCCGCAACCTGATGTCCGACCTGGAGGATTTCCACAAGCAGGTCACCGACTTCGTCACCAACCACTGGCAGGGTGACGCGAACGACGCGTTCGCGCAGCTGCAGTCCCAGTGGAACCAGAACATCATGCAGCTGAACACCACCCTGCAGGGTGCGGCTCAGCTCGTGCACACCGGCAACTCCGACCTGCAGTCCCGCGACTCCTCGCTCGCGGGCCTGTTCTGATCCGGGATTTCCACAGCTGAGCCCCGGCGAATTCGCCGGGGCTCAGTCGTTTTCGCAGAGATATCCACACGCCGCCGTTACCGCCTGTGCGAGCCTCCGGCGACGATTCGGTAATGCCGTACCCGCGTCGGACGATATCTTCTACGACATCACCCGAATCACGCTGAGCACCCAGGGGTTTCACGTTGCGTCGCCGATCGAGGATCCGCACCGTCACGGCGGCCGCGGCCACCGCTGTTCTCACCACACTGTCGGCAGCCTCGGGTGCGGGGGCCGGCTCGGCCGATCCGATCATCGCCGGCAAACATCTGCTGGCCTCCCCGACCGCGGCCGACGGGTCGAAGATCAGCGCGTACTACATTCGCGACACCCGCCACCTGACTCTGCGCGTGCATTCGGCGGCGATGAATCAGGACATCACCGTCGAGGTGCAGCGCCCCCGCGATACCTCGGCTCCCCGGCCGGTGCTGTATCTGCTCAATGGTGCGGGCGGCGGCGAGGATGCGGCGACCTGGCAGCGCAATACCGACGCGCTGCCCTATCTAGCCGATAAGAACGTCAACGTCATCGAGCCGATCGGCGGCGCGTGGAGCTATTACACGGATTGGCTGAAGGACGATCCCGTACTGGGCCGCAACAAATGGACGACCTTCTTCACCCGGGAGCTGCCACCGCTGATCGACGCGGCACTGGGCACCGACGGCGTTCACGCGATCGCGGGTCTGTCGATGGCGGGCACCTCGGTGCTCGCCCTGGCCATCGCTCAGCCCGGCCTCTACCGCAGCGTCGCCTCCTACAGCGGCTGCGCGCAGACCAGCGACCCACTCGGACGTGAGGTGGTGAAGACGGCCGTATCGGTCTGGGGCGACGGCGATCCCGCCAATATGTGGGGCCCGGATTCGAGTCCGCTATGGGCGGCGAACGATCCGTTCGTCCATGCCGACCGCTTGCGCGGGATCAACCTGTTCCTGTCCTCGGGCAGCGGTCTACCCGGCCCATACGACACCCTGAACAGCCCATTCCTATTGCATCCCGGTCCGGCGTCGCTGGCGAATCAGCTCCTGGTCGGCGGCCTGCTCGAGGCGGGAACCAATGCCTGCACGCACAATCTGCAGAATCGCCTGAACCAGCTCGGCATCCCGGTCGCGGTCGACTACACCGCCACCGGCACGCATTCCTGGGGCTACTGGCAGGACGCGCTGAGGCAATCCTGGCCCACATTGGCCCGAGGGCTCGGCCTGTGAACCCGGTCAGCGTAGTTCGCGCACGCTGGTGAGGATTTCGCGTGCCTGGACGGGAGTCAGCTCCCCCGCCGTGCCCCGGTCCGCGAGGATGGCCAGGACCAGTACCGCACCCGACCGGCCGAGGAAGGCGAAAGTGTACACCGAGAATTTCGTTGTGCTGCAACCCGGTCGGCCGGGCATCCAGTTCCCCGACGTCTCCACGTACTGCCCGGTGATTCCGCTGCGGGTGGTCAGCGCGACGGCCGGTGACGCGTTTCCACCACCCGAACCGTCGTAACTGGTCTGCGCCGCGGTGGTGCCGACCGCCGTCGCCGCCTGGGCCGGATCGCCCTGTCCGGAATCGGTGAGGGTGGCCACCGCCCGGAACCCGGACCCCGGGCAGTAGTGCGCACCTTCGTCTGCCTGACCGCGCCCCGTGAAGCCGCCGATCGTCCAGGTGGTGCGCGCGGGTTCGATGACCCACCCGGTCGGCACGTCGTAGCCGATCCCGAAGAACGGCACCGCAACTCCCTGATATCCGCGGACGACGGCCTCGGTCGTCGTGGCGTCTGCACTGGCGGTCTGCACGACCTGCGAGGACGGTGCACTCGATGCGGGAGATGCCGCCTGATCCGGCGACCGGGTCGACACCGTGATCGCGACAGCCACCGCCACCGCCGATACCACGCCGATCACGACGGCGATCCCGATCCGATTCCCGCGCCGGCTCACCGCTCCGGAATTCGACTGCGGCACAGCCCGCTCGCGTGATTCCCCGGATCCCCGAACACCGGGCAGCGCCCGCTCGGTCGCTATCTGATCCTCGAACTGCCCTGCACCCGAGCGCGATTCGGCTACCGGCTCCTGATCGCCTGGTTGCCGCACTCCCGCGAACGCATAACTGCCCTGCCACCCAGCGGCCCCGTACTGCCCGCCCGCCCCGCAGGCATCACCCCGCCAGGGCCGGATACGGCAGCCTCTCGACGTCCCTCGCCCGGCGGGGCGCCACCCCCGAGACGGGCATCTGAACCTTCCTGTCCCCCAGATGGATTCGAATCACCTTTTCCCGTGGCATCCTTCCCGCCAGACTCGCGCTGATCCCCCGGCCGGGTTACCGGGCCGGACTCTTCCCACGCGTGCCGCCCACTCTTCCCGGTACGCTCTGCCACCGTTCCCCCTGGCACCGGACCAGCCGAGTCGAAGTCCTCACCCGATCCGCCCGGCGCCTCCCGCCAGCGATCGTTCTTCTCTCTCACGCCAATTCGTTCCTAGTCCGCGCGACTGCCTCGCACCCATGATGCCCGCACGGCCATGCCCATGGCGATACATCGCGAGCTCCGGTGCCAGGACTCGCCCACGCGCGGCCCGCGATCTCACATACCGGCAGCACCGCGGTCTCAGCGGCCGCGGCGATCGGTTGGATCACCGGATGACCGCATCCCGACGGCCGCAGCGCGACGCTGAACTTTCGCGACCACGGTGGGGACTCGCGGTCCAGCGGGCCCGTCATGGCCCGCCGCGATTACATCGGGAAGTACTCCGGATCGGGTTCGCAGGTGACGTCGCCGACAGGGAGGGCTCCGGTGGCGAGGTAGGTGTTGACGCGGTCGTTCAGGCAGGGGCTCAGACCGACCCGGAAGGAACCGTGAATCCTGGTGTCGGCCAGGGTGATCAGACGCGAGGCCGACAGATCACGATGCAGCGCAAGACCTTCCGAATAGGCGGTGCGGGTGTCGTGGACCACGGCCAGAATCAGCGCGGGCACCGCGTTGCGCACCCGGGTCGGGGCTTCCAGTGGGCCGGGCCAGTATGCGCACGCAGTGATGTTGTTGGCGAACGCGCCGAATACCGGCTGGGTTAACCGAGCGGCCTCGATATTGCGGTAGTACCAGGCCGGGTCCCGGGGTGCGGCCCGATCGTCGCACATCACCGCGGCCATTCCGGACGCCTCGAGCGGGACCGCGGCGCTGATCTTGGCTTTGAGTTTCGCCACGTCCAGCGGTTTTCCGTCGACGCCGTCCGACAACATCCGCACGACGTCGGCCAGATTCGCGTTCATCTTGGGGTTGGACAGCAGCGCGAGCAGCATCACCGGCACGGTGTGCTCGTCGATCAGATAACCGGAGCCGATGCTGACCACCGGATGCTTTGCCGCACGCCGGATCACGTTCTCCACGAATGCGCGTACCTGCCGCGGTGTCGCGCCGAGATGGTACCGATCGTCGTGCCGCGCGGCCCACGCCGCCCAGTCGTCCAGCGCGTACTCGTTGATCGGGCCCATGTCCTGGAACAATCCGACCCAGTAGCGGTCGGGATCCACGGCGCTGTCCAACACGATCCGGTCGCTGGCCGCCGGGAACATCTGGGTATACACCGCACCCAGGTAGGTGCCGTAGGAAGCGCCGTAGTAGCTGATCTTGCCGACGCCGAGCGCACCCCGGATGACGTCCATATCGCGGGCGGTATTCCGCGTGGTGATGTTGCGGAGTTTGTCGATGTCCCCGGCCAGGCAGGACGCGGCCAGCGCGCCGGCCAGCACGGTGTCGCGGGCATAGCCGAACACATCGAATCCGGCCGAGAACAGCATGGTCGGCAGTGGTATCGCGCAGTTCACCGGATCCGATCGCCCGATACCGCGCGGGTCCATTCCGATCAGGTCGTATTGTGCCCGCACATCCGCGCTCATCACCTTGCGCACACCCGTCATGGTGCGTAGGCCCGGGCCGCCGGGGCCGCCGGGATTGGACAGCAGCACCCCGCGCCGGCGCTCCGGATCGGTCGCCGCGATCCGGGAGATCGCGATGTGGAGCGTCCGCCCGTCGGGGTGGCTGTAATTCAGCGGGACCAGAACCCTCGCGCACTCCGCACCTGCGGCGTCGAGTTCATCGTCGTGACAAGGCTGCCAATCCAGCCGCTGCTGGTAGAACCGGTCGAGCGGATTCTGCGCATGGGCAGGACCCGCGACGAGTCCGCCCACGAGGACGATCCCCATAATCGAAACGAGCCAGCGAAACCACCGTGTCGGCATCGGTACTCCTCGCAGAAAGCCACCCCTGAGCGAACCTCATCTACAGGTACAGGTTCTTCATCCAGCATGCGACAGGACGCGCCCGGTCCGCCCCCGATACCGAGAATCTCAGACGACGCGGCCGGTGAACGCGGCGAGTTTGTCGAGGACAGGAGCGTCCTCGGCGACGGGCTGTTCGTCATCGAAACGCCCGGCGCGTGAATGCTCGGCCATCTGTCGCCTGATGTACGCCAGCGACTCCTCGACCAGATCCTCGGGCAGATCGGCCCGAATACCGGTGGCGCGCGCCAGATCCCAGCCGTGCGTCAGCAGATCCGCCATCCGGATTCGCAACCGCCCGGCACCGGTGGCATCGCCCAGCGGACCGGAGAAAGTCATGTCCAGCACGCCCGGGGTGGCGAACGCCGCCATCACCGCCGCGGCGGAGGCCCGGTAGGCCCCGAGCGGATCCGCGCCCAGATGATCATCATGGTGGTCCGGCATCGCACCACCCTGCAGCAATGCTGTGAACACGAGGTTCAACCCGACCAGATGCCCGACCACATCTCGCACGGTCCATTGGGTACAGGGCGTCGGCGCATTCCACTGCTCCGGCCCGATTCGCGCGATCAGCTCACCCACCGCCTCGAAGGCCCGCCCGAGGTCGGCAACAGGATCCGATGTCATACCGCGACCCTATGACTACTTCCGCCAGCGGGAAACCGATTTCACCTCCCGCGCCCAGCCCCGCCGCCGGAGACAACTGCTCGTCGAACCCACCGGAATCTCCACCCGCGAAAAGGGGCGTTCGTTCCGGGTATGGTCGGTTGGGCCGGGTGTGGTGCCCTGCGCTCACACGGACGAGGACGACCCTGGTGAAATACATTCCGCGCCTGATCCTGTTTCTGGGGATTCCCGCGATCCTGTTTGCACTGCCGTGGTGGACGGTGATCGGGGCGGTCACGACCGGTGCCGCGTTCTGGGTCGGCACGGCGGTATTCCTGCTCGGTTATCTCGCTCTGCCCGCGGGGATGTACCTCGGGCACGGCCCCGCGGCATCCGATTTCGGGTCGATCGTGGGCGACACCCTGCTCGGGGTGATGTGGATCTTCTTCACCTGGTCGGTGATCGGAAATGTCGCCGGGCTGGCGCTCGCCCTGGGCGGGGTGCACGATCCGGCGCGTTCGCGGATCGTCGCGGTGGGTGTGCTCGCGGTGTCGGCGGTACTGGTGGCGTGGAGTATCCGCGAGGCACGGCGGGTGCCGCGGGTGCGCGAGGTCGATGTGCCGATCCACGGGCTCGGGCCGGGTCTGGACGGACTGCGGCTGGTGGTGCTCACCGATACCCATTATGCGGCGCTGAACCGGCTGCGCTGGTCGGAGCGCGTGGTCGAGGTCGTCAACGCGCTGCAACCCGATATCGCCTGTCACGCGGGCGATCTGGCGGACGGCTCGGTGGCGAAGCGGCATCCGCAGGTCGACACGCTGGGCAAGGTCGATGCGCGGCTGGGCCGGTTCTACATCACCGGCAATCACGAATATTTCGGCGACGCACCGGGTTGGCTCGACCATATGGCCTCGCTCGGCTGGCAGCCGTTGCGTAATCAGCACGAGATCATCACCCACGGCGGCGACAGTCTGGTCATGGCGGGTATCGACGATCCCACCGGTACCGGCCTGGCCGGACACGGACCGGACCTGCCCGCTGCCCTCGCCGGGGCCGATCCGCGGCTGCCGGTCGTCCTGCTCGCCCATCAGCCCAGGCAGGTGGCCGATGCCGTGAAAGCCAGTGTGGCTCTGCAGATCTCCGGACATACGCACGGCGGCCAGATCTGGCCGTTCCACTATCTGGTCAGGCTCGAACAACCGGTGGTCGCCGGGTTGAGCCTGCACGGCGAGCACACCCGCCTCTACACCAGCCGCGGCACCGGATTTTGGGGCCCGCAGCTGCGCCTGTTCGCCCCCAGTGAGATCACCGTGCTGACATTGCATCCCGACTCTACTCGAGCCGTGCTCGACCGCTGACGCATCAATGATCGATTTCGATGCGGGACAACTGATTTGGCCAGCACATGGGTAACACCCCGGGGGCACGCCCCGGCGGTGATCAGCTACCCGACCGCCGGTCCGAAACACGGCATCCGCACGGACGGCACGCCGAAGTCGCGGAAAGGGCGGAACAGCGCAGCGGGCCCGTAGTTCCGGGCCCGCTGCGCGATGGAGAGATTCTGTTGTGTCGGAGCAGACCCAGCCGCGAATCGGGCTGCCCCACTGTGGATCAGTCGTGTGTGCGGTGACCGATCACTCCCGCGTATCAGTTCCAGCGGGACTGAGCGCGGCGCTTGACCGCCGGTGAGGCGTGCGCATTGGCCATCACCTCGAGATCTTCCAGGAAGTTCTCCACGCTGTCGGCCTTGGCCTGCAGGGTCGCCACCTGCTGACGCACCCGCTCTTCGGTGCGGTCGAGCATATTGGTGACGAGTTCGGCCTGCAGATCACGCACAAGCTGACGATGCAGCTGGGAGACCTGGTCGCGACCCTGTTTGCGCACCCGCTCGACCTCCGCGGTCGCCGCCTCGCGCATCTGCGCGATGATGTGGTCGGCATCGGCACGGGCATCGCTGCGCATCCGCTCGAGTTCGACCTGCGCCTCCGCCAGAGCGTTGTCGTAGGACCGCTTGGCCTCCTCGAGCCGGGCCGCCGCCTTGCTGCTCTCCTCGAGCTGGCGCGCGATGGTGTCCTGACTCCTGGCCATCATCCGTCGCAGCGGCGGCAGGATCCACTTCACGAAGACGAAGATGATCACCACGAAGCCGAACAGCTGACTGAAGAAGACGGGCCAGTCGAACGAGATGTGATAGGGGCCCTCAGCGAGCACACCGCTCGTATTGATCATGAAGTAGCCCGTCCTCTTCGCTGGCCGGAGCTTGTGCCGGCGTGCCCTCCGTCGCGACCGACCACACGTTCGGCCAGGGACTGCGACAGCGGCTCGACCGCATCACGCAGTTCCGCGGCGACCTGGTCGGCCTCGGCTCGCAGTTGCGCCGCGGACTCCGCGACGATGTTGTCCGCCTCCTGCTGCGCTTCGCCACGCAACTGTTCGAGGATGGCCCGTCCTTCGGCCCGTGCCTCGTTGCGGATATCGGCGGCCTCGGCGCGTGCCTTCTCGAGCGCGGACTCATATCTGGCCTGTGCCTCGGCGAACGTTTCCTTGGCCTCTTTGTTGTTCGCCGAGGTCTGATCGACCCGCTCCTCACGCTCCGTCAGGACCTTGCGGATCGGCGGAACGACGAAGAACCAGATGACTCCGAGCACGATCAGGAAGATCAGCAGCTCGGCGAAGAAGGTGCCGTTGGGAATGAGGAAGTTCCCAGCGGCCTCCACATCGGTTCGCGGAGACATCACGTATTACTTACCGGGAGTGGCGAATACGAACAACGCCATGAAAGCGAGGTTGATGAAGTACGCGGCCTCGACCAGACCAACGGTCAGGAAGAAGTTACCGCGCAACCGGCCCTCGGCCTCGGGCTGCCGGGTCACACCGTTGATCAGCGCGGAACCCGCCAGGCCGTCACCGATGCCGGCGCCGATGGCGCCACCGGCCATGATGATGCCGCCACCGATGAGGGCACCCTGGACGATCTGAGCGGTTGCTGGATCTGCCATTTTCACTTCCTGTTCTCGAACAGTTACTCCGACCGGCGGCGCCGATCAGTGGTCTTCATGCTCCAACGCCATCGACTGGCTGAAGTAGAGTACGGTCAGCAGCGAGAAAATGAACGCCTGAATCGCTCCGACGAACAGATCGAACATTTTCCAGATTGCGTTCGGGCCCCAGCTGATCCACACCGGGAACAGCGTGATCACCGCGATCATCACACCGCCGGCGAACATATTGCCGAAGAGTCGCAGGGATAGCGACAGCGGCTTGGCGATCTCTTCGATGATGTTGATCAGCACCATCGGACCCCATCCGGTGTGGCCCTTCAGCAGCGCCTTGAAGTGCCCGCCCAATCCGCGCCGCATGATACCCGCGCCCTGGTAGAAGACGAATACGAACAGCGCCAGGGCATAGACGAAGTTGACGTCCGAGGCGGGCGGCGACACCAGTTCACCCTCGCCGTACTGGACCGGCAGGACCGAGAGCCAGTTCGACAGCAGGATGAAGGTGAACAGCGTGACCGCCAGCGGCAGGACGAACGGCGCGACCCGCAGGCCGATGGCCGATTCCACCTGATCGCGCATCTGCACGGTGATGGTCTCGAAGAACAGCTGAACCCCGTTGGGTACACCGGATGTCAGCTTGACGCGCAGGAAGATGGCCAGCGTGATCACGATGAGCGCGGCGACCGACGTCGAGACGATGGTGTCGACGTTGAAGTCCATGCCCCAGAAATGCGCTACAGCGTGTTCGCCGACTTTGATCTTGGCGCCGGAATCGGCAAGCGGGAGTTCTGACCGGGCGATCGAACTCGGGATACCGGTCAACGAAGCGTGGATCGTCATGACAGCTGGCGCATCGCTTTCCACTCGGGCAGGACAGTGTGAAGAACCAGGATGACCTGGAAGAGGGCCAGGCCGAAGAAGACTCCGATGCCGTTCGGCCGGGCGAGGTAGGCCACCAGGATCGACAGTGCCGTCAGTCCGAACAACCGGACCGCGGATGATAGCAGCAACCCTTGCTTACTGGGCGTCTCCGAACGAATCTGATGGGTGATGAACTTCCAGGTGAGCTGAGCGTTCAGCCAGCCCAACCCGAGCCCGACGCAGATGAACGTGCCCAGCAACAACCGGTCAAGCGGACCCGCTACCACCAGAGCCAGCACACCGAACGCGGTCGCAACATAGGCCGCGCGGCGTATCCGGAGTCTGTCGACATTCACTGTGACACCGCCTCGCCGGTCGTCCCACCTCGTAGTGGGTCATGATTGTCCGTCAGCTTACACATACTCAACGACGTTGCGTAGCAACAATTTTGATCTTCATACAGATGATCTTGATATGCCTCGGAATCGTGTCGGAACAAGTCTCCAGCGACCTCCCAGCTAATAGGACAAACAGCCCATATCCGGCAGGTCAGTGCGGACACAACACTATCCGGCGTCGGTCCGGCAAAACCGGCGCCACGCCATTATGAGGGAGGAGTTTTCGCCGGAATGTCGCAATACAAACATGAGGTTCCGGTCCGGATCGGGGCGTCCTGAGGCGGATTCGCCGGCAACATCGGCCGCGGCGGACACGTGCGGGCCGCTGGCGCGCGAGCCTGGCATCGGCCAAGGTGGGTGAGACGATCGCCGGACCGTACCGAGAGGCGACACCATGCCGGAGTCCACAACCGCGCCCGAACCCATCCCGCTGCGCGGACGCGGCAAGATCCTGTGGCTGCTGGCGCTGCCGGGCGTGCTGTACTGCCTCGCCCCCTTCGTGGCCAACCGCATCGAGCCGCGGGTCGCCGGGATCCCCTTCCTCGTCGTCTATCTCCTCGCCGTAACGGTGCTGACCGGACCGTTGGTCGGCCTGGTCGCCCGGTTCGATCCGGTATACCGCGCGGGCACACCGGAATATGTGCCCGCCGACGACCAATCCCGCCCCGTGCCCCCGGCGGAGGAGGCATGAGCGAGTTCGGGGGCCGCACGCCGGAACCGGATCGCGGCGCGGTGCGGCAGTGAGTGCTCGCGCGGCGGTGGCCGTCTCGCTGTTCGCCGTCGCCATGGTCATCGCCGTCGCGACCGGGGTGCTGTCCGGGCGCGGGCGGGAACGCTCGATGTCGGAGTGGTCGGTGTCCGGACGCGGGCTCGGCACGCTGTTCGTCCTGCTGCTGATGGCGGGCGAGTCCTATACGAGCTTCTCGTTCCTGGGCGCGGCGGGTTGGTCGTATCGATACGGCGTGCCGATCTTCTATCTGATCGCCTACCTGAGCACCGGCCTGGTCGCCGCCTACTTCGTCGCGCCGCTGCTGTGGACCTACTGTGCCCGGCACGGGCTGATGTCGATCGCCGATATCGCCGAATTCCGGTTCGGATCGCGAGCCCTGGGCGTCGTCGTGGCGGTGATCTGCACGGTCTTCCTGATTCCCTATGTACAACTGCAGATTCAGGGGATGGGCGTGGTGGTGCACGCGATGTCCTATGGAGCCATCGACCTGAAGGTGGCCGCCGTCGTGTCGTTCGCGGTGGCCGAGGCGTTCATCCTGGCCTCGGGACTGCGCGGATCGGCCTGGGTCAGCGTGCTCAAGGACGCGCTCGCCGTGCTGTCGGTGGTGTTCCTGGCGGTCTACGTGCCATGGCACTACTTCCGCGGGCCCGGACATCTGCTGGACCGGCTGGTCACCGAACATCCACAGTGGCTCACATTTCCGGGCGCCGGCGGCGGGACCTTCGGCACGGCCTGGTTCGTCTCGACGATCGTGTTGAACGTCGTAACCATCTGCATCTTCCCCACCACCGTCGCGGGATATCTGTCGGCGAGCGGTCCCACCGCGCTGCGCCGCAATTCGATCCTGCTGCCCTGGTATCAACTGCTCCTGGTGATCCCGATGTTCATCGGCGCGGCCGCGCTGTTCGTCGCGCCGAAGCTGGCCGATCCGGACCTTGCGTTGTTCACGCTGGTCACCGATTCGCTGCCGCCCGTTCCAGTGGCGATCATCGGCATCGCGGGTGCGCTGTCGGCCATCGTGCCGATGAGCGTATTCCTGGTGTCGATCGGAACACTGTGGGGCAGAACGATTCTCGGCGGCGGTCTGGCCGGCGCCGCCCGGAGCGCGGCCGCGGGACCGAGCAGATCCGGTGACCGGCAACGCGAATGGTCGCGGCTGATCTGCCTGATCGCCGGCGCGATCGCCCTGGGCGGTGCGCTGCGATATCCGAAACTGCTGGTGAATCTGTCGGTGCTGTCCTACGAGGGCATCGCGCAGTTGCTGCCGGCGGTGTTGTTCGGACTCTATTGGCGACGTCTGACCGCCGCCGGGGCGGCCACGGGGCTGCTGGTCGGCACCGTCGTCGTACTCGCCCTGCACGCCGCGGGGCGAGATCCGCTGTGGGGCGTCAACGGTGGTCTGTTCGCCTTGGCGGCCAATGTCGTGGTCGCGGCGGTCATCTCGTCGGCATCATCGCGCCGGTCCGCCTGAGGATCCCTTGCGTCCCTTTACCGAAGGATGAGAAGATATTGGGTGACCGGATGTGAAACGGCTGTAGTGCCGGCTCGTGTCTCGTAACGGCTCCAGCTCGGGTTCGGCGCCCCGCTTTCCGGTCGGGCGACCGAAGTAGGAAAGCCTTTGCTCAACCTTCGGAACTGGTCATGCGATATACGGACAAGAAGGTCTAAGTATGCGCACTTTATCTACCAGCGGCGAGCAGGAGCCACATTCTACCGGTGCAATTCGGGCACTTCCGTAAGATTTTCGGACATATGATTAGCTGACTGAATGCTGGGTATGTCTCACCCTGGGGTCGCGCCCGGTGAAATGCGGTCGCACCCGTTACCGGAGCGAGAGCTCCAACACCAGGTGAGCGCGATATCCACCTGATGTTCCGATTGGTCGCAGCTTCACACGTTGAGGAGGCAGTACCATGAGTTCCATCCCGTCCGATGCCGATTCACGCATTGTGGGATTCCGACGGTCCGTCGCGCCGCTCAATATCGTCATGGTCGCACCGCCGTATTTCGAAGTTCCACCGTCGGGTTACGGCGGCGTCGAAGCGGTGGTAGCGCAGCTCACGGACGCATTGACCGACCGAGGACATCACGTCACGCTGCTCGGAGCGGGCCGATCGGGAACCAGCGCGCGGTTCGTCAAGGTCTGGGACGACATTCTGGCCGAGCGTCTCGGCGATCCCTTTCCCGAGGTACTGCATGCGCTGAAGGTCCGGCGCATCGTCACCGAAATGGCGCGTACCGAACGCATTGATATCGTGCACGATCACACCTTCGCGGGGCCCTTGAACGCGCCGATGTATTCGTCGCTGGGCATCCCCACCGTCGTGACCGTGCACGGCCCGGTGGACGGTGAACCACAGGATTACTACCGGGCGCTGGGCACCTCCGCGGAGTTGATCGCGATCAGCGATCGGCAGCGGGCCCTTGCCCCCGGGTTGAATTGGTTGAGCCGGGTGCACAATGCGGTGCGGCCGAGCGAATGGCCGTTGCAGCTGGAAAAACAGGATTTCGCCCTGTTCCTGGGTCGGTACGCCCCCTACAAGGGCCCCGATCTGGCCCTGCAGGCCGCACACGCGGCCGATATTCCCCTGGTACTCGCGGCGAAGATGAACGAACCCCCCGAACGGGAGTATTTCAATTCCGCGGTGCGCCCGCTGCTGACCGACCGCGACTGCGTATTCGGTGAGGCCGATGCGGTGGCCAAGCGGCTGCTGCTGTCCTCGGCGCGCTGCCTGCTGTTCCCGATCCGATGGGAGGAGCCGTTCGGGATCGTGATGATCGAGGCGATGGCCTGCGGCACCCCGGTCGTGGCACTGCGCGGCGGCGCGGTGGAGGAAGTCGTCGAGAACGGGGTCACCGGAATCATCTGCGACGACCCGTCCGAGTTGCCCGCCGCCATCGCCGAGGTGGGTCGCATCGATCCGGTCGCCTGCCGACGTCACGTGGTGGAGCGGTTCTCGGTGGACGGACTCGGCGCCGGATACGAGGCCGCCTACTACGCGGCGCTGGAATCCCTTACCGCAGCCCAGGTTCCGGCGGATATCCCACAGCTCGACCAGGCTATGTCCTTCGCGGCGAATCACTGATCGCCCCCGGTATTCCAAGTCCTGCCGGATCGCGGAGCAGGGACCGGACAGATCCATCCATCGATAGTCAGGCGCCCCGTGTCCAGCGCAGGCTGGTCACGGGCTGGTCGGCTCAGTAGTCCACACTGCCCAGCTGCCCCTCGAGCAGGAGCAGCAGATCACCGAGGATGCGCGCCAGCTCTCCCTGTTCACTTGCGGGCAGCCGGGACAGCAGCGCATGTTCGTAGGAAAGCTGTTGCGGGAAAAGGCGATCGATCAGCTCCCGACCGGTGTCGGTGAGCGCGAGGTGGGCCACCCGGCGATCGCGCTGATCGATGCGCCGGTCGACCAGGCCCCGTTTCTCGAGTCCGCGCACCCGTTTGGTAACCGCAGCCGGTGAGGCGAAGGTCTCCCGGGCCAGGCGACCGGGCGTCACCTCACCGTCGATGCGGCGCAGCGCGGTCAGGATGTCGAATTCGGGGCGGCTCAACTCCGCCGTACCCAGTGGGGCATCGGCGACCCGTTGCAGAAGTGCCGCGCAGCGGTTGAGGCGACCGAGCACCGCGATCGGGCCGAAGTTCAGCTCCGGATATACGATCTCCCATTGGCGCAGCACGCCCGCCACCGCATCCTCGGTCATCGGACGAGCACCGGCAGCCGGACCGGAAGTTGAGCCAGCACTTGATGTCCCGATCGTTCGGAGGCGACGATCCGCTCCTCGGGCACCTCGGTGCTCCACCACTCCCCCGCCGCGATGTCGGCGGACTCGCGCACCTCCACCAGCGCGGCCGCGAGCCGACGGCGCACGTCATGATCCGCGCGCCCGGAACTCATCGCCTCGCGGGCACGGGCGAGCACCGCGTCGAGCTCGCGCAGTGCCAACGCCACCCGATCGAAGGCGCGCCGGTTGGGCACGGCGAAACAGATCACCACCGCCACGGCCGCGCCCACGCAGGTATCGAGCCAACGGTCCAGAGCCAGCCGCCCGGCGGGCCGGGTCCCGGCGAACTCGACCATCACCAATGCCATCGGCGTCACGAATACCGACGCTACCCAATAGTTCCGGGAGACCGTCGCCTCGACCACGAGCTGACAGACCAGTGCCACGGCGACCAGCGCAACCGGTTGTGCGGTCAGCGGGATCAGAACGGTGAACAGCCCGACCCCGATCAGGTTGCCGAGCAGCCGTTGCACCGCGCGATGCCAGGACAGCACGGTATTGGCGACGATCAGCACCGCGGCCGTCATGACCGCCCAGTACGGGCGATCCACACCCAGCGCGACCGACAGCAGTCCGGCCGCAGCCGCACCCACCGAAACACGCACCGCGAGTGGGAAGCCGGGCGAGGTCGGCCGGAAAGCCTTCAGCACCCTGCGCATTCCGCTCGGCGCACGCCCCGCCTCGCGTTGCATCGCGATGCCGCGAATCTCGTCCTGTTCGGCGACCAGGCAGTCGACCTCGAGCCTCGACGAGGTCCGGCCGGAACGATCGGCAGCACGCCGGCGCAGTTGGCGTGCCCAGTCGATGAGTCGATCGGCCTCGGCGGATCGATCGAGCGGGTCGGTATGACCGGAGCCGACCAGCAGTGCGCGCTCGGAAGACGCGGCAGCGGTGGCCGATCCGGACCGGTCCGGCGTCGACGGGTCGGGCTGCGCCGCGGCGGCCAGGGATTCGGCCCGAACCAGGAGGCGGATCAGCGCGGTGATCTCGGCGACCCGCTGCGGGGTATCACAGCGAACCGATCGGACGGTGTGCCAGGCGGCATGGCTCGCCGCCGCGGCGTCGTACCGGGCGCGGGCCGCGGCCGGATCGCCGGCCGGCAACCGCGCCAGGCGAGCGGTGGCGGTCAGCGCGCGGGCGACGGCGCACCGTTCGGGAGCGTACGGACGCGTCAGCGCGGGGGCCATGCACACCACCCACGCCAGGGTGCCACCGCACAGTACGAGCTCGAGATGCGCCGGTACGTCGACCAGGCGTACCGGCAGGAATCCGGCGGCGGAAATGATGAAGGTGAAGATGACATTGCCGGGCGGGCCGATCCGGGAGGCATCGCAGATCAACTTGCACAGGCCCGCGAGCAGCGCCAGGACCAGCACCCGAACCACCGCGGACTCGGTCAGCGCCGCGGTGGTCAGCGCGATGCCCACCCCCGCGGTCATCCCGAAGACCACCCACCCGAGGGCACGAGCCCGCGCCGCATAGGGCAGGCCGTGCCCGTAGAGCGCGCAGAGTCCGCCGGCGCACGTGTAGAACGCCAGTGGCAGATGTCCGGCGGCCAGCAGTAACGCCTCCGGAACACCGAGTGCGATCAGTCCACTGACCGCGGACCGCCGCCAGGTGTCGGCGGCCGGGCGCATCCGGAATGCCCCGTGCAACGAGAGCACCTGCCATGCGCGCCACAACATCCGGGCCGAGCGATCGACCGGGCGAAGGTGCATGTGCGGGGGCGGGAACACGCGAGAAGCTCAGCAGATATTTTACCCGGAAAATACCTCGCTGTGCGGCGTCTCACCCTTCGTGTCCCCAGCGAGACCTCGGGGCGCTACAGTCACCGAAACCGGAGGCGAGCCGCGAAACGGCGACAAGCCGAGTGTGTGTGGATTCCCCGGCGCAGTCCCGGAAATGGTGGGTGCCGTGAAATAACTCGTAATTCAACTATTCCGACGGCCGATTGTTCAATGTTGTAACATCGTTACCAAATCAGCGTCGCGAATTGTGAACCAAGCCGATTTCTGACCAATCCCGACCTCACTTTCCGGCCGATCCGATCGGCCGGATTACCGCCATCCGCGCATGAATAATCACGTTATCGGCCACGCGTGAGAGACTGCCGGAACGCCCTCGGCGACATACCGCGCCAGCGAGTGAAAGCGTGTGTGAAGTTGGCGGTCTCGGCGTAGCCGAGCAGTCGGGCGACCTCCTCGACGGTCGACCCGCCACGCAACAACTCCGCGGCCCGGCTCTCCCGGACGTTGTTGAGCAGACCGCGGAACGTGGACCCCTCCGCGGCGAGCTGTCGGCGCAGGGTGCGCGCCGTGACGTGCAGTTCCCCGGCGACCTCGGCCATCGTGGGCACCACACCCGAATCGCGCAGCAGCCGATCGCACACCGCGGCGGTCAACCCGCGACCGGTCCCGACCAGCTGACGCAGCGCCTCCCCGAGTTGCCGCTCCACCATCGCCGCGGTGTGCGGATCGGCCTGCGGCATCGGCTGCCGCAGGAAGGTGCGCGGGATGACGATACTGTTGCGGACCTGCCCGGACAGCACCGGATAGCGATCGAACGGCGGCACCGAGGTCAGTCCGGCGACCCGCTCGGCCGGATCGCGCAAGCCGATCTCACGCACCGGGATGTCGACGCCGAGAACCTTCCCGGCGATGAAGATCAGCATCACGTCCCGCTCGACGAAGTAGGCTCGCACATCCTCCGGAATCGCCTGGCCGTCGACGATGATCAGGACCTCCTCGCCGACTTCCTCGAGCGAGTACCGCGCGGCGACCGGAACCAGATCCTGGTAGCGGATCGCGACGTTGAGCACCGCGCCGGTGGTCGCACTGGCCAATGCCGCCAGACCCGCCAGACCGGCCTTGCCGAGCGTCGCGTGTCGAGCGGTCTCAACACCGAGGCCGGGCTCATCTCCCAATGCACCGAGCAGGTTGCGCGCGACGTCGTATTCCTGATCCGCCCAGAATTGGGCAAACTCGTCAGCCAGATTCTGCTCGGTAATTCCTGTGCCACGTAATAACGTCGAATCATCCAGCCCGTGCGCATGCCCAACCGCGATCATCATTCGCACACTGGCGCTACTGCGGGGGAGTGCGCCGAACGGACTTCCGATAGGAACCACGGTCCGAAATTACCAACAATCAGTCCCCTCGTCACATTCTTCCCCCCGAAAACAGCTTCTAGTCTCATTTCAGGGCGGCGTCATACCCGACGTCTATGAGGAAGGGTAGGGGATCGTGGACAGGTTCAGTACGTGCTGGGTCGAACCCATCGGGCTAACCGCCGAGCGAGCGCACACCATCATGCAGATGCATCTGAATTGCCGCACCGACGAATGCCCCCGTCGCCGGGCCGCGGTACGCACTCTGATCTCGGTCGGGCATCTGGTGCCCGACTCGTCCCGGGTGCACTGACGCGCTCGGGGCCCGCAACCGATCTTTCGATCCGTCACGTGACCGGTTCTCCGGTCGGCCCCCTAGGCCGGAACCCGCCAAGCCCAGGACATCTCGGTGGCCAGCGGCACACCGGGCTCGACGATCGACGGATCGGTGTTCAGCCCGTTCGGCGGCCCCGACTGCGGTTCTACGCAGACGGTGTCGTCCGGTTCGTCGTAGACGACCACCCAGCGCAGTGGGCTGCGCACGGTCAACTCCAGCGCGCCGGGCCAGGTCAGCGTGACCGATACCCCGTCGGGCATGCCGAAGCAGTCGTCCCACGGGCCGGGTTCGGGTGCGATGCGGTTCCCGTCCGGTAGCTGGTCCGCACCGCGTTTCTCCTGCCAGGCGGGGGTGAAGCCGATGTCGACGGGCGCGCCGTCGGCGCTCAGGCGGCGTTCGAACCACGGATGCCAACCCGCCTGTGCGGGAAAGGGTTCCGCGGCCGCCTCGACCGTCATCCCGAAGGTCGCGGTTTCCGGACCCAACTCGAAGGACTGCGTCACCCGGCCGGCGAACGGCCAGGGCTCGCGAAGATCCTGGGCGAGAACGAGTTTGCTTTCCGAATGCTGAACCACCTCCCACGGATGGTCCCGTACCGTGCCGTGGATGGCGTGCGGCTCGGCATTGCGGGGCAGCTGATACCGCTGCCCCGCCCATTCGAGGACGCCCTCGCGCATCCGGCCGCACCACGGCGCCATCGGGAAGCAACCGAATCGCGGGCCGACCCGCAACAGATCGTGCGCGCCCGCGCGGAACCGGGCCATCCGGCCCGTCGCCGGGTTCACCGTCATCAGCGCCTCGCCCGCGCTCATTCGCAGTTCGTCCGTCACCGGGGTCTCCTCGGCCACCCTCGCCTCCAGTCGTCCGGCCGCCGCGCCGGACCCGGCGGGCTGTGCCCCTCATCAGCATTGCACAGCCCGCCGGCACGGCGAGCTCAGCGGAGTTCGACGATCTCCACCCAGTTCGGATCGCGCCCCAGCCCCTGGCGGCCGCAAGTGCTCAGCGCGCCGGTATCCGGATCGATGACGTGAACCGTCAGCGCATCGGATTCCTGCCCCGCGGCGAGCAGGTACCGCCCGCTCGGATCGATATCGAATCCGCGCGGGCAGGTCTCGGTCGCGGTGTGCCCCAGCGGTTCCAGCGCGCCGGTGCCGGTATCCACCCGGAACCCCGCGAGTGTGCTGGAACGTCGCTCGGACACGTACAGGCGACGCCCGTCCGGGGTGAGCCGCACCTCCGCGGCCCACGGTTCGCCGCACCCCTCGGGCATCACCGAATAAGTGGCCATCGGCCTGAGACATCCGGTGCCGGTGTCGAATTCATAGCTGCCGACCGTCCCGTCGAGCTCGTTCACCACGTAGACCCACCGGCCGTCGGGGTGGAACACGAGATGCCGCGGCCCGGCCCCCGGCAGGGTCGGGACATGCGGCGGCACGTTGAGTATGGGCACCCCGGTGACGTGGTCGAACAGATATTGCAGGAGCACATCGCCGCCGAGTGAGGCCGCGAACAGGTACCGGTTCGACGGATCGGCCACGAACGAATGCGCATGCGGCGGCGTGGCGAGAACCGTACTCGGCTCGGCCGCGACGATTCCGTCCGGCCCGATCGGATTCACCGACACGACGCTGCCGGAATAGGATGCCGCGAACAGGAAACGACCGGCCCGATCGACGGACAGATACGCCATGTTGTCCGGCAACCGAATTCGCGCCTGTTCGGTGAGTTCCCCGGTGCCCGAGGCGATCTCGTAACACACCACCGAATATGGCTCCGACCGCAGCGAAGCGTACAGATGCCGATGGCCCGGCCCGGTCGTCAACGGCATCACCGACCCGCCGGTGTGCACCGTTTGCACCGGTTTCAGTGCGCCGTCGTCCTCGAGCCGCAGCACCGAGATCTCGGCGCTGCCCGCATTGGACACATAGACGACCGTCGTCGCCGAGCCGCTCACGCGGCCTCCCGAGCGACGCCGCCGACGCGTGCGCGCAGGTCGAGTTCGATCTGTTCCAGGCTGCGGCCCTTGGTTTCCGGGACGAACTTCGTCACCAGGACGTACAGCACGACGCTGACACCGGCGAAGATGAAGGACGAGGCGGCCAGGCCGAGATGATCGCTCATCACCGGGAACAGGAAGGTGATGGCGAAGGTGGCCGCCCAGAGCACCGTACTGCCGACGCCCATGCCGATACCGCGCACCCGCAACGGGAAGATCTCGGCCATCATCACCCAGACGACCGCACCCCAACCCAATTCGTAGCCGACCCAGTACAGGCACAGCAGCAGCAGGGCGATGATGCCGGTGCCGGTGCCCTTGTCCAGGCCGAGCACGCAGGCGCCCAACAGGATCAGCGACAACGCCATCAGCACATTGCCGATCAGCAACAGCGGCTTGCGGCCCCAGCGATCCACGACCAGGAACACCCAGCCGGTGAACACCAGCTTGACCGCGCCCATGATGATCGATGCCATCAGCGAACCCGAGGTGGCCAGGCCCAGTTGCTTGAACATGGTGGGCGCGTACAGATTCACCGCGTTGGTGCCGGCGAACTGTTGTCCCACGGCGAGAATCAACGCGACGACCAACGCGGGCCGCGCCCACGGTGCGATCAGATCGCGCAGTGTGCCGCGCTGTTCGGAATCGATCCGGATGACCTCGCGGATACTGCCCAATTCGGCATCGATGTCGTCGTTGCGGTGGGTCTGGGTGAGCACCTCGCGTGCTTCGGCCTCGCGCCCGGCCTTGACCAGCCAACGCGGGGTTTCCGGCATGAACATCAACCCCACGAACAGGACCACGGCCGGAATCGCCGCGATGGCGAACATGATTCGCCAGTTGGCCGAGCCCGCGTCGGACAGCGCCCAGTCGATGATGTACGCGATCAGGATGCCGGAGACGATCATCAGCTGATTCAACGTCGACAGCCTGCCGCGCACCCGGGTCGGCGCGAGCTCGGACAGGTAGGTGGGCACGGTCGCCGAGGAGCAGCCCACCGCGACGCCGGTGATGAACCGCCCAACCACCAGCACCCCGAATCCGGGTGCGAACGTGCACCCCAGCACGCCGATCACGAAGACGACCGATGCGACCACGATCGAGGGCCGCCGCCCCCACCTATCGGTGATCCGGCCGGCGAACATGGCGCCGAAGATCGCGCCGAAGGCGACCGAGCCGCCGACGACGCCCTGCGCGACCGACCCCAGATGCCACAGCGGGTTGATGAACAACAGCACCCCGGAGATCACACCGAGGTCGTATCCGAACAGGATGCCGCCGAGCGCACCGAAGAAATAGAGGTAGGAGATGCTGATCCGGCGCCGCTGATCCGGCGCCGTTGCCGAGTACTGCATGTGCTGCTTCCTTCACTACCAAACAAGTGTGCTCAGGGTCACATGCTCGATAGGTGGACGCAATACACATGACGATGCCCATTCGGTATCGCGTAATGCTGTCACATATGTGAACATCCCGCGCATACGCAGCCCTCGGGCCAGGCCGAGGATCCGGCGTCACAACGGGTTGTGCTGCCCCAGCGGAATATCGCAGAACGCACCGCCCAAATAGCCGGGCAATTCACCCGGCGGCACCTGATCGGCGAAGACCTCGGCGTCGTCCAGGGAGTGATAGCCGATCTGTTCCCCCGCACTCTGCGATACCACCGCGCGGGTGTTCGCGGAGATGCCCCACAGCACGCGGAATCCCGGTTCGGCCGTGCTCAGGCAGGACTCGAGCAACCGCGCGCAGTCCTGCGGGGACAACCAGATCGAGAGTTGGCGAACGTCCGTGGGACGCTCGAAACAGCTGCCGATGCGCAGGCAGCTCACATCCATCCCGAACCGCGAATGGTAGAGACTGCCGAGCGCCTCGACGGCCGCCTTGCTCACGCCGTAGTACGTGTCCGGACGTGGGCTGCTGTCGGCGGGCAGCCCGGCGGGTCCGGCCTCGCCGATCCGGCGGAAGCCGACCGCGTGATTACTCGACGCCAGGATCACCCGCGGCACCCCGGCCGCCCGCGCGGCCTCGAGCACGGTGTGCGTGCCATCGATATTGACCTCGAGGATGCGCTCCCAGGTGTCCTCGCGGCTGACTCCGCCCAGATGGATCACCGCATCCACGCCCGCGCAGGCCCGCGCCAGAACCTCGGCGTCGGTGACCGATCCGGTGATGATCTCGACCAGCTCATCGGGCGCGGCGGGTTCGAGCGGCGCGATGTCGAGCAGTCGCAGGGTACGGCCGGGACGGGCGAGCCGGGGACGCAGCAGTGTCCCGACGATGCCCGCCGCACCGGTGATGAGGATGCGCTGATCCGACATGGGTGAAACTCCTCGCTGTGATGCGTAGCGTACGGTGCCGCGAAAGTCGCGGCGGGTCAACGTATTCCGGCGCGCCGCAGCCGCATGGCCAATTCGGCGGCGGCCTCGCGCAACACCTCGCCGATGCGGTGCTGCTCGCCCTCGGTCACCTCGCCCATCGGCATCGAACAGCTCAGCGCGTCGGTGGCCGGGATCCGGTAGGGCACCGCGGCGGCGGCGCAGGCCACGCCCGCGGTCCCCTCCTGCCGCTCGGTCGCGTAACCGCGTTCGCGCACCACGCCCAGCTCGGCATGCAGGACGTCGCGGTCGGTGATCGTGTGGTCGGTGAGCGGATGCAACCGGGCGGGCAGCAGTTCGCCCAGTTCGGCGTCGGCGAGTTCGGCCAGCAGGGCCTTGCCCAGCGCGGTGGCGTGGGCGGGCAGCGCCCGGCCGACCCGGGAGATGAGATGTCCCGAGGTGCGTGATTCGCGGGTCTCCAGATACACCACCTCGGCACCGGCCAGCCGGGCGTAGTGCGTGGTGAATCCGGTCTGCTCGCGCAGCCGCTCGAGGGTTTCGGTGGCGAACGGCATCGCCGGATCGCGGTCGAGATAGGCGGTGCCGCACATCAATGCCCGCACCCCCAGCCGGAATCGGGTGCCGGTCTCCTCGGTCTCGATCCAGCCCGCGTCGCGCAGGGTGCGCAGCAGACCGTGCAGGCTCGAACGGGGAAATCCGGTGGCCGCGTGCAACTGCGCCAGGGATAACCAGGACTGCTGTGCGGCGAACACCTCCAGCAGGCTGATCGCGCGGCGGGCGGATTTCACCCCGGCCGCGGATTCGGCCGCGGCGCCGGTCCCGGCGGCTGAATCGGATTCGGAATCGGTATCAGCACGACGCTCACTGCCGATGCGGCGCTGCATGGCACTCCTTCGCTGGGTGACCCGTGTCTCGGAAGGCTAGTCAGAGCCCTCCGCATTCTCAATCTCGAATACCTCCGGCTTTCGGAAAGTATTCAGATATATGAATCGTGAATGATACCTCTTGGGCATATCGTGATGCTGAAACGATGTTGGACGGGTATCACCGGCTCGTCCTAGCCTGCAAAGGAAACCGATGCCCACACACCACGCCCGCAGCACCGAGGAGCAACCATGACCGGCGACGGAAAGTTGTCCGCCATGTTGTCCCTGGAACAGGTCCGCGGCTTCGTCGTCGTCGCGCAGGAGGGTAATTTCCGCCGCGCCGCGGAACGACTACAGATGACCCAGCCCCCGCTGAGCCGCCAGATCCAGAAACTCGAACGCGATATCGGCGTACTGCTCCTGGACCGGACCCAACGGCAGGTCGAATTGACCCCCGCCGGTGAGGTTTTCCTCGCCGAGGCGCGCCGGTTGCTCGCCCTGGCCGAGGCTGCGCCGAGTACCGCGCGACTGGTCGCGGCGGGCCGGACCGGAACCGTGCGAATCGGTTTCACCGCCACCGCGGGCTTCGGTTTCCTGGGCCGATTCCTCAACCAGATCTCCCGGTCGCTGCCGGAGATCGAACTCGTACTCGCCGAACAGGTCAGCGCCGTACAGTTCGAGGAATTGTCCAGCGGCAAACTGGATCTCGCGTTCGCCCGCCCGCCCTTCGACCGCGCCGAATTCGACGCCCGGCTGGTGCACCGCGAACCGCTGGTGCTGGCCGTGCCCGCCGGGCACCGCCTCGACGCCGAAACACCGATGGCGCTGGACGAACTCGAGGGCGAACGGCTGCTGGTGTACGCACCGGGTCCGGCCCGCTACTTCGCCGAACTCATGACCAGGACACTGGCCGGAATCTCCTACGATCCCGCCGACCGGCTGACCCAGGTGCACACCATGCTCGCGCTGGTGGCCGCCGGGCGCGGGCTGGCCCTGGTTCCCGAGACCGCCAGCCACCTGCATCCCGACGGGGTGCGCTACCGCCCCCTGTCGGGCGTGCGCGAACCCGCCGAACTGTATGCGGTCTGGCGGCGGCATCCCGCCAATCCGGCCCTGCGCCGCGTCATCGACCTGTTGGAGTCCTGGCCGGACGCCTGAGTCCGACGCGTCGGCATACCGCCCGCGAATGCCATTCCCCGAGGAGGAAACCCGTGTCACAGATATCCGCCGAAGATCTCGGCCCCGCGCTGGGGCGCGGGCTGCTGTCGTTCCCGGTCACGCATTTCGACGACGATCTCGCCTTCGACGAGGCCGCCTATCGGGAACACATCGGCTGGCTGGCGCAATACGACGTGGCCGGGCTGTTCGCCGCGGGCGGTACGGGTGAGGGTTTCTCGCTGACCACCGCCGAGATCGATCGGGTCGTGCGCGCCGCGGTCGCCGAGACAGCGGGACAGGGCGTGCCGGTGATCGCCCCGGCAACCGCCGGGACCGCCGTCGCGGTGGAACAGGTCCGGAACGCCGAATCCGCTGGGGCACAGGGGATTCTACTGCTCCCGCCATATCTGACCGAGGCCGGGCCGGAGGGGCTGGTGGAACATGTCGCCGCGGTGTGCGCGGCCACCTCGCTGGGCGTGATCTTCTACAGCCGCGCGAATGCGCGCATCGACGACGTGACCGTCGCGCGGATGGCCGAACGATGCCCGAACCTGGTCGGATTCAAGGACGGCGTGGGCAATATCGAGACGATGACCCGCATCTACGCGCGGATGGGCGACCGGCTCACCTATATCGGCGGGCTCCCCACCGCGGAGACCTTCGCCCTGCCCTACACCGAAATGGGCGTCACCACATACTCTTCGGCGATCTTCAACTTCGTGCCGGAGTTCGCATTGGAGTTCTATCGAGCCGTGCGCGCGCACGATCGCGAGGAGGTGTACCGGCGGTTGCGCACCTTCGTCCTGCCCTACCTGGATATCCGCGATCGCAGCGCGGGATATGCGGTATCGATCATCAAGGCCGGCCTGACCGCGGTGGGCCGCTCGTCGAGCCGGGTGCGCCCGCCGCTGACCGACCTGACCGACGGCGAGCTCGCCGAGCTGACCGAGCTCGTCAAGAGCATTGCCTGACAAGGAGATCCGTTATGACCACTACCCCAGCCGTACTGGACCGGATCACCGGCGTCACGCTCTCCTCGGTCACCCTTCCGTTGCCCACCGGGATCAGTGACGCCAAGGTCCTCACCGGGCGGCAGAAGCCGATGACCGAGGTCGCCGTGCTGTTCGCCGAGATCACCACCGAAGCCGGGCTCGAAGGCATCGGCATCGGCTATTCCAAGCGCGCGGGCGGGCCCGGACAGTTCGCGCACGCCCGGGAGATCGCGCCGGTCCTGCTCGGCGAAGACCCCAGCGATATCGGCAAGATCTGGGACAAGCTCATGTGGGCCGGGGCTTCGGTCGGCCGCAGCGGCCTGTCCGTGCAGGCGATCGCCGCGTTCGACGTCGCGCTGTGGGATCTCAAGGCCAAGCGCGCCGGACTGCCGCTGGCGAAATTACTGGGCGCGTACCGTGATTCGGTTCGCTGCTACAACACCTCCGGCGGTTTCCTGCACGCACCGATCGAGGAGGTGCTCGACCGTGCCACCGCCTCGCTCGAGTCCGGTATCGGCGGTATCAAGATCAAGGTCGGACATCCCGACAACGCGGTGGATATCGCGCGGGTCACCGCGGTGCGGGAGAAGATCGGCGACCACACGCCGCTGATGGTCGATGCCAACCAGCAGTGGGACCGGCCGACCGCGCGAAGGATGTGCCGGGCGTTCGACCCGTTGTCGTTGGTGTGGATCGAAGAGCCCTTGGACGCTTACGATTTCGCCGGACACGCACAGCTGTCGCAGACCTTCGACACATCCATCGCCACCGGAGAGATGCTCACCAGCGTGGCCGAGCACAGCGAATTGATCAGGGCCGGAATCGATATCGTGCAGCCGGACGCGCCGCGCGTCGGCGGCATCAGCCGCTTCCTGGACGTGATGTCCCTGGCCGGTCGCGAACATCTCCAGCTGGCACCGCATTTCGTGATGGAGGTGCACGTCCATCTCGCCGCGGCGTATCCGATCGAACCCTGGGTGGAACACTTCGAATGGTTCGACCCGCTGTTCGACGAACGGCTCGAGATCCGCGACGGGCGCATGCACCTGTCGTCGCGCCCCGGCCTCGGCGTGACACTCAGCGATCAGGCGCGGGCCTGGACCGTCGACGAATTCCGAATTCGATCCTGAAACCGCCCAGCCGACAACAGATTCCAACTACCGGTGGAGGACACAGTGACTACCGAGACGTCTCCCGAGGACATCGATCGCATCGTCACCGCGGCGGTGGACGCCGCGGAACAGCTCGCGCAGACCACTCCCGCCGAACGCGCCCGCTGGCTCGGGGCCGCGGCCGATGCGCTGGAGAAGGCCTCGCCGGAACTGGTCGCGTTGGCGGCGAGGGAAACCCACCTACCTGAACAGCCGCGGCTGCGTTCGGAGATGGTGCGCACCGTATTCCAGCTGCGGCTGTTCGGGCAGGTGCTCACCGACGGTGAATTCCTGCGCGCCGCGGTCGATCACGCCGATCCGGACTGGCCGATGGGGCCGCGTCCGGACATCCGGCGGATGACGGTTCCGATCGGACCGGTGCTGGTGTTCACGGCGAGCAACTTCCCGCTGACGCTGAGCGTCGCCGGGCACGACACCGCCGCCGCGCTCGCCGCCGGATGTCCGGTCGTCGTCAAGGCTCATCCCGGACATCCGGAACTGTCCGCGCGCACCTTCGCGATCCTGTCCGAGGCGCTGCTCGCGGCAGGTGCGCCGGAAGGGACCGTCGGCATCGTCTACGGGCTCGAATCGGGCGTGACCGCGCTGCGTCATCCCGGTATCGCGGCGGCGGCGTTCACCGGATCCGAGGCCGGTGGGCGCGCCCTGTTCGATATCGCCAACGCGCGGCCGCGGCCGATCCCGTTCTACGGTGAGCTCGGCAGCGTCAATCCGGTGGTCGTCACCGAGACCGCGGTGCGCGAGCGCGGAGCAGAGGTGGCCGGCGGGTACGTCGGATCGTTCACGCTGGGTGCGGGGCAGTTCTGCACCAAACCCGGGCTGTTGCTGCTGCCCGCCGAGCACGGGCTGGACGAGGCCTTGCTGGCGGCGGTGACCGCCGTTCCGGCGCAGCGGTTGCTCAACGACCGGATCGCGCACGGCTACCGCGACGGCCTGGACCGGCTGCGCGAACATCCCGCGGTCACGGTGTTGTACGCACCTGGACCGGGCGCGGCCGAATTCGGCCCGACGCTGCTGAAGGTCAGTGGCGCGGACTTCCTCGCGCACGCCGAATCCCTCGACGCGGAGTGCTTCGGCCCCGTCTCGCTGATCGTGGAATACGCGGGCGCGGACGAACTGCGTTCCCTGCTGCGCCACCTCGAACCGGGCCTCACCGCCACGGTGCACGCCCAGGACTCCGACGCCGACACCGTCCGCGCCCTGCTCCCGGCGCTCACCCGTCTGGCCGGACGCCTGATCTGGAACAGCTGGCCCACCGGCATCACGCTGTCCTGGGCCCAGCAGCACGGCGGCCCCTATCCCGCCACCACGACTCCCCAGTTCACCTCCATGGGCACCGCCGCCATCGACCGCTTCCTGCGTCCCGTCGCCTGGCAGGGCTTTCCCGAAGCTCTCCTCCCACCCCCGCTCCAGGACGCGAACCCCTGGAATCTGCCCCGTCGCGTCGACGGGGTGCGCTGATGGAAGGTGCATCGGTCAGCGACACAGCTCTCTCGATCACTCACACGGCCTTTCCCTGCGATCGCCCGCCCGCTCGCGCCAGAGCTCGTCGCGAGTCCGTTGCCGTCGGTGTGGGGAGCCCACGACTGCCCGAGGCCGAAGCGCGCAATCGTCACCCACTAATCGATGGAGCACACCGATGACCGACGAATTACACACCGGTACAGCACTTCCCGCGATCACCGACGTCCGGCTGACGCCGATCCTGATCGCCGATCCGCCGCTGTTGAATCTGTCGGGAGTGCATCAGCCGTACACGCCACGACTGATCGTGGAGGTCGAAATCGAGGGCGGGATCGTCGGGCTCGGTGAAACCTACGGCGACACCGTGTATTTCGAGCGTGCCACGGCACTCGCGCCGCAGCTGGCCGGGCGGTCGATCGGGGCGGTCAACTCGATCGGCGGCATCGGGCGGGGAGCGAGCACGCTACTGGACGCGCAGCCCGCGGCCAGCGGGTTGCGGGGCGCGCTGACCACGGACAAGGTCCGGTTGAGCGTGCTGTCCGCACTCGAAGTCGCCGCGCTCGACGCGCTGGGACAACATCTCGGCGTGCCGGTGCACACGTTGCTGGGCGGCAAGGTGCGCGATCGGGTCGAGTACTCCGGATACCTGTTCTACAAATGGGCCGAGCATCCGATCGGTGACGCACCCACCGACGAGTGGGGCGCGGCGCTGGATCCCGCGGGTGTGGTTCAACTGGCGCGAAAGTTCTTCGAGTACGGCGGTTTCCGGTCGTTCAAACTCAAGGGCGGAGTCATGCCGCCGGACGAGGAGATCGCGGCGATCCGGGCGCTGGCGGCCGAATTCCCGGGCATGCCACTGCGTTTGGATCCCAACGGGGGCTGGTCGTTGAAGACCGCGCTGCACGTCGCCGAGGAGCTCACCGGGGTGGTCGAATACCTGGAGGATCCCGCGGCCACGGTGGACGAGATGGCCGAGGTACATCGACTCACCGGAATACCGTTGGCCACCAATATGATCGTGACCGCACTGGACGAGGTGAAGCCCGCCTTCGACCGCGACGCGGTGCAGATCGTCCTGTCGGACCATCACTACTGGGGCGGTCTGTTCGCCACTCGCGATCTGGCCGCGGTGTGCCGCGCGTACGGCCGGGGCCTGTCCATGCATTCCAACACCCACCTGGGGATCAGCCTGGCCGCGATGACCCATGTCGCGGCCACCGTGCCGGATCTGGAATACGCCTGCGACAGCCACTACCCGTGGCAGCGCGAGGACGTGATCACCGAGCGGATCACCTTCACCGAGGGCGCGGTCACCGTCCCGGACGCACCCGGCCTGGGCGTCACGCTCGACCGGGAGGCGGTCGCCCGCCTGCACGAACGCTGGAACGCCATGCCGCAGCTGCGCGACCGCGACGATATCGCCGCCATGCGCCGAGCCGACCCGGGGTTCGAGGACCCGGGCATCCCGAAATACTGAGTCGGCGAACCCGGGAATCCCCTCGTCTGTGCCCTCGCCGTCGACGCCCTCGCCGTCGCGCGATCGCCTTCACCGGCCCGGCCGCACCTCGCTCGACCGCGGCCGCCCCTGGCAGCGCTCGGGCGCGGTGTGGGGCCTGGGCGCGGTAGTGGCCGCGGTGATCACCCCGACGGTCGAGTAATCGCGCCGACACCTACGCCCGCAGTGCATTCGGCCCGGCCGGTGGAAGCTCTCCACTGACCGGGCCGATCGGCTGCGGATGGCTATTCGCCTGCGGCGCGGGCGATTTCGCCCCCCGCCGCGCGGGCGCGGGTGGCGCGGGCCGCAGCGGCGTCGAAGGTCTCCAGGAAGTCGAAGGCCGGGTCCTCGTCGTCGATATCCATCACGACGGCGCGGCGACGCAGATCACCGGCATCGTCACGGCCCGGTTCGGTCCCGGCGGGGCGGGCCGAGTCGCGGGCGGTCGCGGGCCGCGCGCCACGAGACAGCCGGGACGACCGGCGCCGCCGGATCTCCTCCTCGAAACGCACCTGGCGGCGCAGGTAGAACAGATACCCCGCGAGCACCAGGCCGGACAGACCGCATCCCCACCACAACAGCGGCGAGACCACCAGCGAAAACGCACCGAACAGCAAGGCGCTCAACGCCAATGCGAGCGTCATACGCTGCCGGAACCGGTAGCGGGCCGCGCGGGCCATCGCGTCGGCCTCCGGATCGTAGCCGCCGCGACCTCGCCGGTTCGATATGAAACGTCCTGTCGCGGAGACGAGTTCGTCATCGATCAGATCCGTCTCGGCAGCCGCGCATTCGGCGCCATCGGCCTCGGGCAGATCCGCCGCCCCGGATACCGTGCGCGCCGGAGGGATTCGCGCGTTCATCGGGGCGGGCTCATCCGCCACCGCTCCGGAATCGTCCATCACACCCGACTCGACGTCCACGACCTCGGCCGCCGCGGTGCCGACATCCTCGCGAGCGATGTCCACTCCGCCGATTTCGGCTTCGCCCGACTCGCCGACCTCGGCCTCGATGACCTCACCGACGCCGCCACCCGCTCGGGTACCGCTGCTGTCGTCGTGCTCGGTGACGGGCTCGTCGGCCGAAGTCGTCATCCGATCCTCCGCATCATCGCCGTGTACAAGCCTTCTCTGCACTCGTGTGGGCACCCAGTCCGGATCCGAGTCGTGCCCGGAGGCAGGCCCCGACTTGGCGCGTCGTCTGGTGCCACCCCGATGAAGTACCCGGGTGGCCAGGGCGGTATCGGTGGTACGCCGAATGCGCGGATACCGCGCGGCGAGCATCGGGAACAGCACGAAGACCCAGAGGACCACCAAGCCGACCCACAAGATCGAATTCGGCACTGCGCCCGCACCTCCGTCCCCGCCAGGCTGTCGACCCTGCGACAGATTTCGCGACCTGCTCGTACATCGCCGACATGCTGCCGACCGTTCCCGCACCGTGTCCCGGAACTGCGGAAAGGGTTGTACCGCCGCATGTTCGGGCCACTGCACCGGCTCCCTTCCGGCGATGCGGGACGCACCACCGACGTCCGTAGGCTAATTCGGCCATCGCGAAATCCGTCGCAGGCGCGCCGTCAACATCTGTCCCAGGAGTAACACGGGTAAAGGCGCCGCGGACGGACCCCTCGCACATCCCTACTCTCTTCTCGCCCACGAATGATCATGCGGGAGCGGCGCCACCAGCACGGATGAGTCTGTCCACCACCGTGCCGGAAAGGTCCTCGACGGTCATCGCGACCAGGAGGTGGTCGCGCCACGCGCTGTCGACGTCCAGGTAGCGGCGCAACATGCCCTCCTCGCGGAAACCGACCTTGCGCAGCACCGCCTGGCTGGGCAGATTCTCGGGACGGACGGTCGCCTCCACGCGGTGCAGGCCCACCGGGCCGAAGCAGTGGTCCAGCCCCAGGGCCAGCGCGGCGGTCGCGACGCCCTGGCCGCCGACATCCTTGGCGACCCAATACCCGATCCACGCCGAACGCAATGCGCCGCGCACGATATTGCCGACCGTCAGCTGTCCACTGAAGGCACCGTTCACCTCGATGACCAGGGGAATCATCGCCCCACGCCGGGCTTCGGCCTTCAGGCTCGACCACAGTGACGGCCAGTTCGAGGGATGGTTGCGCGCCTCCCACGTCCCGCGGCCGGTAGGCTCCCACGGCTCGAGATGGTCGCGGTCGCGCATCCGGATGCGCGCCCACGCCGACGCGTCGCGCAACCGGACGGGACGCAGCGTGACCTGCCCGGCGGCCACCCGCACCGGTCCGAGGTGCGCGGGCCAGCCGGGATGCTGTGCGGCCCGAAAAACGTTCATATCCATAACTATTCAGCCACGTTGAGCGAGAAAGGCAACCTGGACCTCGTCGCCGGTGCGAACCTCGGTCACATCCGGCTCGAGCACGATCAGGCTGTTCGCCTCGGCCAGGGTGGAGAGCAGATGTGAGGAACCGTTCACGCCCAGCGGTTGCACCAGATAATCACCGGTCTGCTCGTCGCGCATCAACTGGGCCCGCAGATAACCGCGCCGCCCGGCCATCGAACTGACCGGCATGATGGTGCGCGCCCGCACCACTCGCCGCATCGGATGCCGTCTACCCAGCGCGATGCGGATCAGCGGACGCACCATCACCTCGAAAACCACCAGTGCGCCAACGGGATTCGAGGGCAGTAGGAAGGTCGGCACCTCGTCCCGGCCGAGCCGCCCGAAACCCTGCACCGAACCGGGGTGCATGGCCACTCGATCGATCGTCAACTCGCCCAGGCCGTCCAACGCCTCGCGGACCTGGTCGGACGCCCAGCCACCGACCGCACCGGCGATCACCACCACCTCCGAGCGGACCAGCTGCCCCTCGACCACGTCGCGCAGCCGCTTGGGATCGGCGCTGACGATGCCGACGCGGTTCACATCCGCACCCGCGTCCCGGGCGGCCGCGGCCAGCGCATAGGAGTTCACGTCGTAGACCTGGCCCGGACCGGGCGTGCGATCGATGTCGACCAGCTCACCGCCGATCGAGATCACCGACAGCCGCGGGCGCGGATGCACCAGCACCTTGTCCCGGCCCACCGCGGCCAGCAGTCCCACCTGCGCCGCGCCGATGATCGTGCCCGCCCGGACGGCGATATCGCCCGGCTGCACGTCGTCGCCGATGCGGCGCACGTAATCGCCCGTACGGACCGGCTCGTAGACCTTGATCCGAGCGCGGCCGCCGTCGGTGAAGTCCACCGGCAGCACGGCATCGGCGAGAGTGGGCAGCGGTGCACCGGTGTCCACGCGCACGGTCTGCCGCGGCTGCAACCGGATCGGCTGCCGCGAACCCGCCTCGACCTCGCCCACGACCGGCAGGGTCAGATCGACCGGATCACCGTTCTCGTCCCGGATATCCGCACCCGCACCCTGCACGTCCACACTGCGCACCGCATAACCGTCGATGGCCGCCTGATCGAAACCCGGCAGCGGACGTTCGGTGGCCACATCCTCGGCGCACAGCAGCCCCTGAGCTTCGGAGATCGCGACCCGGACCGGTCTCGGCGCAACTGCCGCCGCGGTCACTTTGATCTGCTGATCCTCCACCGAGCGCATGCAGCCCTTTCCTCACGTTCCGTGTCCGATGCGGCGCTCGCTCGGCTGCCCGCCAGACTACTCCGGCGAGGTCAGCTGCGGATCCCAGTCGGGGGCGAGTCGGTGCTCCAGCCATTCACGCAAGGCCGGCCCGTATTCGTCACGCTCCAAAGCGAAATCGACCGCAGCTCGAAGATAGCCGCCCGGGTTGCCCAGGTCGTGTCGCGACCCACGGTGGACGACGACATGGACCGGATGTCCTTCGGAAATCAACAGCGAAATGGCATCGGTGAGCTGCAATTCGCCACCCGCACCGGGTTCGATGCGGCCGAGCGCGTCGAAGATGGCGCGGTCGAGCAGGTAACGACCCGCCGCGGCGTAGGTGGACGGCGCGTCCGCGAGGTCGGGCTTCTCCACCATCCCGTTGACGCGCAATACGTTCGGGTTCGTCGCGTCGGGCACCGCCGCCACGTCGAATACGCCGTAGGCGCTCACCTGGTCCTTGGGCACATCGATGGCGCACAGCACCGAACCGCCGCGCTTGCGGCGCACTCGGCTCATCACGTCCAGGACGCCCGAGGGCAGCACCAGATCGTCGGGCAGCAGGACGGCGATGGCGTCCTCGTCGGGGTCCAGCACCTTCTCCGCCTGGGCCACCGCATGCCCCAGGCCCAGCGGCTCCTCCTGGATCACCGAGGTCACGTCGAGCAGGCCCGGCGCCTTGCGCACCTTCTCCAGGAGATGGAATTTGCCGCGCTCCTCGAGGGTGCTCTCCAGCATCAGATCCTCGACGAAATGCGCGACCACACCGTCTTTTCCGGGTGAGGTCACGATCACCAGACGAGCCGCGCCCGAATCGGCGGCCTCGGCGGCGACCAGCTCGATGCCGGGCGTATCCACCACCGGCAGCAGCTCTTTCGGCACGGTCTTGGTCGCGGGCAGGAACCTCGTCCCGAGTCCGGCCGCGGGGACCACCGCGGTGCGGAAGCAGGATTTCTCCGTCGCGGCGTCAGCTGACCCACCCGTCGCCCGACCGTCACCCCTCACGGAACCGCTGCGCGATGCTGTCATAAAGCACACCCTATCCATCAGTTTCGTCGGCCGGACGGGCTTCGCCCCGGCGCGGCACACCGGGAAGCCTAGGTGGCTGCCCCTGCGACCGCTCGCCGAGTTCCGCCCCATACCGCGGCGCGTCCGCGCGCCCGCCACCAGCGTGCTTGCACAATTCCCCGTCGAGTCGAGCGGGAAACCCTGGTCGCACGTGACCTTCGCGACGTGGTGTGCGCGAAGGGAACCCACCGCGAACAGGCCGGGGCGATGAACGCGCGGCCTACCGCGTCCAGCGGGCGAGTAGTCCGCCGCGTCGGGGACCAGAACCGGTGGGCGCGGGAGAGCTGCCCGGCGGACGGGCGCGAGGGGTCGCCTGGACGAGCCGCGGGCCGGTGGTGAGCGGTACCGGCGGCGGCGAGCGCACCCCGGGCATCGGCGTCCTATCGTTGTCCGCGTGGAGATCGCTGGTCAGCCGGGCAAACGTGAATGGCGCGCGAAACTGCTGGCGGCGCGGGCCGCGGCGGACCCCGCCGTACACCAGGCGGAGGCGGCCGCCCTGGCCGCCGCGGCGGCCCGGCTCGCGCTCGACGACGCCGAGCAGGTCTGGGTGGCCGCCTACGTGCCGGTGCGGGGCGAACCCGGTTCCGCGGCCATGCTCGACGCGCTCCGAACCGCGGGCGCACGGGTGCTCCTGCCGGTGACCGGCCCGCCGGGCCCCCTGGACTGGGCCGAGTACACCGGACCCGCGGCATTGCGTCGTGCCCGCTACGGCCTGCTCGAACCGACCGGCCCGCACCTGTCCCCCGCCGCCATCGCCCGGGCCGCCGCTATCCTGGTTCCCGCTCTGGCCGTGGATCGGCGCGGCGTCCGGCTCGGCCGCGGCGCGGGCTACTACGACCGCACCCTACCCGCCGCCCGCCCCGACGCGCGCCTCATCGCGGTCGTCCGCGACGAGGAACTCCTCGACCGCCTACCCGAAGAACCCCACGACCGCCGCATGGGCTGGGCCCTCACCCCGCGCGCGGGCCTGACACCGCTGTCCGCAGCGCACTGACCCGTGCCCCGGCGACGCCCTGCGCCCAGCTTCGACATCACCGTGTTCCGTGCTCGAAATCACCCCGGAATCCGGCACGGAATCAACCGGCGATTGGTGTTGTTGGCACTGTCGGCTGTAGAGTGCTAACGACGGAGACTGTGGAGGTTCCTGTGCCTACTTACTCGTATCAGTGCACGCAGTGTGGCGATAAGTTCGACATCGTTCAGAAGTTCACCGACGATGCTCTGAGCACATGCGAGAAGTGCGACGGCAAGTTGCGCAAGCTCTTCAATTCGGTCGGGATCGTGTTCAAGGGCAGCGGCTTCTACCGCACCGACAGCCGCAGCGGTTCGACCACCGCGAGCGAGCCCGCCAAAGCGGATTCCTCGTCGTCCTCGTCGAGCGATTCCTCCTCGAGCAGCTCCTCCAGCGAGTCGAGCAGCTCCTCCAGCAGCACTGCCGCCACGAGCACACCGGCTGCCTGACCCGTCGACGCTGTGGACGCATCGGATTTCGTCCACAGCTCCCGAGTTATCCACAGCCCAATTCCGACCAGCTGTTTTCCAGGCGGAGCGATATCGCACGGGCCGTAATGTCCCCGGCATGACGTACAGCGTGTCCGGCCGAGGCAGGTCGGCTCCAGACCGCGGCGGTGATATCGACCTCGGCCGCGCCCCGCGCTGGGAATGGTTGCGACACCGCCGGCCCGCCTGGCTGGACGGCACCCTCGCCCGCCGGATCCTGGCCGCGGCGCTCACCGCCTTGGCCGGATTCCTGATCCTGCGCGGCAACCCGGCCGCGGAGCGCGTCGAGGTCGTGGTCGCCGCACACGATCTGTCGCCGGGCCGCCCGATGGCCGCCGCCGATCTGCGCACCGCCACCTTCAGCCCGAACGGCCTGCCCGGGGGCGCGATCCACGAACCCGCGCCGCTGTTGGGGGCCACTCTTTCCGCACCCATGCGGGCCGGTGAGATCTTCACCGATCTGCGGGTGCTCGGGCCACGCCTGGCCGCGGCCGCCATCGCGGCGCACGATGCCCGGATCGTCCCGATTCGCCTGGCGGACAATGCCGTTGCCGAGATACTCCGCACCGGGGATCGGGTCGATGTGGTCGCCGCGGCCGAAGCCGACACTCCGGCCGCTACCACCGCTCGCACTCTCGCCGCAGGGGCCGTCGTGGTGTCGGTACCCGAGAGATCCGGCACCGGGAAAACACCTCGCCCCGAGGATCGCGTCGTACTGATCGCACTCGATTCGGCGCATGCCACAGCCGTCGCCGCGGCCTCGCTGCGGACGGCGCTCACAGTTATTTTTCAGTAGCGTTCGACTGATTCGCCAACAATTTGCCACAAAATCCCTCTAGCATCCCGGATACCCGATCTATGAGCGGTAATCATGGGTGTCCACCGCTATGACCAGACCATTCGACACTGGCCGGGTACGCCGGATGAGACAGGAGCAGCAATGCTGAAGGGTTTCAAAGACTTCGTATTCCGCGGGAATGTGATCGACCTGGCGGTCGCGGTCGTGATGGGCACCGCATTCGTCGCCATCGTCACTGCGTTCAGCGAAGGAATAGTCAAACCACTCATCGAGATATTCGGCGGAACCGGGGAGCTGGGCCTGGGATTCCGGATCATCGCCGATAAACCCGCGACCTATGTCGCACTCGGCCCGATCATCACCGCGGCGATCAATTTCGTCATCATCGCGGCCGTGGTCTATTTCTTCCTCGTGCTTCCGGCCGCTCGGGTCAAGAAGCGCTGGGGTATGGCCGATGCGCAAACCGAAGTCGAACTGCTGGCCGAGATCCGCGATCTGCTCGCCGAAGGCAACAAGAGCACAGGCGGTCGGCACGAATCCCGAATCGGAGCTGATTCCAAGGAGTTGAATCCCCTGTAGCACAACGGAATATGCCACCACCGATTCGGCAGTGGGCCCGGCGCAAAATGCGCCGGGCCCACCGTCATGCCGGAGAAAGAGTCCGATCAGCCCAGGCTGAACGGCTGGCCCCACAGCGTCACCCAGCTGATGACGCTATCGGTGGAGACCTCCACGCTGACGAACGAACGCGCCTGCGCGTATCCGCCGCAGCCGGTCAGGCCGATGGTCTCGTCCGCCCACGCGACCGAGCCGTCGTTACCGGTGAACGGCGTGTAGGACTTGTGGACGTCCGCACCGAAGTCGTCCTTCTTCTCCAGGTCCAGGACGTAGAACGCCTGCGCCTGGCCGGGGCCGAGGGTCAGGTTGCCGCCGGTGCCCACCGAGGCGCTGGGGGTGACGTTGCCGGAGCTGTCCCAGCTGGCGCCGACACTCGGCGCCGCGTTGACGCCGCCGCCGGAGATGTTCACCTGGCAGCCGACGACATATCCCGGATAAATGTGGCCGCCGGTGGCGGTCGTCTTACCGGAGATGTGCACATGCGCGGTGGCCGAGGCCCACGCATTGCGGTGCAGCGGAGTCGAACCCATGGACGGGTTGATGTTCGCCGACTCGCCATCCATCCAGATGTGGACGGAGGTGCCATCGGTCAGGTTGCGGACGATGCTGCCACCGGGCAGCGGGACGAAGGTGTCGGCGTTCGCGGCGCCGGTCGAGAACAGACCTAGAGCGGCGGTGGCCACGGCACCGACGCCGGCCACACGTGCCAGAGTCTTACGGATGTTCATATTTAATTCCCTCATGGGTGAATCGCTATGCGCGAGAAAAGAGTTGGCGCTTGGGACCACGCACGCACGTCAGCCGATGCTGAAGGGCTGCCCGTACAGAGTGGTCTTCGAGTAGTTGTTGCCGACAACTTCGACAACGGTGTAGGCACGAGCCTGTGCGTAACCCGCGCAACCCTGGATCTGCATCTCGGCATCCTGGTACTCCACCGAGTAGTGGCCGGGGTGCGTGATGTCGATCGAGTCGATCTGTACGAACTTGACCTGGCCGGGGCCGAGGTTCAAGCCGATCGATCCACCGAGCGATCCACTGGTGAGGCTGACGCTGCCGGAGATTCCGGCGGAAATGGCGTCGGTGCCGATGTCGACCTGGCAGCCGACGATGTAGCCCGAGTTGAGCTGCGACGCGCCATGGGTCGACGAATTGTTGGAGCCAGGTGTGTTCAACTGGCCGTTGTTCGGTCCGACCGTGGTGATCGGCGCATTGGGAACATCCGCCGCCGCGATACCCGACACCCAGACTGTACGGCCGGCACCGTTGTCTGCCATGGATGTCGAAATGTTGGCGTGCTCTTGGGTACGGGTGATGGTAACACCATCGGGACCCGCCTTGTGACCGTCCGGCAACGGCACGAAGGTGTCGGCGTTGGCAGCGCCGGTCGATAGCAATCCGATCGCAACGGCTGCCGCCGCCCCGATACCCGCGAAACGGGCACCGCGACGCGCACCGCTGGTGCGGTTCTCGCTCATATTTCCCCTCATCAGGTTATAGCAGTCAGCCTCGACCACCGAGGCTGATTTCCGACCCCGACCACCGGGGTTGGAAACGCGGCCCATTGCCGGGCCCAGCTCAGTCCATTCGCCAGCATGTTGCCGCCGCCTAACCGGCGACATGGGTCGCGCTACCGCCAGACCAACCTGTCGGAACCGGGCTACGTTCCGCCGGTACCGACGCCGAGACGCCGTTCCCGGGCCCTGAAGAGCCGCTGTGGTATAGCCCAAAGGCGAACATTAAACGCAGTGAGGAGACGCTGACAACGTAAGCTCATGTAAACATGTTGTGATCTAAATCACATTAGCGAATGCGCATGGAACGCCCGGCTCGAAAACCGTGTTAGCGCTCGCAAAATAGAACCGCAGCGAGTGACGGCTCTTATGCGCCAGAACGACGCATATGCGCTGACGGATCGATCATCCGTGATGAGGCGGGACCTGAGACCGCAACCATTCGTCGGATGATGTTCCCACAGTTGGGGATTCACCATCGGTACCGCGTTCATCGCTGGTGGTTTGCGGGAGGATGTCGCCGAAGATGCGCGCCAATTTCGCGGCATCGGCCGCCGAACGCGCGGAACCCTCCGCCCGGCGCGGGCGGAGGGTTCGATCGTCCTGGTCAGGGGTGGAACTCATTACTCGTCCAGACCGGACAACTCATCGATGACCCGGCTGACGAGCGGGCCGAGGGTGGCCATGCCATCGCGTACGGCGGCCCGGGTACCGGGCAGGTTGACCACCAGCGTGCTGCCGGAGATCCCGGCCAGGCCGCGCGACAGCCCGGCGTCGAGCGAGCCCGCGGCCAGGCCGGAGGAACGCAGCGCCTCACTGATCCCGGGTAGTTCGCGATCGAGCACCTCGGAGGTGGCCTCGGGGGTGACATCGCGCGGGGACATGCCGGTACCGCCGACCGAGATCACCAGGTCCACACCGCCGATGACGGCGGTGTTGAGCGCGTTGCGAATCTCGACCTCGTCGCCGGCCACCAGAACCGTGGCGTCGACCAGGAACCCGGCCTCGGTGAGCAACTCGGTCACCAGGGGGCCCAGCGAATCCTCCCCGCCATGGGCGGACCGGTCGTCCACAATCACCACGAGCGCACGACCCGCCACAGGAGCATCGATTTCCATATCGCTAACCGTAGCGTCCGGGGGTGACAGGAAATCGGGTCCCCCGCTGCCGGATCGGCTGTCCGTCAGGAGGGTCAGGGGGCGCGGCGGGCGGCTCAACGGGTACCGTCCGCGGCGGCTCCGGCGAGGGTCACCTGGACCGTCTTCGCGTTCTGTCCGTTGGTGTCGGTGTAGGTCAGCGAGACCTTGTCCCCCGGCTGATGCGAGCGGACCGCGGCGACCAGCGCGTCACCGTTGTCGATCACCAGATCGCCGAGTTTGGTGACCACGACGCCCGTGGGGATGCCCGCCTTGGCGGCCGGGCCGTCGGCGGCGACGTCCTTGACCACCGCGCCGTTGGCGCTGACGTTGCTGGGCGCCTGGTTCAGCACGGTCATGCCGATCTGGGCATAGGTGGCGTGACCGGTCTTGATCAACTCGTTGGCCACCCGGCGCACCTGGTCGACCGGGATCGCGAAGCCCAGGCCGATCGAACCGCTCTGCTGACTGCTGTCCGAGCCTCCGCCCAGGGTCGCGATAGCAGTGTTGATGCCGATCAGCTTGCCGTTCATATCGACCAGGGCGCCACCGGAGTTGCCCGGGTTGATCGGCGCGTCGGTCTGCACCGCGGAGATCACGGTGCCGGTCGAACCGGACTCGCCGCTGGTGGACACCGGACGATTGAGCGCCGAGACGATACCGGTGGTGACCGTTCCGGCCAGGCCGAGGGGCGACCCCACCGCGACGACCGGCTGGCCGACCTGGAGTGCCTTGGAGGTGCCCAGGTCGATCGGCGTCAGGCCGGACTTGTTCTGCGCCTTGATGACCGCCAGATCCGAGATCGGGTCGATGCCGACGATCGAGGCGGAACTGGTGCTGCCGTCCTTGAACTGCACCTGCATCTTCGCGTCCGGCCCGGCGCCGCTGGCGACGTGGTTGTTGGTCAGGATCAGCCCGTCGGAGGACAGGATGACCCCGGAGCCCTCGCCCTCGGCGCGATCACCGGCCACCTTGATCATCACGACGCTGGGCACGACCTTCTGCGCGACCGCCTGCACCGATCCGGCGGGTGCGGTGACCGAGGCGGGATTGGCGTTCGGCGAGGAGTTGTCGAGCGCGTTGCCGACCGAGGAGCCGTTGCCCGAATCGGCGACCAGCGCGCCGACCGCGCCGCCGACGCCGCCCGCGACCAGCGCCAGCGCGATCGCGCCGGCGACCAGTCCGGCCCGGCCGCGCCGCGGTGGCGCGGCGGCCGCATACGGGGCGCTCGCGTACGCGCCGGGGTGCTCGGGACCGAAGGGCGAGCCCGCGACGGCCGGCACGGGACCGGTCGGCGGTTGCTGCCCGCCACCGGCCCCGTAGGCGTGCGGATACGGCGGCATCGGGGTGGTGTGCTGGGTCGGCATCTCCCGGGGCGCGTACGGCGAGTATTCCGGCGGCACCGAACCGGAGCCGGTCAGCTGATCGGCCGGCGGGAACTGACCGGTGACCGCCTGCTGCGGCCCTGATTGCGCGTACGGAGAGGGCGACTGGGCGAACGGCGACCGACCGTACCCGGGCTGCGCCGGCGAATCCGGCGACGGCTGCTGCCCGAAGCCGGGCTGCCCGAACGGAGATTCCTGCGCCGGAGACCGGCCGAAAGGCGACTGCGACGGGGTCGCCCCGCCCGGGGTCGGCTGCCCGAACGGCGACTGGTCCGAGCCGGGCTGCGTGAACGGCGCCCGCGGCACGGCAGATCCCTGGGACGCGGGCCCCTGCGATTCCGGTCGATCGAACGTCGTCCGGCCGAACGGTGACTCCGATCCGCCCGACGGCGTCTGCGCGGACTCCGGCTGCCCGAACGGCGACTGCGACGAGGACGACTGCGCGGAGGAAGACTGCGCGGAGGAAGATTGCGGCACAGCAGATCCGGACCACGGCGACTGCGGCGCGCCCAAACCCGGCTGCTGAGCCTCGGACTGCGATGCGCCCTGCTGGGGCGCCGACGGCTGCGCGGGCTCGTGCGAAGGTTTGTCCTGGCCCGCGACCCCCGCGGATCGACCGGCCTCGGCGGACTGCTGCTCGCTCGGCTGCGCATCGGGCGTCCGCCCCCGCAACTCCGAGTTCGCCGACGGCTGTGGCTGTTCCCGGTTGTCCTTCGGGTCCTCGGTCATCTTCTCGTTTCTCCTCACGTCTGCCGACCAGACTGATGACATCGACTGAGAGCGAACTGAGACGGCGCTTTCAGTTCTCCATCAGTTCTTCCGCGATCGTGGGCGGGCCGCCTTCGTAAGCTCAACCTACCGGCCCCCGCGGAACTCCGTCGACGGCATTCGGCGCACTGCACGGGGGTATTGCCCGTTTCGCCACCGGCCTATTGCACCGGCGGCGCCGGGTTCTCGCCGGGCAATACGATTCGGACGAGCGCACCGCCACGTCCGGAGGTCTCGATGGTGATCGTCCCGCCGTGCTTGGTCACCACCTGTTGCACGATCGCCAGACCCAGCCCGGAGCCGGGCATGGACCGAGCGGCCATCGTCCGGTAGAAGCGTTCGAAGACCAGGCGGCGTTCGGCGGGGGGAATTCCCGGTCCCGCGTCGTCGACGGTGATCTCCATCAGCCCGGGCCCGGTCTCGGCCATCGTGACGTGCACCTGATTCCCGGCCGGACTCCACTTCGCCGCGTTGTCCAGGACGTTCAGCACGGCACGTTCGAGTCCGGCCTCGTCGCCGTAGACGAACCAGGGGCACAGCTCGGCGACGAACTCCACTCCGGCGCGGCGGCGGCGCACCCGCTCGAGCGCCCGCTCGGTCACCCCGCCGACGTCCACCCGTTCGTAGACGTCCTCCGGGGCGTCCTCGCGGGCCAGATCCACCAGATCGCCGACCAGGGTGGACAGCTCCTCGATCTGGGCGACCACGTCGGCCCGCAACTCGGCCATATCGTCCTCGGGAATCCGCGGCGCGCCGGGCCGGGACGAGGCGATCAGCAGTTCCATATTGGTCCGCAGCGAGGTCAGCGGTGTGCGCAGTTCGTGCCCGGCGTCGGCGACCAGCCGCCGCTGCCGCTCGCGCGATTCGCCCAACGCGACCAGCATCGTGTTGAAACTCTCGGTGAGACGGGCCAATTCGTCGTCACCGGTCACCGGGATGGCCGCCAGATCGTCGGTGCGCGCGACTCGTTCGGCGGCCGCGGTCAACCGCGCCACCGGCCGTAATCCCGTGCGGCCGACCGCGGCTCCCGCTGCCGCGGCCACCACCACGCCGCAGCCGCCGACCACGAACAACAGCAGGGCCAGCCGGTCGAGCACCTCCTGGGTCGGTTCCAGGGATTGCCAGATCACCAGCGTCGCACCGGATTCCATATGCTCGGCGAGAATTCGCTGATTCCGGCTGGTGCGCAGGGAGAACGAGGACCGGCCGTGCGCCACCGCGACCTCGGGCGCCCCGATCGGCGAATCGGAGTTGCGGGACAACGAAACCCACTGATCGCTGCCGGGATAGTTCAGCGCGATGGATACGTCGTTGGAGTACAGCGCGCCGAGTTGCAGCACCTCCTGATAGTCCAGCGCGTCCAGGCGCTGGTCGATCATGCCGGTCGCCCTGGCCCGAAGTTGTTTGTCCACATCGGCATTCAGCGCGCGCGCCACCACCGCATAGGCGGCGATCGAGGTGACCGCCACCGCGATCGCCACGACCGAGGCCGCCAGCAGCGTCACTCGCCAGCGCAGCGACACCGACCGCGTCAGCGGCATCGGCGGGCGCAGATCGGGCGTGTCCGCGTGCGGGTGCAACCCGGCCACGACGTCGCGGCCGCGCCCGTTCCCATCGCGTCCCCGGCCGCCCGAGCCGCGCGCGACCGAACGCGGAACATGCCTTCCCACGATGACGCCCACTGCTACGGCGGGGTCTCGCGCAGCACGTAGCCGACGCCGCGCACGGTGTGGATCAGCCGGGGTTCACCCTCGGCCTCGGTCTTGCGCCGCAGGTAGCCGATGTACACCTCGAGCGCGTTACCGGAGGTGGGGAAGTCGTAACCCCAGACCTCCTCGAGAATGCGGCTGCGGGTGAGCACCCGGCGCGGGTTCGCCATCAGCATTTCCAGCAGTGAGAACTCGGTGCGAGTGAGACTGATGGCGCGTTCGCCGCGGGAAACCTCGCGGGTGATCGGGTCCAGCGACAGATCAGCGAACGTCATCGTCTCGGATTCGTCGGCGCCCGCCGCATCGGCGGAAGTCCGGCGCAGCAGTGCGCGCAGCCGGGCCAGCAACTCCTCGAGAGCGAACGGTTTCGGCAGGTAGTCGTCGGCGCCCGCGTCCAGGCCCGCGACCCGCTCGGAGACCGAATCCCGGGCGGTGAGAACGAGTATCGGCAGGTCGTCGCCGGTGCTGCGGAGCCGGCGGCAGACCTCGAGGCCGTCCAGCCGGGGCATCATGACGTCCAGTACCAGCGCGTCGGGCCGCTGCGCGGCCACCTGTTCGAGAGCGTCGAGCCCGTCGACCGCCAGCTCGACGGAGTAGCCGTTGAACGTCAGCGACCGCCGCAGCGATTCCCGTACCGCGCGGTCGTCGTCGACTACCAGAATGCGCATGCGATCCAGTCTGACCGCACCGACTGAGAGTCCACTGAGAAGCCCCCGTCCGACACGCCGACCACCGCGAGCCGGTGACCAGTCGCTTTACCCGCTCGCGCGGACACACGCATACGAAACACCTTGTGCGTGGCGAAATTACCGAATTTCAGAGCATAGAAGTCCGAATTGCCGTGGCCAAGTTCACGCGGTATGTTGCCTGCCGTAAAAGAAGACCTGCAGTCGGTTCTCCGGCGGTTGGACCCGAAGAACGTCAGTTCACATTGCGCAAATTCGAGCACGACGGGATCTGCGTTACCGCGAGGTAGCTCGAGAGCTGGCCGAGGATACAGCGCCTTCGGCACAGCGCGCCGAGCACCTGCGAGGTGAGGCTGCGAGCCGGGAACCGGCCGCGGTGGGACCCGCAGGGCGAATGCGCGAGCGGAGGCGACGGAAGCGGGATGGTAACTGCACCGCGACCATGGCAGCGGAATCTTTCCAACCTCTCGGTGACGAGCAAGGTCGGCATCGTGCTGCTCCTGCCCGTCGTGCTGGCCTCGGTCTTCGCCTTCCTGAGGATCCGGGACGAGTTGGGCACCATCTCCCAGCTGAACGTCGCCACCCAGCAGGCGCAGATCATCCGGCCACTGCTCGACTTCGGTTCCGCCGCCGATGATCTCGCGGTCGCCGCGGGCACCGGCGGCGTCGGCGACCACATCGGGCAGGCGACACTGGACCAGGTCTCCGCGCGCTTCGACCAGGCGGCGGCCAATCTGCAGTCCGCACTGCCGCTGGCCCGGGTCGACCAGCAGGTCAGCACCGAGATCACCGATGCGCTGTCCACCGGACGCGGGATGCGAAACAGTCTGCACGGCAGTTCCGCCCAGGTGGTGGGCACCCAGGCCGACGAGGTCGCCACGCACATCAGCAACGCCGTCACCACGCTGATCACGCCGAAGGAAACGGTTCTCGAGCGCAACTACACCCAGCTCGGCGATCTCGCCATCGCGCGTCGAATGTTCCTGCAGCAGCAGCTCATCATCCGCAGCGGCGAGATCAGGAACAATCCGGCGATGCTGGCGCAGGCGCTCACCGCGACCGGCTCCGAACTCACCATGATCAACCAGTACGCCGTGGTCCAGCCGAACTCGGCGTACAAGCCGGACGTCCTGCTGGACGCCCAGCAGACCCGGTTGCGCGCGCTGAGCCAGGACTCCATCGAGCCGATGACGATCGCCGGCGTGAGCGATTCGCTGCAGCGCAGCACCGCGACCTACACCGAGGCCATCGACAACACGGCCGACCTGATCACCTCGGGTCTGAGCCGCACCTCGATCGACGCGCGCAGCACGGTTCTGCGTGACGTCGCGTCCGTGGTCCTGACCCTGCTCGCGGGCCTGGCCCTGGCGCTTTCGGTGGCGCGTTCACTGGTCGTGCCGGTGCGCCGGCTGCGTCGCGGCGCCCTGCAGGTCGCCCACGTGGATCTGCCCGCCGAGCTGTCGGTGGTGCGCGACGGCGGTGCGACCCCGGAAATCCTCCCGGTCGACGTGCAGACCACCGAGGAAATCGGTCAGCTGGCCCGCGCGGTCGACGATATGCACCGGCAGGCGCTGCACCTGGCCGCCGACCAGGCCCGCCTCCGACTGCTGATCAGCAGTATGTTCGAAACCCTTTCGCGGCGTAGCCAATCCCTGGTCGAACAGCAGTTGACGCTGATCGAGGATCTCGAACGCGACGAGGAGAATCCGGGTCGGCTGCAGAGCCTGTTCCGCCTGGACCACCTGGCCACCCGCATGCGCCGCAACGGCGACAACCTGCTCGTGCTGGCCGGAACCGCGCTGCGCCGCGGCCAGCTGCCCCCGGTTCCGCTCTCCGACATGCTCTGGAGTGCGGTCTCCCAGGTGGAGGACTATCAGCGCGTGGAGATCGGCGCGGTGCCCGACGGCATCGTCGCCGGGGAGCCCGCGGTGGATATCGAACATCTGCTGGCCGAGCTGATCGACAACTCGCTGCGGTACTCGCCGCCGAGCACTCCGGTCGCGGTCTCGGTGTCCGCCGCGCCCGAAGGCGGCTATCTGATCGAGATCACCGACCGCGGCCTCGGCATGTCGGGTGACGATCTGCGCGAGATCAACGACCGGCTGGCCTCCGGCGGTGAGGTGACCGTCGAAACCGCCCGCCGCATGGGTCTTTACGTGGTCGGCAGGCTCGCCAAGCGGCATACGGTCACCGTCAGCCTGCGTCGCACCTCCACGATGGCGCAGCAGCCCGGCATCACCGCCACGGTTCATCTGCCGAAATCTCTGATCACCTCCGACAAACCGGATTCCGGCGAATTCCCGGGCGACGCGCTGCCCGCCGCGCCGGTCTCGACCGCGGCTCATGCCGCGCCCGAAGAGATCGCGGTCCCGGTGCCGCTGTTCGGTTCGTCGGTGACCCCGCTGCCCCAGCGCCGCCCGGCACGCGAGGATTCCGGCGACTCGGCCGCGAAGATCGCGGCCGTTGCCGACGACGAACCCACCGGACTGTTCGTCTCGCAGCACGATCCGGAGCCCGACGACGAGCCGACCGGACTGTTCGCCCCGCACCAGGATCGGGATTCTGCCTCCGACGGCGTGATCGGCTATCAGCCGCCGGAGGAGGAACAGAATCCGTACGGACACGCGGGTGAGAGCGCGCGTGACCCCTGGGCCGTCCCCGACCGGTCGGCGTTGTCGCGGCCGGACGAGGACGACAACGAGTCGGCGGCGCAGGAATGGTCGAGACCGGAATCGGGTTGGCGCTCGCGGGAAATGGCTGCGTCGGAACAGGATTGGGATACCGAGGCGCCGCAGTACCAGCAAGGCCCGGACGTCGCCCGTTGGAAGAGCGGCGACTCGTGGTCCGGCACGGTGCGCTGGGAGGAGACCGGATCCGAACCAGCACAACAGTTCTGGGCCGATGCGCGGCCCGAGCCGAGTGGCGTCACCGAAAAGCCCTGGGGCGGGCCGGATTCCATGCCCGCGACACCGAGCTCGCCCGCCGGAGCCGGGTCCGGCCCCGGCGGCGAGCAGGTGCTGCGACCGCGGCTCCGCCGCCCGGCGGCGGAGCCCTGGCCCTCGGGTGAATTCCCGCCGATGCCGGGCAACACAGCGGCCCCCGCCACCCCCGAACCGGCCCGCACCACCCCGTCCTGGGAAACCGAGGCCGCGGACCTGTGGGCGCAGACGGCGACCCTGCCGGTCCAGCGGCCCGGCGCTCCCGAACCGGCCGAATCACCCATCTACCAGCGCATGGTCTCGGAGTGGCTGGTCGAGCCGTCGGCGAACGAACCGGGCGGCGCCTGGTCCTCCCCCGCCGACGCCGGCTGGGCCGCGGCCGAGGAGGCCAGCAAACCGACCCTGGACCATCGGACCTCCGGTGGACTTCCCATTCGCAATCCGGGCGCTCAGCTCGTCCCGGGCGGCCTGACTCCCCCCTCCGACACCGGCGCACCCGATCCCGAGGAAATCCGCAGCAATCTATCCCGGCACCTGAGCGGTGTGCGCAGCGGACGCGCGGGCCTCGCGTCGTACGGCGATGAAAACGGGTACAACGGAACTCGGTCCGGCGGCGGGCTCGAACATCACGACGCGCAGTACAACGATGGAGGACACGTATGACCGATACCGAGCAGCCCCCCACCGACGAGAATCTCAACTGGCTGGTGACGCGCTTCACGCGCGAGGTCCCCGGCGTCTCGCACGCGGTGCTGGTATCGGCCGACGGCCTGTTGCAGGCCACCAGCCCGCACCTGCCCGCGGATCGCGCCGAACAGCTGTCCGCGGTGACCGCCGGACTGGCCAGTCTGTCCTCCGGCGCCGCCCAGCTGTTCGACGGCGGCAAGGTGATGCAGTCGATCGTCGACATGCAACGCGGCTATCTGCTGGTGATGAGTGTCGGCAACGGCTCCCACCTGGCCGTGCTGGCCAACAAGCAGCACGACATCGGCCGCATCGGCTACGAGATGGCACTACTGTCCGATCGGGTCGGAGCGGTCGTTCAGGCCACCGCCCGCTCGTCGGTCTGACGGTGTCATGGCGAGTTCCTTCGGAGCCGATCCCCGGCCGACAACACGCGTTCGCCCCTACGCGCTGACCGCCGGGCGCACCCAGCCCGCGGTCGATCTGCCGCTCGAGGCGGTCGTGGAGACCCTGCCGTATGCGAGCCGATTCGATTGGCCCGCAGGCGACGTCCGCACCGATATCCTGCGCCTCGGCGGTCGCAGGCTGTCGGTCGCGGAGATCGCCGCCCATCTTCAACGGCCGTTGGGTATGGTCCGCGTCGTCATCGGCGATCTGGTCGTCGCCGGTACGCTGCGGGTGCACACCACGCTCAGTGAAAACGCCACGTACGATGAGCGCCGTTCGCTCATGGAGAGGACCCTGCGTGGACTCCGCGCTCTCTGACGTCTCGGACGCCGAAACCCGCACCGCCTCCACGAAGATCGTGGTGGCCGGTGGTTTCGGCGCGGGTAAGACCACCTTCGTCGGCGCGGTCTCGGAGATCGTGCCGCTGCGTACCGAGGCCATGGTGACCGGCTACTCCGACGGCGTGGACGATCTGTCGGCCACCCCGGGCAAGGAGACCACCACGGTCGCCATGGATTTCGGCCGCATCATCCTGCCCGGCAATCTGACCCTGTACCTGTTCGGTACCCCGGGCCAGCGCCGATTCTGGTTCATGTGGGACGACCTGGTCCGGGGCGCGATCGGCGCGGTGGTACTGCTGGACACCCGCCGGATCGAGGACAGTTTCGCCGTGGTCGACTTCTTCGAGGCGCGGCAGCTGCCATTCCTGGTGGCGGTCAACCATTTTCCCGATTCTCCCCGCTTCCCGGCGACCGAACTGCGCGAGGCGCTGTCGATCCGCGAGGGCGTACCCATCGTCGACATCGACGCCCGTGATCCGGTCCAGGTGCGCCAATCCCTGGCAGCGGTAACGGAATACGCCATCGCCCGCTTGACCGGACCGCCCGCCTCGGAGCGACCCCGCGATCCAGCACACTAGTCCGCCTCTCCGCGACTTCAGCGGGTCGTCGGGTGGTACGAGACTTTCGCGTCGGGGCGGCGGTCAGGGATGTTGTACGGTTTCGGACGTTCCCGGCGAGTTACCGATGTGCTCGCGAAATCAGTTGTCGCCCTGGCATCGCGGGGAGACGAGATCACGACTCAGGACGGCGGCCGGTGGTACAAGGCCTGAACGCAGCAAAGTAATCGAGAATTAATCCGACCCGGTTAGGGGGTTTTGCGTGCAGTACTTCACCATGGGGACCTGGGTGCTCGTGCTGGCGCTCGGGGTGGCGTGGGCGGGCACCCTGGTGGGCCTGATCTGTATCCGGCAGTCGACGCTGTCGGTGACCGCGAAATTCCGGCTCGTATGGTTGATCGCGGCCGCGGTGTGTATCGGCGCGATCGGCACACAGGTGGCGGTATCGGTCACGATGCTGGGTGTCGGACTGCCCGGTGGGGTCGTCCGCTACGACCTGATGCAGCGCATCGCGGCACTCGTCGCGGCGCCGGTGGGGTTGCTGGCCGGACTGATCATCGCGGGCGACGATCGCAAACCTGTGCGCCTGGCGATCGGCGGGCTGGTCGCCGGGCTGTGTCTGGGGCTGATGAACTATCTGGGCCTGAACTCCCTGACGGTGCAGGGCACCACGACGATCAGCCCCGGGTTCATGGCCGGATGTACCGTTCTGCTGGTGGTCGGCGCCGCCGGATTGCTGTGGGCGACCCGGTGGCGCGTGACGACGGCACTGGTCGCAATCTCCGTGGTGTACGCGGGCGCGATCATCGGAATTCACTACCTCGGCCTGGCCGGGGTCTCGGTCCACATCGATCCGGCCATGCCGCAGCCCAGCGGGCGGGATCTGTTCACCATGTTCATCCCGATCTTCGTCGTCGCCACGATGTCGCTCGCGATTCCGATCACCGCGGTTCTGGTCGCGCCGGACCGCACGGGCCGACTGCAGCCCGAAGCACGCGCCAAACGCGTCCCCAAGGGCCCGCGCCAGCGCCGCATTCCCAGCCCGAACCGCACCGCCGAGACCGCCCGCACGCCCGAATCGGTCGGGTGAGCGGGTCTCCCGGACGGTTCCGAGAGCGGTAGTGGAACGAATCGGGCCGGACCGCCCTCGACAGTGGGCGGTCCGGCCCGAATCCGTCAGGGTCGGGGTTTCACCGAAACCGCTGCGTCCCCGATACTCTGGCTGGTTTTATACGTCTCCCTGCGCATGCAGGCTGTTGTACATCTGCACACCGCTGGCGACGCCGACCGGGATGCCCAGCGTCGCGCCGCCGACGATAGCTCCGACACCGCCGAGCACGGAGGCCCCGAGGAGGCAGCCGCCGACGATGCCGAGCGGCGTGCCGATGACGGTGGGCGCGGTGAGAAGGCCGCCGGTGGCGACGCCGAGCGGACAACCGACCAGCAGACCGCCGACCCCGCCGACCATGGTGCCGACACCGGTGGCCAGGCCGAACTGGGTGGCCGCGGTGCCCAGGGCGGAGTTGAAGTCCGCCTGCGGGTCGTGGGCCGGGGCGTCGACCGGCTGCGGCGCGGGGGCGGTCGCATCGGCCTGGTGGGTCGTCACGTTCGATGCCACGGGCACGGTGTCGGCAGCCTTGGGCATCACCGGGAATGTCTTCTGCCCGAACACCGTCGAGCCCTTCGCGTCGTTCACCTGGATCTGCCCGCCCTGGGTGGTCACCTTGCCGAACGGGGTGTCCAGCACCGTGGAGCGGTCGGTGGTGTTGCTGGTGTACTGCACACCCGGTGCGATCGGCACGCTCAACGTGTGCGGATCGACAACGGGAGCGTCCGCGCCGGGCACGGCGGCCGAGGCGGTGCCGGTGGCCAGCGCAACCGCGGCTGTCGTCGCGAAGGTCGCGAGCGACACGGCGTACGTCATCTTCTTCATAGCGATCCCATCAGGTCTTTCTCACACTGCATGCCCCCCGGAATCCGGGTGCACGGGGCCGTGGCGTGTGGCCCAGACAGAGACTCGCGCTCGATGATTACGAAACTGTAACATCGGCAGTCAAGAACCCGGCAAAATTGCCGCAGTCGTGTTAAATGCCCGCAAATTCGGACAAATACGTCATATGGCGCCAGTTCGAATACCCTGCCCGGGTATTGAAGAGTGTCGTGCATCACCTGCGTCCGCTTCGGATCGGCAGTGCCACAACCGATGCCGAGCGCCGCGAACAGTAGGCGAATTACAGTGGCCTCATGCATTCCCGCCCGGATGACGCCGAGGAGACCGACGCGTCGCAGGCAACCCCGGACCATGTGGCCGTACTCCGCGATATCCAGACCCAGCTTCGCGGGCCCGAATTGGCCGGATGGCCGCAGTTGGGCACCGACGAGGACGGTCGGCACCGGTCCCTGGTGGACGCCGTGGCTGCCGCGTTGACGCAGATTTCCGAATTGCGCACCGAGGTGGGCGATCTGGAGGCCACGATCGCGGAACTCGAGGAGCAGGTGCGAGGTCTGTCACAACAACCGCGGTTGCCGTGGCCGCTCTCGCTGGCGGAAGGTCCGCTGGCGTTGCTGGCCGAACAGCTCGCGCGGCTGGAATCGCTGCTGCCCGAGCCGCTCGGACGCGGTGCCGGATCGGAACATTCGTAAGCTCGGTCGAGCGCGTCGGGACGTGCGGCCGGAACCGGGCCCCAGAAATGGCGATGAGCGGGTTCCCAGGATATCCGAGGGAACCCGCCCTCCCGAATGAGGCTACCGGGCCGGGAGCACGAAATCATCACTTCACGTGGACTTTTTCACATTCAAAAACCAACTGACAGTTGGTAGTTCAGAGATCAGCTACTCTGTCGCAATCGCCATTGGCGAACTCTCGACTGCTCGAACCGATCTCAACATTTGCCCGATGGTCGCGGTATACGGACAAATGCCGTGAAACTGCGCAGTTCTACAGCACATCTCGCGGCCGACCCGCCGCCGGTGCGGATCGACCGGCGCCGACACACCGCGGCGATCGACCGTCGACGCGCGCGATACTCCGTGCCGTCGGCACACAGCGGCACCGGATCCGGTGCGCTCGCCTTCCAAACAGCCGGTCGGCTACGGGAATTCGATCTGGACATCCGCCGCCCGGGAACCGCCATCCCAGCTCACCACCCCGCTGCTCGCCGCCGCGACGGCCGGGTACGCGCCGACCGTACTTGCGCTCGAACCTCCCCACCCACCCCGCGGTATCCAGGATGCGGTGCGCACCGGTCCGGAACGAATGGGAATCGGCGCCGACTCGACGGTGATCAGCGGATAGCCGCTGCCGTGCCGAGCGAGGCGACGAACCGAAGGCGGCCGCCCGTCGCGCAGACCCCCGAGACTGTAGAACTCTGTGCGGCACTACAGCGGCTGCCACGCGATGCTGGTCCGGTACGATTACCCAATCGGGATGCTACCGATGGCCGCCCACGTGGATATCCGCGGAAGTTCGGCCTTTCCCGAGTGCGTGTGCGCGAGCCGGCCCACCGCGGGGAGCTGCCGGGTGTGCACAAATCGAGTTGGTGGACCACCCAGATCTCGCGCAACCACGTAGGGCCCAGAGCTCATGCCGAGGAAGGATACCGATATGGCTGTCAAGCGAGCACCGTCCAAGAAGGTCCGGGCCGAGCAGGCGCGGCGCCCGAAGAAGAATCCCCTGATCGCCGCGGGCGTCGAGGTGGTCGACTACAAGGATGTGAACCTGCTGCGCACGTTCATCTCCGACCGCGGCAAGATCCGCAGCCGCCGCGTCACCGGCCTGACCCCGCAGCAGCAGCGCCAGGTCGCCGTCGCGGTGAAGAACGCCCGCGAGATGGCTCTGTTGCCGTTCACCAGTCGCTGACCATCCCCTCGGTCGAGCCGCGAGAGCCCCGGTACATCTACCGGGGCTCTTCGCATCGCGCATGCGGGCCGCGCACGCCCGTGGGTCAGGCCGGCTGCACACCACGGGCGCCGGAACCGGAGGCGCAGCCCACTAGGGTGTGGCGCATGAAGGCGAATTCGGGACCGCGCCGCGTCGGCGCGGCCGCCGCAACCCTGCTGGCGCTACTGGCGGCCGGTTGCGGACAGGCGAACGATGGTGGCACACAGGCGAATACGAGCACGACCTCGGGGCCGAGCACCCCGACCGAACAGGCGACCCCCGATCCGGGACGCACGTTCACCGCGAATCCCGCAATCGTCGACGCCCGCCCGATGGCCTTCGACAGCTGGAGCCCACTCGCCGCCGATCGGATCGCGGTGAACTTCCAGATCGGATCGCCGGACTGTTTCGGCGTCGACGCCACCGCCACCGAGACCTCCAGCACCGTCACCATCGCACTGCGCTCCGGCCGCCTGCCGGAGGCACAGGGCCGCATGTGCACCATGATCGCGGTGTTCGGCACCCTCGACATCCAGCTGAAGCAACCTCTCGGCAATCGAGAAGTGCTCAGCGCGAAATAAATCCCAGCTAATGTGATGTCGATCACAAAGCGTCCCGAACAGCTGTTATAGCAAGAGCATCTGAAGCGGCAGCGCTTCGGAAGTGATACGTTGCGTGACATAAGCGTTACGTAGAGAAACTCCAGGCCATACAACACCCACAGAGCACTCATGTCACGCACTTCCCCCTCGCGACGCATCCGTCGAGCTACTCCGAATTCCCGTCCCGCACCAGGGGAACCCCAGACCGATTCCCGGCGTCCGCCGGGATGACGAAACCCGGGACCCGGGATGTACACGGCCCGGTGCCTGGATGAAAAGAGACCCTGCGCGGGAACCGCAGCCCCGCGCAGGGTCTCTCTGTATCTTCGGCCTCTGCGTTCTTGGCCTCCGCTCCGCTGCGGCGGGTCCGCGGCCCCCGAAGTCTCACCGCTCGGCCCCGTGTCGGGCACTCGTTCCTCGCACCCGCCGCGCGTCCGAACGGCAAGACGGGCCACGAACCTGGTGTCGGTGTCGTCCGATGTGAGCGGGCCTGGGTGACTTTCGGCGGCACTTCTCGGCCCCATCGCCGCGCGTCCGAACGGCAAGACGGGCCACGAACCTCGGCGTCGGTGTGGTCTGGGGGATTTACGGAACCAGGTGGGTGGTTTGCCGACTCCCGGAAAGGGTTTCGTGTTCCCGGCTGCCTTCCCCTCAGTGGGCGAAGTGTCGGGCGCCGGTGAGGTACATGGTGACGCCCGCTTCTCGGCAGGCATCGATGGTCAACTGGTCGCGGACCGAACCACCCGGCTGCACAATGGCTTTCACGCCCGCAGCGATGAGCTGCTGGGGGCCGTCGGGGAAGGGGAAGTAGGCGTCCGAGGCCGCCACCGAACCCTTGGCTCGGTCGTCGGCGCGCAGGACCGCCAAATGGACCGCGTCGACCCGGTTGACCTGGCCCATACCGACGCCCACGGAGGCGCCATCGTGGGCCAGCAGGATCGCGTTCGACTTCACCGCACGGCAGGAGCGCCAGGCGAATTCGAGGTCGGCCAGAGTGGCCGCGTCGGCGGCCTCGCCGGAGACCAGGGTCCAGTGGGCCGGATCGTCGCCCTCGGCGTCGACGATGTCGCGCTGCTGCAGCAACGCCCCGCCGCTGATCGGGCGCAGTTCCACACCGCCGCGGACGGGCTGCTCGGCGATCAGGATGCGCACATTCTTCTTGCGCTGCAGCACTTCCACCGCGCCATCGGCGTAGCCGGGCGCGACGATCACCTCGGTGAAGATCTCCGCGACCTGCTCGGCCATCTCGACGGTCACCTCGCGATTTGCCGCGATCACCCCGCCGAACGCACTCACCGGATCGCAGGCATGCGCCTTGCGGTGTGCCTGCGCGATGTCCTCGCCGACCGCGATCCCGCAGGGATTGGCGTGTTTGACCACCGCCACGGCGGGCGCGGTGTGGTCCCAGGCGGCCCGCCAGGCGGCATCGGCGTCGGTGTAGTTGTTGTACGACATCTCCTTGCCGTGCAACTGCTTCGCCTGCGCCAGACCGGCAGCACCCGCCGCATCGGTGTACAGCGCGGCGGCCTGATGCGGATTCTCGCCGTAGCGCAGCACCGATTCGCGGGTCCACGTCGCACCCAGCCAAGTCGGGAACCGCACCGCGGCAACCGAATCCGGCTCGGTCGAATCCTTCGCCTCCGAATCCTGTTCCGCGGTCAGCACATTCGTCATCCAGCCAGCCACCGCGACGTCGTAGCCCGCAGTGTGCTGAAAAGCCTTCGCCGCCAGTACGGTTCGCTCGGCGAGGGTGAATCCGCCGGAGCGCACCGCGTCGAGCACCCGGTCGTAGTCGGCGACGTCCACCACCACGCCCACCGACGGGTGGTTCTTCGCCGCGGCACGCACCATCGACGGCCCGCCGATATCGATCTGCTCCACGCACTCGTCCGGACTCGCGCCACTGGCCACGGTTTCGGTGAACGGGTACAGGTTCACCACCACCAGACCGAACGCCTCCACACCGAGTTCCACCAGCTGATCGGCGTGTTCCTGCTTGCGCAGATCGGCCAGGATCCCGGCGTGCACCCGTGGATGCAGTGTCTTGACGCGACCGTCCAGGGTCTCCGGGAAACCGGTCAGATCCTCGACCTTCGTCACCGGGACACCCGCATCGGCGATCCGCGCCGCGGTCGAACCGGTCGACACCAACTCCACCCCCGCCGCGTGCAGCCCGGTGGCCAACTCGACGAGTCCGGTCTTGTCGTAGACGCTCACCAGCGCCCGGGTGATCGGCCTGCGCTCGGCCTCATTCGCGGGTCGTTCGCTGCGTTCACTCACCGGAGTACTCGCTCATCTGGGATAACTGCCTTTCGTCCATCGGAGACAATGCCTCGCGTCGCGACGGCGGCGACGACCTGCGCCAGCAACCGCCGTTCGACGACCTTGATCCGCTCATGCAGGGTGTCCTCGTCGTCCTCGGGCAGCACCTCGACCGCCTCCTGCGTGAGGATCGGCCCGGTGTCGACGCCCGCGTCGACCAGATGCACGGTCGAGCCGGTGATCCGCACCCCGTAGGCGAGTGCGTCGCGCACCGCGTGCGCGCCCGGGAACGAGGGCAGCAGCGCCGGGTGGGTGTTGATGATCCGGCCGCCGAAGCGGGACAGGAAAGCCGGGCCCAGGATCTTCATGAAACCGGCCGACACCACCAGATCGGGTGCGTAGGCGGCGACCGCCTCGGTCAGCGCGGTGTCCCAGGAATCGCGGTCGGGGTACTCCCCCAGCGCGACGCGGAAATGCGGGATACCGGCGGCGTCCGCGTGATCAGTTGCGGCACAGGCCCGGTCGACGCCGACGGCGGCCACGCGGGCTGGATAACCCGGTTGGGCGGCGGCCTCGAGCAGCGAACGCAACAACGATCCGGTACCCGAGGCGAGCACGACGACGGTCGCGGGCAAGGCCGCGGGCACCAACTGGGCGGGCGGAGTCGTCAGCGCTCTACTCCCTGTGCGTCGAGACTGCAGGATTGCGGCGGATGCGAGGACCGCCGCTCTAGAGCCTAGCTACCGTCCCACCGGCGGCCTTCCGGCAGGTCCGTCTCCACCACCTCGGCGTCCAGAATCTCGTCGGGATCGACAACGGGTTCCAGGGCGGCCTGCTCCTCGACGAGTTCACCGTCGATCTCCTCGACGTCCGGATTGCCGTGCCGGGCGTGGCGGTCGTAGTCGAGCTCGTCGTAGCCGCGGCCGCCGTAGCCCTGACTCTCGTAGCCGCGGTCGGCATAACCCTGGTCGAGATAGCGACGCTCGTGCTCGTAGTCGCCGGCTTCGTAACCGTCCCGTTCGTAATAGCCGTCCTCGGCGTACTCCTCGTCGTACTCGTCCTCGTGATATTCCTCGTCGGCGTAGCTCGCATCCGCGTATTCGTGTTCGTCGACGAGTTCGGCGGCGGGGACGGCCAGGAACCAGCGCGAACCGATCAGACCGAGGTATCCGGCCACCGCGAACCAGGCGAATGCCAAGCCGGCGAACAGGAATACGCCCGTCCCGATCGCGCCGAAAGAACCCACCTCGCCACCGGCGATCGCGCCGAGCACACCGAGGATCACCGCCCCGACCGCCGCCGCGGTCAACGTCGCCCACGGCCGCAGCGGCTGATCGTAGGTGCCGCGCGCGCAGTCCCGCCCGGCCAGCAAACCCACCGCTGCGGGCACGGCCAGCACCACCGGCCACCATCCGGCCGCCGGTCCGGTCGGTACCGCGGCCAGGATGGGCAGCGCGGGAACCGGCGCACCCGAGACCGAGAACACGCTCAGCCCGCCGACGCCGATGTGCACGTGCGCGCCGACCAGCAAGCCCGTCGCGCCGACGATCGTATTCGGCAGGTAGGCCAGCGACAGCAGCGACAGCCCGAGCGCGCCGCCGATATTGCCCGACGCGCGGTAGGTCTCACCGATCCGGGACCAGTGCAGCAGGAAGGACAGCAGGGTGAGCGCCGCGGCGCACAACAGCAGCCGCCATACCGTGCGCACCGCGATCCGGACCGCGGATTCGACCCACAGCGGGATTCGCGCGATCACCCGGTCGCGCAACGGATTGGGCCGCCCGGCCAGCCCGGCCAGGGCCGCCGCCAGATGCAATCCGCCCACCCAGGCGAAGGCGGCCAAGGCCTGCGGCGCTTGCAGCGCTACCACCGCCGCGGCGTCCTCGGCCACCGCGAGACATACCGCGGTGACCAACAGCGGTCCCGCCAGCGCGGCGGCCACGATCCAGCCCAGATCCGCGCGGGAGGAGCGCGGTTCCACCGCGCGGGCGCAGTCGCGGGCGGTCAGCCACAGCACCAGACCCGTCGGAACCAGCGGCAGCAGACTCAACGTCGTGCGGCCGATCACCAACGGAACCTGGTGCACCGCAAGCCAACCCGCGGCGATCGCGCCCGATGCGCCGGTCATCGCGCTCCCCGCGGCGGACAGCGTCGCCAGGACCAATGCCACGATCACCACGATCGTGTAACTGGTCGCCCGCGCGGCGACGATGAGCAGTACCCGAGCCCGATCCGGGCTCAGCGACAGGAACAGATTGTCCTCGGGCCCGTGCCCCGGGCCGCGGGCATTCTCATCACGCGGCGGGCGTGCGTCGCGGGGATCCCACCGGACGGGAGAAGCTTTCACGGTCCGACTCCCCCGCGACGTCCGGCATTCGATGCGACAGTCACGACTTCCCCTCACGACGGGTCGGCGCGCCCGCTTTCACCACGGCGCTCCCTCACGACACCCCAGGGTGACAGCTTCCACCGTGTCGGCGAGTCAGGCGCGCCGACACGCACCCGACTCGCCGATATCGATCGTCACACCGCTCATGCTCGGTTCGTCCGGGTATGGGGCAGTCACGACAGGTCACGGAATTCATCGGCACCGATGCCGGCTTTCGCCAACACCTCGACCACGTCCGCGCCGGATGCCACCGGGAGTCGAGTCACGCCACTTCCACCTGAACAGGAGCCGTGATCGGGTGCGCTGAGATCGCGGCGCACTCCTGCGAAGTCACGTATTCCACATGCAACTCGGCTGCTTCGCGCACATTCGCAAGCACCTCCTCGACCGTGTCACCCTGACTGATCGCACCAGGCAGCTCGGCGAGCCGCGCTGTGCACCCACCCTCCGAGTCCGGCGTCAGCACCGCCTGAGGTGAACCGACTCCATCATGTGGACAAGGTTTCATGTGGACAAGGTTCCCTATCGTGCGCCACTCGTCCATGCGTAATCCAGGGCACGCCGGTGAATCAGGCGAACACGCCGGGGCGAGCGACGACCGACGATACAGCTACTTCTTGTCGTCCTCGCCGGGACGGAACGCGGTGGTGGGGTCCGCGGCCGGGTTGGCGGGCCGCTCCTCACCGAAGGGGTTGACCGGCTTGGCCGTGCTCGCCGACTGCCCGGGCTGACCGGCCGCGGCGCCCTGACCGCCCTGCTGCTGACCGAAGTTCAGCGAGCCGTACTGCGGCTGCTGGCCACCGGCCGCCTCACCACCCGGATTCGATCCGGACGGCTGCTGCTGAGCCGCGTACCCGCCCGGCTGCTGACCGTACTGCTGCTGGCCGTACTGCTGCTGACCGTAGGGCGACTGCGCCTGACCCTGCTGCTGACCGTACTGCGGGTACTGCTGGCCGTAGGGCGACTGGGCCGACTGACCGTAACCGGGCTGCTGACCGTACTGACCGTAGGACGGCTGGCTCTGTCCCTGCTGAGACTGGGCCGAGGGCGGCTGCTGACCGTACTGGCCCGGCTGCGCCTGACCATACGCCTGCTGGCCGTAGCCCGGTGTGCTGTAACCTCCCGGAACAGCCTGTGGCGTAGCCGGTTTCGGTGCCGGCACGGACAGGATGCCGCTTTCGAAGAGCACCACGACAACGGCCGCGGCGGTCTGCACGAGCGCCAGGAAGAGCACCACCCAGGCGCCCCAGCCCACACTGACCCCGTCGGGCACCTCGATCACGATGAAGATCAGGCCGACGAACCCGGCCGCGGAAACCGCCGCCGCGGCGCCGGTCCAGTTCTGCCCGGGCAACAGCGACAGACCCGCCAGCAGGCCGCCGGCCAGGAGCACGATCAACACCGACACGGCGAACGAGAAGAAGAAATCGCTGCTGGTCGCGGGGGTCTGCAAACCCTCGCCGAGGTCGTGGCTGCTCGTGGAGACGAACGGCGCGAAACCCAGCAGGAAGTTGATGACGCCGAGCACGGCGGCGCCGACGGTGAGATAGAACGGCAGCCCCATGGCATTCGAACCCGGGCGACCCGCTTTGCTGCTGGTAGCACCGCCCGGCTGCTGCGCGAAGCCGGGCGCGGAGGAGGGTGGCGTCGGCGCGGGTGCGTTGTACCCGGAGCCCCCGGACGGGTATGACATGTCGTCGTCTCCTTATCGAGTCCTTCGTAGTCAAGATTGAATTCCCTCTTGACGCTACTGCACGAAAGCGCCCGGGTCACGGCCACCGCGAACCGCGCAGTCGGCCGGAATGTGCGCCCGATGAACCAGGTGAACCAGCTGATCGTGCTACCGGGAGGAGATAAAGGAGGTTTGCCGTGAATCTTTCGGAAATGTTCTGCACAGTGGTTCGCACCCTCGGGCTGTGCCACGTATTCCCAGCACCGTGAACACGCGCCCGAGGCAATGACGAAGGCCGTCACCCCAATTGGGTGACGGCCTTCCTGCTGTCTACTGGGCTCAGGCCTCGACGCTGGCCTTCTCCAGGATCTCCCGGGCCAGCGCGGCGGTCTCGGACGGCGTCTTGCCGACCTTGACGCCCGCGGCCTCGAGGGCCTCCTTCTTCGCGGCGGCGGTACCGGCCGAACCGGAGACGATCGCGCCCGCGTGCCCCATGGTCTTGCCCTCGGGGGCGGTGAAGCCCGCGACGTAGCCGACGACGGGCTTGCTGACGTTGGCCTTGATGTAGGCCGCGGCGCGCTCCTCGGCGTCGCCGCCGATCTCGCCGATCATCACGATGACCTTGGTCTCCGGATCCTTCTCGAACGCCTCGATGGCGTCGATGTGGGTGGTGCCGATGACCGGGTCGCCGCCGATGCCGATGGCGGTGGAGAAGCCGAAGTCGCGCAGCTCGTACATCATCTGGTAGGTCAGGGTGCCGGACTTGGACACCAGGCCGATCGGGCCCTTGCCGGTGATGTTGTTCGGCGTGATGCCGACCAGCGACTCGCCCGGGGTGATGATGCCGGGGCAGTTCGGGCCGATGATCCGGGTCTTGCCGCCCTTGTCGACGTTGTAGGCCCACGCGTAGGCGGTGTCCTGCACCGGGATGCCCTCGGTGATGACGACCAGCAGCGGGATCTCCGCGTCGATGGCCTCGATGATGGCGTCCTTGGAGAACGCCGGCGGCACGAACGCGATCGAGACGTCGGCGCCGGTCTTCTCCATCGCCTCGGCGACGGTCGCGAACACGGGCAGCTCGACGGGGTTGCCGTCCTTGTCGGTGTGCGAGACGGTGGTGCCCGCCTTACGGGCGTTGACGCCGCCGAGCACCTGGGTGCCGGCCTTGAGCATCAGCGCGGTGTGCTTGGTGCCCTCGCCACCGGTGATGCCCTGGACGATGACCTTGGAGTCCTTGTTGAGGAAAATAGACATTGCCGTTGTTTCCTTACTTGGCCGAGCCGTTGGAGGTTGACGCCAGCTCGGCTGCTTTATCCGCGCCTTCGTCCATTGTCTGCGCCAGCGTCACCAGCGGGTGGTTGGCCTCGACGAGGATCTTGCGGCCCTCCTCGACGTTGTTGCCGTCCAAGCGGACGACCAGCGGCTTGTTGGCCTCGTCGCCCAGGATCTCCAGCGCCTTGACGATGCCGTTGGCGACCGCGTCACACGCGGTGATACCACCGAAGACGTTGACGAACACGCTCTTGACCTGCGCGTCGTTCAGGATGACGTCCAGGCCGTTGGCCATCACCGAGGCCGAGGCGCCGCCGCCGATGTCCAGGAAGTTGGCGGGCTTGACGCCGTTGTGCTTCTCACCGGCGTACGCGACCACGTCCAGGGTCGACATGACCAGGCCGGCGCCGTTACCGATGATGCCGACCTCGCCGTCCAGCTTCACGTAGTTGAGGTCGTTCTCCTTGGCCTTGAGCTCGAGCGGATCGGTCGCATCCCTGTCCGCGAACTCGGCGTGCTCGGAGTGCCGGAACTCGGCGTTCTCGTCCAGGGTGACCTTGCCGTCCAGGGCCAGGATCTCGTTTTCGGGGGTGCGAACCAGCGGGTTCACCTCGACCAGAGTCGCGTCCTCGCCGACGAACACCTCCCACAGTTTCTGGATCGTCACGGCGGCGGCGTCCAGGACGTCCGCGGGCAGGTGGCCCTGCTCGGCGATCGAGCGGGCGAAGGCCAGGTCCACACCCTCGACCGCGTCGACCGGCACCTTGGCCAAGCGGTCCGGCTTGGTGGCGGCGACCTCTTCGATCTCCATGCCGCCCTCGACCGAACACATGGCCAGGTAGGTGCGGTTCGAACGGTCCAGCAGGAAGGAGATGTAGTACTCCTCCGCGATGTCCTTGGCCTCGGCGACCAGGATCTTCTTGGTGATGTGGCCCTTGATGTCCAGACCCAGGATGTTCTGGGCGTGAGTGAAGGCGTCATCGGGGGTCGCGGCGTACTTGACGCCACCGGCCTTGCCACGGCCGCCGACCTTTACCTGGGACTTGATCATGACCGGCTTGCCGATTTCGGTCGCGATCGCACGCGCATCCTCGGCCGAGTCCGTGACCCGGCCTTCCGACGAAGGCACTCCGTGCTTCACGAAGAGCTCCTTCGCCTGATATTCGAAGAGATCCATGTACTCACCGTCTCGTCTGCGTTGTGGTGACAACGACTTTGTTGGCGTCCCGTCGTTCCAGGGCGGGTCGGATCGGACTCTAATCACTCGCGAGCACGGGAAATCAGCCGCATACAGCCTAAGTGGCACAGGTCACCGGCCCATGCCCGGGAGGGGAAAACCGCTGGCCACCCCTACTCACGAGTAGGTTGCCACGGCGGCTGCGGGACCAGGGTTCGAGCCATTCGCGAGGATGGAATTACTACGCCGCGTAGTATTCGAAATGCCGCGTACCCGCTCCGATATCGAACATGTTATTCCCGGAAATTCTTGTGATGAATCTCACATGCAGGCGTAGATGCGTCGGAGCGCTTGCCGGGTCGCAATCGTTTCGTTACCGTCGATGCGACCGATGTCACAACAAGGTCACAAGACCGGCATGAACGAGGGCGTCCGACGCGGTAGTCTCTGTACTCCCGACCGGGCTCCACCGGACGACTACATTCCGCAGCTGACGGGCACAGGAGGACGGCAGGCTTGTTGCAGCACAGCGCTCCGCAGGTAGAGAGCCGCGTCGCAGGCGACCCGTCGACCGCACGACACCATCTCTCCTCAGGTATTCGGTAATGAGTGGCGATCCGTTTCAGCCGGGACATCGCGCCCCCTCCGCATTGCGTTACCGCCGCGAGGGCGACGGTCTGAGCAACCTCGGCGATGCCGCGTCGTTCGGCGGGTATGCCGGGCCCGCGCGCCGCGCCGACAGCTGGTCGGGCGCCGCCTCGGCGGCTACCTGGAACGTACCCGTCGGCGATACGTGGAACACGCCTTCGGACGCGTGGGCAGACCCCGAACCCGACGAATGGCAGCAGACCCCCGAATACCACTGGGGGGAACCGTCTTCCGAGGATCCCCCGTGGGACCCCTGGGCTTCGGACGATCCGTCCGCGGTCGAGCAGATCGACTACGACCAGCCCGACGAGCCGTATCAGCCCATCTCCCGCGGCACGCGCGGCAACGCCGGCCACCGGCCCGCTCGTGTCCCGGGCGCGCACCGGATGCCCGTTCCGCCCGCAGCCCTCAAGGGTCGCGCGGCTGTCGTGGCGGTCGCCGCCGGCGCGGTCGTCGCCGCCGGCCAGGCCGGTGCGCAGCATGTCGGCAGTCAGCGCCCTGCCACGGCCGACGCGCCGAGGACCGGTGAGATACGCCAGGTCGCGGCCTCCACGCCCACCAACGGCGCCGCGACTTCGAATCAGTCGCCGCAGGTGCTCGACGCCGCACCGGTGACCGATATCAGTCAGTTCCAGGATGTGCTGCACCACGGGCAGCAGTTCGCCGAAAGCCTTGCCGCCCAGGCCGCGGCCAAACTCCGGCCGGTCTTCGTGAAGTTCGCCAGCGGCACCTTCACCTCCGGGTACGGCACCCGCTGGGGCGTGCTGCACCCCGGCGTCGACATCGCGGGCCCGATCGGCACACCCATCTACGCGGTCATGGACGGCACCGTCATCGATGCCGGGCCGGCCTCGGGCTTCGGCATGTGGGTGCGGCTACGTCACGAGGACGGCACCGTCACCGTCTACGGGCACGTCAACACCACCACGGTGTCGGTGGGCCAGCACGTCATGGCGGGCGATCAGATCGCCACCATCGGCAACCGGGGTTTCTCCACCGGCCCGCACTGCCACTTCGAGGTCTGGCTGCACGGAACCGACCGCATAAACCCACTCCCCTGGCTTGCCAGCCGCGGCATTTCCCTGGGCCCCGAAGAGGATTAGCTGGGTTTAATGGCCTCCGCTCCGCTACGGCTGTTTTCGGCGCGCTTGATGGCTCGTCGTTCACCCCTCGAGACTCGGCCTTCGGCCATGCGCTTCGAGGGCTGAACGACGAGCCCGCGCCGAAAACCTAGGTGTTGGTGTGCTGAGCCTTTCGCTTCGCGGGCGACTCCCAGCGGGACAGAGACGCTTCGCCGCTGGGCGCGTCAGTCCTCGCCTTGCCTCGCTTCGGCGGGGTTTCAGTGTCCAGAAGCTTGTGTTGTGCGGTCGAGACTCGGGGTTTCGGCCATGCGCTTCCAAGAAGTGAACGACCAGCCCGCGCCGAGGACCTTCGGAGTCGGCCTTTCCGAGTCTTTCGCAGCGCGGGCGACTATCAGCGGAACGGAGACGCTTCGCCGCTGGGCGCGATCGAGGTGGTCACAAGGACGGAAGCACACCTCGGCAGCAGGGAGTACGCCGGGCATCACGGGCCGTGGTGGACGCTCTCGCGGAGAGTGTGGCGAAGTCTCTGCGCGACAACCTTTTACAGTTTGACCAGAACTCCGCCGCTGTATTGCGGGATGAGGCGGATCTTGCCCGCGGTGCCGAAATCTATGGTGACGCTGGCTATGGGGCCCGTGCCCTCGGCGGCTATGACACGGCCCAGGCCGTATTTATCGTGGTTGACCCGATCGCCCACGGCCAGAACCAGGTTCGTGACGCCGCGTTTGGCGCTGCCGGGGGCGGGACGGCGGTCGCCACCGCGGACGCCGGGACGTTCGGACCAGCCGTCGCCGCGGGTCCAGTCACGTTCCAGGCCGTCGCCCTCGCCGCGGCGGCGCATGCCGCGGGCACCGGGTGAGTTGGCCGGTTCCAACCGCTGCCAGTCCATCAGATGACCCGGAATCTCCTGCAAGAAGCGGGATTCCGGATTCGACACCGGCTGTCCCCAGCCGGACCGGACCACCGCGCGAGTCAGATACAGGCGGCGGCGGGCACGGGTGATGCCGACGTAGGCGAGGCGGCGTTCCTCGGCCAACTCGGTCGGATCGCCCAGGGCGCGCATATGCGGGAACTGGCCGTCCTCCCAACCGGTGACGAAGACAACCGGGAATTCCAGCCCCTTGGCGGTGTGCAGGGTCATCATGGTGACCACCCCGGTGCCCTCGTCGGGAATCTGATCGGTGTCGGCCACCAGGGACACCCGCTCGAGGAATGCGGCCAGTGACCCCGGATCGGGCTCACCCTCGGCGGCCTCGGGCAACAGCCCCTCCGCGCGGGCAGCCTCCATGTTGTTACGCGCCTCGGAGCTGAATTCGCGTGCGACGCTGACCAATTCGTTGAGGTTGTCCAGGCGGGCGCCGTCCTGCGGATCATCGGACGCCTCGAGCTCGGCGCGATATCCGGAACGGTCGAGCACCGCCTCGACCACGGTTCCCACATCCGGGAAATCCAGATCCTCCTGAACACCCGCGGTACGGATCTCCTCCAGCAGATCCAGGAATCCCGCGATGGCGCGCTGAGCCCGCGTATTGAGCAAGGCCACCTTGCCGTCGGCGGCATCGCGCAGGGCTTGGCCGAAACCGATGCCGCGCTGTTCGGAATGCACGGCCACACACGCCTCGGCGCGATCGCCGATACCGCGACGCGGGGTGTTCAGGATGCGGCGCAGGCTCACCGCATCCTCCGGATTCTCCAGAACGCGAAGGTAGGCGACGATATCGCGCACTTCTTTGCGCTCGTAGAAGCGGACGCCGCCGACCACCTTGTACGGCAACCCCATCCGGATGAAGATCTCTTCCAGCGCACGGGAATTGTTGTTGGTGCGGTAGAAGACCGCGACGTCGCCGTAGTTGTAATCACCCTGGTCGACCAGGCGATCGATCTCGCGCGCGACGAAGGACGCCTCGTCGTGCTCGTTGTCCGCGACGTAGCCGACGATCAGGTCGCCCTCGCCCGAATCGGTCCACAACTTCTTCTCGCGCCGCCCCTCGTTGCGCGCGATGACCGCGTTCGCCGCGGACAGGATGTGCTGGGTGGAGCGGTAGTTCTGCTCCAGCAGAATGGTTTCCGCGTCCGGGAAATCGCGCTCGAATTCCTCGATGTTGCGAATGGTCGCGCCGCGGAAGGCGTAGATCGACTGATCGGCATCGCCCACCACGCACAGCTCGCTCGGGGCCACCGCATCCTCGCGCCGGGCCGGGGTGAACTCCGGATCCGCCGCTGCCGCACCCGCATCCGCATCGTCCGTCTCGGTGGCCGGACCCGCGGCGTGATGCCCGACCAGCTCGCGGACCAGGACGTACTGGGCGTGGTTCGTGTCCTGGTACTCGTCCACCAGCACGTGCCGGAACCGGCGGCGGTAGTACTCGGCCACCTGCGGATGACGTTGCAGCAGGGCGACCGTCTCGCCGATCAGATCGTCGAAGTCCATCGCATTGGCGCCGCGCAGCCGACGCTGATATTCGGTGTACACCTGAGCGACGATCCGGGGCAGCTGACTCTCGTCGGCCTCCGCGTCGATCGTGGCCTGCTCCGGGTCGATCAGCTCGTTCTTGAGATTGGAAATGGCGGTGGCGAGCAGGCGCGGGGTGTACTTCTTCGCGTCCAGTTCCAGATCGCGGCCGATCATCGCGAGCAGCCGGCGCGAATCATCGGCGTCGTAGATGGAGAAGTTGGTGTTCCGGCCGGGCAGCAGCGCGGCCTGGGTGCGCAGGATGCGCACGCAGCTGGAGTGGAACGTGGACACCCACATACTCGCCGCGCGCGGGCCGACCAGCCCGGCCACCCGCTCGCGCATCTCGGCGGCGGCCTTGTTGGTGAAGGTGATCGCCAGGATTTGGCCAGGGGTGACACCGCGGGCGGCCAGCAGATAGGCGATCCGGCGAGTCAGCACCGCGGTCTTGCCCGATCCGGCGCCCGCGACGATCAGCAGCGGTGTGCCGCTGTGCACCACCGCCGCACGCTGCTGCGGATTCAGACCCTCGAGTAGCCGCTCGACCGCACCCGCCGCCGCATCGTGCGAGGGGCCCGCCGCATGCCCCGCGTCATCTGCCTGCCCCGTCCGCGCGTGCGGACGCCTCTTGTCAGCCACCGTGGTCTCCATCGCTCTCCCACGCTACCGGCGAGCACCGACAAGCTTGTAGCCGTGTACCCAGCATGGCAGACTGACCACATGTCCAGTGCTCGCGCAACCACTGCAGCCCGGCCGACCGCCGTCCACCCCGGTCGCCGATTTCGCATTTGAGCGCATGGGTGACGAAGGGGGGAATATATGGCCCACCGGGCCTGATTCACGGTGAAAGAACCCATCGGTAACGGCCAGCGGTCGCCCGCCGATCGAAGTTCTGACACGAGGAGAAGAAGTATGAGCACCTCTACGACGACGACCGGGTCCGATGCCGCGCTGCCCAGCAGCGAGGCGGAGATCGACAAGCTCCGCAAGGAGATCGACCGCCTCGACGCGGAGATCCTGGCCGCGATCAAACGCCGCACCGAGATCTCGCGAATCATCGGCCGCACTCGCATGGCCAACGGCGGTACGCGGCTGGTCCACTCCCGCGAGATGAAGGTCCTCGAGCGTTTCAGCGAGCTGGGCCAGGAGGGCCACACGCTCGCCATGCTGCTGTTGCGCCTGGGTCGCGGCCGTCTCGGCCGCTGACCCACAATCAGCCGAGATCGGCTCGGTCACATCGCATTTCGCATCGGACCGCCCCGGGCATCGGTCCCGGGGCGGTTTTCGCTGTCCTGCCGCAGTCGCTCGCCGGCTACGGCAGCGCGATGTACTTGGTCGACAGATACTCCTCGATGCCCTCGGTGCCGCCCTCGCGGCCGAAGCCCGATGCCTTCACCCCGCCGAAGGGCGCGGCCGGATCGGAGATGACGCCCCGGTTGATGCCGACCATGCCGCTCTCCAGGCCCTCGGCGATGCGCAGCGCCCGGTCCAGATCCCGGGTGTAAACGTAGGCGACCAGGCCGAATTCGGTGTCGTTGGCCGCGGCCAGGCCCTGCTCCTCGGTATCGAACCCGATGATCGGCGCGACCGGCCCGAACACCTCCTCGCTCAGGATGCGGGCATTCGACGGCACATCGACCAGCACCGTGGCCGGATAGAAGTAGCCGGGACCACCGGGCGCCTTGCCGCCGGTTCGCACCTGCGCCCCCTTGGACACGGCGTCGTCGACCAGTTCGCTGACCGTGTCGAGCTGGTCGGCGTTGATCAGCGGACCCAGCGTGGTGTCCGGATCCGCGCCCGGGCCGAGGGTGGTCCGCTGAACCGCGGTGACGAACTTCTGGGTGAATTCCTCGATCACCGAGTTGTGCACGTGGAAACGGTTGGCCGCGGTGCACGCCTCACCGCCGTTGCGGAGTTTGGCCAGCATCGCCCCCTCGACCGCCGCATCGATGTCGGCATCGTCGAACACCACGAACGGGGCGTTGCCGCCGAGTTCCATCGAGGTGCGCAGCAGGCCGTGCGCGGAGGATTCCACCAGCTTCTTGCCGACCTCGGTCGATCCGGTGAAGGTGAGCTTGCGCAGGCGCGGGTCGTTGATCAGCGGCGCGGTCACCGCGCCGGAACGGCGGCTGGTGATCACCGACAGCACACCGTCGGGCAGGCCCGCGTCACGGCACAGCTGCGCCAGTAGCAGCATGGTCAGCGGAGTGGCCGAGGCCGGTTTGACGATGATCGTGCAGCCCGCCGCCAGCGCGGGGCCGATCTTGCGAGTTCCCATGGCCAGCGGGAAGTTCCACGGCGTGATCGCCAGACACGGCCCGACCGGCTGTTTGTGCACCATGATGCGGCCGGTGCCGGTCGGCGCGGTCTGGTAGCGGCCGTGGATGCGCACGGCCTCCTCGCTGAACCAGCGGAAGAATTCCGCGCCGTAGCGCACCTCGTTGCGGCTCTCGGGCAGCGCCTTACCCATTTCCAAGGTCATCAGCAGCGCGAAATCCTCGGTGTGCTCGATGATCCGCTCGTAGACCGCGCGCAGGATCTCGCCGCGCTGCCGGGCCGGGGTGGCGGCCCACTCGTCCTGCACCGCCACCGCGGCGTCGAGGGCGCGCACCGCGTCCTCGGGGGTGGCGTCGGCCACCTCGGCGAGGGTTTCGCCGGTCGCCGGATTCTCCACCGGGAAGGTCGCGCCACCGGTGGCATCCACCGGGCCGCCGATCCAGAGTTGTGTGGGGACGGATGCGAGTAGTTCTCGTTCGGACACCATGTGACCAGCCTATGCCCGGCTGTCCAGCGCACCGGGCGGTCCGGCCGCACCGCGTCCGCGGCGCCCGCCGCCGCGATCAGGACGGTGCGGACCGGCCTGGACCATGGTCTGATGACTGTCGGGCCCGGACGCGCTCGGCCCGGTCGAGCACCGTTCGCGGCCCCGGATGAACACCGAACGAAGATCGAACGAAGATCGTGTGAGGAGAAGATCCAATCGTGCGGAAAACGGCTGTCGTAGTAATCATGGCCCTCGCCATCGCCGCATTCTCGGCGGGTGCTGGTAGTGCCGCCACCATCGCCGGAATCGACCTGGGCCCCATCGCCAGCGGCAGCGGTGGTCTCGGCGCCTAGACGCCGCAGGACGACAACACCCCGCCCACTCCGCCCAACGGAGACCATGTCGGCGACCCCTGCCGGGCCGGTGGCAACAAGCCCGGCCACAAGCAGTGGGTGCATCTGAACGACGATGCCGCCGCGCACTACGGCACCCGCTGGATGTGGATCTGCCGGGCGAACTGATCGATCGCACGGCCGCGGCGCACCCGTCGCCGCGGCCGGCGACATCGGTTGCATTGCCGACATGCACGCGGGACTGGCGGTAATGTCGGATCGGTGAGCAGCGACATCACCGCGACGGCGGCCTGGCGGAAACTGCGGGAACACTATTCGGCGATCGCCGACCGGACGCTGCGCGAACTCTTCGCCGAAGATCCGCGGCGCGGCCACGAACTGACGGTTCGGATCGCCGATCTGCACATCGACTACAGCAAGCATCGTGTGACCCGCGAAACCCTCGATCTCCTGGTCGGATTGGCCGAGGCCGCCGGTGTGGCGCAGCGACGCGACGCGATGTTCCGCGGCGAGCACATCAACACCTCCGAGGATCGCGCGGTGGGACATATCGCACTGCGCCTGCCGCCGGGGGCATCGCTGACCATCGATGGCGAGGATGCGGGCGCACAGGTGCACGAAGTTCTGCGTGCCATGGGCGATTTCACCGATGAGCTGCGATCCGGGCAGTGGCGCGGCGCGACCGGCGAACGCATCACGACGGTGGTGAACATCGGCATCGGCGGCTCCGATCTGGGGCCGGTGATGGTGTACCAGGCATTGCGGCACTACGTCGACGCCGGAATCTCGGCACGCTTCGTCTCCAATGTCGACCCCGCCGATCTGACCGCGAAACTCGACGGCCTCGATCCGGCATCGACGCTGTTCATCATTGCCTCCAAGACCTTTTCGACGCTCGAGACGCTCACCAACGCGACCGCCGCGCGCCGCTGGCTGGTGGATGCGCTGGGCGAGGACGCGGTCGCCAAACACTTCGTGGCCGTGTCCACCAATGCCGAGCGGGTGGCCGCGTTCGGCATCGACACCGCCAATATGTTCGGCTTCTGGGATTGGGTCGGCGGCCGCTACTCGGTCGATTCGGCGATCGGTCTGGCGGTGATGGCGACGATCGGGCGTGCGCGGTTCGCGGAGTTCCTGGCCGGAATGCACAGTGTCGACCAGCATTTCGCGCAGACGCCGCTGGCGGAGAACGCGCCGGTGCTGCTGGCGTTGCTCGGCGTGTGGTACTCGAATTTCTTCGGCGCACAGTCCCGGGCGGTGTTGCCGTACTCGAACGATCTGGCCCGTTTTCCGGCCTATCTGCAGCAGCTGACCATGGAGTCCAACGGCAAATCCGTTCGCGCCGACGGCTCCCCGGTCACTACCTCCACCGGTGAGGTCTTCTGGGGTGAGCCGGGTACGAACGGGCAGCACGCCTTCTACCAGCTGCTGCATCAGGGCACCCGGCTGATTCCGGCCGATTTCATCGGATTCGCCCGGCCCACCGACGATCTGCCGACCCGCGACGGCACCGGCAGCATGCACGACATCCTGATGAGCAACCTGTTCGCGCAGACGAAGGTGCTGGCGTTCGGCAAGACCGCCGAGGAGATCGCCGCCGAAGGCACCGACCCGGATGTGGTGCCGCACAAGGTGATGCCCGGCAATCGCCCCACCACCGCCATCCTCGCCCCCGAGCTGACCCCCTCGGTTCTGGGGCAGCTCATCGCCCTCTACGAACATCAGGTCTTCGTGGAAGGCACCATCTGGGGTATCGACAGTTTCGACCAGTGGGGCGTGGAACTGGGCAAACAGCAGGCCCTCGAACTGGCCCCGCTGCTCACCTCCTCCGAAGATCCCGCCTCCCAAGGCGACTCGTCCACCGACGCCCTCATCAGCTGGTACCGCGAGCACCGCTGAGACCGATCACATACGCGCCGGACCGGGAAATGCGCCCTGCTCGTTCGGCCTTCCGGTGACGTTGTCGTCATGGCGGTTTCGCGGTTCCGGCTGCTGGACGACCGGCTCGCGGCCCGGCAGAGGACTCGTGATGTGAGGGGCCGGGCGGATCGACCCCGCGGTCAGTCCACGTAGGCGCGTTCCAGGATGGCCGAGGTATCCACGCCAGTGGGCAGAGTGCCGAAGGCAATACCCCAGTCGCCGCCGAATCTGCTCGCGCAGAAGGCGTCCGCGACCGCGGCATGGCCGTGACGGACCAGTTGCGCGCCCTGCAGCACCAGTGCCATCAGCTCGACCACCCGGCGGGCGCGATATTCGATATCGCCGAGGTCGGTGAGTTCCTTGCCGATTCGATCGATCGCGTCGTCGAGATGGTGGTTCGCGCCGCGAGCCAGCGAAACCTCGTTGAAATACGCCTCCACGCTCTCGGGCTGACGGCCCATGGCGCGCAACGCATCCAGCGCGGCGACATTGCCCGAACCCTCCCAGATCGACATCAACGGAGACTCGCGGAACAGCCGGGGCATGCCCGATTCCTCGACATATCCGTTGCCGCCCAGGCATTCCAGCGCCTCCGCGGCGTGCACGGGGGCGCGCTTGCACACCCAGTACTTGGTGACCGCGAGGGCGATCCGGCGCAGCGCGGCCTCGGCCGGATCGCCTCCGGCGCGATCGGTGGCCCCGGCCAGGCGCATCATCACGGTGGTCGCGGCGTCGGATTCGATCACCAGATCGGCCAGGACATTCCGCATGGCGGGTTGATCGATCAGCTTGGCGCCGAACACTTCCCGGTGCCGCGCGTGGTGCACCGCCTGGACGAGCCCGGCGCGCATTCCGGTTGCCGAGCCGATCACACAGTCCAGCCTGGTCATATTGACCATCTCGATGATGGTCTTGACGCCCGCGCCCTCCCGGCCGACCAGCCAGCCGACGGCGTTCTCGTATTCGATCTCGGACGAGGCGTTGGACTTGTTGCCCAATTTGTCCTTGAGGCGTTGCAGGCGAAGGGCATTGCGGCTGCCGTCGGGAAGTACGCGCGGCAGCAGGAAGCAGGACAGTCCGTCCGGCGCCTGGGCCAGGGTGAGGAACATATCCGACATCGGCGCGGAGGTGAACCACTTGTGCCCGACGATGCGGTAGGAGCCGTCGGATTGCGGTGTGGCGGTGGTGGTGTTCGCGCGGACGTCCGAGCCGCCCTGTTTCTCCGTCATCGACATTCCGGCGATCAGACCGGCCTTGCCGGACGGCTCGCGCAGCCCGAAATCGTAAGTGCGCGAACCCAGCAGCGGCTCGTACCGGGCGGCCAGCTCTGGATTGTGCCGCAGCGCGGGCACGATCGCGTAGGTCATCGAGATCGGGCACATGTGACCGGCATCGGCCATCCCCCAGGTGTAGAACTTGGCCGCACGGGCGGTGTGCGCGCCCGGACGCTCATCCAGCCAGGGCGAGCCGTGCAGGCCGTGCGCCACCGCGACGTCCATCAGCCGGTGCCAGTACGGGTGGAACTCCACCTCGTCGATCCGGTTGCCGTAGCGGTCGTGCGTATGCAGCACCGGCGGGTACTCGTTGGCCACCCGGCCCCATTCCTGGGCCTCGAACCCGCCTGCGAGCGCGCCCAATTCGCGCACCTCGGGCTCCGCCCAGCCCGCACCCTCGCGGTGCAGGCCCTCGATCAGCGCCGGATTGCGCGAGTTGTCGAACGGAACGATATTCGGAACCTGGTTGAACACCTCGTGGGTGGGCATGCGGAACTCCTATTCGGGCGACGCCGGGGCTCGGTCGTCGCGGGTCTGCGGGGTGCGGGCATCCGGATGCGCACCGCCCACACCACGGACGTCTGCGAATCCCAACGCGCGCAGGGCGAAATCCACGAGTTCGGGAATCACGGACTCGCTCTGCCGCGCCTCGCCGAGCGGGCCGACCAGCACCTCGCCGATGGCTCCGACCAGGGCTGCGGCGCTGATCCGCGGATTCTGGGGCGGCAACCGGCCTCCGGCCACGCCCTCGGCGACGGCGGTTTCGTAGATCTCGGCGAAGGCGCGACGGAAACGCAGCCGCTCGGCGTCGACGACCGTATCCACCGGTTCGGCGAGCAGGACGTAGGCCAGCTTCGGGTTCTTCAACGCGCGACCGGCGAAGGTCTCCACGGATGCGGTGACGCGCTCGACCACATCCCCGGACCCGGCCGCACCCGCCTGCGCGACGGCGGCCACCTCACGCGCCACGACCTCGCGGAACACCGCGGTGACCAATTCGGACTTGCCGCTGAAGTGCTTGTACACGGTGCCCGTGGCCACTCCTGCCTCGGCTGCGACCGCCGCCATCGACAGCCCGGCGAAACCCTCGCGGGAGAGCACCCGCGTGGTCGCGTGCACGATCACGCCCGCCTGTTTGTCGAGACGGGCCTGCACAGCGGGGGTTCTGCGGTAGGCCACGCAAGAAGTGAATCATAAATTCATTTCTTGACGCAAGCCCCGAGCGGAGACGTATCGTCGGGTATCGGCAACGGACCAGCGCCACCCGCGGGTACGACCAACAGCGAGGAGCAGATGTGAGCGTCCGAATCGAGCGCAGCGGCCCGGTGTTCACCGTCGTCCTGGATCGGCCGGAGGCGCGCAACGCGGTCGACGGCCCCACGGCGAACGCCCTGGCGGATGCGTTCCGGGAGTTCGACGCCGATCCGGCGGCGGCCGTCGCGGTGCTGTGGGGCGCGGGCGGAACCTTCTGCGCCGGGGCAGATCTCAAGGGTCTGGGCACCGAGCGATCCAATCGCGTCGCGGAGGACGGCGACGGGCCGATGGGCCCGACCCGGATGCGCCTGTCCAAACCGGTGATCGCAGCGGTCGCGGGGTACGCGGTGGCCGGCGGACTCGAGCTGGCCCTGTGGTGCGATCTGCGAATCGCCGAGCAGGACAGCACCTTCGGCGTATTCTGCCGCCGCTGGGGCGTTCCGCTCATCGACGGCGGCACGGTCCGGTTGCCCCGCATCGTCGGCGAGGGCCGCGCCATGGACATGATCCTCACCGGCCGTGCCGTCGGCGCCACCGAGGCGTTGCAGATGGGCTTGGCGAACCGTGTCGTGGCGAATGGCGAATCACGCTCTGCCGCAGAGGATCTCGCCCGGGAGCTGGCCGCCCTCCCGCAGACCTGCCTGCGTTCGGACCGCATGTCCGTGCTCGAACAGCAGGGCCTGGACGAGGCCGCGGGTATCGCCAACGAATTGCGCCACGGCATGAACGCCCTGTCCGACGGCGCGCTCGCGGGTGCACAGCGCTTCGCCTCCGGCGCGGGCCGCCACGGCAGCCCTGCCTGATCTCGCCATTCCCCCGGGGAACCCGCGACGTGGGGCGATGGCACGATGACGACATGCCTGCCGATCAGCCCCCGACGAGCCGGCTCGGCGTCGTCGACGAGATCTTCCTGCGCACCCATCGAGGTATGGGCACTCCGATCGCACTGCAGGGGCTGTGGCGGATCGCCGATCGGGTCCCACCGGAGGCGCTGGAGCAGGTGCATGCCGCACTGTGCACGGGTTCGCTGGGGCGCCGGGTGGTACGAGCGCGGATTCCGGGCGCGCGGCCGTATTGGCGGGCGAATATCAGCGCCCATCCGCTCCGGATCACAGAGCGGGTGCTGCGCGCGGACGAGTTGCTCGGCTGGGCCGATGCCCAGGGCTTCGATCTCGACCCGGAATACGGTCCCGGCTGGCGGCTGGCCGCGGCGGCGCTCGAGGACGGGGGTTCGATCGTCGCGCTGACCTGCTCACACGTCCTGGCCGACGGGCGCGGGCTGGCCATCGCGGTCGATCAGGCGCTCTCGGGCACTGCGGCGGCGGAAATCGTTACGCCGCGGTCGGATTGGTGGGACGCGCGGCGACAGTGGAGCATCGTCCTGGGCGGTACCGCGCGGGCGTTGCGGCGCGGCGTGCCGGAACGCCCGGCCACCTCTGCGAATCGTTCGGGCATCGCCCGAACATACGGTGTCGTACTGGAGATTCCGGTGCCGGACTGGGAGACGGCCGTGGCCTCGCATGCGGCGACGGGTAACAGCCTGTTCGTCCATCTGGTCGCACGGATGTTGTGGGACAGCGGATTCGGCGAACCGGAGATCTCGGCCGGCATTCCGGTGGACACTCGCGGCGAACCGCGCGTCGACAACGACATGGCCATGACCGAGGTCACCGTCACCCGCTCGGACACTCCCGCATCCCTGCGCGAAAAGTGCCGTGCCGCATACGAACACCGCATGTCCAGCCCCGGCGGTCTGCCCGAGGAGATCCTCCAGGTGCTCCCGGCCCGCGCCGCGCACGCCCTGACCCGCGGAGCCGGGGAACGCGACATCCTGTGCTCCAATATCGGCCCCCTCCCCACCACCCTTTCCCACCTGGGCCCGCATCCGTGTCGCGGTGTAGCGGCCCGCGCCATCCACCCCGGCCTCACACCCCCGCTCCCCCGCACCCGGCTGTCCGCCTACCTCTCCCGCCTCGCCCACACCTACACCCTCGCCCTCACCTCCCTGGACCCCGACCACATCCAATCCGCCACGGCCCTACACGATCTCGCCAAGTCCACCCTCGCCGAGCACGGTCTGACCCCGACCTTCTGGTAAGCCGAGAACGATCGGCGACCGAACGACTACCCGAGGCGGGCAAGGACGTGCGGTGGGATCTCGATGCCGGGGGTGAGGTCGGCGGACGGGATGGGTGCGCCGAATGCGTGGCGGGTGGGCAGGACGCCCGCCCAGGTGTCGGCGGTGAGATCGGACTCGTCGTCGCCGGGGTCGCCGGTGCGGGTTTTGACCGAGGATTCGGTGAGGTCCAGGGCCAGTACGGTGGTGGCGGCCAACTCCTTCTCGGTGGGCGGGCGGGCGGAGTCCCAGGCGCCGGGAGCGGCGTGTTCGACGATCACGCGCAGCGCGTGCAGGCGGTGGTCGTGGCCGGTGACTACGACCGGACGGCCGTGTACCACCGCCGAACGGTAGTTCATCGAGAAGTGCATGGCCGAGCGCGCGTAGACGATGCCGTCGACCAGGGTGACCGCGACGGACACAGCACCCGTCATGGCCGCGCGGAGGTTACCCGCTCCGGTGGACCCGTGCAGGTAGAGGGTGTCTCCGTCGCGTCCGTAGATGGTGGGCAGCACGACCGGAGCGCCACGCATCAGCACGCCGAGATGGCAGATCGTGGCCGCGTCCAGAATCGCGTCCAGCGCGGCGCGGTCGGTGGCGTCACGCTGGCCCCGGTACCTGGTCAGAGTGCTGCGGGGCGTCGGCGAGAGCGGGGTTCGGGTGGCGACTGACTCGGTCATATTTTCCAGGCTCCCCGGCCCAGTGGCATTATCGAATGGCCAATTACGCACTGTTTCGAAAGACCACTTTCATGGGCCAGCCCGATCTGCCGCTCCTGGTCGACCGCACGTCGGCGACGCCGCTGGCCGTACAGATCGCCGACGGACTGCGCAACGCCGCCACCGCGGGCCGACTGCGCGGCGGCGACCGGCTACCCTCCTCCCGCGCGCTGGCCGGCCAACTCGGCGTCAGCCGCACGGTCGTCACCGCTGCCTACGACCAGTTGCACGCCGAGGGTTGGCTCAGCGGCCGCCACGGTTCGGGTACCTATCTCACGGCCTCACCCGCCGCCGCGCCGCCCGGCCACACCTTCGTCAGCGCCGAACATCCGGCCACGAATCTGCTCGACCTGGTCCCGGGTACGCCGTGCGTCGCGGCGATCGATCGGGCGGCCTGGCGGCGGGCGTGGCGCGCGGCCGGAGATCGAATTCCCGCCGCGCACAAGAACAGAGCGGGAGAACCCGACTACCGCGCGGCGGTCGCGGAACATCTGTTGCGACACCGCGGCCTGGACGCGGGCAGCGAGACCGTGGTCCTGGCGACCAATGGAACCGGTTCGGCCGTAAGCGAACTCGCCTCCGCGCTGCTGCGTCCCGGCGATGCGGTGGCCGTGGAGGAACCCGGCTATCTGCGCGCGGTCGGCGCGCTGCGAGCCGCGGGCATCCGGGTGATCCCGGTCCCACTCGACGCCGGCGGACTGCGGGTGGACCTGATCCCGCCGGACGTCCGCGCCGTGTATTGCACGCCGGCACACCAGTTTCCGCTCGGCGCGCGAATGCCCGCGGCTCGCCGCGTTGCCCTGGTCGACTTCGCCCGCCGCACCGGCGCCCTGGTGATCGAGGACGACTACGACGGCGAACTGCGCTACGACACCGCCCCGCTCCCCCTGCTGGCCACCCTGGCCCCCGATGTGGTGATCCACCTGGGCACCACATCGAAGATCCTGTCGACCACCCTGGGCGTGGGCTGGTTGGTCGCGAATCCCGATATCGCGAACGCCCTGGTGGCACATCGTGAATGGACCGGCACGCATCCGGCGCCCGCCGGACAGCGGGTCCTCGTGGAACTGGCCCGCCACGGCGACCTGGCCCGCCACCTGCGTCGCCTCCGCCGCGAGATGCCGCCCCGGCGAGCGCTTCTGGTGGACGAACTGCGCGGTCACGGCCTGGAGGTCGTCGGCGACGACGCGGGGTCCCACGTCACCGTGCCGCTGCCCAGCGCCGCCCACGAGGAACGCGCCGTCGGCGCGGCCCGCTCCCACGGAGTCCTGCTCGACGGCCTGGCCCGGCATCACAGCGGCCCGCCCCGGGAATTCGGCATCCCCCTCGGCTACGCCGCCCTCGCACCCGCCGACCTGGCCACCGCGGCCCGGATTGCCGCCCGTTGCCTGGCCGGCCGGTGAGCTCGCCCCGTTCGAATTTCAGGATCACCACCCCTGCCCGCTCCGGCAACGCCGGGGCCAGCCCGGGTAAACTCTGCCCCGACCGCATTGCCTTCCCGCTGTGCACATCCGACAGCTCGGTGAGCGGCAAGCGGCCGCGGCCCCACCACAGCCACGCAGCGGCCACTAGACTCGATCTCATGTCCGAACATGATGTCCTCGCGCGAATCACCGAACTGGTGGATCGGGAGCATCAGCTCCGGTCCAAGGCGGAACAGGGCACGCTCGGTCAGGAGGCCGAACGGGCGCAATTGGCCGAGCTGGAGGTGCAGCTCGACCAGTGCTGGGATCTGCTGCGGCAGCGGCGAGCCCGGAGAGATCAGGGCGGCGATCCGAACGATGCCCAGGTCAACCCGGCCAAGCAGGTCGAAGGATACCTGCAGTAACAGTTACCATCGTCATCATGGCAGAGATTTCCACTGCGGAAGGCGTGGTTCGCGGCCATCGCGGCCGTCACGTCGTGCGCTGGCGTTCGATTCCCTATGCGGCCGCACCGGTCGGCGAGCTGCGGTTCCGGGCTCCGCAACCGCTGCAGCCGTGGCAGGGGGTGCGCGAGGCCACCGAATTCGCATTCGCGGCGATGCAGCATCGCTCGGGTGCACGGATCGGCCCGCGAACCACGCAGCTGACCGCCGAGGACTGCCTGACGCTGAACGTGGTCGCCCCGGCGGAGCCGTCCACGACTCCGCGGCCGGTCATGGTGTTCATCCACGGTGGCGCGTATCTGATCGGGACCTCGGCACTGAGCCTGTATTCGGGCACCCGCCTGGCGACTCGCGGTGATGTCGTAGTCGTATCCATCAACTATCGTCTCGGCGCGTTCGGCTACGTCGATTTCAGCGAATTCTCCACGCCCGAACGACCTTTCGAATCGAATCTGGGCCTGCGCGACCAGGTGGCGGCGCTCGAGTGGGTGCAGCGCAATATCGCCGCATTCGGCGGAGATCCGGACAACGTCACCGTATTCGGCGAGTCCGCGGGCGCGCACGCGGTGCTGTCGCTGTTGGCCACACCGGCCGCGCGTGGACTGTTCCATCGCGGGATCGCCCAGAGCGCACCCGCCGACTGGGCGATGACCGCGGAACAGGCCCGGCGGTTCGGCCGCAGCTGTATCGAAAAGCTCGGCGCCACACCGGAAAACGCGGCGAAGATGCTGGTCGAGGCCAGTCCGAACGAGATCCGCAAGGCGGTGGAATCCCGGCTGAACAAGTGGTCGCGGGAATATCCGGGCACCTTCGCCGTATCCCCGGTCGTGGATGGCGACTATCTGCCCGAGGCGCCGATCGATGCGATCGTGAACGGCACGGCTCACCCGCTGCCGCTGATCATCGGCACGAACCGCAACGAGGCGACGTTGTTCGCCCGGTTCGATGACACCCTGCCCACCACGCAGGAGCGCATGCGCAAGGTGCTGGCCGGTTCCGAGGGCGCCGAAGCCCGTATCGCCGCGGCGTATCCCGGCTATCCAGCGGCGAAGCCTGCCGTGCGGGCAGGCGGTGACTTCGTGTTCTGGCGGCCCTCGCTCGAGGTCATGGCAGGGCACAGCCGACACGCGCCGACCTACGCCTATCGTTTGGACTTCGCACCGCGGGCGGTCCGGTTGGCCGGTTTCGGCGCGACGCACGCGCTGGACCTGATCCCCGTCTTCGGCGGCGTGGATTCCGTGATCGGCCGGGCACTCACAGCCGCGGGCGGGCGCAAGGGTTTCCTCGCGGTGCAACGCGAATTCCAGGACAACTGGCTGGCGTTCGCGCGCACCGGCGCCCCGCTGCCGTCCTGGCCCGAGTACAGCGAACAGCGACGCATCACCCGCGTCATCGACTCGCCGCCGCGCCTCGAGGTCGATCCGGAGAAGTCCAAACGCCTTGCCTGGGAAGGGATTCGCGTCTCGACCGGATATTGAGCGGCTAGCCCGCCAGTACTCCGGCCAGGACCGTGGCCACCATCTTCGCCAGCTCCGCGGACTCCGGTGGCGCGGTTCGATCGGCGAAGCGCAGATGTCCCGCACCGACCAATGTCGGTGCGAGCGTATCGATATCGGCGTCGGCGGTGATGCGCCCGAGTTCACGCTCGCGGCGCAGATAGATCGCGATCATCGCACCGGCCTCGCGCAGCAGCGGTATTCCGGCCGGCTGGGAGCGGCGCAGCCGGGCGCGCAGTTCGTCGCGGAAGATGACGAGGCTGACGATCGAGACGGCGACGGTGCCGAACAGATCCGTCAGTGCGGCGCTGAGGTTCCCGACGACCGTTCCGGTCCCGGCGGATTCCTCCAGCGCGTTCGCCTGCGCACCGAGCCTCGCGATGCGGTCCCGGACGAGCTCGGCCAGGAATTCGTCGAAATCGGTGAAGTGCCGGTGCAGTACACCCTTCGCGCAGCCCGCCTCCGTGGTGACCGCGCGGCTGGTCAGCGCGTCGGGACCGTCTCGTAGCAGGATGCGCTCGGCCGCGCCGAACAATTGCTCCCGCACATCACGCAGGGCCACTCCCGTGGGCAACGGCGCTCCTTCCGCTCAGGGCGAACACGATCGGCCACCCGGACGATTGTTGAGTGGGCATGCGCCCACTACTGTGGGCGCATGCCCACTTTACCTTCCGGACAGCCAGGAGCCCGTCCCGCACGGGCCGAGACCCCCTCGGCGAACAACCCACACGAGGCCCGCGCCATGGCCGAATCCTTCGGCGTGGACACCGCCCGCTACGACCGCGCCCGCCCGGCCTATCCGGCGGAGCTGATCGAGCGGATCCGCGCGGCGGCGCCGGGCGGTGAGATCCTCGACGTCGGCACCGGAACAGGCATCGTCGCGCGACAGTTCCGGGCACTCGGCTGCACGGTGCTCGGGGTGGAACCCGATGCGCGAATGGCCGAATTCGCGCGGGGTACCGGGATCGCGACCCAGGTGGCCACCTTCGAGACCTGGGAATCGGGTGATCGGCGATTCGACGCGGTGGTTTCGGGGACAGCGTGGCACTGGGTCGATCCGGTCGCCGGAGCCGCGCAGGCCGGACGCGTGCTGCGCCCCGGCGGTCTGCTCGCACCGTTCAACCATGTCTTCGAGTTGCCGCCCGAGCTGGCCGAGCGAGTGCACGCCGTCTATCGGCGGGTGATACCCGACTCGCCGTTCGCCGATCAGCCGCCCCGCCCGGCCCTCGACGTCTACCGGGCATTCTTCGACAAGGCTGCCGACGGTATTCGTGCGAGCGGCGCGTTCGAGGAACCGGAACGGTGGCAGTTCGAGTGGCAGCGCGGCTACACCCGCGACGAATGGCTCGACCAGTTGCCGACGACGGGCCTGTTCACCCGGCTCGAACCGGATCGTCTCGCCGAGATCCTGGCAGGTGTGGGCGCGGCGATCGATGACCTGGGCGGTAGTTTCACGATGTCGTACACAACCGTTGCCACCGCCGCGCGAAAGCCGGGCGCACTATAGGATCATTTGCGCCGCAACATTTTTCGGCGATACCAGTCCGGGATATACGTCGCTGCAACCGCTTTGCCGGGCCGCGTCGAACCGGACGCCCGTTTTTTCCGACGCCGCCGCCCCGGGGGAGCAGCAAGGGCCATTGCGCCGGTTTTGCTTGCTCGTTGCGCCGCACTCTGCGAAGATTGAAGGGTTAGGTTCGCGTACTGTCTCTCGATTCCATTGGAAGACTGAGGAATTCGTATGCACGCCAATTCATTCGCGCCATGGGCCCGCGGCGGGTTTGCCGCTCATCCATCCCGGTGCCGACGTCGTCGGCACAGACCTTCAATGTCGTCGCACGTAAAGCACACGCCCGGAAGGTAATCGAGGCATCCGCCCCGACCGCACGCGCATATTCTCGCGGCGACTACGGTCCGTCGCCGATCACCAATATCCTCAATCGGGGAGGAATGACATGGCCAATGGTCTGGATTATGCCGGAGGAATTCCCGGAGGTGCGGCGATAGCTGCCGCCGGATATCGATTCGTGTGCCGATATCTCGCCTCGGGCGGTTCCGGTCTGCCGGCGAAACTGCTGACTCCGGCCGAAGCAGATGATCTGCGCGCCAACGGTATCGATATCGTCTCCAATTGGGAGACCGATGCCGAGGCGATGCTGAACGGATACGATGCCGGACGAGCCGATGCCCAGGCGGCACTGAATCAGGCACTCGCCTGTGGCGGTTCCGCGGATCGCCCGATCTATTTCTCCGCCGACTTCGACGCCACGCCCGAACAACAGGCCCCGATCAACGCCTACCTGCAAGGCGCGGCAACGGTTCTCGGCACGAACTACGTGGGCATCTACGGCGGTTACTGGCCCGTCTCGCGGGCACTGGACGCGGGCGTGGCCACCTGGGCGTGGCAGACCCAGGCATGGAGCGGCGGAAATCAGGATCCGCGCATCAACATCCTGCAGAACGTCTCACTCGGCTACGCCTATGTCAACGGCGTCGAATGCGATATCGATCAAGCCCTGACCGACGATTTCGGCCAATGGAGTCTAGGAGGAGATATGCAATTGAGCGACACCATCACCGACGCGTACGGAAATCGGGTTTCCGTCGGCGATGCCTTCAAATGGCTGCTCTACCACACGGATCTGACCGTCGACCAGATCGGCGGTCCGGGCACTCGCAACGACATGCCGGCAATATTCGCCGGATGGCCGCAATTGAACGGCAGGACGATCGTGGACGCGCTCGCGGAAATCGGTGCGCACCTGGGCCTTGCGGGCTATCAGCCGCCCACGCGGGGAACGTGAAATTTCGTGCGGCTCATTTCAGCAGTCGCGACATGCGCCGATCGGCGAGAATCTTGCCGCCGGTCTGACAGGTCGGGCAGTACTGGAACGACTTGTCCGCGTATGCGACCTCGCGCACCGTGTCACCGCAGACCGGACAGGGCAGCCCGGTGCGGGCGTGTACACGCAGCCCGGACCGTTTCTCACCCTTGAGTTTCGCCGCCTCCTGACCTACCGAACGGTCGATGGCGCCGATGAGGATCTCGCGCATCGCCGCGTACAGCCGCTCGGCCTCCTCGGGGGTCAGGCGGTTGGCGGTGGCGAACGGGGAAAGTTTCGCCGCATGCAGGATCTCGTCGGAATAGGCATTGCCGACGCCGGCGATCACCGCCTGATCGGCCAGCACGGTCTTGAGTCGCTGCGCGGTGCCGTGCAGCAGGTCGGCGAACTGTTCGCCGGTGACCTCCAGCGCGTCCGGACCCAAACGGGCGATCCCGGGAACACTCCGCGGATCCTCGACGATCCAGACGGCGAGGCGCTTCTTGGTGCCCGCCTCGGTCAGATCGAACGCCGGGGTCGCACCCTCCGGAGTGAACAGATGCACCCGCAGCGCCAGCGGCCCCTTGCCTTGCTTCGGCGGGGTACGGCCCGGTTCGTCGATCCAGCGCAGCCAACCGCCGCGCGACAGATGGGTGATCAACCACAGCCCGCCGCACTCGAGGCCCAGATGTTTGCCCCAATGCCCCGCCCCGGTGACATCACGACCGGACAGCGCGGTGATCGGCGGATCGAACGTCTTGAGCACGCTCAGCGCCGCGACATCGATCCGCCCCACCACCGCGCCCACCGCATGCTCGGCCAGGAACCGCTCGAGCGCCACGATCTCCGGTAATTCGGGCACCTGTGCAGACTACCGGCGAGCACCGACAATCCCGGCCCGAAATCCCGCCCGCCCGTCGCCGAGCCGATTGACGCGGCGACGCGTCGTCGCACGACAGGCCGGGCGGCGAACTCCGACCGGAATCGATCGGCACTCACGAACCGCGCCCTCGAGAGCGGCCGGTTCCGTAGCCGGAAGCCATGCAGGTCGCGTACAACGACCTCGCAGTCGAGTCGCGCCGGCTGCCTGCGCCGGAATCGTTGCTCACCGCGATACCCGGCGACGACATTTCGTCCGAACGCAGAACGCGTATTGCTCAGCCGACCTCGCGGCGCAACAGGTAGATATCCATGATCCAGCCCTTCGCCTCGCGAAGTTCGCTGCGGCGCTGGAGAATTCGTGATTCCACCGCGCGCAGTGGACCCTCCGCGAGTTCCTCGTCGGGCATGCCCAGATACGCGCCCCACCAGATGTGCACATCGTCACCGGGGATTCCGGTGAACGAGGTCTCGCCGTCGAGCATGACCACCGTGGGCACACCGGGCGCCAACCCCTCCTCGCGCAGGCGACGCCCGGTGGTGATGTGTACCGGCTCGCCGATCTCGTGCAGCACGATCCGATGCCGCGCGGCCAGGGCCTGTGCGCTGGTCACCCCCGGAATCACCTCGTAATCCAGCGGCGTGACGGCGTCGACCCGCTCGATCATCCGCAACGTGCTGTCGTACAGCGCGGGATCACCCCACACCAGGATCGCCCCGACACCGTCGTGCCCGGCGAACGCCTCGCCCAGCAGCGCCGCCCGCCGCTCGTGCCAATCCCGCACGACATCGCGGTATTCCCCGTCCGCGACGGTGCGCTCACGCGGCGGATCGGCGATCTCCACGATCCGATACGCCCGATCCATATGCTCGGCCAGGATCGCGGTCCGCACCTCGACCAGCTCGCGCTTGGTCTCCCCCTTGCCGATGACGTAGAACACCTCGGCCCGGCGCATGGCCTTGACCGCCTGCACCGTCACCTGCTCCGGATCGCCGGCCCCGATCCCGATCACATAAAGCTTCCGCACACGCGCAAGCTTGCCAAACCGCCCCGGCCCGCAACCTCCCGGTGGACGGTGCGGGCGGGCCCGGGCCCGGGCGGCAGACCGTCCCGTCGACGGCCGCACGGAACTGCGTAAGCTGCCAGGTATGGACGACTCGCGGCTCGCCACGGTGCCGGACACGGTCTCGGGCGGCGTTCCCGATACCCAGTACGAGGATCTGCTGCGCCTGGTACTCACTTCGGGAACCGCGAAATCCGATCGCACCGGCACCGGCACGCGCAGTCTGTTCGGCCATCAGCTGCGGTATGACCTGTCGGCGTCGTTCCCGCTGATCACCACGAAGAAGGTGCATCTGAAGTCGATCGTCTACGAGCTGCTGTGGTTCCTGCGCGGCGATTCGAACGTGGGTTGGCTGCACGAGCACGGGGTGAGCATCTGGGACGAATGGGCCGATGCGAAGGGTGAGCTGGGCCCGGTCTACGGGGTGCAATGGCGGTCCTGGCCCACGCCCGACGGCTCGCAGATCGACCAGATCGCCGAGGTCCTGCACACCCTGCGGACCAATCCCGACTCGCGGCGGATGATCGTCTCGGCATGGAACGTCGCCGATCTGGACCGGATGGCGCTGGCCCCCTGCCACGCGCTGTTCCAGTTCTACGTCGCGGACGGCAAGCTGTCCTGTCAGCTGTATCAGCGCAGCGCGGATTTGTTCCTGGGCGTGCCGTTCAACATCGCGAGCTACGCCCTGCTCACCCTGATGGTCGCCCAGCAGACCGAGCTGGCCCCCGGCGAATTCATCTGGACCGGCGGGGACTGCCACATCTATGACAACCACGTCGAGCAGGTGCGCGAGCAGCTCGGGCGGGAGCCTTACCCGTTCCCGCAGTTACATCTGCGCCCCGCGCCGTCGCTGTTCGACTACGAGTACTCCGATGTGGAAGTGGTCGGATACCGGCACCATCCGGCGATCAAAGCGCCGGTCGCGGTATGACGCATGTCGGGCTGATCTGGGCGCAGGCCAGGAACGGCGTGATCGGCCGGGACAATACGATCCCCTGGCACATACCCGAGGATATGGCCCACTTCCGCGAGGTCACCGGCGGACATCCGGTGGTGATGGGGCGCCGCACCTGGGATTCGCTGCCGGAGCGCTTCCGCCCGCTGCCCGGGCGGCGCAATATCGTCGTCACCCGGCAGCCGGACTGGTCCGCCGCCGGAGCCGAGCACACCGATTCGCTGGAGCAGGCGCTACGGGCATCCGGAACGGACCCGCTCTGGGTGATGGGTGGCAGCGAAATCTACCGTGCCGCAATGCAATACGCGACCGAACTGATGGTCACCGAGGTGGACGCGGAGATCGACGGCGATACCTACGCGCCCGCCATCGGACCGGAATGGATCGTGCGGGACGGGCCGTGGGAGCAATCCAGGACCGGTTTGCGCTACCGCGTCCGGCACTACACCAGGCGCGCGGGGTCGCAGATCCCGTCCGAACATCGAATTGCAATGTGAAACAGGACGTTATCGCCCGGCGCCTGCGGCATACTCACGACTATTCAGCCCGTGACAACTCGCACGGCACAGGCGTGAAAGGCTGTTCATGGACAAGAAATCGCTGACCGCAGTGGCCCGCCAGCAGCTCAAGTTGGCTGCGGCCAATACCAGTGGGCGCAGTTCCCAGACCCTCTGCGGCGGCCACACCCATTCGCTGCGACAGACCGTCATCGCGCTGACCGCGGGACAGAGCCTGGCCGAGCACGACAATCTCGGCGAGGCCACACTGCAGGTGCTGTCCGGGACGCTCACTCTGTTCAGCGGCGCCAACGAGTGGAAGGGCTCGCCGGGCGATCTGCTGATCGTGCCCGCCGCGCGGCACAGCGTGTCCGCGGTCGAGGATGTCGCTTTCCTGCTGACAGTCGCGAAATAGCGAGGGCGCGGACCCATTCCGCACACTTGTCGGCGTGCCCCCGTACGCTGTCGATCATGAGTGAGTCGCAGCCGATCCTCGATCCGCTCAGTCCGGCCGCCCTCTTCCTGGTTTTCACCATCGACGACGGCGGCGAGAGCACCGTCCGGGATCTGCTCGCAGATCTGTCGGGGCTGCGGCGTTCGGTGGGCTTCCGCCTACCCGGGGCGAATCTGACCTGCATCGCCGGCATCGGTTCGGCGGCCTGGGACAGGCTGTTCGCCGGTCCGCGCCCGGCCGAACTGCACGAGTTCCCCGCCTACCGTGGTCCGAGACATTCGGCTCCGAGCACTCCCGGGGATCTGCTGTTCCACATCAAGGCCGAGGCCCAGGACGCCTGTTTCGAATTGGCGATGGTGATCGGCGACCGGTTGCGCGGTGCGGCCACGATCGTTGACGAGACGGTGGGATTCCGCTACTTCGAACAGCGCGATCTGCTCGGATTCGTGGACGGCACCGAGAATCCGGAGGGCGCGCTCGCGGCATCGACGGCGCTGATCGGTGATGCGGATCCGGCGTTCGCGGGCGGCAGTTACGTCATCGTGCAGAAGTATCTGCACGATCTGGAAACCTGGAACGCGCTGCCGGTGCACGAGCAGGAACTGGTGATCGGCCGGACCAAACTGGGCGACTACGAGCTGTCCGACGAGGACAAACCGGCGAATTCACATGTCGCGGTCAACACGGTGTACGACCAGGACGGTACGCAACTTCAGATTCTGCGCGCGAACATGCCCTTCGGCAGTGTGCGCGAGGGCGAATTCGGCACGTACTACGTCGCTTACGCGGCGACGCCGAGCGTCACCGAGCGCATGCTCGAGCGCATGTTCCTGGGCAGCGACGAGGCCCGCTACGACCGCATCCTGGATTTCTCCACAGCGGTCACCGGCACGCTGTTCTTCACCCCGACCGCGGATTTCCTGGACGATCTGCCCGACCCCGCGCCCGGGGAGTCCGCCGACGCGCCGAGGACCCCCGCGAGTTCCGGGGACGGCTCTCTCGGCATCGGCACATTGAAGAAGGGCCCGGCATGATCGGGTCGGGTACGCGAGCGGTCCGGCCCACGGGTCCGACCACGTCGAAAGGACTCCAGCGATGAACAATCTGCACCGCGAACTCGCTCCGATCACCTCCGAAGCGTGGTCGGCGATCGAGGAAGAGGCCACGCGCACGTTCAAGCGGCATATCGCCGGACGTCGCGTGGTCGACGTCTCCGGACCACACGGCAGCGAGTTCTCCGCGGTCGGTCTCGGCCGCACCAAACTCATCGATGCACCCGACGAGGGCATCGTGGCGCGGCAGCGGCAGGTCGCGCCGGTGGTGGAGTTGCGCGTGCCGTTCACCCTCTCCCGCGAGGAACTCGACAATGTCGAGCGCGGCGGGAAGGACACCGATCTGGACGCGGTCAAGGATGCCGCACGCAAGATCGCCTACGCCGAGGATCGCACGATCTTCGAAGGGTATGCGGCCGCGGGCATCACCGGAATCCGGGCGGCTTCCTCCAATACGCCGATCGCCCCGCCCGCCGATGCACGGCAGGCGCCGGAGGCGATCGCGCAGGCGGTGACCGAACTGCGCCTGGCCGGTGTGGACGGGCCGTATTCGGTTCTGCTGAATGCAGATCTGTACACCGCGGTCAGCGAGACCGCCGATCACGGCTATCCGATCCGCACCCATATCGAACGTCTCATCCCGGACGGCGACATCATCTGGGCCCCGGCCATCGACGGCGCGTTCCTGCTGACCACCCGCGGCGGGGACTTCGATCTGCAACTGGGACAGGATCTTTCGATCGGCTATCTGTCGCACGACGCGGAGACGGTGCAGCTGTACTTCCAGGAGAGCCTGACCTTCCTGGTGTACACCGCCGAGGCCGCGGTCGCGCTGCGCCCCTGAGTCGCGACACCTCGGCACCCCGGCCACACGACGCACGGTACGGTGCTGTCCTGGGTAGGAAGGACCGAGGGCGATGGTACGTGCGGGCGTGGTACCCGGGCAGCGGGCGCTGATCTACGGCACGCTGGGGGTGCTGGCGACAGCGCTGATCTGCGGAGCGACCGTGGCCGCATTCGGGGTGAACCGGGTGTTCACCGGACTGTTCGCAGGGCTCGCCGTCGGGATCGCGGTGCTGGTCGCGCTCTTCGGGCGCGATGTCGTCGTACTGACCGATCGGGCGATCTCCCGGCGCACTCCGCTGCGCGAGAGCGATATCGCCTGGGAGCGAGTGGTTGCCGGGCGATTCACCCTGGACGAGCGGGCGCGCTGGGCGCTGGCGCTGGACCTGTCCGGCGGTGACGAGCAGCACGGCGAGTTGGTGCTGCTGTCCATCCCGCCGGTGGTCCGCCCGGTCTCCAACGCCTATGAGCACCGCAAGCGCGAGCAGGTCGCGCAGATCCGGAAGATGTTGCGGCACAAGCAAGTTCCGGTGACAGTGCTGCCCGAGATCGCACACGCCCTGCACGAACACTGGAAGCTGGCGCCGCCCACCGCCCGCTGAGCACCGAAGACGAAGGTGGACACCATGATTCGCACCGCGGCGCTGGCGTACGTCCGCGATCGCCGCCTGCTGCAGGCACGTTCGGCGGGCAAGGACGTGTTCTACATGGCGGGCGGCAAGATCGATCCGGGCGAGACCCCGGTCCAGGCCCTGCATCGAGAGGTCCGCGAGGAACTCGGCGTCGAGGTCACCGAGTACGCCGAACTAGGCGTCTTCGAATGCGAGGCGTACGGCCATGCCCCCGGCACCGCACTGCACATGACCTGTTTCACCGCCGACCTCGCCGGCGACCCCCACCCCACCAGCGAAATCGCCGAACTCCGCTACTTCACCGTCGGCGAATACGCCGCCATGCCCCACGTCGCGCCGGGCTCGATGCTGATCTTCCGCCACTTGCACGAATTGAACCTCATCGATTGGTGAGGCAGCGCTACGGCAACACCGACCGAGCGGTAGGCAGGCCGTCGGCGTGGTCGAGATGCGTTCAGGTAGCCGGGCCTCCGGCCGCATCGGGCCGCGTACCGGACGTCGAATCAGACGCTGCCGTACCGTCCGAATCCCCTGCACCGTCGGCATTGCCGTTCGATGCTTCGCCAGTGCCGTTCGATGCTTCGGCAGTGCCGTTCGATGCTTCGGCAGTGCCGTTCGATGCTTCGCCAGGGGCGCCCGAAATTCCTCCGGCCGCGCCGTCGGGAACCCGGGCGTTCGTGGTTCTTCCCGCGCCGCCCGGAATGCGCGTGGCGGCGAAGAAGCCCAGGAGCAGGATCACGGCGGCGACCAAGAGCGCGGCTCGGGTGGCATCGGTGAAACCGCGGGCGAGGGCGTCGACGACGGCGGTGTCGGCGTGATGGGCGCGCAGGGCGGCGATCGCGCCACCGGCCGAGTCGCGGGTGGCGATGGTGATCTCGCGGGCCGCGCGAGGCGGCAGGCCGTGAATCGCGGACAGGCGATCGGGCAGCGCGTTGCCGAGCGAGAGGGACAGCGTGCCGCCGAGGATCGCCACGCCCAGTGACGCGCCGAAACCGACCAGTGTGGCCTGTGCGGCCCGGGCGCGGCGGTAACTGCGCGTGGGCAGGGTTCCGCCCAGCGTCAGGGCGGTGAGATGTGCGGCGGTCACCCCGAGTCCCACGCCGTAGCAGACCAGCAGAACCGCGATCCACCAGGGCGAGATGTGCGCGGTGATGAACAGCGCGGTGAGCGCGACGGCGACGGTCTGGATGGCCAGGCCCAGTCGCAGGATCCGCACCCGCCCCAGCTCGGCCGCGGGTCCGCGGGCGACGAGCGCGCCGAGCAACGCCGCCAACGCGGCCACCGCGACGACCAGGCCACCGCGTAGCGTGGACAAGCCCAGCACGTCGACCAGATACAGCGGCAGCACGAACAGCAGCCCGAATACGCTCAGCGCGCTCGCGAACGACGCCGCCACACCCCACCGGAACGCGGGCGAGCCGAACAACGAAAGATCCAGCAGCGCAGGGCGATTCACTGTCGCCCGATGATGTTCCCAGAGCAGTAACAGGGCCAGCAACACGAGTCCGAGCAGCAGCAGCACCGGCCCCGGCGAGGCCGCCGCGCGGGCCGACCAGTGCGTGCCGAACACCCCGAAGGTCCGCAGCGGCCGACCCCAGCCGTAGACGGCCCCCTCGATCAGCGCGAAAACGACGATCGCGAAACCCGCCGCGCAGAGCAGGAAGCCGTCCACGTCCATACCGCGATCCTCGGTGCGGACCTCGGGAACCACGGCGAGAATGCCGGCCAGCAGCACCGCGCCGATCGGCACGTTCACCAGGAAAATCCAGGGCCAGGTGAACGAGGTGGTCAGCCACCCGCCCAGCAGCGCGCCGAGTACCGCGACGCCGCCGAGTGCCATACCACCGGCGGTATGCGCGAGGGTGCGGTCGCGGCCACGGAACACCGCATCGATGGCGCTGAACACCCCCGCCGGAACACATGCCGCCCCGGCGCCCTGCACGATCCGGCCCCAGATCAGCAGGTTCGGATGATGTGCCGCCGCGGCGAGCAGACTGCCCGCGACGACCAGCACCACACCGATAGCCATGAGTGTGCGCATCCCCACCCGGTCGCCCACCCGCCCAGCGCTGATCAACAGTGCCGCGAACATCACCGAATAGGCGCTCAGCACCCATTGCGCGGCGGCGAACCCGAGACCCGTTCCGGCGATGACCGCCGGCAGCGACACGCCGATGATAGTGGCGTCGAATACCAGCGTGCCCGCAGCCAATGCGAGCACCCCCAGCGCCAACCACCGCGCTCTACCTCGCAGCGGTTCCGAATCGACCTCGGTGTCCGTCATGCGCCGCTCCCGCCGTCGCCCGACAACAGTCGAGGACTCAGTCTACGGGTCATTTGCCCAAAATTGGCTACGGCCCGATTCGGATTACCGGCGCAGGGCGCTCATCGGTCCGGTAGGTCGCCGGCAGCCAGCACCGCGTGCGCGACCGCCACGCCGTGTGCGGTGCCGCCGGTGCGGCCCGGACCACGCAGGCCGGTCCGTTGCAGGGCGTTGTCCAACCGCGCGGTCCATTGCGGATACAACGCGGTCAGGACGGTATGCGCGGCGACCGCCATGGCCGTCTCGGGCGCTGCTCCCGGCTCCGGAACCGGCGGCTCTGCCAGATAACTGGGATACGGGACCGAGGCGATACTGCGATACGCCTCGTACATGGCCAGATGGGTCATCGCGAGCGCACGCGCCACCCCGCCGACATCGACGTGCTCCGACCTGTCCGCCCCGAGCACTTGAAGGTTCCAATACAGGATCTGATCCACCGTCTGTTCCCTAGTTCGCTGGGCCGCGGGACAGGCCCGCCGCACTGTCGCGGCCCGACGGACAATCCGTCTTACCCCACGATCCACTGATCCCGCACGGAAATCGCCAGTACTGCACTACCCGTATCTTCGAGTGACGTCCACCACCCATCCGAGTACCAGCGGCTCACCGAATCGCCCCGAACCCAGTTGCTACACAACAGGTATCGCAATTTTGAAACCTGGTTGGCCGATACAGACCACCCGACGCGCGTTTGCGCGGCACCCCGGTCGGACGCGCGATCACGAACACCCACGCCGGCGGCAAGCACGCGGAATCGCCCACGACGCCGGTTCATACCCTCGGCCCGCACCCCCGGCGAGCCCACCGACCACGCGCCGGTGCAGGCCCGCGCGTCGTAGCCGACACGGGCACTGTCGCAGGTCGAACGTCAGCGCATCAAGTGGCCGATTCCGGGATGACCGCGACCGGAACATCCTCACCCAGACAGGTCGCCGGGACGCACCCGTCCGATCGTCAGCGCATCAGGGTGGCCGGATCCACGGTGAACTCGAATGGCGATTCGAGGGTCACCGACCGCCCAGCAGCAACTCGGTTGGTGAGCTGATATTCGCCGTCGCCGTCGCGAGTGTAGGCGAACAGAACCGGCAACTCCTCCCCCGGCAGGCGGCCCTTGAATGAGTTGATCTCGATACGCCAGTAGTTCGGAATGCCGGCCTCGGCATACATGACGGGTTTGACCATACGATCCTGCATGGTCGTTGAGGTCGAGACGATCTCGACAGCCAGGACCACCTGCTCGACCGGAACACCACGCTCGTCCTCGAGCACCGTGCCCTGCCCCGCGATCAGGTCCGGAATGGGCTCATCGTCACCAATGAAGATGCCGACGCCAGGCAACACCCAGAAGCCTTCCGGCACGATAGCCGACAACGCAATAAGCAATCGGCTCAACAGCTTCTGATGACGCGGCTTCGGTGCGGCATTCACGATGAGCTGCTCATTCAGTACCTCGTACCGCATTCCGTTCTCGGGTAGATGATCAAGGTCGGCGGCAGTCCATCGACCTGGTTTCGCTAGAAATTCCATCGATGACTCGGACAATGGCATCGCCATGAAACACCACCTCCGACCTAGCTGAGCTGGAAACGCCTGCTACTACCGTCGAATTCTAGACCATGTGGGGCCGGTCCCATTCGGTGAAGAGCGCCGGGTGCGGCACTCCCCACCGAGGGGTCGGCTCAGTCGGTGATCACCACCTGGACCTCCTCGCTCGCGGCCTCGGTGGAGTCCGCGGACGTGGCGAACCAGTGGGTGACCTCGGCGTCGGCGAGGTCGTCGGCGATGTCCGCGCCGGTCGGGAGGACCGACAGGGCGCCCGCAGTGGCCGAGGCCAGGAATTCGGCCAGGGCCGCGGTGCCGGCGGTGGCGGCGGTGAACGTCGTCGACTCGTAGTCGATGCCGTTGTCCTCGCGCAGGGTTTCGGCGTGGTCGAGGGCCTGCTCCTGGGTCAGGATCAGCCAGGTGCCGTCGACGCGGCGGGCGATGAGGGCCGGATGGTCCTCGTGCAGCGGGCGCAGCCGATCGGCGTAGGAGACCGGATGCGCCGGGGCCGCGGCGATTTCCGCCTGGACCTTCGGATCGGTCGGCACCAGCCAGCGCACCGACTTCGCAGCGGGTTCCAGCGTGATGCCGAATCCCGCTCCGGCCGAGACGATCTCGCCGAAGGACAGCCCGTCCGCGAACAACGCCGCCGCACCGGCCTTCTGCACCGCCCACAGGGCGACCACCGCCTCGATCGATCGCGGCAGCGCCACCGCGACGATCTCGCCGGGGCCCACACCGCGGTCGATCAGCACCCGCGCCAGCTGCGAGGACCGCGAATCGACCACCTGATAGCCGATTTCGGACTCGCCGATCAGCACCGCCGGCGCCTGCGGATCCTCCTCGACGACCGCGCCCAACGTCGCGGCCACGGTGCGCGCGCCGACCCGCGCGGACGCGGGTTCGGTTGCCGCGCCGCCGGATTCGACCAGGATTCGGGCGCGTTCGGCGGCGTCGAGGATATCGATGTCGGCCACCAGCGCGTCCGGATCGCCGACCAGCGCCTCGAGCACCCGGTCCAGCCGGGCGGCCAGGGTACGCACCTCGGCCTCGCTGTACCGGCTGGTCAGGTACTCCAGATTCACCGCGATCGTGGTATCGGCCGTCACCGTGATGGTCAGCGGATAGTGCGTACCACCCTTGAAATCGATACCGGTCACCGCGACGCCGTCGATGGAGCTGGCGGCGGCGATCGCCTCCCGATCCACCGGATAGGACTCGAAGACGATCAGCGAGTCGAACTGCGCACCGAGTCCGGCCACCCGCAGGATTTCGGGCAGCCCGACGTAGTGATGGTCCATCAGCGCGGCCTGCTCGCCCTGCAGCCCGGTCAGCAGATCGGCGACCGTGCGGCGATCGTCGACCCGCACCCGCACGGGCAGGGTGTTGATGAACAGGCCGACCATCGACTCGATACCGGGCAGCTCCGCCGGACGCCCGGACACGGTCGCGCCGAACACCACGTCCCCGCGGCCGGTCAGGCGGCCGACCAGCAGCCCCCAGGACGCCTGCACCAGCGTGTTCGCGGTGATCCCGAGATCGGCGCAGAACTTGCTCAGGCGCTGGGTCCGCTCGGCGTCGAGTTCGATGCCCACATGCTCGATGTCGAAACTCTCGACCGCCTTCGGTTGCGGTGCGATCAGGGTCGGCTCGTCCACACCGGCCAGCGCCCGCGCCCACGCCTGCAACGACTCCTCGCGGTCGCGCACCGACAGCCAGGCCAGGAAGTCCCGGTAGGACGCCACGTGCGGCAGCACACTCACGTCACCGTGCACCGCGTACAGCACCAGCAGATCCCGCATCAGCAGCGGCATCGACCAGCCGTCGAACAGGATGTGGTGCGCGGTGATCGACAGACGCCACTGCTGGGTCCGCGGCTCACCGTCCGCCTCGAGCTTGTACAGGCCGAACCGGATCAGCGGCGGCGCCGCCATATCGAACTGCACGGCGCGATCGGCGGCCAGCTGCCGCGCCAGCTCCGCCTCCCGGCGCTCGACCGGCAGATCCGTGAGATCCGTTTGCCGCCAGGGCAGTTCGACGCGTTCCTGGACGATCTGCACCGGCTTGCCGTCGGCATCGGTGGTGAAGGCGACCCGGAGGTTCTCGTAGCGGTCCGCCAGCGCCTGCGCGGCGGCGTGCAACCGGTCGGCGTCCAGCGTGCCGGTGAAGTCCAGTCGTGCCTGCTGGCTGTAGATGTCCATGGTGGCCTCGGACATCATCGCGTGGAAGAACAGACCGGACTGCAGCGGCGAGAGCGGCCACACCTCGGTCATCGCCGGATAGGTCTGTTCCCACGCCCGCTGGTCGGCCGGACCGACCTCGACCAGCGGACCGGTCGGCAGTTCGAGTTCGTCGCCGCCGAGCACCGCACCCGCGGCGATCCCGGCGATGGTGCGCCGCTCGAACACCTCGCGCGCACTGAACGCCACACCGCGCGCCTTGGACCGCGACACCACCTGAATCGACAGGATGCTGTTACCGCCGATGCCGAAGAAGTCGTCGTCGACGCCGATGTCCTCGCGCCCGAGCACATCGGCGAACACCTCGGCCACGACCTGCTCGGCCGGAGTCGACGGCGCCCGGTACGGGGTGGACTCGAATTCGGGTTCCGGCAACGCCTTTCGATCCAGCTTGCCGTTCACGTTCAACGGCAGCGCATCGAGCACGACGAACGCCGCGGGCACCATGTACGAGGGCAGATTCGCCGAGAGCTCCGAACGCACTTGCGCCACATCGAGTTCGGCGTCCGAGGTCACCAGATAGGCGACGAGCCGGTCGCCCAGGCGCGGATCGGACTTGGCCAGCACGGCGGTCCGGCTGATCTGCGGCAGGGCCAGCAGCGCCGCCTCGATCTCGCCCAACTCGATCCGGAAGCCACGAATCTTCACCTGGAAATCGGTCCGGCCCCGGTAATCCAGCTCACCCGCGGCATTCCAGACCACGAGATCGCCGGTCCGGTACATCCGCTCACCTGCGCCATCGCCCCCGAACGGATTCGCCACGAACCGGTCCGCGGTCAACTCCGCGCGGGCGAAGTACCCGCGCGCCAGCTGCGCACCGGCCAGATAGAGCTCGCCGGGCACACCGGCGGGCACCGGCCGCAACCGCGAATCCAGCACGTACACCTGGGAATTCCACTCCGGAACACCGATCGGCACCGAGGCCAGATCGGCCTCGCCGACCTGGTGACTGGTGATCGACACGGCCGCCTCGGTGGGCCCGTAGGTGTTGAACAGCCCGGCCGCATTGCCCGCGCGGAAGCGCTGCGCCACCGAACCCGGCAGCGCCTCGCCGATCGCCAGCACTCGCCGCAGCGAATCCGGCAGTGCCCCTACGGATTCGGTCAACAGCGCATCGAGCATCGAGGGCACCACGTGCAACGTGGTCACCGACTCCCGCGCCATCAGCCCGTTCAGGTACTCCGGATCCTGGTGGCCGTCCGCCGTGGCGATGACCAACCGGCCACCGCAGACCGCGGCGGTCCAGAACTCCCAGACCGACAGGTCGAAGGTGGCGGCGGTCTTCAGCAGCACCGAATCCTGCGCGCCCAGGTGGAATTCCGCGATCTCCCACAGCAACTGGTTCACGATCGCCGCATGCGGCACGGCCACGCCCTTCGGGCGTCCCGTCGAACCGGAGGTGAAGATGACGTACGCGGTGTTCTCCGGACGCAACACACCGAGCCGCTCGGCAGCCGCGATCGGCGCATCATCGCCGTCCCGATCCGCATCGATCCGCACGACCGGCGCGATCGTGGTCCCGAACGCGGTCTCGGCATCGGTCAGCACACAGACCGGGGCCACGGTGTCGAGGATGTAATCGGTGCGCTCGGCGGCCTGATCCGGATCCACCGGCACATACGCACCACCGGCGGTCGCCACGGCATACATGGCCACGACCAGATCCACCGACCGGCGCAGCGCGAGCGCGACCCGCGCCTCCGGGCCCACGCCCAGCGAGATCAGCCGACGCGCGAGACGATTCACCCGGGCGCCGAGTTCGGCATAGGTGATCGTGCTGCCGTCCGGTGCGACCAGCGCCACCGCGCCGGGCGTGCGCGAGACGGTGCGCTCGAGCAACGACACCAGGGTCGCCGAGCGATCGGTCTCGTGCGCGGTCGCGTTGCGGTCCGTCACCAGTTCGGTGACCTCGCCCGTGTCCAGGTAGTCCAGATCGCCCACGGGTTCGTCCGGTGCGGCGACGATCTCGCCGAGCAGTCGCACGAACCGGTCCGCGAACGTCTGCGCCGTCTCACGGTCGAACAGGTCGGTCGCATAGGTGAGGTCACCGGCGATGCCGAGCGGCGTACCCGACTCGTCGTACCCGTCGCCCACGATCAGATGCAGGTCGAACTGGGAGATCTGGACATCCACATCCAGACCGGATACGGCCAGCCCGGGCAGTTCCAGACTGATCGGTGCCAGGTTCTGGAACGACATGCCGACCTGGAACAGCGGATGCCGCGCGGTGGACCGCTCCGGATTGAGCACCTCCACCAGGCGCTCGAACGGCACATCCGCATGTGCGAACGCCTGGATGTCCGACTCTCGCTGGCTCGCGAGCAGATCGGTGAACGACGCCCCCGGCTCGACCCGCGTGCGGAACACCAGCGTATTGACGAACATGCCGATCATGTCGTCCAGCGCCGCCTCACCGCGACCCGCCATCGGCGTACCGATCGCGATGTCCTCGGTACCCGACAACCGCGCCAACAGCACCGCCAGCGCGGTGTGCACGACCATGAACAACGTCGCACCCCGCTCGCGCGCCACGTTCACCAACGCGGCGTGGGTGTCCGCGTCGATCCGCAGACTCACCGTGCCACCGGTGTAGGACTGCACCGCGGGGCGCGGCCGATCCGCCGGCAGATCCAGCTGATCGGGCAGATCCGCCAGCGCCTCGCGCCAGTAGGCGATCTGCTTGGCGGCCAACGATTCCGGATCGTCCTCCGAGCCCAGCACCGCGCGCTGCCAGATGCTGTAGTCCGCGTACTGCGCGGCCAGCGGCTCCCAGTCCGGGGCCACGCCCGCGGAGCGCGCGGCGTAGGCCGTCATCAGATCCCGCGTCAATGGCCCCATCGACGAACCGTCTCCGGAGATGTGGTGCACCACCATCGCCAGCACGTATTCGCCCGTACCGTCGGCTCCGGCCGCGGACACCTCGAACACGGCCACCCGCAACGGCACCTCGGCGGTCACGTCGAACGAGGCGGAGAAGAACTCGAGCACCGCCGATTCGACCGAATCCGCCCCGGTCACCCGCACATCCAGCGCCGGAATCGCCTGCACCGCAGGCAGAATCACCTGCACCGGCCCCTGATCGGTCTCCGGATACACGGTCCGCAGCACCTCGTGCCGGGACACCAGATCGCCGATCGCCGCCCGCAGCGCGGGAATGTCCAGCGCACCGGTCAACCGCACCGCGATCGGCACGTTGTACGCGGTGGACTCCGGATCGAACCGGTTCAGGAACCACATCCGCTGCTGCGCGAGCGACAGCGGAATGTGTTCCGGCCGTTCCAGACTGCCGATCTCCACCCGGTCACCGCGGCTCTGCGCCGCCACAGCCTCCGCGAGCCCGGCCACCGTCGGCGACTCGAACAGCGAACGCACCGTGACCGTGGTGTCCAGCGCCGCGCCGATGCGCGCGGTGACCTGGGTCGCGATCAGCGAGTTACCGCCGAGCGCGAAGAAATCGTCGTCCGCGCCGACCCGGTCCACACCGAGCACCGAGGCGAAGACGCCCGCCACGACCTCCTCGATCGGGGTGCGCGGTGCGCGGAACTGCGTATCGGCCTCGAACACCGGTTCCGGCAGAGCGCGCCGGTCCAGTTTGCCCACCGGGGTGAGCGGGATGCGGTCGATCACCATGATCGAGGCGGGCACCATATAGGCCGGGAGGCGATCCTCCAGATGCGCGGTCAGCGCGCCGACGTCGATCGAATGTTCCGGCGCCGGAACGACATACGACACCAGCGCAGTCGATCCGGCCGCACCGCGGTGGCCGAGGGTGACCGCGAAGCCGACCGTCTCGTGCGCGGTGAGGGCGGCGTCGATCTCGCCCAGTTCGATGCGGAAACCACGCACCTTCACCTGGAAGTCGGACCGGCCGACGTACTCCACCGAACCGGCCGCGGTCCACCGGACCACGTCACCGGTGCGGTACACGCGCCCACCTGGCACGTACGGATCCGCCACGAACCGCTGCGCGGTCAGGCCGTTGCGCGCGTGGTAGCCCCGCGCGAGCTGGATACCCGACAGATACAGCTCACCCGCGACGCCCACCGGCACCGGCCGCAACCGCTCGTCCAGGACCAGCAGGCGCATACCGCGGATCGGGCCGCCGAGGGTGACCGGCTCCTCGGGCGAGAGCGCGCCGAGGGTGGTCGCGATCGTGGTCTCGGTGGGCCCGTAGACGTTGTGCATCCGGCGCGACGTCCCGTCCGCCAGCGGAACGACCCACTTGGCGACCAGATCGGCGGGCACCGCCTCACCGCCGGCGGTCAGCACCCGCAGACTGTCCAGCCCGGTCGGGTCGACCGTGGACAACGCGGCCGGGGTGATGAACGCGTGCGTGACGCCCTCCGCACGGATCAGATCGGCCAGCTCCGCACCGCCGTAGACACCCGGCGGGACGATGACCAACCGTCCGCCCGCACCGACGGCCAGCAGCAGCTCCAGGATCGACGCGTCGAAGCTCGGCGAGGCGAAATGCAGTGCCCGCGTCTCGGAATCGAGTCCGTACAGCTCCAGCTGCTCGTCGCGGAAGTTCGCCAGACCCGCGTGGGTGACCATGACGCCCTTGGGGACGCCGGTGGAACCCGAGGTGTAGATGACGTAGGCCGGATGCGCCGGGACCAGCGGCCGCACCCGATCCGCGTCGGTCACCGCGGCCGAGTCGAATGCGGCGGTATCGAGTTCGTCCAGCACCAGCCACTGCACCGAATCGGGCAGCTGCTCGTGCACCGACGCCACGGTCAGGCCGACCCGGGCCCCGGAATCGGTGAGCATGTGCGCGATGCGGTCGGCCGGATAGGTCGGGTCGATCGGCACGAACGCCGCACCCGACTTGGTCACCGACCACTCCGCCAGATAGGAGTCCAGTGACCGCGGCACCGCGACGGCCACCAGATCCTCGGCCCCGAGGCCACGCTCGATCAGCAAGCGTGCCAACCGGTTCGACCGCTCGTCCAGGTCGGCGTAGGACAGACTCCGGCCCCACGACGAACCCGCCACCGGTGCATGGCCTTCCACCACGGCGATCGCCTGCGGATCGCGCGCCGCGGCCTCGGCCAGCAACTCCGGCAGCGTGCGCGGCGCGGTGGCCGGGAGGCCGGTGCGCGAGATCAGATCCGCGCGCTCGCTGTCCTCGATGAGCTCGAGGTCGCCGATCGAAGTGTCCGGCCGCTGCACGATCTGCCGCAGCAAACGGACGAAGCGCGCCGCGATCACCTCCACCGATGCCTGGTCGAACAGGTCGCGGGCGAAGGAGAACTGGGCCGAGATCCCCGAATCGCCGGTCGACTCGCGCAGGGTCAGCGACAGGTCGAACTTCTCGATACCGGAATCGAATTCGACCCCGGCGACCCGCAGTCCGGGCAGTTCGAAGGTCGTCTCGGGCATGTTCTCGAACGACAGCGCCACCTGGAACAGCGGGTTGCGCGCAGTGGAACGCTCCGGTGCGAGCAGCTCCACGAGCCGCTCGAACGGAATGTCGGCGTGGGCGAACGCCTGCAGGTCGACATCGCGGGCCTCGGCCAGCAGCTCGAGGAAGCTGCGCTGCGCGCTCACCTCGGTCCGCAACACCAGGGTGTTGACGAACATACCGATCAGATCGTCGAGTTCGGCCTCGCCGCGACCCGCCACGGGCGTGCCGACGGCGATGTCCTCTGTGCCGCTGAGTTTGGCCAGCAGCACCGCCAGCGCGGCGTGCACGACCATGAACAGCGTGGTGTTCTGCTCGCGGGCGATCTCCCGCAACGCCTCGTGCACCTGCGCGTCGATCGGGAACAGCACGTGCCCGCCGCGATACGACGGCACCGCCGGACGCAGCCGATCCACCGGCAGGTTCAGCTCGTCGGGCAGATCGGCCAGCGTGGTCCGCCAGTACTCGGCCTGCGCGGAGAGCACGCTGTCCGGATCGTCCTCCGAACCCAGCACCGCGCGCTGCCACACGCTGAAGTCCGCGTACTGCACCGGCAGTGAGGCCCAGCCCGGAGCCTCACCGGCCGTCCGGGCCGCGTAGGCGAGCATCAGATCCCGGGTCAGCGGGCCCATCGACCAGCCGTCCGCGGTGATGTGGTGCGCGACGAACACGAGCACGTATTCGGGGTTGTGTCCATTGGGCACAACCGGGGGGCCTACGTGGTTACGCTCCGCTGTCGCCTCCGGCCCTGACCCGGTCGTGCCGCCGGGCGCGTCCAGACGCAGCAGGCGAGCCCGCAGCGGGACCTCGCTGGTCACGTCGAATGGGGCGGTGACCAGTCCGAGCACGGTGTCCGGCACCGCATCCGGCTGCACCGGCACCGGAGTGAGATCCGGAACCGCCTGTGCCACAGGCAGAATCACCTGCTGGGCGAGGCCGTCGCGCTCCGGGTAGACGGTACGCAGCACCTCGTGCCGCTCCACCAGATCGCGCACCGCGGACTGCAGTGCGTCCAGGTCGACGTCCCCGGACAACCGCACCGCGGCGGGCACGTGATAGGCCGTGGAGGTCGGGTCGAACCGGTTCAGGAACCACATCCGCTGCTGTGCCAGCGACAACGGCACCTGCTCAGGTCGCACGGTGGCCGTCAGCGCGGGCCGGGCGACATCCGAACCGGCATACTGCGCCACCCGCGCGGCCAGTTCGGCCACGCTGGAGCGTTCGAACAGCTCCCGCACCGACACCCGCGTCTGCAAGGCTGTCCCCAGTCGCGCGGTGACCTGCGTCGCGATCAGCGAGTTACCGCCGAGGGCGAAGAAGTCGTCGTCCGCGCCGACCCGGTCCACGCCGAGCACCTCGGCGAACACGCCGGCCACGATCTCCTCGACCGGCGTGGACGGCGCCCGGAACTCGCGGTGCGCGAACTCCGGCTCCGGCAACGCCTTTCGATCCAGCTTGCCGCTGGTGTTCAGCGGGAATTCCGTCAGTTCGACGACCGCGGCGGGAATCATGTAGGCGGGCAACGATTCCGCGGCGGCAGCCAGCAGTTCGCGCTGGTCGATCACCTGTCCGGGCGCGGCAACCGTGTAGGCGACCAGCTGATCGCCCAGCTCCGAGGACAGCACCAGCACCACGGCCTGGCTCACCGCCGGATGCGCCAGCAGCGCCGATTCGATCTCGCCGAGTTCGATGCGCTGACCGCGGAACTTCACCTGGAAGTCGGTGCGGCCGATGTAATCCAGCACCGGCGTGCCGTCCGTGACGCGCCACGCTACCAGGTCACCGGTGCGGTACATCCGCGCACCGTCGCCCGCGAACGGGTCTGCCACGAACCGGTCCGAGGTCAGATCCGGGCGAGCCACATAGCCGCGCGCGAGCTGGTCACCGGCGAGATACAGCTCACCGGCCACCCCGGCCGGAACCGGTCGCAGGCGCGAATCCAGTACGTACACCCGGGAATTCCACTGCGGCGCACCGATCGGCACACTCAACCGGTCTTCCCGCGTCGCGGGCCAGTAGGTGATCGAGACCGCGGCCTCGGTCGGACCGTACAGATTGTGCACCGTGGCGTTGGAGATCGAACGCATCGCCGCGACGGTCTGCGGCGGCAGCGCCTCACCGATGACGAATACGTCGCGCAGGGTCGGCACCGCACCGGCCCGGGTGTGCGCGGCGAACACCGTCAGCATCGAGGGCACGAAGTCGGTGACCGTGACACCCTGCGCGGCAATGGTTTCGGCGAGGTATTCCGGATCGCGATGACCGTCGTGCGTGGCGACGACCAGTTTCGATCCGGCCCGCAGTGGCATGAAATAGCCCCAGAGCGAGACGTCGAACGTCGTCGCGGTCTTCTGGAAGTAGACGTCGCCCGCACCCATCGGATACTCGGCCAGCATCCAGGTGATCTGGTTGTGGATCGCGGCGTGCGATACCGCGACGCCCTTCGGGCGGCCCGTCGAACCGGACGTGAAGATCACATACGCCGGATTCTCCGGGAGTACGGGCCCTTCCAGTTCGTCGGGCTCGAGCGGCGTGACCTCGAAACCGTCCAGATCGACAGTATCCAGATCCAGCACCTCGATACCCTCGGGCACCGGCACCGCATCGGCGGTACGGGTCAGCACGCACACCGGCTGCGCGGTCTCGAGCACGTGCGCGATCCGCTCGGCCGGATGATCCGGATCCAGCGGTACGTACGCACCACCCGCGGTGATCACCGCGTACATGCTCGCAACCAAGTCGATCGAACGACGAATCGACAGGGCGACCAGCGATTCCGGACCGACACCGGCCCAGATCAACCGGCGCGCAAGCAGGTTCACCCGCTCGTCGAACTCCCGATAGGTCAGCTCCTCGCCCTCGTAGCTCACCGCCACCCGATCCGGATGCGCGGCCACCGCGCGGCGATATCCGTCCAGCAGCAGCTCCGGCGCGACATCGTGCCGGGTGTCGTTCCAGCGCACCAGGATTCGGTCGCGTTCGGCGGCGTCGAGCAGTTCGATCTCGCCCACGCGCCGATCCGGCCGGTCCACCAGGACGTCCAGCACCCGCAGCAGACGCGCGGACAGCTCGGTGACCTGATCGTCGGTGAAGTGGCTGACCAGGTACTTCATCGCCAGTACGACGGTCGCCTCGGCGCTGACCATCACCGTCATCGGGTAATGGGTGTCGTCGTACATGCCCGCACCGGTCACCGACATGCCGTCGATGGAACTGGTCGCCTCGATCGCGTCCTTGTCCACCGGATACGACTCGAACACCACGAGCGAATCGAATCCGATACCGGTTCCGGCCACCCGCTGGATATCGGTCAGGCCCACGTAGTGGTGATCGAGCAGATCGGCCTGCTCGGCCTGCAGACCGGACAGCAACTGCCCCACCGACGTATCGTCGTCGACCCGCACCCGCACCGGCAGGGTGTTGATGAACAGGCCGACCATCGATTCCACGCCCGGCAGCTCCGCCGGACGACCCGAGACCGTCGCGCCGAACACCACATCGTCCTGGCCGGTCATCCGGCTCAGCAGCACACCCCACGCCGCTTGGATCAGCGTGTTGACGGTGACGCCCAATTCGGCGCAGTACCGCTTGATCCGCTCGGTCCGCTCGGCGTCGATCTCGGTGACCTGACGCCCGATCTCGTAGGTCTGCTCCTCGACCACGATCTGCGGTGCGAGCAGCGAGGGCTCCTCGACCCCGGCCAGCGCGGCCTGCCAGGCACGCAGTGACGCGTCCCGGTCGCGACCGGCCAGCCAGGCCAGGTAGTTCCGATAGGGCGCGACGCGCGGCAGCACGCTCGCGTCGCCGCGCACCGCGTACAGCATCAGCAGATCCCGCAGCAGCGGCGGCATCGACCAGCCGTCCAGCAGGATGTGGTGCGTGGTGATGACGATCTGCCATTCCTGCGCATCGGTGCGGTACAGCGTGAAGCGCAGCAGCGGCGGCGCGGACAGGTCGAAGTGCTCGGCACGGTCCGCGGCCATCAGCCGCTTCAGTTCGGTATCGCGTTGTGCCGCAGGCAGACCCGTGAGATCCACCTCGCGCCACGGCGCTTCGACCTTGTCCAGCACGACCTGCACCGAGCGCCCGTCGGCATCGGTGACGAAGGCGGTGCGCAGGTTCGGGTACCGCACGAGGATGCCCTGCGCGGCCGCGCGCAGCCGCGAGATGTCGACCGTGCCGCGCAGCCCGACGGTGGACTGCACGGTGTAGACATCGATGCCGCTCTGCGCGAACAGCGCGTGGAACAGCAGACCCGACTGCAGTGTGGACAACGGCCACACGTCGATCAGCGCCGGATAGTTCCGCTCCCACACCGCGATATCGGCCTGGGTCGCGGGCACCAGCGGCAGATCCGACGGGGTCAGACCGCCGGCGTCCGGGCGGCGGGCGTGCCGCGCGAGCGCGGTCAACGCCTCGACCCACAGGTCGGCGAACTCCTGCACCCGCGCCCGATCCAGCAGACCGGTCGGATAGGTGAACGACGCACCCAGGCGCAGGCCCTGCTCGCCGTCGGTGACGATCGCGTTGATGTCGACCGCGCCGTTGGCGGGCATATCCGCGTCCTGGCCGACCGACAGATCGCCCAGATCGTCCACCGGCACCCAGCCCAGTTCGGCGAGGCCCTCGGGCACCTCGCCGGCGGAGACCCGGCCCAGGTAGTTGAAGCTGATCTGGCCGGGATCGCCCAGCTGCGAGGCGGTTTCGGGGTTCAACCGACGGAGCAGGCCGTAACCGAGGCCCTTGTCGGGCACGGCCAGCAACTGCTCCTTGATCGCCTTGACCACCGCGCCCAGCGCCGGTCCACCGGCGAAGGCGTCATCCAGGTCGGCGCCGGCCGGATCCAACCGCACCGGATAGGCGGTGGTGAACCAGCCGACGGTGCGCGACAGGTCCGCACCCGGCACGACATCCTCTTCGCGGCCGTGTCCCTCGACCCGGATCAGCGAGGCGTCACCGGCACGCGGACGCCACCGCGCGACGGCCAGTGCCAGCGCCGAGAGCAGTCCGTCGTTGACACCGCCGTGATACAGCCCCGGCAGGGTGGTCAGCACGGCCTCGGTGACGTCGGCGGGCACGCTGACGCGCACCTGGTCCACGGTCGCGTTGGTATCCACCGCCGGATCGAACGGCCGCGAGCCCAGTTGCGGGTCCGGGGTCGACGAAACCTGCTGCCAGAACGGCAGTTCCGCCAGACGCTCGGAATCGGACGCGGCCTCGGCGAGTGCGTGCGCCCACCGCCGCATCGAGGTGCCGTTGGCGGGCAGGGCAACCGGCTGTCCGGCCGCCAGTTGCGACCAGGCCAGCGCGAAGTCCGGAAGCAGAATGCGCCAGGACACGCCGTCGACGACGAAGTGATGGCCGACGATCAGCAGCGCGTCGCGTCGCGCGCTGCCCGCCTCGGCGGCGAACCACACGAACTGCATCATCGCCGCGTTCGCCGGGTCCAGACGTCCCAGCGCCGCATCGAGTTCCGTCGTCGCCAACTGGTTCAGCGCCTCGGGATCGGTATCGCCGGGCACCTCTACGCGATGCAGCAGTGCGTCCACATCGACCGCGCCGGGCTCGAGGGCCTCGAGGACCCAGCCGGTCTCGACGTCGCCGCGCAGCCGCGAGCGCAGTACGTCGTGGTGCTCGAAGACCGCGCCGATGGTCGCGACCAGCGTCTGCCGGTCGATGCCCTCGGGCAGGCGCACCGTCATCGACTGCGAGAACCGCTCGTACGACGAACCACTGGACAGCAACTGCCGCATGATCGGGGTCAGCGGGATCTCGCCGACGCCGCCACCGGGCAGCTCCGCCAACCGCTTCCGCTCGGAAGCGTCACCGCGCGTCGCGATTTCGGCCAGCGATGCCACGGTGCGGCGTTCGAACACGTCGCGCGGGGAGAACACCACACCGCGCGCCTTGGTCCGCGACACCAGCTGAATGGACAGGATCGAATCGCCGCCCAGGGAGAAGAACGAATCGTCCACACCCACCTGATCGACGCCGAGCACCTCGGCGAACACCTCGGCGATGATCGTCTCGATCTTGCCGACCGGTGCGCGGAATTCCCGCGGCGCGAGTTCCGGTTCGGGCAGCGCCTTGCGATCCAGCTTGCCCACCGGCGTCAACGGGATCTCGTCGAGCACCACGATCGCCGAGGGGACCATGTGCGGCGGAAGAGTCTTCGCGACATGGGCGCTCACATCGGCCGGATCGACCGCCCGATCCGGGACGCCCAATACATACGCCACCAGAATCGTTGCGCCGGCTGCGGTTTCATGCCCCATGGTGAACGCGAACTCGACGTCCGGGTGGGTGCCGAGCACCGCGTCGATCTCACCCAGTTCGATGCGGAAGCCGCGGATCTTCACCTGGAAGTCCGAGCGGCCCACATAGTCCAGCTCCCAGCGGACCGACGCCACCGCCTCGTTACCGGCCCGCTCGCCGGGTTCGGCGAACCAGCGCACCACATCACCGGTGCGGTACATGCGCGCACCGGGCGCGCCGAACGGGTTGGGCACGAAGCGATCCGCGGTCAGATCCGGCCGGTTGCGATAACCGCGGGCCACACCCGCGCCCGCCAGATACAGCTCACCCGCGACACCAGGCGGCACCGGATGCAACCGTGCGTCCAGCACCAGCGCCGACATGCCGTGCACCGGCTCGCCGATGGTGACGTGGCGGCCCGGGAACAGCCGCGCGTACGAGGAGATGATCGTGGTCTCGGTCGGACCGTAGGCGTTGAAGTACTTGCGGCCGGGCTGCCACTTGGCGAGCAGTTCCGGCGTCGTGACGTCGCCACCGACCGAGGCGACCAGCAGCTGTTCCTGTCCGGCCGGGTCCACGGTGCCCAGTACGGCCGGGGTGACGATGGTGTGCGTGACCTGCTCGGCCCGCATCAGCTCGGCCAGATCCGGGCCGCCGATGACGTGCGCGGGCGCGATCACCAGCGTCGCGCCGGTGGAGAAGGCGCACAGCCATTCCAGCACCGACGGGTCGAAACTCGGCGAACAGATGTGCAGCATCCGGTGCTGCGACTCCAGCTCGTAGTGACCCACCGCGACATCGACCAGGCCGCCCAGGCCCGCGTGCGTCACGGTGACGCCCTTGGGTCGTCCGGTCGAACCGGAGGTGTAGATCACGTACGCCGGATGCCGCATGCGCAGCGGTGTGATCCGGTCCGCATCGGCGACCGGCTCGGCCGATCGTGCGGCGCACAGCTTTTCGGTCGACGGATCGTCCAGAACCAGCCAGTCCACCTCACCGGACAGGTCCGCCACCTGCGCCGAACCCGTGATGCCCAGTACCGCACCGGAATCGGTGAGCATGTGCGCGACCCGGTCCGCGGGATAGTTCGGGTCCACCGGTACGTGCGCGCCACCGGCCTTGGTGACCGCGAGTACGGCGAGCACCATCTCGTAGGAGCGCGGGAAGGCAACGGCCACGAGCTTTTCCGGGCCGACGCCGCGATCGATCAGCACCCGCGCCAGACGCGAGGACCGCTCGTCGAGCTCGCCGTAGGTGATCGAACGTCCCTCGTAGCGCACCGCGACCCGGTCCCGGCCGAGCGCCACGCCCCGGCTCAGCAGATCCGGCAGCAGGGCGGTGGCCATGACGTCGTCGCCGTGCACGTGGGTGAGCAGCTCGAACTCCGGCGCGGTCAGCAGCGACACGTCGCCGATCGACGCGCCCGGATCGGCGGCCAGCACGCCGAGCAGGCGCACGAACCGGCGTGCCAGCACCTCGACCGTCTCGTCGTCGAAAAGGTCACGCGCGAAGGAGAATTCGGCCTGCATACCGGAGTCGTCGAGCGCCTCGCGCATGGTCAGCGACAGATCGAACTTCTCGATCCCGGACTCGAACTCGACCGCGCCCACCCGCAGACCGGGCAGCTCGAAAGCGGTCTCGGGCATGTTCTCGAAGGACAGCGCGACCTGGAACAGCGGATTGCGCACCGTGGAACGCTCCGGCGAGAGCATTTCCACCAGTCGCTCGAACGGGATGTCCGCGTGCGCGAACGCCTGCAGATCGGTCTCCCTGGCCTGCGCGAGCAGGTCGGTGAAGCTCGCCTCCGGCCGCACGTCGGTCCGCAGGACCAGGGTGTTGACGAACATGCCGACCACGTTGTCCAGTTCGGCCCGGCCGCGCCCGGCGACCGGGGTGCCGACCGCGATGTCCTCGGTTCCGGACAGCTTGGCCAGGAAGGTCGCGAGCGCGGCGTGCACGACCATGAACAGCGTCGTGTGCTGCTCGCGGGCCACCCGCTGCAGTGCGGCGTGCAGATCGGCGTCGATCGCGAACGGCACCCGCCCGCCCCGATACGTCGGCACGCCCGGACGCGGCCGGTCGACGGGCAGATTCAGCTCGTCGGGCAGGCCCGCGAGCGCGCCGCGCCAGTAGTCGGCCTGTGCGGCCAGCACACTGTCCGGATCGTCCTCCGCGCCCAGCGCCTCGCGCTGCCACACGCTGAAGTCCGCGTACTGCACCGGCAGCGGCGCCCACGCGGGGGCCTCGCCGGTGCTGCGCGATGCGTAGGCGAGCATCACGTCACGGGTCAGCGGGCCCATCGACCAGCCGTCCGCGGTGATGTGGTGCGCCACGACGACCAGGACGTGTTCGGGGTTGGCGTCCTCGGTGGCCACACGCAGCAACCGAACCCGCAGCGGCACTTCGGCACTCGCGTCGAAGCCCGCGGTGACCAGTCCGACGACGGTCTCCCGCAGCTCGTCCGGTCGCACCGCGATCGGTTCCAGATCCGGAACCGCCTGCGCCACCGGCAGAATCACCTGATGCGGCAGGCCGTCGCGCTCCGGGTAGACGGTACGCAGCACCTCGTGCCGCTCGATGACGTCGCGCACCGCGGCCCGCAGTGCCGAGGTGTCCAGCTCGCCGGTCAAACGCACCGCGACGGGCACGTGGTAGGCCGCGGACTGCTGGTCGAACCGGTTCAGGAACCACATCCGCTGCTGTGCCAGCGACAACGGCACCAGCTCCGGCCGCGGCCGGGCGACCAGCGCCGGGAGGTTCGCGGCCGCCGAGTCCTGCTCGACCTTGACCGCCAGACCCGCCACCGTCGAGGACTCGAAGATCGCGCGCACCGGCACCTGCGCGTCCAGGGCCGCGCCGATACGCGCGGTCACCTGGGTGGCCAGCAGTGAGTTGCCGCCGAGGGCGAAGAAGTCGTCGTCGGCGCCGATCCGCTCGACGCCGAGCACATCGGCGAATACGCCCGCCACGATCTCCTCGATCGGCGTGGACGGCGCGCGGAAGGCCGCCGCCTCGAACTCCGGTTCCGGCAGCGCCTTGCGGTCGAGTTTGCCGTTCGCGTTGAGCGGCAGCACATCCAGTACGACGAATGCCGAGGGCACCATGTACGAGGGCAGTTGCGCGACCAACTGGGCGCGCAGCGCCTCGATGTCGACGCTCCCGCCCGCGGGCACCACATAGGCGACCAGTCGTTCACCGGCGCGCTCGTCGGAATGCACGATCGCGACGGCCTGCGCGACGGAATCGGCTGCGGTGAGCGCGGATTCGATCTCGCCGAGTTCGATGCGCTGACCGCGCAGCTTGACCTGGAAGTCGGTGCGACCCAGGTAGACGATCGCGCCGTCACTCGTGTGCCGGACCAGGTCGCCCGTGCGGTACATCCGGGACCCGTTGTCCGCTGCACCATTGCCCCCGGACCCACCCCCGAAGGGATTCGCCACGAACCGGTCGGCGGTCAGATCGGCGCGGCCCAGATAGCCGCGCGCGGTCTGCGCACCCGCCAGATACAACTCGCCCGCGACGCCCACCGGCACCGGGTGCAACCGCGAATCCAGCACGTACGCCTGGGCATTCCACACCGGCGAGCCGATCGGCACCGCCGTGCGCACATCCTCGGCGACCGGCGCGTAGGTCGCGTGCACGGTGAATTCCGTCGGGCCGTACAGGTTGTGCAGCCGCGCGGACACACCGAGCCGGCCGAACGCCGCCACGGTGTCGGGCGTGAGCGCCTCACCCGCGACGAACAGGATGCGCAGCGCCTGGAGCGCCTGTGCGGACACGCTGTCGGAGAACACCCGCAGCATCGAGGGCACGAACGAGGTCATGGTGACCCGCTCGGCGGAGATCACCTCGGCCAGGTACTGCGGATCGCGGTGACCGTCCGGGCTCGCGATCACCATGCGCGCGCCGACGGCCAAGGGGGCGAACAACTCCCACACCGACACGTCGAACGTGGCCGGTGTCTTGAACAGCACCACGTCGTCCGCGCCGATGCCGTATTCGCCGGTGATCCAGGCGATCTGGTTCGCCACCGCGGAGGTGGGGACCGTGACGCCCTTCGGGCGGCCGGTCGAACCCGACGTGAAGATCACATACGCCGGATTCTCCGGCAGCACCGGGCCTTCCAACTCATCCGGCTCCAGCGGCGTGACCTCGAAACCGTCCAGATCGACGGTGTCCAGACTCAACACCTCGATGCCCTCCGGCACCGGCACCGCATCTGCGTCGCGAGTCAGCACACACACCGGCTGAGCCGTCTCGAGCACATGCGCGATCCGCTCGGCCGGATGATCCGGATCCAACGGCACATACGCACCACCCGCGGTAATCACCGCGTACATGCTGGCAACCAGATCGATCGAACGCCGAATCGACAAGGCGACCAGCGACTCCGGACCGACACCAGCCCAGATCAACCGGCGCGCAAGCAGATTCACCCGCTCATCGAACTCCCGATAAGTCAGCTCCACACCGTCGAAGGCAACAGCCACCCGATCCGGATGCGCGGCCACCGTCCGGCGATATCCGTCCAGCAGCGAGGTCGCCTCGATCGGGCGCCGGGTGTCGTTCCAGTCGCGCAGGATCAGCGCGCGCTCGGCCTCGTCGACGAGTTCGAATTCACCGGCGGGGGTGGCGGGAGCAGCGGAGACCTCGCCGAGCAGCCGCAGGAACCGGGCCGCGAAGCCCTCGACCGTCGCGGCGTCGAACAGATCCGTCGCGTAGGTGAAGTAGCCGTCCATACCGTTCGGCTGACCGGCGTCGTCGTAGCCGTCGGCCAGGAACAGGTGCAGGTCGAACTGCGAGATCTCGGTGTCCACCTCGATCCCGGACAGCGTCAGGCCCGGCAGTTCCAGATTCGTCACGCCCATGTTCTGGAAGGACAGACCCACCTGGAACAGCGGATGCCGAGCGGTCGAGCGGACCGGGTTCAGCGTCTCGACCAGACGCTCGAACGGGACGTCGGCGTTGGCGAACGCCTGAATGTCGGTCTCGCGCTGGGTTTCCAGCAGTTCGGCGAACGTCGTCGCGGGCTCGACCCGCGTGCGGAACACCAGCGTATTGACGAACATGCCGATCATGTCGTCCAGCGCGGCCTCACCGCGACCCGCCATCGGCGTACCGATCGCGATGTCCTCGGTACCCGACAACCGCGCCAACAGCACCGCCAGCGCGGTGTGCACGACCATGAACAACGTCGCACCCTGCTCGCGCGCCAGATCGACCAGCGCACGGTGCAATTCGGCGTCGATCCGCAGCGCGGCCTTGCGACCGGCGAAGGACTGCACCGCCGGGCGCGGCCGATCCGCGGGCAGATCCAGCTGATCGGGCAGATCCGCCAGCGCCCGCGTCCAGTACGCGGTCTGCTTGGACAGCAACGATTCCGGATCGTCCTCGCTGCCCAGCAGCGCCCGCTGCCAGATGCTGAAGTCCGCGTACTGGACCTCCAGCGGGGCCCAGCCCGGGGCGTGGCCGGTGGAGCGGGCCGCGTAGGCGGTCATCAGATCGCGCGTCATCGGGGCCATCGAGGAGCCGTCGCCGGAGATGTGGTGCACCACCATCGCCAGCACGTACTCGCCCGCACCGGTCTCGAACAACGTCACCCGCAACGGCACCTCGGCCGTCACATCGAAGGCGGCCGAGAAGAATTCGAGCAGCAATGCCTCGATCTCACCGGCCTCGGCAGGGCGCACCACCAGTTCGGGCACCGACTGCCCCGGCGGCAGGATCACCTGCACCGGACCGGATTCGGTCTCGGGGTAGACCGTGCGCAGCACCTCGTGCCGGGCCACCACGTCGGCGACGGCCTCGCCCAGCGCGGCGACGTCCAGGTCGCCGGTGAGCCGGACCGCGATCGGCACGTTGTAGGCCGCGGACTGCTGATCGAACCGGTTCAGGAACCACATCCGCTGCTGCGCCAGCGACAGCGGGATCCGCTCCGGACGCTGTGCCGCGCGCAGCGCGGGACGGCCGCCGGTGTGCTGTTCGACCCCGGTCGCCAGCCCCTCGACGGTGGAATTCTCGAAGACCGTGCGCACCGGCACCCGCGCGTCGAGGGCGGCGCCCAGGCGCGCGGCCACCTGCGTGGCCAGCAGCGAGTTACCGCCGAGCGCGAAGAAGTCGTCGTCCAGGCCGATCCGCTCGACGCCGAGCACGTCGGCGAACACGCCCGCCACGATCTGCTCGATCGGCGTCGTCGGCGCGCGGAATTCGGTGGTCTCGAACTCCGGTTCCGGCAACGCCTTTCGATCCAGCTTGCCGCTGACGTTCAACGGGAACTCGGACATCACCACGAATGCCGCGGGCACCATGTACGAGGGCAGGCTCGCCGCGAGCGCGGACTTCACCTCCGCGACGTCCAACGCGCCGTCGGCCGGGATCAGGTAGCCGACCAGGGTGTCGCCGAGGCGCTGATCCGCACGCGCCACCACCGCGGCGCGGGCGACCTGCGGCAGCGTCAGCAGAGCCGCCTCGATCTCACCCAGCTCGATCCGGAAACCACGGATCTTCACCTGGAAGTCGGTGCGACCCCGATAGTCCAACTCGCCGTTGGCATTCCACACCACCAGGTCACCCGTGCGGTACATCCGCTCACCCACACCGAACGGGTTGGCCACGAACCGGTCCGCGGTCAGCTCGGCGCGGCCCAGATAGCCGCGGGCCAGCTGCACACCGGCCAGATACAGTTCACCGGCCACCCCGTCCGGTACCGGACGCAACCGCGAATCCAGCACGTAGACACGGGAATTCCACTCCGGCACGCCGATCGACACGGATGTCGCGTCGGCCTCGGTGACCTCGTGATTGGTGATCGAGACCGCCGCTTCGGTCGGACCGTAGACGTTGAACAGCCCGGCGGAGTTGGCGCGCAGGAACCGCTGCGCCACCGAACCCGGCAGCGCCTCACCGATCGCCAGCACCCGCCGCAGCGAAGGCGACAGCGCGTCGGCCGATTCGGTCAGCAGGCCGTCGAGCATCGAGGGCACGGTGCCCAGGGTGGTCACACCCTCGCGGGCCATCAGCTCGTTCATGTAGGCCGCGTCGCGGTGCCCGCCGGGCGCGGCGATCACCAGGCGGCCGCCGGTCAGCGCGCCGGCCCAGAATTCCCACGTCGAGACGTCGAAGGTGGCCGCGGTCTGCAGCAGCATCACATCGTTCTCGTCGATGCCGAATTCGGCGACCTCCCAGAGCATCTGGTTCACGATCGCGCCGTGCGAGACGGCCACACCCTTGGGACGGCCGGTCGAACCGGAGGTGAAGATGACGTACGCGGTGTTGTCCGGACGCAGTCGTCCGGTCCGCTCATCGGCGGCGATCGAGGCGTCCGAGACGTCCGACAGGTCCAGCTCATCGATGCGGACCACGGGCGCGATCCCGGTGCCGAACGCGGTCTCCGCATTGGTCAGCACACAGACCGGCGCCGCGGTCTCGAGGATGTAGCCGGTGCGATCCGCGGGCTGATCCGGGCCCAGCGGCACATACGCACCGCCGGCGGCCACCACCGCGTACATGGCCACGACCAGATCCACCGACCGGTCGAAGGCCAGCGCCACCCGCGACTCCGGGCCGACGCCGAGCGAGATCAGGTGCCGCGCAAGGCGATTCACCCGGCGATCCAGCTCGTCGAAGGTGATCCGGCCGCCGTCCGGGCCGACCAGGGCCACCGCGTCGGAGCGGGCGCCCAGGGTCGCGGCCAGCAGTGCGGCCAGGGTCGCGGAGAAGTCCACCGCGTGGTCGGTCGCGTTGCGCCGCACCAAGATCCGGCTGCGTTCGGCACCGTCGAGCAGATCGATATCGCCCACCGCAGCGCCGGGGTCGGCGGTGATCTCACCCAGCATCCGCACGAAACGATCGACGAAGCCCTGCACCGTGGCGTGGTCGAACAGATCGGTGGAATAGGTCAGATAGCCGCTGATGCCCTGGGACGCACCGGATTCGCCGTAGGCGTCCGCGACGATCAGGTTCAGATCGAACTGGGACTGCCGGGTATCGAGTTCGAGCGCCGAGACGGTCAGGCCGGGCAGTTCCAGTCCGGCCTGGGCCAGGTTCTGGAACGACAGACCGACCTGGAACAGCGGATGCCGAGCGGTCGAACGAACCGGGTTGAGCACCTCGACCAGCCGCTCGAACGGCACGTCGGCATGCGCGAAGGCCGCGATATCGGTTTCCCGCTGCCGCGCGAGCAGATCGGTGAAGGATTCGCTGGGATCGACCCGCGTCCGGAACACCAGCGTGTTGACGAACATGCCGATCATGTCGTCCAGCGCCGCCTCGCCACGACCGGCCATCGGCGTACCGATCGCGATGTCGTCGGTGCCGGACAGGCGCGCCAGCAGCAGCGCGAACGCGGTGTGCACGACCATGAACAGCGTCGCGCCCTCGGTGCGCGCCAGCTCGGCCAGCGCCCGGTGGATCTCGGCATCGATCCGCACCTCGACCCGGCTCCCGGCGAAGGTCTGCGCCGGCGGCCGCGGCCGATCCGAGGGCAGGTCGAGCTGATCGGGCAGCTCGGCCAGGGCCGAGCGCCAGTACGAGATCTGCCTGGCCGCGAGCGATTCCGGATCGTCCTCCGAACCCAGCAGCTCGCGCTGCCAGATGCTGTAGTCCGCGTACTGCACCGGCAGCGGGGCCCAGCCCGGCGCCTCGCCCATGGTGCGAGCCGCGTATGCCGACATCAGGTCGCGTGTCAGCGGGCCCATCGAGGAACCGTCACCGGCGATGTGGTGCACCACCATCGCCAGCACGTACTCCGGCCGATCCGCGCCGGTGATCTCGAACAGCGCGACGCGCACCGGAACCTGGCTCGTGACATCGAAACTCGTCGAGATGAGCCGGGCCATGGCCGCCTCGACCTCGTCCGCGGTGACCGCGGTGATCTCCAGTTCGGGCACGGACCGGCCGACCGGCAGAATCACCTGCACCGGTCCCCCGGCCTGCGATCCACTCACGGTGACCTCCGGGTACACCGTGCGCAGCACCTCGTGCCGGGCGACCAGGTCGCCGATCGCCGCGCGCAGCGCCTCGACGTCCACCGATCCGCGCAACCGCACCGCCATCGGCACGTTGTACGCGGCCGAGGACTGATCGAACCGGTTCAGGAACCACATTCGCTGCTGCGCGAGCGACAGCGGAATACGTTCGGGCCGCGGGCCCGCCACCAGTGCGCGATGGCCGGATCCGGCCTGCCGTTCCACCCGTGCGGCCAGTACGCCCACCGTGGACGCCTCGAACAGCAGCCGGACCGGAACCCGGGTGTCCAGGGCGGCGGACAGGCGGGCCGCGACCTGGGTAGCGATCAGCGAGTTGCCGCCGAGTTCGAAGAAGTCGTCGTCGACACCGACCATCGTGCCCAGTCCGAGCACGTCGGCGTAGGTGTGCGCGACGATCTCCTCGATCGGCGTGGAGGGGGCGCGGAATTCGCGCACCTCGAACGACGGCGCGGGCAGCGCGCGGCGGTCCAGTTTGCCGTTGGGGCTCAGCGGCAGCGCGTCGAGCACGACGATCGCCGACGGCACCATGTAGGAGGGCAGCAGCCCGGTCAGATGCGTCCGCAGCGCCAGATCGTAACCGGCGGAATCGAATTCGGCATCCGTCTGTTCGGCCGGGACGACGTACGCGACGAGCCGGGCCCCGGTGCGATCGTCGGACCGCACCATGGCCACCGCCTGCGCGACGGTCTCGTGCGCCCGCAGCGCGACCTCGATCTCGCCGAGTTCGATACGCAGACCGCGCAGCTTGACCTGGAAGTCGGTGCGCCCGCGGTAGATCAGCTCGCCGTCCGCGGCGCGGGCGACCAGGTCGCCGGTGCGGTACATCCGGCCGCCGTCACCGAACGGATCGGCCACGAACCTATCCGAGGTCAGATCCGTGCGGCCCACATAGCCGCGCGCCAGCTGATCGCCCGACAGGTACAGCTCACCCGCGACACCCACCGGAACCGGCCGCAGCCGCGAATCGAGAACGTACGCACAGGTGTTGAACACCGGGCGGCCGATCGGCACGAGATCGACGTCCGCGTCGGTCACCTCGTGCGAGGTGACGTCGACCGCGGCCTCGGTCGGGCCGTACAGGTTGTGCACCGCCGCACCGGTCAGCTCGCGCAGCCGGTGCGCGGCCTCCGGTCCGAGCGCCTCACCGGAGGCGAACACCAGCCGCAGCGAACGACACTGTGCCACTTCGGGTTCCGCCACGAACACGGACATCATCGACGGCACGAAGTGCGCCACCGAAACACCCTCGGCCGCGATCAACTCCGCCAGATACACCGGATCACGATGACCATCCGGCTTCGCCACAACCAGCCGCGCACCAACCTGCAACGGCCAGAAGAACTCCCACACCGACACATCGAACGTCGACGGAGTCTTCTGCAACACCACATCATCAGCGGTGAGACCGTACGCGGACTGCATCCACACCAGACGGTTCACGATCGCCGCATGCGAGACCGCCACACCCTTCGGACGACCGGTCGAACCCGAAGTGAAGATGACGTACGCGGTGTGCTGCGGCCGCAACGAGCCGATCCGCTCCGCATCGGTGACCGGCGCGGCGGAGTAGCCGGACACGTCCAGCCCGTCGAGCAGCAGCACCGGCACACCCTCGGGCGCGAATTCATCTGCGGCAGTGGTGAGTACGCACGCCGGGCGCGCGGTCTCGAGCACATGGGCGATGCGCTCGGCAGGCTGCTCGAGATCCAGCGGCACGTACGCGCCGCCGGCCTCGACCACCGCGTGGATGGCGACGACCAGCTCGAGCGAACGCCGCAGGCCCAGGGCCACCGGCACGTCGGGACCGACGCCCGCTTCGATCAACCGGCGCGCCAGGCGGCGCACCCGGGAGGCGAACTCGGCGTAGGAGAGGGTTGTCCCCTCGAAGGTGAGCGCGGGTTCGTCCGGCGTGCGCACCGCCTGTGCGGCGAACATCGACGGCAGCGTGGCCGCGCGCCCCGCCAGCGCGGAGTCCAGATCGAATCGCGTGTCGTTCCACACCCGCAGCTCGAGTTCGGCCTCCCGCGCATCCAGCAGCGGCAGATCGCCGACCGGGCGATCCGGGGTCACCGCGACGGCCTTGAGCAGCCGGACGAATCGACGCGCGAACTGCGCGACGGTGTCGGCGTCGAAGAGGTCGGTGGCGTAGATGAACTTGGCGCTCATCCCCGCGGGCACGGGTATGCCGCCGACGCCCTCGGGGTCCTGCATCCGTTCGGTCAGCTCGAGCTGCAGATCGAATTTGGCCGTCTCGATGGGCAATTCGACGCCGTGAATGGTCAGGCCGGGCAGCTCCAGCGTGGTGCGGCCGGTGTTCTGCAGCGACAGCATCACCTGGAACAGCGGATGCCGGGCCTGCGAACGCGTCGGGTTGAGGATCTCCACCAACCGCTCGAACGGCAGGTCCGCATGTCCGAAGGCGGCGATGTCGCCACCGCGGACCGCGCGCAGCACATCCGCGAAACTCGACTGCGCCTCGACCTCGGTGCGCAGTACCAGCGTGTTGACGAACATGCCGATCATGTCGTCGAGTGCGCGTTCACCGCGGCCCGCGACCGGTGTACCGATCGCGATATCGGTTTCACCGCTCAACCGGGACAGCAGGACCGCCAGCGCCGCGTGCACGACCATGAACATGGTCGCGCCGTGCGGACGGCCCAGCTCGGCCAGTCGGGCCTGGGTTTCGGCGTCGATCTCGAAGGTGTGGATCGTGCCGCGGCCCGAGGCGACCGCGGGCCGTGGCCGGTCGGACGGCAGGTCCAGCTGCTCGGGCAGACCGCGCAACGTATCGGTCCAGTACGAGATCTGCTGGGCGATCAGCGATTCCGGATCGCTCTCCGAACCCAGCACCTCGCGCTGCCACAGCGCGTAGTCCGCGTACTGCACCGTCAGCGGCTGCCAGGCGGGCTCGCCGCCGTCGACCCGGGCGCCGTAGGCGGTCATCACGTCGCGGGCGAACGGGCCCATCGAGAATCCGTCGCCGGAGATGTGGTGCACCACCACGGCCAGCACGTGTTCGGTGGGGCTCACCTCGTACAACCGGGCCCGCAGCGGCACCTCGGCGGTGACGTCGAAGCCGGTGAGCACCAGCTCGGACAGCTGGCCGGGCAACTCGGCCTCGGTGATGTCGATCGGCGTCAGATCCGGAATCACCCGGCTGGTCGGCACGATCTCCTGGTACGCCGCCAGGGCGGGCTCGCGGGAGCCCAGCGCGGCCTCGGGATACCGGGTGCGCAGCGATTCGTGCCGCGCCAGCACATCGGCGACCGCGATATGCAGTGCCTGCCGGTCCAGCAGACCGGACATCCGGACCACGACCGGGATGTTGTCGACCGCGGACTCGGGATCGAAGCGGTTCAGGAACCACATCCGCTGCTGCGCCAGCGAGAGCGGGATCCGCTCCGGACGCGGTTGCGGCACAAGCGGTTTGCGGGTGGAACCGCCGGTTCCGGACTCGGCTCGCGCGGCCAGCGCGGACACCGTGGACGCCTCGAAGATCTCGCGGACGCTCAGATCGGTGTCGAGCGCGGCCGACAGGCGGGCCGCGACCTGGGTGGCGATCAGCGAGTTGCCGCCCAGTGCGAAGAAGTCGTCGTCCAGGCCGACGCGCGCGACACCCAGTGTCTCGGCGAAGATCTCCGCGACGATCTCCTCCACCGGCGTGGTCGGCGCGCGGAACACCGCGGCCTCGAACACCGGTGCGGGCAGCGCCTTGCGGTCCAGCTTGCCCGAGGCGTTGAGCGGCAGCTCGTCCAGCACCATCACCAGCGCGGGCACCATGTAGGCGGGCAGGCGGCGGCCGAGCTCTTCGCGAACCTCGTCGGTGTCCAGGATCGACTCGGCCGCAACGACATACGCCACCAGCTGATCGCCGGTGTGCACGTCGTGGCGGACCACGGCCACGGCCTGGCCGACCTCGGGCAGGGCGGTCAGCGCGGATTCGATCTCGCCGAGTTCGATACGCAGGCCACGCAGCTTGACCTGGAAGTCGGTGCGGCCCAGATACTCCAGTTCACCCTCGCCGGTCCAGTAGACCAGGTCGCCGGTGCGGTACATACGCTCACCGTCACCGAACGGGTTGGCCACGAACCGATCCGAAGTCAGATCGGACCGCCGGACGTAACCGTGCGCCAACTGCGTGCCCGCCAGATACAGCTCACCCGCGACACCCACCGGAGTCGGCTGCAAGCGCGAATCCAGCACGTACACCCGGGTGTTGAACACCGGACGGCCGATCGGCACGGATTCCTGATCGGCCGCGGTGACCTGGTGGTAGGTCACGTCGACCGCGGCCTCGGTCGGGCCGTACAGGTTGTGCACCGCCGCACCGGTCAGCTCGCGCAGCCGATGCGCGGAGCGAGGCGCCAGCGCCTCACCCGAGGAGAACACCATGCGCAGCGAACGGCACTGCGCCACGGCGGATTCGGCGACAAAGACGGACAGCATGGACGGCACGAAGTGGGCTACCGTCACACCCTCGGCCGCGATCAGCTCGGCCAGGTAGGCCGGATCACGGTGACCGTCGGGCTTGGCCACCACCAGGCGCGCGCCGATCTGCAAGGGCCAGAAGAACTCCCACACCGACACGTCGAACGTCGACGGCGTCTTCTGCAACACCACGTCATCAGCGGTGAGGCCGTATTCGGACTGCATCCACACCAGACGGTTCACGATCGCCGAATGCGGCACCGCGACGCCCTTCGGGCGGCCGGTCGAGCCGGAGGTGAAGATGACGTACGCGGTGTCGGCCGCGCGCAGCGGGTAACGGCGGTCGGCATCGGTGAGCGGCTCGATCGCGTAACCGGACAGATCCAGCAGGTCGATCCGCACCTGCGCGGTGTCGATCTCCAGATCGTCACCGGAGGTGAGCACGCAGACCGGGTCCGCGGTGCGCAGGATGTATTCGGTGCGCTCGGCGGGGTGATCCGGATCCAGCGGCACGTAGGCAGCGCCGGCCGCGGCGACGGCGTACATGCCGACCACCAGATCGATCGAGCGGCGCATGCCCAGGGCGACGAAGGACTCCGGGCCCACGCCGCGATCCACCAGCCAGCGCGCCAAGCGGTGCACGCGGGAGGCGAACTCGGCGTAGGACAGAGTCGTCCCCTCGAAGGTGAGCGCGGGCTCGTCCGGCGTGCGGGCGGCCTGTGCCTCGAACATCGAAACCAGGGTCGCGGCCGGATCGGGCAGCGGGTGCGCGGTGTCGTTCCACCGCGTGACCACCAGATCTCGTTCGGCGTCGTCCAGCAGGGCGATATCGCCCACCGGAACCTCCGGATCGGCGGTGATCGCGGTCAGCACGCGAACCAATCGGCCCGCGATACGCCGAATCGAGCTCTCCTGGAACAGGTCTCGCAAATATCCGGCGCGAATCCGCAGGCTCTGCCCGGTATCGCCCGGTCGGGTGTCGAGCTGCGCGATCAGCGTCAGCGGATAGTGCGTGGCGTCGGCGGCCTCGAGTCCGGTAACGGCCATACCGTCGATATCGGCGGCCTGCTCCCGGATCCCCTCGGAATCGACCGGATAGGACTCGAACACGACCAGGGTGTCGAACAGCCCGCCCATTCCGGCGGCCTGCTGGATGTCGGCCAGGCCGACGTAGTGGTGGTCGAGCAGGTCCGCCTGTTCGCCCTGGGTCCGGGTGAGCAGTGCGCGCACCGATTCGGCCGGGTCGATGTCCACCCGCACCGGGACGGTGTTGATGAACAGGCCGACCATGGATTCCACGCCGGGCAACTGCGCCGGGCGTCCCGAGACCGTGGTGCCGAACAGCACGTCGTCGCGTCCGGTGGTGCGGCCCAGCAGAATTCCCCACGCGACCTGGAGCACCGTATTCGGCGTGACGCCGAGCCGGGTCGCCAGCTCGGTGAGCCGCGCGGTGGCGGCCTGGTCGAGGCCGAACAGGTATTCGCCGGACAGCGAGGTGATCTCGCGCCCCGAATCGGGACGGGTCAGCAGAGTCGGCTCGGAGACACCCGACAGTGCCGCGGCCCAGGCCGCGACCGAGGCCGAATGATCCTGCTGCGCAACCCATTCCAGGAAGTACCGGTACGAGCGCACCGCGGGCATCGCGGCGGTGTCGGCGCGGGTGGCGTACAGCACCAGCAGATCCCGCATGAGCAGCGGCATCGACCAGCCGTCCAGCAGGATGTGGTGGTTGGACACCGCGAGCTGCCATTCGCTCTCGCCTACCCGGATCAGCGTGAACCTGATCAGCGGCGGCTCGGCGAGGTCGAACCGCCGCGTGCGGTCGGCGTCGATGATCTCGCTCGCCGTCGCGCCCGGACGCGCGAGCGCCGGACGGCAGTCGTGTTCGGCCCAGGCCACCCGCACACCGTCCAGAACCAGCTGTACCGGATTGCCCTGGGCGTCGGTCACGAAGGCTGTGCGCAGGTTCTCGTAGCGATCCACCAGCGCCTGCGCGGCCGCGCGCAACCGGTCCGCGTCCACCCAGCCGGTCAGCGTGAGCACGGCCTGCGCGGTGTACACGTCCACAGAGGTGGCCGCGAGCTGAGCGTGGAACAGTAGACCGGCCTGCAGGGCCGACAGCGGCCATACCTCGGTCAACGTCGGGAATCGGCGCTCCCAGTCGTCCACATCCTGCTGGGTGCTGTGCACGAGCGCGAAGTCGGACGGAGTATGTCCGCCCGCCTGCGCGGAAACAGCGTGGCGCGCAACGGCTTCCACGGCCTCGACCCACATCCGGCCGAAGCCCGCGACGGCCTCGTCGCCGAGCAGCGTGGTCGGATAGCCGATATTGGCGGTGAGCTGGTCGCCGACCACGATGGCGTTGATGTCCAGGGGCGCCATCGCGGGCATATCGGCGTCGTAGTCGCCGCCCAACTCGCCCAGTTCGGGTGCGGGGATCCAGCCGAAGCCGCGCAGTGCCTCGGGCACACCGCCCTCGGAGACCCGGCCCAGGTAGTTGAAGCTGACCTGGCCCGGCAACTGCGCCGGAAGCTGTGCGGCGGTATCCGGGTTCAGGTACCGCAGCAGGCCGTAGCCCACTCCCTTGTCCGGGACCGCGCGCAACTGTTCCTTGATCGCCTTGATCGCGCGTCCCATGGCGGGGCCGCCGGTCAGCGCGCCCGCGACATCGATCTCGGACAGATCCACGCGGACCGGGTAGATCGCGGTGAACCAGCCGACGGTCCGGGACAGATCCGCGCCCGGGACCAGATCCTCTTCGCGCCCGTGGCCTTCCAGCCGGATGAGCAGCGAATCCGCGCCGTCCGCGGCGGCCTCGCCGAGACGCTCGGCCCGCCAGGCCGCCGTCGCCAGCGCCAGCGCGGTCACCAGTGCATCGTTGACGCCGCCGTGGAACAGCGCCGGCACCGTGGTCAGCAGCGCCCGGGTGGCCTCGGCCGACACCTCGACATGATGGCGGGCGATGACGCCCGACACATCGATGGCCGGATCCATCGGACGCGCGGTCAGCAGCGGGTCCGGACCCTCGACCACCGAACGCCAGCGCTCCAGCTCACCGGTGCGCTCGGCCGCGACCTGCTCGAGCGCATGCGACCAGGTGCGCATGCTGGTGCCCGGCTCGGCCAGCTCCGGAGTCTGCCCGGAGGACAGCTGTCCCCAGGCGGTAACGAAGTCCGGCACCAGGATTCGCCAGGACACGCCGTCGATGATCATGTGGTGCGCGGCGACGACGAGTCGGCCGGCGCGCTCGGATCCCGAGCTGGATACCGGCTCCAGCCAGACGAACCGGATCACCACGCCCGCTTCGGGATCCAGCCGGTCCAGCGTGACATCCAGTGCGGCGCGGGCGATGTCGAAGACCGCGGCCTCGTCGGCCGAGGCATCGAATTCGACCCGGTCGATCAGCGCGTCCACATCGATCGTGCCCGGTTCGGCCGTCTCGATGATCCATTCCGCGCCCGCATGCCGCCGCAGCCGAGCGCGCAGCATGTCGTGCCGGTCGATGACCGCGGCCACCGTCGCGGCGATCCCCGCGCGGTCGATGCCGATCGGAAGTTCCAGTGCCAGAGTCTGATTGAAGCGCCCGATACCACCGGGCCGCTCCACCATGAACCGCACCACCGGGGTCAGCGGCATGGTGCCGACGCCGCCGCCGGGCAGTTCGGCCAGTCGCGCCACCGCGTCGCCCTGCGCGTCGGTGGTGGTGGCGACCTCGGCGAGGGCGGCCACCGTGCGCTGTTCGAAGACGTCGCGCGGAGAGAACACCACGCCGCGCGCCTTGGCCCGCGCGACCAGCTGAATGGAGACGATGCTGTCGCCGCCCAGCGCGAAGAACGAATCCTCGATGCCGACCCGCTCGATGCCCAGCACCTCGGCGAAGACCTCGGCGAGGGTGTGCTCGAGCGGCGTGCGCGGTGCGGTGAAGGCGGCTTCGGAGGCGAAGACCGGTTCGGGCAGCGCCCGGCGGTCCAGCTTGCCGACCGGGGTCAGCGGGATGTGATCGAGCACCATCACCGACGCGGGCACCATATAGCCGGGCAGCCGCTTGCCGATGTGCTCGGTGAGCGCCGCGATATCGATCGTATGCCCCTGTGTCGCAACGACATACGACACCAGCGAGGTCGCGCCCGCGGCGCTGCGGTGTCCGATCGTCGCAGCGAAGTCGACACTCTCGTGCGAGGTCAGCGCGGCGTCGATCTCGCCGAGCTCGATGCGGAAACCTCGGACCTTCACCTGGAAGTCCGAGCGGCCGACGTACTCCAGCCGGTGCTCCGACGTGCCGTCGCGCAGTTGCCGCGAGGTCCAGCGCACCACGTCACCGGTGCGGTACATGCGCTCACCCGGTGCGAACGGGTTCGCCACGAACTTGTCCGCGGTCAGACTCGCCCGCTCGTGATAACCGCGGGTGACCTGGATACCCGAGACGTACAGCTCACCGGCGACGCCGTCGGGCACCGGCTGCAGCCGGTTGTCCAGGACCAGCGACCCGACGCCGCGGTTCGGACCGCCCATGGTCAGCGCGTCGCCGGGCAGCAGCGGCTCACCGATGTTGACCACGATCTGGGTCTCGGTCGGGCCGTAGATGTTGTGGAACGCGCGGATCGGCCCGTCCGGTCCGCCCAGCGGAATCGCCCACTTGGCCAGCAGCTCCGGCGAATACGCCTCTCCGCCGACCGCCAGCACCCGCAGACTGTCCAGTCCGGCCGGGTCCAGCGTCGCCAGCGCGGCCGGGGTGATGAACAGATGGCTGACCTGCTCGCGCCGGATCAGCTCGTACAGCTCCTCGCCGCCGAACACACCGGTGGGCACGATCACGAGCGTGCCGCCGGGACCGACCGCGAACAGCAGTTCCATCAGCGAGGCGTCGAAGCTCGGCGAGGAGAAATGCAATGTGCGCGAATCGGAGTCGAGGCGGTAGCGGGAAACCTGCTCGGCACTGAAGTTGGCCAGACCCGCGTGCGGTACCACGACACCCTTGGGCACGCCGGTGGAACCGGAGGTGTAGATGACGTAGGCGAGGTTGTACGGCCGCAGCGGACGCACCCGGTCCGCATCGGTGACCGCCGCGCCGTCGAACACGTCGAGGTCCAGCTGGTCCAGGACCAGCCACTGCACCGAGTCCGGCAGATCCGCGCGCACCGAGGACACGGTCAGGCCGATCGGGGTGCCCGAATCGGTGATCATGTGCTCGATGCGGTCGGCCGGATAGGATGGGTCGATCGGCACGAAGGCCGCACCCGACTTGGTCACACCCCATTCGGCGAAATACGAGTCCGCCGAACGCGGAATCGCGATCGCGATCAGATCCTCGGTGCCCAGGCCCCGATCGATCAGCAAGCGCGCCAGGCGATTCGAGCGTTCGTCGAGTTCGCCGTAGCTGAGCCGGATGTCGCGGAACACGACCGCGGGCGCGGCCGGATCGCGGGAAACGGCAGCCGCCAGCAGTTCCGGCAGCGTACTCGGCGCGAGCCCGGGACCTCCTGTGCGAGAGACGATTTCGGCACGCTCGGCGGGTTCCAGGATCTCGATGGTCCCGACGACCACCTCAGGATCGGCGGCGATCGCCTCGAGCACCCACTGCCAGCGGGTGACGAAGGAGGCGGCGGTGGCCTCGTCGAACAGTTCGGTCGCGTAGGTCAGCGCCAGCGACATCCCGGCCCCGGCGGTGCCGGAGATGTTCACCGCATCCCGCTCGGACAGGGTGAACTGCAGGTCGAACCGGGCGATGTTCTCGTCCAGGTCCAGCGCCGAGACCGTCAGACCGGGCAGCTCGAGACCGGCCCGCTCCATGTTCTGGAACGACAGCGCCACCTGGAACAGCGGATTGCGCGCCTGCGACCGCTCGGGTGCGAGCAGCTCCACCAGGCGCTCGAACGGCACGTCGGCGTTGCCGAACGCCTCCAGATCGGTGTGCCGCACCCGCTCGAGCAGCGTGCCGAACGATTCGGCCCGATCGATCTCCGTGCGCAGGACCAGGGTGTTGACGAACATGCCGACCAGATCGTCGAGCGCGGCCTCACCACGTCCGGCGACCGGGGTGCCCACGGCGATGTCGTCGCCACCGGACAGCCGGGCCAGCAGCACCGACAGCGCACCGTGCATCACCATGAACAGCGACGAACCACGCTGGCGGGCAACATCTTCCAGCTTCGAAACCAGCTCCGGGGACAGCGTGCGCCACAGCGTCGCGCCGCGATGCGAGGCGACCGCGGGCCGCGGGCGATCCGCGGGCAGGGTCAGCTCGTCCGGAATACCGGCCAGCGCACCCTGCCAGTAGCCCAGCTGACGCGAGAGCAGCGAGTCCGGATCGTCCTCGGTGCCCAGCGCCTCACGCTGCCAGATCGCGAAATCGGCGTACTGCACCGGCAGCGGAGCCCAGCCGGGGGCGCTGCCCTGGGTGCGCGCGGTGTACGCGGTCATCAGGTCGCGGGCCAGCGGCGTCATCGAGATGGCGTCACCGGCGATGTGGTGGACCACCACGACCAGCACGTGCTCGTCGGGCTGCACCCGGAACAACCGGGCGCGCAACGGAACCTGTTCGACCACATCGAATCCGATGGAAGCGAACTCCGCGAGCGCGGCGGCCAGCTCGTCCGCCCCGATCGGATAGGCCCGCAGATCCAGCGCGATCTGCTCGGCCGCCACCACCAGCTGGGTCGGCGCGCCGCCGTGCTCGGGGTAGCGGGTGCGCAACGACTCGTGCCGCCGCACCACATCGAAGATCGCCAATTGCAGTGCGGCGGTGTCGAGTTCACCGGACAACCGGATCGCCAGCGGCAGGTTGTAGGCCGCCGAGGACTTGTCGTACTGGTTCAGGAACCACATCCGCTGCTGCGCGAACGACAGCGGCACCAGGTCGGTGCTGTTGCGCGGGCGCGGGGCCAGACGCGGCCCGGCCTCGTCGCCGGTGTGCGATTCCACCCGGGCGGCCAGAGCCTCCACCGTCGGCGCCTCGAACAGCGCGCGCACGGCCACCGTGGTGCCCAGCGCCGCGCCGATCCGCGCCACCACGCGGGTCGCGATCAGCGAGTTGCCGCCCAGATCGAAGAAGTCGTCGTCCAGGCCGACGCCGCGACCGGCGGACCGCTCGATGCCGAGCACCTCGGCGAAGACCGCTGCCACCGCCTCCTGTACCGGCGTCTCCGGCGCGCGGTAGGCGCGGGCCTGCGCCGCGGGTGCGGGCAGCGCACGCCGATCCAGTTTTCCGTTGACGGTCAACGGAATTCGGTCAAGCAGCACGAACGCCGCGGGCACCATATAGGACGGCAACCGCTCGGCGGCGCCGTCGCGCACGACCTCCAGCGCCGGCGCGGAACCCGGTTCGGGTACCACGTAGGCGACGATGCGCTGATCGCCGGGCTGGTCCTCGCGCACGATGACGGCGGTCTGCGCGATACCCGGCTGGGCCAGCACCGCGGCCTCGATCTCGCCGAGCTCGATGCGGAAACCGCGCACCTTGACCTGATCGTCGGCGCGGCCCAGGTACTCCAGCTCACCGTGCCGGTTCCAGCGCGCCACGTCACCGGTGCGGTACATCCGGGAACCGCCGCCGGCTGCGCCGTCTCCCCCGAAGGGATTCGCGACGAACCGCGCCGCGCTCAGATCCGGGCGGCCCAGATAGCCGCGGGACAGCTGACGGCCCGAGACGTACATCTCACCGGCCACACCGACCGGCACCGGGTGCAGGCGATCGTCCAGCACGTGCACGCGCAGTCCGGCGATTGCCCGGCCGACCACCGAACCCGTTGCGGCGGACACTGTTTCGGCGTCGATCGGCCGATACGAGACGTGCACGGTGGTTTCGGTGATGCCGTACATGTTGACCAGCTGCGGATTACCCGGCGTGCTGCCGTCGGCACCCGCACCGTAGCGCGCGACCCAGTCCGCGAGGCGGCGCAGCTCCAGCGCCTCACCACCGAAGACGATGTACCGCAACGACAGCGGCCGCGCCGCGGTCCGCGGATCGGATACGGCGTTGCGGTCCGCCTCGGCGAGCTGGTAGAACGCCGACGGCGTCTGGTTGAGCACCGTGACCCGTTCGCGCCGCAGCAGTTCCAGGAACTGCTCGGGCGAGCGCGAGGTGTAGTAGTCGACCACGATGAGGGTGCCGCCGAACAACAGCGGACCCCACAGTTCCCACACCGAGAAGTCGAAGGCGAAGGAGTGGAACAGCGTCCACACGTCGTCGGCGCCGAAACCGAAGTCCCGATCGGTATTGGCGAACAGCCGCACCACGTTGCGGTGTTCGACCGCGACGCCCTTGGGACGGCCGGTCGAACCGGAGGTGTAGATGACGTAGGCGACGTCCTCGGCGCGCAACGGTGCGAGACGATCGGCGTCGGTGACCGGATGTTCGCCGGAGTCCAGCAGATCGGGCACATCGATGCCGTAGTGGTCCATCAGCACGACCGGTAGCGCGGTGCCGTCCGCGCGCACGCCCAGATCGATCTCGACGGTGCTGTCGATGATCGCCACCGCCGGATCCGAATCGCCCAGCACATAGGCGATCCGCTCGGCCGGATAACTCGGGTCGATCGGCACGTAGCCCGCGCCGGACTTGACCACCGCGAGCAGGGCGACCACCAGATCGGCCGAGCGCGGCAGGATCACCGCGACCAGCGCGCCCGGTCCAGCGCCCTGGTCGATCAGTCTGCGCGCCAACTGATTCGCGCGCTGATCCAGGGAGGTGTAGGTGAGCCGGTCCTCGCCGGACTTCACCGCGATCCGGTCCGGGTTCGCCACGACCATCTCGTCGAACAGATCCGACAGGGTGCGGTCGCGATCGGCGAAACGCGCCGTACCGCTGGCGGCATTCCCGGGGCGCTGCGTGGTCGCGCGAGCTGCCACCTCCGCCGGGACTACCGCGTCCAGGGTGTCGTTTCCGGAACTCACCCAACGGCTGGTGACATCGAGTCGTTCGGCCTCGCCGAGCAGATCGATATCGCCGAGCACCGTCGCCGGATCCTCGACCACGGCGTACAGGATGCGTAGCAACCGGTCCGAGAAGGCCGCGACCGTCGCGGGATCGAACAGATCGGTGGCGTAGTTCCAGGACAGCGACAGCCCACCGGCGGCCGTGGCCGGATCCTCCGGAACGGCCTCGCCGACGGTCAGCTGGATGTCGAACTTCGCTGTGGCCGCGTCGAATTCGACGACCTCGAGGTCGAGCCCGGGCAGGCTCACCGCGGCGGCGTCACGCTGACCGGTCGCCTCGAAGGTCAGCACCACCTGGAACAGCGGGTGGTGCGCCTGCGAGCGGACCGGGCTCAGCACGTCCACCAGATGTTCGAACGGCACGTCGGCATGGCCGAACGCGGCCAGATCCGTGCGGCGCACCTCGTCGAGCAGTTCGGCGAACCGCGTGTCCGGGCGGACCTCGGTCCGCAGCACGAGCGTGTTGACGAACATGCCGACCATATCGTCGAGCGCACGTTCGCCGCGGCCCGCGATCGGCGTGCCGATGGCGATGTCCCGGCTGCCGGAAAGCCGCGCCGCCCAGGTGGCCAGCACCGCGTGCATCAGCATGAACAGCGTGACCCCATGCGCGCGGGCCAGTTCGGTCAGCGCGCCGTGCAGTTCGGCGTCTATCGAGAAGTTGTGCGTACCACCGGAATTGGTGGCGACCTCCGGCCGCGGCCGATCCGCGGGCAGATCGATCTGCTCGGGCAGGTCGCGCAGTTGTTCGGTCCAGTAGGCGATCTGACGCGCGGCCGCCGAGGCGGAATCGTCCGGGGCGCCGAGCAGTTCGTGCTGCCACAGCGCGTAGTCCGCGTACTGCACCGGCAGTGGCGTCCAGGCGGGGGCCTCACCGCGGGAACGCTCGGAATAGGCGGCCACCACATCGCGCAGCAGCGGCCGCAGCGAGAAGCCGTCACCGCTGATGTGGTGCATCACCAGCACCACGACGTGTTCGTCGGGCAGCGGCCGACGGTCGCCATTGCGGTTCGGCGCGGCCGGGCGAGTCACCTGCAGCAGGTTCGCGCGGAAGGGGATCTCGGCGGTGACGTCGAAATGCACCCCGGCCAGCTCCAGGATGCGCGCGGGCAGCTCCGCCTCGGTCACCGGTTCGGCGGTGAGTTCGAACTCCACCGAGGGCGCGGGCAGCACCTGCTGATAGCCGACGCCCTCGATCTCGGGATAGATGGTCCGCAGCGCCTCGTGCCGGATCTGCACATCGCGCACGGCGGCTGCGAAGGCGTCCCGGTCCAGCTCACCGGTCAGCCGGATGGCGACCGGGATGTTGTTGACCGCGGTGCGGTGATCGAAGCGATTCAGGAACCACATCCGCTGCTGTGCGGGCGAGAGCGGCACCAGCTCGGGCCGTGACCGGGGAGTCAGCGGTGCGCGACCGCCCTGTCCCGCATGCGATTCCACGCGTGCGGCCAGCGCCGCGACACTGGATGCCTCGAACAGCACGCGCACCGGCACCTCGGTGTCCAGCGCCGCGCCCAGGCGGGCCGCAACCTGCGTGGCCAGCAGCGAGTTGCCGCCGAGGGCGAAGAAGTCGTCGTCCAGACCGACCCGCTCCACCCCGAGAACCTCGGCGAGGGTGTCGGCCACGGCCTGTTCGACCGAGGTGCCCGGGGCCCGGAACACCCGCGCCTCGAAGGTCGGCTCGGGCAGCGCCCTGCGGTCCAACTTGCCCGAGGCGTTCAGCGGGAACTCGTCCAGCACCACGAATGCCGTCGGCACCATGTATGCCGGAACATGCTGTGCCAGCTCCGATTTCACAACATCGACGGAAATCCGCGCGCCGGGCGAGGCGACCAGGTAGGCCACCAGCTGATCACCCAGGCGCTCATCGGCCCGCACCAGCACGACCGACTGCGCGACCGTGTCGATGGCGGTCAGCGCGGATTCGATCTCGCCCAGTTCGATGCGCAGGCCGCGCAACTTCACCTGGAAGTCGGTGCGGCCCAAGTACTCCAGCTCACCGCTCGGTGTCCAGACGACCAGGTCGCCGGTGCGGTACATGCGCTCGCCGTCACCGAACGGGTTGGCCACGAACCGATCCGCGGACAGATCCGCCCGCGCCACATACCCGCGTGCGAGCTGTGCGCCCGCCAGATACAGCTCACCCGCGACACCCACCGGAACCGGCCGCAGCCGCGAATCCAGCACGTACACCCGGGTGTTGAACACCGGCGCGCCGATCGGCACGGCGACGGCGTCGGCATCGGTCACCTCGTGATGGGTGACGTCGACCGCCGCCTCGGTCGGGCCGTAGAGGTTGTGCAAGCGCGCGCCGGTCAGCGCGCGCAACTGCTGCGCGATCGGGCCGGGCAGCGCCTCACCGGAGGCGAAGACGTTGCGCAGCCGCACCGCCGGGACGCCACCCGGAAGCGCCACGGCCCCACGCTCGTTCGCCAGCGCGGCGACGAACACCGCCAGCATGGACGGCACGAAGTGGGCCACCGTCACGCCCTCGGCCGCGATCAACTCGGCCAGATACGCCGGATCACGATGCCCGTCGGGCTTGGCCACCACCAGTCGCGCACCGATCTGCAACGGCCAGAAGAACTCCCACACCGACACATCGAACGTCGACGGAGTCTTCTGCAACACCACATCGTCGGGGGCGAGGCCGTACTGCGCGTGCATCCACACCAGGCGGTTCACGATCGCCCCGTGCGGCACCGCCACACCCTTGGGGCGACCGGTCGAACCGGAGGTGAAGATCACGTACGCGATATTCGACGGATGCAGCGGCGCAACCCGATCGGCGTCGGTGAGCGGCTCACCGGAGAATACCGACAGGTCCAGATCCTCGACCACCGTCGGCGCGTTCGTGCCCGGACGCCCGCCGGGCAGATCGACGAAGTCGGTATCGCTGGTCAGTACGCACGCCGGGCGAGCGGTGTCCAGGATGTACTCGTTGCGCTCGATCGGATGGTCCGGATCCAGCGGCAGATAGGCGCCACCCGCCGCACTCACCGCGTAGATGCCCACCACCAGCTCGATCGAACGCCGCATGCCCAGTGCGACAACGGATTCGGGGCCGACGCCCTGCGTGACGAGCCAGCGCGCCAGCCGCCGGACGCGGTCGGCGAACTCGCCGTAGGACAGAGTCGTCCCCTCGAAGCTGAGCGCGGGCGCGTCCGGAGTGCGCGCGGCCTGGGCCTCGAACAGGGAGATCAGGGTGTCGGCGGCGTCGTCGGAGGTGCTCGGCAGCGCCGCGGCGATCTCGAAATCGGTCTCGTTCCAGCGACGCAGCACCCGGACCCGCTCGGTGGGGTCGAGCAGTTCCAGATCGCCCACCGCCGCGGACGGATCGGCCACGACCGCCTCGAGCACGCGCACGAACCGCGCGCCGAACGTCCGGGCGTACGCGGAGTCGAAAAGGTCTGCGGCATAGACGAGTTCGGCGTCCATCGCGGTGTCCGCGCCCTCGCCGGAAACGGTCTCCGACAACGTCAGCTGCAGGTCGAACTTGGCCATCGGCGCATCGGCGCGCAGCTCGGAGACGGTCAGCCCGGGCAGCTCGAGCACGGTCGGGCCCATGTTCTGGAAGGTCAGCATGACCTGGAACAGCGGGTGCCGGCCCTGCGAACGCGCCGGATCGACGACCTCGACCAGCCGCTCGAACGGCACGCCCGCGTGCGCGAACGCACCCAGGTCCCGTTCGCGCACATCGGCCAGCAGTTCGGTGAACGCCGCACCGGAATTCACCGGCGTGCGCAGTACCAGCGTGTTGACGACCATGCCGACCAGGTCGTCCAGGGCCTGCTCGCCACGACCGGCGACCGGGATGCCGACCGCGATATCGTCGGTGCCGCTCAGGCGGGCCAGCAGCGCCGCGAACGCGCTGTGCACCACCATGAACAGCGTGCTGCCGTGCGCACGCGCCACCTCGTTGAGCGCGTCGACCAGATAGCCGGGCACCTGGAACCGGTGCGTCCCGGCCGCGTACGACGCGATCGGCGGACGCGGGCGGGTGGACAGCCGCAGTTCCTCGGGCAGTCCGGCCAGCGTGGTGCGCCAGTAGTCGAGCTGAGTGGAGACCACCGAGCGCGGATCGTCCTCCGAACCGAGCTGATCGCGTTGCCACAGTGCGTAATCCACGTACTGGATCGGCAGCGGCGCCCACTCCGGCGCGTGGCCCGCACCGCGCGCGACATAAGCGATCATCAGATCGCGCACCAGCGGCCGCATCGAGAAACCGTCCGCGGCGATGTGATGCGCGACGACGGCGAGCACGTGATCGGTCGGACCGTTGCGGAACAGGCGCAGCCGCACCGGCGGCTCGGCCGTGACGTCGAAGCCGCGGCCGGCGAATTCGGTGAGCGCGGCGTGCAGTTCACCGGCGTCGATCACATCGACCAGATCGATGCCCGGCAGCGCCTGGGCCGCGGGCAGCACCTGCTGATAGCCGACGCCCTCGTGCGAGGGATACACGGTGCGCAGCGACTCGTGCCGGGCGACGATATCGCCCACCGCACCGCGCAGCGCGGCCAGATCGAGCTCGCCGCGCAGCTGCACCGCCACCGCGATGTTGTTGGCCGCCGAATCGGTGTCGAACCGGTTCAGGAACCACATCCGCTGCTGGGCCGGCGACAGCGGCGGACGTTCCGGCCGCGGCCGCGCGGTGAGGGCCCGGCGCTCACCGGACCCGGTCTGCGTGCTGACTCGCGCGGCCAGCCCGGCCACGGTCGGCGCCTCGAACAGCGTCCGCACCCCGACCTGCGCGTCCAGCGCGGCGCTCAGGCGCGCGGTCACCTGGGTGGCGATCAGCGAGTTGCCGCCCAGGGCGAAGAAATCGTCGTCCACACCGATCCGCTCGGCGCCCAGCAATTCGACGAAGATGCCCGCGACCAGCTCCTCGAGCGGTGTCGAGGGGGCACGGAATTCACGTGTGCTCAGCTCGGGGGCGGGCAGGGCGCGGCGATCGAGCTTGCCGACCGGGGTCAGCGGGATCTCGTCCAGCACCATGATCGCGGTGGGGACCATATAACCCGGCAGCCGGTCCGCGACATGGTTCGAGACCGCGGCCACGTCGACCGCGCGCCCCGGCACCGCGCGCACATAGGACACCAGCACGGTCGAGCCGTTCTCCACGGTGTGGCCCAGGGTGACCGCGAAATCGACGTCCGGATGGGTGGTCAGCGTGGCATCGATCTCGCCGAGTTCGATGCGGAAACCGCGGATCTTCACCTGGAAGTCGTTGCGGCCCACGTATTCCACGACCGGGGCGGCGTCGCGACCGGTGCGCCGCCAGCGCACCACGTCACCGGTGCGGTACAACCGCGCTCCACCAGCGCCCCCAGCCCCGCCCTCGCCGCCGTACGGGTCGGCCACGAAACGCGCCGCGGTCAGCTCGCTGCGCGCGAAATAGCCTCGGGCCAACTGGATTCCGCCGACGTACAACTCACCCGCGACGCCCTCGGGCACCGGATGCAGGCGGCTGTCCAGCACCAGGGCACGCATACCCCGGACCGGACCACCGATGGTGACCGGATCGCCCGGCCGCAGCCGCGCGCTGATATTGGTGGCCACGGTCGCCTCGGTCGGACCGTAGGCGTTGTGGAACCGCCGGTCGGTGCCCGAACCACTCGGCGCGGCAGACCATTTGGCGACCAGATCGGCCGAGACGGCCTCACCGCCGGCGATGATGACCGACATGCCGGCCAGGGCGGCCGGATCCAGCGACGCCAGCACCGACGGCGTGATCAGCCCGACCGTGACGCGCTCACGCGCGATCAGCTCGCCGAGTTCCTCACCGCCGTAGGTGCCCGGCGGCACGACCACCAGGGCGCCGGCCGACCCCACGGCCAGCAGCATTTCGAGCACGGACGCGTCGAAGGAGGGCGAGGCGAAGGCCAGCGCCCGCGAATCACGGTCCAGGCCATAGCGTTCCACCTGCAAAGCGCTGAAGTTCGCCAAGCCCGCGTGGGTGACCACGACGCCCTTGGGCAGACCGGTGGAGCCGGAGGTGTAGATGACGTAGGCGATGTTCCGCGACCGCAGCGGGCCGCGGCGGTCGGCATCGGTGACCGGCGCGGGCGAGGCGGCCTCGGCAGCGGCGCTCAGCTCCGGATCGTCGAGTGCGAGCCAGCCCGCACCCGCCATCGACGGCAGTGCTTCGATCTCGTCGAGCAGCGTGATACCCAGCTGCGCACCGGAATCGAAGATCATGTGCGCGATGCGGTCGGCCGGGTAGGCCGGGTCGACCGGCAGGTACGCCGCGCCCGTGCGGGTCACCGCCCAGATCGCGAGAACCGATTCGATGGACCGTGGAACCGCCACGGCCACAAGGACTTCGGGGCCCGCGCCACGCGCGATCAGCAGCCGCGCCAGCCGGTTGGCGGCCGCATCCAGCTCGGCATAGGTCAGCGAACGCCCGCGGAAGACGACGGCCTGCCCGTCCGGATTGGCCGCCACCGCGGCGGCCATGATCTCCGGCAGCGTGGCCGGCTCGATCGCGTCATCGCCACGGCGGGTGAGCAATTCGGCGCGCTCGGCCTCGGCCAGGATCTCCAGATCCCCCACCGCCAGCTCGGGGCGCACGGTGATCTGTTCGAGCAGGCGCATGAAACGTTCGGCGAACACCGCGATGGTCGGCTCGTCGAAAAGGTCCCGGGCGAAGGAGAACTCACCCAGCATTCCGGCGTTGTCGGCACCGGTCTCGCGCAACGTCAGCGCCAGATCGAATTTCGCGGTCTCCACATCGAAATCGACTGTGGTGACCCGCAATCCGGGCAGCTCGAAATTGCGCTCGGGCAGATTCTCGAACGACAGCGCGACCTGGAACAGTGGGTGGCGTGCCTGCGAGCGGGCCGGGTTGAGCACCTCGACCAGCCGCTCGAACGGCACATCGGCGTGAGCGAACGCCTGCAGGTCGGTATTGCGCGAGCGGCCGAGCAGATCCGCGAAGCTCGCGGTATCGCGCACCTCGGTCCGCAACACCAGCGTATTGACGAACATGCCGATCAGATCGTCCAGCGCCGCCTCGCCACGACCGGCCACCGGCGTGCCGATGGCGATATCCGTGGTTCCGGACAGCCGCGCCAGCAGCACGGCCAGCGCGCTGTGCATCACCATGAACAGCGACGCGTTGTGCCGACGACCCAATTCCACCAGTCGGGACTGGATTTCGGGCGAGATGACGAAGGTGTGCGTACCGCCGCGATAGGTGGCCACGGCCGGACGCGGCCGGTCCGAGGGCAGCATCAGCTCGTCGGGCAGATCGGCCAGCTCGCGGGTCCAGTAGCGAATCTGGTTGGAGATCAACGAGTTCTGATCGTCCTCCGAGCCGAGCACCTCGCGCTGCCACAGTGCGTAGTCGGCGTACTGCACGGGCAGATGCGCCCAGGCCGGAGGCTCCCAGGTGGTGCGCGCGGCGTAGGCGACCATCACGTCGCGGGCCAGCGGCCCCATCGACCAGCCGTCGGCGGAAATGTGGTGCACCACCATACCGAGCACGTACTCGGTCTCGCTGATCTCGAAAAGCCTTGCGTGCAAGGGCACTTCGTTGGTCACATCGAACGCCATCGAGGCCAGCTCGATCAGGTGCTCGATGATATTGGTCTCGGTCACCGGGATCGGGGTCAGATCGGGCACGATCTGGGCCGCGTCCAGCACCACCTGCACCGGTGCGCTGCCGGTCTCGGGGAACACCGTGCGCAGCGATTCGTGCCGGTCGATCACGTCGATGACCGCGACCTGCAGCGCCGCCACATCCAGTTCACCGGACAGCCGGATGGCGACCGGGATGTTGTTCACCGAGGACGCGGTGTCGTAGCGGTTCAGGAACCACATCCGTTGCTGTGCCAGCGACAGCGGCACCTGCTCGGGACGCTCGCGGGCGACCAGCGCCTCGCGGCCGCCGTCGCCGACGTGGGATTCGATCCGGGCCGCGAGGGCGGTCACCGTGCTCGCGTCGAACAGCATGCGCACCGGAACCCGGGTGTCCAGCGCGATGCCCAGGCGGGAGGCGACCTGCGTGGCGATCAGCGAGTTGCCGCCCAGATCGAAGAAGTCGTCGTCGACGCCGACCCGGGCCAGGCCGAGCACCTCGCCGAAGGTCTGCGCGACGATCTCCTCGATCGGCGTTGTGGGAGCACGGAATTCACGTAGCTCGAACACCGGCGCGGGCAGCGCCCGGCGTTCCAGTTTGCCCGAGGCGTTCAGCGGCAGCGCATCCAGCACCACCAGCGCCGAGGGGACCATGTATCCGGGCAGCGCCTCGGTCAGCTCGGCGCGCACGGCGTCGGTATCGACCTCGTGATCGAGTGCGGCGACCAGATAGCCGACGAGCTGATCACCCAGATGGCCGTCCGAACGCACCACCGCGACGGCCTGCGCGACCACGTCGATGGCCGTCAGCGCGGATTCGACCTCACCGAGTTCGATCCGCAGACCGCGCAACTTCACCTGGAAGTCGGTGCGGCCCAGGTACTCCAGCTCACCCGCGAGGGTCCACTTGACCAGGTCGCCGGTGCGGTACATGCGCTCACCGGCCGTGCCGCCCGCGAACGGGTCGGCAACGAAGCGATCCACGGTCAGATCGGGCCGGGCCACGTACGCGCGCGCCAGCTGCGCGCCCGCGAGATACAGCTCGCCCGCGACACCCACCGGAACCGGCCGCAGCCGCGAATCCAGAACGTAGACAGCGGTATTGAACACCGGACGACCGATCGGCACCGACACCGTGTCGAGCTCGTTCACCTCGTGATAGGTGACGTCGACCGCGGCCTCGGTCGGGCCGTACAGGTTGTGCAGGCGCGCGCCGGTCAGCTCGATCAGCCGCTGCGCGGTCACCGCGGGCAGCGCCTCACCGGAGGCGAACACCCGCCGCAGGCCGAGTCCGGCGAGTTCCTCGGCCGAGGCCGCGCCGATCTCGGTCACGAACATCGCGAGCATCGACGGCACGAAATGCGCCGTGCTGACCTGTTCACCGGTGATCAACCGCATCAGATAGGCCGGATCGCGGTGCCCGTCGGGCTTGGCGACCACCAGCCGGGCGCCGACCTGCAAGGGCCAGAAGAACTCCCACACCGACACGTCGAAGGTGGCCGGGGTCTTCTGCACGACGACATCGGTGCCGTCCAGCTGGTATTCCTGCTGCATCCACAGCAGTCGGTTCACGATCGCCCCGTGCGGCACCGCCACACCCTTCGGACGACCGGTCGAACCGGAGGTGAAGATCACGTACGCGGTATTCGCCGGGCGCAGCGGGGCGAGCCGATCGGCGTCGGTCAGCGGCGCGTCGGAGTAGTCCGACAGGTCGAGCCGGTCGATCTCCAGCACCGCGATATCGGTGCCGGTCTCGAACTCGTCCTCGACGGTACTCAGCACACACACCGGACGCGCGGTGCCCAGCACGTAGCGGGTGCGCTCGGCCGGATGATCCGGGTCCAGCGGGACGTACGCGCCACCGGCCACGGTCACCGCGTACATGCCGACGACCAGGTCGAGCGAACGCCGCATCCCCAGCGCCACGAGCGAATCCGGGCCGACGCCCAGATCGGTCAGATGCCGGGCCAGGCGATGCACCCGCGCGGCGAACTCGCCGTAGGTCAGTGTCGTCCGCTCGAAGGTCAGCGCCGGGGCATCGGGGGTGCGTTCGGCCTGCCGGGCGAACAGCGAGGCCAGCGTCTCGGCGTCCGGCACGGGGCTGGCGGTGGCGTTGCGGTCGCGCAGGACCAGGGTGCGCTCGGCGTTGTCGAGTAGCTCGATATCCCCGACCGGGCGGGCGGGATCGGAGACGACCGCGTGCAGCGTCCGCAGGAAGCGATCACCGAATGCGGCGACCGTGGTGGCGTCGAACAGATCGGTGGCGTAGGAGATCACCGCGGATACCCCGGCCGGCGAGCCGTCCGCGCCGCGCTGCTCGGTCAGGGTCCACTGCAGATCGAATTTGGCGATGTCGACGTCGAGTTCGTCGGCGGTGACCGTGAGCCCGTCCATCTCCATGGTGGCGTGCGAGAGCTCCTGGAACGAGAGCATCACCTGGAACAGCGGATGCCGCGCCTGCGAGCGGGCCGGGTTGAGCACCTCGACCAGCCGCTCGAACGGGACGTCGGCGTGCGCGAATCCGGCGAGATCGGTTTCCCGCGTGCGCGAGAGCAGTTCGGTGAACGTCTCGCCGCCGTCGATCTGCGAGCGCAGTACCAGGGTGTTGACGAACATGCCGATCAGATCGTCCAGCGCCTGCTCGCCACGACCCGCGATCGGGGTGCCGATCGCGATGTCCTCGGTGCCCGACATCCGCGCCAGCAACACCGCCAATGCGCCGTGCAGCACCATGAACAGCGAAACACCCTGTGCCCGAGCCAATCTCGACAACAGAATGTGCAGGTCCGGATCGATCTCGAAGGTGACCCGGCTGCCGTGGAAGCTCTGCACCGGCGGGCGCGGGCGATCGGTCGGCAGGTCGAGCTGATCGGGCAGACCGGCCAAAGCGCCCTGCCAGTAAGCGATTTCGCGGGCGGCCATCGAGTCCGGGTCGTCCTCGGAGCCGAGTACCTCGCGCTGCCACACGCTGAAGTCGGTGTACTGCACCGGAAGCGGGGCCCACGCCGGCGGCTCGCCCGCCGCGCGCGCCAGATAGGCGGCGGTCACATCGCGCGCCAGCGGGCCGAACGAGAAACCGTCCGCGGCGATGTGATGCACCACGAAGGCCATCGCGTAATCGGCGCCGGGCGCGCTGGATCCGCCCGAGACCTTGTAGACCCGCACCCGGATCGGCAGCTCGCGCGTCACGTCGAAGCCGGTGGAGGCGAAATCGGCCAGAGCGGCGGCCAACCGGGCCTCCGCGATCGGCAGCACCGCGATGCCGAGATCGATCTCCTCGACGGGCAGCACCTGCTGGTAGCCGCCGCCGTCGGGGGATTCGGGGAACAGCGTGCGCAGCGACTGCTGCCGCGTCATCACATCCAGCAGCGCCGCGGTCAGCGCGTCGATGTCGACCGCGCCGCGCAACCGCACCACGAACGGCAGGTTGTAGGTCGGAACGGTCGGGTCGAACTGGTTGATGAACCACATCCGCTGCTGGGCCAGCGACAGCGGCACCGGCTCACCGTTCTCGCCGGTGTGCTGGGCGACCAGCGGCGGCCTGGAAATCTGTGCGGGCGTGGCGGATTCGGCACGCGCGGCGATAGCCGCCACGGTGGGCGTCTCGAACAGCGCCCGCACCCCGAGGGTGATGCCGAAGGCGGCGGAGATGCGCGAGACAACCTGGGTGGCGACCAGCGAGTTGCCACCGAGATCGAAGAAGTCGTCGTCGATGCCGACCCGGTCCTGGCTCAGCACATCGGCGAAGATCCCCGCGACGATCTCCTCGGCCTGGGTGCGCGGGGCCCGGTATCCGGCCGCGTCGACGCTGAAGACCGGTTCGGGCAACGCTTTTCGATCCAACTTGCCGGAGGTGTTGAGCGGGAGGGCGTCCAGCACCATGATCGCCGCGGGCACCATGTAGGCAGGCAGCTGCTCGGCGGCGAATCTGCTCAGCTCCACCGGATCGATCGAAAGTCCCCGCGCGGCAACGACATAGGCGACGAGTTGCTGACCGGTGGCGGTATCGACCACCAGCACGACGGCCTGGCTCACCGCGGGATGCGCGAGCAGATCGGTCTCGATCTCACCGAGCTCGATGCGCTGACCGCGGAACTTCACCTGGAAGTCGGTGCGGCCGATGTACTCCAGCTCACCGGCTGCGTTCCAGCGGACCAGGTCACCGGTGCGGTACATGCGCTCACCGGGCAGGCCGTGAGGATTCGCGACGAACCGGTCCGAGGTCAGGTCGGCCCGGCCGCGATACCCGCGCGCCAGCTGCCGACCACCCAGGTACAACTCGCCGGGCGCATCGATCGCGACCGGACGCAGCCGCGAATCCAGCACGTACACTTCGACATTCCACTCGGGCACACCGATCGGCACGACCGTGGCGTCGGTGTCGGCGGCAGTCCGGTGGGTCACCGAGACCGCGGCCTCGGTGGGACCGTAGAGGTTGTGCAGACCGGCGTCGCTGATCGCCCGGAAACCCGCCGCGGTCTCCGGCGGCAGGGCCTCGCCGATGACGAAAACCGCACGCAGCGTGGCACAGTCCGCGCGGGAAGCGGAGGTGACGAACACGCTCAGCATGGATGGCACGAAGTCGGTGACCGTGACCCCGTGGCGGCGGATCATCTCCGCGACGTATACCGGGTCGCGGTGGCCGTCCGGTGTGGCGACGACCAGTTTCGCGCCGGACAGCAGCGGCAGGAAGTAACCCCACAGCGAGACGTCGAAGGTGGTCGCGGTCTTCTGCAGGTAGACGTCCGACGCGGTGAAGCCGTACTGGTCGAGCATCCACAACTGCTGGTTGACGATCGCCCGGTGGGTGACCGCGACGCCCTTGGGGCGACCGGTCGAGCCGGACGTGTAGATGACGTACGCGGTATTCGAATCACGCAGCGGTGCAAGGCGATCCGCATCGGTGATCGGATCGGCCGAGTACTCCGACACGTCCAGGGTGTCGATCGGCATCTGCCGCACCGACTCGGGCAGCCGCACCTCGTCACCCGAGACGGTCAGTACGCAGACCGGTGCCGCGGAGTCCAGGATGTAGGCGGTGCGCTCGGCCGGGTGATCGGGATCGATCGGCACGTACGCGCCACCGGCCTGCAGCACCGCGTGCATGCCGATCACCAGTTCCAGTGAACGCCGCATGCCAAGGGCCACAAGCGATTCCGGGCCGACGCCGTCATCGATCAGGTGCCGGGCGAGCCGGTTGACCCGGGCGGAGAACTCGGCATAGGTGAGCGTATCGCCCTCGAAGTCGAGCGCGACGCTCGAAGGGTTGCGCCGCATCCGGTCGTCCAGCAGTGCCGCGAGCGTGGTCTCGGGAACCTCGTGTGTGGACTCGTTCCATTCGACGAGGGTCCGGTCCAGCTCGACGGCGGTGGTGATCGGCAGCGCCCACACCTGCTGCCCGGCCTCGGCCGCCAGGAACCGGTCGAAGAACTCCAGGAAACGCGAATGATGCTGTTGCGCTTGATCTTCCGAATACAGATTCGGGTTGGTCTCGAAGTCGATGCGAGAGCGCGCGCCGCCCTCGGTCTGATAGAAGTTGACGCCCAGATCCTCGATGGATCCGGTGGAGAGCACATGCAACTGCCCGACCAGCGGGCCCAGTGCCAGCTCGTCCTGGAACAGCATGATGTTGACCCAGGGGCCGAAGAACTCCTTGGTGACCGCGGCCCCCTCGCCCGCGCTGTCCCGCCGGATGTCCTCGTGCCGGTAGCGCTGGTGCCGCAGCGCGCCGGAGACCTCCACGGTCACCGAACGCAGCAGATCCGCGACCGTGGTCTCGTGGCCGACGTGCAGGCGCAGCGGCACGATGTTCGAAGTCACACCGCCCGAGCGGCGCATCAGCGCGGTGGTGCGGGCGGTCACCGGCAGACTCAGGATGACGTCCTCGACGCCGGTCCACTGCGCCAGATAGGCCGCGAATCCCGCGATGAGCAGGGCCGCGGGCGAGGAGTCGTGCCCGTGTACGGCCGCGTCCAGCAGTTCGTTGCGCTCATCGGACAGCGCCTCGGACACCACGCCGTTCAGCGGTGCGGGCGGGGCCGAGCGGCCGGTCAGGCTCGAGCCCTCCTCGAGCCCGGCCACCCGCTGCGCCCAGTGCTCCTTATCGGACTGGAAACGGGTGCTGTCCCGGTAGGCGAATTCGGATTCGGCCAGTGAGCGCAGATCCGCGGCCTTGGCCGGCTCGGGCTCGACGCCGTCGAGATATGCGGTGTACAGCTCGGCGATGCGCTTCTGGTTGGTCATCGCGCCGAAGCCGTCGAGTGCGATGTGGTGGGCGCGGGAGTACCAGAACCAGTGGTCGTCGGCGAGTTGCAGGGCCGCGACCGCGACGAGCCGATCGGTGGTCGGGTTCAGCGGGCGGCTGTACTCCGCGCGCATCCAAGCGTGCGCGGCGGCCTCGGGATCGGCCTCATCGCGCAGGTCGACGTAGGTGACCTTGTCGTAGTCGGCAATGGAATGGTCGATCCACTGCAGGGGCTCGCCGTCGCGCTCGACGATGCGCAGGAAACCCGACCCGAGCTCGCGAGAGGCATTGATGCTGGCCCGCTCGAGCACGTCGACATCCAGATCGCCGTGCAGGTCGACGTACTGGGCGATGGTGATCGGCACCTGCGGGTCCAGATGCTGGGCATACCAGATACCCAACTGCGCCGGCGACAACGGGAAGAGCGCCTCCCCGGAGTCCGGCGCGGCCGCGATCTCGCTGCCAGCTTCGCCGTTCCCGCCGAATTCCCGCCGGTCCAACCCGCAACCTCACTTCCGGAACACCCTGCAGTGCTCCCCAATGGCACACCGACGCGAACGCACATCTGTCCCAGCATGGCGTTCAGCGGTCGGGGCTCACTTCGAATCTCAATCAGACATACGTGTTCAAAGGAGTTATCCGTCGCTCGAGCCGATCTTGTTACATCGACCCGACCACGCTCGCCGGCCACGGCACGGCCCTCCGTCGAACCTCACTGATGAACACCGAACCAATCTACCGTCCGTATCCCGTGTAGGACCAAAAAGGTTCATAGCCAAGAAACATCAGATCAGCTCATAGCGTTTGTCCCCGCGCCGAATCTCGTCGGGAGATGGTAGCGCTCACGATTCCACCCCGCGGCGCTTCGACTCCGGTCGTATGTGACGCGGGCGATAGCCGGCTCCGCTCTCACAACCGCACCTCACCGCCTCTCGCCTCCGTCGCGGCCGATACCCCCGGTGACGACGCTCCGCTCCGCTCGCGGGCGGGGTCGTACAGATGTGATTGCGCGCACTGCGCGCGAGCGCCCACCGCGCCGCCGACCAGAATGACCGCGGCCTGCCGCAGCCCGGCCTCGGCGACTCGATCGGCGATATCGGCGAGGGTGCCGCGCAGCACCAGCTGTTCGGGCTGACTCGCGCGATAGATCACGGCCACCGGACATTCCGCACCGTATTCGGCGGTCAGCTCCGCGGCGATCGGGCCGATCCGGGTGATCGCCAGATGCAGTACCAATGTGGCGCGGGTGCGGGCGAAACCGGCCAGCGCCTCGGAGTCGGGCATGGCGGTCGAGCGCGCCTGTGTCCGGGTGAGCACCACCGATTGCACCAACTCCGGAACGGTCAGCTCGGCCCCGAGCACCGCGGCCGCCGCCGCGTACGCGGGCACCCCCGGCGTGACGTCCCAGGCGATACCGTGCGCGTCCAGGCGGCGAGTCTGCTCGGTGAGCGCGGAGTACAACGACGGGTCCCCCGAGCACAACCGCGCCACATCGCGCCCCGCGGCATCGGCCCGCACACAGTGCTCGATGATCTGATCCAGATCCAACCCCTGGGTATCGACCAGCTGGGCCCCCGCCGAACACTGCGCCAGCACCTCCGGATCGAGATACGTCCCCGCGTACAGACAGACCGGCGACTCCCGGATCAACCGCAGCGCGCGCAGCGTCAGCAGGTCGGCGGCCCCGGGGCCCGCCCCGATGAAATGCACGGTCATGCGGGCGAGTGTAGGCGGACCGCTATACCGGGGTCGACCGGCTACTACCCCGCACAGCCCTGCCGGACGTGCGACGTCACACCTACGCCAACGGCACCGTACCGACGCACCCATTCCCGACGAGATCACTCTGAAACAGACCACCCTCAACGCGCCCATTCGACCAAGCGTCAGAAGAACGAAAACCGCTCCTAGACAATATATTTCGAGCTCTGTCGAAGTTCGCCATCTACCGAATTCCCGGCTACCGTTGCCGCTCATGGGGACCATTCCGTCGAATCCGCACGACGCCTTCTTCCGGCACGTGTTCACCCGCTCCTCCGAGGCCGCGTCCGAGCTACGTGCGGTGCTGCCAGAAGAGACTGTCGCAGCGGTGAATTGGAACACCCTGAGAGTGTGCAAGAACAGTTTCGTCTCCCCCGAACTGCACGACCGCCGCAGCGACATCCTCTTCCGGGCCCGCATCGACGGCCACGACGGCTACATCCACGTCCTGGTCGAGCACCAGAGCAAAGTCGACGAGGTACATAATCAAAGTTGCCGACACCCCCTTCACCCGCATGAAACCCATCATCGACCGACTCGGACCAGCAGCCCAGGAGGCCACCATGACAACCGGCGACATGCTCCGCCTCGAAGGAATCGCCGAAGGACGCACCGAAGAGCGAGCGACTGTAGTACTCGAACTACTCACCACAAAGTTCGGCGACATCTCCGAAACAGTCCGCCATTCAGTCCGCAACGCACCCCTCGCAGACCTCACAACCTGGACCACACGCATCCTCACCGCCGAAACCATCGATGCCATCTTCGCCTGAGTAGGCGGGCTCGGAGGCGATAAGATCGCTCACCCAATTCAGTTGTACGGCAAAGGGTTCTAGCGCGGCATGGGAAATTCTGTCGTAGTCGGTCTGCGAAGCGGCTAGCGTGGGGGAGCGCCCAGGCTGATCAGGAGGGCGACGACGCAGACCACGGTGACCACGGTCGCGGTGAGGGCTACTTCGATGCGGGAACGGCCGTGCTCCCCGTGGCGCAGGGCACGACTGCGCTGAAGGCCCATGACCGCGAGTACGACCAGCATGAGAACGGCGACCAGCGGAGCCGCGGCCGCATGGGTCCAACCGCTGACCACCACATGGTTGAGGAACAGCACGGCGATGGCCATCGAGGCAACGGCGGTGCGGCGCCACGCCAGCGCCGTCCGCTCCCGGGCCATACCGGTGTCGGCGGTCATCGGCCCGTCCACCGCATCATGCGAACAGCACCGCGACAGCCGCCAGCACCGACACCACGGCTATCCCCACCGCCAGCAACGGGACCATGACGGTGCCGGAGAGCGGTTCGCCGCGACGCATCGCGTCCTCCACGTTGCGCCAATGCTGGTAAGCGCCGATGGCCATGATCACCGCCAGCACGATACAACTGGCCGCGATGGCCCGCCGCAATCCGGAACGATGGAACGGCTGCACGAGGGTGTGCACCGCCACACCGCCGGCCAGCAGGCCCAGCGAGGTCCGGATCCAGGCCAGGAAGGTGCGCTCGTTGGCGAGGGTGAATCGATAATCGAGCTGGTCGCCCGGACCGGAGGACATCAGCCGACACCTCCGTGTGACGCGCCGGGCCGGGAACAGCCCGCGAACGTACCCCAGACCACGGTCGTCGCCGACCGACATCGGTCCGTCGAGTTCACAATCACCGCCTGATCTCGGGTCGCGGACACTTCGGTGCCCGTACGGATGATCACCGCGCGGCTACCCGGTCATATCGAAGCCGCCCAGCACCTTGGCCGCGCGGATGCGCACCACCAGCTCACCGGGTACGCCGTTGCGCGCGCCGAACTCCGCGGCCCGCTCCGCGCCCATATAGCGACCCGCGATGGCGGTCGCGGTGCGCAACAACTCGGCCGGATCCTCGGACACCTCGGCCACTCCCTGAACCTGGACATACCCGAACGGCGGTTCCTCGAGGTCTACGCAGAGTGCGAGGCGGGGGTCGCGAGTGATCGCGCGACCCTTGGCGGTGTCCTTACCGGTATTGAAGACCAGTTCCTCGCCCTCGAGGATGAACCAGACCGGGTTGATCACGGGACGGCCGTCGGTGGCGGTGAAGGCGAGCTTTCCGGTGCGGGTGCCGTGGGAGAGGAATTCACGAACCTTCGGATCAGCGAGTGTCATGGCCATGACCACAGCGTAGGGGCGGGTGCCGACCGTGCGCGGCAACCGCGCGAGACGCGCTCAGATCGCGCCGCGCTCACGGGCGCGCGCCACCGCCGAGGTGCGGGACTTCACCCCGAGCTTGGCATAGATGTGCACCAGATGGGATTTCACGGTGGTCTCGCTCAGGAACAGGCTGCGGCCGATCTCCCGGTTGGAATGGCCCTCCGCGACCAACCGCAACACCTCGATCTCCCTGGGGCTCAGCGTCGTATCCGGTTTGCGCACACGGGTCATCAGCCGCGAGGCCACCGACGGCGACAGCACGCTCTCCCCCGCCGCCGCCGCGCGCACCGCGGCCAGCAGATCCCCCGGCGGGGTGTCCTTGAGAATGTATCCGCAGGCACCGGCCTCGATGGCCCCGAGGATGTCGGCGTCGGTGTCGTAGTTGGTGACCACCAGAACATTCGGCGGATCGGGCAGCGCGCGCAGCGCCAGCGTGGCGTCCACACCGGATTTCCCGGGCCCGAACCGCAGATCCATCAGCACCAGATCGACAGGCATTGCGGCACAAGCGGATACGGCCTCCTCGGCGGTCGCCGCCTCCCCGGCCACCTCGACGTCCCGCGCCGCATCGAGCAGAGCGCGCAGCCCGGCCCGGACGATCGCGTGATCGTCGGCGAGCAGCAACCGGATCGGCCCTGCGCCAACGGAATTCATCATGCCGCCGAGGAGGGAAATGAGACGGTGACCGCGGTGTGCCCGGATTCGGACTCCACATCCATACTGCCGCCCTGCTGTTCGACGCGGCTGCGCATCGCGTTCAGACCGAACGTCCCCTGCGCGAAAACCTCCGGGGCGATACCGATTCCGTCATCGACCACGTCCAGGTGCACACCGTCCTCACCGTAGGTGAGCGTGATCCGCATCCGTTGCGCGCGGGCATGACGCACCACATTGGATACCGCGCCCTGCGCGACCCGCACCAGCGCCGCCTCGACGGGCATGGGCAATCGCTCCGGCTCGCCCTCGACCAGGACGTGCGCGTCGAGCCCGGGCGCACTGGCCCGCTGGGCGATTCGCTCGAGCGCATCCGCCAGGGACTGCCCCTCCAGAGCCGCCGGAGTGAGATCGCCGATCAACTGCCGGGTTTCGGCGAGATTGTCCGCGGCGGTCTCGCGCGCAAGCCGAATCTTCTGCAGCGCGGGATGATCCGGCGCGACCCCCTCGGCCGCGTGCAGGAGCATCTGAATGCTGGACAACCCCTGTGCCACCGTGTCGTGAATCTCCTGGGCCAGCCGCTGGCGTTCGGCCAGTTTTCCGGCGGTGCGCTCGCGTTCGGCGAGTGTGGCGCGGGTGGCCAGCAATTCGTCGATGAGCCGCTGACGATCCGCGGCCTCGCGGTACAACGCCCGATACCCGAATCCGATCGCGAGCGCGACGGCCGCGCCCAGTACCGGCCCGATCACCCCGCCCGCGGTCCACCCCTCGTGCAAGGCGAAGCCGACGACCGAGACGACGGTCGCGGCCAGTACCGCGATCAACCCCCAGAACCGCGGCAGCAGATGCAGATACAAGAAGAACAACCCGAAGACGAGATAGATCGCCTCCGGCGCCAACGCCACCAGCCCCAGCCACAACACCGTCAGCGCCCCGAGCCACACCCGCGCCGCTACGGGCCGCGAGCGCAGCACCGCACCGCCGAAATAGATGAGCAGGAACAGCACCGCCAGCACCAGCACCGCGATCCGGTGCTGCCCGCCCGGAACCAGCGCACGCACCATCACATAGACCGTCAACGCCACCATCAGCACATGCAGGGCAGCCTGCAGCGCGGCGAAGACGGGAGTGAGCGGAGAGCGGTGCACCCTGCCAGCTTATGCGGGGTTACATCGACGGCATCCATCGAAAGATGGAATCGGACACCCATCCTCGGCCGGTCGCGGATTCGATCGCACCGCCGATGTACCGAGCCGTGCATCCGGGCACGGTGAAAGCATGTTCGTCGCACTGAGAGATCTGCGGGCCGCGCGCGGCCGGTTCGCGCTCATCACGCTGGTCGTGGTCCTGGTCGCCATCCTCGTCAGCTTCCTGAGCGGGCTCACCTCCGGCCTCGCCCACCAGAACGTCTCCGCCCTGCGCAAGATATCCGGCGATACCGTCGTCTTCGCGGACACCGGGACCGCACCGTCCTTCGACTCCTCCGCGCTGACCGCGGATCAGGTACGCGCCTGGCGGCAGGCCGCACCCGCCGATCCCGTCGGCATCAGCCGCGCCCGGGCCACCCGGGACGGTGGCCCGCCCGTGCAGGTAGCGCTGTTCGGCAGCGAGGGCGCCACATTCGGCAACCGATCGGCAACCTCTACTGGTTCGGTTGTGCTGAGCGCGCCCGCGGCCCGGAATCTGTCCGCGACGGCCGGCGACCACATCATGCTCGGGAATGCGACTTTCGTCGTGGCCGCGGTCGGCGATGACGACTGGTATGCGCACACCCCGGTCGTCTGGACGACGCTCCCCGACTGGCGAGCCCTCACTCCCCACGGCGGCGCCGCGACAATTCTGGTCACCTCGGGCGTGCCCGATGCGAGCGCGGTGAACGCCGCCGCGCACACCGTCACGACCAGCGCCTCGGACTCCTTGCGGGCGATCGGTTCCTACCGGGCGGAGCACAGCTCGCTCACCCTGATGACGATCCTGCTGTACGCGATATCCGCGCTGGTCATCGGGGCCTTCTTCACGGTGTGGACGATTCAGCGAAGCCCCGATATCGCGATATTGAAGGCCCTGGGCGCGACCACCGGCTCCCTCGTCGCCGACGCCCTCGGCCAGGCATTGATCGTATTGCTGACCGGCGTCGGCATCGGCCTGGCCATCACCTCGGCCGCCGGGACAGCGCTCGACACGGCGATGCCGTTCGTCCTCAGCGCCGCAACGACTCTGGCGCCGGGCGCGGCGCTCATCGCGCTGGGCCTGCTCGGTGCGGCTGTCGCCCTGCGCTTCGTGGCCACCGCCGACCCGCTCACCGCCCTCGACCGGACACGCTGAAGCACAGGAGTTCTCGATGACCACACTGACCGTCGACAACGTCACCCTCACCTATCCCGACGGCAGCGAACGTATCACTGCCCTGGATTCGGTGAATCTGCGAGTGGACGGCGGCCGGATCGCCGCCATCACCGGGCCGTCCGGATCGGGCAAGTCCAGCCTGCTGGCGGTGACATCCACCCTCCTGCGCCCGGACTCCGGCCGCATCATCATCGAAACAGGAGGCAGCACAGTCGATCTGACAAAACTGAACCGCCGCGAGGCAGCGACCCTGCGACGCCGGCGGATCGGTATCGTATTCCAGCAACCGAACCTCATCCCTGCCCTCACCGCGGCCGAACAGCTCGAGGTGACCGCCCATCTCGGCGACCGACGCATCGTCGCATACCGGAAGCGCAACGAAATACGTTCCAGAGCAGAGGATCTGCTCAACGCCGTGGGTCTGTCGGGCCACGAACACAAGCGCCCGGCCCAACTGTCCGGCGGCCAACGCCAGCGCATCGATATCGCCCGCGCACTGATGAACGACCCGGCCCTGCTCGTCATCGACGAACCCACCAGCGCCCTGGACTCCGAGCGCGGCGCCGCCGTCATGGACCTCATCCTGCGCATCGTCCGCGACCACGCCGCTGCCACCCTCCTGGTCACCCACGACCGCGCCCACCTGCACCGGATGGATGCCGTATACCGCATGGTCGATGGACAACTCACCGCCGAGAACGCCGAACTCGTTGCGTGACAAACGATCGATGATCGAACATATCGCAGAGCCAACTGCCCGACAGCCGAGTCCGCGCCCCGCCACTCGACCGCGCGACCACGCCCACGAATCCGTGCGGACCGGGTCGAGATCCGCGGTCGAGCACGCGCCCGGGCCTGGCATCCCGATGAGCCGACACGGCCCGCCCCCGACTGCGCTGCACGCAAGGTCGGCGGGCGACAACCACTATTCGGAGGCGCCCGGCATCCGGACCGCCGAGTACCAATCCAGCAGTGCGGGGTTGTCGACGGCGGTGCGTTCCACGACACGATCGGCCTGCGCACCCTGGAACAACTTCTTGATCGGCACCTCGAGTTTCTTGCCGGTGCGGGTGTGCGGAACGCCGGGGGCGAGGATGATGTCGTCCGGCACGTGGCGCGGGGAGACGTCGGTGCGGATCACGGATCTGATCCGGTCACGGAGTTCGTCGGTGAGTTCGGCGCCGGGGGCCAGTACCACGAACAGCGGCATCCAGTAACCGCCGTCGGGTTGTTCGGCGCCGATCACCAGGGCCTCGGCGACCTCCGGCAACGACTCCACGGCCTGATAGATATCGGCCGAGCCCATCCGGATACCGTGCCGATTCAACGTCGAATCCGACCGGCCGTGCACCACGACACTGCGGCGGTCGGTGACGGTGATCCAGTCGCCGTGCCGCCAGACTCCGGGGTACATCTCGAAATAGGCTGCGCGATAACGTGTTCCATCCGCATCGCGCCAGAACCGAATAGGCATCGATGGCATCGGCGCGGTGATCACCAGCTCACCGACCTCGCCGCGCACCGGCTTGCCGGACTCGTCCCAGGCGTCCACCGCCACCCCCAGGAATGGCACCGACAGCTCGCCGGGCCACACCGGAACGTTCGGCGCACCGCCGATGAATGCCGAGACCACATCGGTCCCGCCGCTGATCGAGGACACCTGCACATGATCGCCGACGTTCTCCCCGAGCCACAGCGAGGAGGATTCCGGTAGCGAGGCGCCGGTGATCCCGACCGTGCGCAACGCCGTCAGATCGTGGTCGCGCCTCGGCCGCACCCCCGCCTTGATGCAGGCGAGCACGTAACCGGGACTGGTGCCCAGCACGGTGGTATGCGTGCGAGCGGCGATGTCCCACAGTGCATCCGGCGTCGGATAGGCGGGACTGCCGTCGTAACAGACGATGGTCGCGCCCACCAGCAACCCGGCGACCTGGAAGTTCCACATCATCCAGGATGGGCTGGTGAACCAGAAGAACACGTCATCCGGGCCGATATCCGATTGCAGCGCAGTGGCTTTCAGATGTTCGACCAGTACGCCGCCGTGGCCGTGCACGATCCCCTTGGGCAGGCCGGTGGTGCCCGAGGAGAACAGGATCCACAGCGGATGGTCGAATTCCACTGCCTCGGTCACGATCTCGCCCTCGCCGGGCGCGCTGACCCGCGCCCAGTCCAGCGAATCGGGCACCTCACCGCCCACGCGGGAAACCACGACCGTCGCCCGCAGCCCCGGCAGGCCCGCCCGCAGCGCGGCGATATCCTCGCGCTTGTCGTGGACCTTGCCACCGTACCGATAGCCGTCGGCGGTCACGAGCACCACCGGTTCGAGCTGCCCGAGCCGATCCAGCGCGGCCTTGGCCGAGTAGTCCTGCCCGCACGCGCTCCACACCGCGCCGATCGATGCCGTGGCCAGGAAAGCGATCACCGTCTCGGCGATATCGGGCAGATAGCCGATCACCCGATCGCCGGGCGCGACACCGTGTTCGCGCAGTGTGCGCGCGAATGCCGCTGTCCGACCGAGTAATTCATGCCAGGACACCGCTGTGAGCGGGCCGCCCTCGGTGGCCGATACGATCGCCGGTCGATCGGTGCGCGCCTGCCGCACGACCTGATCGACGTAGTTCACCCGTGTCTTCGGAAACCACTGTGCCCCGGGCATTTCCGGATCGACAAGTACCTGCTCCGGCGCCGGGCCCAAACCGAAATACTCCCACAGCGCACCCCAGAAACCGGGCAGATCGCGGACCGACCACTCCCACAGCGCGTAGTAATCCGCGAATTCGGTTCCCGTGCGGCTGGTCACGAACCGCGTGAAATCGGTGATCCGCGCCTTCGCGACATCACTCTCGTCAGGCACCCACTGCGGCCGCATCGCTCCTCACCTTCCTGCACCGGCAATCCATCGCACGTTCGCCGACCCGCGTTTCACCCCGGCAACCCCGCCTGGCGCACCCACGACCGCTCGTCGCTCCGCGCACCGCGGAACACGCACGACCTGCCGAATCACCGGTCCGTCAACAATACGACCCCGGGACGCGCACACAGCGCAATTCTTCCGCTCATTCGGCACCTCAGTGCCGGCGCAGTTCCTTCTCGGCGGTGACGAGCACACTGCGGATTCCACCGACGACCATCGGAGCCATACTCGCGGTCCACAGGTCGGCGAAAAGCGGGGCCGCGACCTCGAAATGGGCCGTCCAGCGAATCCAGGCGCCGCCCTCGGTCTCCTTGAACTCCAGGCAACCGTCCTGGACCCGCATCGGCGGGTAGGAGCTGAGCAGTTTGTAGCGGATCAAGCGCGGCGGTTCGTATTCGACGATCTCTTCGGTGACCCGGACCAGCGGCGTCACCAGCAACCGCACCGCGCCGACGCCGTGCTCGACCAGATCGCCGGGACGCACCAGCGTCACCCGCCGGATGATCGGCACGCGCTGGAAATTCGTGGCATCGGTGAGCCATTCGAATACATCGGCGAGGGGTGCCCGGATGGTGCGCTCCAGCTTCACCGTGCGCATCGATCAGGACTCCGTTCATCAGGGGTGGAAGATTCGCAGCGCAGCCTACGATGCGTCACCCCCGCCGAGCCAGGGCACCGAGTCGAATCGATGCGCTTTCGAGACCGGTCCGCGACCCGCATGATCACGTAACAGATTGTGACAGCTGGATTTTCAGATCATAGCGCGATGCTTGCGCATGCGCCTGCGCACGTCGTACATCAGCACATAGGTCGGTGCGAACCGGACGAATCGAGGGATGAACCGGTTGACGAATCCCACGAATACGAACAGGTTCTCGAACCGCCGCTGATCGATCGGACGCCAGCGCACACCCATCTGCTCACGGAAGTAGGGCCCGAGGAATCCCGCGGTCAGAAACCGCAGCAGACCGCCGAAGAACACCCGCAGGTACCAGTGGATCATCCGCAGATTCAGCAGGTCCTCGACGTAGGCGCGCACCTTTTCGTCCAGCACCGCCGATCGGCACGCCTCGTTCCAGTACACATCGAATTCGGCGCGCGTGGGCGGCCACATGTCCGGCGGCACCTGCAAGGTCGTGCCGAGCGGCGAGGAAGTCCGATAGAACGCCTCGGCCTCCTCGGGGCTCATCCTGCCGTGCAGCAGCTGATACGAATCCTCGAATCCGATGTACAGACACGCCGCCACCCACAGCTGCAGATGCCGGTCGAACGCGTTGTACTTCACCGCCGCGCCGGGCTCGGACTTGACCTGCCGGTGCGCGACGTTCACCGCCTCGCGGAACGCGGCCTTCTCCTCCTCGGACCCCAGGACCGCGACCGCGAGGTAGGAAGCGGTGGTACGCAAGCGTTTCCACGGCCGGACCATCAGCGCACCGGATTCGACCTTGCTGTCCGCGACGCCGTGGCCCACTCCCGGGCGCGACATCTGCATCGCGACATTGGCCGCGGCACCGGCGAATTGCCAGAAGTCCAGTGCATCACCGAGTCGCGGTGGACGTTTGGAATCCAGTCGATGCCCGTCCGGAATGTGGATCCGGGTCTGCTCGACGGTCAACGGTTCGACGTCGGAGGGCTCGAACGCCCGTGCTGCGGTCATCGCCGCCCCGCCCTTCTCGCAGCTGCCGATGCTGCGCTCGAAACTACCGGCACAGTCGCCGAGCATAACGGCGAGCACACCCCGAACGGAATCGAATCGGCCAGATTTATACCAAGAATCTTTGATAACTTAGTCAACTCATGCAGATCCTCCAGCGAGTCATATACCGATAGACCTGTGGCCAAGTCGACGCAATCTCGTACAAACCCTTCCATTATGAGTGGAATTGTACGTAACATACGCAGCCGCGGGCAGTCGCTTTCCGCACCGGCCGCTTCGCATCCGAAAGGACGGACACCACCATGTTGAAACGGCTCGACCGGCTCCTGAGCTACGAGATGCGGGTCTCGGAGTTCCTGGGCACGCTGATCCTGATCGGCATCCCGTACGGGATCATCGGGGTGATCTGGAGCCTCACCCACACCGCCCAGCTGCGGAACATGCACGGGATCGACGTCGTGGTCTCGTTCCTCGGATCCATCGTGTGCTGGCCCGTGCTCACCTTCTCGAACGTGTGCATGACGTAATGCTCGCGCTGGTGTGGCTCATCGACCTCCTGGTGATCGCGATCAGGATTCTCGGCGGCCGAACGAAGGTCAATCCCGTTGTGCGCCCGGCACTCTGGCTCATCGTGCTGCTCGGCTTCGCGGCCGTGATCGCGGCGATCGGCGCGGGTCTGGTCCTGCTGGACCACTATCTGACAACCCTGAACTAAGTCGTACCGAGCCGATCGGCCATGGAGAAAGGATCGGCACCCGTGACCCGGACCCCGGTTCCCGAACAGTCGCTGCCGCCCTCGCAGCGCCCCTACCCACCCGCGGAGGGCGAGCTGGCGCGGATCACCGAATCGGTGCGCGGGCTGTGGCGCGGCCATCCGCAGCAGTCTCTGGAAACCCTGGGCCGCCAGGTGATGCTGGGCCGCGACGCGTTCATCCAGCTGGTGCTCTCGCTGGTGCAGCGGCGCTTCCCGTACCGGGAGTTCATCAAGCAGTGCGCGTTCATGGCCAATGTGTCCGCCGCGCCAACGGTTTTCGTCGCCATTCCGATCGCGGTGGTGGTCTCCATTCAGGTCGGGGCGCTGGTCAACCAGGTCGGTGCGACCACGTTCATCGGCGCGGTCGCGGGTCTGGGCATCATCCGCCAGGGCGCTCCGCTGGTGTCCGCGTTGATGATCGCGGGCGCGGTGGGTTCGGCCATCTGCGCCGATCTGGGTTCGCGCACCATCCGCGAGGAGATCGACGCGATGATGGTGATGGGTGTGGATCCGGTCAGGCGGCTGGTCGCGCCCCGCATGGCCGCGGCGGTGCTGGTGAGCATGCTGCTGTGCGGTTTCGTGGTCTTCGTCGGCTTCGCCACCGCGTACATGTTCAACGTCTACGCGCAATCCGGTACGCCGGGCTCGTTCATCGGCTCGTTCGCCTCGTTCGCCGTGGCCGACGATCTGCTCGTCGCGCTGACCAAGGCCGCGATCTTCGGGGTGCTGACCGCGATCATCGCCTGCGACATCGGATTACATGCCCACGGCGGCCCCGGCGGGGTGGCCAACGCGGTCAACTCCGCGGTCGTGAGTTCGGCGCTGATGTTGTTCGCCACCAACATCATCCTCACCCAGCTCGACAACACGCTGCTCCCGTCGAAGGTGGTCTGAGATGGCCAGCAGCTACACTCCGCCGGCGGTGCGGCCACTACGGGCGGTCGGCACGGTCGCGATGGCGCCGGTCCAGGCGAACCAGCGGCTCGGCCATCAGGCGATCACGTTCTTCCGGGCATTGGCCGGGATTCCGTTCGCGCTCAGACATTATCGCCGCGAGGTCGCGCGACTGACCGCCGACGTGGGGTGGGGCAACGGCTCGTTGATCGTCGGCGGCGGCACCGTCGGCGTGGTGTTCATCCTGTGCGCGTTCGGCGGGATCATCGTGGGGATGGAGTCGTTCACGGCGCTGAATCTGCTCACCATGAGCCCGCTGACAGGCGCGATCTCCGGATTCGCCACGACCCGCGAACTCGCGCCGATCCTGGCCACCCTGGCCTTCGCGATCCAGTCCGGCTGCCGATTCACCGCGCAGCTGGGCTCGATGCGCATCTCCGAGGAGATCGACGCGCTGGAATCCATTGCCATCCGGCCGCTTCCGTACCTGGTGAGCACGCGCATGATCGCCGCGACGGTGACCATCGTCCCGCTCTACAGCATCGGCCTGGCCGCGGCCTACCTGGCCACCAAGCTCACCGTGCTGTTCCTGGGCGGCACCACCGCGGGCACCTACGACCACTACTTCTACCAGTTCCTGATCGGGCACGACCTGTTCTACTCGCTGCTGAAGGTGGTGCTGTTCACACTGCTGGCCACGTTCATCCAGTGCTACTACGGCTTCGTGGCAACCGGCGGCCCGGAGGGCGTGGGCACCGCGGCCGGGCGCGCGATCAAGATGGTGATCGTCGTGACGGTGTTCGCGGATCTGTTTCTGACCCTGTCGATCTGGGGTATCGACCCCGGCTTCCGGATCTCGGGATAGGGGGGCCCGGCATGAACGGTCAGGCGCGGAGGAGGCAGCGGAGCGTAACCACGCAGCGCCCCGTTCATGCCGGAAAGAGCACAGCATGAACGGTCAGGCGCGGAGGAGGCAGCGGAGCGTAACCACGCAGCGCCCCGTTCATGCCGGAAAGGGCACAGCATGATTCTCGATCCCAGCGGCAGGGGCGCCACGGCCCGTCAGCTCGGCCTGGCGGGCATCGCGATGATCCTGGCTCTGGCCGGACTGCTGTATCTGCTGATGTTGCGCTACACCGGCCATTTCACCGAGAAGGTACCGGTCACCGCGATACTCACCAGCACCGGAGACGGGCTGCCCGCCCATGCCGACGTGAAATTCCGCGGCATGCTGGTCGGCACGGTCGATTCGGTGGACGTGGTGGCCGCGGGTGTCCGTCAGCGTGCTCGTATCGACTTGAAACCCGCTGTGGCCCAGACGATTCCGGCCAACGTGACCGCACGCGCGGTCCCCAGCAACATCTTCGGCGTGACCGCGATCGAACTGGTCGACAACGGCCCGGACACGGCCACTCTGCACAGCGGGATGACCATCGCCGAGGACACCGGCACACCCACGATCGCCCTGCAGACCACCCTGGACACCCTGCGCAACGTGCTGGACAAGATTCAGCCCGAGAAGCTGGGCCGGGTGCTGGCGACGTTGTCCGCGGCGCTGGACTCCTCCTCCCGCGTACCCGGTTCGACGGTCGAACGCCTGGACATCTGGCTCACCCAGGTGCACGACATTCCGCACATCGGCGATCTGCTCGGCAACCTGGGCCGGGCCTCGCAGGCGCTGAGCCGATCCGCGCCGGATCTGGTGGGCGTGCTGGCGCAGTCGGTCACCACCGCGCGGACTCTCACCGAGAAACGATCGAATCTCGTTGCGCTGCTGACGAACGCGTCCGGCGCGGTCGATTCGGTGAATGCCTTGTTCGCCCGCAATCCCAACTCCGGCAAATACCTCGTCTCGGGATTGGACGGCTTGTTCGGCAGCCTCGCCGAGGACCCGCAGGCCATCCCGTTCACCGCAGCGAATCTCAATACCGCGCTGCGGCGGCTGCAGACCGCATTCCATTACGGCCCACAGAAACAGATGGTGTGGACGATGGACGTCACCTTCACCCCGTTCCAGCAGTACACGGCCAAGGACTGCCCGCACTACGGCAGCCTGCGGGGACCGCGCTGCGGCGGGCCCAGCGTTCCGGCCGCCGCACCGCCGCAACAGTATCCGGCCTCGATGCGGCCGCAATGGCTCGATGCGGCCGGACCGAAACCGCTGCCGACACCGGCTCGCCGCGTCCGCCTCGGGTACGGCGCAGCAGCTGCTGCCCGGACTGTCGCAGCTCCCCGGCGTCCCCCGGATTCCCGGTATCACCGCCCCGGCGGCGGAACGCGACCGAACCGACTCCGGCGCAGTACATCCCACATCGCTGCGCGGCATGGCCGCAGTCGACGCGGTGGTCGGCGGCAAACCGAATATGGCGCAGGTGCTGCTACTCGGCCCGGTGCTCTCGGGTGGGCATCTGACGGTGAGCGAAGGCGGTGCGGCGCAATGAGATCGGGTAAGGCGGCAACCGGGTTCGGCCTGTTCGCGGTCGTCGCGGTGCTGCTCACATACACCATGTACTCGACCCTGCAACGTTCGGTTTCCGGTGCGACGCAGAGCTATTCAGCGATCTTCTCCGATGTGCTCGGCCTGCGGGCCGGCGACGACATCCGGATGGCCGGGGTCCGGGTGGGCCGGGTCGACAAGATCGATTTCGGCGACGACTACCGGGCCAAGGTGGATTTCCGGATCGAATCCGATCAGCATCCGACGAATACCACCAAGGCCCTGGTGCGTTATCAGAATCTCATCGGCCAGCGGTACATCGCGCTCATGCCCGGCCGGGATCCCGGTACGCTGCTGCCGCCGGGCGGGCAGATCCCGATCCAGCGCACCGAACCATCCTTCGACGTCTCCGCGCTGCTGTCCGGATTCGAGCCGTTGTTCTCGGTACTTCAGCCCGATCAGGTGAACTCGTTGTCCAAGACGCTGATTCAGGCCTTGCAGGGTAACGACGTATCGATGAGCGAGCTGATCACCCAGGCCGCGCAGTTGGCCACCACCTTCGGTCAGCGCGACAAGATCCTCGGCGACGTGGTGACCAATCTCAGCTCGGTCGTCACCGGCCTGGCGCATCGCAGCGGTGACCTGGAAACGCTGATAGCCCAGACGCGTTCGCTGATGGACGGCCTGTACGCGCAGGGCTCGGCGTTGAAGAGTTCGGTCGATCGGGTGGCCGCGTCCACCGATTCGCTGGTCGGTCTCATCTCGCAGGTCAAGCCCGGTGTGGCCGCGGCGCAGAACAAGGCCACCAGCGGTATCGCACTGCTGCTGACCAACGGCGCGGCACTGGACACCGCGGCGGTCGAACTGCCGAACTTCCTCAACCGGGTGGCGCAGTTCTCCGGCAACGGCGCATACGGCAACGCCTATCTGTGCACCCTGGACGTCTCGCTGTGGGGTGTGCTGCTCCCGCCGGGGCTGTTCTCCCAGGTCGGCGGCAATTCACATTCGGAGGTGTGCCGATGATGGCACGGCTACGGGCGGTGCGGCTGCGGCCGGTGCCACTGCCCGGATTTCTCGGCAACAAATTCCTGCGGCTGGGTCTGCTCGCCGCGGCCGTCGTGGTGGTGCTGCTGGTGGGTTCCAGTGCGTTGACCCAGGCCAAGCTGGGAGACAAGACGATTCACGCCGAATTCGAGCAGGCCGCCGGTCTGCGCGCGGGCGCGACCGTGGACGTCTCGGGTATCGAGGTGGGTTCGGTGCGTGCGGTCCGGCTCGCCGGGACCGAGGTCGTCGCGGACCTGCGGGTGCGTCGCGACCTGCGGCTGGGCCCCGACGCCGAGGCGGCGATCAAACTGGAGACCATCCTGGGCCGCCTGCACGTGGATCTCACACCGGGCAACGGAAACGGACTGCCGGACAACACGATTCACTTGAGCAACACCAGCGTCCCGTACAACCTGAGCAAGGTCATCCGGGATCCGCGGTACCAGCAGTCCTTCGATCGCATCGAGCAGATCGACCCGCAGCAGATGCGCACCGCGCTGGACGCCCTGGACAAGCAGATGGGCGATTCTCCGCAGCTGGCGGTGCAGGCGCTCAACAGCATCGGCGAGCTGGCCAAGGTGATCGACGACCGCAAGGGCGAGGTCGATTCGTTGTTGAAGGGGATGGCCTCGGTCTCGAAACTGGCCTCGGACAACCAGAACAGCGTGCTGATGCTGCTCACCCGCGGCGAGGCGATCGGTGCGGCCGTGCAAAAACGCCAGGCCCTGCTGAAGCGGTTGCTGGACAATGTCGCGGCCCTGTCGAAGCTGTTCCAGGACATGGGCCTGGAGAACAATTCCCAACTCGGCCAGACGATTCGCGATCTGAACACCATGTCCGAGGGCCTGCAGAAGAACAAGGACAACCTGGACCGGCTGTACGAGATCATGCCGGTCACCCTGCGTCAGTTCGACAATGTGCTCGGTAACGGCCCGTACGGAGATGTGTACGCCCCGTGGCTGTTCCCGGACAACTGGCTGTGTTTCGCCCACGCCGTACAGGGGTGCAAGTGATGAGAATTCGCGCACTGGTCCAACTCGTCACCGTCTGCGCGTTGACCGGACTGGCCTCGGGATGCTCGCTGCTGCCGGCCAGCCCGATCTCGATGCCGGGCCGGTATCTGGGCCCGCACCGGCACATCAGCGCCGATTTCGAGAACGTCGCCGGGCTTTACGCCGGTAACGAGGTCGACGTACTGGGCGTCCCGGTCGGCAAGGTCGACTCGATCGAAGCCGAGGGTAGTTACGTCCAGGTGACGATGGGTATCGATCCGGGCGTCCAGATACCCGCCGATGCCATGGCCGCGCTGGTGAATCCGCAATTGATCACCAACCGGCACATCGAATTATCGCCCGCCTATTCGGGTTCCGGTCCGGTGATGGCCGACGACGCTCATATCCCGTTGCCGCGCACCAGGGCTCCGGTCGAGCTCGATCGCATCCTGCAGACGTTCGACCAGATCGGCACCGCGTTGAAAGGCGACAACCAGACCGGGCCGATGGCGAGCCGGGTCCTGTACCCGCTGCTGAACGGCAACGGGGACAAGCTCCATCAGACCCTCGACGAGCTTTCCTCGGCCTTCCGGACCACCCTGGCGAACAAGGACCAGATCTCCGAGACCATCGTCAAACTGAACGACATCACCCAGGTGATTGCCCAGAATGATTCGACCGTAAGGGATTTCAGCGGCAAGCTCACCGAACTCGTGGATCTGCTCGGACGCCAGGCGCCCGGTCTGCAGGCCGTGCTCGCCCAGCTCGACGCGTTCGTCACCAACACCTCGGCCGTGGTGGGGCAGAACAAGGACCAACTGGCCGGTGCGCTGAACCGGTTCGTGGCCATCAGCAACCAGATGCGCGCCAACGCGCGCAATCTCACCGAGGTCGTGGACGTCGGCCCATTGATGTTTCAGAACCTGGCCAATGCGACCAGTACCGAACATCAGGCGCTGCGCCTACACGGCCTGCTGGACAAATCACTGCTCGACGGCGAGGCGCTCGCGACGTTCTGTGAACGCGTGCAGATGCGCCTGGACGGCTGCCGCACCGGAAAGATCGAAGATTTCGGCCCGGATTTCGGGCTCACCGCCGCACTGCTGGGGATCACGAGAAAATGATGCGACACATGCGAGTCCGCACCGCGGCCGCGCTGGTGACGGCCGCCGCACTGTTCGGCGCGTCGAGCTGCGCGGTCACGGTGCAGAACCTGCCGATGCCCAAACCCGGCATCGGCGGTCCCGGCTATACCCTGCACGCCGCCTTCCAGGACGCGCTCAACCTGCCCGATCACGCGCACGTCCGGATCGGCGGCAGTGATATCGGCATCGTCACCAAGATCACGACCACGAATTTCATCGCCGACGTGCAGATGCGCATCCGCGACGACATCCGCCTCCCCTCGGGCACCACGGCCGAACTGCGACAGGCCACCCCGCTGGGGGACATGTTCGTCGCGATGACGCTGCCCACCGCACAACAGGCCGGCCCCGAGCTGAAACCGGGCGCGACGATCGGCCTGGATCGGACCGGCACCGCGGCCTCGGTGGAGCAGCTGATGATGTCGATCGCCATGCTGGTCAACGGCGGCGGCATCAATCAGGCCGCGCAGATCACCTCCGAGATGAACTCCATGTTCGGCGGACGCGCACCGGAACTGGCACATCTGCTGTCCGAGCTGACCACGGTGATCACCGATCTGAACAAGCGCACCGGCGATATCGACGGCGCGCTCGCCGGAATGAATTCGCTCGCCGGCGAACTGGCAAGGCACAAGGCCGAACTCGGTGCGGCTGCCGATGCGTTCCCGAAACTGCTCGGACTGTTCGACGAGAACGACCAGCGCATCGTGGACCTGACCACCAAGGTGGCCACCACGATGGACGCGATGGGCGATTTCACCAACACCACCGGACCGCAATTCCTGAGCCTGTTCGACAGCATTCAGAAGCTGATGTCCGGATTCACCCAGATGGGCGACAATTTCACCCAGTCGCTCGCGGAATTGCACACGCTGTATCCCTCGCTGATGGCGAGTATGCGCGGGCCGGTACTGGCGGTCGCGGCGACGGTTTCCTATCTGAGCGTCGGCGCGCTGACCGATCCGAAGGGCAGCCGGTGGCCCGAGGTCGGTGATGTGCCCGCGTTCATCGGCAGCCTCGCGCAGGTGCTGGCGAAGGTGTTCGGACGGATCACCAGTCCCCCGCAGCCCGTTCCCGGAACATCGTCGAGCACAACGAATCCCACGCTCCCGTCGCCGATTCCGGGTGTGCCCGTGCAGGGCGGTGCGCGATGAATCCGCCGCTGTGGCAATGGCTGGTGCGCAAACGCGTCGCCCTGGCCAATCTCGGACTGGTCCTGGTGTTGTTGCTCGGATCGGGCTATCTGGGCCGGGAAGTGCTGCGGTTCAACCCGTTTGCGCGCACGTTCCAGGTAACCGTGGATTTGGCGAACTCCGGCGGGCTGCTGCCCGGCGACGACGTCACTTTCCGCGGCACCCGCGTCGGGAAGGTGAGCGATGTGCGCGTCTCGGGCGACGGGATCACCGCGGTCGCGGCCATCGATGCGGGCACGAAGATCCCGATCGGCGGCACCGTGCACGTGGGCCGGTTGTCCGCCGCCGGTGAGCAGTACCTGGACTTCCGCCCGGACGCCGACACCGGCCCCTATCTGACCGACGGTTCGACCGTCGAGCGCGCCCGCACCAGCGTGCCCGTCCCGATCCAGAACGTGCTCACCGATATGAGCGGGCTGATCAGCGGATTGAATCCGGACCGGCTGGATGTCGTGATCAACGAGCTGGACAAGGCGCTGGCCGGCGGTCCGGACATGATGCGCAATATGATCGCCGGGATCAGTACGGCCATGGCCGGGCTGAGCAATCTGCTGCCGCAGACTCGTCAGCTGATCGAGAACCTCGAGGTCATCGCCGATACCACCCAGCACGCGCAACCGGATCTGGGCACCCTCACCGCACGCGGCACCGCGCTGTTCCAGCAGGCCCGCGCGGCCGACGGGGAGATTCGCGAACTGCTGGACCAGGGTCCTGGGGATCTGGCCACCCTCGGTGGGGTCGTCACGCAGAACCAGGATCCGATGACCGATCTGGTGATCAACTTCGTCGCCATCACCAAGGCGGCCAAACTGCGGCAGCCCGCTATCGAAGCGCTGTTTCCCGCGCTGCGCCAAGGCATCCAGGCCCTGGGCGTACCTGCCCACGACGGCAGCTATCACACCCTCGTCGATCCCTGGCCGCGCCCGAGCTGCGACTACAAGACGATTCCGGTCGCGCCGACGAATATCGCCGACACCCGCGTCCGCCTCTACAACTACTGCGTGACCGACAACCCTGCACTTCAGGTACGCGGCTCGGCCGACGCTCCGCGGCCCAACGTGCCCGACAACGGCTCCGGCCCGCCTCCGGGCGTCACCGGCAACGAACTGTCCCGCCCCATCTCCGGCAACTGAGGAGCCGAATCTCCATGAGCGACAGGGTGACCGACTCCCACGGACCCGCGACTGCCCACGCCGACGGCACAGCCGAAACGTCCAACACCAGCACCGAATCAACCGGCAGCGCTACCGCCGAATCCATCCGCGCCGACGCCGCTCGGAATGCGGCAACCGACACCGGCTCGGACGGTTGTCGAGAGCGCGGAACCAGCAGTGCCGCAGGCGATTCCGCTGCCAGCGAGGCGATCGCGAGGCACACCGAATCCGCTGTCACCGAGACCGAGGATGGGGCGGGAGCTCCCGACCGGCGAACCGCGCTCGAAACCGGCCGAATCACAGCGGAATCCGCTGAGGACGGCACCGGCGCGGACGAATCCGGCGCCGCGGCTGTCGACGCACCGGCCGGAGCGGAATCCGGCGCCGACGAGCCGGGTTCGACCGAGGTGGCCGCAGGTCGTACCCGGCGGTCGCGCCGCCGGCGGCTCGGCCGGACAGGGCGGGTCGCGGTGTCCTGTGCCGCCGCGATCCTGCTCATCGCGGCGGTCGCGTCGAGTGGGTACTTCTACCTTCAGGACCAGCACGACAAGTCGACGCTGTCCGCGCGGGAACAGGCTCGCGACACCGCCTGCAAGTACGGGCCGGTACTGGCCACCTACGACTCGAAACATCTGGACGCGTACTTCCACGCGGTACTCGCTGGTGCGACCGGGGACTGGCACAGACAATTCGACTCCACCAGTAAGGACCTGCGCGACGTGCTGGTCAAAGGCGAGGTGACGACCACGGTGAGCGACGTCCAGTGCGCGATCATCTCCGGCGACGCCACCTCCGCGCAGGCCATCGTGGTGGTCGGGCAGTCCATCAGCAGCCTCGGCACGCAGGGCAAACCCGAACCCGGACAGCTCTCCATCTCGATGCGCCTGGAAAAGGACGGCGATCGCTGGCTGGTGAACAAGGTCGACTCCCCGCTGGCGACGCCACCGGGCTCCTAGCACGGTACGGCAACCGCGCCGGTAGCACAGGTCGGCGACATATCGCCTGCTGGCTACCATAGCGATCATGAACACTCCGGGAGTGCCACGGCGGTGAACCCACCGCGACGGCAACCCGCCAGCCGCGTGCGCACACCGAAATCCGGGGTGCGCGCGCCGTCACCGAAAGACAGGCCAGCACTGTGAGCCGAGGTCAGCGCGGTACCGCGCACTCAGCAGAGGTATCGAAGACCGGAAAACCCGAACGGGTGATTCGCCGCCGCCCCAAGAATCGCCGGGCGCAGATCGCGGCGACCTCGGCGGCCGCCTTCGGCTCTCTCGGCTATCACGGCGTGAGCATGGAGGACATCGCCTCCCGCCTCGGCATCTCCTCCGCGGCCCTGTACCGGCACTATCCGAGCAAATACGCGCTGTTCCGCGAGGAACTGCTGCGGCTGGGCGCGGCCACCGTCGCGACGGTCACGCTGCCCGACGAGGCGGCGGACTGGACCCCGGAACAGCGGCTCGGTCACGTGATCGACGCGATGATCGCCGACACCATCGCCAATCGCCCGACGGTCGCACTGACTCGCTGGGAGCGGCGCTATCTGGACGACACCGACCGCGAAACCCTCGACGAGCAGTTCCGCACATCGATCGCAGTGGTGCGCAGATTGATCGACGATCTGCGCCCGGAGCTGGGTAGCCGGGACAGCCTGGTGCGCTCGGTGACCTTGTTCAGCGTGATCAGCAGCATCGGTGACCATCACGCCGCGCTCCCGGTGAAACCACTGACAGCCGTGCTGAATTCAGCTGCGTGGGCGGTGGTCCGCGCGGATCTGCCCGAACCCCAAGTGGATCCGCGCACACCCCGTGCGGTGGAGATCCCGCAATCGTTCAAACACGAACTGCTGCTGAAGAAGGCGGTGGAGCTGTTCCACGAGCGCGGTTATCCGAACGTCAGCGTCGAGGACATCGCGACGGCCGCGGAACTGTCGGCGGCCTCGGCGGTATACCGCTACTACCGCAGTAAGAGCGATCTGCTGGCCGCCGCGTTCCGGCGGGCCGCCGATCGGATGGCGGGCGCGATCGGACCAGCGACCGCCTCGTCGAACAGCCCGGCCGAGGCCTTGTCGAAGCTGATCGATCTGTACGTCGCGGGCTGTTTCGCCGAGCGCGAGCTGACTTTCGTCTATTACGCGGAATTCGGCCACATTCCGGCCGAGGAGCGCACCATGCTGCGCAACGTCCAGCGGCTGATCGTGGCCGAATGGGTGACGCTGCTGGTCCAGGTTCGTCCGGAACTTTCCCAGGCCCAAGCCCGCATCCTGGTCCAGGCCGCCTTCAGCCTCGTGGTCGACCTGGGCCGGGTCTTCGGGGAGGGCGATCGAATCTGTCCCCGGGACCGCGTCATCAGCCTGCTCGAGGTGACTCTGTTCGGCGAACCGCACTGACTTCGGACGTACGCTGCACTGCGCGCCGATTCCCCTGTGCGACTTCAGGCTCCGAAGCGCGGCCAAGGATAGAACGCCAGGTGCAGCAACAGGATCACCAGCAGGGCGAGGATGATCGCGGCGATCGGGTGAGCGCGACGCTCCAGGTAGCCGATGGTGCGAAACAGCGTGGGGAACGGCACTTCTCGCGCGAAGAACATCGCCAGCACACTGGGCACGACCACCCACAGCACCGCGATGAGTCCGTAGAGCACGTACGCGCCGACGTAGCTGCCCGGATGCATCTGCCGGGCGCCGGGCGCGACAGCGAGCCCGAGCACGAGTCCGGCGATGGCCACCACCAGATACCAGCCCATGCCGGCGGATCGCACGGCCTCCGCGTCACGGGTGGCCCGGCCGTTGGCCGTGGTCTGGTGCCCCGCCACGACCCGCGGCCGGGACGGATGCGTAAGCAACTGCGGCACAGCGTAATACCCGAGGACGCAGATCACGAACACCACCACCAGGCGCACCCAGGAATGCGCCGCCTCGAGATGTCCGATCGTGGCGGAGATCGTCGGCCAATCCCCCACTCCGAACACCGAAGCGAGCTCCGGCCCGGCGATCGCCGCTGCCGCCAGACCCCACATCAGATATCCCCAGTATTCCGCCGACCATCCGCGAATCTCCCGCGCGTCGGCCACAACCTCGCTCATACCCCCTGGTGTACCACCGGTAACCGGCGAACGCCCCGCCTCGCACAGACCAGATGCCACACCGACACCTGTCCGCAACGTCGCACCCGGAACCGTTGCCGCGCAACCGCACCGGTCCGCTGTACGGGCTCCCGCCACTGTGCGGCAACGCCACCGTCTCGACCGCACAGGCCACCGGGCCGGCCAGTCCGGCGATCACCGCGACCGCCGCGGTGTACGACGCCGAACCGACGCACCGGCGAGTGAACGCCGCACCCACATCGCGGTGGGCGGTTCGTCGACGGTGATGCCGCTGCCCGGGTCGAGCGGGTGGTCAGGCGGCCTGCGGGCGCATCATCGGCGGACGCAGCGCCACGGCCGGACCGGCCCGGTACAGCTGGGCGGGACGGCCTCCGTCGCGGGTGCTGGTCCGTCCGGTCGCCTCCACGAATCCGGCGGTGCTGGTCACCTTGCGATGGAAATTGCGCGGATCGATCTCGGTCCCCCACACCACCTCGTACACCCGCCGCAGTTCGGCCACGGTGAACTCGCGGCCGCAGAACGCGGTGGCCAGCGGGGTGTATTCGAATTTGGCCCGGGCGCGCTCGACCCCGTCGGCCAGGATCCGATGATGATCGAAGGCCAGCCGCCCGGGATCGGCCAGAATCTGCTCGGCGGACCAGATCGCTGCGGCGGTGGCATCCCCGCCCGCGGTGGGCGCGGGCAGATTCGGCACCAGCGCCAGATAGGAGGTGCTGATGACCCTGCCGCGCGGATCGCGGCTCGGTTCGCCGTAGGTGGCGAGCTGCTCGAGATGCATCCGGTCCGCGCGGATGCCGGTCTCCTCCCGCAGCAGCCGCACGGCCGCCGCCGACAAGCTCTCGTCGGTCTGCACGAATCCGCCCGGCAACGCCCACCTGCCTCGATACGGTGCGTACAAACGCTGCACGAGCAGGGCACACAGGGTGTCGTTGGGCGCGTTCCGAGCGCCGAGCGTGAGCACGACGAGATCGACGGCGACCGCTGCATTGAGACGAAAAGCATTGGCCATGACCGAGATTGTAATCGTCACCCTGACGATAACATCCGGCGCGGCAATGCTTCCGGTCGAATGATCAGTTCATTGCGACGGGCATGAACGGCGCATAGTCGCGCACATGCCCCTCCACCCAATCCCACAGCGACACCGGATCCACCGCGACGCCGCGCTGCAGGATCAACCGCCAGCCCTGCGCCTCCTTCTCCCACACATCTCCGTCACGATCCAGGTAATACCCCGCCGCACTCGGTTCGGCGGATCCACTGTCGTTAAACACCAGCACATCTCCTGACTGTTGTTCCACCAGGATCTCCGCGACGTTCCGCCGCCGGTTCCAGCTCTGGCTCATTACAGCGCACCCCTTCGTACGACAACCTCGAAACGCATTTCCGAGACACTCTTCCGAACGACTTCGAATCGAATTGACGCCAACCTTCAACTCTGGATCAACAGCGTATGCCGACATTAACAAAACCTGCTCGCACCTTGGGTTACGTTCGAGATACAGCCCTCGTTTCGCACCAATCGGCTGGTTTGCCGAAGGCGAAAGAGTAATGCTCCCGGACGGGTGATACGCCCGAATGCACGTATGACCGGCCGGGGTGACACGACAACAAGTCGCCGACCATGTTTCGTTCGCTTCATTGCAGACACAACTCACAGAGTTGTAAGCCGGCTGAAGAATTACGTTTTCATAAATGTTCAGCAACCATACGGCATTGCCTCGCGGATATTTCCCGCTCGAATCGGGCCACCGCGCGGCCGAACCGTCACCACCCCCGCAACCGCGATCCGCGCGGACTCGGCGACGCCGAACGCACCCCTTCCAGCGGCGCGTTTGCGTCACCACGCCGTATACCCGTTGACATGGGCGGATGACGCTGGTGCGATAGGGACAGTTTCGGGGGGTCGGCCCGATGTACGGGTATCAGGGGGCCCGTCCCGCCACGGGGTCCGGTCGGCGGCGCGATGCGCCGGTCATACCGGGCCGGGATGGTTCGGACCGTATCGAAAGGCTGTGCCGCAGATGAGGACAACGTTGTTGCGCGCTCGAATCGCGCTGATCGGCATCGTGCTGGCGGGGGTGGCGGCGGTCGTGGCCACACCGGCCGTCGCGGCGCCGATCGGCCCATCGGCGTCACCCGGTATCGAGTCGCCGGTCCGGACCGATACCTCGGCCATTCCGGCGGGCACCGTGATCGAGCCGGTGGTGAACTGCATGCCCGGCCCGCGTCGACCACATCCGGTGATCGTTCTCCCGGGCGCTGATGGGACCACCGATCAGACTGCGGCGCAATGGAATCCGATGCTCACGGCATTGCGCGCGGACGGCGGCTGCGCCTTCGTGTTCCAGGGCGGCATCATCAAGGGGCAGCGCTGGGCCGGTGATGTGCCCAGCGAGGCGTGGCAGGTCGCAGATTTCGTCACGAAGGTCCGGAGAGCCACCGGCGCCGACACGGTCGACATCGTCGCGCATTCGGCGGGCACCTTCGTTGTCCAGTACTACCTCAAGGTGCTCCACGGCGCGTCCTCGGTCCGCGACACGGTATTGCTCGCGCCCGAGTCACGCGGTTGCGACGGCGCTGGTCTGCTCGCCCAGTACGGGATCACGAACCCGCCGATGACTCCGGTCCAGGCGGCCGAGGTCGCGCCATATCTGGTGTCCGCGTTGGCGATCATGTTCCCCGGCATGGCGCCCGCCATGCAGATGTCCCCCACGTCCGAGGTGTATCGGGCGGTCTTCGACGGCAAGGTCACCCAGCCCGGTGTGCGGTATTCGATCATGGCCACTCGCAAGGACCACATCGCCACCCCGGCAGTGGCCTGTTCGCTGATCGAGGAGCCGGGGGTGGTGAACGTCGTGTACGAGGATCGATTCCCGGCCGCACCCGCGGTCGATCACTCGACCCTGCGCTCGAGCCCCGAGACCGCGGCCTGGGTGGTGGAGCAACTGCAGTCGTAAGTGCGATCCCCCACGAACCTTCGCCGGTGCCGCACCTTCCCCGGGACCGGCACCGGCGAAGCATTCGGTGACCCCACCCACATCCCCGCGGGCACACCCGGACCACCTCGACGTCCAGAATACGCGCCCATCCCAGCCCTGGCCTCAGCTGCGGCACCGCCACTCAGCTGCCGAAATGCCGAACCAGCTATGCCCTTTCGCGCGAACGTCCACGCTCGCACCGAACTACTCCTTGACTTCAAGCGCTTGAAGTCTGTTTTTCTGCATATATGGCATTCACCATCCAGGACGCCGCCCGGCGCAGCGGGCTGAGCGAACCGACACTGCGCTACTACGAACAGGTCGGGCTGATCGGCCCGGTCGAACGCGATCCCAGCAGCGGGCATCGCCGATACCACGAGGGAGACCTCGACAATTTGCAGATTCTGGCCTGTCTGCGGGCCGTGGGCCTGGGCATCGCGGAGATGCGCACATATCAGGCGAACCGCGCCCGGGGCCACGCCGCGGCCGGTGAACAGCGTGATCTGCTGCTGCGTCACGCCGAGCGAATCGAGGCCGAGATCGCGACGCTGCACGTCCACCTGGACTATCTACGCGCCAAGGCCGCGCTGTGGGATGCCCGCGATCACGGTGACGCCGCCGCCGAAGCCGAGGCGAACGAACGGGTGCAGGGCATGTACCCCCGACTGGAAGCGATGGTGCTGCAATGAGCCGAGTTCTGGTGACCGGCGGGACCGGCTATCTGGGTACCCAGTTGATAGCCGCACTCCTGCGCGAGGGCCGCCCGGTCCGCACGACGGTGCGTTCACTCGAGAGCGACGCACTGGTGCGTGCGTCGGTTCGGCGAGGCGGCGCGGACGACGGCGACCTCGAGATCGTCGCCGCCGGGTTGACCGCGGACGACGGCTGGGCCGAGGCGACCGCGGGATGCGAGGAAATCCATCACACCGCCTCCCCGATGATCCACTCGCAGGATCCGGACGAGGTGATCGTTCCCGCACGCGACGGCGCACTGCGCGTACTGCGGGCCGCACGCGACTCCGGCGCGCGAAGGGTCGTGCTGACCTCGTCGTTCGCGGCGGTCGGCTATTCGCCCAAACCCGGTGCGGAGTACACCGAGCAGGACTGGACCGATCCCGACACGCCCGGTCTCGCCCCCTACCCGCGGTCCAAGGCGATCGCCGAGCGCGCCGCGTGGGACTTCATCCGACGCGAGGGCGGCGATACCGAACTGGTCACGGTCAACCCCACGTTCATTCTCGGCCCCACCCTGATCGCGCAGGTGCGTTCGTCACTGGGATTGACCAAGTCGATGCTCGACGGCACGATGACAGCCGCGCCGCGTCAGCGTTTCGGCGTTGCGGACGTGCGTGATATCGCCGATCTGCACATCCGCGCGATGGCCGCCCCCGAAGCCGCGGGCAAACGCTATCTGGCCCTGGCCGACGGCCCGACGATCAGCTTCCTGGACATGGCCCGAATCCTGCGCGACCATCTCGGCCCCCTCGCCGCCCGCGTACCGACCGAGGAAGTCCCCGGCGCCGAACCGCCCCGGCTGATCATCCACAACGACCGCGCGAAAACCGAACTCGACTGGTCACCGCGCCCCGCCGAGACCACGATCGTGCAAACCGCCGAAAGCCTTCGCGACCTCGGTCTACTCGACCACGCACAGTGAGCGGCGCCACGTCCCGGCGCCACGTCCCGGCGGCACTGACCGTGTACTCTCACCGACCCGCACGAAGCGAGCCGTTCTCGGCCGGCGATCAGGCTCTGCACCAGCCTATCCACAGGCCGGTGCCGTAGGCGAGGTCGTCGAGGCGTTTGCAGACCAGGTAGCGCACTGGGTCCAGTCCGCCGGAGTCGCGGTGGGTGAACCAGTCCGCGAGGCCATCGGCGGCCGCCATGGTGAGCGCGAATCGGCGCAGCCGGGCGGAGAACACCATGGCCACCGCGGTGACCGGCCAATAGTCGCGGCACATCACCGAGACGATGCGCCACACGCCCCCGGAATAGCCGCGTGCCAGGGCGATCGCGGCCACCCGGGTCGGATGGTCGAGGTCGGCGAAGACCCGGCGTAGGCGCACGAGTGCGGCGGCGAGGGTGAGCACCGCACCCAGAACACTGATTCTGGAGGCGATACCCAGCAGAACCGTCGCCACCACCGCCCACAGCGGCACCGATCGCGGAGCCGCGGTCCCGGGATGCCGACGTGCCAGCGGAGCAACCCCGGCGCCGTGGGATACCTTGCGCCCGAACCACTTTCCGAACGACACCGGATGATCGCAGGCGACCTGCGCGGCCGGTTCGTAGCGCAGCCGCCACCCGCCCTGCTCCAACCGGCGGCACAGATCGATCTCGACCGCGGAGAACATCTCCTCGTCGAATCCGCCCTCGGCCAGCACCGCGCGCCGCCGCACCAGCAGCGCCGCACCCGGCACATAGGACACCGCACCGCGCGAACTCACCTCGGCCTCGCGCCGACCGCGATCCAGCGACGAACGGGTCTGCTCATATCGGCCCAGCACCGTGGCGGCCGGTTCGCGCGCGACGATGCGTGGTGCGACCAATGCCACCTCGGGATCGCTGAAATGTCCGAGCATCACCTCGAGCCACCCGGCCCGGGGCACCACGTTCGAATCCAGGAATGCGACGAATTCGGTTGTGGCCGCACGCAATCCGGAATTACGTGCAGCCGCCGGCCCCTGTCGGCGGTCGTGCCGCAGCACGGTCACCCGGCATCGGCCGCCGGTGCGTGGGATGTCCACGGGCCGGTCCGAACCGTCGTCCACAATCACCACGCTGTGCCCGCGAAGGGTGCGCAGCAAACGTCTCAGACCGTCGGTGTCGTTGTGCAGCGGCACCACGACGGTCACCTCCTCCGGCCGCGGCAGCAGGCGCGGTCGCGGATTGCCGACCCCGGCATCGAGCAGCCGCCTGGCAACCACGGCGGACTTCGGATCGGTCACCTCGAGGTAGCCGTCGCCGATCAGGGCGGCGGCATCCGGCGCAAGTCGCAGCAACCTCGTCGGCGAAACGCCGACGAGGAACCTGCCACCGGAATACGCGCGCACCCTGGGATCGATCCGCACCCCGAACCCGTTGGGCAGTCGCTGATGGCGCATTCCGGAAATGTTATGCGCTGTCTGCCGTTCCGGTGCAAGGTGTCGGAAAAACAGATCGCATTCGGCGCGAATAGCCCGGCAGCGACCGCGATGCCCGCCGCCCCGCGATCACACACCGGATCGCGATCAATGGCTATCACACCGCAAATGAACTCGACGACGAGGCGGATCGCATTGCCGCATCGGACAGTTCACAACTGGCTATTGCAATCGGACGCCCGCACGAATGTGCGCGGCCGACGAGTGACACACAACCGAACCTCAGCCGCGCCACGCGCTCTAGACTTCGGGGAGAAAGCACGGTGAACAGCTACAGGACGAGTATGCCGCCGAATGAGCGGTCGTGGCCGGAGGCGGCAGCGGAGTAACCACGCGCGCCCCGCTCATTCCGAAAGGACACGGCATGAGCGATCAGGGCCCGAAGGAGGCAGCTTGCGTAACCACGGAGGGCCCAGAGCTCATGCCGAAAAAGGACACAGCATGAGCGATCAGGGCCCGGAGAAGGCAGCTTGCGTAACCACGGAGGGCCCAGAGCTCATGCCGAAAAAGGACACAGCATGAGCGGACCACCGGCACAGTCTCGAGGTGTTATGGGAGTCGGACGGATGCAGACCAGTGGGGGCCGTAATGCCGGGGGCGCCACCAATCAGACACTGTCGGAATCGGAGATCGTGGAGGCCGCGCTGCGCGTGGTGCGTCAGGATGGCGTGGAGAAGTTGTCGATGCGGCGGTTGTCCCGCGAACTCGGCGTCTCTCCGATGGCCCCCTACTACTACGTCGCCGACAAAAGCGAACTACTCGATCTGGTGGCCACCGCCGCACTGACCGGGGTGCGTAAACCCACCCGGGAATCGGGTCCGTGGCAGCAGCGCCTGCGCGAACTGGTCGATCAGATCGATGAGAAATTGCGCAAGCATCCGGGGCTCGGCGACGTACTCATCGAACAGATGCTCGGCAAACAGCTGGATCTGATCGGCGCTGTGATGGAAATCCTATCCGACGCCGGATTCGACGATCGCGCCGTGCTGTCGGCCTATGCGACGATCCATACGTATCTGTTCGGGCGCAGCCGGGTCAATCCACGGGACCGCGCCGCCCTGGCCGATGCGACGTTGCCCGATGCAATGGCCCGCGCGGTCAAACATATGGGCGACCTGCGCGGCCGATACTCCTACGACTTCGGTATGGACGTACTGATCTCCGGTCTGGAAGCCCAGCTTGTCCGGCGGCAGGAGGGCTGCGTATCATGAAATTAGAACACGTTCTAGTTTGATGTTTTCGCGTGAACGCCCGGCCCGAGAGGACGTTATGACCACCGCCGACCCTCGACACGATCCCGACGTACCGCACAGCTCGCGATCGGTGATGCTGCGGGTATCCGAGGTCGTCACCGAGACGGCCGATGCCTGTTCGCTGGTCTTCGAGGTGCCCGCGGAGCTGCGCGAGCGGTTCGAGTATCAGCCCGGTCAGTTCCTCACCCTGCGCATCCCCAGCGAGCTGACCGGCTCAGTAGCGCGCTGCTACTCGCTGGCCAGCTCACCGCACACCGACGACGCGCCGAAGGTCACCGTCAAGCGCACGGCCGACGGATACGCCTCGAACTGGGTGTGCGACAACGTCCGGGCCGGGGACACCATCGAGGTACTTCCGCCCTCGGGCGTCTTCACACCCAAGGATCTGGACGAGGATCTGCTGCTGTTCGGCGCGGGCAGCGGTATCACGCCGATCATGTCGATCCTCAAATCGGCGCTGGTCGGCGGGAGCGGCCGGATCACGCTGATCTACGCGAACCGGGACGCCGAATCGGTCATCTTCGCCGAGGAACTGCGCGAACTGGCGGATAAATATCCACAGCGGCTGGTGATCGTGCACTGGCTCGAAACCCTGCAGGGCCTGCCGAGCGTGGAGAAGCTGGCCGCGCTGGCCCGGCCCTTCGCCGAGCACCGGGCGTTCATGTGCGGACCCAAGCCGTTCATGGAGGGTGTGCACGATGCCCTCGCCCAATTGGGCGTCCCACGCAACCGCACCCACGCCGAGGTCTTCAATTCCCTCGCCGGAGACCCGTTCGCGGATGTCGAAGCCGAAGAGGTCAGCGAGGAGGAGGCCGCCGCGGCCGCCACGGTCGACGTGGAACTCGACGGCGAGGTGCACAACCTCCAGTGGCCGCGCAGCAAGACCCTGGTCGACATCATGCTGAGCAAGGGCCTGGACGTGCCGTACTCCTGCCAGGAGGGCGAATGCGGCTCCTGCGCCTGCACCGTCCTCGAGGGCAAGGTGGAGATGGACAACTCCGAGATCCTCGACCCGGAGGACATCGAGGCCGGATACATCCTGGGCTGCCAGGCGCACCCGGTGACCGACCACCTGAAAATCCAGTTCTGAAATTTGGCCTCCGCTGCTGTAATTCGGCCTCCGCTCCGCTACGGCTGTTTTCGGCTCGCTTCGTGGCTCGTCGTTCACTCGGCGGCGAGGAGTCGACTGGGGTCCGCGCTCTTCGGTCAGGCAGTGATGACTTCGGCGGGTGCGCCCAGGACCCGTCCGGCTTCGAAAGCCGATGCGCTGGTAGGCAGTTCGCCGGGGCGGCCGCTGTTGAAGACGGTGACCGTTCCGGAGCCCGCGGCAGGGCGGCCGAGCGCGTCCATGCGACGGAGGGTCTGCACCGCGACGGCCTCAGCACTGTCGAACAACCGCACACCCGGCGGCAGCGCGGCCAGGATGGCGTCCATGACCAGCGGGTAGTGGGTGCAGCCCAGGACGATGCCCTCGGTGCCCGGCGGTGTCAGTGCGGCGGCCGCGGCGATGGCCTCCCCGATGCCGGTCGGATCGCCCCGGTCGATCGAGTCGGCGAGCCCGTGGCAGGCCACGCCGGTCACCTCGGCCGCGCCGCCGAAACGGGTGATCAGATCGGACTGATAGCGGCTCGCGGTCGTCGCGGCGGTCGCCCACACCGCCACCGTGGCGCAGACCGCGGCCGCGGGTTTGATCGCCGGTACCGTGCCGATCACGGGGACACCTGGACCAACCTCGGCGCGCACCTGTTCCAGGGCCGACACGCTGGCGGTGTTGCAGGGCAGCACGATGACCTCCGCGCCCAGCTCGATCGACCGACGGGTCGCGTTCAGCACCCGGTCCACCAGCCAGGATTCGGGCTTGGGACCCCACGGCGCACCCTCGGGATCGAGCTGCAGCAGCAGGTCGAGATCAGGCCGCAGCCGACGCAACCACGCTCCGGTGGTCAACAGTCCGAGGCCCGAATCGATCAGCGCGACAATCACACCCGCCACTGTATTAGTGACCGGCGTGCTGTCTGCGCCGCACCCTGCCCTGCGGCAGGACGAGCCGGTACGTCAACCGACCCGCTCGCCGGGACGGGTGTTGGCGGCAAGTTCGGCCCGCATCTTCATCACCTTGCCCGCCTTGCCCGCGCCGACCACCCCCGTGAGCACGCCGTCGGTGAGGTAGTGGGCGAGGAACTTGCGCCCGTCGTCCTCGACGATGCGGATCTCGTCCGCCCCGCTGGTCGAACCCAGGACCTGGATCTTCACCTCGTATTGATCGCTCCATACATACGGCACCCCGGCCGCGGGCCCCTCGGCGCCCAGCAGCGCGGCGGCCAGCACCTGAGCCTGTTCACCCGCGCTGGTCCAATGCTCCACCCGACGATGCACCCCGCCCTTGCGCCAGGCCGCGACATCGCCGAGCGCCCAGACGTGCTCGACCGAGGTGCGGCCCGACTCGTCGGCCAGGACGCCGCCGCCGGCGGACCGATCGGCCAGCGGGATACCGGATTCGGCGAGCCAGTCGGTCGCCGGGGCGGAGCCGACGCCGATCACCACCAGATCGGCCTCGACGGCCGAACCGTCCGACAGCCGCGCACCGCGCACCGCGTCATCCTCGACGACGAGCGATTCCAAACCGACGCCGCAGCGCAGGTCGACGCCCTGTGCTCGATGCAGCCGCCCGACCAGTGCACCGACCTGCTCGCCCAGTGCGGCGGCCAGCGGCGTCGGCTGTGGTTCCACCAGGACGACCTCGACGCCGCGGGAACGGAAACTGGCCGCCAACTCACAACCGATGAAACCCGCGCCGACGACCAGCGCGCGAGACGCGCCGGCCAGCCCGTCGCGCAGACCGGCGGCATCGTCGTGACTGCGCAGCACGTGCACCCCCGACGCGTCGGGCAGACCCGGAATCCGCTTGGGACGCAGGCCCGTCGCGATGATCAGACGGTCGTAGTCCAAGGCGTTCCCGTCGGCCAGCAGCAGCCGCCGAGCGACGATGTCCACGCCGGTGGCCGCGACGCCGAGGCGCACCTCGATATCGTTCTCCGCGAAGAACTCCGCCGGGCGCAGCGTGGTGTCGTCGGTCTCCCCGCGCACGAACTGCTTGGACAGCGGCGGCCGGTCGTACGGCAGATGTACCTCGTCACCGACCAGAACCAGCCCGCCCTCATATCCGGCGCGCCGCAGTTCCTCCGCGGCGCGCAGTCCGGACAGGCCGGCACCGACGATCACGATCGGCCGGCCGGTCATCGGATCACCCCGGGCGTGTCGCGGACATGGCAGATTTCAGGTATCGAAAGGTGCACGATACCCAACTTATTCTAGAACGTGTTCTAATTTCTGGACTGTGATCACCGACACGTCCCGACCGCACCGGATATTGCCACCCAATCGTGCCTGACCAGATATTGATCGGGCGGTCAATCAGAGTTATACCGGGAATTGAACACACATCACCGCCCTCGAGGAGGCAAAACATGTTCACCGAATCCCGTGCGCAGGACTTCGTAGCAGTCGTGCTCGGTGTCTACACTGCGCTGTCGCCGATATGGGTCGATCACAACGACCGGGCCCTGTGGACGTTGATCGTGCTCGGCGTGCTCATCGCCCTGACCGGTCTGGCACAGATGGCGCGTCCGGCGATGTCCGGTACGGACTACGCCATGGGCGTGCTGGGCGTCCTGCTGTTCATCGCCCCGTGGGTCATGGACTACAGCTCCTTCAACGGCGCGTCCTGGACGTCCTGGATCGTGGGCGTACTGACCGTCGTGGTCGCCGTCGCAGCCCTTCCACAAGTAACAGCACGGATGCATACTGCTCACTGATGCACATGACCAAACCCCATCGAGCCGGGCGCCGCCGGAGCAAGAAGGTCGATGGCGACGCCCGCCAGCTCATTCTCGATGCCGCCGAAAGTCTTTTCGCGACTCACGGATTCGATGCCACCGCGACCGCGGCGATCGCCACGACGGCAGGTGTGCCCAAGGGGTTGGTCTTCTATTACTTCCCGACCAAGGATTCGATTTTGTCGGCGCTGATGGCCGAGCGGATTCCGGCCAACCCGCTCGACGACATCGACGCCGTCGTCTCCCCCGGTGATCCGGCCAAGAGCCTGATCGCCCTGGATGCCGCGTTGAATCTGCGCGATCACCATTCCTCGGTGCTGCGTGTCATCATGTGGCGCGAGGCCGACACCCACCCCGACGTCCGTAAACAGTTGCGGCGCATGCGCGATCAGTTGCAGGACATCACCGCGCGAGTGCTACAGGCGAGCGCGCCCGGCCCGGTCCGGCCCGGCACGTTGCGCGCCTGCGCGGGCGCGTGGGTCTCGGCGATGCTGGCCATCGCCACCACCGACCGGCTGCACGCCCTGGACGGCCTGAGCCTGCCGACCGCCGACGAGATCCTGAACATCTCGCAGGTCGTCGCCGCGGGTATGACGCATCTGGGCTGAGCGCTGGGGCATTCGCCGCCGCATCCTCCGGCGTGGCGAAACGGACCGCGAGACGGTGAATTATCCACAACCCCCGAGTTGTCCACATTCGTCCCGAGGCGCGCCCGAAAGGGCTTCGGCGCACTGATGATCGACGTATGGCAACCCCGCAACCGATCTCTCGCCGCGACGCCCTCGCCACCGGGCTGTCGGATTCCGATCTGCGCAGACTGTGCCGGCACGGCCTGTGGCATCGCGTCCGGACCGGGCACTATCTCAGTGCACCGGCCGAGACGCTCAGCGCGGTGGACCGGCATCGAGCACTGATCCGGGCGACCATCGCGGCAACCGCGGATGTCGCGGTGATGAGCCACGTTTCGGCGTTGATCGGGCACGACCTGCCGACCTGGCGGATCCGGCTGGATCGCGCCCATCTCACCCGCACTCGCCGCAACGGCGCGCGGATCGGCCGCCTGCTGGTGGTGCACGCCGGGCAGCTTTCGCCGGACGAGATCGTCACGGTGGAGGGAATCCGCTACACGACCGCGGCCCGCACGATCGTCGACATCGCCCGAACCGAGGGGTTCGAACAGGCGGTCGCGGCCGGTGACGCGGCCCTGCACCGCGGCGCGACGACGGCGGCGCAGCTGCGCGAACAGCTGCACCGGGCGCGAGCCCGCCCGGGCTACAAACAAGCCGCGCACGTCCTGACCTTCCTCGACGGCCGCAGCTCCAGCGTCGGCGAATCCCGTCTGCGAGTAGCGGTGGCCGCGGCCGACCTGCCCGCACCCGAGGTGAAGGCCCGAATACTCAGCCCCGACAACAGTTTCGTCGCCCGCGTCGACTGTCTGTTCCCCGAGCTCGGCGTCGCGGTCGACTTCGATCCGAGGCCGGAGCCCGGACGCGAAAGCGAGGCCGCCGAACGTGCCGCACTCGCCGCCGAACTGCGTGACGACCGGCTGCGCGCCCTCGGCTGGATCCCGGTCCGATGCACCTCGAGCGAACTCGACGATGCCGAGGAGGTGCCCCGCCGGATCACCACCGCCACCGAGGCCGCCGCCTGCCTCACCCGCCACGGGCGGTGGGTTCCGGCGCCCCGGCTCCGATGAATTCACACCGTTCGTATCTTCCCAGCTACCACGCGAATCGAGTGCGCCTGTGGATAATCCGATGACCCGCAGGCTCGCATACCACGGATGTGGAGGTAAGAATGGCAATATGACCGACCCCGATTTCGCCAGTTTCGGAGAGCCCAATCGTTCGCGCCCGGAGGGTTATCGCCTCACCCATCCGCGCAACGAACAGGCGGCGGGATCGACGAACGGGCTCACCGGATTCGATCCGGGCCGCGGCAGCCTGGGCCGTCCGGAGGTCGCCGTGGGATGGACTCCGGCCGATCCCGCCCCGGAATGGTCGAGCGGCGCAACACCTTCGGTCGCACCGGAATCACAGAGCAATATCGGCGAACGGGCGTACGGCCGAGCGGAATCGCTGATGTCCGCACCCGATTCGGTTGCCATCCGACCCGATTTCGGCACGGCGATAGCCGATTCGGTGGCCGCGGGGCGGCAACCCGAGAATTCTCCCGGCACGAGCGCCCAATTCCCGTCGGGGTCCAACGGTTCGGAATTCTCCGCGTTCGGCGCACCTGCCGTGCCCGAACCGCGCAGCGCGAATCCACCGCCGCGAATGCCTCATACCGAGTCGGCACGCACAGCATCGAATACTCCGCCCGCGACAACAGAATTCAGCGCACCGCCCGCACCCGAGCCATCGAAACCAGTGCCCGATCCGGCCTTTCGCACCGATGCCGAACCGGCCGGGGAATCTCCGGGCCTACCTCGACGAACTCCGGGACTACCGCACCGATTCACCGATTCCGACGAGTCCGACTACGCGTACAGTCAGCCCATCGTGAATTTGCTGGACTCACAATTCGATTCACCGCCACCTGCCCGCCGCAACTCCGGCGGATCGGGCAATCTGACGAACGGTTCGGCATACACCTCGACCGAATCCGGCCACTTCACCAATAATTCCCTCCTGGCCACCGCCGAACGCGATACCGCCACAGCAACCGATGCCCCGCCGGATTCCACCGAATTCGGCACCCGCACCGGCGGTCCGGCCCTCGCCGCGGCTCCGGCCCCCCTTCCCGAGCGCTCCGCGCCCGCGGCCGGGCCGGAACAGAATTCCACAGCAACCGGTCCGATACCGAACTCCACGTCTACCGGCACATCCGCCGAACGTGCGCCCCGCGCCCGCACCACCTCCGGACTCACCGCCCCTGATTCCACCGACGTGGTCGACTCGCCGACCCCGCCGACCACCGCCCCACCCCGCAGCAGAATGAGCCGTAAGGCCGCCGAACGCGCCGCCGCGGAGGCCGCGTCCACCACCGCGCCGGACGATCGAAACCAAAGCAGCACAACGAGTCCCGATGCCACCCCACTCCGCCGCACCCGCACCGCAGAACCACGTCGAAGCTCACCCCAGGACGACGCCACCAAGAACATCGACGTCCACCTGATCATGCACCTACTCCTGGCCAGCCACACCCTGGAGAACATCGCCGACAAAGCCGAAGCAGGCGACGTCTCCCTCGAGGAGTTCATCCGCGCCGCCCGCCGCACCCGCACCGCAGCGGTAGACCTGGTCTCCGCCTGGTTCGGCGGCGCCGACCAGATGCGCCAATTCGCCCAGGCTCTCCTGGCCGCCTCCGACTCGGCGTGAGCCACCAGCACCGAACCTTGATGCGGCCGCAACAGAACTCAACAGTATTGCCATACAAGGGGATTGCCCATGGACGTCGAAGTACGCGAACTACAGGACAACCTGGACCGCTATCTGGCAGACGTCCAGTCGGGGCACATCGTCACCATAACTGAACACGCGAAGCCGGTCGTCCTGATAGTCCCGATCGAGCATCCGACAAGACCGGAACAAGTGCGGGCGGAGGTTCACACCCAACCGGCGTGTCAACCCAAGGCGCCTCGCCCGAAGCGATTCACGGCTCTGGCCCGGTGACCGAACTCATCGACGAACAGCAGAATTACGGCGTCCTGTAGATCGAATGGTCACCGACACGGGGCCGGGCCACCACAGGGTCGCTTGCCTCGTCCTTCTCCGAATGGAATGTCGCACGGCCGTCAGGCGACCCGAAATTCCACATCCATGGCGCAGAATTTCTGCTTTTCAGTCAATCCGATCAACCGAATCGAACGGGGAGCACCTCATACACGCGAAAAGGGCCGCTCCCCGAGGGGAACGGCCCTTCACGCGTAGCTCTGCTGAGCGCAGGTCCTACTTGATGATCTTCGTGACGCGACCGGCGCCGACGGTGCGGCCACCCTCACGGATCGCGAAGCGCAGGCCCTCGTCCATGGCGACCGGCTGGATCAGCTTGACGCTCATCTCGGTGTTGTCACCGGGCATGACCATCTCGGTGCCCTCGGGCAGGGTCACAACGCCCGTCACGTCAGTCGTACGGAAGTAGAACTGCGGACGGTAGTTGTTGAAGAACGGGGTGTGGCGGCCGCCCTCGTCCTTCGACAGGATGTACGCCTGGCCCTCGAACTCGGTGTGCGGGGTGGTGGTGCCCGGCTTGATGACGACCTGGCCGCGCTCCACGTCCTCGCGCTTGATACCACGGATCAGCAGACCGACGTTGTCGCCCGCCTGGCCCTGGTCCAGCAGCTTGCGGAACATCTCGACACCGGTGACCGTGGTCTTGGTGGTGGTCGGGCGGATGCCGACGATCTCCACGTCCTCGTTCACGTTGATCACGCCGCGCTCGATACGGCCGGTGACGACGGTGCCACGACCGGTGATGGTGAACACGTCCTCGATCGGCATCAGGAACGGCTTGTCGGTCTCACGAACCGGATCCGGGATCGACTCGTCGACCGCGTTCATCAGCTCCATGATCGACTCGCCCCACTTCTCGTCGCCCTCCAGCGCCTTCAGGCCGGAAACGCGGACGACCGGAGCCTCCTCGTCGAACTCCTGCGAGGCCAGCAGCTCGCGGACCTCCATCTCGACGAGCTCGAGGATCTCCTCGTCGTCGACCATGTCCGACTTGTTCAGCGCGACCAGGATGTAGGGCACGCCGACCTGACGGGCGAGCAGCACGTGCTCACGAGTCTGCGGCATCGGGCCGTCGGTGGCGGCCACGACCAGGATGGCGCCGTCCATCTGCGCCGCACCGGTGATCATGTTCTTGATGTAGTCGGCGTGACCCGGGGCGTCGACGTGCGCGTAGTGGCGCTTCTCGGTCTGGTACTCGACGTGGGAGATGTTGATCGTGATACCACGAGCCTTCTCTTCCGGAGCCTTGTCGATCTGATCGAACGCAAAGCTCTGGTTCAGGTCCGGGTACTTGTCGTGCAGAACCTTGGTGATAGCCGCCGTCAGCGTGGTCTTGCCGTGGTCGACGTGACCGATGGTGCCGATGTTGACGTGCGGCTTCGTCCGCTCGAACTTCGCCTTCGCCACTTTTGGGTCCTCCTGGACTTGTTGGTGCTTGCAGTTGCAGCAGTGCTGGGGATCGTCCCCGCTTGTGCGAGGAGTTGGGTACTACGGACTCCCGGCTTATCGGGGCAAGCTAGCACTTGCCCCGATGGGACTACTCGCCGGTCGCCTTGGCGATGATCTCCTTCGACACGTTGGCCGGAACCTCCGCGTACGAGTTGAACACCATCGAGAAGTTCGCTCGGCCCTGGGTCTTGGACCGCAGGTCACCGATGTAACCGAACATCTCGGAGAGCGGAACCAGCGCCTTGACGACACGGGCACCACTGCGTTCCTCCATGGCCTGGATCTGGCCACGGCGGGAGTTGAGGTCACCGATCACATCGCCCATGTACTCCTCGGGCGTGGTCACCTCGACGGCCATCAACGGCTCGAGGATCACCGGACCGGCCTTGCGCGCAGCTTCCTTCAAAGCTTGCGCACCGGCGATCTTGAACGCCATTTCCGAGGAGTCGACCTCGTGGTAGGCGCCGTCGAGCAGGCTCGCCTTCACGTTGACCAGAGGGTAACCAGCGAGGACACCGTACTGCATGGCGTCCTGGATGCCGGCGTCGACCGAGGGGATGTACTCCTTCGGCACGCGGCCACCGGTGACCTTGTTCTGGAACTCGTAGGTCGCGCCGTCCTCGCCGCTGAACGGCTCCAGGGCGATGATGACGCGGGCGAACTGACCCGAGCCACCCGTCTGCTTCTTGTGGGTGTACTCGTGCTTCTCGACCGGCTTGGTGATGGTCTCACGGTAGGCCACCTGCGGCTTGCCGATGTTGGCCTCGACCTTGAACTCGCGCTTCATCCGGTCGACGTAGATGTCGAGCTGCAGCTCGCCCATGCCGCCGATGACGGTCTGGCCGGTCTCCTGATCCAGCTCGACGTTGAAGGTGGGGTCCTCCTCCGCGAACTTCTGGATCGCGGTGCCCAGCTTCTCCTGGTCGGCCTTGGTCTTCGGCTCGATGGCCACCTTGATGACCGGGTCCGGGAAGGTCATCGACTCGAGCACGATCTGGTTCTGCGGATCGCACAGGGTGTCACCGGTGGTGGTGTCCTTCAGGCCGATGACCGCGTAGATGTGGCCCGCCTGGGCCTCATCGATCGGCTGCTCCTTGTTGGAGTGCATCTGGAACAGCTTGCCCAGCCGCTCCTTCTTGCCCTTGGTCGAGTTGATGACCTGGGCGCCGGAGGCGACCTTGCCCGAATAGACGCGCACGTAGGTCAGCTTGCCGAAGAACGGGTGCGTGGCAACCTTGAACGCCAGGGCCGCGAACGGCTCGGTGACGTCGGCGTTGCGGTGCAGGACCTGGTCCTCCTTGCCGGGGACGATGCCGTCGGTGCCACCATCGTCCAGCGGGGTCGGCAGGTAGTCGATGACGGCGTCGAGCATGGGCTGCACGCCCTTGTTCTTGAACGCCGAACCGCACAGTACCGGGTAGAGCTCGGAGTTGACGGTCATCTTGCGGATGGCGCCCTTGATCTCCTCGACCGAGAGCTCCTCACCGCCGAAGAACTTCTCCAGCAGGGCCTCGTCGGACTCCGCGACGGTCTCGAGCAGCTCCTGGCGGTACTGCTCGGCGCGCTCGGCCAGATCGGCCGGGATCTCGATGGTCTCGTAGGACTCACCGAGCTTGGTCTCGCCCTTCCAGACCTTCGCGTTCATCTCGACCAGGTCGACGATGCCCTCGAAGTCGTTCTCCGCACCGATCGGCAGCTGGATGACCAGCGGCTTGGCGCCGAGGCGATCCTTGATCGTCTGCACGGTGAAGTAGAAGTCCGCGCCCAGCTTGTCCATCTTGTTGACGAAGCAGATACGCGGGACGTCGTACTTGTCGGCCTGCCGCCAGACCTGCTCGGACTGCGGCTCAACGCCCTCTTTACCGTCGAAAACGGCGACCGCACCGTCGAGCACGCGCAGCGAGCGCTCCACCTCGACCGTGAAGTCGACGTGTCCGGGCGTGTCGATGATGTTGATCTGGTTGTCTTTCCAGAAGCAGGTCGTCGCGGCCGACGTGATCGTGATGCCGCGTTCCTGCTCCTGAGCCATCCAGTCCATCGTGGCCGCGCCGTCGTGGACCTCACCGATCTTGTAGGTGATACCGGTGTAGAAGAGAATGCGTTCGGTTGTCGTGGTCTTACCGGCATCGATGTGGGCCATGATGCCGATGTTGCGGACCTTGTTGAGGTCGGTGAGCACGTCCTGTGCCACGGAAATCTTCCCCGCTCTGCTTGTTAGCGATCAGCTAGTTGGGATTTTCGGGAACAACCCGGCGGTGAGCCGGGTGATTCGACTCTGTCGGGGGTTCTGTCTGTACAACGCCGGACGCGGCTGGTTAGTGCCGCGCCCGGCTGCGACCAACCCTCCCGGCACCATTGCGGGGGCCGGGTGGCGGGTCACCAGCGGTAGTGCGCGAAGGCCCGGTTGGACTCGGCCATCTTGTGGGTGTCTTCGCGACGCTTCACCGAAGCGCCCAGGCCGTTGCTGGCATCGAGGAGCTCGTTGGCCAGACGCTCGACCATGGTCTTCTCACGACGGGCGCGCGAGTAGTTCACCAACCAGCGCAGCGCCAGGGTGTTGGCGCGGCCGGGACGAACCTCGACCGGCACCTGATAGGTGGCGCCACCGACGCGGCGGGGCTTGACCTCCAGGGCGGGCTTGACGTTGTCCAGCGCACGCTTGAGGGTGACGACCGGGTCCGTGCCGGTCTTGTCCCGAGCCTGCTCCAGCGCGCCGTAGACGATGCGCTCGGCGGTGGACTTCTTGCCGTCCAGCAGGATCTTGTTGACCAGCTGGGTGACCAGCGGGGACCCGTAGACCGGGTCGTTGATCAGCGGACGCTTGGGTGCGGGGCCCTTGCGCGGCATATCAGCTCTTCTCCTTCTTGGCGCCGTAGCGGCTGCGGGCCTGCTTGCGGTTCTTCACACCCTGGGTGTCGAGCGAACCGCGGATGATCTTGTAGCGCACACCGGGAAGGTCCTTCACACGACCACCGCGGACGAGCACCATCGAGTGCTCCTGCAGGTTGTGGCCCTCACCGGGGATGTAGGCCGTGACCTCGACCTGGCTGGTCAGGCGAACACGCGCGACCTTGCGCAGCGCGGAGTTCGGCTTCTTCGGGGTCGTGGTGTACACGCGGGTGCACACGCCACGACGCTGCGGGCTCCCCTTCAGGGCCGCAGTCTTGGTCTTGGCGACCTTGTCGCGGCGACCCTTGCGGACCAGCTGGTTGATGGTTGGCATAGACCGGCTTTCCTCGTTAGTTACCAGGCGTCTGGAACTTCATGTGTCTGTTGTCGAGCCTTCACCCGCTCGCCCGGATCGCGTCACTCGCGTCCCGAGGTCGGGCGTGTCGCGCGCAGATCAGCGCCCGATTTTCGGGCATGTCTGAACGGTCGGCCGCTTTCGCTGGCTTACGTCCTGCACACAAACTTGCCCGCACGCTCCGGGCACAGCGATCCACGATACCCGTCGGCGCGGCGCGTAGCAAAAAGGGGTCCCGCCGAGACCGGCGGCGACATCCGGCTCACCGAGCGAGGTTCACGGTCAGCTCGACCAGTTTCTGCGCGGCGGCGCACGGGTCCCCGTGGCCGCCCGGATGATAGTTGACCCACCATCCGACGATCCCGGTATCGGCGGCCGGGGTCATCACCCCGCACGAATCGCCGTCGTTGGGGCGGCGGATCTGCAGTGAACGGCGGCCCTGCACGTTCACATTGGTCGAGCTGTAGCCGAGTTTGTCGTTCGTCGTCTTCTCGTTGGTCAGCGATCCCATCTCGTACCAGTTCAGCGTGGCCATGCCGTCGCCGCTGGGCGTTCCGGCCAGACTCCACATGCACACCGCGCCGTTGAACGACCCCTGCGTGTCCTGCGCACCGGTCGTCTTCGCGATGTCGTCCTTCTTCACCACATCGCATTCGCGCAGCAGTTTGTCGAAGTTCGTGTTGATGCCCCCGCCGCCACCGGCCGGTTGAGCCGTGCCGGAGATGGTCTTGCCGCATCCACCGACCGACATGCCGACCACCACCGCGAGCGCGGCGACGAGAACGGACCGGGCCTTCATGGCGCACCTCATTTCAATCGCTGCACGGTCAGCTCCGCGAGCTTGCGGTTCTTGTCGCACGGGGTGGCGTTGGGCGTACCGAAAAGACCACTGGAGGTGGACCATTCGAAGAAATCGTCACCGAGCTGCACCGCCAGATCGCAGATGGTGCCGTCCTGGGTGGCGTCCTGGAAGCCCGCGTGCCCGCCCACATCGATGGTCTCGGGGTTGCGGCCCTGCGCGGTCACCCACGCCTTCTCCCGGCCCAGCGGACTACCCCGATAAGAGGCGAATGTCACGCTCGCGCCGTCCATTCCGGTCGCCTGCCAGTTGCAGCCGACCGAATTCTTGTACACCGCCGAGATCTGGCCCAGCCCACCGATATTGCGCACCTCGTCGTCGGTGACACCGCCGCACTCACCGACGAACGGGCCGAGTGCGGCCACCTTCATCGGCGGCCGCATCGACGAGTTGTCGCCGTTGGCGTCGCCCCCCGACCCGCAGGCCGTCAACAGTGCTGCGATGGCAGTCCCCGTGACGATTGCCGACGTCATCCTCCGCATGCGCCGAAGTGTAGTAGTTGATGCCGACCGGCTGCCGGGTCAGAGGTTTCCGCGGGCGTCCTGTTCTCGTTCGATGGCCTCGAACAGAGCCTTGAAGTTGCCCTTGCCGAAACCGAGGGAGCCGTGGCGCTCGATGAGTTCGAAGAAGACGGTGGGGCGGTCGGTGAGCGGGCGGCAGAAGATCTGCAGCAGATAGCCGTCCTCGTCACGGTCGACCAGAATGCCGCGCGACCGCAATTCCTCGACGGGGACGCGGACATGTCCGATCCTGGCGCGCAGTTCCGGATCGGAGTAATAGGCGTCCGGAGTGTCGAGGAATTCCACGCCCTCGCGACGCAGGATGTCGACCGTGCCGAGGATGTCCGCGGTGGCCAGCGCGATGTGCTGAACGCCCGGTCCGCGATAGAACTCGAGATATTCGTCGATCTGGGATCGCTTGCGGCCCAAGGCCGGTTCGTTCAGCGGGAATTTCACCCGGTGGTTGCCGTTCGCCACGACCTTGCTCATCAGCGCCGAATAATTCGTGGCGATGTCGTCGCCGACGAATTCGGCCATATTCGCGAAGCCCATCACGCGGTGGTAGTAGTCGACCCACCGATCCATCTCGCCGAGCTCGACATTGCCGACGACGTGATCCACCGCCTGGAACAACCGGCGCGGCGCGTCCTGGCGGGGCACGAAGGTGGTTTCGCGGGCGATGTACCCGGGCAGGTACGGGCCCGCGTAGCGGGAACGGTCGACCAGGGTGTGCCGGGTCTCGCCGTAGGCGGCGAGCGTCGCCGAGCGGACGGTGCCGAATTCGTCGGTGTCGTCGTGCGGTTCGACCAGTACGTTCGCGCCCTGGGACCGCGCCCATTCGACGCAGCGGTCCACATCGGGCACCTCGAGCGCGATATCGATGACGCCGTCGCCGTGCCGGCCGTGATGCGTGACCAGCGGGCTGTCCGGATCAACCGCGCCGGTCACCACGAAACGCGCACTGCCGCTGCGCAGGACGAATCCCTTGTGATCGCGCACGCCGGTCTCGGGACCGCAGTACGCCTCGAGCCGCATTCCGAACGCGGTCTGGAGGTAGTGCGCGAACTGGGTTGCGTTGCCGACCACCCAGACCAGCGCATCCCAGCCGGTCACCGGGAACGGATCGTGGGCGCAGTCGTGCTCGACCAGGCCGATCAGCTGGATGTCCGACGGGTCCTCGCGGATGGTCATCGGGGCGGTTTCGGTAGTCATGACCCCAGATAATCGTCCGCCGAGGCGCTAGGCAATATCACCGAAATTCGGTAGACATGATGGTGAATTATGCCACTGAAACCCCACCCATGCTGGACAATCTGTCTAGAACAACGGATCGAAGTGGAGACTACCGATGGGCCGCACCGAGACCAGGCTGGACGAATTGGACCTGGCGATCCTGACCGCAATGCATGAGTACCAGAAGGCCGGGATTCTGGAGTTGTCGCGCCGCACCCGCGTCGCCCGGGCCACCGTCCAGTCCCGCATCGCGCGGATGGAGGAGGCAGGCGTGATCGCCTCCTACGATCCCCATATCGACGTCACCGCAGCGGGTTTCGACGTACAGGCGTTCGTCACGCTGGAGATCGCCCAGGGCGCCCTGGACGCGGTCGCCGCCGATCTGGAGGCGATCGCGGGCGTGCTGGAGGCGTACGCCACCACCGGCTCGCAGGATGTGCTGTGCCGCATCGGGGCCGATTCGCATGCCGGGTTGCAGTCGGTGCTGCTGAGTATCGACCGCAGCGCGGCGGTGGTGCGCTCGCACAGCGTCATCGTGCTGTCCACGGTCGTACCGAGCCGGGCCCTGCCGCTGCTGCGGACGCTCACGCCGACCGGTACCAGTAAGGCCCCGGCCTACCGGCACAGTTGAGCGTTCACACCGGCCCGTCGACCGTGCCGAGCCGAATCCGCGAGTCGGCTTCCGAGACGATAATTTCGACGCTCGGGCTCAGCGCCGGCTCCAGAAATCCGAGCAGCGCGGCGCCTTCCGCTTCGACCGCGGAGCGTTCGACCGCGGACCAGGTGCGTGCGGGCACGATTCGCAGCCGGGCAGCACCCGTATCCGGACCGGACACTCGGCACCGGCCGACAGGTCACCGAATCGTGACGACGATCTTGCCCGTGGCGGTCCGATTGTCCAGGGAGGCAACCGCTTCCGCGGCCCGCTCGAGCGGGTACAGCACCGGCTGGGGCGGGGCGATCTTCCCCGCGGCCAGCAGCGGCCCGACCTCGGCCCACTGTTCCTGCAGGTAGCCCGGGTGCGAACCCACCCACTCACCCCAGGCCGCGCCGACCACCTCGATGTTCTTGAGCAGCAGCCGGTTCACCTTCACCGTCGGGATCTCGCCCGCGGTGAAGCCGACGACCAGCAGGCGGCCACCGGCGGTGAGTGAACGGACACTGTCGGTGAAGCGGTCGCCGCCCACCGGGTCCAGCACGATGTCGACGCCGCGGCCACCGGTCAACTCCTTGACCGCGGCCAGCCAGCCGTCGGCGAGCACGACATCGGTAGCGCCGTTGGCCCGCGCCACCTCGGCCTTCTCCGGCGTGCTCACCACCGCGATCACCCGGCCCGCACCCAGTGCCGCGGCCATTCGCAAGGTCGAGGTGCCCACGCCGCCGGCCGCACCGTGCACCAGCACCGACTCCCCGGCGGCCAGTCGGCCGCGATTGCGCAGGCAGAAGTGCACGGTCAGATCGTTGAACACGATTCCGGCGCCGGCCTCGAACGGGATGTTGTCCGGCAGCGCGAACACCATCTCGGCGGGTGTCACGGCGACCTCGGCCAGGGCGTTGCCGAGCATGGTCAGCGCCGCCACCCGATCACCCGGCCGCACGTGCGCACCCTCGGGCGCGGACCGCACGACGCCGGCGACCTCACCGCCCACGACATACGGCAGCTCCGGTTTGACCTGGTACAGCCCGCGCGTCATCAACACATCCGGGAAGGCGACGCCCGCGGCGTGGACGTCGATCACCACGCCGCCGGTAAACGGCTGTGGTTCCGGAATATCGACGACCTCGATGGACTCCGGCCCCTCGAGCTTGCTCACCTGGGCTGCACGCATGAATCGCTCCTGATCGTCCGACACCTGTCCGAACAAGTTAACCGGTCTTCGCAGCGAGCTGTCCACGGGAGCGGGTTTTGCTACGCTTGTGCCCGCCGAACTGCGGAGCAAGGGGGATGTCTTGGCACCGGAACCATCGATGAACGTCGACGTCGGAGCGCTGGCCAATTTCGCCAAGGCGCTGACCGACGAGGCGGCCGCGATCGGTAAGTTGAATCCCGGACTCGGTGACGCCTTGACCGCCCTGCCCGGCACCAATTGGCAGAACACCTGCCAGCAGACCAAGACATCCGTAGACAATGCCCTGCAACGCATTTCGGACCGCGTGACCACACTCGCGGACTCGGTCGAGCACGCGGGCAAGGTCCTCACGATGACCGACGAACAGTTCGCCGCCGATCTGGAGAAGGTCGGGCTGCACGCATGACCCTCACCATTTCCAACGTCGAGGCATGGAACCCCGCCGCGATCACCACCGCGGCCACGGCGGTCAACACCACCAGCACGAACCTCGACAAGGCCCTCGGCGACGCGGACAAGACGATCAACAATCTCACCTGGGACGGCAACGCCGCCAAGGCCGCTCGTACCCGCATGGACACCGAGAAGACCCGGGCCTCGGCGGTGAGCGCCGCACTGCTGGATCTGCAGCAGGCGATGACCCCGCACGTCGAGAACCTGACGAACACCCGCAAAGCGGTCCTGGACGCCCGCGATCTGGCACTGCATCCGGCGGACAAGGAGGCCACGCCCCCCGATCCGTTCGAAGTGGCCGACAACGGCGTGGTCACCGCGACCAAGCGCAAGGACTACTTCGACAAACTGCAGGGCCTGAACGACGGCGAGAAGACCTGGCAGAAATGCTTCCAGGATCTGCTCGCCGCCGATCACCAAGCCAAGATCACGGGGGCGCTCGCCCAGGCGGAGTCGGCCGCCAACGATCTCATCAACGCCGTGAACACCGCGAAGGGAAAGGTCGACGCGGCATACACCGGCCTCGGCGACCCGAAACTCGGCGCCAACCCGGCGCCCGCCGTCCCGACGACCACCAGCCCCGCGTCGGTCACCTCGAATTCCTCGACGCCGCATCATCAATCGACGAATTACAGCTCCCACAGCAACGGCACGTCATCGCACAACGGCAGCAGCCACTACAGCAATGCCTCGTTCAGCGACCGTGAATCGAAATCGTCCGGCAATGTCGCCGAGTGGATCGCCCAGGCCCGAGAGATCCTCATCCAAGAGGGCGTTCCGGCCGATCAGATCGACGACAACGCCATTGCGACGATCATCGAGCACGAATCGGGTGGCAACCCTTCGATCGTCAACGAGTGGGACAGCAACTATCTCGCCGGGCACCCCTCGAAGGGCCTCATGCAAACCATCGACAGCACCTTCAATTCCTTTGCGGTACCGGGGCATACGGACATCATGAATCCGGTCGACAACATCGTCGCCGCCAGCAGATACGCGATCAACAAATACGGTTCGCTGAGCGAGGTTCCGGGCGTTGTCGCGGTTCGCCAGGGTGGCTCCTACGTCGGCTACTGACGCGCGGCTCAATCCGCGAGCACGGCTTGCGCATTGGCCAGTAACGCGTATTGCGCCGCCGCTGCCTGCTGAGTCTTCCACAAACTCTGCCCCAGGATCAGAGCCACATAACGGCGATAGGACACGAAGCATCGGATCTGCGCCGCGTTCGGCGCGATCGTGTCGTGCACACAGACCGCACCCGGAACGTTGTCAGGGGGATCCGCTGGTTCGCGAGTCGCGGCAGCACCGAGCGCGGCGGAATCGACGACGAGTTGGCCTGCGGCAGCGTCGTCCCGAGTCCGGAAGACGATAATTTGCGGCGTCAGCGCTATCCGGTCCACCCCGGCGCGTTGCAGCAGCGGATATCGGGTGGCTTGGTCCTGGATGTAGCCCCTCCCGTACCTGTTCGGCATAGTACCCGAGCGAACGGCCGCACCGCGCCCCCTCAGCACGCCATTCCCACGCAAAACGGACGGATGCTACGCGCTGGTACCGACATCTCCGCGTAACGCCGGACCGCCCGCACCGTAAAGTCATGCAGAAGCAGCACCGCACGAGAACGCGGCACACCGTGCAGCGCGAGGAGCACCAGTGTCACTCGATCAGCCACTCGCCCCGCTTCCGCAGGAGGGCATCGGCTTCACCACGTCGTGGCCTGTCCGCACCGGTGATGTGGATCCGTACAACCGGGTGCGGCTCGATACCGTCGCCCGTTATCTGCAGGATGTCGCCTGGGAGGAATTGGAGAGCGGTTTCTTCCATCGCACCGATCCGGTGTGGATCGTGCGACGCACCGTCATCGATGTGGTGCGGCCGGTGCTGTGGCCGGATCGGGTGGTACTGCGGCGGTGGTGCTCGGCGATGTCGACGCGCTGGGCGAATATGCGAGTCCGGATCACCAGCGACAACGGCGGACTGATCGAGACCGAAGGCTTCTGGATCAACCTCAACGAGTCGACCAACATGCCGACCCGGATCAGCGATCAGGGTCTGGCCCACCTGGCGCGCACCACTTCCGAGACCCGGCTGCGCTGGCGGCCCTGGCTCACCGACGTGGCCCCGGCGGAATCGGACACCGATCTGCCCTTCCCGTTGCGCGCCACCGATATCGACCTCTACAACCACATCAACACCAGCGTGTACTGGCAGGCCGTGGAGCACTACCTGATCGATACCCCCAAACTCGTCGCGGGCCCGCACCGGGCCGTCATCGAGTACATCGAGCCGGTGCTCGCGCGTCAGCACGTCAGCGTGCGCAGCCGGTTCGAATCGGGTGATCACAACGGCGACACCGCGCTGCGGCTGTGGTTCGTGGTCGGCGGCACGACCACCACGACCGTGCGGATCGGCCCGCTGCCGGAGTGAGGGCGGCGGCACACGAAAACGCCGGAGGATCGCGAGTGATCCTCCGGCGTAGTCGATTCGGTGGTGCCCGAACGGGTGCTACCCCCGGGCAGCCTTGAGCAGGTCCTCGCGCGTGGTGAGCTTGACCCGGGGGCGGCCGCCGGACTTGCCCGCGGTGCGTTCGGCGGTGTCGATCGCCTTCCAGCCCTCGCGGTCCACCAGATCCGGCTGACGCTGGGCCAGCAGGGTCTTCAGTGCGGCCCGATCGGCTTGCGGCGCTTGGAGTTTGCCGGAGGTGAAATCGGCGAGCAACTGCTCGACGGTTTCGGTGGCATCCACCCGGTTGGATCCGATGATGCCGCGCGGGCCGCGCTTGATCCAGCCCGAGACGTAGATGCCGGGCAGATGCGAGCCGTCCGCGACGACCCGGCCGTGCTCGTTCGGAATGGTTCCGCTGCGCTCGTCGAACGGCAGCTCACCCACCGGCTGACCGCGATAACCGATCGACCGCAGCACCAGCGAGGCGGGCAGCGTCTCGGTGCGATCCGATGCCCGCGCCACCACCCGGCCGTCCTCGACGACCAGTTCGTTGTGCACGATCTGGACCGCCTCGACGTGACCGTCACCGGTGATTTCGGTGGGTGAGGTCAGGTAGCGGAACACGATGCGCTTGTTGGCCGGATCCGGCGCCTTGGCCGCATACTCCTGCGCCAGTTCGTATTTCAGCCGCTGCGACGGCTCGATATCCGGATCATCCAGCAGCGCTTGACTTTCCGGATCCAGCTCGAGCTCGGCCGGATCGATGACGACGTCGATCCCCTGCAGATGGCCCAGGGCCAGGAATTCCGAGGAGGTGTACGCGGCTTGCAGCGGCCCGCGCCGGCCCAGCACCACGACCTCGCGGATGTTGCTCTGCCGCAACGCATCCAGGGCGTGATCGGCGATATCGGTCTTCGCGAGGGTTTCCGGGTCCAGGGTCAGCACGCGCGCGACGTCCAGCGCGACGTTGCCGTTGCCGACGATGACCGCACGCTCACCCGACAGGTCGAAGGTGCGCTCGGCGTAGTCGGGGTGACCGTTGTACCAGGCGACGAACTCGGTCGCGGAGTGACTGCCGGGCAGATCCTCGCCGGGCACGTCCAAGCGGCGGTCCGTGGACGCGCCGACCGCGTAGATCACCGCGTGGTGATGGGTCACCAGCTCCTCGTGCGAGATGTGCTTACCCACCTCGACGTTCAGGTGGTACTGCAGGGTCTCGCGGCGGAATGCGCTTTCGAACATGTTGGACACGCCCTTGGTGCCCGGGTGGTCGGGGGCCACCCCGGCGCGCACCAGACCCCACGGGGTCGGCAGGCGGTCGAACATCTCCACCTCGACGTCCGCGCGGCGCAGCAGCTCCTCGGCGGCGTAGCAGGCCGCGGGCCCGGCCCCGACGATCGCGACCCGCAGCGTACCGAGGTCCTTCGGCGGACGCGCCGGGGTGACCAGCGGGTCGAAATTCGATTCCAGCGGATGACGCTGGAAGTACGCGGCGTTGATCTCGGCGAATCGCGCCAGGGACGCGCTCAGATCGTCCTCGGAGAAGATGGCCTCCACCGGGCAGGCATCCACACAGGCACCGCAGTCGATACAGGTGTCGGGGTCGATGTACAGCTGCTCGGTCGTCGCGAACTCGGGTTGCTCCGGAGTCGGACGAATGCAATCGACCGGGCACTCGGGTACGCAGCTGGCGTCGTCGCAACAGCGCTGCGTGATCACATAGGCCATATCTCGCAGATCCTCGAAAACAATCATGGGGCCGTACCCGCGCCGGGGCTCGGAGCGGGACGGGCATCGCACCCCATGCTCGTAAGCACTGGATGTGACGCCACCTTCAGTGTGCCTCGAGAGTGAGACGTCTCTCTCATCAGGATGTGCCGGAACAGAGTTTCGGTAACCCGAATACCGCCTCGACCGGCATGCCCGAGCACCGGTTCGGGCCGGTCGGCATACGGTATCGGCTATGGTGCGGACCCTGATCCTGATGCGACACGGCAAATCCGATTACCCCGAACGTGTCGTCGATCACGATCGGCCGCTCGCGGCGCGCGGACGGCGCGAGGCGGCCCTGGCCGGCGGCTGGCTGCGCGAGACTCAACCGGCGATCGATGCGGTCCGCTGTTCGACCGCGGTGCGCACTCGCGAAACGCTCGCCGCGACCGCCGTCACCGCGCCGGTGCAGTACGAATCCTCGATCTACGACGCTTCGCCGCGCACGCTGATCGAGCTGATCCAGCTCACCGATCCGGAAGTGCAGACCCTGCTCGTGGTCGGGCACTCCCCCGGAATGCCGTGGACGGCTTGGGAATTGGCCGCCAACCGCGATTCCGAACCGGCCGCGCAGCTCAGCCGCAAATTTCCCACCTCGGCGCTGGCGGTCCTGGAATTCGATCGGACCTGGGCCGAGCTGGACACCGGGACGGGCGATCTGGTGCGCTTCCACGTCCCGCGCCGGCCGACGGGAGGCTAGCTGATGATCCGCCCGCGGACCACGACGACCACACCGAACACGATCAGCAGCACCAGGGCTACGAACCAGTTGGTCAGCCACCATACGACGCCCAGAACCACGAGCACCGGCAACAGTGCGATCGCGGCGATGAGCGGACTTTCCCTGATCGTCTCGAGCGCCGATCTCGCGCGGATCCGATCGATCTCCTTGGCCATGAATTCAGCGTAGGCCGACTCTTCCCGATCGTCCGGCCCTTTTCCTCCAGCCCTGTTGGAAGGGGTGCGGAGTCGGTACCCGCGCGAGCCGCGAAACAGTGTCGGTGGGCGGTGTCATCCTGTGCGCATGGACTGGAAAATCGAGCTCGTCGCCATCCCCGTCACCGACGTCGATCGCGCCAAGAAGTTCTACACCGGTATCGGCTTCAACGCCGACTACGACGAGAGTCCCACCGAGGACATCCGTTTCGTACAGCTCACCCCGCCGGGTTCGGGGTGTTCGATCGCCATCGGCAGGGGTATCACCGATGCCGCGCCCGGCAGCGTGGTCGGCATGCAGATCGTCGTCGCCAGCGCCGAACAGGCCTATCAGGAGTTGACCGCCGCGGGTGTGGCCGCCACGCCGGTCAAGGACGAGGGCTGGGGCTTGTTCACCTATTTCGCCGACCCGGACGGGAACAAGTGGGCGGTGCAGGAAATCCCGAAGCGCTCCTGATCACCGGCCCCGACCGCCGACGGCGAATTCGGGCAGAATGGGTCACGAGTTCGGGGCTGCGACGGCTACCGGAACCGTCCGGTAGCCGAAGGTGGACAAAACCCACACCTTGTTCCGACACCCTGAACAACGCCGGCACCAAGGTTCGCGGCAGAGCGGAAGCGGAGGCAAGAAATATGGGCACGGCCGCATGGGATCGGATCACCGACAGGGACGATCCCGAGTACGAGCGGGCGCGTTATTCGATCGGCGAGGTGTCCGAACTGTCCGGTCTGACCCGCGACACCCTGCGCTGGTACGAGCGGATCGGGCTGCTGGATTCGGTGGGCCGCGATCACGCCGGCAAACGCCGGTTCAGCGATCGGGATATGGACTGGCTGGCGCTGATCGGCAAGCTGCGTCGCACCGGAATGTCCGTGGCGGACATGATCCGCTATGCCGAACTCGTCCGCGCCGGGGAGTCGACCTATCCGGAGCGCCTGGCGATGTTCCAGCGCACCCGTGCCGACGTTCTGGCCCAGATCGAGGAGCTGCGACAGACCGTCGCGGTGCTGGACTGCAAGATCTCGCTGTACCAGGGCAATCCGGAGGCCGCCGATTGGCGCACCGTGGGCATCTGCCCGAGCCCGAGCGAGGACGAGTTGGCCGATCACGAGCGGGTCGATCAGGGCGCGCCGGTCTGATCGCTCGCCTCGGTGACCGCCTCGGCGCTCGGGAAGCCGCCGCTGCTCATATATTCGTGGTGCGCACGGCCGTGCGGATCCGGTCCGGAGACGGGCGGGTTCGGGTGCGCGGGGCGCGACCCTGCCCGATCTCCCGCCATGAAGGAGCTGCCCGATGACCTCCCCCGCCGATATCGAGAGCGCGGCGCGCGCCGGTCTGGCCGCCGTCGCGGCGATGCCCGCCGCGCAGGAGCACTGGCTGGAGGTCTACCGGCACCTGCACGCGAATCCCGAACTGTCCGGCGCGGAGGTCGCCACGGCCAGTCTGGTCGCGAACGAACTGCGGGCGATGCCCGGCTGGGAGGTCACCGAGGGCGTCGGCGGCACGGGTGTGGTCGGTGTGCTCGGCGGCGGTCCCGGCCCGGTGATCTGGTTGCGCGCGGATATGGACGCGCTGCCGGTACAGGAGGAGACCGGACTGGACTACGCCTCGCGCACGCCGGGCGTGATGCACGCGTGCGGCCACGACGTACACGTCACAGCTCTGTTGGGCGCCTGTGCGCGCCTGGCCGAGCGGTCCGACCTGCCGGGCACGATCGTGGCGGTCTTCCAGCCCGCCGAGGAGACCGGTTTCGGCGCACGCGGCATGCTCGACGACGGCCTGCTGGACCGTTTCCCGCGTCCGCGGATCGTGCTGGGTCAGCACGTCGGCCCGGTTCCGGCCGGACTGATCCTCAGCCGCGGCGGCACGCTGATGGCGGCGTCGGATTCGATCCGGATCGAGCTGACCGGGTCGGGCGGGCACGCCTCCATGCCGCATGCCGCGGTGAATCCGCTGACCATGGCCGCCTCCCTGGTGCAGCGGTTGCAGGGCCTGGCCGCCCAGCATTCCGGGTTGCCATCCGCACCGGTGCTCACACCCGCCGCGCTGCACGTCGGTGACCGCCCGAACGTGATCGCCGAACAAGCCGAAATGCTTTTGAGCCTGCGGACATTCACCTCCGGCTCGCGCGAGACGATTCTGAATGGTGTGCGCCGGATGGCCGCCACGGAGGCCGAATCCGCTGGGGCGCACAAGGATCCGGTGGTCGAGGTATTCGACAGCTTCCCGGTGACGACCAATACCGTCGCCGATACCGACCGCCTGCTGGCAACGTTCGCCGCCAACGGATTCCCAGCCTTCCCGTTGCCCGGGCCGATCACCGGCAGTGAGGATTTCGGCGCCTTCGCCACCGCGGCGAATTGCGCGTCGGTGTTCTGGTACGTCGGCGGATTCTCCGCGGATCGGTACACCGCCGAGGATTGGATCGGATTGCATCGGGAGATGGCGCTGCCCGCCGGGACGGCCTCCAACCACTCCCCCCGCTTCGCGCCCGATCCGGAGCAGACCCTGCCACCCGCGATCAACGCGCTGGTCGTCGCGGCGGGCAGCGAACTCGCCGCGGGCTGAACGAAACACACCGGCTTTACGTGCACAGTTGCCCGCCGATCAGAATCGACGCGCGCCGGCGACCGGCATCTGCGAGATAGGGGATTCGATCACCCCGGTGCTGTCGGTCGAGGCGTGAATGACTCGCCCGTTGCCCTCGTAGATGGCCGAATGCTCGCCGCCGTAGAACGACACCACATCACCGGGCCGCAACTGACTCAGCGGTACCGGGGTTCCGGAGTCGAGCTGGCCGTAGCTGGTGCGCGGCAAGGCGACTCCGGCCTGCCGGTAGGACCACTGCACCAGGCCGGAGCAGTCGAAGGCGTTGGGACCAGCCGAACCGTAGCGATAGGCGGACCCGAGCTTGGAGCGAGCGGCATCGAGGGCGCGTTCACCGGCGGTCTCCCGGGGCGCGGGTGCCGCCTGCGGTACGGACAGCGCCGGAGGTGTGGGCAGGTTCAGGCCGGGCAGCGTCAAACCGCGGAACTGAGGTGCGGACAGGAATTGCCGGACCTGTGGAATATCCAGCACGGACGGCAGGGCCGGCAGCTGGGGCTGTGCGGCGCCGGGTGCGGGGGCCGAGTTCGGAGCCGGGACCGAGTTCGGAGCCGGGGCCGAGTTCGGAGCCGGGGCCGAGTTCGGAGCCGGGGCCGAGCCCGGGGCGAACGTGAATGTCCATGGGGATGACTGTTCAGGTGTGGTCGTCACGGTGGGCGCGGCGGCAAAGCCCGCAATCGCTGGAGCCGGTGCGAGCGCGACAGCGGGATGGGCGATCGCGGGTGTCGCCACGACAGCGGAGTGCAGGATTTCGAGGCCCGGTTCGGTCTCGACCGCGCCGGGCACGGGCGTCGCGGCGGGGTGCGCGACCGCGGGAGTAGACGCGAGCCCGACGGCGGACCGCACGATTTCGGGAATGTGCGCCGCGCCGATCACGACCCGTGGCTCGATGTTCGAATTCGGCTGCGGCGCTGCCGGAGCCAGATGGAGCCCATGTTCGACGTTTTCGGGGACGGCGACCTGGTCCGGTACATCGATCACACCGATGCCGGGGAGGTTCAGGGGTTGGGCGGCTGCCTGGCCGGTGGTGAGCACCGTCGCCCAGACCATTCCGACAGTTGCCGCGGCGACTCCCAACGCGAACCAGAGCACCCGCCGCAGCAGGCGGCTATATCGGACCTCGTCGTTTCCTGCGCTCATGATGTGCTCCTTACGATCCTGTCATCGAGGGTCGATCGGGGCCGTGCGACGCCGCGTCCCGATGACGCGGGTGACTCCGTCGAGCTCCTCGAAATAGATTCGAAAAACATCACGGTGATGCGTCCAGTCGAGCGGATCCGAGGCGCAATCTTTCGCCGGAAAATGCGGAATTACAAATACAACCGCACGAAATACCATAACGAGAGGATAAATTATCGAAAAACAACCGATCTCACGACAATGCCCCGTAATGCATTTTTTGCACTACGGGGCATTACCGGAGACCATTCAGGCGCTGATCTGCTGTTCGATCTGCTCGGCCAGGCCGCGCAACTTCGCGGCGAATTCACGGGCCGCGTCCGGGTCGCCGCCGGAACCCTTGACGATCCGGCGGGTCAGCGCGGCCAGCCGGGTCTCGGCCGAACTGAACAGATCCACCGGATGTTCGCGCTGATCCTCGGCCACCTCACCGCGCAGCCAGGCCTGCAAGCGCTGCACCACCCGGTCGCGATCGAATTCACCGGGCAGCACCGCAACCGCTTCGCGCAGTTTGCCCGCGGTGATCTTCACATCGCCCGCGGCGAGGGTGGCGTAGACGGTGACCGCGGCATCCTCACCGTGCTCGGCCGCTACCGGCAGCAATTCCCGGATCTGCCCCTCGTTGATCCCCGGGGCAAGCGGATGCAGTTTCGCGGCCAGCGGCCAGGCGCGAATCAGTTTGTGCGCGTACGAGCGCTGCATATCCCATCGCTGTTCGACATAATCGTCGAAACTGGCATAGGAATCGCGGTACAGCCGCCCGTCACGAACGATCTGCAGCGCTCGCCCGGCCGCCCAGAAGGCCATGCGCAGGGTGCCGATCGAGGATTCACAGGCCGACAACTGCGTCTGCTCACCATCGCTGAGTGGTCCCTCGCCCGGATCGGGCAGCGGGACCGTGAGCACATCCACCAGCTGTGGTTCACCGGACGGCGGTACGACCGTCAGGGCCGGCCCGGAACGTCCCTGCTGATTCCATTCGGCATCGCGCAGCGGCGAGACCGCGGGTGTGTGCTCGGCCGAATCGTCCAGCGGATTGAGCGCCTGCGCGTGTCCGCCGCCGATCATTGATTTTCTGCGTTGCGGAGGCATCAGGCGGGCACCCCCAGCGCGGCGCGGTAGGGCGCGACGAGTTCATCGCCCACCTGTCGGTATTCACCGAGATCCTGGAGTGGATTCTCCGCCCCCTCGCCGACTTCCCCATCGGCGGCTTCGCGATACCACTTCCATGCGCTCACACAGGCTTGGAAAACCTCATAATCGGCGTCCTCCAGACAGGCCCGCTGCGAGCGGTATTCCGTGGAAATGTTGACACCGTTCTTCATCGTGACCGGAACCTTTGTCATCAGGACCCGGACCCGGATTTCCCGGTCCGTGCCCGCAGCCGCCTCCTCGGCGGCCCGATAGGTACTGGGCACTCGCTTCACCTCCGAGGGGCTCACGCTCGTCAACAGGACGAGCTCATCGGTAGCGGGAATGGCCGCCTTGAAAATATCCGCCGATTCACCTCCGGCGTCCACGATCACGACGTCGTAGTCGGCGGAATTGTCGGCGATGCAGTCGCCGACGTGTCTGGACGGAAATGCGATGAGCGTGAACGGGATGTCCACCTCGGCCCGGACCAGCCTGCGATGCCAGGAATATCCGGTCTGGCTGAGCGGATCGGCATCGATCACCAGGACGCGCAATTCGTGTACCCGAGCGAAATAGGCGGCCAGAAAGAACGCGGAAGTGGTCTTCCCGACACCGCCCTTCAGATTCCCCAATGTGATGACCAGGGGACGAGGCAGATCCAGTGATGCAACAGAATTCGTCATGGACGGTCCTCCCGTAGTGAGGAGTAAAACTGTGCGATTGCCAGTCTTACACGGGCGTAACTACGAAACCGCTCGATGCGCGCGGCGTGTCCAATTGGACACGCCGGAATTACGCTACGCATACCGGACGCAGCCGGACGCCCGGTAGTATCTCGGCCATGCACCGAATTTTCACCGTCACTCCGCCGCCCGCCTCCTGAGCGAGGTGGTTTCACGGGCCGGGTGGCGTCAGCCGCTCGGTTGAGTTCGGGTACCCGTCTCCCGGTACGAACATCGTCGGCAACTGCCTCGCGTCGTCGTCCTTCCTTCCTCTTCGACGCAGGAGTACCAACAACCATGTCCGCCGACATCGTCGCGCCCGCGCGCGACCGATCCGCACTGACTCTCATCTCGGCCGGAATCCTCTGGGGCACAGGAGGGCTGTCCGGCTCCATCCTCGCCCGCGAGGCACATCTGTCACCGCTGTCCGTCGCGGCCTACCGGCTGCTCATCGGCGGCGGTCTCGCGATCGCCCTGCTGGCCTTCTCCGGCGGGTTGCGCGGCCTGCCGCGCACCCGTGCCGCGGCCGGCCGGATCCTGCTCACCGGCGGCCTGCTGGGATCCTTCCAAGGCAGCTATTTTCTTGCGGTGCAATATATTTCGGTGAGCATCGCGACGATGGCCACGATCGGGACGCTGCCCGTCTTCGTCGCCCTCGGCGGCATGACGCGGACCCGGCGCAGACCCGATACCGCGACGCTCGCCGCGATCGCAGCGGCGGTCACGGGACTGATTCTGCTCACCTGGTCACCGGACGGCGTCACGACCGGATGGCGACTCGCCGCGGGCATCTGCTTCGCTCTGCTCGCCGCCGCCGGATTCGCGACCCTCACCCTGCTCACCGCGCGGACGATCGAGGGCCTGGACCCGTTGCGCACCACCGCCTTCGGCATGCTCACCGGCGGCCTGCTGCTCACACCCATCGCCCTGGCCAGCGGCATGGCGCTGCCTCTTCGGCCCGCACCCCTGGCCACGGCGGCCTACCTGGGTACCGTACCCACCGTTGTTGCCTACACCGCCTACTTCCGCGGATTACGCACTGCCGCACCGATTTTCGCTGCCATCGCGGCGCTCCTGGAACCGCTGACCGCAGCCCTGCTGTCAGTATTCGTTCTCGGCGAACGTCTCTCGTCGGCCGGGTGGTGCGGCGCGGCGCTGCTGATCGTCGCTTTGGGAGTGAGCAGCCGCAGACAACCGAAGACAACACGGTAGCTCGGCCGCTGCCCCGCGTAGCAGCGGCCCGATTTCGGGGCGACGTATCCGACCGCGGTACGGCGCTTACCGGGATCCGCACCGTCGCTGCTCACCCGGACCGGATCGGCGGTTGAGCCCGCTCGAGCTCGCCGGTCGGTGATCGCGATCGCACCGGCCAGGGCGCCGCCCGGATCGGCGCCCTGTCCGGCGCCGATCCGGGTGCGCCGGCGTTGCGCCTGCCGGCCTCCGCGATGCGAAGGGCCCGTCGGACGAGCGGAATTCGCTCGATGGGCCGCTCGCGCGATCAGGCGTTCGCGGTTTCACTCGCATCCGGGCGAGGCCCGGTCGCCAGCAGCGAATGCCTTCTGCTGTAACCGAAGTAGATGATCATGCCGAGCACGAACCAGATCGCGAACCGCAACCAGGTGATCGGCTGCAGGAAGGTGATCAACCAGATCGAGAAGCCGATGCCGACCAGCGGAACCACCGGCATCAGCGGGGTCCGGAACGAACGGGGCAATTCGGGTGAGCGGTAACGCAATACGATCACCGCCGCGCACACCACCACGAAGGCCAGCAGAATGCCGATGTTGGTCAGCTCGGCCGCCGAGCCGATCGGCATGAATCCGGCGATGGCCGCGGACACCGCGCCCGCGATCCAGGTGATCCGGGTCGGCACGTGCCGGGTCGGATGGGTCTTGGCGAACCATTTGGGCAGCAGGCCATCCCGGCTCATCGAGAACCAGATCCGGGTGACGCCCAGCATGAAGGTGAACAGCACCGTCGTGATGCCGATGATCGCGCCCGCCGCGATCAGACTGCCCAGACCCGGCAGTCCCACGGACTTGAACGCCGTGGACAACCCGCTCTTGGGATTGATCTCGCTGTAGTGCTGCATACCGGTGAGCACCAGGCAGACCAGCACGTACAGCACCATCGCGATGGCGAGTGAATACAGGATCGCCTTGGGCAGATGCCGTTTGGCATCGACGGACTCCTCGGCGGCGGTGGACATCGCGTCGTAGCCGAACACCGCGAAGAACACCGTCGAGGCCCCGGTCACCGCACCGCCGAAGCCGAACGGGAAGTACGGGTGATAGTTGCCGGACTTGATGTAGAAGAAGCCCACCACGATCACGATCAGGACGACCACGATCTTGATGGCGACCACGGCCGCCTCGAATCGCGCCGCCGCCCTCATGCCCAGATTCAGCAGCAGGGCGATGAGCAGGCACAGCAACGCGGCGAACAGATCCACCTTGTGTCCCGCACCGGTGCCCGGCGCACCGAGCATCCACACCGGCAGATGCAGATTCAGCTGTTCGAGCAGATATTCGATATAGCCGGAGATGCCGATCGCGACCACCGCGACGATGGCGGTGTATTCGAGCAGCAGATCCCAGCCGATGAACCAGCCGACCGGCTCACCCAGTACCGCATACCCGTAGGTGTACGCCGAACCGGCCTTCGGGATCAGGCCCGCGAACTCGGCATAGGACAGCGCCGCGGCCGCACTCGCGACACCGGCGATGAGAAAGGAGACCAGCACCGCCGGTCCGGCATTCTTGTTCGCGACCTCGCCCGCGAGACTGAAGATCCCCGCGCCGATGATGCCGCCGATGCCGATCGTGGTCAGCTGCCACAGGCCCAGGACCCGTTTCAAGCCACCGGAGTCGTGCTCCTCGATCTGATCGATGGGTTTGCGCCGGAAGAATTCGCGCTGGCCTGATGAGATGCGCAGGAAAAGACTGGGCATGACTGGACTGGCTGGCATGTGCTGCTCCTTGTACTACCTGATCGGGGCAGTGTAAATGTGAGCGGTAACACCCAGATTGTCCGCTCTCATGAATGAAATCGGGCGATTTCGTCGGATCGGACAAGCAGATTGTCGGGCATATCTGCATGCCGCCGCTGCCGAGGGCCGGATTCCGGCCCGTTCAGGCGGATTCGTAGGTCACGGTGATGGTGGTCCATCCGCCGACGTGGATCCGATCGCCGCTGTGCAGCGGAACCGGCGTACCGGGCGGGATCAGATCGTCGATGCCGTTCAGACTGGTCCCGTTCGTGGAGCCCAGGTCCGTGACGGTGAGAACGTCGCGGTCGATGTGGATCCGCGCGTGCGACCGGGATACGCCGATGTCCACCGGGGCGATACCGAGATCGATATCGGGTAGCACACCCTGCGACACACTGCGCTTGCCGATCAGGAAATCGCTGCCCCGCAACGGAATCCGGCGCTCCGGATAATAGCCGGGAAATTCCACCCGCTCGGCGTCCGGACCTTTGCGGGACAACATCCGCTGGTAGAGATCGCCGTCGGCCACGACTGTCGCCACCCAGATCAATTCTCCCGCAGCGCTGTTCGGAGCAGACTTACCGAATTCGACTGTCGGCGCCGCAGATTCGGACACCGCGGCGGCGGGATCGGCCTGCGCCGGAAACGATGCGGCCGCGGGCAGTGCCGAGTCATGGCCGCACACTTCGCAGAACCGCGCCGAGATCGGCGCACCGCATGACGGGCACGGCAGCGGCGCCGCGGCCGGCCGAACCGGGGCCGGGCCGCTGCTCATGGCCGCCCCGCAGACGTCGCAGTAATCGGTGGCGGCCGATGGGTGACCATCGGGACAGGTGAGCACTAGGACTCCTTCCGTACCCGGGCGGTCCTGGTCGAACGCGCGTCCAACGCCATCTCGTCGAAGGTGTCGACATCGTGCCGCAGCCGGACCGTGCCGGTGTGGTCGTCCACCTCGACGACATTGCGCAACAGTTTGGCGGTGCCGTCGTTTCCGGACTCGGCGGCCAGTTCCACCGCTCGCTGCAACTTGGCCGTCGCGGCATGCACATCGCCCTGTTTGCGGGCGGTGAGCCCCTCCTGCACCGCCTCGGCGAGTTCGGCCTGACCGGTGTAATGCGCGACGCGGCGGCTGATCCGGGCCGACAACTCGCTGTCGGTGGTCCACACCGCCTTCACCAGCCCCTGGCCCACCACCTCGTTCCCGGCGACCACACTGATCCGGGCGGCCAGCTTCTCTCGGCCGGGCGCGCCCGGATCGAGACGGACCTGCACGTGATAGTCGCGCTCCTCGGCGCCCCACGAGCCCAGCGGATAGTCGCCGATCTGCGCGGCGGTCTCGCGACGCCGACCGGAAATATCCTCGATGGTGGGCGCGACCTGCTTGACGAATCGAACCGCGGCGCCCACGGGCGTCCAGACCCGCAGGGTCAGTTCGGGAATCGTGCGGCCCATCGACGCGCGGGTGAGCGCCTGGAAGTCGGCGGTCAGCTCCGAACCCCGTTTCACCACGTCGACCGAGCCGAGCAGCCCGGAGGCGACGGTACGCAGTTCCGCCACCACATAATTGGTGCCCACGCCGCGGCAGTCACAGGTGAACAGCCCCGCCGACTGCCGGATCTCATCGAGCAGATGGGCGGGTTCCTCGTGCTCGTTCTTGCCGTCGGTGAGCAGGATGGCATGGGCCATCGCGCCGGGATACTGCCCGGCGACCTGGCGCGCCACCCCCAGCCACATCCCCATCGCGGTACCGCCGTAGGGGCGCAACGTGTCCAGGGCATGCCGTGCGGCGGTGCGTGATTCGGGATCGGCGCGCCGCAGCGGGCCGTGCGCGGGGAAGACCACCTCGCCCAGGTGGGTGCCCTTCACGATGGCGAAAAGGGTGCCGTCGGGCATCTCGTCCAGCGCCGCGAGGGTGGCCGCGCGGGCCCCGGCGAACCGGTCACCGGCCGCCATCGATCCGGAACAGTCGATGATGATGATCTCCACGCGCTCGCGTGCCGGTGCGGCCACCGCGAACTGCGCGCCCGCCTCCACCGTGACGACCGCGTCCACGGTGTCCGCGCCCTCGGCCAGATATTGATTCTGGTCGACGACGACCGAAATACCCCCCACCGCAGGTGAACTCATTCCTCGCCTCCCCGCCCCCACGGCATGCCGACCGGCGCCAGCGCGACGGTGATGTTGTCACCGCCACCGGCGGCCATGGCGTATTCGACCAGCTCGCGGGCGGACTCGGTCGCCTGCGTCGCCGTCGCGGTGGCGACCGAGGCGATGCCCGCCGGATCGGACAGGTAGTTCCACAGCCCGTCGCTACACAGCAGCAGCAGTCCGGGACCGCGCACCCGCACCGACCGCACCCGGGTATCGGCGGCCTTGTGCTCGGAATCCGCACCCAGCCAGCGCACCAGCGCGTGCGCGCGCGGATCCTGCATGGCCGACTCCTCGTCCATCACGCGCGCGTCGACCAGCGCCTGCGCCCAGGAATCGTCGATGGTCAGCCGCTGCGAGGGTGGCGTACCGTGCGCCTCGTCCGGGCACAGCCAATATGCCCGGCTGTCACCGACATTCGCGACCGTGATCTCGAATTCGCCTTCGCCGCAGGCGCGCAGCACCGCGGCCACGTAGGTGCAGGACGGGGAGTGGCCCGCACCGGTGGACACATCCCGCACGGCCTGGAACGCGGCCTCCAGACCGGCCATCACCGCGTCGGTGGTGGTGCGGTCGGCGGCCAGCGCGGACAGGCAGGCGTCCACCCCGCCGCGTGCACCGGCCCGCGCCGCCAGGTGTGGATCCTCGGAGGTGGACACCCCATCGCACACGGCGATCACGATCGTCGGCCCGGAAGTGTCGTCCAGCAGCGCCGCGGCGACCGCGTCCTCGTTGCGGGCGTGCACGAGTCCGCGATCGGTGATCAGTTGCACCGCACCGAGGTCGGCCTCGCTCCGGTCGGGCGGGCGACGCAACCCGCCGCAGGCCGCGCAGTAGCCGTCGGCGTCGAAATCCGCCGCGCCGCAGTCCTCGCAGACCGCCGCCGGATCGATGGTGACGTCCGGCAGCACCGCGCGGGTGATGGCCAGTTCGTGCCCGCACTGCTCGCAGAAGCGGTCGGCGGCGCCGATGCCGGCCCGGCATGTCGGGCAGTGCCGATCCACGGCGGCGCTCACAGCATCGTCCTTGGGCGGATCCGGTTGGCATGGTCGACCAGTTCGATTCGGCCCCACAGATCTCCGGCGTCCCGGGCGAGATCGCGATAGCAGCTCTCCAGACCCGAGCGCACCCCGGCGAGATCCAGATCGCGGCCGAGGAGAGGTTCGGACCCGGTCGCGGCATGGCCGGCGGAAAGCCAGGTCAGGGCGGCGTCCAGCACAACCCGGCGAACTTGCGCGGCACGATGTTTCGATTCGATGACGAGCCTTTCGATCCGGCTGCCGCCCTCGCGCAACAGCTCTTCGGTGATTTCGGCCGGGCTCCGGCCCGCCAACAGGACCTCCACCGCGGTGATCGCGGCCTCGGTGTGTCGCGCCGAGGCCGGGTCGACCTGATCCAGTACCGCGACCGCGCCCGCGTGATCCCGGGCCGCACGCCGCAGCCGGGCCAGACCGAAGGCCGCGCTCACGAACCTTCGATCGGTTCGCCACACCATGTCGTAATATCTTGTGGCCCTGCTCAATTCGATATCCGGATCGGCGCCCGGCAGGCCGGCCGACAGTTCCGCCGCCACCGCGAGTGCCAGCTGCGCGGCCGCCTCACCCGGCAGCGCGGCGTACACGGCGTCGAATTCCGCAGCGGCCGAGTCGAATTCGCGGACCAGCAGCCGGGCCAGCCCGCGATACCAGGTCAGCCGCCAGTCCTCGCCGAGAGTTGCGGCCAACTCGTCGATCCGGCGCTGGGCGTCGACGGCATCGCCCGTCTCCAGGGCCGCGCGGATCAGCCGCAGCGGAATCTCCACCGACTCGGCCGCCCCGGTGACCACCGCGCGCAGCCCCGCCGCGAATGCCGGTTCGAGCTCGGCCGGACTGGTACCGCTGGTCGTGGCCAGCAACCCCGCGCCGGTGTCGGCGGGATCGACCAGCGGCACCGGCAGCGCGGCGACGATATCCCGCGGCTCGAGCCGGACCGGCGCGTTCGCCGCATTGTCGGGTACCGGGGCTCCCGCGCCGAATACGCCGCGCGGCGGACCGAAATTCACCGACAGCCCCGGATGCGGTACGTCGTCCTGGACCGAGAGCACCGTACGCAGTACACCGGTCAGCTGATCGGCCATCTCCTCCATCGAGGCGAAGCGCGCGGCGGGATCTGCGTCGGTGGCGCGTAGCAGGAATCGGTGCAGCGAATCATGTTGCGCCAGAACCGGTTCGGTTGCCGGGCCGGGAAGTTCGGCGAAGTGGCCGTCGCGCTCGGGCAGCGGCAGCACCAGCACCGCCAGCGTGCGTCCCACGGTGTACACCTCGGTCGCCGCGGTGGGGCCCGTCTCCGCGATCTCGGGGGCCTGATATCCGGCCGTGCCGTAGATCGGACTGTCCTGATCGTCCATCGCGATGACCGCGCCGAGATCGATCAGCTCGAGCTGTTCATCGGACTGCATCACGTTGTCCGGCTTGAAATCACAGTAGGCCAGCCCCAGCGAATGCAGATATCCCAGCGCGGGCAGCATCTCCAGGACGTACGCGATCGCCTGCGCGGGCGGTAAATGCGCGCCGGTGCTGTCGCGATGACGGCGCAACACCTGCTTCAGCGAGGTTCCGCCGACGTATTCCATCACGATGTAGCCGACCGGAATGCCGTCCGCCCCGGCATGTTCGACGAAGTTGAAGATCTTGACGATGTTGGGGTGTTCGACCTGAGCCAGGAAACGGCGCTCGGCCACCGCCGCGGCCATCGCCGCCGGGTCAGCGGTGTTCAGCAGGCCTTTGAGCACCACCCAGCGATCGTTGACATTGCGGTCCACGGCCAGATACAGCCAACCCAGCCCACCGTGCGCGATCGGCCCGACCACCTCGTACTGCCCACCGACCAGTTCACCGCGAACCAGCTTGGGCGTGAAGGAGAACCGGCCGCCGCAGTGCGGGCAGAAGCCTTCGGCTCGCCCCGGCGCATTGTCCCGCGAACGTCCCACCGGCCGTTCACAATTCGCGCAGAATCTCTTGTTCTCCGGAACACTCGGATCGGTCAGCACCGCACTCGCCGGATCCACCCGCGCGACCCGGGGCACCTCGACCATCCCTGCCCCGAGTCTCCCGCGTCGCGATCGCGACGACGTGGACCGCGCCCGCGCCGAGCGAGTTTCGCCGCGGGCCGCCCCTACGGTCGCGACCGGCTGCGTCCCCGGCGGCGGACTTTCTCCCGCCGCGGCACCGGATGTTCCCGGCGGCACCGCCGCGGGAGCGGTCCCGCACCTATCGCAATAGCCATCGAAAATCGTCCCGGCACAACCGGGTTCACCGCACGGCGATCCGTCCGCCGACCCGCCCGCGGCATGGCCCGCCGAAACCGGAGCGGCCCCGCAGGTACCGCAGAAACCACGGGAAATCGTTCCGCCGCAACCGGGTTCACCGCATCGACCACCGTTCGACGCAGCGTTGGCGGACGGCGCGGGTACCTGCGGCGCCGTACCGCAGGTAGCGCAGTACCCGTCGACGATCGTCCCGGTGCATCCGGGTTCGGCGCACTGCCCGCCCGTTCCCGCCGTACCACTCATCCCCGCCTCCCCGACACTTCCGCGACGACCTGCTGATAGTCCGTGATCGCCCGGGTGACCGCCGCCAGATCGCACGGGACGCGGCCGAGCAGGCCCGTGGCGATTCGGTTGGCGGACAGGACATTCTGTTCCTCGCTCACCCCGAGGCGAGCCGCCTTGGCCTGGTAGGCCGCCAATCGGCCGCGTAGTTCGGCGCGGCGGTCCAGCAGGCCCTGGGCCAGTTCGAGCGCTTGTTCGGCGCGGACGTGCGTCGCGGCGATCCGGTGACGCAATTCCCGCAGGGCCAAGGCGGCGCGCGCGTCCGGGGGACGGTCGGCGAGGGCGTCGAGTTCGCGCCGCAGCGGCCCGGTCTCGTCGCGATGGACGGGCAGAGGTGCGGTGTGGATCTTCTCCTGCACCTGCTCCCGCGCGAGTGCGGCGCGGTCGATCACCTTGCCGATCGCCGCGAGCCGGTCGCGGGTCTGCGCAATCGCCGTCGCCCACTGCGCGCTCAGCACCCGCAGTTCGGCCAGATCCTGCGATTCGCGCTCCAGGCGGCGCGTCAATTCCGCCACGCGAGAATCGGTTTCGGCCGCACTCGAGGCCAGTGGGTCGGTCGCGGAGTGGCGGAGCATATCGGTGACCGTCTCGGCGATCTCGCGCAACTCCGGGGTGACGCCGCCGAGCCGCGTCAATTCGGCCTGCACCGGATTCAGCGCCTCGAGCACTCGGGTGTTGGCCGCGTCCACGGCATCGAGGAACCGGGCGATCTGCGGGAATGCGGTGCGCATCCGATCCAGCGTGTCCGCGATGCCCACGAACAGCACCTGCTCGCCGGGTCCGGTCAACGAGCGCTGCGCCATCGGGATAGCGGTCCGCGTCGCCTCGTGCGGACGATCACGCAGCAGTCTGGTGAGTTCGGCGCGATCGGCGTCGGAAAGTTTGGTGCGCCGCGCCCGCACGACCCGCGCCTGATCCAGAATCGCCTGGACGCGGCCGAAATCCTCCCACATCAGATCCAGCAGCTCCTCGATCGGACGCCACTGTCGTGCGGTGACGCCGGTAGGCGGGAATCCGCGCAGCAGGAGCAGTCCGGGATGCCGATCCAGTTCCAGCAGCGTCGCGGTGACCGCATCGATCTCCCGGCCGCGCGAGGCCAGTTCGTTGTCGATCTCGAGGGCGGTGAGCGCGTGCATCGACGACCTCACCCGCTGTAATGCGGGGCCGGGGGTCCGGTCGAGGGGCCGAGCGGACTCAGGCTGGCGTTGTACAGCCGCTGCCAGGTGCCGTCGGCGCGAATGCGATCCAGGACACCGTTGACGAACCGGACCATATCGTCCTGGCCGTGCGGCAAGCCGACCGCGTAATTCTCGTATCCGAGCGGACCGCCGACCACCTGGAGATTGGCGTCCTGTGCGGCCAGGCCGGCCAGAATCGGCTCGTCGGTGCTGACCGCGTCCACCTGCCCCTGCTGCAGCGCGACCAGGCAGTCGGTCCAGTTCGTCACGCCCAGCACCGTCGGCGGGTGCGGCAGATTCAGGGCGAACAGCCGATCGGCCGAATCCGCGCCCACCGTGACGCACACCCGCTTGCCGTCCAGATCGGCCGCGGATCGGATACCGGAAGTCTTGGTCGCCAGGATGCGTTGCGCGGCAGTGAAATACGTACTCGAGAAGGCCACCTCACGACGACGATCACAGGTTACCGAGAAGGTGCGCACCACCATGTCCACCCGGTGGTCCGTCAGCACCGGCACCCGCTCGGCGGTGGAGACCGAGCGCAGTTCGATCCGGCTCGGGTCGCCGAACAGGTCGCGGGCGATCTCCCGCGCCAGATCGATGTCGAAACCCTCCAGCTGTCCGGTGGACGGATCGCGGAACCCGAACAGATAGGTGTTCTGGTCCACACCGACCGTCAGGCGTCCCTTCGCCCTGAGCCGCGCCATCGTCGAATCCGCCGCGAACCCACCGGAACTCGGCGTCAGGCTGGTGGTGGCGTCGCCGCACTGGGCGGCGGGCGTCGCACTGGGCGTGATCGTCCGGGAATCGGGCGGCAGCGGCCGAACCGGCGGGACCGGCGTGGACACCGGCACGGCCGCATCGGCCCCGCAGCCCGCCAGCAGCGCGGTCGTCGCCAGGACGACCAGCGCTCGCAACAATCGGGTGCGCCTCACTGGAACTCCTTCAGCCGCGGCCAGAGTCCGATGACCGCGGCACCGGCCGCGAACACCAGTAACACCAGTGTGCCCGCGGCGCCGCCGATCCAGCTGTCACCAGCCGAGGCGATCTGCTCGCGCACCTGAACCCGGGTCTGCGCGAGGTCGCCGCGCACCGAACCATCCAGGGCGGTGAAGGTCTCGGAGGAGTCGGCCGGCGCGGTGCCGATCGCCTGTTCCACCGCGGCGGGATAGTTCGCGGCGTCGTAGTACCCGACCTGTGCGCGATGGCCCGCCAGCCACTGCGAGAACTGCCGCAGCACCGGCGAATCGGACGGAACCACTCCGGACAGGCGATCGCGCAGCTGACCGGTCTTGGCCGAGAAATCGGCCTCGGTGCCGGTGGTGTCGCCGCGGGTGATCAATTCGAGCATTTCGTCGGTGCGGGCCTGCTGTCCCAGAATGCGCGCCTGCGCGAGATTCTCCGAACGCGTGGTCGGCCCGCCCGCGCCGGTATCGATCGCACCGGCCGAGGTGATCGTCGCGACCACGATCCACACCAGCGCCACCAGCGCCGCGCCCGCGGCGGCGACGATGCCGAGATTGAACAGCCGGTTCGTGCGCCGCAACAGAATTCGCGACGCCACGCCCGCACCCGCGAGCACCACCAGCAGCAGTACGGTCGCAAGCCACGGCGGCCCGGTGATCGCGCGCTGATCCGCGCGCAGGGCGGCCGCACGTTCGGTGGCGAGCTGAGCTGCGCTGGGCAGCAACGACTTCTGCATCAGCCCCGAGGCTTCGCGCAGATAGGCCGAGCCCACCGGGAAGCCCTGCCGGTTGTTGGCCCGCGCCGACTCGACGAGTCCGGTGTAGGCCGGCAGATCCGCCGAGATGTTGGCGACGATACGGCGGCTCTGCGGATCGTTCGCCCCGGCCGTCGCGGTGGCCAGTGCGGCTGCCGCGTCGGCAAGCGCCTGTTGATACTCCGACCTGATCTGCTGCGGTTCGATACCGCCGGACAGGAATGCGGTGGCAGCACTCGCATCGGCCTGGGACAGCGCGACGTACAGGCTCTGCGCCGCGTTGTTCAGCGGCTCCGAACGAGTCAGGGCGTTGTCGCGGCGAGCGGTCTTGTCGCTCAACTCGTTCGCGCAGACCAGACCCGATATCAAGCACAGCACGACGGCGGCGGTTGCGACCGCGGCGATCACCCCCGGCGTGGTAGCGGCCAGACGCCGCAACCAGTCCGCGCCTTGACGGACGGTCGCCGGTAGACGAAGTCTCAACTCCCTCCCCCTCCTGCTGGCCGTTCGGGACTCCGGCGGGCCGGGGTCTCGAACGCGATCGTACGGGAGCGAATATGAGTTCGCCGACCGAATAACAGCGATATCGCCTATAGACACTTTTCCTGATCTGACTTACCGTTGAGACATGAGCGATACTTTGTCTCGCGAGCCACGCTTCGAACTCCGGTCCGGGGACAGCTGGCGCGATCCGTGGGGGATGTATGCCGCGCTGCGCGAGCAGGATCCGGTGCATCACGTCGTACCCGAGGGGCGCGAGGACGAGGACTACTACGTGCTGTCCCGGTATCGCGACGTCTACGAGGCCGTGCGCGATCCCGAAACCTTCTCCTCCGCACAGGGTTTGACGGTCGACTACACCGATCTGAGCGCGATCGGACTGGGCGGGAACCGGCCGTTCGTGTTCACCGATCCGCCGGATCACACCATCTTCCGGCGTCGGGTGGCGAAGGGGTTCACCCCACGGCAGGTGCAGGAAATCAGCCCGGCGGTAAGAGAATTCGCCATCGAACGGATCGAGCGGCTGCGCGCGGCGGGCGGCGGCGACATCACGGCGGAGCTGTTCAAACCGCTACCGACCATGGTCGTCGCGCACTATCTCGGTGTGCCCGAGGCGGATCGGGCCGCCTTCGACGGCTGGAGCGAGGCGATCGTCGCGGCGTCGGCCACCGGTACCGGCGGCGTCATGCAGGCACAGGCCGCGGTCACCGAGCTCATGCAGTACTTCACCGGACTGATCGAGAAGCGCCGTGCCGCACCGGGTGCGGACACCATCTCCCATCTGGTGGCCTCCGGGCTGGGTGCGGACGGTGATGTCGGGGAGATCCTGCAGATCCTCGGCTTCGCCTTCACCATGATCACCGGCGGCAACGACACCACCACCGGAAATCTCGGCGGCGCGGTGCAATTGCTGACCCAGTATCCCGCGCAGCGGCGGCGGCTGATCGAGGATCCGGATCTGATTCCCGGGTCGGTGGACGAATTCCTGCGGCTCACCTCACCGGTACAAGGCCTGGCGCGCACCGCGACTCGCGATGTGGAACTCGACGGCGGCACCATTCCCGCGGGCCGTCGCGTACTGCTGCTGTACGCCTCGGCCAATCGCGACGAGCGCGAATTCGGGCCCGACGCAGCCGAACTCGACATCACCCGGGCCCCGCGGAACATCATGACCTTCGGCAACGGTAACCACCACTGCCTCGGTGCGGCCGCGGCGCGGATGCAGGCGACCATCGCATTGCAGGAGTTGCTCGCCCGCTGTCCGGAGTTCACCATCGACATCGATGACGTGCGGTACACCGACGGCAGTTATGTGCGCTGGCCGGTCAGCGTGCCATTCGGTGTCGGCGGCCCGGCTTCCTGAGCGAATCGGCACGAGGCCGGTGAGGTGGAGTCGGTGCATCCTCGACACAGCGTTCGCGGCGAATGCCGGAGACGAGCGGGGACGGGAGAGTTGTGAGTGATTGGCTGGGCGAGGCGCGTTCGTTGAGCGCCGCCGAACGGATCCTGGACGCCGCGGCCCGGTTGTTCGCCGAGCGCGGGGTGGCAGCCACGCAGATGGGCGATATCGCCAAGGCCGCGGGTTGTTCCCGGGCCACGCTGTACCGCTATTTCGACAGCCGGCAGGCGGTGCAGCTGGCCTTCGTACATCGTGCGGCCCGGCACGTCGGGGCGCGGGTCGCCGAGGAGATCGCCGGAATCACCGATCCGGGCGAGCGCGCGGTCGCGGGCGTACTGGCCAGTCTGCGGGCGGTGCGCGCCGATCCGCTGCTGATCGCCTGGTTCCGTCCGGGGGACGCGGGGCTGGCCATCGAAATCGCACAGACTTCGCAGGTCATCGAGGCCATTGCCGGTTCGGTGACCGGCGATGCGCCGGACCCGGAAGCGACGCTGCTCGCCCGCTGGCTGACTCGCACGATCGTCTCGCTGCTGACCGTCCCGGGCCGGGACGAGGCCGAGGAGTCGCAGATGCTGCACCGCTTCATCGCCCCGCTGTTCACCTCCGCGCACCGCTGATTCGCCGGACGTCCCGGCGCACCCCGAACGCGGATCCACACCCCGAGCAAGCCCTGTACGGGGTGCGTCTTCATACACCGGGTGCGGGTATCCGGGAAGGGTTGCGCGCGGGCTCGCGGATCGCAAGGGTGGAGTCCATGAATTCGCTCATCATGTCTGCGCGGGACCTCGAGTTCCTGCTGTACGAGTGGCTGGACACCGCGCGGCTGAACGAGCGCGAGTACTACCGGGAACACTCCCGGGAGACCTTCGATCAGGTCCTCGAACTGGCGCAGGAGCTGGCGACCAGATACTTCGCCCCGCACAACCGCGCGAGCGATCTGCACGAGCCCACCTTCGACGGGGAGAAGGTGCACGTCCTCCCCGAGGTCGAGCGGGCGTTGAAGGCGTTCGCCGAGGCGGGCATGATCGGCGCGGCAATGAGTGAGCGGGTCGGCGGTATGCAGTTGCCGCACACCGTGTTCACCGCGTGTATGTCCTGGTTCTACGCAGCGAACGTCGCCACGACCAGCTATCCGATGCTCACCATGGGCAATGCGAACCTGCTCGCCGCGCATGCCTCGCCCGAGCAGATCGAGCAGTTCGTCACGCCGATGATCGAGGGCCGGTATTTCGGCACCATGGCATTGTCCGAACCACAGGCCGGATCCAATCTGGCCGATATCACCACCCGCGCCGAACCCCAGGAGGACGGCACGTACCGGCTGTTCGGCCGCAAGATGTGGATTTCGGGCGGCGATCACGATCTGTCGGAGAACATCGTCCACCTGGTGCTGGCCAGAATTCCGGGCGGCCCCGCGGGCACCCGCGGCATCTCCCTGTTCATCGTGCCCAAATTCCTTCCGGCAGAGGATGGTTCGGACACCCTGCGCAACGACGTGGTACTGGCCGGGATCAATCACAAGATGGGCTGGCGCGGCACGGTCAACACCGCGCCGGTCTTCGGCGATGGCGCGTTCACCCCGGGCGGGCGGGCCGGCGCGGTGGGCTATCTCGTCGGTGAGCCGCATCGCGGCCTGGCCTATATGTTCCACATGATGAACGAGGCCCGGCTCGGCGTCGGACTCGCGGCGACCGCCCTGGGATACACCGGATACCTCAAGGCGCTGGATTACGCCCGCAATCGCCCGCAGGGCCGCCCGACCGGCGCAAAGGACGGCCCACAGGCGCCGATCGTGGACCATCCCGATGTGCGCCGCATGCTGCTGGCCCAGAAGTCCTATGCCGAGGGCGCCCTGGCGCTGCAACTGTTCTGCGCCACCCTGATCGACGATCTACGAAGTGCCACAACCGATTCCGAGCGCAATCGGGCGGAGTCGCTGCTGCGCGTGCTCACCCCGATCGCCAAGAGCTGGCCCAGCCAGTGGTGCCTGGCCGCCAACGATCTGGCGATCCAGGTGCACGGCGGCGCCGGGTATACCCGCGATTACGACGTCGAACAGCACTATCGGGACAACCGGCTCAATCCGATTCACGAAGGCACACACGGTATTCAGAGCCTGGATCTGCTCGGGCGCGCGGTCACCGCCGACAACGGGGTCGCGTTGTCGTTGCTGCTGGACACCATCGGCGAAACCGTCGCCGCCGCCGGAGCCACCGGCGATGCCGAACTCGGCCATTTCGGCGACGATCTGGCCCTGGCCGCCCAGCGGATCGCGACCAGCACCGCACTGCTGTGGAAGTCCGGTGATCCGCGGATCGCGCTGGCCAATTCGGCGGCCTACCTCGAGGCCTTCGGACATGTGGTGCTGGCCTGGATCTGGCTGGAACAGGCCATCGCCGCGCACGGACATTCCGGCGTGTTCTACGACGGTAAACGCGTCGCGGCACGCTATTTCTATCGTTGGGAACTTCCGCGCACCACACCGCTGTTCGATCTGCTCGACTCGCTCGACCGCACCACCCTGGACCTGGACCCGGCGGCGCTGTAGTCGCGCCGAGCACGTCGAGCAGGATCAGGTCGCATTCGTCCAGACGGAGGCAACGACGCCGCACCGTACACACAAGGGCTACACCCACCCGGTATAGGCGGATCCGATGGAACTCCTCAACCCGATCGACGCTCTGTTCCTCACAGCCGAATCACGTGAACATCCCATGCACGTGGGCAGTCTGCAGATCTTCGAGCGGCCCGCTGAGCAGGGCGAGGATTTCGTACGCTCGCTCTACGCGGAGCTGATGTCCGCCACGCCGGTGCACCCGCGCTTTCGCCGACGACAGCGGCGCATCCTCGGCAGCTTCTCCAGCGTGGTCTGGGCGCACGGCGAGATCGATCTCGAATACCACCTGCGCCGCTCTGCACTGCCCCAGCCCGGCAGCACGGCCGAACTGCTCGACCTGGTCGAACATCTGCACGGAGCCCTGCTGGACCGACACCGCCCGCTCTGGGAGGGGCGGATCATCGAGGGGATGGCGCAGGATCGGCTGGCCATCTACGTCAAGATGCACCACGCCCTCATCGATGGCGTCTCCGCGCAGCGGCTGTTGCAGCGCAGCCTGACCGACGATCCGTACGCCACCCGAGTCCGCGCGCCGTGGACGGTGAGCCGCACCGAGCCCGAACCCGGCCCTGATGTCCCGGAGAGCCTGTGGCAGCAGGTGCGGCACGCGTTACCGCGCTTGGCCACCGAGGTCGGTGGCGTGCGCAGTGCGGTGCGCGCGCTGGCCGAGGGCAAACTGGCGTTGCCGTTGTCCGCACCCCCGACGATGTTCAACGTCCCGATCGGCGGTGCGCGCAGTATCGCCGTCGGCTCCTGGCCGATGGAACGCATCCACGCCGTGCGCCGGGCCACCGGCGCCACCGTCAACGATGTGGTCCTGACACTGTCCGCCACCGCTCTGCGCGAATACCTGTTGAAACGAAATGCCTTGCCGGACAAGCCTCTCACGGCCATGGTTCCGGTGAATCTGCGCCGTACCGACGATGCCGAACCCGAGGGCAATCTGGTCGCCGCGCTGCTGTGTGATCTCGGGACCGACATCGCGGATCCGGCACAGCGGCTGGCCGCGATCAGCACATCGATGCGCGAAGCCAAGCGCGTCTTCACCGAATTGCCGCGATTGCAGGCACTGGCGCTGTCCGCACTACTGATGTCTCCGCTCGGGCTGACCTTCCTCCCCGGTTTCCAGGCCCTGCCCCGAGTCCCGTTCAACCTCGTCATCTCCAACGTGCCGGGCCCGCGCAAACCCGTCTATCTGCAGGGCGCCCGGCTCGAGCACAATTACCCGCTGTCCATCCCGTTCGACGGCCAGGCCATGAATATCACCGTCACCAGCACCGCGGACAGTTTCGACGTGGGCATAGTGGGCTGCCGACGCTCGGTCCCCGAGCTCCCCGCCCTCGTCGACCACCTGGACACCGCCCTCGCCGAACTCGAACACGCGACGTGCTAGACACTCGGCCACTAGGTTCTGTCTCGAAGTGAGCCATGGGGCGGGCGGACCTGACCGATGCGCAAGGGGCGAGGCTGGAAGCGCTCGCAGCCTGTGGGCACGGGTTTCACAATTCCATGCCGAGCTGTCGATCTGGTGGGGTGTCGTTCGTCGGAACTATGGATCCGGTCGAACAACGCGGCTGGACCCCCAAGCACCCGAGGAGACCGACCGATGAGCGCACCGACGCCGCCCAAGCCTGCGGCCCGATTCCTGGTCATGTACGAAACCCCCTCCGACATCGAGGCCTTCGAACACCACTACTGGGATGTACATATCCCGCTCGCCAACAAGCTGCCGGGCCTGCGTCGCTACACCGTCAGCCGCGACGCGATGCCCGTAGTCGGCGAGCCGTACTACATCGTGGGAATGCTGGATTGGGATGACATGGCCACCCTCGTCGCGGCGTTCGAGTCAGAGCTCGGGCGGCAGTGCGCCGCCGATGTGCGGGAACACCTCAGCCGCTATGCGACTATCCGCAGCATGGTCCTCCAGCTCGACGAGGCATAGCCACGAGGCACTTCGAGACAGAACCCAGGCCCGGACCGGGCACCGCATCGAGCGAACATCCAGCGCCTCGATGCGATCGATATGCACCGGCCACGACAGCCCGGATCGGCGAGATGTGTCCGGTGACGAGCACTCACACCCGCCCGTCCGCCGAGTGCGGTGACCGTGCTCGTCTCCGCTGTGGTCGTCACCCGACTACACGCGTGCACACAGCCCGCGCAGGCACGACGAGCAACACCGCGGGGGGCGCACAGGGGCCGTCGAATGCCGGACGCCACTATTGAAGGTATGCACTGGCCGGAACTGCGCGCGCGATGCCGTCTCGAGGAGGATGCGGCGATTCTGGCGCTGAACAAACCCGCCGGAATCTCCGTGACCGGGGAGCGGCACGATACCGATATCGTGCGACTCGCCGAGGAGTACGGCGAAACGCTGTATCCGGTGCACCGGATCGACAAGGTGACCTCCGGGCTGGTGCTACTGGCCAAGGATCTCGCCGCGCACGGCCAGTTGACCAGGCAGTTCAACAAACGTACGGCCGAGAAGTCCTATCTGGCCGTCACCGCGTCCACCGGGCTGCCCGATCGCGGTGTCATCGATCTGCCGCTGAGTGTGGGCCGCAAGAACCGAGTGCGGATCGCGGCTCCGCGCGAGACCATCGTGCGCACCGACGAGGGCCCGGCAATTGCCACCTGGTCCGTCGCATCGCGAGATGTGCTGGCGGGCAAGAACTATCCGTCCCGCACCGAATTCACCACCGTGCTGCGCGGTGCGGCGCACACGGTGCTCGCGGTGCGCCCGATCACCGGACGCCGCCACCAGATCCGGGTACACCTGGCCTGGATCGGACATCCGATCGCCGGTGACCCCCTGTTCGACCGGTCCGGCACCTACTCGCGCGCCCACCTGCATTCGTGGCGGTTGCGATTGGACGCGCCGTGGCGCGATCCCGCCGACCTGGACCTCGTCGCTCCGCCGGGCCCGGACTTCTGGACCGCGGGCACCACCCGGCTCACCGATGACCCGGACGCGTTGCTCGCACACGCCGCGGACGCGTGACCCGCCCGCGGCGCCGGCAGAGACCGAATTGTCATGCATCTCGGCTATATTCGGTGGCGCGTCTCATGAAGACGCGACGGCAACCCGCAATCCAGCCTGATCAGGTGCTGTCCAGGCACGCTCGGGCGCAACGGCGCGATCTCACGAGAAGGCACCCGCCGATGATTTTGTTGGCTCAGCTCAGCGATACACATTTCGATCTGAAGACCAGAAACGCCGAAAGAGTCGAACGGGTGCTGGCCTATCTGGCCGCACTGCCACGGCAACCCGATGCGATCCTGCTCACCGGCGACATCGCCGACGCGGGCAAGCCCGAAGAGTACGAACAGGCGCTGGCCACCCTGCGGTCGACCACGATCCCACTGTGGGTGCTGCCCGGAAATCACGACGACCGTGCGGCACTGCGCCGGATACTGCTCGGCGAAGCGGACTCGGCCGAGCCAATGGATCGGGCGATACGCTTGGACGGTCTGACAGTGGCGCTGCTCGATTCCACCGTGCCCGGCATCGCGGGCGGCGAACTCGACGACGACACCTTCGCCTGGCTCACCGATCTGCTGCGCGCCACCCCGCCCGGCGATGCGGTGCTGATCGCGCTGCATCATCCGACGATGCCGATGTACAGCACGGTCGTGGACCCCATCCGCTTGGCCAATCCGCAGTGGTTGGAGCAGATCGTCGCCGCGGATCACCGTATCCTCGGCGTTCTCACCGGCCATATGCACACCATGGGCACCACACTGTTCGGTGGTAAACCGCTCGTCGTCGCCCCGAGCGTCGCCTCGACCATCGGCGGCGCCTGGGAGGTGGCCGCACCCGGCGATGTCCCTATCGATTACGCTCCCGACCCGGCGCTCCTGTTTCATGTCATCGATGAGGGCCGCCTCACGACCCTCCTGCGCCCGGTACCCATGGGCGGCCGGATAGCCGCCGTATAGCGAATCACTCCAGGTCGATAACCCCGTCCGCGCGAACGAGCCGTATACACGCACCGCTCCCGCCCGCCAACGAGCCATCCAGCTACGAAGCACACCGAAACCGGCTACTTGCGCACCCGTTCGCGGCGGTAGGAGGCCGGAGTGGTCCCGGTCCAGCGTTTGAAGGCGTAGATGAAGGTGGAGGCCTCGGCGTAGCCGAGGCGGATGGCGACATCACTGACCGACAGCGGTGTCGCGGTGAGCATTTCCTCGGCCAGGGTCCGGCGGACCTCGTCCAGAAGGGAGCGGTAGCTGGTCCCGACGGCATCCAGATGGCGGCGCAGGGTGCGGGTGCTCATATTGAGATCGCGGGCGACCGCGTCGATGCCCAGGGGTGCTGCGTAGCCGTCGACGCCTCCGCGCGGCACCAGACGTTCGCGCACCTCGGCGGCGATGCCGGTGCGAGCGCGTCGGCGATGCACCAACTCCCGGCACTGGGCCAGACACATCGCCCAGGTGTACTCGTTGGCCTGTGGCAGTGGCTGTTCCAGTACCGCGGGATCGAGTGCGAACAGATTCTGCGGCTGCCCGAAACGCGGTCGCACACCGATGATCTCGGCGAGGCGGTCGGCGTATTCCGGCTCCGGATAATCGAATTCGGCGCGCAACAGCGTCAGCGGACGGCCCAGCAGATCGCTCATCACCTGGTGCATGGCCAGCACGTCGCGTTCCACCAGGAAGCGCCGCACATCCGGGGGGACCAGTTCATCGTGGATGTCGGCAATGAATTGCCCCGGCTCCCAACGGGTTACCGGCAGGCAGAAGGTGAAGCTCAATTCCAGGTAACGCAGCGCGAACGCGATCGTCTCGCCAAGGGTCGGACTGCTGACGCACGCGAAGCCGAAGATGCCGAAGGTGGTGATGTGATAGCGACGCCCCACCTCCACGCCGAGCGCCGGACGCTCGACGCCGAGCGCGCGCACCAGATTGCGGATGACCGCCAATTCGGTCCGCGCATCGATCTGCGCGTCCGGATCGGCGAGGGTGCGCTCGGTCAGGGCGGTGCCGCGCAGCATGACCTCGGCGGACACTCCGTATTCGCGGGCGTAGCCGACCATGAGAGCCACGCTCGCCATTCCTCGCGGGAAATCCCAATTGCGAATCGCGGGATGCTGCTCCGTTGCCATACTCCGATTATGGCCGAATATCTCGATCACCAGCGCCCCTGCTCTTTAGAGTGGAGGCTACACCCGCAACTGTGAGGAGCGCCACAATGTCAGCAAGGAGACCGTCGGTCATCATCATCGGCGCAGGATTCGGCGGCCTCGGCATGGCGATGGAGCTGCGGCGCAACGGTTTCGAGGATTTCACCATCCTGGAGCGGGCCGCCGAACCGGGCGGAGTATGGCGGGAGAACACCTATCCGGGCGCGGCCTGCGATGTGCCCTCACCGCTGTACTCGTACTCGTACGCACCCAAACCGGACTGGCCGCACCGCTATTCGGGCGCGGCCGACATCCTGGACTACCTGCGGAACTTCGCCGCCGACAACGGCCTGCTCGAGCACATCCGATTCGGCGCGGACGTCACCGAGGCCGCCTTCGACGGATCCACCGGAACCTGGAGCGTGCACACCGCCGACGGCGCGGAATACACCGCTGACGTGCTGATCTCCGCGGTCGGTCAACTCTCGCGGCCGCAACTGCCCGCCATCCCGGGCCGCGAAACCTTCCGGGGACCGTCCTTCCATTCCGCGCAGTGGGATCACACGGTCGACCTGACCGGTAAACGCGTGGCCGTGATCGGCACGGGCGCGAGCGCCATCCAATTCATCCCGGCGATCCAGCCGCGAGTGGCCCAGTTGACGGTCTTCCAGCGCACCGCGGCATGGGTGGTGAGCCGCTCCGACCGGGAGTATCGGCCGATCCATCACGCGCTGTTCCGCCACGTGCCGGGTTTGCGTTTGGCACAACGACTCTGGGTGTGGTGCTTCCTGGAGTTCTTCGCCCTGGGACTGGCCGATCTGCCACTGCTGCGCCGGCTGGCCGCATACCTGTGCCGCCGCACCCTGCGGCGCGAGGTCGCCGATCCGGCCCTGCGCGCCAAGCTCACCCCGGACTATCCGGTGCTGTGCAAACGGGTGCTGTTCTCCAACGACTACTACCCCGCACTCGTCCAGCCCAACGTCGATGTGGTCACCACCGCGATCACCGATATCGTCCCCGAGGGGGTGCGCACGGCCGACGGCGTCGAGCACCCTGCCGACGTGATCGTCTACGGCACCGGTTTCAAGGGGAGCGAATTCCTCTGGCCCATGCGGATTCTCGGCCGCGACGGCCTGGACCTGGCCGATGCCTGGGCCGAGGGCGCCAGCGCCTACCTGGGTATGACGGTCCCGGGCTTCCCGAATATGTTCCTGCTGTACGGTCCCAACACCAATCTGGGCGTCGGCTCGATCGTGTACATGATCGAATGTCAGTCCCGCTACATCCGCCAGGCGCTGACCCACCTGACCGCGCACCCCGGCCACACCCTCGAGGTCACCTCGCGGGCCGCCCGCGATTTCGACGCCGATGTCCAACGCCGACTCCTTCGCACGCCTTGGTCCAGCTGTTCGAGCTGGTATCGCAACGCATCGGGCCGCATCACCAACAACTGGCCCGGCACGGTCACCGCCTATCGCCTCCGCACCCGAACCCTGCACCCCACCGACTACACCCTCACCCGCACTCCCTGACCCCTCCCGTTCGGAGCCGATCGCCGCGGGCCCTGTTTCGGCAGCGGCCCCCGATTCGGGGCGCAACCACAAGACCGACCATCGGCTCGACCACGATCCACCCGTCCTGGCACAACCACTCGACAACCCGCACCACATGCCGAAACAGCCCATCGCGAAGCAGTTCGAAATGGCCCGAGGTCTGCGCGTCATCCGGACCGGCCGTGCGCGCGACCACGCCTCGAGCAGCCATGCCATCCACGGCGGACGACGTTCCCCGGCGCGAACTCACTGCACCGGGAGCGGATCACCGGTGCTGCCGGTACGCATACTTTCCTCGCCGAGTTGTCGCGTCCAGCCGAGCGACCCGCCGCGGAACGGCCCGGGCACAGTCCAGTGGAACGTCCCGAACGCTCATCCCCAGTCGTCCACAGGCGCACCCGGCTCCCCGCACAGGTTTCCTGCCGCTCGCGCTCCGACACCGCTCAGGCGCGCCTGGCAGACTTGATCCGTGACCGCTCTTTCCACAGGCAGCGAACGGCCCCGGGTGGGGCAAGGGCCGTTGCGCCCGATCGAATTGGCCACCGGGGCGGTCCTGGCCGGCGTCACGGTCGGTTTGGTGACGGTCGGCACGGTCCTTCCGATCGCCACCGCGCTGATGCTGATCGCGGCGGTGCCGATGGGTCTGCTCGCACATCGGCACCGGTTGCGCGCGCTGTTCACCGCGGGTGTGGCGGCGACCCTGGTCACCTTCGTGGTGGCGGGCACGTTACCCGCGTTCACCACGGTGGCGATGGCGACCATCGGCGGGATCGTCGGCATCGTCAAACGTCGCGGCGGCGGTTTGCCCGCGGTCCTCGGCCTTTCGATCCTGGCCGGGCTGGCCTACTCGCTGTTCTCGGTCGGGATGCTGCTGGTGTTCACCGCCGCGCGGCACCTGATGTTCGAGACCATTCGCAACCTGTCCAAGGGCGTGCAGCGCCTCGCCGAACAACAGCCCCAGCTCGCACCGCTCGGCCGCGCGCTCGGATCGATCACCGACGAGGTTCTGCGCTGGTGGTGGATCTATATCGGCGGCAGCATTCTCGTCGGCCTGGTGGCTTCCGCGGTGTTCTCCTGGTTCGCGCTGGGTTCGGTTCTGGACAGACTGACCTGGCTGCCCGGCCGAGATCTGCTGGACGCCCCGCCCGACGACCGTCCCATCGCGCCGCTGCCGGTCACCCTGCACGAGGCGTCGTTCCGCTATCCGGGAGCGCGCACCGACGCGCTCACCGCGGTCTCGCTCACCGTGGACGTCGGGGAGTTCGTGGCCGTCGTCGGACACAACGGTTCGGGTAAATCCACCCTGACCAGACTGCTGGCCGGACAGCCGCCCACCTCGGGCGCCGTCGAACGTCCCGGCTCGGCGGGGCTGGGCCGGCTCGGCGGGACCGCGCTGGTGCTGCAGCGGCCCGAGAGCCAGACCCTGGGCGTGCAGGTCGCCGACGACGTGGTGTGGGGCCTTTCGCCGGAACTGGCCGAACAGGTCGATGTGCAGTCGCTGCTGGCCGAGGTCGGGCTCGGCGGGATGGGTAAGTCCGAGACCGCGACGCTCTCCGGCGGTCAGCAGCAGCGTCTGGCCGTGGCCGCGGCGCTGGCCCGCAGACCGGCATTGCTGATCGCGGACGAGGCCACCTCGATGATCGATCCCGAGGGCCGCCGCGATCTGGTCGCCCTGCTGGCCGAACTGCCCCGGCGGCATGGGATGGCGGTCGTCCTGGTCACCCATCACGAGGCCGATGCCGCGGCGGCGGACCGCGTGGTACATCTGTCCGCCGGACGGCAGGTGGATCGGCTGCCTGCGTGGCCGCGGCCCGCCCGCGACGAACGCCGCCGCCCGATGGGCGAGCCGATCCTGGAACTGCGCGATGTCCGCCACACCTACAATCGCGGAACTCCCTGGGCCGCAACAGCTCTGCATGGTGTCGACCTCACCGTGCGACGGGGCGAGGCACTACTGATCGTGGGCGGGAACGGATCGGGCAAGTCCACCCTGGCCTGGATCATGGCCGGACTGGTCGAACCGAGCCACGGCCGTTGCGAACTGCACGAAAGCGTCGGCACCCACCGAGTCTCGACCCGGATCGGCACGGTGGCGCTGGCCTTCCAACATTCCCGGCTGCAACTGCAGCGGCAGACCGTGGCCGCCGAGATCGAGGACTGGGGCGGCAGCGGCACCGGCTCGGCCGCGGTCGGCCGGGCGCTGGACGCGGTCGGCCTGGATCGCGCACTGGCCTCACGCTCGATCGAGGAGCTCTCCGGCGGTCAGGCCAAACGCGTGGTGCTCGCGGCGATCGTGGCCAGCCATCCGCAGGTGGTGGTGCTCGACGAACCACTGGCCGGACTCGATCCGCAGGGCCGCGCCGAGGTAGTGGAACTTCTTGCCCGACTGCGTGATTCGGGCCTGACGCTGATCGTCATCTCGCACGACGTGGAGGATATGGCGGGCGTCTGCGACCGGACCGTGCACCTGCGTCACGGTCTGATCCCCGAAACCGCGGTGCAGCCGAGGACCGAACCCGTCGAGGCTCCCGGACTCGCGGCGCGCAGCCTGAGCAGGCTGACTCCGAAGCGGCCCGGCGCGACCGGAGGTAACCGATGAGAACCGTTCCCACACAACGCATTCCGTCCGACGTTCCGGGGGTCCCGCGATGACCATGGTGCTGCTGCGCGAGGTTCCGGTCCAGAGTCCGGTGCACCGGCTGTGGGCCGGCACGAAGATGATCGCGGTCTTCCTGATCAGCCTGATCGTCCTGTTCGAGCCGTCCTGGCCGGTGCTCGGTCTGGTGGTGGTTTTCCTGATCACCGTCGGCGCGGTGGCGCACCTGCCGCCGGGCACGCTGCCGCGACTGCCCTGGCAGTTCTGGGCACTGCTGAGCATCGGAGCCTTCATCTCCCTCCCGGCCGGCTGGGCGGCGGTACTGCACTACGCACAGACCATGACGTTCGGGCTGCTGCTGGTGATCTCCTCTTTCCTGATCGCGTGGACCACGCCGATGGGCGAGATCGCCCCCGCACTCGCGAAACTCGGTGCGCCGCTACGCCTGCTGCGCATACCGGTGGACGAGTGGGCCGTGGTGGTGGCGCTGACGTTGCGCGGGCTTCCGCTGCTGCTCGACGAGATGCGCATCCTTCGAGCAGCACGCAAACTCCGCCCGAACGACGGGTTGCTGCAACGCGCCACCGATAACGCGATGATGGACATCCTGACCGCCGCCATGGCGGTGTCCACGCGCCGCGCGGGCGAACTCGGCGAGGCGATCACCGCGCGCGGCGGCACCGGACAGCTCACCGCGTATCCGAGCACACCGGGACGCCGCGATGCGATCGCACTGATTGTGGTGATCGCGATATGCGTTGCGGCAGTGGCGATCAACCTCGCGCTGTAGAAAACCATCCGGACCGATCGGTAGGAATCCTCCGTTTCGCGTGAATCACAGAGGGCCGCAACCTACCCGGAGTCTTTTTCGCACCCCGGAATCATCCAATCCTGGCCGAAATCCTTGGTGTTACCCAAAATTCGCGGGCTGTATTCCGGAAAGTCTCTAGGATTGCGCGAGCGTGCAGCAGTTACCATCTCGCTACACAGACCCCCGCGCAACTCCATCGAGCAGCGGGAGTCCGTTCCTGCGCACGCTCGAGTTTCCGACGACCCTGATGAAGATTGGAACAGGAATGCTCCTGCGCAAGTTCATCGCTACCGTCGTACCGGTGGCCATCGCCCTCGGCCTCGGGGCCGGTATCGTGCACGCCGACCCCGCCATGCCCGTGGTGCATTACACCACCGAACTGGTGGGCAACACGGTGCGGACAACACTCACCGGCGGCTCGTTCCGCCCGGCCGCCGACCGACGAACCGTCGACATCCGCGACACCGACGGCAACACCGTCCTCACGCTGCCGCTGTCGGTCCGGCAGAACGGCACGGAATATCCGCTGCCACACCGGATCAGCGCCGATTCGCACGAATTGGACCTGACCGCGGTGAAGGATGTGACCGCGGCCCGCCCGGCGCGGGCGCTTCCGGTCGCCTCGGTGACGGAGAATCAGCGTGCGCTGGAAGCATTCTCGACCCAGTTCGGCATTGCCACCGCGATCGGCGGTTTCATCGGCACCGCCCTGGGCGCGCTGATCGGGCTGACCGGCATCGTCAGCGGCCCCGGTGTGGTGGCGAGCGTACTGGCCGGAGCCGCGCTCGGCGGCATCGTCGGCACCATCGCCGTCGGCGGTCCCGCTCTGGTCGTCGCAGGTCTCGACCTGGTCAACACCCTCGGCGCCGCGCCCGGCACCACCAAGTGGAATCAGTGATCACCGAGTTCAGCGAATGGTGCAGCCCGGCGTGACGGGCCGCCCGGCGAAGCGGTCGGCGAGGAAATTCATACCGCCCAATGCCTCCCCGACCGCCGCGCCGTTGTGTGTGGGGAACGGTGAATGGATCGCGGTGAGGGTCGCGCCCGTCGCGCAGTACCGCTCGACCAGGGAGTCGAACCCGGCCACGGGAATCACGTCGTCGGAGTTGCTGTGATACGTGTACAACGGGGCGTCCGGAGGGTTGCCGCCCAGTTCGTTCGCTGCGGCGACACTCCGAAATTCCTTGCTGGCCAATAGTTCAGGGGCGGCCGAAAAATCATCGACATGTGCGTTGACGTAGCGCGGCACCAGCTCGGATCCGCAGGCGGTGGCGTTCGCGGCCAGCAGCCCCCGCCCACGATCGTTGAGCATGCCCGGCAGGCCGGATTCCGGGTGATTGCGGGCGAGCGCCATGACGATCAGCAACGCCAGCCCGGCCTGTATCCCGCCGTCCACGCGCCGGGCGATCGCGGGGATGCCGGCCGGAACACCGCCGGTGCTGATACCCGCGAACCGCACCTGCGGCGCATAACTCGCGCGCAGCTGCGCAGCCCACAGCGTGGCGAACGCGCCACCCGAATATCCCCATGCCCCAACGGGACTCGTCGCACGAAGCCCGCCGGGAGCGAAGTTCAGCGCCGCACGCACGCCGTCCAGGACCGCCCGGCCCGCACCCGGCCCGTCCATGAAGCGCGAGTACGGGCCCTCGTAATCGCTGATCACCAACCCCCAGCCGCGCAACAGTGCGGCGGTCATGAACGGCACGTCCAGCAGTGTGTTCACCACCCCCGGATCGTGCCCGCCGGAAAGCGCGTACGACGGTGCGCACCGGGTGCCGAGGCTGTCTTCGGGCACCTGATAACTCAGCAGTGGCCGCGGGCCCCTGTCCCACGACGTGGTCGGCACCACCACCGTGGCCACGTCCAGCATCGGGCGGTTCACCGAATCCGTTGTGCGATACCGCAATTGCCAGGCAGAGACCGGAAGGGGCAGGCCGAACACGCCGATCGGGCGGATACCGAGCACCGCGCCGGCGGGATGCGCGGCCAGATCCGCGGGCGCGCTGTAGAACGGGTCGACGTCCGGAGCGAGCACCTCGCCGCGGGCCACCTGCGCCGACAGCAGGCCCAGCACCAAGGCGATCGCCACGGTCAGGACCACGCCCGCCCGTCGACGCGAAGCGTGTGCACCCGCGAGCCAGCCGAATCCCATCCGTAACCTCCCACGTCGCCACCCGAGGGGCCGCGGGCACCGACCACCCCGACCGCACCTCACCACCGAAAGTGCACGCTATCGGTCCCGAATACCCAGGTCAACGATGCCCGCGGCCGGTCGGGCAAGCTTTCCCGCGACACGCCGAGGCCCGGTACTGTGGGTCCAAAATGCATGCGACAGAAGGAGAGTTCGGTGCGACACGGCAATGGGCTCGATATCCCGGACGGACTCGCCGACGTCTGCAGCCCACACCGGATGGCGCTGATCGTCTACGACATGCAGGTGGGCGTGCTGTCCCAGCTCGAGCATGCCGATGCGATCGTCGCGCGGGTGGTGCGCGTGGTGCAGGCCGCGCGGCAGGGTGGATATCCGATCGTCTTCCTGCGGCACATGTTCCTGCCACCCCGTCTGAGCGGCGTGTTCGCCCTGCGCATGGCGATGTCGTGGCAGGGCGTCGATTCGGTCGAGGACCTGCAACCGATTCTGCTGCGCGACACGCCGGGCTTCGAACTGGTGCCCGAATTGCGTCCGGGGCCGGACGAGATCGTCTTCGACAAGACAACCATGTCCGCATTCGAGGGGACGCCGCTGACCGCGACGCTGCGCGACCTCGGCATCGTCTCCTATGCCATCGCCGGCGTCGCATTGGAGATCGGGATCGCGCCGACCGTCACGCACTCCACCGATCTGGGGTTCGTCCCGGTTGTCATCGGCGATGCCTGCGGCGGCCGGGACGAAGCGGCCATGGGCCGGGCGATGGACGATTTCGCCTTCCAGGGCAACGCGATCGTCACCGATGTGGACACCATCGTCCCGCTGCTGGCCGGGAATGCCTGATCAGGTATCGGATCCGAGCCAGTCCGGGTGCCAGAGGCGGCCGGATTCGGTCCAGTTCATATAGCGCACGGTGCCAGTGAGTTTCGGAGTCACCCAGACGGCATCCTGGCGTTCGGCGGGAGTCGGATCGTTGTCGAACGGGCTGGTCTTGCGTTGCAGGCGGTGCATCCGGGCGGCCAGATCCGCCATTTCCCGCTCGCCGAATCCGGTGCCGACCCGGCCGGCGTAGATCAGCGCGCCCTCGTGCCGCACACCGACCAGCAGAGAGGCGAACGGCCGCGCGGCACTTCGGCGCCAGCCGCCGATGACCACCTGCTGAGTGCGCCAGTTGCGGGTCTTGACCCAGGACTTTCCGCGGTGTCCCGGCAGATAGACCGAGTCCAGCCGTTTCGCGACGACGCCCTCCAGTCCGTGCTCGCGGCTGTAGTCCAATGCCTGTGCGCCAGGACCGTCCAGCGGAGGCGGTACCCGCAGCCCGGGCGAGCGGGCGGCCAGCGCCTCGAGCACCCAGCGACGATCCGAAAAGCGTTTGCGGACAAGTGATGTGCCGTCCAGATACAGCACGTCGAAGGCGACGAATTCGGCGCGTACCGAATCCGCCTGCAACAGGGCAAGGTTCGAGATGCCGTCGGCATCGAAGACGACCGCCTCCCCGTCGAGTACCACGCGATGCTCGGCGAGTTCCTCGCCGAGCGCGGCCAGACGTGGATACCGTTCCGTCACGACGTTTCCGGCCCGGCTCCGGGCGGTGACCACGCCGTCCTCGATTTCGACGATCAATCGGAAGCCGTCCCATTTGGTCTCGAAAGCCCAGTCTCTCGCGTCCAGGGTGGCCACGTCGCCGGGAGTGGCCAGCATCGGGCTCAGATCGTGCGGCATCTGCGCGACATGACGTTGGCCGTCATTCGACAGCTGCTGCGCAGCAGCAGATTTCGACTTCATCAGATGCATGAGCCACTGATCGCCCCTGGTCCGGATCAGTGCGTAGCGACCGTCCAGGCGGGTGCCGCGCAAATGCACGATCACCTCGTCCTCGCGCCACTTCTCGGTCTCGTAGGTGCCAGAATCCCAGATCGTCATCTCGCCCGCGCCGTACTGCCCGCTGGGGATCGAACCGTGAAAGTCGAGGTACTCCAACGGATGATCCTCGGTCCGCACGGCGAGCCGATTCTGCGTGGCGGAGGTCGGCGGCCCCTTCGGCACCGCCCAGGACGCGAGGACCCCCTCACGCTCGAGCCGCACGTCCCAATGCAGGCGCCGGGCATGATGTTCCTGTACGACGAAGCGATCACCCGAACCCGGCGTAGGTGGTTGCACCGGAACGGGTTCCGGGGTCCGGTCGGGATCACGCATCGAGCGATAGGTGCGCAGCGGGTCGGGCGTGTCGGCTCGGTGCGATGAGTCCAACCCCGCCAGCAGATCACCGTGTTCGCACCACCGAATCAGCACCTCCTCGAACGTCAAGTGCCGCAAGCTGCCCCGGTCTTCGATCTCCTCCCAGGCGCGCGGCGCGGCGACCATGGGCGAAGTGCGCCCGCGCAGCGAGTAGGGAGCGATGGTGGTCTTGGACGGATTGTTCTGACTCCAATCCAGGAAGACCTTGCCGGGCCGGGCCGCCTTGGCCATCGTCGCGGTCACCAGATCCGGATACAACTTCTCCAGGCCCACCGCGAGCTGCTTGGCGACCGTGGAGGCCCCGGCGGCATCGAGCATGTGCGCCAGCGGGACGTAGACGTGAATTCCCTTACTTCCGCTGGTCACGGCATAGGCATCCAGTCCGACATCGCGGACTGTATCGCGAATCCGCATCGCGACCAGCGCGCACTCGGCCAGCCCGGCCCCGGGGCCGGGATCCAGATCGAAGACCAGCCGAGTGATCGGACCCCGCCGCTCGTCGTCGAAAATCCATTGCGGCACATGAATTTCCAGCGCGGCCTGCTGGCCGAGCCAGGCCAGCCCGGCGACCGAGTCGATCACGGGATACACCACCCGGCGGTTCGAATGCTGCTGCGCCCGGCGGTCCAGCCACCTCGGCGCGTGCTCGGCAAGATTCTTCTCGAAGAAAGCGGGTTCGGCCACGCCGTTGGGCCAGCGTTTGCGGGTCACCGGCCGGTCGGCGATATGCGGAAGCAGCGCGGGCGCGATCGCGGTGAAATAGTCGATGACCTGGCCTTTGGTGGTTCCGGTCGACGGATACAGCACCTTGTCGAGGTTGCTCAGCTCAACCTCGATACCCCCGAAATTCCGGCGGGTGGCCATGGTCGAAGTTTACGGGCCGATAACTGCTGATCGGTTTCGCACACACGGGTCCGCAGACGGACGGGCGGTGCGGACCACCAACACAGCACAGCACATCCCGTCCGACGACAGACGACCGGAAATCAGCCCTTGCCGGGCTCTGGCTCGGTATCGCTCGGCGGCGCGGCCTCGGGCACCGATTCGGTATCCGGAGCCGCCTCCGCCTCCGGCTCGGCCGGCGGCGCAGGCTCGGCGACCACCTCCGCCGGCGGCTTCACAGCGGGTGCGGCTTCGGCCTGGGGCGCAGGCGCGGCTTCCGCGGCGGCCCCGGATTCGGCCGATCCGGGCTGCTCCGGAATGGCGTTCTTCAACGCCGCGGCGCCCTTGCCGATTTGATCGGAGTACTTACCGTGGGTCTTCTCATCGATGAACCCGCCGGCCTTGTCCACGGCCGCTTGAATCTTGTCGGCGTTCTCGGCGGCAACCTCCTTCCCCTTGCCGACCAAGCCCTTGAGTGTATCCATCAGACTCATCCGTCCCGCTCCTTCACCCATCGGATTTATCGCTGGTCAGCCCACATCTTCCCACCAGCGAACCTGCGGTGATAGCGCATTGGCATCGATACGTTGACCCGGCAACGGAACCGATACCGGCGTTCCGGCCGCGCGGGCCGAGGCGACCAGCCGCCGCACCGGCTCCGACCAGCCATGGAATGCCAGATTGAAAGTTGCCCAGTGAATCGGGACGATCAGGCCGTGACCGGAATTTCCACGGCACACGTCGGCGTGTGCGCGCACCGCCTCCTCCGGATTCATGTGCACATCGGGCCAGTGCACGTCGTAGGCGCCGATCGGCAACAGCGTCAGATCGAACGGGCCCAGGCTTTCGCCGATCTCCGCGAATGCCTTGGTGTACCCGGTATCTCCGCCGAAAAAGGCGCGCCGGGTGGGTCCGGCGATCGTCCACGAGGCCCACAGCGTGGTATTGCGTACCAGCCCGCGACCGGAGAAGTGCCGGGCCTCGGTACACGTGATCACGAGTTCGCCCGGCTGCCCGCCGCCGACCGGTTCGGACAGGGAAAATGAAGCGTTCCAATCCAATTCGATTATGCGATCCTCGGGAACGGCCCACATGCGCAGATGCGCGCCGATGCCGATCGGCACCACGAAGGGCGCATCCTGAGCCGCGACCAGCGCGGTGACCGTATCGCGGTCCAGGTGGTCGTAGTGGTCGTGCGAGATGACGATCGCATCCACCGGCGGCAGCTCCGACAGCGGCGCCGGCACCGGATGCATGCGCGTCGGCCCCACGATCGCGGACGGCGAAACCCGTTCGCTCCACACCGGATCGGTGAGAACCCGATATCCGTCCACCTCGAGCAGCGTCGAGGCGTGCCCGTACCAGGTGACCGCCAGCTCACCCGCCTGTTCGGGCACATCCGGCGTGACCAGCGGGATCCGGCCCGGCGGGCGTCCGACACCGCGCCGAGTCAGCGCCGAGAACATCAGCGACACACCGGATCCCGGGACCATCAGAGAACTGGGCTCGGTGTTGTAGAACTGCCGGTTGCGATAGCGCGCGGACCGCGCGGCCACCGGTGCGATTGCCGACACCGAGGCGCCCATCGTCGCGGGCATCTCCCAGACCGCCCGCGCGACCCAGCTCAGTCCGACCGCGCCGGCCATGCCCAGGGCGGTTCGGCGCACGATCGTGGTCAAGGTGCTCATCAGCGCCCCTCGAATTTCGCCGGACGCTTCTCCTGCCGAGCCAACCGCGCCTCCTGCGCGTCGGCGCTGCTCCAGGCGGCCTCGAGCGCCGCACGCTGGGCCGATGACTGCGGATCGCGGGTGCCGTCGTCGTTGAGCACCAGCTTCAGGTGACGCAGCGACAGCGGGGCCAGTTCCGCGATCGACTTCGCCCACCCCTGTGCGTCGGCCAATGTGCCGATCCGATTCGCGAAGCCGAAAGTGTACGCGTCGGAAGCCGATACGGTGTCCAGGCCCAGCAGGATGCTGCGCGCGGGGCCGCCGCCGATGATCGAGGCCAACCGACGCACTGTCCAACGGTCCACGGAGACACCGATTTTCGCGGCCGGAATACCGATGTAGGCGTCGGGCGCCATCACCCGAAGATCGGCGGCCAGCGACAATTGCACGCCGCCGCCGAGCGCTGGGCCGTTCAGCGCGGCGATGACCGGCACCGGGACGGATTCGATGGTGGACAGCATGTCCATCAGGGCGTCGAGGAAGGTCTGCGAGTACACCCCGTTGAGATCGGCGCCGGCACTGAAGACCGTGCCCTGGCCGGTCAGCACGATGACCCGGGCATCCTTGGCGGCGGTGACCACGGCCTCTCGCAGCCGCCCGACCAATTCCTCGTTGAGCGCGTTGCGGCGCTCCGGACGCTGTAATTCGATGGTGACGACGTCACCATCGCGACTCACTGCGAGCAAGGGGCCTCCCCGGTTCGTACGGTAGTGGACTGGACGCGTCGTCTCGCCTCGGACAACCTTCACTGTATGCGGCGGGCGGTTGCCCGGCCGCACCCGACGCACTTCGCGGTACTGTGGCGGCCGTGACCGCAGCCGATGTCGACATCCTGGTGATCGGCGCCGGACAGGCCGGACTGTCCGCCGGATATCACCTCCGACGCCTCGGATTGCGTCCCGAACAGGACTTTCTCATCGTCGATCACGCACCGGGCCCCGGCGGAGCCTGGCAGTTCCGGTGGCCCTCGCTCACCCTCACCACCGTGAACGGCGTACACGACCTCCCAGGAATGGCCTTTGCCGAGGTGCTGCGGCCCGGTTCCGAACACGCCGAGGCCGCCACCGCCGTCCCCGAGTACTACGCCCGCTACGAACAGCGCTTCGGCCTGCGGGTGCACCGCCCCACCACCGTCCGCGTGGTGTGCGACCGCGCCACCCCCACCACCTGCCCCGCCGAATCCGTCGACGGCCTCCTGCACGCCGAGACCGTTCCGGGCGCATCCGGCGAGACGATATCCCCTTCCGCCGGGAAAGCCGACCGGGCACGTCGGACCTCAGCCGAGACGACCGGCGGATCCCGCAGCGCCACACCGTCTCTCGGTGGATCGCCCGAGACGGATCGCACCTGGGCGGCCGAAGCGTCTCGCGCGGCCGAGGCGCGGACGGCCGCGAGTTCCGGTTCAGCGATCGAAACAGCCGGTGCGGCAATGACTTCCGAAACCCCCGTAGCTACGCTGCGGCTACGTGGGCTGATCAATGCGACGGGAACGTGGGACAAGCCGTTCATTCCCTACTATCCGGGCGCGGAAACGTTCGGCGGACGGCAATTACATGCCCACGACTACCGGACCGCGGAGCAGTTCACCGGCCGGCACGTGGTGGTCGTCGGCGCCGGAATCTCGGCGGTGCAGTTGCTCGACGAGATATCGCAGGTGACCACGACGACCTGGACGTCGCGGACCGAACCGCGTTGGCGCACCGACGAATTCACCCGCGAGGCCGGTCGGCGCGCGGTGGCGATGGTCGAGGATCGGGTGCGGCGCGGGTTACCGCCCCGCTCGGTGGTATCGGTGACCGGACTACCGGTCGACGACCGGATTCGCGCCGCACGCGCGCGCGGCGCGATGGAATGGCATCCGATGTTCACCCGGATCGAACCCGGCGGCGTGCGCTGGGCGGACGGCTCCTTCCAGCCCGCCGACGTGATCCTGTGGGCCACCGGATTCCGCAGCGCGCTCGATCATCTCGCGCCGCTGCGGCTGCGCGGGCCGGGCGGCGGCATCACGATGACCGGACGCCTGGCTACCCAGGTCGCCGCCGACCCGCGCATCCACCTGCTCGGCTACGGCCCGTCGGCAAGTACCATCGGCGCGAATCGCGCGGGCCGCGCCGCCGCGGTGGAACTCACGGAATACCTCGACCTGCGCCGGCCATAGCGGACGGCCCGCGCGTGATCAGGCCTCCAGGCCGACGCTGAAGTCGTCCGGGTCCGGGCCGAGGCGAGAACCGGTGTCCAGCGCGGAGATGAGCTGCATCTGCTCGAAGCTCAGCTCGAAGGAGAACACGTCGAAATTCTCCGCGATCCGGGACGGCGTCACGGATTTGGGAATCACCACATTGCCCAGCTGCAGATGCCAGCGGATGATCACCTGCGCGGGGGTGCGGCCGACCTCCGCGGCGATCGAGGCGATCGTCGGATCCTTCAGTTCCGAGCCCTGCCCGAGCGGGGCCCACGCCTCGGTCGAGATGCCGTGTTCGGCGTGGAAGGCGCGCAGCTCCGGCTGTGCCAGGCTGGGGTGCAGCTCGACCTGATTCAGTACCGGAATCTCCCCGGTTTCGCCGATGAGTCGCTCCAAATGCTCGCGAGTGAAATTGGACACACCGATCGATCCGACCCGACCCTGCGACTTGATCTCCTGCATCGCCCGGAACGCATCTACGTACCGATCGGCGGCGGGCACCGGCCAGTGGATGAGGTACAGATCCAGATAATCCATGTCCAGCTCGGCCATCGTGGTGTCGAAGGCGCGCAGCGTGGAGTCGTAGCCCTGCTCGGAATTCCACAGCTTGCTGGTGACGTAGACCTCGTCCCGGTCCAGACCGGATTTGCGCACCGCCTCGCCCACGCCGGCTTCGTTGGCGTATACAGCCGCGGTGTCGATACTGCGGTATCCGGCCTCGAGCGCAGTCGTAACCGCCGAGGCCGCCTCCTCCGGCGGAACCTGGAAGACACCGAAGCCCAGCCTCGGTATCACGGACCCGTCGTTCAGGACGATCGAGGGGACGGCACTGGTCTCGCTGCGATAGGTCACAATCCGACGGTAGAAGCGGTTCGTCCGACCGTCAACGAACCCTCCCGAGCGTGTTGGTGCGACATCGGATACTCATCGCAAACCGAGACGGCGATATCGCCGCTGCCGAGCGAGCACGAGTTCGTCCGCCGATCGGCCGCCCAACCAGGTCAGTTCCGCGGCGATCGCGCCCACCATGCGGCGGGCGAAATCGACCGGTTCGTCCGCGGCGTCCGGCTTTTCGGGCACGATGCGATCCACCACACCGTCGGCCAGCAGTTCGGATGCGCGGATGCGTTGTGCGTCGGCGAGGGCGGGCGCGTGCTCGGTATCGCGGAAAACGATGGCGCTGGCGCCCTCCGGCGGCAGCGGCGCGAGCCAGGCGTGCGTCGCGGCGAGCACCCGGTCGGCCGGGAGCAGGGCCAGCGCGCCGCCACCACTGCCCTGTCCGAGCAACACCGACACCGTGGGTGTGCCGAGAGTGATGAGATCGGCCAGGCAGCGCGCGATTTCGGGAGCGAGCCCGCGTTCCTCGGCCTCGCGCGAGAGCGCCGCACCGGTGGTGTCGATCACCAGGACCAGCGGCAGACGCAGTTCCGCGGCCAACTGCATACTGCGCCGCGCCTCCCGCAATGCGGCCGGGCCCATGGTGTTCTCACCGGTCTGTCCCGCGCGATCGTGGCCGAATACCACGCAGGATCGACCGCGCAAGCGGGCCAGGGCGAGGACGACGGTCCGATCCGATTCGCCTTGACCGGTGCCGCTCAACGGAACTCGATCCGTCACGTGGCGCAACAGTTCACGTATTCCGGGACGGCCCGGGCGGCGGGAGATCAGCACCGAATCCCAAGTCGATAGTCCTGAAGGTGAATTCGATTGTCCGGCAGCGTGTTCCACCTCATCCGTTCCGGCGAGGCGAATGTCCGGAAGTCTGCCCGACTCGTCCGAATCCGAAATATCTTGCCGCTCGGAGTTATTCACAACGTTCAACACCCGATGTGCGATCCGCCGGAACACCCGAACCGACACCACGCCGTCGATCACGCCGCTGCGATACAGATTCTCGGCGGTCTGCACGCCAGCGGGAAACTGCCGCCCGTACAGCGCCCGATACACCCTGGGCCCGAGAAAGCCGATCAACGCACCCGGCTCGGCGAATGTCATGTGCCCCAACGAACCCCAGGACGCGAACACCCCGCCCATCGTCGGATCACGCAGATACACCAGATACGGATATCCAGCCGCCTTGTGCATCGTCACGGCCGCGGCGACCTTGACCATCTGCACGAAAGCGACTGTGCCCTCCTGCATCCGGGTCCCGCCCGAGGTCGGCGAGGCCACCAGGGGCAGCCCGAGCTCGGTCGCACTCTCCACCGCCAGCACGATCCGCTCGGCCGCCGCCACCCCGATCGACCCCGCGAGAAACCCGAATTCACAAGCGATCACGGCGATCCGCCGCCCGCGCAACCGGCCCTCGCCGGTCACCACCGACTCGTCCACCCCCGACCGCTCCGCGGCCGCCCGCAAGTCCTCGCGATACTCCGGCCCCGCCGCAACCTCTACCGGCGGCCGATCCCAGCTCACGAACGAACCGGGATCGAGCAACTCCGCCAACAACTCCTGCATCTTCGGCCTCCGCTCCGGCGGCGGGCCGCAGCCCCCGAGGGGCCGCTTCTTCCCTCCGCTCCTCCGCTCCGTCAGTCCGGAATCAACCCCGGCCGCGGCCTCGAAGTTGGCGTTATTCAGGGTAAACGGAACTCGGATGATGCCCAGTGGACCTGATCGCGTTGTCCGAGATCGAGTTAAGGATATGTTCGCGCAGGCGTGGGCGGTGCGCTACACGGCGTTCGTAACACCGAGAGTTAATGGACCACAGCCCTCATCGAGTCATGGACAGTCGCACCCTTGCCCGGGATACGCGACGCATCCGACCCACTCGGATCGGATGATCGTGCGCATCCCCGGCAAGGGTGCGACTGGTGATCACCCCGTAACGCCGGAACACGCCGCGGAGTGCCGGGCGGCCCTTCTCCAGCCGACAGGGCTCGCGACCCTGTCTCGCCGGGCCGCTCAGTAACCCTGCACGACCTTGCGCAGCGCGTACTCGGTGACCGAGACCAACGCCTGCTTCACCGGCTCGCGGCGACGCGCGTCGATCGACATGATCGGCACATCCGCCGGGACCGCCAGCGCCTGCCGGATGTCCTCGGTCGGATACCTGGGCGCATCATCGAATTCGTTGATGGCGACCAGGAACGGCAGGCTCCGCGCCTCGAAATAATCGACGGCGGCGAAACTGTCCTCCAGCCGGCGGGTGTCGACCAACACCACGGCGCCGATGGCGCCGCGGATCAGGTCGTCCCACATGAACCAGAAGCGGTACTGCCCCGGTGTACCGAACAGGTAGAGCACGAGGTCGTCGGCGAGGCTGATCCTGCCGAAGTCCATCGCCACCGTTGTGGTGTTCTTGGTCGGCACGGCGGCCAGGCTGTCGACCCCGACACTGGCATTGGTCACCAATGCCTCGGTGCGCAGCGGAACGATCTCCGAAACCGCACCGACCAGGGTCGTCTTGCCCACACCGAAACCGCCCGCGACCACGATCTTCGCCGAGGTAGGTTTACTGGTGCGGGTATCGACCTGGGCCGTCGAATCAAATACGCCGGAGTCCACTAAGAACCCTTTCGATCAGCTCGCGACGTTCATCGTCGCTCGAGTCGTCCTTCAATGTCGCCGAGACTCGTACATGTCCGGCCTCGATGAGATCGGCAACGAGAACACGTGCCACCCCGATCGGGATACCCAGCCGGGCGGCCAGTTCGGCAACCGATGGCGACTCCCTGCACAACTCCACAATTGACGTCTCGATATTGGTGAGTTCGAACTGCCGCTCGAAGGCGACCGCTTGCGCTGCGACGAGCGCCTCCAACGCCAACTCGACCGTCGGCCGCGTACGGCCGGCGGTCAGTGAGTACGGGCGTACGAGGCTCGGCTCGGCGCTCCCCACGCGCTGGTTGTCTATGTCCATCCCACCATCAGGAACCCATCGTGACGCGAGGCGTCGCCTGAACCGTCTGGCCCACCCGCTCGACCAACAACGCCATTTCGTAGCCGACCTGGCCGATGTCGCACGACGTGTTGGTCAGTACGGCCAGATAGGACCCGTCGCCGACGGCCATCAGCAATAGGTAGCCGTGTTCCATCTCGACCACCGACTGCAGAACGGTGCCGCCCTCGAACAGGTTGGACACACCCACCGAGAGGCTGGCCAGCCCGGCGGTCACTGCGGATAGCTGTTCGGCACGGTCCACGGGCAACTGGGCGCTCGCGGCCATCAACAGACCGTCCGCCGAAACCAGCACGGCATGAGCGACGCCAGGAACCTCGTTGGCGAAGTTCGAAACCAGCCAGTCCAGCTGACGGTTCGTACCACCTAGATCGGGGTTCATCGGTCTCCTTTATCTCCGGTAAGGTTCATTGCCTTCATTGCGCGGCCATCCCGGACGCCCTGCTGGTGACGACTCAGACTTGACCTGATGGAATCTGGGTCACGGCTACTCGGTACCCGGTTGACCTTGCCATCGACACCACCGGGAACGAGCCGGTTACCCGGATCGCGTTGCGGCAGTCCGGATGCGGTGCGCTTCTCCGAGGGCGCTTCGACCGCCCGGCGGGCGGCCTCCCAGCCCTCGTCGCCCGGCGACTCGAAGGCGGCAGCCACCTCGGACCGATCCGAATTCGGATCCGCCAGCCAGGCCGACATCATCTCCGCGAAGATCGGGCTGTCGGCCATCGACGACTGGGTGTCCTCGGTGGGCTGCAACCGCGTCTGGAAGAACGCGGCCGTCTTCTGCGGGTTGGACTTGAAACTGTGGCGACCGCGTTCGCGGCCCTCGCCCAGGTCCTCCCCCTTGTCTGTGTTCTCGGCCGACCGATCCGCGGGCGGCAGGCTCAGGCCGGGCGTCGGCAGCGGACGCGGCGGCAGTTCGGCACCGGGCTTGCGCTGCGGCAGACCGGTTATACCCGAATCCCGCTGCGGCGTCACAGTTTCCGCCGATTCCCGCTGCGGCAATCCAGGCGGGGTCGGGCTGCGCCGCGGCAGGCCGGTTCCGGCGGAATCGCGCTGGGGCAGGCCGTTTCCGATCGAATCACGTTGTGGCAGATCGCCGGTCAGCGGGTCGTCACGCTTGGGCAGATCCCCGGTGAGAGGATCCCGCTTCGACAGACCGCCGACCGTGTTCTCCCGCTGCGGCAGGCCGGGGCTCTCGCGCTTGGGCAGACCGTTGCCGTCACGTTGCGGCAGGCCGCCACCGGTGTTCTCCCGCTGCGGCAGACCATTGCTCGCGGCATCCCGCTGCGGCAGACCACCCGGACCACGCTGAGGCAGACCGTTCGCGCCCAGCTGACGCCGCGGCAGACCGTTCGCGCCCGACTCACGTTGCGGCAGACCACCCTCGCGCGGCGGAAGACCACCGGCGGACGAATCCCGCTGCGGCAGGGCATTGCTCGCGGCATCGCGCTGCGGGAAGTCCCCGGTCAGCGGATCCCGCTTCGGCAGGCCGGTGCCCGGCGTATCACGCTGCGGCGCGGCCGGATCGCGCTGTGGCAGACCATTGCCCGCCGTATCACGCTGGGGCAGACCGTCCTTCGCGGCATCCCGCTGGGGCAGACCACCCGGACCGCGCTGCGGCAGACCGTTTCCGGCCGGATCACGTTGCGGCAGGCCGTTACCCGCGGCATCGCGCTGGGCCGGGCCATCACCACCCCGCTGCGGCAAACCGTTGGGTCCACGCTGGGGCAGGCCGTTGGCGCCGGGCTCCCGCCGCGGCAGACCACTCGGACCCGGCTGCCGGTTGGCGGCCGGACGTTCCGGCAGACTGCCGGGCCCCTGCGGTGGCGTCGGCCCGCCCGGTGCATCCGGCCCCGCCGGACCTCCGCGACGCGGCAGACCCACGGCTCCCATACCGCGCTGCGGCAGACCGCCGGGTCCGGCGGCCTCGCGCGGCGGCAGCACACCGCCCGCGCCGGGTTCACGCGGTGGCGCGCCGTTACCGCCGCGCTGACGCTGCGGCAAACCGCCGGTGCGGGGCTGGCCCGCCGCGCCGGGCTGACGCTTGAGCATATTCGCGGCCAGATTGGCCTGCGGCTGAGCGAGTCCGCTACCGGTATTCGGACGCTGCGGCAGATTCGCTCCGGGCTGCGCACCAGGCATCTGCGGACCGTTGGCGCCGGGCTCGCGCTGCGGCAGACCCGGACCGCCGTCGACGGTGCTGCGCCGCAGGGTGGGACCGTCCGCACCGGGCTGACGTTGCGGCAGTCCGCCGGGCGTAGCGCTTCCCGGCTGACGCTGCGGCAGCCCGCTCGGCGCCGCGCCGGCCGGCTGACGCTGCGGCAGGCCGCCGCTCGGGGCGGCCGTCGCGGGCGGGGTGGACCCGATCACGCCCTCGGCCGATACGCCGTCCTCGACATCCTCGGCATCGGTCGGGATCGCCCCGCTCACACCGGGATCCACGGTCACCATCATGTTGCCGCTCGGCGTGCGGGTGACCGCGCGCGTCTGCATGGTGGCGGACGGAGTGCTCGGCTGCGGCTGCACCGGAATCGGCTGCGACGGCGTGGGCACCTGCGGGGTGGCCTGCGTCGGCACGGCGAGCGTGCCGCCGACCGGCGCGACGATGATCGGCTTGGGCAGATGCACCGTGACGGTGACGCCCGGATCCCGGGCGGTGTCGAAGGTGGGCCGCAACCGCACCGTCAGACCGTGCCGCTCGGCGAGCCGGCCGACCACGAACAGACCCATGTGCCGCGCGGTGTCCGGCCCGACCTCGGCGGCCGTCTCCAAACGACGGTTGATATCGGCCATCTCGGCCGGGGGCATACCGATACCGCGGTCGGCGACCTCGACCAGCAGGCCCTGATCGTGCGCTTGCGCGAAGGTGAACTTGACGTCGGTCTCCGGCGGCGAGGCGCGCAGCGCGTTGTCCAGCAACTCGGCGAACAGGTGCGCCAGGTCGGACGCGGCGGGTTCGGTGATGGCGCCGCGCGGGGTGGCGCCCAGTTTCACGCGTTCGTAGTCCTCGACCTCGGAGATGGCCGCACGCAGCACGTCGGCGATCTCGACCGGCGCGGACTTGCCGCGGCGCTGCCGGGTACCGGCCAGAATCAGCAGGTTGTCACCGTTGCGTCGCATACGAGCGGCGAGGTGGTCCAGCCGGAAGAGGTTCTCCAGCAGACGCGGGTCCTTCTCGTCGTACTCCATCGCCTCGATGAGCGAGAGCTGATGGTCGACAAGGGATTTCGAGCGTCGGGCCAGGGTCTCGAACATATCGTTGACCTGGGTACGCATCGAGGCCTGATCCGCCGCAAGGCGCAAGGCCTGGCCGTGGATGTCGTCGACGGCGCGGGCGAGCTGGCCGACCTCCTCGTCGGTGTGCACCGGCATCGGCTCGAGCGGAACGTCCTCGGGGGATGCGCCGTCACGTAGCCGGGAGACCTCGTGACCGAGATCATGCTCGGCGACGCGCAGCGCGGCCAGACGCAGCTTGCGCAGCGGCACGATCATCGACCGCGCGATGACGACCGCGAGCAGCAGCGCCGCCATGATCGTCGCGATCACGATGATCGCGTACCGGATCGCGCCGGTGCGGGCATCGTCGGCCAGGTGGTTCGTTCGCGCGGTGATCTGACTGGTCGAGCTGTCGACGATCTTCTGGTAGTACGACAGGCTGTCCTGGAGGGACTGCTTGATGTCCGCCACCGGAATCTGGCCGACGGCGGCCTGCGGACTACCCGCCAATTCGATTCGCTTGCTGACCAGCTGAGTCAGTGCGGTGATCGTCGGATCACCGTCCGGGAAGCGGTGGGCCAGGGTGGAGAGCATCTGCCGCTCGGTGTTGGCGGCGATCTGGAAGTCGCGCAGCGCGCCCTTGGAATCGCCGCGCAGCGCCTCCGAGATGGCGGCGACCTCCGAAACCTCCACCGCACGGGTGTTCAGGGTGTCGACCAGGCGCAGCTTGGCCTGCTCCACCTGCGGGTCGGAAACCGTCGAGGTGATCTGCTCTGTCGTCCGGACGCTGTTCTGCCGAATGCTCTCTTCGTGATTGACCGCGTCGGGGACCGAGGGGGACGGCGTGTGGCCGTTGGCCCGCACCTCCTGGGCGCCCTTGATCATCTGATCGAGCGCGGCCTGCCCGCCGGGCACGCCGTCCAGGCGCGGTGCGTTCTTCTGCGCCGAGGTGATGGCGTTGTCGAGCGCCGTGAGATCGGCATCCTGCACCAGCGATTGGCCCGGGCCGATCTGCGCCATCTGCTCACTGGCCACCGTGGCCTCCGCGCCACTGAGGCCGGTCACCGCAGGAATCGCCCCGACGTGCGTCACCGCGGCATCCAGTCGACTCGAGTCGCTGAACTGCGCCGCGATCCTCGACGCGCCGAGCACCACCGCAACGAGAAGGGGGACGGCCAAGACCGCCGTAACCTTCCAACGCAGGTCCCAGTTGCTAAGCGCCCAACGCTTGTTGCCGGACCTAGCGGCGTCGCGCATCTTCACTCACTTTCCAAACTGGCCCCAGCCATGCGCCATCAGCGAGCCTCCACGATCGCATGGCTGGACTCGTTTGGCACAGCGGGCCGAGATCTGCGGCAGGCCGTGAAATTGCGTCCTTGACGGCCGAAATATGTGACATGCGATTCTAACGGATCAATAACTTCTTGTGTGACCTGTTGGCAACCTCCGCACATTGACCAGCTTGTTCTGGACAAAATCAAAGGTCGCGGCGCCCGCCCGGACGCCGCGTGAAGTCTGCCACAATCAGGCTGATCTATCGAGGCGGGCATCGAGGCGAGGCAGGGAGTCACACGGTTTGAACGCACAGCAGGAGTACCGGCCTACATACCAGACGAGCCTGGTCGACCCGTCGGACTTCTGGGGCGCGGCCGCGACTGCTGTCAGCTGGGATGTTCCCCCCACGCAGATCGTCGACAGCACCGCCCGTCCGACGGCCCGCTGGTTCCCGGACGCCCGCCTGAACACCTCCTACAACGCACTGGACCGTCATGTGCGCGATATCACACCGATAGAGCCCTCGACAGACGGCGAGCCGGGTCGTGATCTCTTCGAGACCGGATCGAACTCCGATCGAGTCTGGGATGCCACCGGAGGCCGCGCGGATCAACCCGCCCTGATCTACGACTCCGCCATGACGGGCGCCACCGTCGTCTACACCTATGCCGAACTGCTGGCCGAGGTGGCGCAGTTCGCCGGGGCGATGCTGCGATTGGGGGTGCGCACCGGCGACCGGGTCGTCATCTATATGCCGATGATTCCGGAGGCCGTCATCGCGATGCTGGCCTGCGCGCGGATCGGGGCGGTGCATTCGGTGGTGTTCGGCGGATTCGCCGCACACGAACTGGCCGCCCGCATCGACGACGCCGAACCGGTGCTGATCGTCACCGCCTCGGGCGGTCTGGAACCGGGCAAGCGGCTCGAGTACCCGCCGATCGTGTTGCAGGCGTTGGATCTGGTCCGCACCATCGCGCCCCGGCACGTGGTGGTCAAACAGCGCCCGAACTTCCCCATCCTGCGGTTCGCGGCGCCGCAGCCCGCCACCGAACATCTACCGGGTTCCGCGGAAAGCGTTGCCGCGCAATGGCTGGACTGGGAGGACATGGTCGCCGGCGCCGAACCGGCCGATCCGGTTCCGGTCGCGGCGACCGATCCGCTCTACATCCTCTACACCTCCGGCACCACCGGAAAACCCAAGGGCGTGGTGCGCGACAACGGCGGCCACGCGGTCGCGCTGATCTGGTCGATGCGATACATCTACGACATGGCCCCCGGCCAGGTCATGCTCACCACCTCCGATATCGGCTGGGTGGTCGGGCACTCCTACATCGTCTACGCACCCCTGCTGATCGGCGCGACGACCGTACTCTACGAGGGCAAACCCATCGGCACCCCCGACCCGGGCGCGTACTGGCGCATGGTCGAACAGCACGGCGTGCACGTGATGTTCACCGCACCGACCGCACTGCGGGCGATCCGCCGCGCCGATCCGGACGCCGCCGCTGCCCACCGGCACGACCTGTCCGGTCTGCGCGCGCTGTTCTGCGCCGGTGAGCGGCTGGACCCCACCACCCTGGAGTGGACCCGCGACGTGGTGCTGGCCGATCGCCCGGACTGCCCGGTGGTGGACCACTGGTGGCAGACCGAAACCGGCTGGCCGATCTGCGCGGATCCCCTTGGGCTGCAGCCACTTCCGATCAAGACCGGCTCTGCCTCGCTGCCGGTGCCCGGCTACCGGCTGCGGGTACTGGACTTCGAGGGCGACGCGGTCGCCGCGGGCACCGAAGGCAATATCGTGATCGGCCTACCGCTGCCCCCGGGCACGCTCACCGGCCTGTGGGGTGACGACGACAGATTCGTGCGCTCGTACCTGTCGGCCTTTCCCGGCCACTACCTGACCGGCGACTCCGGCTATTTCGACGAGGACGGCTACCTCTACGTCCTAGGCCGCAGCGACGACGTGATCAACATGGCCGGGCACCGCCTCTCGGCCGGGGGTATCGAGGCCGCGGTGGCCGGACATCCCGCTGTCGCCGAATGCGCCGTGATCGGCATCCCCGACGAGCTCAAGGGCCAGCGCCCGATCGCCTACGTGGTGCTCAAATCGGACGCGACCGGGCAGACCGTCCAGGTCGATCCGGATCGGCTGCGCGAGGAGCTGACCGCCCGCGTCCGCGACCAGATCGGCGCGATCGCGACCCTGCACGACGTCATCGTGGTGCAGGCGCTGCCCAAGACCCGTTCCGGCAAGATTCTGCGTAAGACCATGCGGCAGATCGTCTCCGGCGAGGAGTGGGAGATGCCCGCCACCATCGAGGACCCCGCCGTGCTGGTCGCGCTGGAGGACCAGATCATCGCGAGCGCTCATCCCGAGGGGCCGGCCGCGACGGCCGACAACTCTCAGGTCCGGTCCTCATAGTCTTCTCATAATCGGTTCACACCGGCCCCAGAGCGAGCCCCTAGGGTTTCGGACGTTCCCGAGCCGAAGGATTTCTCATGATCACGCTGCGTAACCGCCGCCGCACCGGCACCGTCCTCGCGATCGGTGGCCTGGCCACCGCCGCCGCCCTGCTCTCCACCGGCCCAGCCGCGGCCGCGCCGATGGATATGGTTGCGCCCCTTCTGAATTCCACCTGCACCTTCGATCAGGTCGATCGCGCGCTGCACGCCAAGAACCCTCAGCTCGCCTCGATCCTGGACTCCAACCCCAGCCAGAAGGCACAGCTGAAGGCGAAGTTCGACGAGCCGGTCCAGCAGCGGCGCGCCGAGGCGCAGCAGTATCTGGCCCAGCATCCCGAGGCGCAGGGGCAGATCCAGAACGACCCGCGAGCCTCGGGTATGCGACAGACCATCCAGGCCGTCGCGGACAGCTGCCACAACTACTGACGGTCTGTTACCCGGGCCCGGCGCGCCCATCTGTGCAGAATGTAGTGGTGACGAGCCACGACAATCCGACCGTTCTGCTGGTCGACGACGACGAGGACCTGCTGGCCTCGGTCGAGCGCGGACTGCGGCTGTCCGGGTTCCGGGTGATCATCGCCCGCGACGGCGCGCAGGCACTGCGCAGCGTGACCGAGCAGTCCCCCGATGCGCTCGTCCTGGACATGAACATGCCGGTCCTGGACGGCGCGGGGGTGGTCACGGCGCTGCGGGCGATGGGTAACGAGGTGCCCATCTGCGTTCTGTCCGCGCGTAATTCGGTGGACGACCGGATCGCCGGGCTGGAGTCCGGGGCCGACGACTACCTGGTCAAACCATTCGTCCTGGCCGAACTGGTCGCCCGGATCCGGGCACTGCTGCGCCGCACCGACACCGCCGCGCCGCTGACTCCGGGCGCGATCACCGTCGGCCCGCTCGAGGTCGACGAGGCCGGATATCGCGCCCTGCTCAACGGCCACGAACTCGAACTCACCAAAAGGGAATTCGAACTGCTGTCCACACTCGCCCGCAACGCCGGGGTGGTGCTGAGCCGCGAACGCCTGCTCGAGCTGGTGTGGGGATACGACTTCGCCGCCGACACCAATGTGGTCGACGTCTTCGTCGGCTATCTGCGGCGCAAGCTCGAGGCCGACGACACACCGCGGTTGCTGCACACAATCCGAGGCGTCGGCTTCGTGCTGCGAGCGCCGAAGTGACCGTCGCGGCGCCGCGAGCTCGACAACGGCGACGGCGACGTCGCTCCTATTCGCTGCGCACCCGCGTGGCGGCGGCCGCCGCACTCGGCGCGATCATCCTCACCGCTCTGCTGGGCTGGCTGTCCATGGTTGCCATCCAGCGCAACGCCATCACCCAGGCCGATCAGGAACTGAATGTCGCCTCGCGCATCGTGCTGATGCAGCCGGTGATCGCGGCCGGGGTGTTGTCGGTGGTCACCCCGAGCAGAGACCTCGCGGTGACCGTGCGCGACGACGGCGAGGTCCAGGCCTCGACGCTCATGCGACTGCCGAGACTGGATCCGGGTTCGCACACCGTCACCCTCGACGACACCCCCTACCGGATCATGACGACCACCGAGAATCAGCAGCCCGGCCGCGTGGTCTCGATGGGCATCCCGCTGAACGACGCCTATCACGCGACCAGCCAGCAGCGTCGCTGGGTGTTGTCCGCGGCCGGACTGGCGATGGTCGCCGCGGCCGCGCTGGGCTGGATGTTCGGCGGCCGGGCGGTACGGCCGATCGTGAATCTGACCCGGCAGGTCGGCGAGCACAGCGGCACCGGCGAGGGCACGGCCCGGGTGGACGGGTCGGGTGTGCGCGAGGCCGAACAACTCGCCGAGGCGGTGAATTCGCTGCTGGAACGCGTGCGCGCGGCACAGGCCGAAACGGCCGCCGCACTCGAGACCGCCCGCGATTTCGCCGCGGTATCCGCACACGAATTGCGCACCCCGCTCACGGCCATGCGCACCGATCTCGAGGTGCTGCGTACGTTGGACCTGGACGCGGACCAGCGTGCGGAGATCCTCGTCGATCTACAACGCAGCCAGGCCCGGGTGGAGGCGACCCTGGCCGCACTCGAACGTCTCGCGGCCGGTGAACTCACCAACGAGCGCGACCACGTGGAAACAGACCTCGGCGATCTGATCGATCAATCCGCCCACGACGCCATGCGGCTCTTCCCGGAACTGACCGTGCGCATCGACACCGATCCGGAACTGATCATCCGGGGCCTGCCCACCGGGCTACGCCTCGCGGTGGACAACGCACTGACCAATTCCGCCCGGCACGGCGGCGCGACCCGGGCGCTGGTCGCCGCGCATCGCACCCCCGAGGGCGTCGTGATCTCGGTCGACGACGATGGGCGCGGCATACCCGCACAGGAGCGAGCCGCGGTCTTCGAACGGTTCATCCGCGGCAGCCAGGCCACCAAGGGCGGCTCCGGACTGGGCCTTGCGCTGGTAGCCCAGCAGGCCCAGTTGCACGGCGGGCGAGCCTATTTCGAGGACAGCGCCCTGGGCGGGGTGCGACTGGTACTGGAATTCCCGAACCGGTGAGCACTCGCGCGGCACGTGTGGTGCCGTGCGCGCGAGCAGTGTCCGACGCCCCTAGTTGACGATGTTCAGCAGGTCGATGACGAAGACCAGGGTCTTACCCGAGAGCGGATGACCCGCACCGGCCGCACCGTAGGCCTGCTCCGGCGGAATGGTGAGCTGGCGGCGACCGCCGACCCTCATCCCCGGGATGCCCTCCTGCCAGCCCTGGATCAGGCCGCGCAGCGGAAACGTGATGGACTCGCCACGGCCCCACGAGGAGTCGAATTCCTCACCGGTGTCGTATTCCACGCCCACGTAGTGCACCTCGACGGTGCCGCCGGGCGCCGCCTCGGCGCCCGTACCCTCGACGAGGTCCTTGATCACCAGTGTGCTCGGCGCGGGGCCGTCCTGGAACTCGACTTCAGGCTTGGTCATGCGTCCTCTTCCGTTTCGATGGATTGGCCAATTTACTGTTCACCATATCGTTGCTCGCGAAACCAGAAAGTTGATGCGGGCCGCCTCACAAGCGAGTCGCGATGCCCACAGGGCAGGATTGTGCATCGTGGCCGACGTGATCGATATCGAGGACCCCGCCGATCCGCGGGTCGCGGCGTTTCGCGACCTCAAGTCCGCGGACCGCCGCCCGGATCTCCCCGGACGGCAGGGATATGTGATCGCGGAGGGCGTCGTGGTGGTGCGGCGGATGCTGGGTTCGCGCTTCACTCCGTTCGGCCTGCTCGGCGTCGGGCGGCGATACGAGGAATTGGCCGGCGATCTGACCGGTGTGGACGTGCCGTACTACCGAGCCACCGCGGAGGTGATGGCCGAGATCGTCGGATTCCATCTCAATCGCGGGGTGCTGGCGGCCGCTCGCCGGCCAGCCGAACCGGATCTGAATCGGCTACTGGCCCCGGCGCGCACCGTCGCGGTGCTGGAGGGCGTCAACGATCACGAGAACATCGGCTCGATCTTCCGCAATGCCGCCGGGCTCGGCGCGGATGCGGTGCTGTTCGGCGACCGATGTGCCGACCCGCTGTATCGGCGCGCGGTGCGGGTGTCGATGGGGCATGTGCTGCGGGTGCCGTTCGCCCGGTTGCCGGACTGGCCCGGAAGCCTGGAAATGTTGCGTAACAAGGGGTTTCAGATCATCGCATTGACGCCCGACCCGACCGCGGCCACACTGGCCCGGGCGATGACCGGTCACCGGGTGGCGCTGCTGCTCGGGGCCGAGGGGCCGGGACTGACCGAAGCGGCCATGGCCGCCACCGATATTCGCGCCCGCATCCCGATGACGCCGGGCACCGATTCGCTCAATGTGGCCACCGCCGCCGCGATGGCCTTCTACGAAAGGGTGCGCATCTCGTGAATCAGCCTCCGGGCGCCCGCTACGGCGCCTATCCCGAACCGACGCCGTGGGCGGCGGGAATCGCGGTGTCCGTCCTGGTGGCGGTGCTCGCCACCGCCGGGGTGTACGCGTTCGGAGCCGCACTGGCACAGGTCCATTGGACGTTGGCCGTCGCGGTGAACCTCGTCGCGGTCGGCGGCGCGGCCCCGAGCGCCTGGCGCTGGCGCAGCACGCCGGTCGTCCGGTGGATCCTGCTGGGCATCGCCGTCGGAATCGTGCTGGGCTGGAGCGCACTACTGATCGCCGCGATATCTTCCTGACTCGCGCGAGCCGCCGTCACCCTGTCTTCTCGTGCACATGGTCGGTTCGACCGCGTAGCCAGCCGAACCAGCGACCGCTGGTGTGCGGCTCGCCCTGCAGCTCCTCCGGACGGATCGGTAACGGCGCCTGCCCCTTCGGGAACAGACTGAAGCCGCAGACCGGAATATCGGCCGGTTCCAGTGCACCGTCATGATGGCCGCCGCGATAATGGAAGCCGAGCCATTCGGCATTGGCCCCGTCGGCGAATTCGGTCGGATCGAAGGGCAGAGTTTGCGGGTCCGGGAATTCGCCGGGCAGCAAACGCAATGGATGCTCCCCCGCCCAGTATGAGCGCTCCCACACCTGCGGCAATCCCTCGTTCTCGAGAATGTCGACTCGCGTGGAACTGAACGACCGGCGGAATTCCCCACGCTCCCAATGGGCGAACGCCCCCCAGCCGCGCTCGACGTCGTACGAGATCAGATAGCTGTGTTCGGAGGCGAGCGGGCGGACCAGCAACTCCGGAAGCCGCGTCGGGCGGGCCACCGCGGCCTGAGTCGTGCACACCACGGTGACGCCCGGATAGCAGCCGATGTAGATCGAACCGGGATCGGGCCCGGCCCAGACCTTCATGGTGCCCGAGGCGGCCGGGACCACGTCGAGGTCGGGATTGAGCTGCCGGGCCAGCGCCAGTGCGGCGGCCGGATCCGGATCCGGGTGATCGCGAAGCACCGCGACCGGATCGGGTGCGTCGACGTACCAGAGGGACGAAGCAGTGGACGGCACTTGCGACACCTCCCGATCCTCGTACGGGTAAGCATAGCTACTCCACAGCAACCACAGTGCCGGATGACATCCGAACCCACGATCACCGGGTGCCCGCCCGAAATAGCTGGGCGCTATGAGAAAATCTACCCTTTGGCACACCGAAACGGTGCACTTCGGATGACGCGTGCGCGTGTCAAGACCGGTTCCGCCGAAACACAGCACATCGCCGGATCGGCGAACTCCGGTGTGCGACGCGGGAAATCAGTGACCGGAGCTGCGCACGCCGAGCAGGACGTCCTCCCAGGACGGCATGGGCGCCTTACCGCGCTTGGCCTTCGACCGGGTCTGCTTGGCGGGCGGCTTGGCCTCCTCGGCGGCCGGCTGGTTCGCGGCGGCCGCGGGAGCGGACTTCGCCGTGGCCGCGGCGGCCGGCTTCGCCTCGGGTGCCGGAGCCGGCTTCGCCGCGGCAGCGGGCTCGGTCGCCTTCGCCGCCGCGGGCTGCGGTGCGCGTTCGGGCTCGGCCTGCTCGCGGGACGGCGGTGCGGCCGGAGCCGACTGCTCACGCGCGGGCGCGGCGTACTCGGCGGCCGGGGCCTGCGGCTCCCGCGACGGTGCGGCGGGCGGCGCGGCGACCGGAGCCGGCTGCGCGGTCACCGGCACCGAACTGCCACCGACGGCACGCTTCTCGAAATACTCCTCGGTCTCGGCCTCCCGCTCGGTCACCGCCGCGGGCTCCTCACGCGGCGGCGGGGTCGGTGCCACCGGAGTTACCGGTTCCACCGGCGCGGCCTGTTCGGCGGCGGGTTCGGGCAGTATCGTCGCCAGCCCTCGCAGCGCCCGGCCGAAATCGGGATCGACCAGATCATTGGCCGGGTCGTCCAGCGGCGTCACCGAACCGCCGTGCGCGTCGGGCTGGAAACGCCAATGCGCGGCGATCACCGAACGACCTGCCTGCCACTGCAATTGGGCGACCCAGTAGCCCTTCTCGTCCTTCCAGGCATCCCATTCGGCGATATCGATATTGTGGCCGCGCTCGGCGAACGCGGCCGAGACCACATCGATGAGAGTTTCCACGGCCGGGCCGTCCTTGCGAACCGGATGCGCCTTCTGCGCCAGCTCCGCGGCCCGCGCGCGCTCCAGCAGAACCGGATAGGCGAACCGCTCCACGCGGCTCAGCGGCATTCCGGATTCCTCGGTCACCTGCTCCACCGACGCACCGGCACGGATACGGGCCTGGATATCGCGAGGACGCATAGTCGCTTCCGTTTCGATCTCGATCTGGCCGAATCGGGCAAGGTCTCCTCGGGCGGCAGCACGCAGTTTCTCGTCGGCGGCGAGCCGGTACTTCTGTCCGGACTCGGGATCGATGCACACGATGTGCGCGGAATCGGGCGTCAGACCGATCACTCGAAGCTCACGCACCGTTACCTCCTTATCAGTGCAGCGAACACAGCGCCGCGTCGATCACAGCAAGGCTCGCGACACCGCCCACGTTCTGGAACAGTAGTGCACTTCTGAGATTCATGTGGCAGGACACGCGCGCGGAAATCTCTCGCGAGACCTCCGCGCGCGCTATCGTGTTCAATTCAGCTCGCTTCGATCAGCATGTTCGCGACCCGGCCGGATCGCCATTCTATGGCCGAAATCCGCTGAAACATCCGAACCCCCCTGCCGTATTCGCCTACTACTCGGCGATTTCCTGGACGACCCAGTCGATACTACGCGTCAGCTGCGTGATGTCATCGGGATCGATCGCCGGGAACATACCGACGCGCAACTGGTTGCGGCCCAGTTTGCGATACGGCTCGGTGTCGACGATTCCATTGGCGCGCAGAACCTTCGCCACCTGCGCGGCATCGACCGAATCGACGAAGTCGACGGTGCCGACGACCTGCGAGCGATGCGCCGGATCGGCCACGAACGGGGTGGCGAATTCACTGGACTCGGCCCAGGCGTACAGCCGCGAGGAGGAATCCAGGGTGCGCTTGACCGTCCAGTCCAGGCCGCCGTTGGCGTTCATCCACTCGATCTGGTCGGCCAGCAGCAGCAGGGTGCCCAGCGCCGGGGTGTTGTAGGTCTGATCCTTGGAGCTGTTGTCGACCGCGATCGGCAGGGACAGGAATTCCGGGGTGAACCGGCCCGACTCCTTGATCTCCGCGACCCGCTCGAGCGCCTTGGGGCTCATCAGGGCGATCCACAACCCGCCGTCGGAGGCGAAGCATTTCTGCGGGGCGAAGTAGTAGACGTCGGAGTCGGCGACGTTCACCGGCAGACCGCCCGCGCCCGAGGTGGCGTCGATGGCGATCAACGCGTTCTCCGAACCGGCCGGACGCTGCACGGGAACCGCGACGCCGGTCGAGGTCTCGTTGTGCGCCCAGGCGATCACATCGGCCTGCGGATCCGCGACCGGCACGGGCGCGGTGCCCGGATCGGTCGAGATGACGATCGGATCGCCGATGAACGGATTCTTCTTGGCCACCGTGGCGAACTTCGAGCTGAACTCACCGTAGGTCAGGTGCAGCGAACGCTCCCGGATCAGGCCGAACGCGGCCGCATCCCAGAACGCGGTGGTGCCGCCGTTGCCGAGTACCACCTCGTAGCCATCGGGCAGCGAGAACAGCTCGCGCAGGCCCGCGCGCACCCGCGCGACGACATCCTTGACCGGTTTCTGCCGATGGCTGGTGCCGAACACCGAAGCGCCGACCTCGACCAGGGCGTTCAGCTGTTCCGGGCGGACCTTGGACGGTCCGCAGCCGAAACGTCCGTCGGCTGGTTTGAGTTCGGCGGGGATGCTCGGCAAGGCAGCGGTCATAGCCCCAAGCCTAGTGGGCCGCCACCGCCGTGTTCGAACTGCCTCCGCTGTATTTTCGGCCTCCGCCTCGCTCCGGCGAGCCGCGGCCCGCCAAGGGCCGATTCTTGCCTCCTGACGCTCCTCCGCTTCGCTCCCGGCGCTCTCGCAGTCCGGAATCGCCCCTTGGCGGGCCCTTGGCGGGCCCTTGGCGGGTCGCGGCCTCGGAGCTGGTGTTACCGGCGATGAGCGAACTGGGCGACCTCGACTGTTCCCCCGGCCGCGTCGACGTTCGGGCTAATCCGGAATCTCTTCGCATTGATGACCGAAATGCCATGATGCATCTCATATTTCGGTTACCGTAAGACTATGCGGGAGCGCGCGAGCGAACGACCAGCACCGGTGATCTCGAGCACTCGTTCCGGCCTGTTCGGCCGCTGGTCGGCGCACTGGGGGTCGCCCGGCTTCGCGATCCGGAACGGCGCGCTGTCCGAACCGGCCCAGCGTGAGGTGCTGATGCGCGGGCTCGCGGGCACCGCGCGGATTCTCGGGGTGCGGCCGTGCCGGATGCCGCCGTTCACCGGGCCGGGGATGGCGCTGCGGGCGGGCAGGGGCGGTGCGGCGGGCAGCCGGAGCGAACCCGGGCACCGATTCTGGATACGCGTCGACATCGAGGATCGCCGGCCCTACGAGACCAGGGTCCGCCAGCGCGTCGGCGAGACCGATCTGGTCGCCATGCAGCCCGGTGACGTCGTCGGCTGCCGGGTCGATCCGGGTGATCGCGACCGGGTCGTGCTGTACGTCCTCGGCCCCGAGGAGTCCACCCGGGTCGGCATCGCCAAGATCCTCGCCAACGGCCGCCGCGCCGACGCCACGGTGCTCGCGGCCAGTCCCGTCGCCGCCGACTACACCGGTCGCGACGATCCCGTCCTGCGCCTGGACCTGGAACTGCGCGCCTGGGACGAACCCCGCCCCTGGTGGGTCCGCATCATCCAGCCCGTCCCGCTGTCCGCCATCGAATTGGTCGATCTGGGAAGACATCTGGAGGTCGCCTTCTTCACCGTCGACCGTGGGGAATCGGTCGCAGTCGACTGGGCCGCGTCCGAATAGCCCCCACTACGCTCCGGGGGGAGGAGTACCCGATCCGCCTCCGCTGCGAGATCGACGCCAATCCGAGTCACCCGAGTTCCATCCACCCCCGACAACGCCGGCTCCGAAGCCGCGGCCCGGGCGATTCCGGACCGACCGGAGCGAAGCGGGGGAAGAATCGGTCCCTCGGAGGCGCGGCCCGGCCGGAGCGAAGCGGCGGCCGAGATTACGGCAGGTGGACGAATTCGTAACCGGCGGAACGCAATCGGGTGATGGCGGCCAGCATGCCGGGGGCCGTGGCGGATTTCGGTCGATGCATGTGGGCGATGGAGATCGCGCCGGGAACGGCGGCGGTCATCTCGCGTTGGATCTGCGGACTGCTGAAGGTGGCTCCGCCGTCGGCGTTGATGCTGAATCCCACTGGAATTTCGCCGAGTTCATGCACGATCTCGACGGCGATATTGTCGTAGTGCGCGGTTCCGGTGCGGAAGAATCGCGGTGCGCGACCGGTCAACCGGATCAGCCGTTCATGATTGCCCCACACCTCGTCCACCGCCTGCTGCGGCGAAGCGGTTCCGGGGATGCCGTATGCCGAACGTCCGGTCACCGACAGCGGGCAGTGCCGGGTGCCATGATTGCCGATCTCGAACAGCGGATTGTTCGCGAGCGATTCCGCCCGCGCCGGGTCGGCATCGATCCAGCGTTCGTTCAGGAACAATGTCGCCGGAATACGTTGCGATATGAGGAAGTTCATCAGAACTTCATTCATTTGGTCATTACCGGGACCACCGCAGGCGTCGAAGGTGAGTGCCATCTGTTTGCCCACTGGGGCGAACGCGGTGATGATCCCGGGCATGGCCATCGCCCACGTCGCGGGTCGCTGCCCGTGATGTGCGGCGGCCACGGCGGCGGGCTGCGTTCCCGCGGCCGACTGTGCCGCGGGCGCGTCCGCGGGCACGACCGCCGGTGTGTTCGTCGTGGCCGCGAACATGGCCGCGGGGTCCCGCACGGCGGTGACGGGCAGCGACTGCCGTGTGGCGGCGGACAGCGTCGCGGACGTCGGCGAGGATCCCCACGCCTCGGCGCAGGCCGCGCTCACCAACCCTGCGGCCGTCACCGCTCCGGCCGCCAGCAGACCACGCCGGGAGATCACTCGATCGAACACGGCACGGATCGTACGGGAAGTCCTGGCGCGCGGCAGGCTACACGCGGCGCCCGGCGAGAATCGCCGGCACTTGCCGTTCTTCGCGAATTCACCCGAACACACCCGGCTGCCCGCCCGATGACCGGCGGGCATCCGAAAGCCCTTGCGTCAGAGCTACTTTCCGGCAACTGACGCCCAACCGGTGACCGATTCCGGGCTGCGCGGCGCGGGACCGGTGTAGATCGCCGCCGGACGCACCAGCTTGCCCAGTTGCTTCTGCTCCAGAATGTGCGCGCACCAGCCCGCGGTACGGCCGCAGGTGAACATCGCGGGCATCATGTGCGCGGGCACCTCGGCGAAGTCGAGGATGACCGCGGCCCAGAATTCGACATTGGTCTCGATGGCGCGATCGGGGCGACGCTCCCGCAGTTCGGCCAGTGCGGCCTGCTCCAGCGCGGCGGCCACCTCGTACCGCGGCGCACCCAGGCGCTCGGCTGTCGCGCGCAGCACCCGCGCACGCGGGTCCTCGGCCCGGTACACCCGGTGACCGAAGCCCATCAACTTCTCCTTGCGATCCAGGATGCCCTTGACCAGCGCACGAGCATCGCCGGTGCGCTCGACCTCCTCGATCATCGGCAATACGCGGGCGGGCGCACCGCCGTGCAGCGGACCGGACATCGCGCCGATCGCACCCGAGAGCGAGGCGGCAACGTCCGCGCCGGTCGACGCGATCACCCGGGCGGTGAAGGTGGACGCGTTCATGCCGTGTTCGGCCGCGGACACCCAGTAGGCATCGATGGCCTGGGTGTGCCGGGGGTCCGGATCGCCCTTCCAACGGGTCATGAACCGCTCGGTGACCGTCGTGCACTCATCGATCTTCTTCTGCGGCACGGCCGGCTGATAGATACCGCGGGCGGACTGCGCGACATAGGACAGCGCCATCACCGAGGCGCGCGCCAGATTTTCCCGCGCGGTCGCATCGTCGATGTCCAGCAGCGGCTGATAACCCCAGATCGGGGCGAGCATGGCCAGACCGGCCTGCACGTCGACGCGCACGTCACCGGTGTGGATCGGCAGCGGGAACGGCTCGGCCGGGGGCAGGCCGTGCCCGAATTCGCCGTCCACGAGCAGCGCCCACACATCGCCGAAGGTCACCCGGTTGGCGACCAGGTCCTCGATGTCCACGCCGCGGTACCGCAGCGCGCCGCCGTCCTTGTCGGGTTCGGCGATATCGGTGGTGAACGCCACCACGCCTTCCAGTCCGCTGACGAAATCGGGGGGTACGGCGGGGCCGGTGGATGCCGCAGCGCTGGTGGTCATTGCGGTGACTCTCCTTGCGATTCGGGCCGCACGATCCCTGGGCGGCCACGCTGTTTCACTGCGACGCGCGAGATAGCCGGAGGTTCACTCGGACGTTGCGCCACGCGCGTCGACCGATAAGAACCATAGTCCTTCCAAAACTGGGGAGTAACCTCTGGTCCATGCGCGACGAGGAGAATTCACCCGGTTCCGCGGAAGCCAGAGTGGGATTTCCCACTGGAAATTCCTCCGCATACCCCGATGTGGATGCGGCGATGCGGGCGGAAATGGATATCGCCGCCATGCGCGCGGAATACGGCGGTGATCCCGATCTCGACGAATCCTGGCTGTCCGATGGCTGGGAACCGTTGCTGCGCAACTGGATCGAGCAGGCCACCAGCGCCGGTATCGCTGAGCCGAACGCCATGGTCCTGGCGACCGTGGAGATGACCGGAGCGGGGCCGCGCCCGGCCTCGCGCACGGTGTTGTGCAAAGGGCTATCCCAGGCGGGTGTGACTTTTTACACGAATTACGATTCCGCCAAGGGAAATCAGCTCGCCGCGATCCCCTACGCCTCGATCACGTTCACCTGGCCCGCGCTGGGTAGACAGGTCACGGTGCGCGGGCCGGTGAAACAGGTCAGCCCGGAGATCACGGCCGTGTACTGGCGCTCGCGTCCGCGCAATTCCCAGCTCGGCGCATGGGCTTCGCAGCAATCCCGCCCGGTCGCCTCGCGCACCGATCTCGATCGTGCGCTCGACAGCGTGACCACCCGCTTCGACGGCGTCGACCACCTCCCGGTACCCGCGAACTGGGGCGGCTACCTGCTCACCCCGGAAACGGTCGAGTTCTGGCAAGGCCGCCGCAGCCGGCTGCACAACCGCATCCGCGTCACCCTGGAGGTCGGCAACCCCGATGTATCCGCCATGAAGGTAGAGCGCCTGCAGCCGTAGGGGCGGGCCCTACCCGGGGTGAGCGAAGTGGGTGGGCCCAGGGGTGTGCGCGCAAGATACAAGAGTGGCCGGTCGTAGCGGATCGTCACACCTGTAATCATGGGATGAATCACTCGGAATCGATGTCCCCAGGACTTTCGGAACCGTTAATGTTCCGTCAGTGAGACTGCTCGCCGATATCACCCCGCTGCGCAATCAGGACTTCCGCCGCCTGTGGACGACCAATATCGTCACGGTCGTCGGGGCGCAGTTGACCGTCGTCGCGGTGCCGCAGCAGATCTTCCAGATCACGCACAGCTCCGGTTACGTCGGGCTGTCGGGGTTGTTCGGGCTGGTGCCGCTGATCGTGTTCGGACTGTGGGGCGGTGCGCTGGCCGATGTCATGGACCGCCGCAAACTGCTGTTGATCACCAGCGCCGGGACCGGCCTGACCTCGGTGCTGTTCTGGGTGCAGGCGCTGGCGGGGGTGCACAACGTCTGGCTGGTGCTGGGGCTGTTCGCCGTGCAGCAGGGTTTCTTCGGTGTGAATCAGCCCACGCGCAGCGCGGTATATCCGCGGCTGCTGCCCGGGCACCTGCTGCCCGCCGCCAACTCGCTCAACGCGACGGTCATGCAGTTCGGCGCGATCGCCGGACCGGTCCTGGCCGGAACGCTGATCCCGGTGCTGGGCCTGTCCACGCTGTACCTGATCGATTCGGTGGCCCTGCTGGCCACGCTGTGGGCGGTGTGGAGGCTACCCGAGGTGCCGCCGACCGGCGAGGCCAGGCGGGCCGGATTGCGCACTGTCGCAGACGGATTCGCCTATCTGACCACTCAGCGGATCCTGCTCGCCTCGTTCGCGGTGGATATCATCGCGATGGTCTTCGGCATGCCGCGAGCGCTGTTCCCCGAACTCGCCCACGACACCTTCGGCGATCCGATCACCGGCGGCACCGCCCTGGGGCTGCTGTTCGCCGCGCTGTCCGCGGGCGCGGTGGCGGGCGGCATCTTCTCCGGCTGGCTCTCGCATCTGCGTCGGCAGGGCCTGGCGGTGGTGGTGTGCATCGCGCTGTGGGGTGTGGCCATGGTCGGATTCGGTGTCGCGGTCGGCGTCACGGGACATCTGCTGAGCACCACTGTCGGACTCTGGACCGCGGTGGGCTGCTTGGCATTCGGCGGTGCGGTGGACATGTTCTCCGCGACGTTGCGCACCACCATGCTGCAGCAGGTCGCCACCGACGAGATGCGCGGCCGGCTGCAGGGCGTCTTCACCGTGGTGGTCGCGGGCGGACCGCGCCTGGGTGATGTTGCCCACGGTTTTGCGGCCGCCGCCCTGGGTACGGCCGTCGCGGCGGCCGGAGGTGGTGTGCTCGTGGTGGTCGGTATGGTGCTCGCGACACTGGCCTTCCCGGCCTTCGTACGGTACCGAGTGGCCCGCGCACATGCCGAAATCCCGGTCGGCTGACCATCGCGGTCCCTTATCACGAGACCCCCGCCGAGCCCATCTCGAGCGGAGGTGACCGTGAGGTAGTTAACCAGACCCTCGCGATCCGCCGCCAACCGTCAGCGGCTAGCGTTGACGGTTGAGTGCACCGGACACCGACCGTGTCCGATGCCTACCGGTTCTAGCCTGAGAGGGATCCTTCCGTGCCCGCTGAGAACATCATCAACGTCGACGACGACGCCAAGCCGGTACTGTCCTACCCCGGTGGCGACTACCCGATGACAGTCACCAAGGCCGCCGAGGGCAATGACGGGATCGACCTCGGAAAGCTGCTGGCCAGCACGGGGTATGTCACCTACGACCCCGGTTTCGTGAACACGGCACCGACCAAGTCTGCGATCACCTACATCGATGGCGAGGCCGGCATCCTGCGCTACCGCGGGTACCCGATCGAGCAGCTCGCCGCCGGTTCCAACTTCATCGAGGTCAGCTATCTGCTGATCTACGGTGAGCTGCCGACCGCGGCCCAGCTGGAGGATTTCACCGACCGGATCCGGCGGCACACCCTGCTGCACGAGGACCTCAAGCGCTTCTTCGACGGCTTCCCCCGCAACGCGCACCCGATGCCGGTGCTCTCCAGCGCGGTGAACGCCCTGTCGGCCTACTACCAGGACTCGCTGGATCCGCGCGATCCCGAACAGGTCGAGCTGTCCACGATCCGCCTGCTGGCCAAGCTGCCGACCATCGCGGCCTACGCGTACAAGAAGTCGGTCGGCCAGCCCTTCCTGTACCCGGACAACTCGCTGTCGCTGGTGGAGAACTTCCTGCGGATGACCTTCGGCTTCCCGGCCGAGCCCTACGAGGTCGACCCGGACGTCGCCGCGGCCCTGGACATGCTGCTGATCCTGCACGCGGACCACGAGCAGAACTGCTCGACCTCCACCGTGCGCCTGGTCGGTTCCTCGGATGCGAACCTGTTCACCTCGGTCTCCGGCGGCATCAACGCCCTGTGGGGTCCGTTGCACGGCGGCGCCAACCAGGCCGTGCTCGAAATGCTCGACGGCATCAAAGCGAATATGGACGGCGCCTCCGTCGATAATGCGGTCAAGGAATTCGTGCGCAAGGTCAAGAACAAGGAAGACGGCGTGAAGCTGATGGGCTTCGGGCACCGCGTCTACCGCAACTACGACCCGCGCGCGACCATCGTCAAGAAGACCGCCGACCAGATCCTCACCAAGTTGGGCGTGCAGGATCCGCTGCTGGACATCGCCAAGCAGCTCGAGGAAGCCGCCCTCGGTGACGACTACTTCGTCGAGCGCCGCCTCTACCCGAACGTCGACTTCTACACCGGCGTCATCTACCGGGCCATGGGCTTCCCCACCCGCATGTTCACCGTTCTGTTCGCCATGGGCCGCCTCCCCGGCTGGATCGCCCACTGGCGCGAAATGCACAGCGAGCCCATGAAGATCGGCCGTCCCCGCCAGATCTACACCGGCTACGGCGCCCGCGACTTCACCGAGATCGCCGGCCGCTGAAACAGCTGGAAAGGCCCGCTTCCGGATCGGAAGCGGGCCTTTCCGCATTCGGTGCCCCGTTACGCCCCGCCGCTAGATCCGGACCGCGTCGCCGTACACCACCACGGTGTCGTTCGACAGCGCGGATTCGGTGGTGAGGACGGAATAAGAGCGAATCGCGGCCGGTCCCAGGCAACCGGTCACCTTGACATCGGACAGCCGGACGCCGACCCGGGCGCGGCCGTCGCGGACCGGCACGCTGGCAAGCGGAACGTCCGTGATGGTTCCGGTGATGAAGGACATCGTGATCGACGGGGTGATCGCGATGCCGGGGTACAACGTGGCCACCGTATCGGACGTGCCCTGGTCGTTGGGCGTGATCTGGACCGTGGACGAGTCGCCCAGAACCGGATTCACGCCCAGCGCCGAGAACATGCCCTGCATCTCGAGGACCACCGGGCCCGTGGCGATCGCGCAGCCGACCTTGTATCCGATGGCGAGCGTGCCCTTGCGGAGCCGGGACGCGGAAGATCCGCCGAGTACGGCATAGGCCTCGTTCGTCACCCGGGCCTCGCGTGTGGTGACCGGACCCCCGGTGACGTGCTGGATTGCCTCGCCGCGCTGCCCCAGCAGAATCCTGCGGCCGTCTCCGTTCTTCGCCTTCAGTTCGTGCGGTGCCGGGGCCTTCGGCGTGTCCGCGCAGGCAGGTGAGGTGCAGAACGTCGCCGCGGTCAGGACCACCGCGACCCACAGCGGGATGCGCATCGCTGCCCGCCGCGAATCACAGCGCGATCGGAGCGCCATAAACCGCGACCGAATCGTCGGCCTCGCTCGATTTGGCGGCCAGGATCGTGTAGGAGCGGATGCTCGCCGGCCCGGCGCAGCCGTCGATGTGCAGATGGGCGTTTCGGCTGGTGACGAAGGCCTTGGAGCCCGACAGCGGCTTCTCGCCGAGCGGCACGTCGACGACCTTGCCGGGTTGCAGCGTGACGTTGAAGGACGGCGCGATGCTGGCCGTGGGCCCGATGTTCGCGCCGACGGTCGGCGTCGGGATACCGGCGGAGATGACGATGCCGGGGGTGAAACCCAGGGTCACCGTCGCGCCCAGGGTGATGGTGGTCAGATCCACCGCGCATCCGACGTTGTAGCCGGTCCGCAGCACGACGCCGGCGAGCGGGGATCCGCTGCCGCCGACCGATCCGTAGGCCTGGTTGGTGACGAACACTTCGCGGGTCGTGCCGATGCCGTTGAGCGGAGGCACCCGGTTGGCCTGCTCGTCGTGCTGCCCAACCTTCAGCTGCCAGCCGTCCGGCATGGTGATCGACTGCTCATGCGGGGCTATCGAGATCACATCGGCATGCGCCGCCGGAACACCGACCGCCAGGACGGCCGCGGCAGCGGCCACGGACATCAGAAAACCTACTCGCACTGGGACTCCCCCACTGTTTCGCCATCGATCGGCCGGATGTCTCGGTCTCGGCCACAGATACGGCCAGAACGCTAGAAAGCCGGAACCGCCCGAGCAACGAGGAAATTCATGGCGACCGGGAATCGATGAGGTCAGGCGATCCGGGGCGATGTACGGTCCGGACATCCGGCCCGCGATCCGGGCTGCTCGCCTGCCGGCTCGGCCACCTTTCCGGCGAAATGACCGGCCGCGGCGGGAACCGAATCGGAATCCGCCCCGTCTAATCGTTTCGAGAACATGAACGATCCGCTCGGCACCGAGCGGATCCCCAAGTCCGTTCGGGGGTACTACATGACTACCGAAGAGGTCGGTCACGGTCGGCAGGTACAGGGCGGGTCGGCGCGCAGCGAGTTCGCGCGGCGGCTCTCGGCGCTGCATCGGGCCGCGGGGGCGCCGTCGTTGCGCAATGTCGCGATGCTGGCCCAGTTACGGGCGAACGAGGCCGGCGGGGAGACCCGGTCGGCGCTGGCCTCGGCGCAGCGCATCAGCGATTGGCTCAGTGGACGCAATGTGCCCGCCCGGTTCGAATCCCTGCTCCCGGTACTGCAGGTGCTGGGGGCGCGGGCCAAGCGCCGGACCGGAAGTGCCGGTGAGGCGGTCAACACGCGAGCCTGGCGGATGTTGTGGACGGCGGCGCGGTCGAGTCCGGCCGACGCCACCGGCGTCCCGTCACAACAGCCGTATCCAGTCGGCGATTACACCGAGCGGCACGAGGCGATCTTCTTCGGGCGCCGGCGCGCGCTCACCGCACTGCTGACGATGGTGCGGATGTCCGCGACGCCGCAGCGCCCGGCCGATGTGATCGTGCTGACCGGCGCATCGGGTGTGGGCAAGTCCTCGCTGCTGCGCGCCGCACTCGTTCCGGCACTGCGTTCGGAGGGCGGCCGGTGGGCCGTCACGATTCTCACCCCGGGCCGTGATCCACTCGCGACGTCGGTGCGAACCTTCGGCGGCACAACGGGTCTCACCGTCGGCGGTCCGGATCTGGAAGTGGTGCGGCAGTGGGCGGGCGAGGCTCGTCCGGTACTGATCGTGGACCAGTTCGAGCAGTTGTACCGCCCCGAGATCGACCCGACCGAACGTGCGGCCTTCCTGATCTGGCTCAAACAGGTCTCCACGATAGGCACCGTGCTGATCTCGATCCGCTCCGACGATCTGGTCTCCTGCGCGCAGTACCCGTGGCTCGCGGATGCGGTGCAGCACAACAGTTTCACGCTCGGTCCGATGCTCAGACCGGAGCTGACCTCGGTCATCGTCGGCCCCGTGCGCAGCTGTGGCGCCGCGGTCGATCCGGGAGTGGTCGATCTGCTGCTCAGTGCCCTGGAATCGGATCGGCTGAGCCTGGACAGAGCGGCCACCAGTCCCGGCGAGTTGGCGGTCCTGTCCGCCACCATGCGGTCGCTGTGGGCCGCCCACACCGGCGACCGGATCGATATCGCCGCATATCGGAAGGTCGGCGGTCCGGCCGGGGAGATCGCCCGCATGGCCGAAAGCCGTTGGGCCGAGCTGACTCCGGAGGAACAGGCCGACGCTCGCCGGCTACTGATGGCCCTGATCACCGTGCATCGCGACGGCAGCTACTCGCGCCGACGCATCCCGACGACCGATCTGCTGCGCATCGCCGCCCACACCGGATCGAGCCACCATCTGGTCGATCGTCTCGTCCGGTGGCGCTTGATCGTAGTGGAGGTACGGCACGCCGACCTGGTGCACGACACGCTGTTGCGCTGGGATCGGCTGCGCGGCTGGATCGCGGAGAATCGCGCATTGCTGTTGTGGCGTCAGCGAATCGAGGACGATGCGGCCGAATGGTTTTCCGCCGACCGCGATCCCGGCCTGCTCTACCGCGGCAGCCGGCTCACCACCGCGATCCGCCACGCCGATCCCACCGCCGGCGCCGCGGCCACCGAATTCCTGCGCGCCTCGGCCCGTGTGGAACTGGGCGGGTCGGCCGTCGACCAGCAGACCGGTTACGACTATCGCAAAGCCGTCGGGCAATGACCGACGATCCCACATGAGGGCCCCGGCCGAGCGGGACGCCGGAATGCGGGTCGCAGCCGGGCAAACCCGGCCCGAGCGGGCACACTGGATGAAATGACCGAACATCCGGACGAGCAGGCCGACCAGGGCGAGGACGCACCGCCCGAGCCCTCCTCGAACGGAACTCACCGCATGCCGGCCTGGGTGCCGCGGGCGATTGTCCTGACCTTCGCGCTGCTCGGCGCATACCAGATCACCGACTGGGCGGCGCACAAGCTGCTGGGACTCTTCACGATCATGCTGGTCGCGTTCTTCGTCTCGCTGGCGACCGAGCCGGCGGTGAACATTCTGTCCGCCCGGGGAGTGCATCGCGGACTGGCCACCGCGGTGGTCTTCGTCGCGCTCTTCGCCTCTGTCGCAGGGTTCATCACGGCCTTGGTCACCCTGCTGGTGGAGACCGTGAGCAATCTGCTGCACGAACTGCCGGGACTGATCAACGAACTCGTCGGATGGATCAATCACACGTTCCACCAACACTTCACGGTGGATCAGCTGCGCGATCGGCTGCTGCACGACTCCAATGTGCTGAACAACTACGCCCAGACCGCCGCCAACAACGCGTGGGGGCTGTCCAGTACGGTTCTCGGCGGACTGGTTCAGGTGCTGACGATCGCGCTGTTCAGCATCTACCTCACCGCCGACGGCCCCAAGCTGCGGCGCACGGTGTGCTCACTGCTGCCGCCCACCCGCCAGCAGGAGGTGTTGCGGGCGTGGGATCTGGCCATCTCCAAAACCGGCGGATATCTGTACTCCCGAGCCCTGCTGGCGGTGATCTCCGCACTCGCGCACGGCGTGTTCCTCGCGATCCTCGGACTGCCCAACGCGCTCGCACTCGGCGTGTGGTTCGGTGTGGTCGCCTCGTTCGTCCCGACCATCGGGACGTATATCGCGGGCACCCTGCCGGTGCTGGTGGCGCTGACCATCCATCCGATCGACGCGTTGTGGGTGGTCGGATTCTCGGTCGTCTACCAGTGGTTCCAGGACTATCTGCTGCAACCGCGCATCACCGCCCGCACCGTCGATGTGAACGCGGCCGTGGCACTGCTGGCGGTCCTGGCGGGTGGGGCCCTGCTCGGCGCCGTCGGTGCGCTGCTGGCAATTCCGGCGACGGCCACGGTGCAGGCATTCCTGAGCGAATACGTCAGGCGGTACGAGGTCGCCGAGGATCCGCGGATCGAACGCACCACCTCCCGTTATCGACGGCTGTGGCGACGTCCGCGGAAGTAGGTTGCCACGTCCTCGCGGCTGCAAGGACTTGTTAAGCGCTCGTCGAGTCGGGCGCGGGATCGTCTCTGGTGTGAGGTTCGGCGAACCTCGCGATCCGACCACCGGCTCGGCCTGCTTCGGAGGGGATGGCAGGACGCGCGGATGTCGGCGCGGCGCGCGGTATCGGATCGGCCTGTCCCGGGGAGGACAGTCCGATCCAATCCCGCGCCGGGGCACGGTTCGGCCCGTCACGTCGGGGGGACGGACCGGATCGCCCGGCAATACCGCGCGGACGTGGGGCCGGACGAAACCGGGGTGCGGAGTGGTCCCGGTACGTGCAATGGTGCAGGTATGACAGAGACGTCGGGGATAACTCTGTGCTCCGGTACCGCGGCCGATGCCGAGGCGGTCCGGCTGCTGGGCGACACCAGTTTCGGTGTGGTGAGCGATCCGGTCGAAATCGAACGGAATCGCCGAGTCTTCGCGCTGGAGAACGGCCTCGTGGCGCGGGACGGTGATCGAATCGTCGGGTACACCGCCACGTATACCCAGACGCTGACGGTTCCGGGCGGTCATCCGGTGCAGGTGGAGTCGATCGCGAATGTCGCTGTCGCACCGACACACCGGCGCCGCGGCATCCTGCGCGCGATGTACACCGAACAGCATCGGCGCACCGAGGCGAAGAAGCTGCCGCTGACCATCTTCACGGCCAGCCAGGGTGGAATCTACGGTCGCTTCGGATACGGACCCGCGATCGGCCAGCAGCACATCCGATTCGATCGCCGCTTCGCGCGATTCCATTCCGGCACACCGGATCCGGGTGGCGTCACGTTGACCTCGACCGACCGGGCGCGGCACATCGTGCCCGCGATCTACGACCGCTGGCGGCGAGTGCAGCCGGGTGCGCAGCTGCGCCCGGAGCCCGCCTGGGACGCGTTGTTCGCCGATCAGCCGCGCTACCGCGGCGGCGGGACCGAATTGTTCGCCTTCACCCACGCCGACGGCTATGCGCTGTATCGCTACCACCGGCGCGAATCGGGTAGCGCGATCGAGGTGGTGGAGCTGCGCGCGGTCACGCCGGACGCGCACGCCGCGCTCTGGCGGGCACTGAGCACACTCGAACTGTTCGATCGGATCGAGGCGGTGATCGCACCGGACGACCCGCTCCCGCATCTGTTCACCGACCCGCGGCTGGTCCAGACCACCGCGCTACGCGACGCACTGTGGTTGCGGATCATGGATGTTCCCGCCGCGCTGACCGCCCGGTCATACGAGGCCGATCTGGATGTCGTTGTCGCGGTGCGTGATCCGTTCCGCGCGGCGGGTGGCGTCTTCGCGCTGCGGGTGCGCGACGGCCGCGCCGAATGCGCGCCGACCACCCGCGAGGCCGATGTCGAACTCGACATCGACGTGCTCGGCTCGGTCTATCTGGGCGCCCACCGGGTCCGGAGAATGGCGGCGGCACATCGCATCCGGGCGAAGGACTCATCCGCGCCGCGGGCGCTGGACCTGGCCTTCCAGGCCGACCGCGACCCCGTCCTGGGCTGGCCCTTCTGACGGCACGGCGGCGCATGCGGAGGCACAACCAGCCTCAGGTGGCGCGTGTCATCGAGTGGCCCGCCCAGCTGCGCACCACCGAACCCCCCGGCTCTCGACTCGGCCCCTTCACCCCCGGGGTGTGGCGGCACGTCTTTCCGGAGTGGCTCGTCCGGGTGCGCACTGGCATGCTGGGCATGTGGAGTTGATTCGGTTCGTGCTGAATGTGATCTGGCTGGTGCTGGCCGGTTTCTGGATGGCGCTGGGATATCTGCTCGCCGGGGTGATCTGCTGCGTGCTGATCATCACCATTCCGTTCGGGATCGCCTCGTTCCGGATCGCGAGCTATGTGCTGTGGCCGTTCGGGCGAGAGGTCGTCGTGCGACCGGGTTCGGGCGCACCGTCGACGGTGGGGAACGTCATCTGGTTCATCTTCGCCGGATGGTGGCTGGCCCTGGGGCATTTGCTCACCAGTATTCCGCTGTTCGTCTCGATCGTCGGAATTCCGTTCGGCTGGGCGAACATTCGGCTGATACCAATCTCACTCATGCCGCTGGGCAGGCAGATCGTGCCGACCAGCCGACGCTTCGGCGAGCGGTAGCAGACCATTGGCAATGTGTAACTTTCGGCTGGGCCAACCTGAAGCTCATCCCGGTGTCGTTGATGCCCCTGGGCCGCGAAATCGTACCGAGTGAAAGCGTTTTCGGACGCTGAGGCAGGTGCCTTCTCCTCCCGGCGCTATTCCGATTCGTCCACGATCTGCGTCATGATTCCGACCGCCTCGCGCAGCACGTCGAGCTGAGCGGAGCTCAGGCCGGAGAGTTGATCGGTCATCCATTCCTCGCGAGCGTTGGCCTCGTCGGCGATCAGCGCCCGGCCGGCCGCGGAGAGCGAGACGATGACCTGGCGGCCGTCGGTGGGGTGCGGGTCCCGCTTGACCAGATCCATTTCCGACAACGACGCGATCACGCGCGTCATCGAGGGCGGTTGCACTCGCTCCTTGGCCGCAAGCGTGCCCGGTGTCATGGCGCCGTCCCGATTGAGGGTCGCCAAGGCCGACAGCTGGGTCAGCGAAATCTGAGCCTCGGCGCGGCGCCCCCGCAGATGTCGGGTCAGCCGAACCACCGCCAGGGACAGCTCGGCGGCGAGGGCTCGTATGTCGGAAGCCGTTGTCACAGAGCAGAACGATACGTGACACGCCGTACGGGAGATGTCCGATCACAACGGTATCGTTGGCATCGTGACCTCCGATGCGCCCGAAATTCCGCCGCGCCTGACCGATCCGCGCCCGGTACTGGCCGTCGGCAGCATTCTGTGGGCGATCGCGACCGTCGCGGTCTGGGTGAACGACAGCTGGGCTCCCGCGCGGCCGATCTGTCTGATGGGCTTGGCCGTCGGTTTGCTCGGATACCTCATCTTCATGATTCAACGTCGCAGTGCGCGGCGTGGCGACAAGGGTGCACAGAAAGGACTCTGAGGGCGACTTTTCGCGCTCGCGAATTGACTGTTCGCGTCCTTCCCGCTTAACTGCGTGGGTGTCCTCCCGATTGAGCGTCGAAGAACGCCGCGCCCACCTTATCGAGGCCGCTATCGGCTTGGCCGAGAAAAAGGGTGTGGCCGGGGTAACCACCCGTGACGTGGCGCAAGCCGCCGGCGTTTCGCTCGGTGTGGTGCATTACTGTTTCGAAAACAAGGACGCGCTGATGACCGAACTGGTCAAGGCGCTTGCGATGGAATTGCGCGATTCGGTCGAGACCAACGAAACGGTCTGGCAGGGCGTCGGAAGTGGAAAAGAATCGCTTCAAAATCTGGTGCGCGCGAGCCTGGAACTTCTGTGGCTGAACATCGAAGCCACACCCGAACGGCAGTTGCTCACCTATGAAACGACAACCTATGCACTGCGGGAAAGCGAACAAACTCCGGCAAAACTCGCGATCGCACGTGAACAATACACATTCAACGACTCGACAGTCGGTGACGTACTCGAACACGCCCGCGATGCCACCGGCACCCGATGGTCGGTTCCGGTCACCACGCTGAGCCGATTCACCCTCGCGGTCATCGACGGCATCGTGCTGCGCTGGCTGGTGGACAACGACAGCGAAGCGGTCCGGGCTCAGCTGGACGTGCTCGCGGAGATGATCACGACGTACGCGCAATAGGTTGCGCGCGAAGGTGAGTCACTTCGCCCTCGCACCACCACGGCACCTCGACGGTCGCCTCGTACGCGCCGCTCAAGCGGACGCGCAGGTTCTCGTGCAGGATCAACGGCGCATCCGCCGGAGCCGAGCCGAACTGCGGCCGAAGGATCACGCCCAGCGGCTCGTCCTGCCAGGTACTCACCCGGCCGGAGCCGAGCACCTCGGCGGCGACCGCCTCGGAGACCAGCGGTAGATCCAGCAGGGTCGACAAGGCTCGCGCGGTGCCGTGATCGCCCGCGACCAGGCGGTCCGGGGGTACCGCCAGGCCGTAGCAGGGCTCGTCGAGAATCAGGGCGTCGGCGGGATCGATCACCGCGCCCGAGAGTGCGCGCACCCGCTCGGGCAGGACCAGTTCGTCCAGGTCGATCAGGTCCAGCGCGGCGGCGAGCCTGCGGTGGGTCTGCGAAATCGCTTCCGGGGAGGGAGTTTTCGCGGGATCGGCCAGTGCGTCGAGCAGAGCGGCGGCCAGTTCCGGGGTGATGATTTCCGGATCGGCCATTACCGCGTGCAGGGCGGCCGTATCGGCGGGATCGAGATCTGCCGGTACGGGCAGCAGTCCGGCGAATGCCGCGTCACCAGGTGCGCGGAACAGTCCCAGTGGCGTGCCCGCGATCCGGGCGTGGTGACGCAGCCACCAGGCGGTGTAACCGTCGCGATCGGCCAGGCAGCGCCGGGTGCGGGGCTCGGAAAGCAACAGCCGCAACGCATCCGGCCAGGCGTCGTCGTCGACCAGATCCAGGTCGCGGACGGCGACCAGCTCGGCCGGATCCTCCGTGAGGGTCTCCCACCAGGTTTCCTCGTCGTCCAAGTGGTGGTCCGGACCGGTCGGGTCGAGTTCGGTGACCACCGAGAATCCCCAGCCCACACCGACCGCGCGCAGCGCGTGCTCGCCGTAGCGGTCGAGGGTCGCGGAATCTACCGTGCCGAGCGGGGAATCGGGTGCGAGCACGCCGGCCAGCGGTGCGCCGGGCAGCAACAGTTCGTCGGCGGGCAGCAGTTCGCCGTCCTCGTCGGGCAATTCCAGCGTGCCCAGCCAGGCCGGGAGCGCGGACGAATCGGTGAGCTGCGCGGCCAGGCGCAGCACAGCGTCGACCGTGTCCGCATCGGCCGGATCATCCTGAAGCGCCGCCTCCAGTGCCGGATCCGCGAGCAGATCACCGACGGTGGCCTGCCGAGCGCCGAGGCGGCCCAGCAGATCGTGCGCCGCCTCGGGATGCACCAAGCGCGCCCAGTGCACCGGCAGGGCGATCTCCACGGTGAGATCGTCGCCGTAGGGGACGTCGACAAGTTCCAGCTCGTCGCCCAGCACCACCGTGCGCGGCCCCGTCACGCGCCGACCGTCGGCCAGTGGCACCGCGAGCGCGCCGAGTTCCTCCGCGGCCAGCGGATCGACCACGAACGGCTCGAGTGCGTCGTAGAGCGAATACCACCACTGCGGTGGACGTTCCAGACTCGCGGACAATTCGGCGATCCGGGCCAGACCGATCCGGTGCACGTCCAGCACCGCCAGCGCATCGGAAGCGGTTCGGCCGGAAAGTTCCGGAATAAGCAGCGGACCGAGCAGATCGGCGAGTAGTTCGGCCAATTCCGTTGACACGGCAGGGAATACGCTCGCGCGGGCTGGGGATGCGAGCGCGATACCGGGGTACCGCGTCGCGGCAGCGCCCGATTCCGCGACCGTCGACTGCGCCGCGGTATCGATCGAGACAGCGGCCGGTTGTGCCGGGTCGGCGATCAGGTCACCCGAGCCGGTGTGCGCGACCGTCGGGAGGATGGTCGAATCTCCCACGGTTACAGCGGATTCCCCTGCCTCGCCCGGTGAAGCGTCGATCAGGTCGTACGAAGGTGCGATCTGGTGGTCCGTGCGGTGGTGCACCACCGGGAGCACCGGGAGCCAAGGTTCGCTGCGGAGTTCGGTGATCAGCGCTTCGCGCAGGAGGGCGTCGATCTCACTGCGGGCGAATCCCGGGGCGGGAACCAGGATCAAGCGGTCCCGGGGCGGGAGGGCTCTGGCGAAGTCGGCGTAGCCGGAGGCCAATTCGGCCACCTTTGCACCCGGGAGGAGTCGGCGGCGATCCGGTTGCATGGCGATCCGCGCCATGAGCAGGGCGGGGAGGGACAGTTCCTCGTCCGAGCGAGTCGGGGCGCGCAGAACATCGTGTCCGGCGGGGACCGGGCGGCCGTCGACGACGGGGAGCAGCCAGCGGGCGCGGCCGGTATCGAACTGCCACCAGATCCGTTCGCCGAATACCGGACCCGACAAGGTCAGCTGACCCAGCCCGCCGCCGAGTTCGATTGACGCACTGCGTATTTCCTCCTGATCGATGCGGAGGGAATGCAGCGCCGGCAGTTCCAGGAGCAGATCGGCGGCCTCGGTGCGCATGGCGGCCGACAATGCCGCGATATCGACGTCGGCGCGCAGATGGACGACGATCTCGCTGTCGAATCCGGCGGCCGGTCCCGCCTCGATCGGCCAGGCCAGGCGCAACGCGGGCGGCGCGAACTCCGGATCCTCGGGTGCCGCGATCGCGTTGCGACGCAACTCGTCTCGCGTACGGTCCCGCGAGAACAGCAAAGACCCTGTGCTGGAACGGAATTCAATATCATCGCCGACAGTGAGTACAGCAGTGAAACCGACCCCGAACCGGCCGACCGAGGAGTCCGCGTCCGGCTTCGCCGACGCCCGCAGTGCGGTCAGCGCGTGTACACCCGAAACCTCCAGCGGCACACCGGTATTGGCCACATGCAGCGTCCGGCCCTCGAACCAGGCGGCCAGCCGCCCCGGCACACCCGCCCGGGCCGCGGCATCGGCGGCGTTCTGTGCCAGCTCAGTCAGCAGCCGATCACGATATCCGGCGCGTACCAGATCGGCCTCGGTGGCCGCGTCCTCGCGCAGCCGCGTCGGCGACCCGCGCCACGCATCGAGCACCCCCGCCCGAAGGCCCGCCGAATCGAACCGATCCCCCACGACCTCGCTCAGCTCGGCTCCGCCGACCCGGAAGCGCCCCCGGCCCCGTGCCGCACACGCACCGCCGACACCGCCCAGGCATCGTGATACTCCGCCTCACCCGGCGGGCCGGAAACATCCTCGGCCACAGCCGAATCCGACGAGGCGTCGGCCTCGGCAGCCGAGGCCGGCGCATCCCCGCCGTTCACGGCATCGGCACCGCTCGCGGTGGCACGATCCTCGACAGCTTCGTGCGCGGCATCCTCGGCCCCCGCGTCGACCTCCGACACGGAACCAGCGGCTCGATCCGAACCGTCCGGATCGGAATCACCGTCCGAAGCACGTTCCGCCACAACAGAATCCGCCGCCGCTTGATACCCACCGGTATCGCCGGACGAAATGTTCTCGGTCGCAACAGGATCGAGCGATGACGAGGTGTTCTCCGAACCCTCGGCGGTAGTCGACTCCCCGGACTCCCGCGCCACGGCCGATGGCGACTCACCCGAGCCCGAGACAACCGCATCAGCGGAAGCCGCGGACTCACCGGCGCCACCCGCCGACAGCTCGGCAGCGGACGCAGACTCTCCGGATGTCCGCCCGCTCGTCGTTTCGGCGGTGGTCGACGTCGACTCTCCGGCGGTCGAAACACCCACGTCGGCAGCGCTCACCGACGATTCCGCAGTCACATCCGCCGCTTCGGCAGTCGATCCGGCAGCAGCGGTCGCCACCTCGTGGGACTCCACCGGTGCCGACTCCCCGGCCACCGCCGCCGACTCGCCCGTGCCCGAGACGGCGGCATCGGCGGGCGCAGCGGAGTTCTCGCGCACAACCGCATCCGGTGAAACCGGGTCACCTTGTGGCTCAACGACTTCCGGTGCCGCCGCCGATGCAACAGGGTCGGTCGAACGAGTTACCGTCTCCGGCGCATCGACATCGGCCGAGGGGGCCGCCGTCTCCCGCACAGCTGCGCCATCCGAGGGGGCTGCGGTTTCCGGCGCAACAGCTCCCGATGTGCTCACGTTCTCCGATACAACGGCGCTCGCCGACGTGGCGGCTTCCTGCCGCGCACTCTCGTTCGCCGATGCCGAGTCGTCCTCGCGGGCAACAGCGGTGGACGCGTCCGGCACGACCACATCGCCCGGCGTGGTCGCCGAGGACTTGCGCAGTTCTTCCGGCGAGACGAGTTCGACGGCGGCATCGTCGTAGGCCTCGTAGCGAGGGGAACCGCCGCCGGTGGGTAATTCGGTGTCGGAGTGGGCTCCACAGCCGTATTCGGCGTGGACGACGTGGCCGTCGGCGCCGAGGGCGTTGGCGCAGACACCGTAGGAGGCGCGCAGGGCGCCGGCCAGGGGGACGTAGAAACCGCAGAGGCGACAGGTCGAGGGGGCGGCGCGCGCCATCTCGGTGTCGGGGCCGTATTCGGTGAACCAGCGTTCGGCGGCCTCCGCGCGGCCCTCGCGGCTCAACACCTGCGGGCGGCCCTGGCCGAGCTCCTCGCAGACGTCGTCGACGACCGGATCGCCGGTCACGACGTAGCCGGGGACCAGGCGCGGATCGCCCGGCAGCGGGGCCAGCAGATCGCCGGGCGCGAGATCGCCGGGCCGCACCCGCTGATCCCACGGAACGAAATCGGGGGCGACCAGGGCATCGGGGCCGGGCAGCAGGGCCGATTCGCTGACCGTGGCCCGGTCCGCCTCCGGCGGCGCGGCCACCACGACCGCCCACTGCCAGCCGCGATAGCCGGACAGGGTCGTCGCGAAATGGTGGGTGGCCGCGTACTCGTCCTCGGCGGTCACGCCCAGATGCTCGCCCACACCTTCGGGCTGCAGCTCCAGGAGCGCACGGCGAGCCACGTCGACCGCCTCCGCCAGGATCGGTCGCACATCGGGCTCCGAAACAGAAACTGCGCTCACGCCCTACATTTTGCCGCATGGAACGCAAACCCCGTGCGTTGGCCGCGACAGGGCTGATCGCGCTGGCAGTGGCCCTGTGCGCCACAACCGGATGTGATGTGCTCGATACCACCCCGCACCTGCGGGTGAAGGTGCTGGCAACCCGCCCGCACGACCACACCGCGTTCACCGAGGGCCTCGAGATCGACGGCGATGTCCTCTACGAGAGCACCGGGCTCGAGGGCAAATCCGGTCTGCGCGCGACGAATCTCGGCACCGGTGCGCAACTGGCCCGCATCGACCTGGACCCGCGATACTTCGGCGAGGGCGTCACCCGCGCAGGCGCCACCCTGTGGCAGCTGACCTGGAAGAACGGCATCGCCTACGCCCGTGACCCGGCCACCCTGACCGAACGCCGGCAAGTGCGCTTCGACGGTGAGGGCTGGGGGCTGTGCACACGCGGAAAAAGCCTGGTCATGAGCGACGGCACCAGCACCCTCACATTCCGCGACCCGGTCAGCTTCGCCCCGACCGGCTCGATCCGGCTCACCGATTACACCGGTGCCCGCCTCAATGAACTCGACTGCGCACCCGACGGCACCGTCTACGCCAACGACTGGCCGACCAACCACATCCTGCACATCGATCCCACTTCCGGCCGGGTACTCGGCGATATCGACGCATCGGGCCTGCTCACCCCCACCCAACAAGCCGGAGCCGACGTCCTCAACGGCATCGCCCACCTCCCCGGCACCGACCACTTCCTGATCACCGGCAAGAACTGGCCGACCACCTTCGAAGTGCAATTCGTGCGGCGCTGAGACCGGCGATGCGGCGTGTGCGCAGGATCACATTCCGCTCGGCGACACCGGAACCGCTCACCGCGGGCAATCGGGAACCCAGGTGCGCCGCGGCCGTCTTGGCATCGGCCACTTCCTGTCCCGGTTGCGACCGGCCGACCACGTTCGACGTGCGATTCGCGCCGCACCGACGCGTCGGGCGGCGAGGTCACACCCGGCCCCGGCCACGCATTCATCGGGAGTGCGGGAGAATCGACGTTGTGACTGCCTCCCGTGAACCCTCCGGCACCGATCCGGGGCGCCGGGACGGCGAGGAATCTCCGCTCACACAGCGACATCCCGGTTACGACCGGTATCCCCCGCCGCACACCGCGTCCCGTGACCGGCTGCCGCCGTTGCCGCGGCGCGGCAGCGAGCCGGATGTGCCCGAATTCGTCACCCGTCGCCTGTCCGCGGGACAGGCGCCGACGCGGGAGAGCACGTCGCAGGCGACGCCGCCGCGAGATGCGCCGCCGACCCGGCCGCTGCACGACAGCCCGCCGCAGGCCGATCCGCCTACCGACGATGCCGGTCCCGGCGCCTGGAAGCCGCCCCGCAAGCTGACCGTCACCCGGGTCGTGGCGAGGCGCAGCGTGGAACTCACCGGACGCGGCCTGCGCACCTTCCAGCGCGCGGCCGAGGCCGACGGTGCGGGCGAATCCGGGCTCACCGCACTGGTTTACGCGACGATGGCCAACTTCGCCCTGGACGCGGCCATCGCCGTATCCCTGGCCAACACCCTGTTCTTCGCCGCGCAGACCGCGGAATCCAAGGGCAAGGTGGCGTTGTACCTGCTGATCACGATCGCGCCGTTCGCGGTGATCGCCCCGCTGATCGGCCCCATGCTGGACCGGCTGCAACGCGGCCGCAGACTGGCGCTGTCCGGATCGTTCGCCGTGCGCGCGGTGGTCGCGATCGTGCTGATCTTCAACTTCAACGGGTGGGCGCTGTATCCGCTGGCCTTGGTGATGATGATCCTCAGTAAATCGTTCGCGGTGCTCAAGAGCGCGGTCACCCCGCGCGTCCTGCCGCCGGATATCGACCTGGTGCGCACCAATTCCCGGCTCACGGTCTTCGGACTGGTCGGCGGCACGCTGGGCGCGGGCGGTCTCGCCGGGGCGGTCGCCGCGGTCGCCGGATCGCCGGGCGCGCTGGTCTTCGCCGCGCTCATCGCGGCCGCGGGAACATATCTGAGCCTGCGCATCCCGTCCTGGGTCGAGGTCACCGAGGGCGAGGTCCCCGCGACGCTCGGCTACCACCGCGACAGCGAGATCCTCGACAAGGACGGCGCGTCACCGATCAAACCGAGCAAACGCCGTCAGCCACTGGGCCGTTCGGTGGTGACCGGTCTGTGGGGTAACAGCGCGATCCGGGTGCTCACCGGATTCCTCACCTTCTACGTCGCCTTCGTCGCGAAATCGACCGAACACCGTCCGGTGCAGCAGGCCGCGATGCTGGGCGCGGTCGGCGCGGCCGCGGCGATCGGCAACTTCGCGGGCAATGCGACCGGCGCGCGAATGAAACTCGGACGTCCGGCACTGATCGTGCTGGTGTGTACGGCCGCGTGCACGATCGTCGCGGTGGTCGCGGCGCTGACCGACAATCTGCTGGGCGCCGCGCTGGCGACCCTGGTCGGCGCATGCGCCAGCGCCTTGGCGAAGGTCTCGCTGGACGCCTCGATCCAGGACGATCTGCCGCCGGAGTCGATCGCGTCGGGATTCGGCCGGTCCGAGACGGTGCTGCAGTTGTCCTGGGTGGTCGGCGGCGCGGGTGGCGTCCTGCTGCCCACGACGTGGTGGGAGGGCTTCACCGTGGTCGCCGCGGTGCTGGCACTGGGATTGGTGCAGACCTTCGTGAGCTACCGTGGGCATTCGCTGCTGCCCGGTCTGGGCGGCAACCGACCACAACACGCCAAGCAGGAGGTCTCGGTGGACTCCGCGCCGGGCGCCGCATCCCGACCAGCGACAGGAAACCCGTGACCAAGCCCAGCACCCGCACGATCGTCGCGCTGGCCGCGGCGGGTGTGCTCGTTGTGATCGTCGCCGTCGCCGCCGTCGTCATCGTGGCCGTGCGACACACGACCACACCGGATCCGGCGCTGACCGTGTACGCCCACGGCAAATCCGCCACCGTGGCCCCCTACCGGTACTGCACGGTGGCCGGGGTCGCCGATTCCGGACGGCTGAACCTGAAGTGCCGGGAGAGCGATATCAGCGTGCCGCTGGATCCGGCCGGTTATCCGGTGCAGATCTCGCTGCCGAAGAAGATCGCCGACGCGCCGTGGATCATGGTGCGCGAGTACGTCCTTCCGGACAATCGGACAATCGTCCGCGACGTCAAGACCTACCGCGACTTCGCATCCGGCACCCTAGCGCTGACCGTCCCGTCCCGCCCGGGCCCCGGCCTTCGCCTGGTCGGCATCGAGCTCCAACTCGTGCTGCCCGCTCGCGACGAGACCGGCCGCGAATTCTTCACCCCGTACCAGGCCTGGTCGATCAAGACCGCCTGAGCGCCGGCGAGGCCGCGTTCTGGACAGGCTCGAGACAGGCCCGAGACAGGCCCCGGACAACCGCAGCCCCGGCACACGATGTGCGCCGAGGCTGCGGGAGACGATCTGCTCAGTGATCCAATTCGCGCGCGACGCCGCGGACCACCTCGGCGATGCGCTGAGCGGTCTTGCGGTCCGGGTACTTGCCCTTGCGCAGATCCGGCTGCACCTTGGCCTCCAGCAGGGTGATCATGTCCTCGATCATCCCGTGCAGGTCGTCGGGGCCCTTGCGAGGGTGCTGCGGCGCGGATTCCTTGTGCCCCTGGCCTTGTCCGCCGCGCACGGACGGCGGCGGCTCCAGCAGTTTGAGGCTCAACGCCTGCGGGCCGCGGCGGCCGGCCGCCATCCCGAATTCGACCCGTTGCCCGGGCTTCAACCCCTCGACACCCTTGGGCAATGCAGACGACCGAACATAGACGTCCTCCCCCTCATCCTGGGAAAGGAAGCCAAAGCCCTTTTCGACGTCGTACCACTTCACCTTGCCGGTCGGCACTGCGCTCACCCGTTCATCTTCGAATGCCCGGACGGCCCGGGCACAGTCATCGGCGCCGGAGGTGTATCCGGCGCCCTTGCGTTCGCGAAAAGAACGCGCCCCACACAGGCATGCAGGACGCGATTGTCGTCGAGTCTACCCCGGTGACGATTCCCGAAGCACATCAGTTTTACGGTGCAGCAATGCCGGATTCCTCTTCTGACCGTCCGCCGCGGCGCGCCGCGAATCGGCTGCTGCCCGTCGCCGTCGGCCTCTTCGTGATCGGGTTGGTGGCGATCATCGCCATATTCCTGACCCCGGTAGTGTCCGACGCCCATCCGGGCCTGTGGCTGTATCTCGTCGCGATGGCCGCGACTCCGGGCGGACTTCTGCTGGCGATCTTGTTCGCACTGTGGTCCGGCCGCCGGGCGCGCTGAATCCCCTCGGCCGACAACAGGAATGCCCTGTTCGCATTCCAACTACACATGTGACGTTCATCACATCACGGCGAGGTCACGGACCGGTCACGGACCGTACTTGCATACGTGACAACGCACTCACCTGCACCGAAGCTACGCGGAAGACGTTGGGCGCGAGCGCGACCCGCCCGCACACGCCGGTTACCAAATAGTGATTTTTCGCGGCGATCGTCGTACCGTCTATCCCAGTCGGGAGCAGTCCCGGCGCCACCGGCCCGCCGCACCGAACCTCGCCCCGCGGGTACCGGAACCCCAAGGAGACAGGGGCGAGGGCGGGGAACCCACGTTCCCTACAGGCAGGGAAGCGGAACCGGCCGGAAACGACCGATTCCTTGGGGTGAAGCCCCGGCGCACCACCCGGTGAGCCAGGGCCGGACGGCCTCTCAGTCCGAACCCGACAGCTCACCTCGCAGGCGCGTACGAGAGGGAGACACCCGATATGAGTGGACGCCATCGCAAACCGACCAACACCGGCCGTACCGTTGCCAAGGTCGCCGTTACGAGCGCGATGATGGGCGGTGCAGGAGTGGCCCTCGCAGGCCACGCCGCCGCGGCTCCGGACTCCGACTGGGACAAGCTCGCGCAGTGTGAGTCCGGAGGCAACTGGGGCATCAACACCGGTAACGGATTCCACGGCGGACTGCAGTTCACGCCCAGCACCTGGGCTTCCTACGGCGGCACGCAGTACGCTTCGAGCCCCGAACACGCCAGCAAGGACCAGCAGATCGCGGTCGCCGAGAAGGTTCTCGCGACCCAGGGCTGGGGCGCCTGGCCTTCCTGCTCGTCGCACCTGGGCCTGCACAGCTCCCCGTCGCAGCGCACCGCGCCCGCCTCCAGCACCACCCAGCAGGCCGCTCCGCACATGCAGGCTCAGCCTGAGATCGCGACTCACTCGCAGGCTCCTGTGCAGCAGGCCCCCGTGCAGCAGGCCGCGCCGGACGGCAGCCAGCAGGTCTTCCAGACCGTCGACAAGGGCATCACCATGGCCCAGCAGCACGGCATTCAGCTGCCGCAGCAGGCCATGGACGCGTACAAAGCCGCCAAGGCCAGCGGCGTCAAGCTCGATCCCAGCGTGGTCAACTTCTTCGAGGCGAACAAGAGCTTCCTGCCCAACTGACTCGGTCTGCCTGAGGCACGTTTCAGCTATTATCGGGAAATAAGAGAAGGCCCCGCATCCGAAAGGATGTGGGGCCTGCTCTGTTTCGTAGTCAGCGGTTGATCACAGTGTGCGGGTGCACATAGGGAATCTCTTCCGCCGGCACCGGAAACTCGGTGTCCTCGCCGAACGGCGAAAGACCACCGGAACGGGTGGATGAGAGCTCAGTGACGGCATGGTCGCCATTGTCGAGCTGCGGCCAGCCGTTGTCGACGTAGGGTTTCTTCGATTTGTTCACCACGGGATCATTCTGGCACGGCCGCCTCGATCGCCGCACGCTCCCATTGCCGCTGCGCGACGGTGGCCGGTCCCTCAGCGCCCACCCGTGTGTCGCCGTACGCTGGACAGGATGACCACGACCGACCGCACGCCCCGGACCGGGGACGACCGTCCCACGGGAGCCGCTCCCGGAGCCCGAGGCCCGGCCGGTGTCGCCCAGCTGGCCGACTGGTTGTCCGCCCGCGCTGACGAAGAGCTCGTGACCCTGCTGGAACTGCGGCCGGATCTGGCAGTGCCGCTGCCCGCATCGATGGCCGTCCTGGCCGCCCGCGCCGAACAGCGGGCGTCGGTGCTGCGGGCCTGCGACGATCTCGACACACTCGATTTCGCCATCATCGAGACCCTGGCGGTACACGGCGCGGCCTTCCCGAGTCGCACCGCCGCCCCGCTACCGCGCAAACAGCTGCACAAGCTACTGAGCGATCGCGTGCCCACCAAGACCGTCGATCTGTCCACAGCCCGGCTCAGCACCCGTGCTCTGGTCTGGGGCACGAAGGAACTGCATCTGGTCGCGGCCGCGAAGGATGCACTGCCCTGGCAGCTCGGCAGCACCACCGAACTCCCCGATGCGCTCACCGAATCGGAGATCGTCGAGGCGCTGGCCGAGATCGGTCCCCCCGAACGCGCCCTGCTGGACAAGCTGGCCGCCACCGGTCCGCGCGGCCGTACCCGCGACGCGGCCCCCGGCACCGCACCGGACCGCCCGATTCAGCGCCTGCTCGCCCATCGCCTGCTGAACTGGGTCGGCGCGGAGACCGTCGAACTGCCCCCCGCGGTCGGGCAGGTACTGCGCCGCGAACCGGTGACCGATCCGCACGCGCTCGTGCCGCCGCAGCCAACACCGGTCAAGCACACCGCCGCCGATGTCAACGCCGCGGCCGCGGGCGAGGTGGGCGAACTGCTGCGGCACTGCGGAGACATCCTCGAGGTGCTGGGCACCGCACCCGCGCCAGCGCTGCGCTCCGGCGGACTCGGCGTTCGGGAGTTGCGCCGCATCGCCAAGCAGACCGGCGTCGAGGAGATCCGCGTCGGCCTGCTCGCCGAGGTGCTCGCGGCAGCACGCCTGCTGGACAAGGGCATTCCCGAACCGCCCCCGCCGGACGACTCGTTCGACGACTGCTGGGCGCCCACGACCACCGCCGACGGCTGGCGCGAACATGCACCGGCCCGCCGCTGGGTGATACTCGCACACGCCTGGCTGGAATTGGACCGTTTCCCCTGGATGATCGGTCTGCGCGACGCCAATGACAAACCGCTGGCGGCCTTATCGATGGAATTGCGCAATATGCACGCGGTCCGGGACCGCCGGGCGATTCTGAGCCTGCTGGCCGAATTCCCGCCGGGCTCCGCGGTATCGGCCGCCGATCTGGCACGAGTGCTGGCCTGGCGACAGCCGCGTCTGCGCAGACACTTTCACACCGACGCCGTGGAACGCACCCTCATCGAGGCCGCGACGCTGGGACTGATCGGACGCGGTGCGCTGACCTCCGCTGGACGCGCGCTACTGCACGGCCCCGGCGCGGCCGGCGATGCCGCTGTCCCCGAGGAGGCGCTGCGCAACGCCGAGGCCGAAATGGATTCGGCGCTACCCGATCCGGTCGACCACGTGCTGGTGCAGGCGGACCTCACGGTGATCGCCCCCGGACCGCTGATCCCGGATCTGCAGAGCCGGATCGCACTGGTGGCCGATATCGAATCAGCCGGTGCGGCAACCGTTTACCGGATCGGCGAGACATCGGTGCGGCGCGCTCTGGACGCCGGGATGACCGCGGCCGAACTGCATCAGCTGTTCACGACATATTCGCGCACTCCGGTTCCGCAGTCGCTGAGCTATCTGATCGACGATGTGGCCCGTCGGCACGGGCGACTGCGGGCCGGTATCGCACAATCCTTCGTCCGCAGTGAGGATCCCGCACTTCTGGCCGAGGTGCTCGCCGCGCCGGTGGCCGAGCAGTTGGCGCTGCGGGCGGTCGCGCCGACCGTGGCGATCTCACAGGCCACGCTCGCCGAGGTACTCGACGAGCTGCGGGCGGCCGGATTCAGTCCGGCCGGGGAGGATTCCTCGGGTGCGATCGTCGATCTGCGTCCGCGTGGTGCGCGCATTCCGGCTCGTCCGAGCACTCGCAACGCCTGGCGGCCCAGCCTGCCCAATACCGAACAGCTCGGACAGCTGGTGGCCGAACTACGCGCCGGAGAACGCGCGGCACAGGCGAAATCGGGTCAGACGGTACGCGCTGACGGCTCCCGCACGAGTACCGCGGCCACCATGGCCTTGCTTCAGCTGGCCGTGCGGGTTCGACGGCCGGTGCATATCGGATACGTCGACGCGCAGGGGGTGGCCACTCAGCGCATCGTCGAACCGCTCCAGGTCTCCGGCGGCCAATTGAACGCCCTGGATCCGGTCACCGGTGCGGTACGAAATTTCACACTGCACCGGATCGCGTCCGTGGCGCTGGTGGATCAGTAGACGCCGGGCGAAGCGAGTTTCAGCATCCTCGGCCACGAACCTTCCGGTTGCCGAGGACATGATGATTGGGAGGTTCAGTAATCGGCGGGGTACTGATGGGACAACCCCTCGATGCCGAGCATCAGATATCCGAGGGAGCGGCCCAGGGTGTTACTGAGCAGCATGAGTCCGTAGATATTCATTTGTCCGGCCTTCCCTCGCGGCGTTCTGCGCACAGATTGTAAGCACAATTGTCAACGGTGGCGCACCGTTACATCTCACAACAGACTGCTCGGTTGACACACACTTGCCATCATTGTCGTCCGGCGTGGTGTGTGCGTTACGTTGACGAAGCCGGGCTCAGGCACGTCATCGCCCGAATCAGCTGGGCGGACAGCCGATTCCACGCGCTGCCTCGGGCTCCGAGGTCTGCGCGGAGATCGCCGCGCCGGCCGAGCCCGGGGCGGGTCGCCCGCACCGCAGTACCCCCGCACGAATCGCCGCCGCACGCGCCGATGTCGAACGCGACTGCGCCGCAACCACACTCGACGATCGTTGTCGGCTCAGGTGTGCAGCGAACCCGGGTAGAGGTATCGGTCGGCGGGGCGGGTGGTGCCGTCGAGCCAGGCGGTGAAGAAGCCGGACAGGTCGATCGGGGTTCTGGACTGCATGTACTGGCGGAACTCGGGCATCGAGGCATTGCCGTAGGCGTGTGATCGCACGAATTGGGCGACCGACGAGAAGAAGACGCCGTCCCCGATCAGGCGGCGCAGCGCGTGCAGGAACAACGGGCCGCGGTGGTAGACCGAGGTGAATTCCTTTCCAGCGCCGGGATTCTGCAGCGGGATCTGCCAGAAGTCCGCTCGGTTGCGGAATTTGGCGAGCGTACTGCGGTACTGCGCATCGACGTCCTTGCCCTGCTTGCGTTCCGGCCACAGGTAGTCGGCGGTGTAGCTGGCGAAACATTCGTTCAGGCAGACATCGGACCAGTTGCGCACCGACATCGAATCGCCCCACCACTGGTGGGCGTTCTCGTGCACGACCGTGTTCAGATCGGTCCACGGGGCATAGACCGGGCGGGTCTGGGTCTCCAGCGAGAAAGGCAGGTCGGTGTCGACATAGATACCGCCGCCGCTCTCGAACGGGTATGGGCCGTATAGGGATTCGAGGAAGTCCAACACCTCCGGCAACCGCCGTTCGAGATCCTTGCGCGTCTCCGACCGCGGGGCGAAGGCGCTGATCAGCGGGGTTCCGTCGGCTCGACGCTGATTCAGGAAATCGAGATGATCGATCGCGACGGTGGTCAGATAACCCAGCACCGGATGCTGCGTCGCCCATTCCGCGATCCGCTGCGAGCCGTGCACCTCATCACGCACGCGCAGTCCGTTCGAGATGACCTGCCACTCCTGCGGAACCGTCACGGTGAGGTCGAAGGTGGCCTTGTCCAGCGGAGTGTCGTTGAGCGGGTACCAGGTCGCGGCCGAATGCGGTTCACCCGCGGCGAACGCTCCGCCACTGGGTGAGATGGTCCAACCGTGGTCGGAATGATCCGACTCGATGCCGGAGTATCGGACGGTCACGGTGAACGGCAGCCCGGGCAGGATCGGCAGGGCCGGTGTGACATTCAGCTTGTGATCACCGGTGCGGGCGAATCCGGCCGGCAGATTGTTCACCGAAACCTGTTGCACATCAGGGCCGTTGAAGTCCAGAGTGAATGCGCGCAGCGGCTGGCCGGCGACCGCGTCCAGCCGTGCGGCGCCGGTCAGGTGATGCGTCGGCGGATCGTAATCGATGGCGACCGCATAGTGGTCGACGTGATAGCCGCCGTTGCCGTCGTCCGGATAGTAGGGATCGCCGAGCCCCGGCGCGCCGACCAGCGGATCGGCAGGCGTTCGCGCCTGCGCGGGCACCGACAAACCGGCCGCCAGCAACACACCGGCCAGGACTGCGCACACCCATTTGTGCGATGTCATGCGGACTTGTCCACCCCTTCTCGGCACGCGGTTCCGGCGACGGTCGATGCTAACCCACCCGAAAGCCCAGGCCGGAGCGGCACACCACGCGAATCGGCGGCTAACCGCCCGAACCCGAGACCGCCACACTCGCCCCGAGACCCATGATCATCACGCCCCCGGCGCCGCCGACGGCCTCCAGACGCCGCGGCGACCGCGCGAACCAATCGCGTGCCGTACCGGCCAGCAGCGCCCAGGCGCTGTCGGAGATCAATGCGATGCACACGAATATGCAACCCAGAGCCAGCATCTGCAACGGCACCGAACCGTGCTCGCGATCCACGAACTGCGGCAGCATCGCGGAGAAGAAGATGATCGCCTTCGGATTGGTCACCCCGACGATGAACCCCTGCCGGAACACTCGCCGATACGCCGGCGGGCGCGTCGAGGTCGACGCGGCCAATGCCGTCCGGAGCGATCGCCGCTGCCGGATCGCCTGGGCGCCGATGTAGATCAGGTACAGCCCGCCGCCGACCTTGACGATCGTCAACGCGATCGCGGAGGCCGCGACCAGCGTGCCGAGTCCGGCCGCCACCAGCGCCAGCATGATCTGCACGCCGAGGGCATGCCCCAGCACCGAAACCAGTGCCGCGCGTTTGCCATCGGTCAACGCGCGGCCGATCGTGAACAGGACGCCCGGACCAGGAATCACGATGATGATCGTTCCGGCCACGATGAATGCGAGCAGATTTGCGGCGGACGGCATCTTTCGATCATACGAAGGCGCGCAAGCGTTTTTGGCTATCCGCGCAGCTCCTCGGGCAGCTGGTGCGGATCGAGCAGGAGGCGTCCGAAATCGGCGGTGCGCACCTTCTCGGCCAGGGAACGATTGTCGGCCAGCAGTTTCCACTTGGCCTCGGGGATGGCGTCGCGGGCCCGGGAGATGACCTCCGGATCGCGGGTGCCCCAGGCGATCGGCATCGCGCCGACCGACTGCCGCAAGCCACCCACCGACAGCGGTGCACGATCGGCCCGCACGGTCACCGAGGGGATCTGCTCACCGGGCCAGGACCGATGGCCGGGCAGCGACCGCACGGTTCGGGTGATCAGCGCGTAACGCGGCGCCGCACCGGATTTGGCCAGGTTGACCAGGGCCAGCAGCAGCGCACCGCGCGGATGCCGATCCGAGACGATCGCCGGGACGAGTTCGCCCTCGGCATAGAGTTTTTCGATCCGAGCGCGATGCGGCGTCCACAGCGCCACGAACAGCGAGGTCACCGTGCCGAGCGCGAAGGCTACGGCCAGCAGGAACGAATACGGGTGGTTCAGCCAGATCAGCCAGGCGGTCCCGAGCCCGAGCACGACGGTCGCGGTGAATGCCAGGATTCGAAGTTTCCGGGTGTCCGCGACCACCTCGTTGACCGCCCGGGCATGTTCGCGATCCACCACGAATTCGAAGGCTGGATCTTCGGCCTCCGCTCCGCTCCGGCGGGGTCGCGGCCCCCCAGGGCTCGATTCTTCCCTCCTCCGCTCCTCCGCTTCGCTCCCCCGCTCCGTCAGTCCAGAATCGAGCCGGGCCGCGACCTCGGAGCCGGCGTTATCCGGGGTGGGCGAACCTGGGTGATCCTCGACGTTGTGGCTCGGTCGCTGCGCCAATCCAGCATCGACCCGGGCCCCGATCTCGCCGGAGCGGGCGTTACCCGGGGCGGGCGAACCCGGGTGATCCTCGACTCCTCCTCCACGGCTCCCCCGCCCCGTCAGCCCGGAATCAGCACGGACCCCGGCCTCGGAGCCGGGGCTACCCGGGGCGGGCGAACTCGGGTGACCTTGGACTCCTCCATGGCTCGGTCGCTGCGTCAGCCCGGAATCGAGCCGGGCCGCGGCCTCGGAACCGGCGCTACCCGGGGTGAGCGCACTGGGTGGGCGCCGGCTGACATCCGGTTGGCCCGGATCGAACGGGCCGGTACTTGCTGCGCCGGGCGGGCGTTCAGCCATAGCCAGGTCCTCCGTCCGGTTTTCGAGTCGTCTAACCGATCGCGGGGCCCAGCAGGTCGTCGGCGTCGGTGATTCGGTAGGCATACCCCTGTTCGGCCAAGAAACGCTGTCGGTGCGCAGCATATTCTGCATCCAGCGTGTCGCGGGACACCACCGAATAGAAGTGCGCCTGCCCACCGTCGTGTTTCGGGCGCAGCAGCCGGCCCAACCGCTGAGCCTCCTCCTGACGGGAGCCGAAGGTACCCGAGACCTGTACTGCCACAGATGCTTCGGGCAGGTCGATGGAGAAGTTGGCGACCTTGCTCACCACCAGCACCGGAATTTCGCCGTTGCGGAACGCGTCGAACAGCGCCTCGCGTTCCTTGGTGCGGGTCGAGCCCTGGATGACCGGCGCGTTCAGATGTTCACCCAGTTCGTCCAGCTGCTCCAGATACGCGCCGATGACCAGGCTCGGAGCATCCTTGTGCCGCGCGAGAATCGACTCGACCACGGGGAGTTTGGTGCGCGCGGTGGAACACAGCTTGTAGCGCTCCTCCGGTTCGGCGGTGGCGTACGCCATGCGTTCGGCGTCGGTGAGCGTCACCCGCACCTCGACACACTCGGCCGGGGCGATCCAGCCCTGCGCCTCGATATCCTTCCACGGCGCGTCGTACCGTTTCGGGCCGATCAGCGAGAACACATCACCCTCGCGGCCGTCCTCGCGGACCAGCGTCGCGGTGAGGCCGAGGCGGCGACGCGATTGCAGATCGGCCGTCATCCGGAACACCGGGGCGGGCAGCAGATGCACCTCGTCGTAGATGACCAGGCCCCAGTCCCGGCTGTCGAACAGTTCCAGATGCCGGTACTCGCCCTTGGTCTTGCGCGTGATGACCTGGTACGTCGCAATGGTGACGGGACGGATCTCCTTGCGTTCACCGGAGTATTCGCCGATCTCGTCCGCGGTGAGCGAGGTGCGTGCCAGCAGCTCGCGCCGCCACTGCCGCCCCGCGACCGTATTGGTCACCAGGATCAGCGTGGTGGCCTTGGCCCTGGCCATCGCCGCCGCGCCGACCATGGTCTTACCCGCACCACACGGCAGCACCACCACACCCGAACCGCCGGCCCAGAACGAATCCGCGGCCAGTTCCTGGTAATCGCGCAGGTGCCAGGCGTGGGTATCGAAGTCCAGATCGATCTGGTGCGCCTCACCGTCGACGTATCCGGCCAGATCCTCGGCGGGCCAGCCGACCTTGAGCAGCATCTGTTTGATCCGCCCGCGCTCGGACGGGTGCACCTGCACCGTGTCGTCATCGATGCGGGCACCCAGCATGGGCTGGATCTTCTTGTGCCGCAACACCTCTTCCAGCACGGCGCGATCGAGGCTGACCAGCACCAGCCCGTGCGCGGGATGTTTCATCAGCTGCAGCCGCCCGTACCGCGCCATGGTGTCCACGACATCCACCAGCAGCGGCTGCGGCACCGCGTACCGGGAGTACTTCACCAGCGCGTCGACGACCTGCTCGGCATCGTGCCCGGCCGCGCGCGCGTTCCAGAGCGCCAGCGGGGTGACCCGGTAGGTGTGCACATGTTCGGGCGCGCGCTCGAGTTCGGCGAACGGCGCGATCGCCTGACGGGCGGCATCGGCCTGCTCGTGCTCTACCTCGAGCAAGAGGGTCTTGTCGCTCTGAACGATGAGTGGTCCGTCTGTCACGGCGCCTCCTGCGGTTCGCGGGCCGGGGTCCATTGTTGCCGATGGGACCGACACGGCCGCCGCCACCGGGGCTGAGCACGCGATGCACCTGCTCGAGCGGTTGACGAACCGCGTTCGGCGGACATATCCGACCACACCTGGGCCGCGTACCCATCTCTTCCTTTGAACACCGCCCGCCCGGGCTGTCTTCCCTGATCCTGCGCGCTCGGTCGCCGCAGCCGCAGTGGCGTCGCTCACAGAGCCGGGCCGGCGGCCGCGGATCACCTGCCCGGACCAGCCGTCGGGCGGTACCGGGCCGCCGGTGACCGCTGGGGCTCCACCTCACACGCGCTACCTTGTGACCATGCAGAACCCGCCGACCGTCGCCCGCCTGCGTCCGTTCGCCTCGACGATCTTCGCCGAGATGACCGAACTGGCGGTGCGGCACGGCGCGATCAATCTGGGGCAGGGGTTTCCGGATTCGGACGGTCCGGCGGCCATGCTCGAGGTGGCCGAGCGGGCCATCGCCGAGGGGTTCAATCAGTACCCGCCCGGTCGCGGGGTGCCGGCCCTGCGGCAGGCGATCGCGCGGGATCGCGCCGAGCGGTACGGCACCGGCTACGACCCCGACAGTGAGATCCTGGTCACGGTCGGGGCCACCGAGGCCATCAGCGCCGCGGTGCTCGGGCTGGTCGAGCCCGGCGAGGAAGTTGTGCTGATCGAGCCGTATTACGACTCCTACGCCGCGGCGGTCGCGTTGGCCGGGGCCACCCGCCGCACCGCCCGGCTGGTGCCCGACGGCGACGGCTTCGCTCTCGACCTGGACAGCCTGCGGGCCGCGATCACCGCGAAAACCCGTGTACTGCTGCTGAATTCGCCTCACAATCCGACCGGGACGGTGCTGGGCCGCGCGGATCTGCTGGCCATCGCCGAGCTGGCCCACGAACACGACCTCATCGTGGTGACCGACGAGGTGTACGAACATCTCACCTTCGACGGACACGAGCACATCAGCATCTCCACGCTGCCCGGAATGTATCAGCGCACCGTCGTGATCTCCAGTGCCGCAAAAACTTTCAGCGTCACAGGCTGGAAGATCGGCTGGGCGTGCGCTCCTGCGCCACTGCTGGACGGCGTGCTGGCGGCAAAACAATTCCTCACCTTCGTCGGCGGCGGCCCGTTCCAGCCGGCGGTCGCACATGCCCTGGAACATGAACGGCCCTGGGTGGCGAAGTTGCGAGACAATCTGGCGGACAAGCGCCTTCGCCTGTCCCGGGCGCTCGCCGAAGCCGGATTCGGCGTCAAGCGCAGTGACGGAACCTATTTCGTCTGCGCCGACATCACCCCGCTCAGCCCGGCCGACGCCATGACCTTCTGCCGCGAGCTACCCGAACGCCTCGGCGTGGTCGCGGTCCCGCTGTCCGCCTTCGCCGATGACGCCGGCTCCTGGAATCGAATGGTGCGCTTCACCTTCTGCAAGAAGGAGGACACCATCGCCGAAGCCGTCCGTCGCCTCGGCGCGCCGCGCTAGCCGGTCAGGAAACGGCCGCGAGGGGACGGGTTCGGTCGGAGGCGAGCAGGACCGCGATGGTGCCGAGCAGGGTTCCGGTGACCCAGCGCTGAATCCGCAGCCAGGCGGGGCGTTCGCCGAGGAATCCCGCGATGGCTCCCGCGCCCAGGACGATCAGGCCGTTCACGCTCAGCGCGACGACGATCTGGAGACCGCCCAGGCACAGGCTCTGCAGCCAGATCCGGCCGTGCGCGGGCTCCACGAACTGTGGGATCAGCGCCATGTACATGATCGCGATCTTCGGATTCAGCAGGTTGGTCAGCAGTCCCATGCCGAACAGCCGCCGCGCCGAATCCGCCGGTAGCGCACTGGGCGCGAACGCCGATATTCCCCCGGGCCGCAACGTCTTCCACGCCAACCACCCGAGATACAGCGCTCCCGCCAGTTTCACCGCCACATACAACTCCGGCACCACCGCGAAGATCGTCGTGATCCCCGCGGCCGCGGCCGTCAGATAGCACAGAAATCCCACCGCGACCCCGCCCAGCGACACCAGTCCGGCCCGTCGCCCCTGCGACACCGTCCGCGACACCAGATACATCATGTTCGGCCCCGGCGTCAGCACCAATCCGAGCGCAGCCACCACAACCCCGACCACCGCAGTCATCCCGATCATGCCCTTATATTGGCCCGCTCGACCTGCTACTGTCGCGGTCCAATCCGAACCCACTGGCCTCCAGCCGGACAACCGGCAACCACAGGTACGGCACGTCCCCCGCTACCCGGGCCGACGACAACCCCATCGATCACGAGCCCACCCCGAACGCTCCGCCGCAGCAGCAGGAATTACGCACACGAACTTCCCGCCGAAGCTGCGCCGCATGCCGCCGGAGCCGAACTCCGACGCCACGAATCATACTCTGGAACGCTGGAAAGTTCTGTGCGACAACTGATTTCGCGATCAGATGGGTAACTCACCGGGTACGCCCGAAAGCCGCGGCGCACCCGGCCGCCGACCCGAAGCGCAAGCCCCGGGGCACCCGACACGCTAAGGTCGCGCGGCGGCGACAGCGGTACCCAGGCGGTCCAATTGTGTTGCGGTGGTATCCCAATCGAGGCAGGCGTCGGTGATCGATCGGCCGTAGGTGAGGTCCGGGGCGTGGCCGAGGGTCAGGTCCTGGCGGCCCGCGACGAGGAAGCTCTCCATCATCAGGCCGACGACGCGGCGGTCGCCCGCGGCGAGACGTTCGGCGATATCGGTGACGACGTCGACCTGGCGGTTGTGATCCTTGTTGCTGTTGCCGTGGCTGGCATCGACCACGACGCGCTGGGGCAACTGCGCCTTCTCCAGCCGCAGGCACGCTTCGGCGACGGAGGCGGCGTCGTAGTTGGTGCCGTTGCTGCCCCCGCGCAGGATGACGTGGCAGTCCGGATTTCCGGACGTGCGGATCAGCGCGGAACGGCCGTCCAGATCGGTCCCCGGGAAGACGTGGCTGGCCCCGGCCGCACGCACACCGTCCACGGCCACCTGCACATCACCGTCGGTGCCGTTTTTGATGCCGACCGGCATGGACAGCGCACTGGACAGCTGGCGATGCACCTGGCTGGCCGCGGTGCGCGCGCCGATCGCGCCGTAGGAGACCAGATCGGCGATGTACTGCGGGGTGATCGGATCGAGGAATTCGCAGGCGACCGGCAGCCCGAGCGCGGTGATGTCGACCAGCAGCCGACGTCCCAGTCCCAGACCGGTATTGACGTCGAACGACCCGTCCAGATGCGGATCGTTGATCAGCCCCTTCCAGCCGAGGGTGGTGCGCGGCTTCTCGAAGTAGACCCGCATCACCACGTGCAACCGATCGGACAGTTCCGCGGCCTTGGCGGCCAGTCGCCGCGCGTAGTCCATCGCGGCCTCCGGATCGTGCACCGAACACGGCCCGACCACGACCATCAGTCGGTCGTCGGCGCCGTTGAGCACATCGACGGTGGCCTTGCGGCCCGCCCGGACGACGTCGGCGAGGGCGTCATCGATCGGATGCGCGCGCCGCACGTCGGCCGGCGAGAGCAACGGGCTCACGCTCAGGGTGCGGCGATCGTCCAGATCGGCGAGGGGGTTCGCGGCGGCATCGGCTGCGGTTGTCATCGTGTGGGTTCCTGATCTGTAGATCCGGCCCACCGAGAGGAAATACCCGTCGAGCCGGTAGTCCGGCTCGGGGTGGTTGGGTCAGCGCGGTTCACCGACCGGCCCACCCGGGGCCGGGGAGATAAACCAGAAATACACGCGCTGCACGTCGCAGACACTAGCACAGCACGGTCGCGACCAGCGTCGGCCAGTACCTCTCCCGGTGCGCCGCCGAGCCGGCTCGGCCTCCGCGGGTGAGTACGGGCAGACCCCTCCGAACTGCGAACTTGCCATGATGTCCGAGCCGAGCTTGCACCCATCCGATCCGGGCCGGCTCGCGGGGCGCCAGTAGAGCGAGCGGAGTGACCGAGGAGATGGCAGCGGCGCTTCGCCGCCCTCCGGAAGGCGGCGGGTGACGATCTTGCCGCGGTAACCGCACCGACGCGGGCGAACCCGGCCGGGATCGGAAGATCCTGCGCCGGGCTCCTTTTCGCCGGATCTCAGCCGAACATGCCGGGCTCGTACCCGCCCGCGGGCGTCTGCGCGATCACATTGAACCGGTTGTACGCGTTGATCACCGCGATGACCGCGATCAATGCGCCGGTCTGCTCGTCGTCGTAGTGCTTGCGCACCTGCTCCCAGACCTCGTCGCTGACGCCGGTCTGCGCGTCGGCGATCCGGGTGCCCTCCTCGGCGAGCGCCAACGCGGCCCGCTCGGCCTCGGTGAACACGGTGGCCTCCCGCCAGGCCGCGACCAGGTTGAGCCGCACCCAGCTCTCCCCGTCCGCCACCGCGTCCTTGGCGTGCATATCGGTGCAGAAACCGCAGCCGTTGATCTGGCTGGCACGCAACTTCACCAATTCCTGGGTGCGCTTGGGCAACGTCGACTGGTCGAGCACCTGCCCGACGGCGCCCAGCCGCTTGATGGCCTTCGAGACGACCTCGATTTCGAATGCGTTCAGGCGAGCTTCCATGGTCGTGTCCTCACTCTCGCTGTTCCCGCCGCATCGGCGGCGCTACACAGAGAAGACGCGACAGCCCGCCGCAGTGTGACAGCCCCGAAAGTGACCTGCCTCACCCGTCAGCCGAAGTGGTAGGTGACCTTCGTCAGCTGTTCGGACAGGTCCCACAGGCGGCGGGAGGTGACCTCGTCCTTCGACGCGGCCGAGGAGGTGCTGGGGCCCGGGTGTCCACGCATGCCGCCCAGGCGCGTCGGACCGTAGTAACCACCGGGTTCGACCTCGGCGGTGGCCGCGTAGAGGCTGGGCAGGGCGCCCATCTCCGCACTCTGCGCCAGGATCCGGTTGCCCAGCGGCATGAGCACGCTGACCAGGGACTCGGTGTGGAACTGCAGATCGGTCGCGGCATATCCGGGATGAGCGGCGACGGAGATCTTCGACGAGCCGTGCACGCTCAGGCGGCGCTGCAACTCGCGGGCGAACATCAGATTGGCCAGTTTGGCCTGCCCGTACGCCTTCCAGCGCTGATACCTGCGGTGCTCCCAGTTCAGATCGGGCAGATCGATCCGCCCGATCAGATGCGCACCGCTCGACACGGTGACGATCCGCTCGGAGATCTTGTCCAACAGCAGCCCGGTGAGCGCGAAATGACCGAGATGGTTTGTGCCGAACTGCATTTCGAAACCCTGCGCGGTGCGCCGCAATGGCAGCGCCATCACGCCCGCGTTGTTGATCAGCACGTCGGCGGTATCGACGGAATCGGCGAATTCACGCACCGAATCCAGATCGGCCAGGTCGAGGCGGCGCACCTGCGCCCGCTCGCCGATGGTGTCCGCGACCGCCCGCGCCTTCACCTCGTCGCGACAGGCCATGACCACTCGGCCGCCCGCGCCGACCAGCGCTCGCGCGGTGACCGCGCCCAGCCCGCTGTTGGCGCCGGTGACGATGAACGTCCGGTCGCTCTGATCGGGGATGTCGGCAATATCCCAATCACTCACGCCCCAGAGTCTAGAGCCCAGGCCGGGCGCGTCCCGACCCACAACAGTCGGACGGCACATCCAGGCCGCCGATGAGATAGGGTTTCCTAACCTGGGTAACCGGCACCCGGGTTGCATCGTGACCGTGAGGCAGGACCCGTGACATCGACATCGACGGCACACGACGGATTCACCCCCATCCCCGCCGAATTCGCCGAGGCGTATCGCGCGGCCGGGTACTGGAACGGGCGAACGCTGGGTGAATTGCTCCGCGAATCGGCCCAGCGGTGGCCGGATCGCCCGGCGCTGTTGCACGAAGCCCAAACGCGCAGCTATCGCGAACTCGACGCCGAGGCCGACCGGATGGCGCACGGCTTCCTCGCCACCGGCATCGAGCCCGGCGACCGGGTGCTCGTGCAGTTGCCGAACGTCCCGGAATTCGTGGTGACGCTGTTCGGCCTGCTGCACGCCGGAGCGATACCGGTGCTGACCCTGCCCGCGCATCGATGTGCGGAGATCGGGCATCTGGCCGAATTGTCCGGTGCGGTGGCGTATCTCACCGCCGATCGAGTGGGCGATTTCGACCATCGCGAACTCGCGGCACAGGTGCGGGCCCGGGTGCCCGCACTGCGACAGGTGTTCGTCGTCGGCGATCCGGGTCCGTTCACAGCACTGAATTCGCTTCCCCGCGAGGGGGTTTCCCTTCCCGAGGTGGCTTCCTCGGCCATTGCGGTGCTGCTGGTCTCCGGTGGAACGACCGGTCTGCCCAAACTCATCGCCCGCACTCACGACGACTACGGGTACAACGCACGAGCCAGCGCCGAGATCTGCGAATTCGGCCCGCAGGACGTCTATCTCGCGACTCTGCCCGCCGCGCACAACTTTCCGTTGTCGTGCCCCGGCATCCTGGGCACGGTCGCGACCGGCGGGGCGATCGCCCTGCTGACCGACCCGAGCCCGGAATGCGCCTTCGCCGCCATCGAACGTCATCGAGTGACGGTGACCTCGGTCGTCCCGCCGCTGGCGCAATTATGGTGTGCCGCAACCGAATGGGAGGGCGCCGATCTGTCCTCGCTGCGGCTGCTGCAGGTCGGCGGGGCCAAACTCGCCGAGGCGAACGCCCGCACGGTGCGGCCCGCGCTGGGCGCGGCCGTACAGCAGGTGTTCGGCATGGCGGAGGGCCTGATCAACTTCACTCGCCTGGACGATTCCGAGGACATCGCCTGCACCACCCAGGGCCGCCCGCTGTCCCCCGGTGACGAGATCCGTGTCGTCGATGCCGCCGGAAACGACGTCCCGCCCGGCGGGGAAGGTGAACTGCTGACCCGCGGGCCCTACACGTTGCGCGGCTACTACCGCGCGCCGGAACACGATTCCCGTTCCTTCACCCCGGACGGCTACTACCGCAGCGGGGATCTGGTGCGCCGGCTGCCGAGCGGACATCTCGTCGTGTCCGGCCGGATCAAGGATGTGATCAATCGGGGCGGGGAGAACGTCTCCTGCGACGAACTCGAGGAACATCTGCTCGCCCACCCCGCCATCCGGCACGCTGCCGCGGTCGGCCTGCCCGATCCGGCACTGGGCGAGAAGGTCTGCGTCGTCCTGGTCACCTCGGGCGACGCCCCGACCCTTGCCGAGGTCAAGGAGTTCCTCACCGACCGCGGCCTGGCGGTGTTCAAACATCCGGACCTGCTGCACTTCTCGACGAGTCTGCCGCTGACCGCGGTCGGCAAGATCGACAAGAAGGCCCTGCGCACCTCGTTGTGAGCAGCCGCCGAGGCCGCATTCGCGGTGCGGCCGCGGCGGCGATCACGCCCTGACCAAGTACGGGGCGATGCTACCGAGTTTCTCGCAGGTCTCCTCGAATTCTCTTGCGGGAGTGGACTGGGAGACGATCCCGGCTCCGGCGCGCAGCCAGGCGCCGTCGGGGGTCTGGTAGACCGCGCGCAGCACGAGCGTCGCCTCGAGTGCGCCGGTGCTCGAAACCGCGACCACCGCACCGGAATACAGTCCGCGCGCGTCGTGGTCGAGCCGGAACACCGCGTCGACGCCGTCGCGCTTGGGAATTCCCGAGGCGGTCACCGAGGGGAAGAGCATTTCCAGCGCCTCCCAGGGGCTTCGGCCGATATCCAGGCGACCGCGCACCGTCGAGGCGAGATGCTGCACGCTGCCGCGCTCACGCACCGCCATGAAATCCGAGACGACGGTGGTGTCCGGCGCGGCGACCGCGGCGATCTCGGTGAAGGAGGTCTGCACCGAGATCGCGTGTTCGACGATCTCCTTCGGATCGGCCACCAACTCGGCGCGCGCGGCCGCGTCGGCCTCCGCGCCGCGGCCGAATGCCCTTGTCCCAGCCAGCGGTTCGGTGGTCACCACGCGATCCCTGTCCACGGAGACCACCAGCTCCGGGCTGTATCCCGCCGCCTCGAGCCCGCCCAGTCGCAACAGGAACGACCGCGCCGGGGTGTTGTGCACCCGGCCCAGCCGATAGCTGGCGGGCACGTCCACCGGGAACGGCAGTTCGACCCGGCGGGACAGGATCACCTTCTGGTAGCGACCGCCACGGATCTCGTCGACCGCCCGGCCCACCCGGTCTCGATAACCGGTCGGATCGGCGGAGATATCGACCGGATGCGCCCGGGGCAACGCGGTCTCCTGCGCCGCCTCGATCAACTCTCGGATCTCGGCGTTCTCGGAATCCGTCGCGCCGCAAACTCGCACACCGTCGGCATCGATGCGAACCTCGATGCGCGGAATCATCAGATGCGCCAGCGGGGTGCGCTCGGACAGGTGGTCGGTCGCCTCCAACGCCCATGCGCAGAACTCGAATCCGATCCAGCCGTAGGCGTTACGCCCGGCCAGTGGCAGACCCGCCAGCGCCCGGTCGATCACATTCGCCGGGCGGCCTCGCCACGGCTGTGCCGAATCGCTTCCGTCCCAACCGATCCGCAGCTCGGACGCGTCGAGTTCGACGCTGCCGATCGGATCGGCAGCGAACACCCACGCGCCCGGACGTTCGTACATCACGTACTCGCCGAATCGATCACAGGCCGCCAGCGCGGCCACCGCCGCGGCCGCATCGAATTTCCCGGCACCGCCGCGATCCGCGGTGATCATCGCCCCCGCACCCTCTTCATATCCGATCCGCACGCGGTCGTCCGTGGTCGACACCGAACCTCCAAGGTTACGCTTACCTAATCTAAAAGTGAGGTTAGCATTACCTGACCAATTGGGGTGGGCCCCACTGCGAACACCGGTGCGGTTCCACAGCCGCCTCCGCGCGTCCGATAAGGGAGACGGACCACGAACCGAGCGGGATCGACTCCGCCGCACTGCGGCCGGCCACGCCCGTCAGAGTCTCGGCACCCGGACCCCGCGCCGGACAACTCGCACTCGCCACGTGCCGGACCGGCGAGGCGAGCCACGAACCGCGTCCGATCGTCTCCGCCTCACACCGCCCGGAGTCTCACGCACGACCTCCGCGCCGGATACTCGCTCCCCGCACCCGTCACGCGTCTCCGCGGCAAGACAAGCACGGACCGCGTCGGATTGCTTCCGGTTCGCTGCGACTGTTCGGCGCCGGTGTCGTCCCGGGCGATCGAACGGGCGAAGACTCCTCGCGAACCTCCTGCGGGAAAGGCATCGACGGGGCTTCAATGGGGATTGCACCACATACAGGAGGTCCCCGCCATGATCGATCACCGCCCCGACGTTCCGGCGCCGCCCGCACCGGGCGGAGCGCCGCAGTCGGTGGTCGCCCTCGTGGACGCCGGTTCTCCGGTGGAACGCGAACTGATCGGCGGCTGGCTGGCCGAGGGCGGTATCGACGCGGAGTTCGGCGTAGACGCCCCGATCACCCAGCTCGACCTGGATGCCGAGACGGTGGCCCTGCGACTGGTCGGCCGCCGGGACGACCCCCTGGTGGTGCCGATCCGGGTGCTGTGGCTGCCGCCGGAGCGAGACGGCGTGCGCCGCACGAGCTTCGCCGATCTGGCCACGCTCAGCAATCCCCGCAGGCCACACCGGCTGCTACAACGGCGCCTGGTGCACAAGGCGCCCGATCGGCACCTCGTGCTCACCGGGCAGCCCGCCCGCCTGAGCGAACTGCGGGCGAACAATCCGGCCACGGCCGGATCCGCGGATCCGTTCGCCCGCGCCATCGTCCGGGCCGGGATCGTCGCGCTCGAACGCGCCGAACGCGCCGTCATCGGCGATCGCTACAAGGTGCCGCGCCTGGTCGCGGAGGAGATTCTGGACTCCCCCGCATTCCTGCGCCGCCTGGACGTCATCGCCGACGACATCGGGGCGAGCCCGCGCGAGGTGTACCGTCGCGCGGAGAAGGCATTGCGGGAACTCGTTGCGGCACAGAGTCGTCTGGTCTCGGACCTGTTCACCCAGGCCATGCGACCGGTACACGCCTCGGCCTGGAAGGTCGACTACGACCGGTCCGGTCTGGCCGAGCTGCGCCGGATCAATCAGGGCTATCCGCTGGTGTTCCTGCCCTCGCACCGGTCCTACGTCGACGCGTTCGTCCTCGGTGATGCGCTGGCCCGCAACGACTTTCCGCCCAATCATGTGATCGGCGGCGCGAATCTGCGGTTCTGGCCGATGGGCCCGATCGCCCGGCGCACCGGGGCGGTGTTCATCCGCCGCAGTTTCGGCGACGACGAGGTGTACAAGGCGGTGGTCGAGGAGTACTTCGCCTACCTGCTGGCCAAGCGGTTCAATCTGGAGTGGTACTTCGAGGGCGGGCGCACCAGGACCGGAAAGCTCCGCCCGCCGCGCTACGGACTGCTGAATTATCTTGCCGCGGCCATCCGTTCGCGCCGGATCGACGATGTGATGCTGGTCCCGGTATCGATCACCTACGAGCGGCTCAACGAACTCGGCGCGATCGCCAGCGAACAGGCGGGGGGCGTCAAGAAGCCCGAGGGCCTGCCCTGGCTGGCGCGCTACATCCGCAATCAACAGCATTCGGCCGGGAACGTGTACATCCGCTTCGGCGCACCGCTGTCCGCCCGGGAACGCCTGGCCGCGTACGGCGATCCGCTGCTGCCCGCCACCGCCGCCGGCCCGAATCCCGCGGAGGTCGGCACGCAGGAGCGAAAGGCCGTGCAGCTGTTGGCCTTCGAGGTGGCCGTCGGCATCAACGCGGTGACCCCGATCACCGTCAACGCCCTGGTCACCCTCGTCCTGCTCGGCGTGCACGAGCGCGCGCTGACCCTCGGCGAGGTCCGCATGGCGCTCGAGCCGGTGCGCGACTACATCCGTCGACGCGGACTGCCCAGCGGCGAAATCGACACGGTGGACGACGATTCGGGCCTGGCCGCAGTGCTCGAACAACTCTCCCTCGCCCGCGTGGTGACCGTCTATCGCGGCGGTGTGGAGCCGGTGTACTCGATCCAGACCGGCGCCTACCTCGAGGCGGCGTTCTATCGCAACAGCGCCGTGCACTGGTTCGTGAACCGCGCCATCCTGGAGTTGTCCGTCCTGGCCGCGGTCGAAGCCCCGGAGGGCGAACAGCTCGATGCCGGATGGGAATCGGCCTACCGGCTGCGCGACCTGTTGAAATTCGAATTCTTCTTCCCCGAACGCACCGAATTCGCCGCCGAGATGACCTCGGAAATGCTTCTGGCCGATCCGAGTTGGCGCGATCGCACGGCCGACGGCACGGTCGGGGCCGATGTCCTGGCCGTCTTCACCGAGTCCGGATTCATCATGGCGCACCGCGTGCTGCGGTCGTTCTTCGACGCCCAATTGGTCGTCGCCGAACGTCTGGCGGCCCGGGACCCCGAGCCCCTGGACCGCAAACAGTTCATCGACGAATGTCTCGCGGTCGGCCGCCAGATGCTGTTGCAGCAGCGCCTGCACAGTCCGGAGTCGGTATCCTCGGAATTGTTCGCCACCGCGGTGAAACTCGCCGACAATCACGGACTACTCGATCCGGACGCCGCCGATCTCCGTGCCCGCAGAAGGGCTTTCGCTGACGAACTGCGCGTCATCGGGGCACGCATCTCCCGCGCGGCGGCCCTGGACCCCTCGAGTCACACGGAGGGACCATGAGCGTCTCGGACACAACGGATTCCGTCGCGACGCGCACGCTCGACCAGGCGATCGCGGCCGTACGCTCCGGACCGCAGGGGCCGCGAATCCCGGCCGTCTTCGATTTCGGCGGCACCGTCGTGCACGGCTTCACCCCCGACTCGACGGTTCAGCGGCTCCTGCGCCGGGGCAGCCGCGCCGATCTGACCGCCTCGCTGGTGAACACCATCCGCGGGTCCCGCGCGGAGGGCGAATACGAGCGGTTCCTGCAACGAGCGATGCATCTGTGGGCCGGACACCCCGAGTCCGAACTCGCCGATCTGGGCGCGCGACTGTTCCGCGACACCATCCACGCCCATCTGTATCCCGAGGCGTGGCAACTGATCCGCGCGCACGAGGCCGCCGGGCACACGCTGGTGCTGGCCTCCTGTCTGTCCACCTTCCAGGTACTACCCGCCGCAACGGAATTGGGCGTCCCGAACGTCCTGGCCACCCGAATGACCGTGAGCGAGGGCGTACTCACCGGACATGTGGAGGGAAAACCACTGTGGCGCAACGGTAAGGCCGATGCCGTACGACGTTTCGCGGCCGAGCACGATCTGGATCTCGCCCGCGGCTACGCCTACGCCGACGCCGCTCCCGACATCCCCCTGCTCGACCTCGTCGCCCATCCGACGGCGGTGAATCCGGGCCCGCGCATGGAGATGCGGGCGGTCGAACAGGACTGGCCGGTGCTGTGCTTCCGGCCCCGTGATGCGGCCGGCGCACGCGATATCGCCCGCACCGCAGCAGGTTTCGCGGCACTGCTGGGCGGCGCGATGGCCGGTGTGGCGACCGCCGCGGCCACCCGGGATCGACGGCGGATGGTCGATTCGATGATCACCCACGCCGCGAGCGGCACCCTGGGCGCGACGGGCGTACGCATGCGGATCACCGGCGCCGAATACGCGCACGCCCCCCGGCCCGCGGTATTCGTATTCAATCATCAGAGTCAATTCGACATGGTCGTTCTGGCCGCGGTGCTCGGTGCGGGCTTTACTGGAATCGTGAAGAAAGAAGTGACCAGCAATCCGGTGTTCGGTCCACTGTTGCGATTCGCGGGGGCTACTTTCATCGATCGTTCCGATGCCTCCGGCACACGCGCGGCATTGGCACCCGTGGTCGAAACGCTGCGGACCGGGTTGTCGATTGTCATCGCCCCGGAAGGCACCCGTTCACTGACGCCGCGAGTGGGTCCGTTCAAGAAGGGCGCATTCCATATCGCCGCACAGGCGGGAGTGCCGGTCATTCCGGTGGTGATCCGCAATGCCGGTGAAATCGCCTGGCGTAATTCGGCGATCGTGCGCGGTGGCGCGGTGGATGTGGCGGTCCTGCCGCCGATCGAGGTGAGCGACTGGAATCCCGCCGATATGAGCGCCGAGGTCGAGCGGGTGCGGCAACTGTTCGTCACGACCCTGCTGGACTGGCCCGTACCGGACGAGCGGCACGTGCACCCGGTCCGGGGCCTGGCCGGACCTTAGACCTGCCGCCCGAACAGCAGCTTCCACGGCATCGCCGCCGACTCCAGCTGCACCTTCAGGCTCATCTTGGACGCGCCCTTGGTGCGCTCCTCGAACCGGATCGGCACCTCGGCGATGGCGATGCCCTTCTTGATGGTCCGGTAGTTCATCTCGACCTGGAAGGAGTATCCATTGCTGCGGATCGAGGCGACGTCGATCGCACGCAGGGTATCGGCGTGCCACGCCTTGAAGCCGGCCGTGGCGTCCTTCACGCCCAGCCGCAGGATCAGGTTCACGTAGAAGTTGGCCCACGCCGAGAGCGCCTTGCGGTACCACTTCCACTCCTCGGCGGTCGAACCGCCCGGAACGTACCGTGATCCGAGCACCACACCCGCGCCGGAGGTCTCGAGCTTGTCGAGCATGGCCGGAATGACCTCGGCCGGATGCGACAAATCCGCGTCCATCTGGATGACGACCTCGGCCCCCTCGTCCAGCGCCCGTGTGATACCCGCGATGTACGCGCGCCCCAGCCCGTCCTTCTCGGTCCGATGCAGCACGCCCACCGTCTCGGGCTGCTCGACGGCGAGTTTGTCCGCGAGCTCACCGGTACCGTCCGGCGAGTTATCGTCGACAACGAGAATATGCAGGTCAGAAACAGGCAGCGAGGTCAGCCGCTCCACCGCCACGGGCAGGTTGTCCCGCTCGTTATAGGTCGGCACCACAACGGTCACCTTCAAGGGTCAGCCTCCCGCTCGTTCACGCGCGCGTGTGTACACCCCTGACCGTAGCTCATCGGCTTCCCACCCCCGCACCGTGTAGTCCGGCCCCTCACCCCTCGTCGCGGGAATCCTCGCGGGCATTGCGAGCCCGCACGATCTCCAGCGCCCGCTCCGCCGTCGCCCGATCCGGATAGGGCCCCATCCGATCGGCGAACCAGCACCGTTTGCTCTGCTCGGCCCGACGATGTTTCAGGCAGTAGTACCAATCCGATTCGGAGTCAGCCATGCACCGATGATCCCATCCATCAACCTCACCGACGCCCGCACCCCGCGACAACCGGGCCCGCACTTCCCACTCTCCGAACATCATCCGTTATGCGGAATCCCACACGACGAATCATCCGGAATGAAAACCTCACCGGCACTCGCCGAGAAATAAATGACACAACAACAATTCCTTGAATCCCGGACAACCAGCAAGAACACAATTCGTTGCCACACCCGACAATGAATTACCGCCGACCCGACCGTTACTCGGTCCGCCGATACCGCCGGATACTCGGGGCAAGGGGCGAAGCCCAACCGACCGCGACAACCGATCTCGCAAGAACACGGGTAACTCGTCGGGTATGCCCAAAGGTGATCCGATGGGAACCGCCCGGCCCCACATGAAAAATGACCGCACTCCCGCGACACGCTGACGTATCGGAGAGGCGGTCTGTGTGGCCAGGGCCGGGATCGAACCGGCGACCTTCCGCTTTTCAGGCGGACGCTCGTACCAACTGAGCTACCTGGCCGGGGCACCCGACGTGAATGCCTATACAGTCTTGCGACCCTGACGGGACTCGAACCCGCGACCTCCGCCGTGACAGGGCGGCGCGCTAACCAACTGCGCCACAGGGCCTTGCTCTGCTCTCAACGGTGTTGCCACCGTCGTACCCCCTACGGGATTCGAACCCGCGCTACCGCCTTGAAAGGGCGGCGTCCTAGGCCGCTAGACGAAGGGGGCCCGCCGGATCTCTCCGGTCCGTACCTCAACGGCTTCCGTTGGGAGCTGGGATAGCTTATGACAGCTCCGGCGAGAAACCCAAATCGGCTGGTCAGAGACTCACCGACCCGACATTGAGATCGTCCGGGCGCGCACTGGCCCGCCAGCCGACCACCCGGAACTCCTCGAGCCACTCGCGCGTGCCCATCCCCTCGACGATGATCTCCAGCGCCTCGGTGAACCGCATGCGCATATCGACCGGCCCGCCGACCATGTCGGTGACGTAGCGCTGCCCCGCCAGCGCCGCGGTGAGGGTGCGGGCGAACTTGTCCGGATCGGCGTCCGGACGCAGCTGCTTCTGATCGATCGCGCGTGCCGCCAGCATCCGGATGGCGCGGCCGAGGATGCGCCCACCGCCGGCTTGAACGTCGCGATGGAACTCCGGTTCGATGATCAGCCGGAACTCCGCCTGGATGATGATGTCGCTGTCCAGCCGCAACGCGACCTCGTCGAGCATCCCCCGCAAGATGTCGAGGGGACCGAGATCGGTTCTGCCGAGCCATCGTTCGATGCTGGCCCGATACCGCTCGACCGCGGCGTCCAGTACCGCGCGCGCCAGATCCTCCTTGGAGTCGAAGTGGAAGTACATCGCGCCCTTGGTCGCGCGAGACCCTTCCAGAATGCGGTTCAACGATGCAGCGGCATAGCCGCTTTTCCCGAATTCCACCGCGGCCGACCTGATGATCGCCGCGCGAGTCCGGCGGGCCCGCTCTTGCTGCCGTGCCATGCTCGAAACGCCTCCGAAGCTACTTACCGCCGCAGGACCCCCATTGGGAACAGTCCTCGATGCGAGTTATGAGATTTTTTTAATACCGAGATTCGGGCCACGGCCCGGTTTTTCAAACTCTGAGTACGAAAAGTCGCGGGAAAACCTGAAACACACCGGCTGGTATTGTTCTCCGAGCCCGGGTGCGCCGCAGGGGGTGCGCACCCGGGCGTACTGCTGCTCTCGGATCTGCCTCCTGCGACGGAATCTCCAGGGCCCCGCGAACGGCCGGACCGGTCGCGACGCAAGCGGGCACATCAACCATGGGCGGAATCCCCTCCCACCGGGCACACTCGGTTCTTTCGGAATTCACCGACAGGTCACCGTACTCCGTATCGATGTCGACCGGAGCGGCTACCGGAAAGTCAGTTCGCGAAATCCACTTTCCGAAGTTTGCGGCAAATCTTCGGTTACCAATACCTCGCGAAGTTCCTTTCGCGAATTCCACCATCCCACAGCATAGTTCGCCACCGCCACGCCCCGGCCGTCGCGAACCACCTCCGGCCGGACGCGCCACCCCGCCGGCGGGCCGCCTGTCGGGCCGATTCCTCGACACTCACACCTCCAGTACCAATTTCCTTGCCACGCACCGCGATTGGTTGATATTTACACACTTCTCCGCTGAAACAAATTGGAAGCCAATGGGATTACCCCGCATCCCGAACGCGCCCGAGCGCGGGTCCGGACCGCGCGAGCAACCCGGCGGAGCCGCTCGGCGACCCCGCCGGGCGCCGCGGCGCTGCCGGAGATTCGAGCGCACCGGTCCGGAGTCCGTCGGCAACCGCTCCGACCAGGGCGGATCACCCGCTCCGACACCCCGAACGGATACCGGTTACCACTTCCGCGAGCCGCGCATTAGACTTGCCACCCGCGCCCCTATAGCTCAGTTGGTAGAGCTACGGACTTTTAATCCGCAGGTCCCAGGTTCGAGCCCTGGTGGGGGCACTCGGGTCCGCCGGAGCACATGTTCCGGCGGACTTGCCGCACCTGTGACGAGATGCACTGCGGCCGCGCCGGATCCACCGTCGGAGCGATTATGCGGTTGATCCGCGCTTCGTATGCGGACCTGGGCGAGCATCGCCGGGCGTCTCGTCCGGCGGCCCGCAGGCACGTGCCGGCAATCGCGCGCTAACGGGACCGCCCCCCGGGACGATGAACCCCACGACGGCTGCACTCCGCTTACACTCGGACCGGTCGGCTCCCGCATTGTGCCAGCTCACAATCGGGGACCAGAGGGTTCCATCACCTGATGGCAATCCACGTCCGATGCGTTTCGCATCACACCTACGGTGCCGTAAGGTATGGGCCGCAGTGCCGAGCCGTGAGGCCTTGGGACTAGTGGGGGCGACGAGCACGATGGCAGGACAAGACCGAAGGGTTCAAGTATGGCAAGGGATCTGACTCAACTCGAGCTGCTCACGGAGTTGGAGCCGGTTGCCGAAGAAAACGTCAACCGCCACCTCTCCATGGCCAAGGAGTGGCACCCGCACGACTACGTGCCGTGGGACGAAGGCCGCAACTTCGCGGCGATGGGCGGCGTCGACTGGGAACCGGAGCAGTCGAAGCTCAACGAGGTCGCCAAGGCCGCGATGATCACCAATCTGCTCACCGAGGACAACCTCCCCTCCTACCACCGCGAGATCGCCGAGAACTTCTCCCAGGACGGCGCCTGGGGCACCTGGGTCGGCCGCTGGACCGCCGAGGAGAACCGGCACGGCATCGCCATCCGCGACTACCTCGTGGTCACCCGCGGCGTCGACCCCGTCGCCCTGGAGCAGGCGCGAATGATCCACATGACCAACGGATTCGCTTCTCCCGCAGAGGTCGACGCCGGATTCCTGCACTCGGTCGCCTACGTGACCTTCCAGGAGCTGGCGACCCGTGTGTCACACCGCAACACCGGCAAGGTCTGCGAGGACCCGATCGCCGACCGCATGCTGCAGCGCATCGCCGCCGACGAGAACCTGCACATGATCTTCTACCGCAACATGTGCGGTGCGGCGCTGGATCTGGCGCCCGACCAGGCCCTGGACGCCGTCGCGCTGATCCTGGAGAACTTCCAGATGCCCGGCGCGGGCATGCCCAACTTCCGCCGCAATGGCGTGTTGATGGCCAAGCACGGCATCTACGACCTGCGTCAGCACCTCGAGGAGGTCGTCCAGCCGGTGCTGAAGAAGTGGCGGATCTTCGAGCGCGACGACTTCACCGCGCGCGGCGAGCAGACCCGCGACCGCCTGGCGATCTTCCTGGACAAGTTGTCCAAGGATGTGACCAAGTTCGAGGAGCAGCGCGACCGCATGCTCGCCCGCGAGGCCGCCAAGCGCGAACGCGAGCTGGCCACCGCCTCCGCGAGCTGAACCGACGGGAGAGACCGCGCCGCCGAGCCGCCCCTCATCAGTGGTCGACTCGGCGGCATCGCCCCCGGCAGGTCGGCGCGGTGCGCCCCTGACGACACCCACGACCGGCATGATCCCGACCGGCATCGGGACATGCCGACCCGGCTACCGGGTGGTTCGGGGCGCTCCGATGCCGGGGTCGATCCGCACCGGCCCGGACGCGGACGGGGCCAGCGGAAAGTCGAAAATGGCGGTCGGAATGTACACGGTGGCACAGGAATTCGGGATATCGACAACGCCGGAGAAGCGTCCCTCGATGGGTGCCGCGCCGAGCAGCAGATAAGCCTGTTCGCGGCTGTAGCCGAACTTGGTGAGGTAATCGATGGCATGCAGGCACGCGCGTTCGAATGCCAGTTGCGAGTCCAGGTACCGCTGTTCACCGTCGAGGGTGACCGAGGTGCCCGAGAAGGCCAGCCACTCGGAGTAGACCGGACCCTCGTTGCCAGGGAGGAATACCGCGTTCTCGGTCACGCCGTACAGCTGCATGCCGTTCTTGATCACATCGACCCGCAGGTCGATGAACCCGCCCATCTCGATGGCGCCGCAGAAGGTGATCTCCCCGTCGCCCTGGGAGAAGTGCAGATCGCCCACGGACAGTTTCGCGCCGTCCACGAAGACGGGATAGAACACCCGGCTGCCGCGCGTGAGGTTCTTGATGTCCTGATTGCCGCCGTTCTCGCGGGGCGGGGCGGTGCGCGCCGCCTCGGCGGCGATACGGTCGAAGTCGGGACCGGTCAGCGTGCCGAGAATCGCATCGCGGGGTTCCGGCGGCAACGCCAGCGGCGGTACTCGCTCGGGGTCGGTGGCGATCAGCGCCGCCTCGCGAGTGTTCCAGGTGCGCAATAGATCGGCCGACGGCGCGGTACCCATCAGACCCGGGTGCATGATTCCGGTGAACTTCACTCTCGGGACGTGCCGGGAGGTCGTGGTGTGCCCGCTGAAGTCCCAGATCGCTTTATAGGCGTCGGGAAAGTGCTCGGTGAGAAATCCGCCGCCGTTGTCGGTGGCGAAGATCCCGGTGTATCCCCAGCCCTGCCCCGCCAACGGGCCGACTTCCTCCTGCGGAATGGGGCCGATGTCGAGGATGTCCACGATCAGCAGATCGCCGGGCTCGGCGCCCTCGACGGCGAACGGCCCGGACAGGCAGTGCACCGTGCTGAGCGGGGCGTTGCGCACGTCATCCGCCGAATCATCGTTGTGGATGGCGCCGTCGAACCATTCGCGTACGTGCACCCGGAACTCGTCGCCGGGACGAACGGTGGCCACGGCCGGGATGTCGGGATGCCACCGGTTGTGGCCGACGAACATCTGATCGGTGAACTTCTTGGACGAGTCCAAAGGGAACAGTAACTCGGGCATGGCGATCTCTCTTCGACGTCAGGGGCGGGGAAGTGTGCGGTGCAAGGGGTTTCGCGTGACCCGCGGGCCGCGCCGCGCGGGTGGCGCAGCCACGATCGGCGGCTCGTGCGCGGTGCGCGCGGTGACGTCGTGCAATCGCGTGGCCGTTGAACCGGAGCGCAGCAGGGAGCCGCCGGAGATGCGCCGCCGAGCCGGTCGCCGGCACACCGGGCACGGCGTGGCATCGGGCACATCTGCCATGGCGTAGCGGCATACGAACCCGCCGCACGCGGCACAGGTGAACTCGTAGTTGGGCATCGGGCAGGACCTCCGACCGCCCGAGGCGATGCCTGGGGCATTACTTTTATTTGAGCTTGTTTCGTCCGGCTCCAATCGAAGGCCCGCTCTTTCGCTTATGTGAAACCAATACGTTAAGCCGCCGTTACGAGACCGCCCGACGGTTTCCGGATCATTAACTTTCATATGAGTTATAGTCATATGAAAGCATTTTCTCTAGCGTCAGTTCTCACCGAGCCCGTGCAGCCCGACGGCCTCGACTGCGAGGAGAACGACATCATGACGACACAACCCCCCTCGGCCGCGACACCGTCCCGGTGGCGCCGATTCCAAGACTGGGCCGCTCGCGATGACATCGAGGACTATTCGCTGCGGTACGCACCGAAGTCCTTCCGCCGCTGGAGCCCGCTGGCATGCGCGGTCACCGCGCTCGGCGGCATCGCCTACCTGGCCGACTATTCCATCGGAGCATCGATCGCGGTGACGCACGGTTCGTCCAGTGCCGTGATCGCGATCCTGGTGGCCGCCGTGACGATCTTCCTGACCGGCATCCCGATCGCCTATTACGCCGCCAAGTACAACCTGGACATGGACCTGCTCACCCGCGGCGCGGGATTCGGTTACTTCGGGTCCACGCTGACCAGCCTCATCTATGCGAGCTTCTGCTTCATCTTCTTCGCCCTCGAGGGATCCATCATGGCGCAGGCGATGAAGCTGGCGTTTCACATTCCGCTTCCGCTCGGCTATGTCATCGGCTCTCTGCTGATCATTCCGCTGGTGCTGTACGGGATGTCGGCGTTGGCCAAGTTCCAGGTGTGGACGCAGCCGTTGTGGCTGATCCTGTTCGCCGCGCCGTTGGTGATGATCGCGGTCGCCGATCCGTCCGGATTCAACGGCTTCCTGTCGTGGGCCGGTAACGGCGGCAGTGCGCGGGTCACGGCGATCGGCGTGGGTGCGGGCGCCGGAGTCGCGCTGTCGCTGATTGCCCAGATCGGAGAGCAGGTCGACTACTTGCGGTTCATGCCGGAAAAGTCGGAGACGCCCGCGCTGCGTTGGTGGTCCGCGGTACTGGCGGCCGGTCCGGGATGGGTGATCCTGGGCGCCGCCAAGCAGCTGTGCGGCGCCTTCCTCGCCTTCTACGTCGCGGAACAGGTGGGCTTCACCCGGGCCACCGAGCCGATCGAGCAGTTCCTCGGCGGCTACGGCGCGCTGCTGCACAGCCACGCGCTGGCTCTGGCCATCGCGACCATCATGGTGCTGCTGTCGCAGATCAAGATCAACGTGACCAACGCGTATTCCGGATCGCTGTCCTGGTCGAACTTCTTCAGCCGGGTGCTGCACATCCATCCCGGCCGGGTGGTGTGGCTGGCCCTGCACATCGCGATCGCGCTGGCTCTGATGCTGGGCAACATGTTCACCGTGCTCAACACCATTCTGGGGTTCTACTCCAACGTCGCGATCGCCTGGGTGGGCGCGATCGTGGCCGACCTGGTGATAAACAAGGGGATATTGAAGATCAGCCCGCCGTACATCGAGTTCAAGCGGGCCTACCTTTATCCGATCAATCCGGTCGGATTCGGATCGATGCTCGCCGGGTCCGTGCTGTCCATCCTCGCGTACTTCGGCGCGTTCGGCGCGATGCTGCAGGCCTGGTCACCGTATCTGGCACTGGCCGTCGCGGTCGTGCTGACGCCGGTCATCGCCGTACTCACGCGCGGCAAATACTATCTGGCACGGCCGAATCCGCTGCGCGAGGAGATCGAGAAGGAACCGTTGTGGGCCGGCCAGACCCTGCTCGATGTCGTGGACGGCAAGCGCTACGAACTGCCGGATATGGTGCACGACTGCCCCTTCCACGCGGGAGCGGTCTCCTCGCTGACGTGCACACTCACCAAGAATTGCGGGGAGCAGTGTCAGTCGCCGTCCTATACCGACACCGTGGCGGCCGACGACCTCGGCTTGCAGGCCCTGCCCGTACGCGATTGACCCTCTCCACGAAACCGGCTGGGGCCGAACATGGTTCGGCACCAGCCGGGGCGGTGGTCACGAATTCAGTTCGGCGTGAACGGTGAAGTCCAGCCGATCGGCTCCAGCGAGATAGACCGGCTGACTGGTGTGGACACCCCGCACCCGGACCTCGCCGCGTGGTCCGTGATACACGGCGGCCGAGGCGGTGCGCTCGATCGCCCGGAGATTCAGGCTGCCGGCCTGTTCGGCCAGCGACGCGAACAACAGCAATCCCTCGTAACAGGATTCACCGATGTTGTTCAACGCGGGGGCGAGCGCCCCGAAGCGGTCGGTGTACCGGGCCCCGAAGTCCATCCCCTCCTGGGTGACCATGCTCTCGAAATACCCGCTGGCGGTGAACAATCCACGGGTGCTTTCGGCGCCACCGGCGTAGAGGACATCCTCTCCGATCATCATGCCGAGCCGGACCAGGCGCTCATCGAGGCCGGCCGCGGCGAACGCCCGGTTGAACGCGGCGCAATCGGCACCGACCAGGAACAGCAGCACGCCCTGCGCCGTGGACGATCCGATGAGTTCGAGCGCGGCGCCGAAATCGCGCCCGCCGAGCGGCACGAACGCCGCACCGACCACCTCGATATCCGTCTCGGCACTGAAATCTACTGTCGCCCTGGTTGTTTCGCGAGGCCAGATATAGTCGTTGCCGACGATGCACCAGCGCCTGATACCGAACTCGGCGCGCATCCACCGCAGTGCGGGGAACAACTGCTGATCGGGGGTCTCGCCCACCATGTACACACCGTCGGAATCCTCACCACCCTCGTAGAATGTGGTGTAGACGTAGGGAATTCGACCGGACGTCTGCGGAGTGATCACCTTGCGCGCATTCGACAGATGCCAGCCGACGATCCCGTCGATCAGCCCCTCGCCGATCATCCCGTCGACGCGGGCGGCCAGTGCGGGCAACGACCCGGCGGCGTCGATCGGATGCAGGCGCACCGGCCGATCCAGAATGCCGCCACGGGCATTGATGTCCTCGATCGCGAGCTCGGCGGACGCCTCGCAGGACGGCCCGAACATTCCCGCGGGTCCGCTCAGCGGCACCGCCAGCGCGAGATCCACCGACTCGCGACGATCGCGAAGGTCCCGAGCGGTCATGGGAACCACCACCGTAATGCTTGCAACTGAAATTGACTCATACGGCGCTGTATAGTGCTGATTGTGGACGATAGCATCGCCCTTGCCGGGCTGGACGAGTTGGCCCGACTGGTGCGGCAGGTTTCACAGGAACTCGACAAGACCGTCGCCACCTGCCTCGGCGAGACATCCCCCGGACGCTGGCACGTGCTGAATGCGGTCGCCGACGGCCAGGGCCGTTCGATGTCACAGCTGGCCGAAGCCACACAACTCAACGCCGCCACACTCACCCGCCTGATCGATGCCATGATCGCCGACAATCTGGTGCACCGCAAGGTCGACGACGCCGATCGACGCCGGGTGCTGGTGTATCCGACCCGGCGCGGCCGGCTGACGCACAAGGTCATGAATCAGGCGCTGGCCGACAGCGACGTCACCGCCATCACCACCGGCAGCGAAACGCTCACCCGATCCCTGCGGACTCTGCGGGATCGGATTCGAGTGAGCGAGCCCGTCCCGCTGCGCTGATCATCCGGCGGTGCCCGACACCGCCGCAGCCGCCCCGAAACGCCTTCGTTGCACATCCGACATCACGCGGACCTTTTCATACGGGACAGTTTCATTCGATGACATCTGGCGGAGCGCGTCGGAATCGGAAGAAGGGCAACCCGTATGCGTCACGGAGACATCAGCTCGAGTCCCGACACGGTCGGGGTCGCGGTGGTCAACTACAAGATTCCCCGGCTGCACAGCAAGGCCGACGTGATCGAGAACGCGAAGAAGATCGCGGAAATGGTGGTGGGCCTGAAGACCGGTCTGCCCGGTATGGATCTCGTCGTCTTCCCGGAGTATTCGACGATGGGGATCATGTACGACCCGGAGGAGATGTACGACACTGCCACCACGGTGCCCGGCGCGGAGACGGAAATTTTCGCCGCGGCGTGCCGGCAAGCCGAGACGTGGGGAGTCTTCTCGCTGACCGGCGAACGGCACGAGGAACATCCGGACAAGGCGCCCTACAACACCCTCGTACTCATCGACGACCAGGGACGAATCGTCCAGAGGTACCGAAAGATCCTGCCCTGGAATCCGATCGAAGGCTGGTATCCGGGTGAGGAAACCTACGTCAGCGACGGCCCGAAAGGCATCAAACTCTCGCTCATCGTGTGCGACGACGGGAACTACCCGGAGATCTGGCGAGACTGCGCGATGAAGGGCGCCGAACTGATCGTGCGCTGTCAGGGCTACATGTACCCGGCGAAGGACCAGCAGATACTCATGGCCAAGGCGATGGCGTGGGCGAACAACTGCTACGTGGCCGTGGCCAACTGCGCGGGGTTCGACGGGGTCTACACCTATTTCGGCCACTCGGCGATCATCGGCTTCGACGGACGCACGCTCGGTGAGACCGGCACCGAGGAGTACGGGATCCAGTACGCGCAGTTGTCCGTCTCCGCTATCCGCGACGCCCGTCGATACGACCAGGCTCAGAACCATCTGTTCAAGCTCCTGCACCGGGGCTACACCGGGATCTGGAATTCCGGAGACGGCGACAAGGGCATAGCGGAATGCCCGTTCGATTTCTACAAGACCTGGGTGAGTGATGCCAAGAAGGCTCAGGAGCAGGTCGAGGCGATAACCCGGGAGACCGTCGGCGTTGCCGAATGCCCGGTATACGACCTGCCGCACGAAAATCCCTGACGCACAAGCGGACCGCGTGGGCCCGGCGCACGCGTCGCCACGGCCGTTCGGCGTGAGCTCGGCCACTACCGCACGAATGCGAGAATGGGAGCCATGACTGCGGTAACCGAGGAACGGACCGGCCTGCGGATCGGCCCCTATCCGGTCGATCCGCCGGTGGTGCTCGCGCCGATGGCCGGGATCACCAATGTGGCGTTCCGCACGCTGTGCCGGGAGTTCGGCAGTTCCACCGCGATCTACGTATGCGAGATGATCACCGCGCGGGCGGTGGTGGAACGCAACGAGAAGACGCTGCACATGATGGCGTTCGGGCCCGACGAGAGTCCGCGCTCGATGCAGCTCTACGGCGTCGATCCGAAAACCCTCGGCGAGGCGGTACGCATCATCGTCGGCGAGGGGTGGGCCGATCACATCGATATGAATCTGGGCTGCCCGGTGCGCAAGGTCACCCGGCTCGGCGGCGGCTCGGCGCTGCCGTACAAGCGGCGGCTGTTCGCGAACATCGTGCGGGAGATGGTCGCCGCCGCGGGCGAGGTTCCGGTCACCTTCAAATTCCGCATCGGCATCGATGCGGATCACCAGACCTATCTGGATACCGGCCGCATCGCCGAGGCCGAGGGCGCCGCCGCGGTGTCGCTGCACGCGCGCACGGCCGCCCAGCTGTACTCGGGCAAGGCCGACTGGAGTGCGATCGCCCGGCTGAAAGAGGCCGTCACCACCATTCCGGTGCTCGGCAACGGCGATATCTTCACCGCCGACGACGCCCTGCGCATGATGGCCGAAACCGGTTGCGACGGAGTGGTTGTGGGTCGCGGCTGCCTCGGCCGGCCCTGGTTGTTCGCCGAGCTGTCCGCCGCGCTGCGCGGCGAACCCGTCCCCGAGGCTCCGTCCCTCGGTCACGTCGGGGAGATCCTGATCCGGCACGCCGAACTCCTCGTCGAGCACGACGGTCACGACAAGGCCATGCGCGATATCCGCAAACATATGGCCTGGTATTTCATGGGCTTCCCGGTGGGTTCGGAACTTCGCCGGAAATTCGCCACCGTCTCGAGCCTCGAGCAGATTCGAGATTTGACCGCCCAGCTCGACCCTGCGGCCCCGTTCCCGACCGAGGCCGCCACCGGCCCGCGCGGCCGTCAGGGCTCACCCCAGGCCAAGGTCTCCCTCCCCGACGGCTGGCTCGACGACCCGGAAGACGACACCGTCCCGTCAGCCGCCGACGTCATGCACAGCGGCGGCTGAACGAGGGCGAAATTCTCGGCCCATTTTCCGGGCCGCGGATACGTACACGCCTGAAACGGTGTTGTTCAGGTATTTCTCCGCAGTCGGTCATTATCATCGACTCGGTTTTGCTCTCGGCGCGGTTTCATCGTCGGCACTAGGCGAGGTGAGGTTCGTTGATGGGCGACGACGATCAGAGCGGGGACCCGCCGCATCCGGTCGGACGTGCTCCGTGGGAGCGACCCGGCGCGGCGCGGACCGCACGCGGTCGCCCGATCGCTGCCGGAGATGCCACGGAAGCCTGGTATGCGACATATTTGCCGGACCCGAATCCGCGGCTCCACATCGGCGACGCGAATTCCGATACGCGACCGGACACCGGCGTCTCCAGCCGGGCGCTCGCGAGCCGGTATTCCGGCCCTGGCAATTCGATTGCCGTACAGCCGAGTACGCGGCCCGACAGCGGTGTGCCGGATGTGGTGACTGATCCCGTCCTGGAGAGCGGCGCGTCATCCGGCGAATCCGTCACGGCCCCATCGGATGCCGACCCGAAGGCACGCGCCGAATCGTCACAGGATGCCGAGAACTCCCGCACCGGACCGCGAACCGATGACGCACCGGTTCCGGATCTCGGCCGGGCCGGACTCGCGGCAGCACCGGAAACCCTTGGCGCAAGACCGTTTTCCCGCAGATCACGGACGGGAGATCGGCGTGACAGGTGTGGGCGGCGGCTGCGCATCGCCGGGCGCACGCTCACCGCACTGGCCGCGGTGGCGACCCTCGTCCTGACCGGCGCGGGCTGGAACTACCTGCGCGCCACCGACAAAGGCTTCACCAAGGTGCAGGCGCTGGACGTCGGATCACACGACATCGTGGATCCGGTCGGTCAGCTCGGCGACGAGAACTTCCTGATCGCGGGCACCGATTCGCGCGCGGGCGCCAACAGCAGCGTCGGCGCGGGCACCACCGCCGACGCCGAGGGAGCCCGCTCGGACACGGTCATGTTGGTGAACATTCCAGCGAGCCGCAAACGCGTTGTCGTGGTGTCGTTTCCGCGCGATCTCGACGTCACCCGCCCGGTCTGCGCTGGCTGGAACAACGATCGAGCGCAGTACACCGACACGAACTACCCCTCGGCGTTGGGCGACAAGCTCAACGGCGTCTACGCCCTCGGCGGGCCCAGATGTCTGATCAAGGTGATCCAGAAACTGTCCGGGCTGAAGATCAACCACTTCGTCGGGCTCGACTTCACCGGATTCGAATCGATGGTCGACACCGTCGGCGGCGTGGAGGTGTGCACCGAGACGCCGCTCGTGGACACCGAACTGGGCACGGTCCTGTCCAACCCCGGACGCCAGGTCATCAACGGCGTCACCGCGCTGGACTACGTGCGCGCCCGGCACGTCATCGGCGAGGAGCGCAGCGACTACGACCGCATCCACCGCCAGCAACTGTTCCTGTCCTCCCTCTTGCGCAGTGCGCTGTCGAATCGGGTGCTGTTCGATCCGGTGAAACTGAACCGGTTCATCGCGGCGTTCACCTCGCACGCCTTCATGGACAACGTGGACACCCAGGATCTGCTGATGCTCGGCCGATCCCTGCAGAAGGTGGCCGCCGGTGCGATCACCTTCCTGACCGTGCCGACCGCGGGCACCACGTCCTACGGCAACGAGATCCCCCGCGAATCGGATATCGAGTCGATCTTCAGCGCCATCATCGACGACGAACCGCTGCCGGGCGAACGACACGCGCCCGATCCCGCACCCGTCTCGGCCGCGTCCGCGCCGCCGCAGCTCACCGCGGTCGACCCGACGACGGTATCGGTGCAGGTCTCCAATGCCTCGGGTGTCTCGGGCACCGCGAGCGCGACCGCCACGAAGCTGGCCGCCCCGGGTTTCCAGATCTACCGCGTCGACACCTACCCCCGGGGCAAGTTGTCCTCGACTCTGGTGCGGTATTCGAGCGGCCACCGGGACGAGGCCGCGACCGTGGCCGCGGCGCTCCCAGGAGCGAAACTGCAGGTCACCTCGGATTTGGGCAGTATCGTTCAAGTCGTACTCGGCACGAATTTCACCGGCGCGGTGCGCACGCCGCCGACATTCGGCACTCCCTTGCCGACCATCGCCTCTACCCCGCCCGACGGTTCCGGCCCGGCGAATTCGGCCACCCTGCCCAGCGACCTCGAACATGTCAACGCCGCGGACGACAACTGCCGTTGAGATGCGCTGCCACCTGCGCGGATGTGTGGCCCCGGGGATGCACCAGTGATTCATCCATCGTTCGTGACTTGGTCAGCGCCGAAAGCTAGTGTTCGTACCATGCGTGTCATCTACAACGAGCAAATGGGCGAACTCGCCTCCATGCTGGGAGAAATGGCCGGTATGGCGGGTTCGGCCATGGACAGGGCGACCCAGTCGCTCCTGCAGGCGGATCTCGCACTCGCGGAACAGGTGATCACCGAATCCGACCGGATCGCCGAGATGATCACGCTCGCCGAGGAGCGGGCGTTCGCGCTGCTGGCCCTGCAGGCCCCGGTCGCGGGTGATCTGCGTCAGGTCGTCAGCGCAATCCAGATCGTCGCGGATGTGAACCGCATGGGCGCGCTGGCGTTGCACGTGGCCAAGGTCGCCCGGCGGCGTCATCCCAACCACGCGCTGCCCGAGGCCGTCAACGGCTATTTCGCCGAGATGGGCCGGATCGCGGTGAGTATGGGCGCCACGGCCAAGGAGGTGCTCGAGTCTCGCGATCCCGAGCGCGCCGCGTTGCTCAACGAAGAGGACGAGGCGATGGACGACCTCCACCGCCACCTGTTCTCCCTGCTGATGGACCGCGAATGGAAGCACGGCGTCGCGGCCGCGGTCGATGTCACGCTGCTGGGTCGCTACTACGAGCGGTTCGCCGACCACGCCGTCGAGATCGGACGCCGGGTGGTCTTCCTGGTCACGGGAGTGCTGCCGCCCGACCAGGAGGACTCGGAGACCGAACGAATCTGATCGACGGCCCGCCCATCGACGTCAGCGTCGGGCGCGGGGAGGCAGGGTCACCGTACCGGCAGCCGGACGATAGACAGCAAATACCTGGCAACACACCATTCCAGATCCGGGTGAAAACGCACCGGCTCCGTATGCTCACTGGGCCGCATCCAGTTTCCCATGGAGGTACTGTTGCGTTACCGGTCTCTGCTTTCCGCTTTCTTCGGATGCCTGCTTTTGCTGGCCGGGCCGCCCAGCACGGTGCAGGCGTTGCCCAACACCGGTTCCGGTTCCGGTTCGGCGTCGCCGTGTCATCCCGGTACACCGCCCAATGTGCCGGCCACGCCGTTTTACAATCCGGCGCGTCCGTACCTGGGGCCCGAGCCATTGCCGCAGACTCCGCCGGTGAGTTCGTTGCTGACGGGGTACAAGCGATTCGGGAATTACACCGAAGCCGGGTTCGTGGCGAAATTCCATCCGGGTGACAACTATATTTATCCGCCCGATGATGGTTTCGAGTTCATCGGCGACCATTCGACGGCGCACCCGGAGGTGCTGTTGGCCGGTGCCCGCGTCGACCGGTTCGGCGCTACCAGCGGTAAGTACCTGTCACCGGCGGGCGCACCGTACCCCGGACGAGCGCTGCCGCCGTCGAACCTCAACTCTTACGGAGGCACTCCGCAGAGCGATTATCACGTCTATTGCGTGCAGCAGTCGTTCCGAGTCGATGCCGGACCGGCCGCGCCCTGGTTCGGTCAACCCGGACTCGGTAAGCAGTACGTTTTGAATCCCAGTTATCTGCCGGGCCCGGAAAACGCGGGCTCACCACCATGCCCGTGCCCGAATCCCCCGCCACTGTTGAACGTCCAGTGGATGATCGACAATGGCTACCTGGTCGAAGAAATCCCAAACTGACGTGGATCGCAAGCAACTTGTCGCCGCTCTACTCGCCGCCGGAAAGCCTCCGCACTGGTTTCAGATTGCCGGTGTTCATTCCCCCGACACGATGCCGGAGGACTTCTGGTTCCTGCGACCGGGACCGGGTGGTGGCTGGGAGGTCGGGGTCTACGAACGCGGAAAATACAATGTGGGAGCGCGGTTCGACGCGGAATCCGAGGCGGCCGCGTGGGTTTACCAATCGGTCATGGGGCACCCGCCGCCATGAGCCCTGACCGCCGCTCTCCCAGTGCACCCCATCCGGTGGTCGCACAGTGATGTGACATCGGACCCTTGTTGCGCCCGGGCGGTCGTTCGACGCTGGATACATGGCAACGCAGAGCGATCCCCTGGCACCCGCGGTTCACACCACCCGCGAATGGCTGCACGCGGTCGCCGAACGGATCGGCACCGACGACCGCGCCTTCACCTACCACGTGGTACGCGCCTGGCTGCACACCGTGCGCGACCGCATCGACGTCGCCGCGTCGGCCCGTCTGACCGCGCAACTGCCCGAAATCCTGCGCGGCATCTACTACGAGGACTGGGTACCCGGCCATGTGCCGGTCCGGCACCGTACCGACGAATTCCTCAACCAGTTCGCGCACGAGGCCATGGTCACCCGCGACCAGGTACCCGAGCTGGTCGGCGCGGTCACCGACGTCATGCTGCAACGCTGCTCCCGCGGCCAGCTCGACAGCCTGTTCGCGGTACTGCCGGCACCGCTGAGAGATCTGTTGCGCGGCTCGCCCGAGGTCGGCCGGGAAACCGCGAGACCGGCGAGTCACGGCGATGGCCAACGGATGGACACGCTCGAACACCGCCTGCAGGTACTCGGTGACGCGGTAGCGGTACTCGCCCGCGGCCTCGAGGAACTGCCGACCACCAGCGAGGAGCACCGATCGGCCGCGGCCCAGCAGGCCCACCGACTCCTCATGCGCGAACATCTGACCACCACAGCCGCCGGGCACTGACCCGCCCGAATCCACCGCGGGGAACCGAGGCCGCTGGGACGCCGATCGCGACCGAGCCTTCGAGGCGGCACCACCGGCCCACCGCTGGAGGCCGGCAGACCCGCGGTCGTCGATGACCCGGGCGGTCGGCCCGCACCGGAATACCGACGTTCGGCGGACCCGGTCGATTCGTACTCGATGGTGCGATGGGCCGATCCGGCGCAGGCGTGGCCCGCACTGGAGACACGTTGCTCACCACATGGAGTTACCCATGGACTCCTGAAATCGGCTGTCGCGCTGTGGATTCGGACTGGGTACCGAATTCGCAGCGCGACAGCCGATGTGGCGGCAGATGAGCGGTGTCACCCGAAACGGCCGGAGATGTAATCCTCCGTGGCCTTCTGCGAGGGGTTGGAGAAGATCTTCTCCGTCTCATCGATCTCCACCAGGTTGCCGGGCTTGCCCTGCTCCTTGAGATTGAAGAAGGCCGTCTGATCGCTGACGCGGGCGGCCTGCTGCATGTTGTGGGTCACGATGACGATCGTGTACTGCTTCTTCAGTTCCGAGACCAGGTCCTCGATCGCCAGGGTGGAGATCGGGTCCAGCGCCGAACAGGGCTCGTCCATGAGCAGCACGTCGGGTGATACCGCGATCGCGCGGGCGATGCACAGACGCTGCTGCTGACCACCGGACAGGCCGCCGCCGGGCTTGTCGAGCCGGTCCTTGACCTCGTTCCAGAGGTTCGCACCTCGCAGCGACCGCTCGGCCACCTCGCCGAGTTCCTTCTTGTTGCGCACGCCCTGCAACCGCAGGCCGGCCACCACGTTGTCGCGAATCGACATGGTGGGGAACGGATTCGGGCGCTGGAACACCATACCGATGGTGCGGCGCACGCCGACCGGGTCGATCGCCGCGCCGTAGATGTCCTCGCCGTCCAGCAGCACGGCACCCTCGACGCGGGCGCCGGGGGTGACCTCGTGCATGCGGTTAAGCGAACGCAACACCGTGGACTTACCGCAACCGGAGGGGCCGATGAAGGCGGTGACGCTGCGGGGCAGCACGGTCAGCGACACATCGGAAACGGCATGGAATCTGCCGTAGTAGATGTTCAGATCTTTGACGTCGATCCGCTTGGCCATGTCGTTATTCCGTTCGCTTCTATCGGTTCCGCGTGAGCAACTTGTTGACGACCGCGGCCCCCACGTACAGCAGGGCGATGATCAGGATCAGCGTCAGCGACGCACCCCACACTCGCGCCACGCCGGCAGGCTGCGGGTTGGACAGCTCCTGGTAGACCAGCAGCGGCAGCGAGGCCATATTGCCCTGGAAGATGTTGAAGTTGATCGACTTCGAATAGCCGACCAGCACCAGCACGGGCGCGGTCTCGCCCATCACGCGGGCCACGGCCAGCAGCATGCCGCTGATCATGCCGGGCAGCGCGGTAGGGATCACGATCCGCACGATGGTCTTCCACTTCGGGATGCCCAGTGCGTACGAGGCCTCGCGCAGTTCGTCGGGGACCAGCTTGAGCATCTCCTCGGTGCTGCGCACCACCACCGGCAGCATCAGCAGCACCAGAGCGAAGGATACGGCCAGCGCGCTCTGCCCGAACTTCAGCGTCGCGATCCACAGCGAGAACACGAACAGCGCGGCCACGATCGATGGCACGCCGGCGAGGATGTCGACCATGAACGTGGTGACCTTGGCCAACCGGCCGCCACCGTATTCGATCAGGTAGACCGCGGCCATCACGCCCAGCGGGATGGCGATGACCGCCGCGACGAGGGCCTGAGCGATCGTGCCGAAGATGGCGTGGTATACGCCACCGGCGAACTGCTCGGGCAGCACGCCGTACTGCGAGTTGGTCCACCAGCCGCTGCGGGTGACCGAGCTGATGCCCTTGCTCACCACCACGATGAGCACCCAGGCCAGCGGCACCATTGCGATCGCGAAGCACAACCACATCACCAGCGTCGCGATGTTGTTGCGGACCTTGCGACCCAGTGAGATCTGCCGGAAGGCGGGCGCCTTGATGGGTTTGTCCAGAGTGGCTGTGGTCATCACCCGTTCACCTTCCCGCCCGCGGCGATCCTGGCCAGCGCGTTGACCACGAAGGTCAGCACGAACAGCACGAAGCCCGCGGCGATGTAGGCGCCGGTCGGCAGCGCCTGGCTGAATTCCGAAGCGGCCGAAGCGATCTTGGAGGCGAAGGTATACCCGCCGTCGAACAGCGACCAGTGGCCCGGCTGCTGTGCGGTGCGCAGCACGATCAGCACGGCGATGGTCTCACCCAGGGCGCGCCCCAGGCCGAGCATCGACCCGGCGATCACACCGCTGCGACCGTAGGGCAGCACGGTCATCCGCACTACTTCCCACTTGGTCGCGCCCAGCGCCTGCGCGGCCTCGATGTGCGCACGCGGCGTGAGATTGAACACCTCGCGGCTGACCGAGGTGATGATCGGCAGGATCATCACCGCCAGCACCACGCCGGCGGTGAAGATCGTGCCGCCGCCGTCGATCGAGACGTTGCCCACTTTGAACAGGAAGAACCAGCCGAAAGTGTCGTTGAAGAACTTCTCCACCGGCACCAGCTTCTCGGCCAGCACCAGGAACCCCCACAGACCGAACACGATCGATGGCACCGCCGCCAGCAGGTCCACCAGCATCGAGAACGGGCGGGCCAGCGCCTTGGGCGCGTACTGGGTCAGGAACAGCGCGATACCGACGCCCACCGGCACCGCGATCACCAGCGCCATGAGCGCGCTCATCACCGTGACCATGAACAGGTCTCTGATGCCGAATTTCAGGTTGTTGGCATCGTTGGTGCTGAACTCGCCGCTGGTGAAGAAGTTCGCCTTGTTCGCCCCGATCGAGGGCACTGCCCGGATCAGGAGGAACAGCGCGATCAGCGCGATGGCGGCGACGATCGTCGCGCCCGCCGCGGTGGCCAGCGACCGGAAGATCAATTCCGGTCTCTTGCTGACACCCGGTCGGGTGGACTTCGCCGGATCGGTGACGGGATCACTCGGCATTCGAGCAGTATCGCCGCCCGCCCGCAGGCCGGTCGATTCCGACTGGCCCGCGGCGGTGACATCGTCGTGCACGGTCATGGGTGGCAGCTATCAGGAGATGGCGTTGATGGCGGTGGTCAGCTTGGCCTTGAACGAATCCGGCAGCGGGATGTACCCGGCCGTGTCCAGACCGGCCTGACCGTTGTTGACCGCGGAGGTCAGGAATGCCTTGACGGCCTTGGCGGTGTCGGCGTCGCTGTACTTCGAGCAGACCACCTCGTAGGTGCCGAGCATGATCGGGTACGCGGCCGGATCGGTCGGGTTGTAGAACGAGGAGGTGTCCAGCACCAGGTCGTTGCCCGTGCCCTTGGTCTTGACGCTCGCGACGGCCTTGCTGGCCGAGTCCGTGGTCAGTTCGACCGGCTTCACCGACGCGTCGGTCAGGATGCGCGCCATGTGCAGGTTCTGCGCCTTGGCGAACGACCATTCGTTGTAGGTGATCGAACCGGGGGTGCGGTTGATCGCCGCGGAGGTGCCGTCGTTGCCCTGCGCGCCCTCGCCGACGCCGCCGTTGAAGACCTTGCCCGCACCCTTGCCCCACGCGCCCTTGGACGCGGCGTCCAGGTAGTGCTGGAAGTTGTCGGTGGTGCCGGACTGGTCGCTGCGGAAGACCACGTTGATGGCCAGATCCGGCAGCTTGTCGGCGATGCTGCTGTTGAGCGCCTTGATGGCCGGGTCGTTCCAGTTCTTGATCTGACCGCTGAACACCTTGGCCGCGGTCGGGCCGTCCAGCACCAGGTTGTCCACACCGGTGATGTTGTAGGTGACGGCGATCGGACCGAAGACGGTCGGCAGATCCCAGGCGGTCGAACCGCACCGCTGCGCGGCCTTGTCGGGCTCGCCCTTCTTCGGATCCAGCGGGGAGTCCGAGCCCGCGAAATCGGTTTGGCCGCCGACGAAGTCGTTGATGCCCGCGCCCGAACCGCTGCCGGTGTAGTCCAGCTTGTAGCCATCGCAGTTCTGCTGGTAGGCGGCGATGAAGCGGTCCATGGCGTTCTTCTGCGCCGTGGAACCACTCGCCTTGAGCGCCTTCTTACCACCGCAGTCGACGTTGACCTTCGGTGCGGTGCTGCCGGTCGACGCGGTGTTGTTGTCACTGCCACAGGCAGACAGGGTCAGAGCCCCGGCCGCCGCCAACACGCCGATGAGAGCGCTGCTGCGCTTGAGATTCACCTATTCCTCCGGTAACGCTCGAGACACGCCCGATCCCTCAACGACCGGACGGGTACCGTGGTGGCTGTTCACAGAACTCGCGCACCAGGCAGCGGGTACTGCCCACAATTAACGTAGGTTCGGCCGGTTGACAGTTGGACCTGGGCAAGTGAACGTGGAGTGAACAAGCTGGCGCTATTGCGATTTGATGCTGTGACATTTGCCGCAGAGTTACCGGCTTCCTCGACGCATTGCCCAAGGGCCCTAGCGCCCGGCGATCGCGTCGGGTATCAGCGCGCGGCGTAGGCCGCGTCGACGTGCGAGGTGCCGAACCCCAGCCGCGTGTAGGTGTGCACCGCGGCGGTGTTGTCCGCCTCGGTGTAGAGCAGCACCTCACCCAGACCGCGATCACGCAGGTAGTGCAGGCCCGCGAGGGTCAGCAGCCGGCCCAGGCCGCGCCCCTGCGCGGCGGGATCGATACCGACCACGTACACCTCGCCCACCGGCGAGCCCGCATCCTCCGGGGCATCGTGCACCTTGGTCCAGTGAAAGCCCAGGATGCGTTCGGGCCGTGCGGTGTCCACCGCGATGAACAGGCCCGCGGGATCGAACCAGGACGATTCGCGCCGCACCGCGACGTCCGCCTCGGTCCAGCCGCCCTGTTCGGGATGCCAGTCGAACGCCGCGTTGTTGACGCGGAGCAGTTCGGCGTCGTCGGCCGGACCGGCGTAGGTCCGCAGGGTGAGTCCGGACGGCACCGTCAGCTCCGGTAGCTCCGGCGTTGCCAGCGGGCGGCGCATCTGCCAGAGTTCGCGCGCCACACTCAGCCCGAGACGTCCGGCCACCGCACGCGCCGAGGGCAGATTGCCGTGCGCCCACACCCGCGCACCCCGGCCCCCTTCGCCCAGGGCAGCACCCACCAGGGCCGCACCGATTCCCCGACCGCGATGTCGCGGATCCACCGCGATCTCCGCCATCGCGGGGTGATCACCGTGTGCGGCAACGAGATTCGCGTATCCCGCCACCGCGCCGTCGCGCGTCGCGAGCAGATGCCGGGCCGCGCCGGATGCCTCCAGGGACAACACCGCCTGTTCGGAAACCGGTGCGACGCCGTCGGATTCGTCCGCCCGCTCGAGCAGTTCGCGAACCTGGGACACCGTGTCGGCGGACAGCTCGTCGGTCCATCCCGACAACTCCGCCCGATCGCCGGTCACGAAAGCGAACCGTTGACCGGGGCCGGCTGCGCGTCCTCGGCGGGCTGCGCGTCCTCGGCCGCCGGTACGGTGTCGGACTTGGCATTCGAGCGCGCCGGGCGCACCGCCTTGTAACCGACGTTGCGAACCGTGCCGATGAGCGATTCGTATTCACTGCCGAGTTTGGCGCGCAGCCGTCGCACGTGGACGTCGACCGTGCGGGTGCCGCCGAAGAAGTCGTAACCCCAGACCTCCTGCAGCAGCTGGGCCCGGGTGAACACCCGGCCCGCGTGCTGAGCCAGGTATTTCAGCAGCTCGAATTCCTTGTAGGTCAGATCGAGCGGGCGGCCGCGCAGCCGAGCGGTATAGGTGCCCTCGTCGATCACCAACTCGCCCAGGGTGATCTTGCCGGTGTTCTCCGGACTGGCCGAACCGCCGTTGCGCGCCACCAGCAGACGCAGCCGCGCGTCGAGTTCGGCGGGCCCGGTGCCGGGCAGCAGGATGTCGTCCAGACCCCAGTCGGCGTTGACCGCGACCAGCCCGCCCTCGGTGAGCACCGCGACGACCGGCACCGAGGATCCGGTGCTGCCGAGCAGTCGGCACAGCCCGCGCGCGGCGGCCAGATCGGTCCGCGCGTCGACCAGCGCGATATCCGCGGACCCCGCCTCGAGCAGGGAGGACACCTCCGTGGGCGCCGGACGGACGTTGTGCGGTAACAACGCCAGCGAGGGCAGGACCGACTCCGGGTTCGGGTCCGAGGTCAGCAGGAGCAGCTCCACGGGCTCTCCTCCCAATCTGGCATGTCCGCGGCAACCTCGCTGTACTTCCGCGACATCATGCTGGTTAGCACTGGTAATTCGTGCCTACATTAGCGCGTCTGCCGAGTTGACCACGCATTCCGGCGGCCGGGCGCATCCCGCGCCGAGCCGACCGGCCCCCGATCAGCGAACGCCCCGGGCTGATCGCGGCGGCAACAGATATCGTGCATGCATGGGTAACTCACCGGGTACCCCGACGACCCGACCTGTCGCATACCGCCGCCCCGGCGGCGAGCCTCGCGAACACGCGATCACCACGCCGAGACGTGCGCGGGCGGGCGAGCGCATGGCTGAGACATCACGCACCCGCACTACCCCGACCGGCCCGGCGACATCCGGCCAGGCGCGCAGAGACGGCCGCATCCATGGGTAACCCGACGGAGACGCCCGGTACCCGCCCGGCGCCCGAGTTGTCCGTCGAGGAATCCGGCGCCGCACCCGAGGACGTTCGCGTGCCGATCCGAGCGGTCGTGGTGCGCAGGCTCGTCCTCGGACTGTTGTTGCTGGTGGCGGTCGCGGTCGTGGTGGATTTCACCGCGGCGGCCTATTCGGAGTATCGGGTGTCGCGGTCGCTGCGCGCGGGCGGCGAACTCAGCGCCGATCCCGACGTGACCATCCACGGATTCCCGTTCGTCCTGCAGGCCTGGCACGGCGATTTCCGCAACGTCGAGATCCAGGCCAGCGCGAACCGGCCGGACATCCCGGGCCAGATCCTGGTCGAGGCGACGCTCAACGGCGTCCACCTCCCGGCGCACGCGCTGCTGGACGGCGATACCCGGTCGGTTCCGGTGGACCGGGTGGCCGGGCGGATGCGCATCGAGCCGGTCGAACTGGGCCGGCTGTTCAATATCCCGGATCTGGACATGCGCGGGCCGCCGGCCGACAAATCGGACGGTACGGGCGGTTCCGGCGGCTCGGGTGTGACCACCCAGGGCGCGCTCATCCTCAGCGGCACCATCCCGCTCGGGCCCGAACCGCGCAGTACCGAGCGGGTCAGCGTGAAGGCCGATCTGACGCTGGACGGCGATCAGGTCCGCATCGTCGCGACGGATCTGTATCACGGCGACGAGACCACCACCACGAATTCCGTGGAGCTGAGCCCCGACCTGGACAAGACCGCGGTGCTGGCCCGGTTCAGCCGGACCATCGACACCCGCGATCTCCCCTTCGGTGTGCACCCGACCAGCGTCAAGGCGCTCGGCGGCAATATCATCGTCGAAGGGGAGGGCGACAATATGACGATCGATATGGACAGGTTCGCCCAGCCATGACGCAGATCATGATTCTCGTGGCGGTGCTGCTCATCGCCGCCGTTGTCGGCATTCTGGTGCGCCGCCGCGAGGGACGCATACGAAATGCACCGGCGGCCAAGGCGACCGCACCGGCCGCCGAGCGCACGGCACTGCTGGCCACGGTGGGCGTCGGCGCGGCGCAGCCCGCGGTACTGCACTTCTCCGCCGAGTGGTGCGGCCCGTGCGCCGCAGTGCGCCGGGTCGTCGGCGGCGTCGTGGCCGATCTGGCGCAGACGCAGGCCCCGCCGCGGGATATCGAGGTGGATATCGATGCAGAGCCCGCGCTGGCCCGCGAACTGAACGTGCTGTCCCTGCCGACGACCTTCGTCTTCGACGCCGAGGGCCGCGAACGCTTCCGGATCTCCGGCGTGCCCAAGGCCGCGGACCTACGCAGCGCCCTGGTCCCGCTGACGCAGCCCGAACCGCGCTGCGCCTGAGCCGGGGCGCGAACCCGTCCCGCCGGGTAGGAAACCGGTCACTGACCGGCTGTGAGCAGGTCGATCGCACCGATTCCGGACCCCGGGCCCAATTTCCGCGTCGAACCGGGTAAACTGATCGGCGTGCAAACCCGCCGAGAGCTGATGCTCACCCGTCGCCGCACAGTTGATCTGTGCCGCCTCGGCGGTTGTTGCTGCCTGTGCATGTAGCCGGTCGGCCTTTACCTTCTTTTCGCTGCCGACCGGTTGTCCTACCGCGTGAGTGATCTCGTCGATCCCCCGGTGATCTGACTCGAATACCGACAGACATACGCAGCGCAGGAGTTCTTCCGATGTCCCAACCCGACACCGTCTTATCCGTCCAGCAGTCCCGGCCCGGCCAGGTCGACGTGCGGGGCCCCCGCTTCGCCGCATGGTTGACCACCGGCGTTCTGGTCGTGGTCCTGGTCGCCTCCACCGTCTCGGTCCCGGCCGCCGCGGTACTCATCGCCCTGCAGGCGGTGGTGTTCGCACTCGGCGCACTGCTCGGCCCGCGACGCAGCCCGTACGGGCAGATCTACGCCAAGCTCGTCGCGCCGCGCGTCGGCCCGCCCGCCGAGGTCGAGCCCGTCGCGCCGCTGCGGTTCGCCCAGCTGGTCGGCCTCGTCTTCGCGGTGGCCGGCCTCATCGGCTTCGCCGCCGGAAGCGTCGTGGTCGGCGCGATCTTCGCCGCCTTCGCGCTGTTCGCTGCATTCCTGAACGCGGCCTTCGGCATCTGCCTGGGATGCAAAATCTATCCCCTGGCGCAGCGGATCCTTCCCGCACCCACCCAATCCCCCACCTAGCCCGGCAAGTCACATCGAAAGGAACAACATGGCTCGCTCCGATGTCCTGGTCTCCGCAGACTGGGTAGAAGAGAACCTCAACGCCCCCGGCGTCGTCATCGTCGAGGTCGACGAGGACACCTCCGCCTACGACACGGGCCACATCGAAGGTGCCGTCAAGGTCGATTGGAAGAAGGACCTGCAGGACGCGGTCCGGCGTGATTTCGTCAACCGTGAGCAGTTCTCCGACCTGCTGTCGGCGCGTGGTATCTCCAACGACGACACGGTGGTCCTGTACGGCGGCAACAACAACTGGTTCGCCGCGTACGCCTACTGGTACTTCAAGCTGTACGGCCACCAGAACGTCAAGCTGCTCGACGGCGGCCGCAAGAAGTGGGAGCTCGACGGCCGCCCGCTGTCGACGGCCGCGGTGAGCCGTCCGGCCACCACCTACAAGGCCGGTGAGCAGGACCTGTCCATCCGCGCGTTCCGGGATGACGCGATCGCCGCGATCGGCACCAAGAACCTCGTCGACGTGCGTTCGCCCGACGAGTTCTCCGGCAAGATCCTCGCCCCGGCGCACCTGCCGCAGGAGCAGAGCCAGCGTCCCGGCCACATCCCCGGCGCGATCAACGTGCCGTGGAGCAAGGCCGCGAACGAGGACGGCACCTTCCGTTCCGACGAGGAGCTGGCCGAGCTGTACAAGGATGCGGGCCTGGACGGCGAGAAGGAGACCATCGCCTACTGCCGCATCGGCGAGCGTTCCTCGCACACCTGGTTCGTGCTGCAGGAGCTGCTCGGCCACAAGAATGTCAAGAACTACGACGGAAGCTGGACCGAGTACGGCTCCCTCGTGGGAGCACCGATCGAGTTGGGAGCCTGATTTCCTATGTGCGCAGCACCTACTCAGGGTCAGACCCTGCCTGCCAATGTCGACACCGAAAAGGAGACGGTCCTGACCGGCCGTGTCCTCGACGCCGACGGCAATCCCGTCGGTGGTGCGTTCGTCCGCCTGCTGGACTCCGGCGACGAGTTCACCGCCGAGGTCGTCGCCTCGGGTACCGGTGACTTCCGTTTCTTCGCCGCCCCCGGCACCTGGACCATCCGTGCCCTGTCCTCCGCGGGCAACGGCACCGCGAAGGTCGCCCCCGAGGGCGCGGGCATCCACAACGTGGACGTGTCGGTAGCGAAATAGCAGTATTTTTGGCCTCCGCTCCGCTCCGGCTGTTTTCGGCGCTGTAAGGCTCGTCGTTCACCCCTCGAGACTCGGGCTTCGCCCATGCGCTTCGAGGGCTGAACGA
>NZ_BDCC01000010.1 GCF_001613305.1 Nocardia vaccinii NBRC 15922
TGGGGTTTGGCGTTGCTGAACCTTTCGTTTCGCGGGCGACTTCCGGCGTACAAAGATGCTTCGCCGCTGGGCACGTTTCGACGTGGTCAGCGGCGAAGCATCTTGCGTATCCGGGGGCTCGCCTACGGCATCGGGGGGAAGACGGGTCGACGTCGGGATGCGGTTGCATGCGGATTGTCACAACGTCCCCGTTTTCCTCTCCGGATTGCGGGTCGATAGACTTCCGGTGTGGTCCTTACCTTCGAGATTTTGCTGGTTCTCGTTTCCGTGCTGATCGCCTGGTTCGGTCTGTACGTCCTCTACCGGCTCTTCACCGAGTCGTGACCGAGGCCGAGCACGCCGAGAACTCGACAAAGAACGGTTCCGCGTCCGCGAAGGGCAACGGAGCCGAGCCCGCGCATCGCAGTGGCGATGCCGCGGTGAACGAGGCCGCCGAGCGGGCCAAGTCCACCGGCGCGCGCAACATTCCGCAGCTGCCGGACCTACCGCTCCCTGAGGACACCGCGAATCTGCGGTTGGGCCCGGATCTGAGTTCCTCCATGCTCGCGCTGCTGCCGCTGGTCGGCGTGTGGCGCGGTGAAGGCGAGGGGAACGATCCCGAGCGCGGGGACTACCACTTCGGCCAGCAGATCATCGTCTCGCACGACGGCGGCGACTATCTGACCTGGCAGTCCCGTTCCTGGGTGATCGACGCCGAAGGCAGGTACGACGGCCCCGACCTGCGCGAGAGCGGTTTCTGGCGGGTCGGCGTCGACGGCGACGACGAGGTCATCGAACTGCTGCTCACACACAGCTCCGGCATCGTCGAACTGTTCTACGGCCAGGCCCTCACTCAATCCTCCTGGGAACTCGCCACCGACGTGGTCATCCGCAGCCAATCCGGCGCGGTGGTGGGCGGCGCCAAGCGACTCTACGGCATCGTCGAAGGCGGCGACCTCGGCTACGTCGAGGAGCGCGTGGTAGCCGACGGCGCCCTGGAACCCCGCCTGTCGGCTCGCCTGCAGCGCTACATCGGCTGAGCTCGACAAAGGCACTCATACCCACAACGTAAAATCCGCGGACCGGTCGCTCCGGCGCGGTGCGGTGGGTCGCACTCATGCCGGCCGGAATCGGTCCGGCCCCGCGCGCAGCGTTGATCCCCATGGCCGTCCGTATCCGTGGCTCGGGTTATAGGTACAGCTCAGGGGGGTCATCGATTTCGATGCCTGCTTGGCGTGCCCGGGTGACCATTTTGCGGTCCCACTCACGATGCACGCGCAGCGCCATCCGGAATTCGCCCATTTGTTCGGACATCCGTTGGGTTTCGGAGATGGCGAGATCGCTGAGCACTTTGGCGGCGTCGGCTTTCTTCTTCGTCATGGTGGCGTCGACGTCGCCTCGCTTGAACCATGCGGTGACCGCGGCCGAGAACGCTGAGGAGCTGGCGAGCAGCACGAGTGCGGAAAACAGCGGTGAGGACGTAAGACTGTTCACGATGCGGTCCTCCTCGTTCGGATCGCACGTAGCGTCTTCAGCTCCTGTGACACCTGTCGGCGCTTCCACAGGAACGCGATACCCAACGCGATAGGCAGTGGACCGCCCAGAATCGTAGCCGCACTGATGGTTTGCTGATGGATCTGCATCATCAGCAGTTGCGTACCGAAGGCGACCAGTGACCAGCCCAGCGCCCCCAAACCGATCTGCTCGATCAGATAGCCCCATACCCGCCGGGCGAAAACGCCGACCAGTGTCGTAAGACAGCCGGTCAGCGTCAGCCCCAGCCACAGCTTCCGCAAACCCGGTGGCAAAGTGGCGACGGCGGAGTTCGCCGGCGAACCGTAGAAGCACTGCAGCAGTACCGAAATGCCGAACACAGCGCACAGGACGACCTCGAAGGGGTCGTAGCGCTCCGGCGACTTCGGGCTTCTCATCCGGATTCACCGGTGTCCGCGGGAGCGGCTGGATCGACTCCGCTGCGTACGGATTCGACTGCCGGGGCGCTCGCCGCGACGAGCGCGCGAGGATCACGCCGTAGATGTCGGACGAGACGATGCCCTGGCCAACCGTTTTCGTTCGGCAGGCTGATCGTCGCCGTTTCGTCGACGGATCCCGGGGCCGGAGAGAGCGACGCCATGACAGGCATGATGCTCGCCTCCTCGCTGTTCTGCTCGATCGTTGCCCCGCACCCGAGGGCACCACTCCTACCGAAGGCCCGGCTCTTTCATTAACCCCCCTGGACCGGTTGCCGGGCAACGCATCTCCGCTCCGCTTTCGTCCGGTTTGCATGCGGGTTGCCGAACAGCACTGCGCCGGCTTCGGTTGCCGAACGCCGCATCCGGAAAGCGGACCAAAGCGGATCGTGAGATGCCTTGCGCCAGTGTGGGTTCAGAGGTGTTACTGATATTGCCGTGCCATGGCGAGAGTCGGCAAACAACCGCAGAGCAACCTACTGCACTCGAGTTATCCGCTCGACCGAAAAGGAGGCACCATCATGCCTACCATCACCGCCATCTCACCGTCCTCGGGGCCTGCCTCCGGGGGTAATCCCGTGGTTATCACCGGTAGCGGGTTCACCGGGCCGACCACGGTCCAGTTCGGCACCACCGCAACGGTTTTCACCATCGATTCCGATACCCAGATCACCGCGATCGCGCCGCCGGGAGCGGGAACGGTACAGGTGACCGTCTCCAATGCCGGCGGAACAAGCAACGGCGCTTCCTACACCTACGTGACGGTTCCGTCGTTGACGTCGCTCGCTCCCACCACCGGACCGGCCGCCGGGGGGACGACCGTCACGCTGATCGGTACCGGTCTGTCCGGCGCCACCGGCGTCAATTTCGGTGCCGTACCGGCGACTTCGTTCACGATCGTCTCGAACACGCAGATCACGGCGATCGCTCCCGCCGGGGTCGGCACCGTGCCGGTCACGGTCACCAGCGCGGCGGGTTCGAGTAACGGGCTGCCGTTCACCTACGTGGGAGTACCCACCGTGATCTCGGTCAGCCCGAATTCAGGGCCGGTGACCGGAGGTACCGTGGTCACCGTGACCGGCACCGGGTTCACGGGCGCCACCGCTGTGAATTTCGGCGCCACCCCGGCAACCTTGTATTTCGTGTTGTCGGACACCAAGATCCTCGCGATCGCTCCGGCGGCTACGGGAACCGTGCAGGTCACGGTCACCACCGCGGCCGGAACAAGCGCCGGCGTACCGTTCACATATCTGCCGGTACCGACGCTGACTTCGATCAGTCCGGCTTCGGGACCGGTCACCGGGGGCACTACCGTCGTCGTGACCGGTACCGGGTTCACCGGCGCTACCGCGGTGTTTTTCGGCATCCTTCCGGCGACCTCGTTCACCGTCAACTCCGATACACAGATCACCGCCGTCGCTCCGCCGGGTCTGGGGACGGTACCGGTCACGGTCATCACCCCGGCCGGCACGGCCAGTGGGCTCGGCTTCAGCTACGTGCTGGCACCGATCCTGCTGTTCTCGATTCCGGCGGTGGGACCACAAGCCGGCGGAACCACGGTGACCATCACCGGTCTGGGCCTGTCCGGTGTCACCGGAGTCAACTTCGGTGCCACACCGGCAACGTCGTTCACGATCGTGTCGGACACCCAGATCACCGCGGTGGCTCCGGCCGGGACAGGCACGGTACCCATCACCGTCACCGCCCCGGCAGGGTCGAGTAACGGCCTGCCGTACACGTATCTGGGTATCCCCGCCATCACCTCGATCAGCCCGAACACCGGCCCGGTAACCGGAGGTACGTTCGTTTCTCTTTCCGGCACCGGATTCACCGGCGCCACCGCGGTGACCTTCGGCACCGCCCCGGCGACCTTCTATCTCGTGTTGTCGGACACGCTGATTCTCGCGGTCACTCCACCCGGAACAGGCACGGTGCAGGTCACCGTCACCACCGCCGTCGGCACGAGCACCGGAACACCTTTCACCTACGCCTGATGACGCACGCGGAACCGGCGGAGCCGAGCCTCATTCACCCTTCCCGAACGTGGGCACAAGGCTCGGCTCCGACCCCAATGCGGTTCCCGGGGCGTGGGGGCAGTAGGGCAGACCGAGAACCAACCGGATGGTATTCGAAGACTCGGGGGCTTCTCGACAACGGGAACACGACACAGCGGATATCCGAGAACCGAACCAAAACGGACGGCAAATGCATTGCCAGGCAGCCCGTCTCGGAGCGTTACTGAAAGTAGCGGGCCGCCAGAACAATTCGGCAATACGCACTATCGACAGAAACGATCAGCACAGCAACAGAGGGAGGCTCCATGCCCACTATCACGTCCCTGTCTCCCACCTCGGGACCCACGACAGGGGGTACGAGTGTCACGATCACGGGTACCGGCTTCAGCGGCCCGGCAACTGTCCAGTTCGGCGGGACGGCAACCACTTTCACGATCGACTCCGCCACCCAGATCACCGCCGTCGCACCCGCCGGCACCGGCGCGGTACAGGTCACCGTCACCACCCCCGACGGTGTCAGCAACGGGATCTCCTACACCTACCTCGCGGTTCCCGCATTGCACAGCATCGATCCCGGCCAGGGGACCACTGCCGGCGGGACGACGGTCACGCTCACGGGGTCGGGCCTGACGGGCGTCGCCACGGTCGATTTCGGTACCACACCGGCGACATCATTCACAGTCGACTCCGACACACAGATCACAGCTGTCAGTCCCGCTGGAACAGGAATCGTGTCGGTGGTCGTCACCGGCCCGGGTGGCACCAGCGGCGGGATCCCGTTCATCTATATGGTGGTCCCCACCATCACCGCCATCTCCCCAACCTCCGGTCCCGCCGCCGGCGGCAACAGCGTCACAATCACCGGCACCGGGTTCACCGGCCCGCTGACAGTGCAGTTCGGTAGTACCTCAACAACATTCACCATCGACTCGGCAACCCAGATCACGGCGGTCGCCCCTCGCGGGTCGGCCGGTGCGGTACAGATCACCGTGACCGGTTCCGGTGGGCCCAGCAATAGCGTGGCGTACACCTACGTCTGAGGCACGGGTGGCCCGGGGGGATCTCCCCCTGGGCTCCCACAGATCCGGGCGTAACGGTCCACCGTCAACGGCTCTGCCGGTTTCGGGAGACGGAATAGAACGACCCCCGAGCCTTACCGCGGATTTTCATCTCACGGTCCCGGTCGGACGTGCCGGGGACTCGGGGGCCGGGTGACTGCCTGGGATTCGCCGCGCGCTCGCGCGGACGGTCAACCCGTCGCAGCGGTGGCGCTCAGCTGACAGCCACCTCACGTGTCCTATGAATACTCATTCTTCGAACCACCTCCTTCCCGTGTACCACGAATCTAACGAATGGTTCCGCCGCTCGGCAACGTATTTTCGCGCGGGGCGAAACCGCTGGTGAGATGGGTGAGGGCGGGCCGGATCGAGATCCGGCCGCCGGGGGCCACCCGGACGATCGTGTCGGCGCGGTGGTCCTGGGGCAGCTGGTGGGTGACGACCACGACCGTGCGATCGGGGGTGATCAGGCCGCTGGTGTCATCGAGCAGAGCGCGAAGGAGATCAGCGCCGGTGTCGGCTTCCAGATGTTCGGTGGGTTCGTCCAGCAGTAGCACCCGGGCCGGGGAGAGCAGGGCGCGGGCGAGCAGGATGCGGCGGCGCTGACCGCCCGATACCGCTGCCGCGCCGCCGATCAGCTCGGTGTGCAGGCCCTCGGGGAGGCCGTCCAGCCAGTCACCCGCGCCGACCGCGTGCAGGGCCGTGCGAGCCTCGTCCCCGGTGATATCGCCACGGGCGACCCGCAGATTCTCCAGCACGGTGGTGCCGAACAGGTGAGCGTCCTCGGCGAAGAAGGTGACCCCCGGACGCGGGGTGTCGAACAACCCGGCCCAGGCCATGAGCAGCGTGGTCTTCCCCGCGCCACTCGGGCCGAGGACCGCGATCCGGCGGCCCGCGGGCAGGGCGGGCAGGTCCCGCAGTCGATCCTGTTGTGCGCGAGCGTCTTTCGCCTTCTCGGCGGCGGTGATCCGATGCAGCGCGGCACGACCACTGGTCAGCGCCCGAGCCGCCGCGGGAAGTACGCCCACGGCCTCGAACGCGGACAGCGGCAGCAGTACGAGCACGGCCAGGGCCATCGGCGTGATCGCGCCCGGCGGCACGGATTGCAGTGCACCGGCGGGCATCGACGCCACTCCCGGACCTCCGTAGAGCACGATGCCGATCAGCAGCGCGCCCAGAACGCTCGCGCCGATCGAGATCGGGGTCGCCGCGGCGGCCCACGCACTGTGCGCGGCGGCACGATCCTCGGCCGCTACCGCTCGGCGGCTCGCGGTCGAGGCCGTCTCCAGGGCCGTGTCCAGACGTCCGGCGACCCGCAGTTCGGGCGCGTGATCCAGCACCGTCATCGCGGCGGCGGTGAATTCGGCGCGGTCCTCCCGGACAGCGAGTTCGGCCTCGCGGGCGGCCCGCGCGGACAACCACGGCGCGAAGATTCCGGCGACGGCCAGCGCGAGGGCGAGAATTACTGCGGCAGCGAGAGATACGGGCGCCAGCACGGCGACGGCGGCGATCGACAACACCAGCGCGACCGAGATCGGCACCACCGCCCGTACCACCACCGCGCCGAGATCATCGATATCGCCGGCGATCCGGGTCAGCAGATCTCCCCGCCGCAGGCGCATCGGATCATCCTGGGCCGCAGTCGGTTCGGCGTCAGCCCGCGAGCGCGGGGTCCAGATGTCGGCCCGAGCCAACGCGGTGTAGACCCCGGTCCGCGCGGTCGTCATCGCGCGCAACGCCACATCGTGAGTGGCCAGCCGCTCCAGATAGCGGCACAATCCCCGCGAAATCCCCAGCGCCCGAACGGCCACCACCGCAACACTCAAATCCAGCACGGGCGGCATCTCCCAGGCCCGCGCGATCAACCAGGCCGCCAGCCCCGCCAACCCCAGCCCGCTGCCCAGCGCGAGCACCCCCCAACCGATCGAGACCGCAACCCGCCACCCCGACAGCCCCAGCATCGTCCGCATCCGACGGAAGTCGGCCCACGCGCCACTCATCGGACGGCCCCCTGATGTTTCCGGGCAATCCGCACGCCGCGCTCCTCGACAGCGCCGTCGGCGGCAGCGGGGCGAGCGTTCGCGGCCGGTCCTGCAGCGGGGCGCGGCGGCGGTGCGAACTCCGGAGCGTGATCATCCGGTGCGGCCGGGATTTCGAGCCGATCGCCGTAAGAGGCACGGACCTCGACGACGTGGTCGGCGACGGCCAGGAGGTCCGGGCGGTGTGCCACGACGACGACCGTGGCGCCGGCGCGGGCTCGGGCGGTGAGGGCGGCCAGGACCGTGGCGGCGCCCGCGTCGTCGAGGTGGGCGGTGGGCTCGTCCAGCAGCAGGATCGGACGGTCGGCGGCCAGGACTCGGGTCAGCGCGAGACGCTGCCGCTGGCCCAGGGACAGGCCGCGGCCGCCGGAGCCGACGACGGCGTTCCAGCCGTCGGGGAGTTCGTTCAGAACGCTGTCGAATCCGGTTGCGGCGCAGGCTGATTCCAGAAGATCGGCGCGGGCGCTCGCGCCGAGCAGTTCGAGGTTCTCACGCAGGGTGCCGGGCAGCAGTACCGGACGCTGCAGTAACCAGGCGACGTGTGCCCACCACGACGTGGGGTCCAGTTCCGGCACCGGCACGCCGTCCACCAGAACCGTTCCGCCATCGGGTCGAATGAGCCCCAGAATCGACTGCAGCACAGTCGATTTACCGCATCCGTTCGGTCCGGCCAGCACCGTGATGGCACCGGGTCGCAGCGCCGCGGACAGCCCGGCGGGCGCGAATCCGGCACGCGAGCCCACCGAAAGGTCGCGAATCTCGATCACGCCGCGGAAATCCGGGATCGCCCGCGCGCCGGTGGCGCCGACCTCGCGATCATCGGATTCCAATACCGCGAAAGCTTTCTCGGCCGCGGCCATACCGTCCTGCGCGGCGTGGAAACGCTCCCCCACCGCCCGCAGCGGCAGATACACCTCCGGCGCGAGAATCAGCCCGAGCAAACCCGCGTACAGGCTCATATGCCCGAATACCAGCCGCATTCCGATCGATACCGCCACCAGTGCGACACACAGGGTGGCCAGCATCTCCAGCACCATCGAGGACAGGAACGCCACCCGCAACGCCGACATCGTCCGCGCCTGCAGGGATTCACCCAGCGCGCGCACCCGATGACGCATGGTCATCCCGGAATCCGCTGCGTCACCGGCAGTTTCACGCCCGAGTGCACGCAGCGTCGGCATTCCCGCGAACAGGTCGAGCAACTGATCGGACAGCCGCGTGGCAGCGGCCAGCGTCGCGGCGGACCGCCCCTGGGTCATCAACCCGATCAGCACCATGAACACCGGGATCAGCGGCAACGTGACCAGGATGATCACCCCGGCGGTCGGATCATGCAGCGCGATGACCGCCAGCACGATCGGCGGCACCAATGCGGCCAGCAGCAGCGCGGGCAGGTAGCCGGTCAGATAGGCCCGCAGCCCGCTCAGCGCACTGCCGACCACCACCGCCAATTCCGTTCGGCGCGAATCCAGCTCGCGCGGCTCGAGCTCGGCCCCGCGCACCAGCACGGCCTGCTCCAACTCGGCCACGACCTGCGCCCCGGCCCGATGCGCCAGCCTGGACTGCCACCAGGTCGCCAGGCCCCGGCAGCCGACCGCGGCGGCGAACACCGCGATCTGCACGGCCCACGAGCCGAGGGTGCGACGTCCCGGATCGGTGATCACCCCGGCCAGCACCCGCGCCAGCATCGAGGCGGCCACCACGATGCATCCGGTCGTCACCAGCGAGAGCCCTACGCTGAGCAGGAGATACCGGCGGGCGGAACGAGCGTGCCGCCACAGGCGCGGGTCGACGGGTCCGGCCATGGCTCAACCCACGGCGCTGCGCTGTAGCGGCAGCCCGGTCGCCGATGGGATCTGCTCGACGGTCAGCCGCTTGCGGAACACCCAGTACGTCCAGCCCTGGTACAGCAGCACGACGGGGGTCACGATCAGCGCGCACCAACTCATCACCATGAGCGTGTAATGGGTCGAGGAGGCGCTCACGGTCCGATGACCGTCCACCACCCGGCCGTCCACGCTCAGCCCGAACGCCGGATCGACAGTCGACGGCAGCACATACGGGAACAGCGCACCGAACAGCAACACGATCGCCGCCACGATGGTGAGCGCGGTCCCGGTGAACGCCCAGCCGTCCCGCCCGCGCAATGTCGCCGCTGCCGCGAGCGCCAGCCCGACCACCGCCAGCGCCAAGGGAATCCACGTCCAGCCCTTGCCGTGGGCGAGCTGCGTCCAGAGTCCGAAGGCCGCCACCACGGCCACGGTCGGGACGATCACGATCCGTGCGATCCGGCGCACGCTCTCGCGCACCTCTCCACCGGTCTTGAGCGCGATGAACACCGCGCCGTGCAGCAGAAACAGCAGTGCCGTGGTGAGCGCGCCGAGCAGTGCGTAGGGGCCGAGCAGATCGAGCAGATTTCCGGCGATTCGCTTGTGCTCGTTCAGTTTCACGCCGTGCACCATGTTCGCGAAGGCCAGTCCCCAGGCCAGGGCGGGCACCCAGGATCCGAAGACGATCGCCGCATCGCAAGCCGCCCGCCAGCGCGGATCGTCGATCTTGCTGCGGTATTCGATGCCGACGATCCGCACGATCAGCGCCACCAGAATCAGCAGCAGCGCGAGATAGAACCCGGAGAACAGACTCGCGTACCACTCCGGGAAAGCCGCGAACAGCGCACCGCCCGCGGTGATCAACCACACCTCGTTGCCGTCCCATACCGGCCCGATCGTGTTGAGCACCACGCGCTTTCGCGTTTCCGATCCCCGGCCGAGAATCGGCATCAGCATACCGACGCCGAAGTCGAAGCCCTCCAGCACGAAATAGCCGGTGAACAGCACACCGATGAGCAGAAACCAGAATTCCGGCAGACTCATTGCCGCGACTCCCTCAGTAGGCGAACGAAAGCTTCTCGACGGCACCGTCTTCCGCGTGCGCGGCGGCAGCGACCTCCTCGGGCCCTTCGACGACGTACCGGCGCATCAGGAAGAACCAGACGACCGCGAGCGCCCCGTACAGTGCGGTGAACACGATCAGCGAGGTCAGCACGGTACCCGCGGCGTTGCCGGATACCGCCTGCTGCACCGTCATCCGGATGTGCGGATCGCCGGTCGGGTTCGGTGCGACCACCCACGGCTGACGTCCCATCTCGGTGAACACCCAGCCGGCGCTGTTGCCCAGGAAGGGCGTCGGGATGACCAGCAGGCTCAGCCAGCCGAACCAGCGTTGTCCGGGGATCCGCCCGCGCCGGGTGAGCCACAGGCCGAGCAGGGCGATCAGCGCGGAACCGCCGGCCCAGGTGATCATGGCGCGGAACGTCCAGTAGGTCACGAACAGATTCGGCCGGTAGTCGCCCGGTCCGTACTTCTCGTTGTAGCTGACCTGCAGGTCCTTCACCCCACCGAGGGTCACGCCGCTGAATTTGCCCTCGGCCAGCCAGGGGAGCACGCCCGGCACCTCGATGAGGTGGGTGACACTGTCGCAGTTGTTGTGCGTGCCGACGGTGAGCACCGAGAAGTCCGGATCGGTCTGCCCGTGGCACAGCGATTCGGCCGAGGCCATCTTCATCGGCTGCTGTTTGAACATGAGCTTGCCCTGCACGTCACCGGTGAAAACCAGGACGACTCCCGCGATGATGATCACCCACATACCCATTCGCGCGGCCGGGCGCCACAGGTCGCGGGCGAGGTCGACGTTGCCCCTGCGTGCCTCGCGCACCATCCACCAGCAGCCGATCCCGGCGACGAAAGTCGCCGCGGTGAGGAATGCCCCGGCGACCACGTGCGGAAATGCCGCCAGCGCGGTGTTGTTGCCGAGTAGCTGCGAAATGCTGTGCAGCTCAGCGCGTTTGGTCTGCGGATTGTAGACCGCGCCGACCGGATGCTGCATGAACGAGTTGGCCGCGATGATGAAGTACGCCGAGGCGTTCACCCCGATCGCGACCAACCAGATCGTGGCCAGATGCACCAGTTTGGGCAGCCGGGTCCAGCCGAAGATCCACAGCCCGAGGAATGTCGACTCCAAGAAGAAGGCGACCAGGCCCTCCATCGCCAGCGGCGCGCCGAAGACGTCACCGACGAATCGCGAGTATTCGCTCCAGTTCATGCCGAACTGGAATTCCTGCACGATGCCGGTCGCGACTCCCAGGGCGAAGTTGATCAGGAACAGCTTGCCGAAGAACTTCGTCAGCCGGTACCAGTGTTCCTTGCCGGTCACCGCCCAGGCGGTCTGCATGCCCGCGACCAGCGGCGCCAGACCGATGGTCAGCGGAACGAATATGAAGTGATAGACGGTGGTGATACCGAACTGCCACCGCGATATGTCGACAACGCTCATCCGGCCTCCTACCCCTACTACATATCGTAGTAAAGGCTACGCCGGATACCCTGGGAAACAACGAGTCCTAGGTCACGACACGCACACGACCTACCTCACCAATCGGCGAGCTGCCAGGATCGTGCGACCCCCCGATCGACCAGTTCACTGATCTCCGGCGCACAGTCCGGAGCGGACATCCGCAACCCGTCGAGCGATGCCACCCGCGCCGCCAGTGTGATGCTCCCCAACATCCACACGCTCTCCGCGGTGATCAGATCCGCGACGAAGAAGGATTTGTACTCGCATTTCCAGCCCGCGCGCTCGGCCTCGGCGAACAGCGCTCGCTGGGTGATACCCGGCAGCACACCGTGTTTCGCGGGCGGGGTGAGCAACTGCTTGTCGCGCTGGATCACCACGGTCGAACGCGGCCCCTCCAGCACTCGGTGCTCGGTGCTGGTGAAGATGACGTCGTCCGCGTCCTGGCGGGCGGCGAAGCGCAGCGCGGACATATTCGTCGCGTACGACAGGGATTTCGCGCCCATCAGCAGCCACGGCGCGCTCTGCGCCAGATCGACCGAGATGCCGCGCGCCAGGGTGATCACCGACACCCCTTCGGTGCGCGCCTTGTTCACCCGTTCGGGGACCGCGACGACGAGAACGTACGCGGTCGAGTCCGGTGTCTCGGACAGGACGCCGGAGGTGACTCGCGATGCGGGACCGTCGCTTTCGCGACCGCGGGTCAGCACCATACGCAGCTGACCCTCGCGCTCGGCGCCCCACTCCTTGGCCGCGATCTCGACCGTCGAACGCCATTGGCCGAGATCGGGTTCCGGTAGATCCAGAATCTGCGCCGAACGCCGCAACCGGGCCAGATGCAGTTCCAACGCACAGGGCTTGCCCTCGCGTACCAGAACCGTTTCGAAGACGCCGTCACCGCGCAGTGCGCCGAAGTCGTCCGCAGAGAGCAACGGCGCGTCCGGGTCCTGGACCGCGCCGTCGAGTGTCACCAGAACTCGATCCACCATGGGCAGCAGCCTAGGCGAACGGACGCCCGCGCGAGAGGATACCGAACTGCCGTCGGCCACCTTCACACGCACCTGGATCACCCGGCAACCGGTGAGGAACCCCACAGCAAACAGGTCGTGAAATCTCGCTGCGCGGCGCGCGCCGACCCCGGAGTCCGAAGTCGCCTATTGTGGATGACGTGTCCGTGGATCTCCCGCCCAGTCCGCTGCTGACCGTTCCGGGGGCCGTCGCGGGCCCGCCCGGAACCCCCGACGCCGCGGTCGCCTGGCATTACGGCGATCCGTTCGGAGAACAGCGAGCCGCGGTCGAGCGCGCGGTCGTGGTCGATCGGTCGCATCGGTTCGTGTTCACCATCACCGGCGCGGAGCGGCTGTCCTGGCTGCACACCATCTCCAGCCAGCACATCGCCGACCTCGGCGACGGTGAATCCGCCGAGGACCTGGACCTGGACCTGAACGGACGGGTGCTGCACCATTTCGTGCTCACCGATCTGGACGGCACGCTGTGGATCGACACCGAGGGCGAGCGCGGCCAGGCTCTGCTGGACTACCTGCGCAAGATGGTGTTCTGGGCCGACGCGAAGCCCGAGGCCGCGCCCGATCACGCCGTGCTCACCCTGCTCGGCCCCGGAATCGCCGCACTCACCGAAACGCTCGGCGTGGAACAGCTACCTCCGGCATATGGCGCAATTGCGCTACCGGCCGGCGGATTCCTGCGACGTATGCCGTGGCCCACCGGTGACAGTTTCGATCTGCTCGTCCCGCGCGAGGACCTGACCTCCTGGTGGTCCCGGCTGACCGCCGCGGGTGCGGTTCCGGCCGGGCTGTGGGCCTTCGAGGCGCTGCGGGTGGCGTCCGTGCGACCGCGCGTCGGCGTGGACACCGACGACCGCACCATCCCGCACGAGGTTCGCTGGATCGGCGGCGTCGGCGAATTCGGTGCGGTCCACCTGAACAAGGGTTGCTATCGCGGTCAGGAGACGGTCGCGCGGGTGCAGAATCTCGGCAAGCCGCCACGTCGTCTGGTTCTGCTGCATCTGGACGGATCGGCCGACTCCCGTCCGGAGGCCGGCGATCCGGTGACCGCGGGCGGGCGCGCGGTGGGCCGCCTGGGCACCCTCGTCGACCACTACGAACTCGGCCCCATTGCCCTGGCCCTGCTCAAACGCGCGGTCCCCGCCGACGCCAGGCTGGAGGCGGGGCCGATGGCCGCGGCGATAGATCCGGATTCGATTCCGGCGGACGACGAACCGCAGGCCGGTCGCCTCGCGGTGGAGAGGTTGCGCGGGCGATGAACACAGCGCGGCGGAGTGAAGCATCGATACGGCGCGCGACGCTTGCGACGGAGCCGAGCGCCGGCGAGGCGCGGTCGTGAGCGTCGACCTCGTCGAAGTGGTCCGGTCCGGATTCCGCGAGTGCGTGCATCGCGGTTCGGTGGTGATCCTGAACGGTGACGGGGAGCCGGAAATCGCACTCGGCGAGGTGCATCTGCCCATCTTCCCGCGATCGACCAATAAGCCGATGCAGGCGATCACCCTGCTGCGCAACGGTTTCGAGCCCGTGGACCAGGCCGAGCTGGCCATCTCGACCGCGTCGCATTTCGGCGAGCCGGATCATGTGGCGCTCGTGCGGCGCCTGCTGGACCGGTTCGGATTCCAGGAGGATCAGCTCGAGTGCCCGCCGGATCTGCCCTCCGACGAACTCGCCCGAGCTCACGCCCTGGCCGGACAGGACCGCGCGAAGGCCGCGCGCAAGATCTACATGAACTGCTCGGGCAAGCACGCCGCCATGCTCGCGACCTGCAAGATCAACGACTGGCCGACGACCGGATACCTGAATTCGGCGCACCCGCTGCAGCAGGCGGTGTCCGCGACGATCGCCGAGATCACCGGAGAGCCGGAGACGGATCTGGGCATCGATGGCTGCGGTCTGCCGATCGTGCCGGTCTCGCTGGTGAACCTGGCCCGCGCCTACGCCGCGATGACGACCGGCGAGCCCGGGACGCCGCAGCGGCGCGTCGCCGAGGCGATCCGAGAGAATCCGCGAGTGATTTCCGGCACGGACGGCCCGGACCTGCTGACCATGCGCGCCACCCCCGGACTGGTCTGCAAGATCGGCGCGGACGGTCTGCACGCGGGTGCGCTGCCGGACGGACGCGCGTTCGCCTACAAGATCGACGACGGTCACGATCGTGCCCGCATGCCCCTGACGCAGGCAATTCTGCGCCGGATGGGGGTGGCGTGGACCGATGCGCACGCGGATCTGGCGACTCCCGCGGTGCTCGGCGGGGGTGCGCGGGTCGGGGTGATCCGCGCGGTACCCGGACTGTTCGGATAACTCCTGGCCGAGGGCGACAACCCGGCAAACGCGGATGGATCGGGAGTCTTCGACCACTCCTGGAAGCGCGACCGCGCGACACACGCTAAAGTGTCTGTCAGGAAGAGTATTAATTCGAACGGGGCCGCCAAACCACCCCAGGCCGCTCCGCAGTGACGTGAGGGGGTCAGCCATGGGCCGTGGCCGGGCTAAGGCAAAGCAGACCAAGGTCGCTCGCGAGCTCAAGTACAGCTCGCCATCGACCGACTTCACGAGCCTTCAGCGCGAGCTGTCGGGACACTCCCACAACTCGCAGCGCGGTGATGTGCTGTCCGACGAGCACGACGGCGACGATTCGCTGTCACGCTGGAACGACACCGACGACGACTACGACAACTGGCGCCGCTGACCTGGACCGACGTGTGAAGGGGGAGGCTATACCGGCCTCCCCCTTCACACGTCAGTACTGTCTCCGGCCCGGTTGGAAGATTCGCCTCACCAGCTGATGGGCTCATTTCGCATCGACGTCCCGTTTTTCCTACCGGGACTTCGGTGCCTCCCCGCTTTCCCGCGACTTCAGCATGTCGTGCGGTGCGGGGAATTTTGCGTTTCGGGCAGGCGGTAAGTGCCGAGCTACTTCGGCGTACCCGATGAGTTACCCGGACACCGTGACCCCCGGACGGTTCGTCGCGGCCAGCCGACCGTCCCGTCCGGGGTGGTTCATGTCGTCAGAAGCGAGGGTGTTCGCCCTCGAGGGTGACGCGGTCGGCGTCGGCGTCCTTGGCCTTCTTCACCGTGCCCAGCGTCCAGCAGGCGATGTGGCGGGCGGTCAGGACGGCGAGTGCGCGATCGGCGTCCTCCGGGGCGACGATGGCGACCATGCCGACGCCCATGTTGAAGGTCTTCTCCATCTCGGACCGCTCGACCCGGCCGCGCTGGGCGATCAGCTTGAACACCGGCGCCGGGTTCCAGGTCCCGCGGTCGAGTTCGGCGACCAGGCCCGCGGGCAGCACTCGGGACAGGTTGCCGGCCAGCCCGCCGCCGGTGACGTGCGCGAAGGTGCGCACATCGGTCTCGGCGACCAGCGCCAGGCAGTCCTTGGCGTAGATCCTGGTGGGTTCGAGCAATTCCTCGCCGAGGGTGCGGCCGAACTCCTCGACGTGTCCGGCCAGGGACATCCGGTCGATGTCGAGCAGCACCTTGCGGGCCAGGCTGTAGCCGTTGGAGTGCAGGCCCGAGGAACCCATGGCGATGACCACGTCACCGGGACGCACCCGATCCGGACCCAGCACCGCATCGGCCTCGACCACGCCGACGCCGGTGGCCGAGATGTCGTAGTGGTCGTCCTCCATCAGGCCGGGGTGCTCGGCCGTCTCACCGCCGAGCAGTGCGCATCCGGCCTGGATGCAGCCCTCCGCGATGCCGGACACGATCTGCGCCACCCGCTCCGGGACGACCTTGCCGACCGCGATGTAGTCCTGCAGGAACAGCGGTTCGGCGCCGCAGACGACCAGATCGTCCACGACCATGGCGACCAGGTCCAGTCCGACGGTGTCGTGCTTGTCCATGGCCTGCGCGACCGCGAGTTTGGTGCCGACGCCGTCGGTCGAGGAGGCGAGCACCGGTTCGCGGTAGCCGCCCTTGAGCGCGAACAGTCCGGCGAATCCACCGAGGCCGCCCTGTACCTCGGGCCGGGTGGCCTTGCGCGCCAGGGGCGCGAACAGCTCGACTGCGCGGTCACCCGCCTCGATATCCACACCGGCGGCAGCGTACGAAGCGCCGCCCCGGCCGTCCATACCGGCACCACTCGGGGTCTGCTCAGTCATTTTCGGGGAAAGCTCCAAACCGAATCGGCGGATAGATGCCTGATCACGCTACCGGAGCGGAGTAACGGGCATGCACCGGTATTGGCTTGGCAGATCGACAAAATTTCGCCATCGCGATGATGCCGCTGTCCAGGCCCCTTATCCGGATGCGACATATCCGCGCCATCGGTCATTCGGGCCGCTGTCGCACTGTACGGCGGGCCACATCGGCTATTGACATACATACCGTATGTATGTGAATCTGAGCGGACATCCACCCTCGAGCCCCGGAGGAATCATGGCAACCAGTACCGCACTCGGACCGATCGATCATGTGGACCTGCCCGGCGCCCGGATCCGCTATCACGGCACCGGCTCCGGCGACCCGGTGGTGTTCGTGCACGGACTGCTCGTCAACGCCGATCTGTGGCGCAAGGTCGTGCCCGGTGTGGCCGCGGCGGGACATCGATGCATCACCCCGGACTGGCCGTTCGGCGCGCACACCATCGCGGTGCCCGACGCGGACCTGTCCCCCACCGGTGCGGCCGATCTCATCGCCGCCTTCCTGGAGCGGCTCGATCTGCGGGACGTGACGCTGGTGGCCAACGACACAGGTGGGGCGATCACGCAAATTCTGTTGACGCGCAACCGATCCCGGGTCGCGCGTGTGGTCCTCACCAATTGCGACGCCTACGAGAAGTTCTTCCCGCAGCCGTTCACCCCGCTGCCCCGGCTCGCCGCGGTCCCGGGCCTGTTGCGCTCGATGCTCGAACTCATGCGCTTTCGGCCCGCCCTGCGGCTGCCGATCGCCTTCGGCCTGGTCACCAAGCGGCAGCCGCCCGCGGAGATCACCGATTCCTATCTGCGGCCCAGTCGCGATTCGGCCGCGGTGCGGGCGGACCTGCGCCGCTTCGTGCGCGGGGTGCACAACCGCTACACCCTGGCCGCCGCAGAGCGGTTCCCCGAGTTGGACCTGCCGATACTGCTGGCGTGGGCGACCGAGGACAAGGCGTTCAAACTGTCCTTCGCACAACGGCTCGCGGGCGAGCTGCCCAACGCGACCCTGAAGACCATCGAGGATTCCTACACCTTCATCGCCGAGGATCAGCCCGAGTTGCTCACCGAGTTGATCGTGGAGTTCACTCGGCTGCATGCCACGCCGTAGTCAGGAGGACCGCTCCCGCACCACCCGCAGCGCACTGGAACAGGCCGGCTACCGACTGTTCGCCGAGCGCGGCTACGCGGGCGTCTCGGCCGAGGAGATCGTCTCCGAGGCCGGGGTCACCCGGGGTGCGCTGCACCATCACTACGGCGACAAGAGGGGATTGTTCCTGGCCGTGCTCGAACAACTCGAGGCCGACAACACCGCCGAGATCGAGCGGGCCGTGGCGGCTCTGCCCGATCCGAACGATCTGATGGCCGCGATGGCCGTCGGCCTGCGCACCTTCCTGGACATGTGCAGCCGCGCGGAAACGGTACGCATCGCGATGGCCGACGGCCCGGCCGTCCTGGGCTGGGCGGGCTGGCGCGAGATGGAGAGCCGCCACGGCCTCGGCCTGATCACCGACCTGCTCGAGCGCGCGGTCGCGGCGGGGTTGACGGTGGACGCGCCCGTCCGAGTCCTGGCTCACCTGATCCTCAGCGCGGTCACCGAGGCGGGCATGCTCGTTGCCAACGCCGAAGACCCGGAAACCGAACGCGCGGAAGCGGAGCAATGCATCCTGCTGATGATGAGCGGCCTGCTGCGTTCACCCGAGGCATAGCCCCGCGTACCGCCGCAGTCGCACTTCCCGGCTACAGGGCCGCGAGCACAGCGCTGAACCTGTCGGGGCCGATGGCTTTTTCAGCGCGCCACCGATGTCGGCTCGTAACCGCACCGATCGGGTCACGCCGTGCGGGCGATACCGCCATGGAACCGGCTACCGAGGTGAGGCGACAGCAGCAGCTGGGCGGACGGCGAACGGCTTCAGTCCTGGACCCGATTCGGGGCGGCGGCAGTCCGGCACCGGCCGCCGCCCCGGATCGGTGAACACTCGGCCGGTACCTACCACCGGCCCAGCGTCCGCCCGGAAAGGATGCGGTGCAGCGGATTCCGTCGAGGGAGGACGGCCCGCGCACCGCACCCGGCGGGTCACCCGGCGCGGTCGGCGGCGAACAGGGCGGCCGAGGCGGCGCGGCGACGGCGCTGTTCGACCGGGTCCGGGACGGGTACGGCCGCGACCAGGCGCTGGGTGTACTCCTGGGACGGGTGCCGCAAAATCTCGTCACGGGTGCCCTGTTCGACGACAGAACCGTTGCGCAACACCATGATCCGTTCGGCGAGCTGATCCACCACCGCGAGATCGTGGCTGACGAACAGGCAAGCCCAGCCGAATTCGCGTTGCAGATCGGCGAACAACTCGAGTACCCGCGCCTGCACCGAGACGTCCAGGGCACTGGTCGGCTCGTCCGCGACCAGCAGATCCGGATTCAGCACCAGCGCTCGCGCCAGACTCGCCCGCTGCCGCTGGCCACCGGAAAGCTCATGGGGATAACGCTTTTCGGCACCCTCGGGAAGCTGCACCGCATCCAGCATGTGCCGCACCCGCGAACGCAGTTGGGCTCCGCCGGCCGCGCGATGCACCACCAGCGGCTCGGCGACGCACTGCCCCACGGTCAATCGCGGATTCAATGACGTCGCCGGGTCCTGGAAGACGAACCCCAGCCGCCTGCGCACCGGCCGCAACCGCCGCTCGGACAAGCCGGTCAGCTCCTGCCCCTGCACCCGGATCACCCCCGACGAAGGTCGTTGCAGCGCCGCCACACACCGGCCGATCGTCGTCTTTCCCGACCCGGATTCCCCTACCAGCCCCAGGGTCGCACCGCGCGCGATGCTGAAGCTGACCGCGTCGACCGCGCGAAATGCCGCCCGCCCCAGCGCACCCGGGAACTCCACGACCAGGTCCCGCACCTCGAGTACGGTTTCGGTGGCCGCCCGATCTTCGGCCGACCCCACAGCCCCGGCTCCCGCGACCACCGCGCTTTCCCCAGCCGCGACCGACCCGGCACCCGAGACCTCACCCGCAGCCCCGTGCTCGACCGCCCCCGCATCCGAGGCGTCCCCGGTCATCGCGCTCTCGACGGCCACATGCCCGGATGCCGCAGCAGCGGAGCGCTCGGACGCCCCGGATCCACCCGGCTCCGGAATGCTCACCGACCTGTCCGATGCCGGACGGATCGCTGCCGAATCCGGTTGCGGCGCAATCGGGGACACCGGCCCGGCGGTGGGTTCGAGGCCCGCGCCCAGGTGCGGGACGGCGGCGAGGAGGTCCCGGGTGTACTGCTCTTTCGGGGCGGCGAAGAGTTCGTCGACCGGTGCGGTTTCCACCACCCGACCCGAACGCATCACCACGACTCGGTCGGCGAGATCGGCGACCACGCCCATGTTGTGGGTGATCAGGACGATGGCGCTGCCGGTGCGATCGCGCAGATCGCGGAGCAGTTCCAGGATTTCGGCCTGGACGGTGACATCCAGCGCGGTGGTGGGTTCGTCGGCGATGATCACCTTCGGCTCGCACGCGATGGCGATGGCGATCATCACGCGCTGCTTCTGGCCGCCGGAGAGTTGGTGGGGATAGAAGTCGACCCGGTGCTCCGGATCGGGCAGGCCGACCGTTCGCAGCAATTCGACCGCGCGGGCCTTGGCCGCTCGGCGACTCGTATTCGTGTGGGCGCGAACGGCTTCGGCGATCTGGAAGCCGACGGTGAACAGCGGGTCCAGGGCCGCGCCGGGTTCCTGGAACACCATCGAGATCTCACCGCCGCGGATCGCGGTCAGCTGCTTGTCCGACATCGCGGTGATCGCGTGCGCGCCGACGGTGACCGTGCCGCGCACCTGTGCGGTGTGCGGCAGCAGTCCGATCGCGGTGCGCGAACTCACCGATTTGCCCGAACCCGACTCGCCGACGATCGCCAGCACCTCACCGGGGAACACCTCGTACGACACGTCGCGCACCGCATCGACCGCTCCGGCATCGGTGCTGAAGGTGACCGAGAGCGAGGTAATCGACAGGGCCGCGGTACGTTCGGATATTTCAGTCATTCCCGCCTCCGGTGCGGTTCGCGGCGGAAGCGCTCTCGGGCGCGCCGGCCGGTATCGCGTCGACTCCCGACTCTTCCTCGGCCCCCTGCCCGTCCACGACCCCATCGGCCGCTCCGCCCGCACCCGAGGCCGCCCGGCGCGTCCGCAACAGCGGGTTGAGTACCTCGTTCAGGCTCTCTCCGACCATCGTCATCCCCAGCACGACCAGCACGATGGCCACACCCGGGAAAATCCCGGTCCACCAGATCCCGTCGGAGACATCGGACAACGCCTTGTTCAGGTCGTAACCCCATTCCGCGGCCTGGGTCGGCTCGATGCCGTAACCGAGGAATCCCAGCGCCGCCAGCGTCAGAATCGCCTCCGAGCCGTTGAGTGTGATGATCACCGGCAGCGACTGCGTGACGTTGGGGAAGATGTGCCGGAACAGGATTCGCCCGATCGGCGCCCCCGTCACCCGGGCGGCATCGACATACGGCTCGGTCTTCACCGCGACCGTCGCGTTGCGCACCACCCGGAAGTATTGCGGCACATAGATCACCGTGATCGCGACGGCCGCGGACAGCACACCGCCGAAACTCGACGAATTGCCGCCCGCCACCACGATCGACACCACGATCGCCAGCAGCAGCGTCGGGAACGCGTACATCGCGTCCATGAACAACACCAGCACTCGGTCCACCCAGCGCCCGACATATCCGGACACCAAACCCAGTGGCACACCGACGAACAGCGACAACACCAGCGAGATCGCGATGACGATCAGCGCGGTGCGAGCACCGTAGACCACCCGGGAGAACACATCCTCCCCGCGCACCGAGGTGCCGAACCAGTGCTGCGCCGAGGGCGCCTGTTGCCGCACGAAATCCACACCGTGATCCGAGATCTGGGCGAATCCGTAGGGCGCGATCAGCGGTGCTAACACCGCGACGACCACGAACAACCCGATCAACGCGAGTCCGGCGATCAACGTCACGCGCTGTAGTCCCGACGTCAGCGAGAACAGCCGCATACCCGGAATGCCACGGCGCGGCACCGGCGGGACGACCACCGGATCGGCCATCAGTTCAGGAGCGGTCACCTAGAACCTCACCCTCGGATCAACAAGCGCCACAACGATATCCACCAGGAAGCTCATCACCGCGACGACCAAGGCCAGGAATGCCACGATCCCCTGTACCGCGACGAAATCCCGGGCCTGCAGATACTGCGCGAGCTGATAGCCCAGGCCCTTCCATTCGAAGGTGATCTCGGTCAGCACCGCGCCGCCGAGCATCATCGCGATCTGCATTCCCATCACCGTGACGATCGGAATCATGGCGTTGCGGAACGCGTGTCGTCCCGTCACCACCCGATCCGACAGACCGCGCGCCCGCGCCGCGTCCACGAAATCGCTGCGCAGGGTCTGGATCAGATTGATCCGCACCAGCCGCAGGAAGATTCCCGCGGTCAGCAGCCCGAGCGCGATGGCGGGCAGGATGGCGTGTTTCACCACGTCGAGCAGATATCCGCTGTCGCCGTAGAGGATTGCGTCGAGGAACAGGATGTTGGTCTTCGGCGAGACGTTCTGCAGCGCGAGCTCCACATTGGTACTCGCCCGCCCGGCCACCGGCAGCCAGCCCAGCTCGATCGCGAAAACCAGTTTGAGCAGCAGTCCGACGAAGAACACCGGCGCGGCGTAGACCAGGATCGCGAACAGCCGCAACCCGACGTCGACCGGTTTGTCCCGTCGCTTGGCCGCCAGCCGCCCCAGCGGAATCCCGACCAGGAAGGCCACGATCAGCGCCCACACCACCAGTTCCAGCGTGGCCGCGCCGTAACTGGTGATGATGTCACTGATCGCCCGGTTGTCCTGGGAGCGGCCGAAATCCCCGCGCACCAGCCCGGAGATGTAGTCCCAGTACTGGGTCAGGATGGGCCGGTCGAATCCGGCCGCGCGCTTGCGCTCGGCGATCTGTTCCGGAGGAAGCCGTCCGCCCAGCGCGGCGCTGATCGGATCTCCCACCACTCGCATCAGGAAGAATACGACCGTCACCAGGATCCAGGCCGTCGGCACGATCAGCAGTAGCCGAACACCCAGATAGCGCAGCAGCACGCCATAGCGAGACCCGTTGCGGCGCTGCGTATTCGAGGCGGGAGCCGGGGCGTCCGGCTCCCGCTCGGTCGCCGTGCTCGTCACTTGCTCAGCACGCTGTAGCGGAACTTGGTGGACGGATCCAGCGTGCTCTCCACACCTTGTACGCCCTTGACCGACACCGCGATCTGCTTACCGGACAGCAACGGCAGTACCGGAATGAACTTCTGCGCGATATCGGACTGGATCTGCTGCAGGATCGCGGCGCGCTGAGTCTTGTCCGGCTGAGTGATTTCGGCGGTCAGCTGTGCGGTGATGCTCGGATCCTCGAAGTGGTTCTGCAGGAAGTTGTTCGGCGCGAAGAACGGGGTCAGGTAGTCGTCCGGATCCGGGAAGTCCGGGAACCAGCCCATCTGATACTCCGGGTAGCCGTCGCGGGCACGCTCCTTCTGATACGTCACCCACTCGGTGGACTGCAGGTTCACCGTGAACAGCCCGGTCGCCTCGAGCTGGTTCTTGATCGCCGCGTACTCCTCGGAACTGCTGCTGCCGTAGTGATCCGGGTTGTACTGCAGATTCAACTGCACCGGCGTCTGCACTCCGGCGTCGGCGAGGAACTTGGCGGCCTCGGCCTTGTTCGGCTTCGCCCCATAGATATCCTTGAACGGTTCGGTGGCGCCCGCATAGCCTTGCGGCACCGTCGAATACGCGGGCTGGTACATCCCCTTGTACACGCCGGTGGACAACGCGTCACGATCGACGCTGGAGGCCACGGCCTTGCGCACCGCGAGCTTCTGCTCGGGGGTGCCGCCCGGCATGGTGTTCAGGTTGAACACGATGTAGCGCAGCTCGCCGCCCAGTCCCTCGTGCACCTCGACCTTGTCGTTCTTGCGCAGCGACTCCAGATCGGTCGGGCTCAGGCTGCGATAGGCGACGTCGATGTTGCCGTTCTGGATGTCGAGCTTGAGATTATCGGCCGAGGCGTAGTACTTGGCCGAAACCGTCGCCGTCTTCGGGGTGCCCAGAATCCCGTTGTACGCCGAATTCGCCTGGTACTGAACGAGTTTGTTCTTGTCGTAGCTGGTGATCGTGTACGGCCCGGAGAACGGTTTCGCCTTGACGATCGCGTCGTCGTCCATGACCTTGTCCGCCGGGAACACCTTCTCGTCCACGATCGGGCCCGCCTGGGTCGGCAGGATCGCCGGGAAGGTCTGGTCGTTGGCGTTCTTCAGGGTGAAGGTCACCGTATTCGCATCGGGGGCGTCGGTGTGATCCAGATTGCCCAGCAGTGAGGCCGGTCCGTTCGGATCGTTGATCTTCACCATCCGGTCGAAGGAGAACTTCACGCTGGCCGAGGTCAGCGGATCGCCGTTGGCGAACTTCAGTCCAGGCTTCAACGTGCAGGAATACGTGGTGGGCGTGGCGAACTCGCATTTCTGCGCCGCATCGGGGGTCGGATTGGTCGCCCCCGGGGCGAAGTTCAGCAAGTGCTGGTAGACCTGCGTTTCGGGCACATACGAGCCCTGGTCGTAGGCCGCGGCGGGATCCAGCGAGAAGATCTTGTCCGTGGTCCCGATGACCAGCCCGCTGCCGCTGCCGCCGCCGTTGGTGCGGCCGGCACCGCACCCGGCGACCGCGACCAGCGCGAGTCCCGCCATTCCTACTGCCGCAATAGTTTTCACTCGACCCGATCGGGCCGCCGACGCCTGTGTCGCCGTTAACCGCATGACTGTCCCTCATCTCGCACACGCGACGCGCTCCGTCCCGGGTCACGGGACGGGTGCGGCCGCGCCAACTTCGATATGGCGGGACAGTACCGCCAGGGCGTTGCGGATATGTTGCGTTTCGCAACAATTAGTCGTCTGCGCGAAAATCCCGCGGACCTACGGTCGGCTCAGGGCGCTCGCATTCGCGTTCTCGCCCAGCAGCTGTGACTCGGACTTGTCGCCGAGAAGCGTCTCCAGGACATTCTTTCCGATCGCGGCCTCGGTCGGCAGCGGAATCGGGTACTGGCCGTCGAAGCACGCGCAGCACAGCCGCGACCGCGGCTGTTCGGTGGCCGCGACCATCCCGTCGAGCGAGATGTAGCCCAGAGTGTCCGCGCCGATCGAGCGGCGCACGTTCTCGACCATCTCTTCGACCGAACCCTCGCACTCGGCCCCGTTGGCGATCAGCTCCGCGCGCGAGGCGAAGTCGATGCCGTAGAAGCACGGCCACTTCACCGGCGGTGAGGCGATGCGGACGTGGATCTCCAACGCCCCGGCCTCGCGCAGCATGCGGATCAGCGCGCGCTGGGTGTTGCCGCGCACGATCGAATCGTCCACCACGACGAGCCGCTTACCGCGGATCACCTCGCGCAGCGGGTTGAGCTTGAGCCGGATGCCGAGTTGGCGGATGGTCTGGCTGGGCTGGATGAACGTCCGCCCGACATAAGCGTTCTTCATCAGCCCCTGGCCGTAGGGCGTGCCCGATCCCTGGGCGTACCCGACCGCGGCCGGGGTGCCGGATTCGGGGACGGGGATGACCAGATCGGCCTCGACCGGATGTTCACCGGCGAGGCGGCGGCCGATCTCCACGCGCGTGGCGTGCACCGAACGTCCGGAGATGGTGCTGTCCGGACGGGCCAGGTAGACGTATTCGAAAACGCAGCCCTTCGGCTCGGGATTGGCGAAGCGCGAGGAACGCACCCCGTCCGCGTCGATCGCCAGCAGTTCGCCCGGCTCGATTTCACGCACGAAGGACGCGCCGACGATATCCAGTGCGGCGGTTTCACTGGCAACCACCCAGCCACGATCCAGCCGGCCCAGGCACAGCGGCCGCACACCGTGCGGATCGCGGGCGGCATAGAGGGTGTGCTCATCCATGAAGGTCAGGCAGAACGCGCCGCGCAGGGTCGGCAGCAGTTCCATCGCGGCCTGTTCGATGCTCTTGTCGGTGGCCGCGTGCGCCAGCAGGGCGGTCATCACGTCCGAATCCGAGGTGGCCGCGACCGAGCCCGGCATCCGGTTGATCAGGCCGAATTCTCGTGCGCGAGAAGCCAGTTCGGCAGTGTTGACCAGATTTCCGTTGTGCCCCAGAGCGATTCCGGTACCGACGGAGGTGGTGCGGAAGATCGGCTGCGCGTTCTCCCAGGTGACCGCGCCGGTGGTGGAATACCTGCAGTGACCGACCGCGACGTGACCGGGCATGGCCGCCAGCGTCTGCTCGTCGAACACCTGACTCACCAGGCCCAGATCCTTGAACACCAGTACCTGCGAACCATCGGAGACCGCGATGCCCGCCGCCTCCTGACCGCGGTGCTGCAATGCATACAGACCGTAATAGGTGAGCTTGGCCACATCCTCGCCCGGAGCCCAGACACCGAAGACGCCGCACTCCTCGCGCGGCTCGTTCTCGGGCCGATCCGAGTCGGGTTCGACGGGTGGATTCTGGCTCTCGACCGACAGATCGTCGTTGGTCACCGTTTGCTCCAAGTTCGGCGGGCTGGTGGCTTCCATCATTCTACGGGTCATCCGCACGAAACCTCCGCCGGGATCACCCGGATGGCACGCGGTTTGCTGCTACCGTGCCACGAGTGGCGTCTACGGACAGTGCGGAAGTGCCGAAGAACCCCCGGCGGCTGAGCCCGGTCAGATGGGCTGTTCCGATCATCGTGATGACCCTGCTGGGCGCGCTGCTGGGTGTGATGTATCTCGACTACGTGATCGACCCGGAGAAGAACCTGCACGACTTCCCGATCGCACTGGTCAACCAGGACGTCGGCGACACCATCGGCGGCAAGCACGTCGATTTCGGCGATCAGGTCGAGGACGGACTGCGCAAGGCCGTACCCGCGAAGGAGATCGACCTGCGGGTGCTGGGCCTGAACGAGGCGCAGCTGCAGATGCAGGCCGGGCAGGTGTACGGGACGGTCATCATCCCCAGCGACTTCACCAAACGTCTGGGCATCCTCGGTGCCGGCAGTGTCGTCCCGGGCGATATCGAACGTCCGATCATCACCCTGCAGACCAATCCGCGCACCGGCGCGTTCGCCACGCAGATCGTGCAGCGTTTCGGCAATCAGGCGCTGACGCAGGTGGACGACACCGTCGGCAAACAGCTGACCGAACAGGTGCAGGCCCAGCTCACCCCGCCCGGCGGCGGCACGGCGCCCGCGCTGTCCGGTGCGACGCGCATCGTGCTGGCCCATCCGCTGAATATCGTGACCGACCAGTTCCGCCCGCTGCCCGGCGGTTCCGGCCAGGGCCTGACCGCCTTCTTCTACGGTTTGCTGCTGCTGTTGGTCGGCATGATCGGCGCGATGATCGTGCATCAGCTGATCGACTCCGCACTGGGCTTCCTGCCGACCGAATGGGGTCCGTGGTACCTGCACTATCCGCGCGCGAGCATCTCCCGGACGCATACGCTGCTGCTCAAATGGGCTGCCGTGACGACCATGTCGGTGATCGTCTCGGCGGTGCTGATGGGGATCAGCGAGGCGCTGGGCATGCAGATCGACGAGCCGCTGACGCTGTTCCTCTACGGGGCGTTCGTGATGATCGCGGTCGGCTTCACCTGTACCGCGGTGCTCGCCGCGATCGGCACCTCGGGCCTGATCGTCAACATGATCGTGTTCATCATCCTGGGTCTGCCGTCCTCCGGCGGCACCATCCCGATCGAGGCGACTCCGAGGTACTTCGGCTGGCTGGCCGAGTTCGAGCCGATGCACCAGGTATTCCTGGGCACCCGCTCGATCCTCTACTTCAACGGCAGCGCGGATGCCGGACTCGCGCGCGGATTCTGGATGGCCGCGCTGGGACTGGCCATCGGACTGGTGCTGGGGCTGTGCATCACCCGGTACTACGACCACAAGGGACTCGAGCGCAAGCCGGTGAACCGCACCGCGCAGCCCGTCTGACGAACGCACGGCGTCAGAGCGGGATGAGCGGAAGCCAGTGTGCGAGTTCGGCGGCGCGGATCCCGGACACGCTCAACGCCCCGGAATCGACGGCCTGCTGATAGGTGAGCAGACCCGTCGCCAGCAGCAACCAGGTGCGCGGATCGGTCTCGACGACGTTCGGCGGGGTACCCCGGGTATGCCTGGGCCCCTCGATGCACTGCACCGCAACGTACGGCGGCACCCGCACCTCGACCGATGCGCCCGGCGCGTTGGCCGCGAGTGTGCGCGCCGTCCCGCGCACCGCCGCGGCCAGCTCGGACCGAGCCGGAGCCGATATCTCCTCGCGCAGCCATTCGCTCACGGCCACCACCGCCGCCCGCACCTCCGCCGGATCCACCGCACCTCGTCGCGCCACGATTGCGAGCCTACCCAGCGATATCACCCGGGCGACCGGCCCACATCGCCCGCGGCGCGAGAGCGGTGGGCGCGTGGCCGATTCGAGGACGTGCGAGTGACCTCCGACCCGCCGACCCCGCCGCGATGGACGGGGACGGCGGGAGGTTGGTCACTTGTGGCCCGCGGTGACGGTGTTGAACAACTGGATGACCGAGACCACCGCGACCGGGCCGCCGACGATCACCGTGCCGGCAGCCACGCCCAATGCGGCGCCGGCGACGGCTCCCGCGAGGCAGCCGCCCGGGGCGCCGGCGAGGAACAGCGGCGGCATCAGCGCCGTGCCGACGACCGCTCCGGCCACACATCCACCCACCAGCCCGAGCGCGGTGCCGACCAGGACGCCGATGCCGGTTGCGAGGCCGACCTGATTCGCGGCCACGCCGACGGCGTCGTTGAACTCGTCCTGGGAGAAGACCGGCTTCAGGTCCGGCTGGGTGGAGGTGATCGCGTCGGCGGGGTCGCGGCTGGGCGTGAGCGTCACGGTTCGGCCGTCGGCGTCGATCTTCGCGGCGATCGGCCAGTCCTTCCGGTCGAGCTGATACGTGAGCGGCATACCGAATGCGAGACGGCCACTGCCGTCCAGGATCTCGAACTGATTGCCGCGGGTGACCAGCCGGCCCGCATCGGTGCGCAGCACCACCGAGTGGTCCACCACATTCGCCGTGTAGTGGATGCCGGGCAGCACATCGGTGCTCACGGTCGTGCCGGGCCCGGTGGGGGCCGGGGCGTTCGCGGCCGGAGTGTCGGCGTACGCGGTGCCCGCTGCGACGGTGAGCGTCGCGATCGCGAGCGTGGCGGTGGCGGCGAACTTCTTCATGGTCTTCATCGGACGTTCTCCTGCACGAATCGGTTGACGAACGAAAATGCTGGTAGGGAGGGAGATGACGACAAATCCGCGCGCGGCATCCTGAAATCCGCACCGCCGGAGCGGATGCCTACGGAATACCACCGTCCGACGCAACCCAGAATTGCGCAGGAGAGCGGATAATTCTCCGGTCCGGACGGAATTCGAAATCGGATCCCAGGACAGCGGAATACGCGCGAACCACCGGACACGAATACCGCGGCCACCGCGATACCGCATCCGGTCACTGCCAATTCCCCGCACGTCAGCCCGGCCAGAGCGCTCCGAATTCGATCAGTCGGCCACATCACGCGATTTGCTCCCGTGGAATTCGCCGAATTTTCTCAGCCGGATACGACGAATCACCTAGCAGGCAGACAACACCATCGGCAACCTTTCGTCGGCACGAGGATCGGAAATGCGAGGAACGCCGGTACTGTACCCGAATTCAGACAATCCGGCCCGAGCCCATTTCCATCCCTTGGGAACCCTCGGCGAGAATGTTCACGAAAGATTGTCGCCCGCGGTCCCGGATCGGCCCGCCCCCGTTCCCGTCCACTGCGGCCCGAAGCGCGGAACGGACCGCCGCGCCGACCGGGACGCGATCGCGCCGACCGCATTGAGGGCCAGGTGCAGCAGTGCCGGTGCGACCACACCTCCTGTGCGACGGCGCAACCAGCCCAGCGCCAGGCCGCCCACGGCAGTCGCGGCGACCGTCGCGAGCACACCGTCACCGGACGCACGAGCGGGACCGATATGCCAGAGGCCGAAAGATGCTGCGCCGAGCCAGATCCCGCCCGAGCCGGCCGTCTCGTCCAGCAGCGCGTCCAGGGAACACCGGAAGATCAGTTCCTCGCTGTACACGGTCCCGATCGGGATGTGCACGCCCACCCATTCGAATATGCCGACTTCCGGGCCGCGAGCGCCGAGTTCGGACAAGGCGCTGCGCGTCGGCGGAATGCGCAGTGCGACCGCATATCCCGCGGTGACACCGCAGAAAAGTAGCGAGCCCCAGAATAATTCACCAGCAACGTGAGCTCTGCTGCCCGATCGGCGATCGGGCAGCCTCCGCGGGCCGTGACACCCGCGAACACCGAATCCGGCGGCATAGACCGTAGCGAAAGCGGCATTCGCGACGGTGCGCCCGCGCACCCCGAGACGCAGACGCGGGAGCAGCCAACTGTTCCACAGCATCGGAAGGGCCATGGCGACAAGGATTCGCACGGTCATTTGACAGCGCGTTCGAGGGCTTCGGACAGTTCGAGTTGAGTACGGATGCGGTTTTCGAGGTCCGGATTCCAGTCCGGCGGCGGCAGCACCGCGGCCCAGCCGTCCAGGACCAGGGTGCCGTAGTTGTGTCCGTGGCCGTCGCTGACGCCCTGGGCATTGGTGAGGTCGGCGGCGACCTGCCAGAAGGTGACGAAAGGCCACCAGCGCATCTGCGTGGACACATCCGAACCGCGACGTTCGGAGAGCCAATTCGGCCGGGAGAAGATCAGATCCGGCGACCACCACACGATCGGATCCGACGCGTGTTGCAGATAGGCGATATGCGGCCGCCGCCAGTCGGGCGAGGGTTTGGACAGATCGGCGGCGTTCGAGGCGAAACGCACCACGAGTCCGTCGGCGTAGACCGGTTCGACCTCGCGCGATCCCGGATCACGCCGAGTGACGAACTGGCTCCACAACCGATTCGAATTCGGCGGCCCCACCCACAGCGCCCCGTCCACCCGCGCACGCAGATCGGCCAGCCCGGAGAAGGCGGCCTCGGAGCCCTGCGACCCCAGTGATTCGCCGTAGACCAGCAGTTTCGGCCGGGACTGCGGTGAGCGCTGCGACCACACCCGATAGACCGCGTCGAACATCGCACGCCCGGAATCGGCCACCTTCTGCCGGTCCGCCAGGAAGGACAGCATGCTGGGCAGATACGAATACTGCGAGGCCACGATCGCGGTGTCGCCACCGTACATGTACTCGATCGCGTTGGCCGTCATGGAATTCACCCAGCCGGTACCGGTCGTGGTGACCACCACCAGCACCTTGCGATCGAACGCATGGGTCCGCTCGAGTTCGGCCACGGCCAGATCCTGTTGAGTCTCATCGTTTTTCGTCGAGGCCAGCCCGATATAGGCGCGAATCGGCTCCAGCGCGGGCTTTCCCGTGACGGCGGCGATCCGGAAGGCGTCGGGCCCGTGCGAGACGAACCAGCGCCCCTCCGAGCCGAGGGTGTCCCAGGCGGCCAGCGACTGCGGGCTGCCGGAACGTTCCGGCTCCTGCGGCTGCACCGCATAGGGAGTCATCTTGTCGTTGCGCACACTGAACGCAGAATTGGCCGCCGTGAAGAACACTCGCGTCGCAACGCCGTTGAACAGCGACACGGTCAGCACGGCGAGCAGCGCGGTACCCACCGTCGGCGCGAACCTGGGCGGGATCCGCACCCAGCGGCTCAGCAGCCGCGCCAGCAACCGCACGATGATCCGCAACGTCCGGTACACCGTGACCACCACCGTGCCCACCAGCAGACTCAGCCCACCGGTACGCAGATAACCCGAGGTGGTGGTGCCGGTCATATTCATCAGCGCGTAGATCTGCCGCTGCCAGTCCGCCGAGAGCACCAGCATGTATCCCGCGGTCAGGACGCACAGCACCAGTACGGTGACTTTGACCGCGTACCGCACCCGAAGCGGTGGCGGCGGCCACGGCAGTTTCGGCCGGATCCACCGGCGGAAGGCCCAGTCGAACACGCAGCCGACGCCGTATCCGATGACGGCGTTGAAACCGCTGATCAAGCCCTGGAAAAGCCAGTCGCGCGGCAGCAGCGACGGCGTCACCGACCAGCCGAAGAACACCGTCGCGACGACCAGCCCGGCGTAGTTGAGATCGATGACGTCCTTCTCCAGGCGGTGCAGCAGCGTGGACCCCCGGCGAGCGATGTCGACGCCGCGCGAACGTAGCGTCGTCAGAGTCTCGGCGGTGTCGAGCACTCCTCAAGTATGGCCGTCGGCTCACCGAAATCATGGGAGGAGGCGCACCGTAGGCGAGAACTACCTGCCCGTCTCGAGTAGTTGTACGCAGGTCCGTCGCGCCGCCGGTCGGCACACTCGATCCATGAGCAATCCCGAAACCACGAGCAAGAGCACCTCGGCCTTCCTGGCCCAGGCCGCCATCGCCTTCGGCGTCGCCTTCGTCGCCACCGCCGCGGGCATCATCTACCTCCCGCTGGACATCTGGCAGCGCGGCTTCCTCCTGATGACCATGCTGTTCCTGGTCAGCAGCACGTTCACGCTCGCCAAGGTCGTCCGCGACCAACACGAGGCCGCGCGCGTCCACCACCGTATCGACGAGGCCCGCCTGGAAAAGCTGATGGCCGAACACGACCCGTTCCGCGCGGCCTGAACCCGCGGCCCGCCACTGCTCACGGCCCGCTGCCGAACACATGGCGGACCGTATCGAACGAGACCGATTCCTTTTCGTCGGCCGGATCGACGCGGGTCTCGGACACCGCTTCACATCGACCGCGATCACCCAGGTGCTGAATCTTCGGCGAGCGGGCAACGCAGACACTCTTCTTCCCGAACGACACCCGGTCGCCGCATCAATGGGCGAGAGTTCAGCGGCGAGTACGGACGATTCAGCGGGTCGGACGACCTCCCGCCCAGGCGATATCCGCTGACATCGCCTGGGGCGCAGGGAAACTCAGTGGCCGGACGAACCGAACAGACGGGGCAGGGTGGCTTCGTGGGCCGCGCGCAGCTCGGTCATGGTGACGGTGAACTGGCCCTGCACCTCGACCGAATCCGAGCCCTGATCCACGACACCGATACGCACCCACGGCAATCCGCGAGCGTCGCACATCTTGGTGAATCGGGTCTCCTCCGAGCGGGGGACCGCGACCAGGACGCGGCCGGCGGATTCGGAGAAGAGAAAGACGAACGGACCTGTGCCTTCCTGGAAGCCCTCCGGCAGCAGGATGCGGCAGCCGGTCTCGCCCGCCAGCGCGGCCTCCACGACGGTCTGCGCCAGGCCACCCTCGCTGAGATCGTGTGCGGCACTGATCAATCCGTCCCGTGATCCGGACGTGAGCACCTCGGCCAGCAACTGTTCGCGAGCCAGGTCGACCCGGGGCGGGACGCCGCCGAGATGGTCGTGCTCGACCTGCGCCCAGATGGAACCATCGAACTCGTCGCGGGTGTCGCCGAGCAGGATGAGCGTCTCACCGGGCTCGAGGCCCAGGCCGGTCGGGATGCGGCGGTGCACGTCATCGATGACGCCGAGCACACCGACCACCGGCGTCGGCAGGATCGCGGTCTGCCCGGTCTGGTTGTAGAAGCTCACATTGCCGCCGGTGACCGGAATACCCAGTGCCGCACAGCCATCCGCGAGTCCGCGCACGGCCTGCTGGAACTGCCACATCACGCCCGGATCCTCCGGCGAACCGAAATTCAGGCAGTTGGTGACCGCCTTCGGGGTGGCGCCGGTGGTCGCGACATTGCGGAACGCCTCCGCCAGCGCGAGCTGCGCGCCGGTGTACGGATCGAGTTTCGTGTAGCGGCCCGAGGCGTCGGTGGCCAGCGCGATACCGCGGCCCGAGGACTCATCGATGCGGATCACACCGGCGTCGGCGTGTTCGGCCAGCACGGTGTTGCCGCGCACGTAGCGGTCGTACTGCTCGGTGATCCAGCGGCGGCTGCTCAGCTGCGGGCTGGCAATCATCTTCAGCAGCGTCGCGCGCAATTCCTCACCGGTCTTCGGGCGGGTCAGGCTCGCGGTGGTGTCGGCGACGAGCGCGTCCTGGAAGTCCGGGCGCCGCACCGGACGCTCGTAGACCGGGCCCTCGTGCGCGACGGTGCGCGGCGGAACGTCCACCACGGTTTCGCCGTGCCAGGTGATGACCAGGTGGTCACCGCCGGTGACCTCGCCGATCACCGTCGCCAGGGTGTCCCACTTGCGGCAGACGGCCATGAACGCGTCCACGTTCTCCGGCGTCACCACCGCGCACATGCGCTCCTGCGATTCGCTGGACAGGATCTCCGCGGGCGTCATATTCGCCGCGCGCAACGGCACCTGATCCAGTTCGATGTGCATGCCGCCGTCGCCTGCGGCCGCGAGTTCGGAAGTGGCACAGGACAATCCGGCACCGCCGAGGTCCTGGATGCCGACCACCAGACCGGCCGCGTACAGCTCGAGACAGCACTCGATGAGCACCTTCTCGGTGAACGGGTCGCCCACCTGCACACTCGGCAGCTTCTTGCGTCCGGTACCGGATTCGTCACCGGAGAAGGTGTCCGAGGCCAGGACCGAGACGCCGCCGATACCGTCCAGGCCCGTGCGCGCGCCGAACAGAATGATCTTGTTACCGGCGCCCGAGGCGAAGGCCAGATGCAGATCCTCCACCCGCATCACACCCGCACACAGCGCGTTCACCAGCGGATTGCCCTGATAGGACGGATCGAATACCGTCTCGCCGCCCACATTCGGCAGGCCCAGCGAGTTGCCGTAGCCGCCGACACCGCGGACCACGCCGTCCACCACGCGGCGGGTGTCGGGATGATCGGCCGCGCCGAATCGCAGCTGATCCATCACCGCGATCGGCCGCGCACCCATCGCCATGATGTCGCGCACGATGCCGCCGACGCCGGTCGCCGCACCCTGATAAGGCTCCACATAGGACGGGTGATTGTGGCTCTCCACCTTGAAGGTGACCGCCCAGCCCTCGCCGATGTCGACCACGCCCGCGTTCTCGCCGATACCGGCCAGCATGGACGCGCGCATCTCGTCGGTGGTGGTCTGCCCGAAATACCGCAGATGCACCTTCGAGGACTTGTACGAGCAGTGCTCACTCCACATCACCGAGTACATCGCGAGCTCGGCGTCGGTGGGACGACGGCCCAGGATCTCCCGGATCCGGGTGTACTCGTCGTCCTTGAGACCCAGCTCCTTGTACGGCTGCGGGGTTTCCGGGGTTGCCGCGGCGGCGCTGACGGTGTCGACGTGGACAGTCACGGTGAGTACCAGGGTCCTTTCGGCGGGCATGCGAGTGCCATGAGCCCCAATGCAGGAGAAAAGGCGGATACCCCGCGAGTCTAATGCGTGCCGAAACGACGCCGCGCACCGTGTTGCGCTGCGCACTTCGGCCCACCGGATATTGTTGGCGCGTGAACGAGCGATCCCAGGTCGCGGATCCGGACGAATTGCCCCCGAATAACTCGGTGGACCAGTCGCGTCCTGATCAGGTGACCGGACGACGGCGCATGGTGGCGATCGCGATCGCCTTGTTCGTGGTGTCCGCGATCGTCTGCATGGCGGCCGGACTATGGCGCGGCTACATCGATCTGCAGGTCTATCGCAACGGCGCGCACGTCTGGCTCGAGGGCGGCGATCTGTACGGACCGATGCCGAAGGTGGGCGGGCTCGGTCTGCCGTTCACCTATCCCCCGCTGGCCGCATTGCTGTTCACCCCGCTCGCGCTCCTGCCGCTGCTGCCCGCCGAATGGCTGGTACTCGCATTGAACATCGCCGCCCTGGCGCTGACCGTGTGGCTGGTGCTGCGGCGGTTGCGGCCGCGGCTGGACCGCACACTCACCCTGTCCCTGGTGATCGGCGCGACGGGGCTGTTGGGACTGTCCGAGCCGATCCGCCAGACCTACAACTTCGGACAGATCAATCTGTTGCTGATGGCGGCGATCTCGCTGGACCTGTTGGTGCGCAAGCCATTCTGGCCACGCGGCATGCTCATCGGCATCGCGGTGGCGATCAAACTGACGCCGGGCGGATTCCTGCTGTACTTCCTGCTGCGCCGCGATTGGCGTTCGGCGCTGACCGTGGCGCTCTCGGCGATGGGTGCGATCGCGGTGGGTTTCGCGCTGTTCCCGCGCGAATCGGCCCAGTACTGGTTCCACACGCTGCTCGACACCGGTCGGATCGGGCCGCCGTACTACGCCGGTAACCAGTCGCTCAAGGGTCTCGCCTTCCGGTTGGGACTCGATGCGCCCGATGCGACGATCGTATGGCTCGCGACCTCGCTGGTGGCGCTCGCGCTCGCCGCGATCCTGATGAAACGACTCTTCGACGACGCCGCGTTCGCCCGCCGCCACGAGTTCCCGGACGCACCCGCACCCGCCTCGGCCGCCGCGGATCTCGCCGCGCTGACCGTCAATGCGACTGCGATACTGCTGGTTTCGCCGGTCTCCTGGTCGCATCACTGGGTGTGGGTGGCGCCGGCCGCGCTGGTGGCCGCCGACGCCGTCGAGCGCGGCGGTCGCGGCCGGCCCTATCTGCTCGCGACCGCCGCGATCGCGGTGATGTTCATGGTCGGGCCGCAATGGCTGCTGCCGCACGGCGGCGATCACGAACAGCACTGGGCGCTGTGGGAGCAGCTGATCGGTTCGAGCTATGTGCTGGTGACGTTAGCGATGCTGGTCATCGCGGTCGTGGCCTATCGGCCGATCTACCGCGCGGTGACCTCGGCCGGAGTCAGGAACGCCGCCAACGCCGCCGAATAGGCGGACACATCGCGCGCGCCCATCAGCTCGCGGGCCGAATGCATGGCCAGCTGGGGTGCGCCGACGTCGACGGTGGTCATCCCGGTGCGGGCCGCGGACATCGGGCCGATGGTGGAACCGCAGGGCAGATCCGCGCGATGCACATAGCGCTGCAACGGAACCTCCGCCTGTGCGCAGGCCAGGGCGAACGCCCCCGCGCCGACCGCATCGGTGGCGTAGCGCAGATTCTGGTTCACCTTCAGCACCGGGCCGCCGTTGACCTCGATCGAGTGCGCGGGTTCGTGCCGTTCCGGGTAGTTGGGATGCGTCGCATGTGCCATATCGCCCGAGGCCAGAATCGAACCCGACAGGGCCGCAAGGTATTCCGAACGCCCGCCGCCGCGGGCGAGCACGATCCGCTCCAGGATCGAGGGCAGCAGATCCGAATGCGCGCCGCGATCGGACTGACTGCCGACCTCCTCGTGATCGAACATCACCAGCACCGGCGCGGCCGCACCGGGCCCGGCCACCGCCGCCGCGAAGGCGCGCAGACCGGCATAGCAGGTGGCCTGATTGTCCAGGCGGGGTGCGCTGATCAGGTCGAGATCGCGACCGACCGGCGCGCTCGGGGTCAGATCGTGGGTCATCAATTCCCAGCCCAGCACCGCGTCCGGATCGAATCCGGCGTGCTCGGCCAGATACCCCAGGAACGAACGCGGCGAACTGCCCACGCCCCAAACCGCGTTGACGTGACGTTGCGGATCCAGGCTCACCCCGCGCCGGTCCTCGGACAGGTGGATCGCCAGCTGAGGCACCCGCAGCAGCGGCTCGTCGATCCGAATCAGCTTCTCGGACACCGCGTTCCCCTCGCGGACCGCGATCCGGCCGGAGATGCCCAGATCCCGGTCCAGCCAGGAGTTGAGCCATGCGCCGCCGTAGGGTTCCAGCCCGACCAGCTGCCATCCGGCCGAGGCCAGATCCGGATGCTGTTTGACTCGCAGATTCGGACTGTCGGTATGCGCTCCGACTACTCGAAATGGTTGCGGCGCACCGGTTTCCGCCCAGGCCACCAACGAGCCTCCGCGTACCACGAAATACCGCCCCTGCGCGGGCAGATCCCACGGCTGCGACTCCGGCAGTTCCCTGAATCCGTTGGCGATCAACTCGTTCGCGACAGTGTGCACGACATGGAACGGCGAGGGTGAGGCGTCGACGAAGGCGCACAGTCCGGACGGCGTAGCGGTGGTCGAAACGGGCATCACCCGATATTAACGGGCGGTGTTTCCGGCCTCCGCTTCGCTCCGGCGGGCCGCGGCCCCCGAAGGGTCGATTCTTCCCTCCTCCACTCCGTCAGTCCGGAATCGACCCGGGCCGCGGCCTTTGGAGTCGATGTCTTCCGAGGCAAGCGGAACCGGGTGTCCCGTTCGGTGCGGAGCACTGGGACCGAATGAGCTGCGAGGTGGTGCTCGTGGGTGTCACCGGGTGCAGGTCATCCGGCCGAGCTCAGCGGTCGCACGCGGGCACCTGCGCGACCAGTTCCAGCAGGCGCAGGAGTTCGGCCTGATTGCGGGCGCCGATGCGCCTGCGCAATTGCTCCTCGGCGCGTTGTTCCTCCGCGCGGAGCGACTCGACGATCTCGACACCGCGTTTGCTGAGGCCGATGAGAATTCGGCGGCGGTCGTCCTCGGCGGCGATACGGAAAATCAGGCCACGTTCGGCCAGGGCGTCGGCATGGCGGGTGGCCGAGGAGGGCGGGAGTTGGGCTCGGCACGCCAATTCGGTCATCGTGATGCCGACCTCATCGGATAAATTGGACAGCATCGCCCAGTGGTCCGCCGAGAGACGCCGTGCGGACAAGGCGGTTTCGAGGTGACGCAGCCAACCGCGTTCCGCTGCGCGCAGTGCGCCGTGCAGCGTGGAAAATCCGCTTACAATGGTCGACATAGTAATTTCTTCCGCCCATTTCCTATTTTCCTCCGACGAGGAGAAGGGTACCGAATGCCGCCGTTCCACGAGGGCGCGGACGATGTGATAGAAGTCCTCAATATCGTTCCACTGCAGGGTTCCGGTGGAATCGTGGCCCCTTCCTGCGAGGCGGCCGTCGCGCTGGCCGTGGCGGAAATCAACGACGGCGACGGAGTTCTCGGACGCGAGGTCCGCGTGACCACCGTGGACGGCGGCCGCGCCCCCGCCGAGGTCGCCGCGGAGGTCTCGGCGCTACTGGCCACCGGAATGATCGATGCCATCACCGGCTGGCATATCTCCGCGGTACGCCGCGCGGTCGCGCGCGCCGCCGACGGCCGGGTCCCCTACCTGTTCGCGACCATTCACGAGGATCTGCCCGACGAGCCGCCCGGGGTCCTGATGGTCGGCGAGAGTCCGGCCGGGAACGTCCTGCCCGCGATCGATTGGCTGTACCGCCAGTTCGGCACCCGGCGCTGGGCGATCATCGGCAACGACTACATCTGGCCGCTGGCCACCGCGCGGGCGGTGCGGACGGCGTATCCGGGTGCGGTCGTGCTGGAACGCTTCGTGCCGCTGGGCACCGAGGATTTCTCGGCGTTCCTGAACGATCCCCGGCTGGATCGAGCCGACGGTGTCGTCCTGCTGCTGGTCGGCACGGACGCCGTGCGGTTCAATCAGCAGTTCGCACATACCGGCCGGTCCGAGCATCAGGTGCGGGTGAGTCCGGCGATCGATGAGACCGTCCTGCTCGCGGCCGGTCCGACGGCCAACGAGAATCTCTACGTCGCCTCGGCCTTCTTCCCCGATCGGGTCGGCGATCCGGATCGGCTGGCGCGGTATCACCGCATGCACGGCCGGTTCGCGCCCGCCCTGACCTTCTTCAGCAATACCGGTTACGAGGCGATCCACCTGATCGGCTCGATGGCGCGGACCCTCGGCTCACTCGAGGTGCCGCGCATGCGCGCGGCCCTCGCCGACGGACTGCGGCTCGAAACCCCTTCCGGCGGAAAGGTTTTCCAAGGAGATCGGGCAGTGCGGGCGGATGGGCTGATCGCCCGCGCCGAGGGCGTGCAGTTGCACGTCCTCGACAATCTGGCCAACTGAACCCGTGCGCGGTCGGTTCAGGCGGCCGCGACGAGCGTGTCCACCACCGACAGGAACATGCCCAAACCGTCGTCGCTGGGTCCGGTGAGTGGCTCGGTGGCGTGCTCGGGATGTGGCATCAGCCCGACGATGCGGCCGTCGGCCGAGGCGATTCCGGCGATATCACGTTGCGAACCGTTCGGGTTGTCACCGGCATAGCGGAAGACCACGCGGCCCTCACCCTCGAGTTCGTCCAGCACCGACTGCGATGCCTGATAGCGGCCCTCGGCGTTCTTGACCGGGATCAGGATCTGCGCGCCGGGCTCGTAACGGGCCGTCCACGCGGTGTCGGTCGCGTCCACGCGCAACCACTGATCGCGGCAGACGAAGTGCAGGCCCTCGTTGCGGGTCAGCGCGCCGGGCAGCAGTCCGGCCTCACACAGCACCTGGAAGCCGTTGCAGATGCCGAGGGTCGGCATACCCTGGCGCGCGGCCTCGACGACCTCGCCCATCACCGGCGCGAACCGGGCGATGGCGCCGGCCCGCAGATAGTCGCCGTAGGAGAAGCCGCCGGGCACGATCACCGCGTCGACGCCCTTCAGATCGGCGTCGGCATGCCACAGGCCGACCGCCTCGGCGCCGGCCAGCCGCACCGCGCGGGCGGCATCCACATCGTCCAGCGTTCCCGGGAAGGTGATGACACCGATGCGCACGGACATTACAGGCGCACCACTTTCCAGTCCTCGATGACGGTGTTGGCCAGCAGTGATTCGGCGATCTTCTCGAGCTCCGCATCGCTGACGCTGTCGTCTACGTCGAGTTCGAATCGCTTGCCCTGCCGAACATCCGACACGCCCGGAATATCCAGGCGCCCGAGTGCGCCGACGATGGCCTGACCCTGCGGATCCAGGATCTCGGCCTTCGGCATCACCTCGACCACGACTCGTGCCACGCGCTACTCCTCAGGCTGGTGGGGGATTACCCGCACAGCCTAATCGCCGCAGCTCGCATACGCCCCGCCGGGGCGCGCTCGAGCCGGTCGCCAAGCGCGGGAAACCGCGCCCCTCCCACCTGGTTCCGCCGACCCGTAGAACACCGACACCAGGTTCGAGACCTCCGGCCCCGGCGGAGGCAATCGGACAGCCGGAGCGCAGCGAAAGCATTCCATCACAGTGCGCGGCCCGTCTCGCCGCTCGGACGCGTGGCGGGTGCGAGGAACGAGTGCCCGACACGGGGCCGAGCGGTGAGACTTCGGGGGCCGCGGACCCGCCAGAGCGAAGCGGAGGCCACGGGCGCAAGCACGAGTGCCCGACACGGGGCCGAGCGGTGAGACTTCGGGGGCCGCGAACCGTCGGAGCGAAGCGGAGGCCGCAGGGCGCAAGACGAGTGCCCGGCACGGGTCCGAGCGACGAGACCCGAAGGGGCCACCAACACGCCGGAGCGAAGCGGAGGCAGAATTACCGCATGCGCATTGCTCACTTCGGTCATTCCTGTGTCCTGGTCGAGATCGACGGAGTGAAGATCCTGTTCGATCCCGGTAATTTCTCGCACGGTTTCGAGGGGCTCACCGGGCTGGACGCGATCGCGATCACGCATCAGCATCCGGATCACATCGATCCCGCGCGGATCGGAGCGCTGGTGGAGAACAATCCGCAGGCGCGGTTGCTGAGTGATCCGCAGACCGCGCAACTGCGCGAGGAACCGTGGGAGGCGGTGCACGCCGGTAACGTGCTGAGCGTCGGCGGGGTGCAGATCACCGGCGGCGGCGGGCGGCACGCGGTGATCCATCCGGACATCCCGGTCATCGACAACACCGTCTTCCAGCTGGGCACCCCGCAGGATCCGGCGCGGTTCGTCCACCCGGGCGATTCGCTGTGGGTTCCGCCCTCGCCGGTCGGTGTGCTGGCCATACCGGCGGCCGCCCCGTGGATGCGCCTGAGCGAAGCGGTGGACTATCTGCGCGCGGTCGCCCCGCGCACCGCCATGCCCATTCACTACGGAATCATCGAACCCGCGGCCCGCGGCATCTACTTCGGCCGCCTCGAGGAGATGGGCCCGGCCGATACCGAACTCGCCGTTGTCGCACCGGAAACCGACGCCGAATTCTGATCTACTCCAATCGATTCCAGCTCACCGTCTGCGGACATCCACATCACTCCTCGGATTCCGGAGCACCGCAACGGATTCCGGCCGCATTCTCCGCGCCGACTCCGCGAGACGCATTACAGTGCGCACCAAGCGATTCCCGAGTGTCCCGGCGGGTGTGCCGCCGGGACGCGGGCGGCGTCAGGAACCATAGGAGGCCAGGAACAGCGCCTCGGCCAGTGCGATGTGCTCGATCTCGCTCGGATCCACGCTCTCGTTGGGCGCGTGGATGAGGCAGCTCGGCTCCTCGACGCCGATCAGCATGATCTCCGCCTCGGGGTAGGTCTCGGCGAACACGTTGCACAGCGGGATCGAACCGCCCTGCCCCTGCGTGGTCGCCTCCCGGCCATACGCCGCGGCGAGGGCGGCCTCCATCGCCCGGCGGGCCGGACCGCCGGTGCCCGACCGGAACGGCGCACCCGCCGCCTCGGGTTCCACGGTGACCCGCGCGTGCCACGGCGTTCTCGATTCCAGATGTGACGTCAGGGCCCGCAACGCCGTCTCCGGCTCGACACCGGGCGGAATGCGCAGGTTGATCCGCGCACGAGCGGAACCCTGTACGGCCGCGGCCGAGCCGACCACGCTCGGCGCATCGATGCCCAGCACGGTCACCGCGGGCCGCGCCCAGACCATATCGGCGACGGTACCGTCGCCGAGCAGGTCGACACCGTCCAGCACACCGGCGTCGGCGCGGAACCGCTCGGGCGGATACTGCGCGCCGTCCCAGACCTGGTCGGCGGGCAGACCGGCGACGGTCGTATTGCCGTGCTCGTCGCGCAACGTCGCCAGCAGCTGGATCAGCGCGGCGAGCGCATCGGGCGCGGGCCCACCGAACATGCCCGAATGCATCGGTCCGGCAAGGGTTTCCACGGCGACGATGACATTGACCGTACCGCGCAAGGTCTGGGTGAAGGTCGGCACGCCGACCGCCGCGTTGCCGCAGTCGCCGATCACGAGGGCATCGGCGCGCAACAGATCCGCATGCTCCGGCACGAATGCCTCGAGCCCACCGGTGCCCTGCTCCTCCGAGCCCTCGCACACCAACGTGATGCCGACCGGAAACTCCTTGCCGCCCAAGCTTTGCCGCAATGCACGCAATGCGGTCAAATGCGCCAGGACGTTACCCTTGCAGTCCGCCGCCCCGCGCCCGTACCAGCGGCCGTCACGCTCGGTGAGCTCCCACACCGGTGTGCGCCAAGCATTTTCATCCAGCGGCGGTTGAACGTCGTAGTGGCAGTACAGCAATACCGTCGGCGCACCGGCCGGCGCCGGATGCCTGGCCACCACGGCCAGACTTCCGTCCGAGGTCTCGTGCAGCCCCGCATCGGTCAGACCGACTTCGGCGAAGGCGTTCAGCACCCACCGCGCGGCCCGCTGACACTCCTGCACCGGAAACTGCCGCGGATCGTACACGGATCGATACGAAACCAGTTCCGCCAGATCGTCTTTCGCCCGGCCCATGAGCGCCCGCACCTGTGCGCGCAACGTAGCTGTCGGTGAATCGTCCGTCATATCAACTCATTTCGTCTTCTCATCGCAATTCTGCACCGTCGGGCGCCCACGATTACGCCGCCGAGCGCCATTGTCGTCATCACTCTTCCACGACACCCCACCTGCCGGATCGCGAGGTTGTCGTCACGTGACGCGCACTGCCCGTCCGACCGCGACCGATATTCGCCCCTGCGCCGCGGTCCCCCCGCGCTGTGAGATGCTGGCGACCGTCCGCGAATTCGTCACGTTGCGATGATCAGGAGATGACGATGCCCGAATCACCCGATTCCGAGGATTTGTTCGCGACATCCCCGCTCCGAGGCGGTGCGCCGAAGTCGCAATTCCCACAGTCGGAAATCCTTCCACAGGCCGCCTATCAGCTCGTACACGACGAACTGATGCTCGACGGCGCCTCCCGAATGAATCTGGCGACCTTCTGTACCACCTGGGTCGAGGATCAGGAGCGGCGGCTGATGGACGAATCGCTGGACAAGAACATCGTCGACAAGGACGAATATCCGCAGACCGCCGAACTGGAGTCCCGGTGCACGCGGATGCTCGCCGACCTGTGGCACTCCCCCGACCCGACCGGAACCCGCGGCACCTCGACGACCGGTTCCAGCGAGGCCGCCATGCTCGGCGGACTGGCCGCGAAATTCCGCTGGCGGGCGCGCGGCGGACGCGGAATCCCGAATTTCGTCTGCGGACCGGTGCAGGTGTGCTGGGAGAAGTTCGCGCGCTATTTCGATGTGGAGATCCGGCAGGTTCCGCTGCGCGGCGACCGGCTGACCCTGCATCCGGACGATATCGCCGACCACTGCGACGAGAACACCATCATGGTGGTGCCGACCTTCGGGCAGACCTTCACCGGCCTGTTCGAGGACGTCGCGGGCATCAGCCGGGCGCTGGACGAGCTGCAGGAACGCACCGGCCTCGACATCCCGATCCACGTGGACGCGGCCAGCGGCGGATTCATGGCGCCGTTCACCGCGCCCGATCTGGTGTGGGATTTCCGGCTGCCGCGGGTCAAGTCGATCAACGCCTCCGGGCACAAGACGGGTCTCGCGCCGCTCGGCGTGGGCTGGGCGATCTGGCGCGAGGCCACGGATCTGCCGGACGAGCTGGTCTTCAACGTCGACTATCTCGGCGGCAATATGGCCACGTTCAACCTGAACTTCTCCCGTCCCGGCGGTCAGGTCATCACCTCGTACTACGGCTTCATCCGGCTCGGCCGCGAGGGATACACCCGGGTGCAGTCCACGACCTACGCGGTGGCCCAGCGCCTGGCCGAGAGCGTGCGCAAACTCGGGCCGTTCGAACTCATCCACGACGGCGACCCGTTGCGGGGTATCGCGGCGGTGTCGTGGCGGCTGACCGGCGAGCAGACCTTCAACCTCTACGACCTGTCGGACCGGCTGCGCACCCGCGGCTGGCTGGTCGCCGCCTACCCGCTGCCCGCCGATCGCCAGGACGAGACGATCATGCGCGTCCTGGTCCGGCACGGCTTCAGCCACGACATGGCCGATCTGCTGCTGGCGGATATGGACCGCGCCCTGGCGCAACTCGACAAGCACCCACCCAGCAGCTCGCTGACTCGCGAGGAGTCCGGCGGCTTCACCCACAACGCGACGGCCGAGGTGCCCACCGGCGAACTGCGGCGTCGGCAGACCGCGCCACGGTAGCCGAACGGGATTCAGGCGGCGCGGGTAGCGCCCGTGGCGTACGGCTCCCAGCGGTACACATCGGGCCGGGCGTCGTGGAACAACGCCAGATCGACCGCATCGATCACGGCCTGATGCGGTCCGGGACGGCCGAGTTGGGCGGCCGAGACCGCGAGCCGCAGCACGCCGCCGCGGCGTGCGGTGCGGGCCGCGCTCATCACCAGCGCGTGGCACCACCAGGGTTCGGCGCGGAAGCCCTCGCCCATGCCGTGCACCCAAGATCGTTGTGCCACATCGCGTTCCAGATCGTGCACGGTCGTCAGGCTCAGCGCGAGGCGGAAGCCGACATCCGGCAGTGCGGCCATCGCACCCTCGGAAGCGTTCCAGCGCGGCGCGGCGAACAGCCGGGTGCGCAGGCCCACCTGCTCCATGACGCGGTCGGCGGCCATCAACCGCAACCGCGCCTCGTGCCGGGGCAACGTGGCGAATTCGGCGCGGCGGCGCTTGGTGGCGGCCTGGTCGTACCCGTGCAGCACGATCGCGTCGCCACCCTCGCGACGCTCCCGCAGCCACTGCTGGGTGCGGGCGTCGTCGGTGAGCCGGTACTTCCCCTTCAGGCGCGGGGCGACCAGCAGTGACAGCGGAATCCCGCGCTGGTCCATCTCCGCGGCGAAAGCCTGCGCCTGCCCGCGGGTGGTATCCCGAATACCGGACACCGAGACGATCAATTGTGCACGCATACCCGCGCCCCTCTGCCGATGCCGCTGATAGCCCTACGATGCGCGCGGGAGGTGTCCGCACCGTGCAGTCCCGGTGACGCGCCGACGAATTCGCGCCACCGAATCGGACCATCATCGGATGACCAGTGCGCGAGCCGATTCGCGCGCATACCGTCCGGTCGCATGACATACCGTCCGGTAATCGCGGCTGCCCGCCACCGCCTCACCTAGGATCGACCGGGTGAAAGCAGCATTACTGACCGCACTGGCAGTTCCGTTGTTCATCGCCATACCTGTTGTGGCACAAGCAGATCCACCGCACATCTTCACTCCGCAGCAGGAGTGCGAGGCGACCAAGGCCGTGGTCGACATGGAGCGCAAGCAGAACCCGCATGCGACTCCGCGGCAGATCACCGACGGCTACATGACGTTCCTCGACCAGAAGGGCGCGTTCAAGAATCTCCCGTCCAGTGCCCGCGATCGCCAGCGCGAATACATCCTGGACCACATCTCGAGCTGCCACCTGGCCTAGCCTGGAGAAGGTGACGGAGCGCACATTCTTTGATGGCAACCGATCCACACACGCTCCGTCACCTCAATAGGCTCCGCCCCTGTGAAAGCCGCAGCACTCACCGCACTGACAGCCTCTCTCCTGTGCTTCGCTCCCGCGTTCGCGCAGGCGGCGCCCCTGCTCCCGAATCTGAACCCGACTCCCGACCAGATGTGCGACAACACCCAGCAGATCGTGAATACGGTGCGCGCACAGCATCCGAACGCCACTCCGGACCAGGTCGCCGACGGCTACGACCAGATGATGGCCGCGAAAGTGCCCGGCTACCAGCTCGTCCAAGGCCGGCAGCACCAGCAACTACTGCAACTGATCCACGCCTGCGGCATTCGCTGAGCGCGCCGCATCGTCGCCGCTACCTCAGCGGTCGCCGAGGCCGAGCGTGTCCAGCACCCAGGCGTATTCGAACGCCACTTCCTTCCACTTCTCGTACTTTCCGCTGACGCCGCCGTGACCGGCGCTCATCTCGGTTTTCAACATCAGCCGCGAGTGGCCGGTCGCGGTGGCCCGCAGCCTGGCGATCCACTTCGCCGGTTCGACGTACAGCACGCGGGTGTCGTTGAGGCCGGTGGTGGCCAGAATCGCCGGGTAGTCGACCGCCCGGACGTTCTCGTACGGCGAGTACGACTTCATGTACTCGTACACCGCCGGATCCTCCAGCGGATTGCCCCACTCGTCCCATTCGGTCACGGTCAGCGGCAGGGACGGATCCAGGATCGAGGTCAGCGGGTCCACGAACGGCACGGCCGCCAGAATGCCGGCGAACAGCTCGGGCGCCAGATTGGCGGCCGCGCCGACCAGCAGGCCGCCCGCGCTGCCGCCGTCGGCGACCAGACGGTCCGGCGCGCTGACGCCGGTATCGATCAGATGCCTTGCGCAGGAGACGAAATCGGTGAAGGTGTTCTTCTTGCGCAGCGTCTTGCCGTGCTCGTACCACAGCCGACCCATCTCGCCGCCGCCGCGCACGTGCGCGACCGCGAACACCATGCCGCGATCCAGCAGCGACAACCGAGCCACCGAGAAACCCGGATCCATACTGGCCTCGTAGGAGCCGTATCCGTAGAGCAGCAACGGTTTCGGCCCGTTCGCCGGAAGATCCTTGCGGCGCACCAGCGAGATCGGAATCCGGGTGCCGTCCGCGGCGACGGCCCAATCACGGTGCTGCTCGTAGTCGTTCGGGTCGTAGCCGCCCAGGACCGGCTGCTCCTTGCGCAGCAGCAGCTCACCGGTGGCGGGTAGGTAGTCGAAAACCCGTCCCGGTGTGATGTACGAGGTCACGCCGACCCGCAACGTCGGCTGCGCCCACTCCGGATTGCCCAGCACGCCCGCGGAGAACAGTTCGAGCCCGAACTCCAGCTCGCGCAGTTCGCCGTAACCGTCGGAGGTCAACGGCCACACGGCGACTCGCGGCAGCGCGCCGCGACGATAGGACAGCGCCAGATGGTCGGCGAAACAGTCCACGCCGTCCAGTCGCACATCCTCGCGATGTTCGATCAGGGTGGTCATGGCGGCCGGGTCGTCCACCGGCGCCTCGGCGAGTACGAAGTTCTCCGCCTTGACCGTGCCGCCGCCGGGCGCGGGCACCTCGCCGTTGTGCAGGATCAGGAATCGATCCCGCCCGCCGATGACCCCGTGCTCGGCCACGTACTCCACCCCCTCCCGGCGCGGCAGCAGCACCCGGAACTCACCCTCGGGATCATCGGATTCCAGGACCCGGATCTCGGTGGTGATCTTCGAATGCACCCCGATCATCAGGTACTTCTCCGAACGGGTGGTATCCATACCCACCGAGAAACGCTCGTCCGGCTCGTGGAACACCTGGACATCCTGCTCGTTCGGCGTGCCCAGCCGGTGCCGCCAGACGGTGTCCGAGCGCCAGGCCTCGTCGTAGGTCTGATAGAACACGTGCGTACCGTCCAGCGACCAGGTCGCATCCGGTACGGTGCCCGCGATCTCGTCGGCGAGGTCGACGCCGGTGCGCAGATCCTTGAACCGCAGCACGTATCGCTCGTCGCCGACGGTGTCCACCGAATAGGCGAGCAGGGTGCCGTCGTGGCTGATCGAGTACGCGCCGACAGCGAAGTACTCGTGGCCCTCGGCCAGTACATTGCTGTCCAGCAGCACCTGCTCACCGGGGACCTCGGCGGCGGCATCGAGCGTGGGCGGGGTCCAGTCGTCCGCGGAGCCGATCGGGCACCGGCAGTGCGCGCCGTACTGCTTACCCTCGAAGCTGCGCGAGTAGTACCAGAAATCGCCCATCCGGACCGGTACCGACAGATCGGTCTCCTGGGTGCGGGATTTGATCTCGTCGAAGATCTTCTCCCGCAACGGCTGTAGCTGCTCCGTGCAGGCTTCGGTGTAGGCGTTCTCTGCCTCGAGGTAGGCGATGACCTCCGGATCCTCCTTGTCGCGCAGCCATTCGTACTCGTCGACGACGACGTCGCCGTGGTACACGCGCTGCGCCGGGACCCGCTTCGCGATCGGCGGCGTCACCACGGACGGATCGGCGGCGTTGCGGATCGGGCCGGTGCCAGTGTCGAGAGCCATACGCTCCACCGTAGTGGGCGGGTCCGACAGGGCCGGTCGGGCCCGGTGCGGCAGGCCGATGCCGCATCCGGAAGCGGTGCGTCGACGCTGGGACATCCCTGGGCTGGGACATTTCTGGGCCAGGACGTCCCCTGGGCGCGCTAGGACATCCCCTGGGCGCGCGGCGTCGGCCCCGGCAGGCGCGGGCCGACCACGCCGCGAGTCGCGCGGCGGGAATCCATCAGGAAGTACAGGGCTGCCTTGCGACGCAGACACTGGTCGGCGGGGCAAGTGTTGTGGATACGCAAGATGTTGTGAGCCTGCTCGACGGTAAGGTGCCGGGGCACTACCGCGCAACTGTCGAAGACGGGTGCCATGCGGTGCTCCATCCATTGTCGTGCCGTGCTGTGCAGCGGCGCGGGCGCCGGTCCTCCGGGGGCCGGTGGACGCTGTATTCCCGCCACAAAGTTCTGGGTTTCCGCTCAGCTTGCCGGATAAACCAAACGAGCCGGACAACACAGGAGAAATGCCCGTCGTCCACCGAATGCCGTACGGAACGACCCCAAATTTCGTCCACATACCAGTTCGACCGCCCGGTTTGCGGCGAATCCGAACAGATCGGACACCCCCTGGGCCACTCCGCACAGCGCGCCGGTCACCCTTCGAGGCGCGTGTGAATACCACCTCGCTGATCATCTAAACCTATTGCTACCTGCTGAATCGCTTGCCCTGGGCGCACGTCGCGCGTCCGCCGGGCGCGGCGCGGGAGCGGTGCGGCGCATCCGGGCCGATCGGCGCGTACTTCCCGGGCGCACGGGGGGTACTGCTATTCCGGAAGGTGCGCGTTCACATCGGAATAACGCCAATCCGATGTAGTTCAGACCAACCTGACCGGGATATTCCGATCGGGAATTACGCTTTTGTCTCAGGTGTTGAACATCACTATTTTCCTGCGGTTCATATCGGTTCGTTTCACGATGCGCCGCACCCCCGCTAGGGTCTAGGAGAGTCGGCCCGACCGGCCGGGCACCGCGAAAGCGATTAGCAGCTATCACCTTTCACCGCGTCACGAACCAGCACAGGAGTATCCGTGGAAGCGAAGAACCGTGAGATCAACCCCGACGCCGTCTGGCACCGCAGCAGCGAGACCGGTGGCGTGGAGGTGGCATTCCTGGCCACCGGCAACATCGGCCTGCGCGATGCCAAGAATCCCGATGGTCCGGTGCTGATCTTCACCCCCGGCGAGTGGCGGGCCTTCGTGGCCGGGGCCAAGGACGGGGAATTCAACCGTCCCGGAGCCTGATCTACGCCTCGCCGCTCACACGCCCAGCGCCCGCGATACCGTGGGCCAGGAGGTGTGCAGGTCGTCCTTCCAATAGGACCAGGAATGCGTGCCCACCGGGCTCTGGACGATATCCGCCGGAATGTTCGACGCGCGCAGGCGTCGTGCGAACGCGGTGACGCAGATGTCGACCGCGGCCTCGATCGGAACGCCGGTCAGGATGTTCTCCGCCAGTTGGGGTTTCAGCTCACCCTCGTGCGGTCCGGGCACTCCCGAACCGGCGGACAGGTAGATGGTCTTGCCGCGCAGGCGATTCGCCAGCAGCGCCGGATCGTGCGCACCCCAGTCCGGGCTACCGGGCGCGCCCCACATATTGGCCGGATCACCGCCGCGATTGGCGATGGAGAACATGATCGGCCCCTGCGCCATCCCCATGTCCGGGCACGCGCTGTAGCCGACGACCGCGCGGTACAGAGCCGGATTGCGCACGGCCAGCACGAAAGCCGCCATCCCGCCCATCGACAGTCCGCCGATCCCGTTGACGCCGTTACCCGCGAACGTGCTGTCGATGATCGGCGGCAACTCCCGGGTCAGGAAGGTCTCCCATTGGTAATGGCCCAGATTCGGGTCGTCGCGCTGCCAGTTCGTGTAGTAGCTTGCCTCGCCGCCGATCGGCAGCACCACGTTGACGTTCTTGTCGGCGAAGAACGGTTCGGCGTCGGTGGCATTGGTCCAGGTGCTCTGCTCCCGGCCTGGATCCAGACCGTCGAGCAGATAGTAGGAGGGGCGGGGGTGCGCTCCGCCCGGATGCAGCACCTGCACCTGCATGACCTGGCCCATCGCGGGCGAGTCGATGAACAGGGCGGACCTGGTCGACCCCAGCTGGGTGATCCCCACCACCCGGGCCGCGGTGGCGCGCGTTTGTCCGATCAGTGTTGCCGAAACCCCCAGAACCATGGCAAGCACCACAGCAGCCATCGAGCCGTGCCGCATATCCCCACCTTCATCGGCCGTATGAAACCAGCGCATTCAACATAACCTCCCGGAACACGCTCACGGGCGGTTCGACCGATCAGCTCCTTACAGGTAATCCATCCGGCCCGAGCGAACGCTCCCGCCCCGCCGGCGAACTAATCCGACGCCGATCGCCGCAGCGCGCCGCGGATCGACCCGGCCAGATAGTCCAGATCCGCCCGCGGCGGGGTCCGCGGCCGCCCGCGCAGCCCGAACCCGTCGCCGGGAGTACGTGGAATGACGTGCAGATGCACATGGAACACCTCCTGGCCGGCGGTGACCCCGTCGGCGAGAAAGAAATTCACCCCGGCGCAGTTCACCTCGCTGTCCCGCAGCGCCGCCGCCAGTCGCTGCCCCACCTGGAACAGCTTGCCGCCGATCTCGGGATCCAGCTCGGCCAGGGACCGCGCGGGCACCTTCGGCACCACCAGCAGATGCCCGGGCGTCATCGGGCGAATATCCATGAACGCCAGCACATCCGGGTCCTCGTGGACCACGGACGCGGGAGCACGCCCGGCAACGATATCGGCGAAAATCGTGTAGGGATCCATTATCCGTTTATAGGGCATCCCGGATCGGCCGCGAGAGATCCGGTTACAGGATCGGCGCGGGGGCGTAGTGCGCGGCTTCCGGATTCGCCTCGACCAGCTTCTCGACCTGGGCGATGACATCGGCGACCTGGGCCTGGGCCGCGCCGATGAAGGCCGAGCGATCGGCCAGGGCCGCATCGAGGGCGGCGCGGTCCAGCGGCATGCGGTCATCGGCGGCCAGGCGGTCCAGCAGATCGGGTTCGCGACCCTGTTCGCGCATGGCCAGCGCGACCGCGACGGCGTGTTCCTTGATGACCTCGTGCGCACTCTCGCGGCCGACCCCGGCACGCACGGCGGCCATCAGGATGCGGGTGGTGGCCAGGAACGGCAGGTAGCGGTTCAGCTCGCGCTCGATTACCGCGGGGTACGCGCCGAATTCCGCGAGCACCGTCAGGAAGGTCTCCATCATGCCGTCGACGGCGAAGAACGCGTCCGGCAGCGCGACGCGGCGCACCACCGAACAGAACACATCCCCCTCGTTCCATTGCGCCCCAGCCAGTTCCGCGGCCATGGACGCGTACCCGCGCAGCACCACCTGCAGGCCGTTGACCCGCTCGCAGGATCGGGTGTTCATCTTGTGCGGCATCGCCGAGGAGCCCACCTGGCCCGGCGCGAAACCCTCGGTGACCAGTTCGTTCCCCGCCATCAACCGGACGGTGTGCGCGAAAGACGAAGGGCCCGCGCCGATCTGGACCAGCGCGGAAAGCACGTCGTGGTCCAGCGAGCGCGGATACACCTGCCCGACGCTGGTGAGCACCGTGGCGAACCCCAAGTGCCGCGCGACCTTCTGTTCCAGTTGCGCGAGTTTGCCCGCATCACCGCCGAGCAGATCGAGCATGTCCTGCGCGGTGCCCATCGGACCCTTGATGCCGCGCAACGGATACCGGTCGATCAGCTCCCGCACTCGGGTCAGCGCGATCAGCACTTCGTCTGCGGCGGAAGCGAATCGCTTGCCGAGCGTGGTGGCCTGGGCGGCCACGTTGTGCGAGCGGCCGGCCATCACCAGCGCCTGATACTCCGCGGCCCGCTCGGCCAGCCGGGCGGCCACGGCGACACCGTGCGCGTGAACGTGCTCGAGCGAGAGCCGGATCTGCAACTGCTCGACGTTCTCGGTGAGATCGCGGCTGGTCATGCCCTTGTGGATGTGCTCGTGTCCGGCGAGGGCGTTGAACTCCTCGATCCGCGCCTTCACATCGTGCCGGGTGACCCGCTCACGCTCGGCGATCGAGGCGAGGTCGACCTGCTCGAGCACCCGCTCGTAGTCGGCGAGCACCCCGTCGGGCAGCTCGATTCCCAGCTCGGACTGCGCCCGCAGCACCTCGAGCCACAGGCGGCGCTCCAGCACGATCTTGCGCTCGGGCGACCACAGCCGCACCAGTTGCGGGCTGGCATAGCGAGTGGCGAGGACGTTCGGAACGATGGTCACGGCCGTCCAGTCTAATGTTCGCCGTCAGTCCAGCGATCGGTGCCTGTCCAGTTGCTGGGGCTCTGCCCGATGCTGCGGGACCTGGTGTTGCGGGACCTGGTGTTGCGGGACCTGGTGTTGCGGGACCTGGTGTTGTGGGACCTGATGCGGCGGGATCGTGTGCGCGGCCATCGGATGCGGCGGAATCGGATGCTGCGGCGCGGGTGGGGCGATCACATCGATCAGCTCGAGCAGGGCACTGCGGGCCGTGCGCCGCGGCTGCGGATCCAGTTCGGTCAGCGCCGCGACGACCGCACCGTCCACCATGGCCACCAGCCGTCGCAGCTGTTCGGCGCGCACCACCCGATCGGATCGGCGCAGCGCCTCGGCGAGCAACTCCTCGAGCTGCGTGCGTAGTCGTAGCTGCACGTCGCGCAGTTCCGGATGCCGGGCCGAGGCCACCGAACGCTCGTAGCGGGCGATCAGCCGGCCCCGAGCCGACTCGTCGGAGACGTCCGCGCCGACCAGCAGATCCAGGATCAGGTCGACGGTCGCGTCGGTGCCGCGGCGGCGGTGCGGGACATCGCCGACCCGGCGGCGCATCGTCTCGAGCTCCGCGTTACCGCTGAACTCGACCGCTCGGGCGATCAGATCCTCGAGCGACTCGAAATAGTAGGTTGTCGAGGCGAGGGGAAGTTCCGCGCGAGTGGCCACCGAGCGGTGGCGCACTGCGTCGAATCCTCCCTCGAGTAGCAACTCGGCGGCAGCCGCGACCAACGCTTGGCGACGCCTTTCACCTTTCGGGGTCGTCGCGGTGATCACCGTGTCATCGTGCCAGTCATCATCGGTTCATCCGTGCCAAATCGGTGCGATCTGTGAGAATCCAGTTCGAGTGGGCAAACGTGCAGGTGTTGAAAATACAACCATGGCTTTTCTACACCGTTCGCGGTCGTCGCGGTGGATGTCTGGGGAAAGTCTTTGCGGCACAATCCGCTTCGGTCACCTGGTCAAACGCCCAGGAAGCGGCCCATGCGGGCCAGCGCCTCCTCGATATCCGCGGTGGCCCCGGCGAAGGACAGCCGGACCGTATGACTGCCGTTGCGGGTATCGAAGTCGGTGCCCGGCGCGAGGGCCACGCCGGTGCTCGCGAGGAGATCCGCACACCAGCGCGTGGCGTCGTCGGTGAGGTGTGCGATATCGGCGTAGGCGTAGAACGCGCCGTCGGCCGGGGCCAGATCGGCGATACCCAGCCGGGGCAGGCCGTCCAGCAGGAGTTCGCGGTTGCGCGCGTAGCGGCGCACGTGGCCGTCGAGCTCGCGTCGCGACTCGGCGTCGAAGGCGTGCGCCGCGGCGAACTGCGAGATCGCGGGCGGGCAGACGGTCATATTCGAGGCCAGCCGCTGCAGGGCGGGTCGCAGGCCCGCCGGCACCAGCATCCAGCCCAGCCGCCAGCCGGTCATGGAGAAGTACTTCGAGACCGATCCGATGACCACCGATTCACGGGAGGTCTCCCAGGCCGAGGATGTCGCGGTCGAGTCCGAGGCCCCCTCGTAGACGATCCCGTGGTAGATCTCGTCGGAGATCAGCAGCGTCCCGTGCACATCACACCAACGGGCCAGGGCTGCCAGTTCGGCCGGGGCGATCATGGTCCCGGTCGGATTGGCCGGACTCGCCACGATCAGCCCGGCGGGCGGTTCGGGCAGTGCCTCGAGCATCTCGACCGTCGGCTGGAACCGGGTCTGCGCACCACAGTCCAGCTCCACCACGCGGCATCCCAAGGCCGACAACGTGTTCCGATACGCCGGATAACCCGGGCGGGCCACCACGACGGTGTCGCCGACATCGAAGGCGGCCAGGAAGATCAGCGTGAACGCACCGGAGGATCCGGTGGTGACCACCACGTCCTCGGCGTCGACCTCGATGCCGTAGCCGTCGCGGTGATACGCGGCGATGGCCGCGCGCAGCTCGGGGGTGCCGAAAGTCTCGGTGTAGCCGAGCAGTTCGGCGTCCAGGGCATTCCTGGTCGCCCGCAGGACCGGCGCGGGCGCCGGGGTGGACGGCTGCCCCGCGGCCAGCACCAGGACGTCGCCGTGGGTGCGGGCGCGTTCGGCGGCCGCCTTCCACACATCCATGACGTAGAAGGCGGGAATGGTCGACCGGCGGGATTCACTGCGCACCCGACGACGGTAGAACACGCGGCGTGACCGCCGACGAGCACCGCCGCCGATATCGCCTGCGAGCTCGGCAGCGGACCACGCCGGTCGATCATGTCAGCGGTGGACCCGAGCACGGCCCTGTTATCGTCGGCGAATGCCCGATGAGGCACGCCACGCGACGATTTCCGGGGGCTCCCGGACGGTGATCCGCCCCGACTGGCGTACCGACCTGCATCGGGAACGTCCCTCGCGGATTCGCCGCGGCTTCGCGCGTGCCCGGGGTGCGATCCGGCGGATGGTCCGGATGATCGCGAGCCTCGACTGGCGGGGATTCCTGCGCCGGGACTGGCCCGGCGAGGTGCGCGGAGCGTGGTGGCGGGGACGCGGCTTCGTCCGCACGCACCGGGTGCTCGTCGGGGGCGTCGTGACCGTCGGATTGCTCGCCGCCGGAGACGCCATCGCACCGCACACGGTCGACTCCACGCCCGCTCCCGGTGTGGCGCAACGTATTCCGGTGGCCTATCCGCTGCAGGTGCAGGCCGATCCAGCGACCAGCGCCCGCGATCTGGCCGCCATCGACAACGGCGAGCGACTGCGCGAACAGGATGTGGTGGCCGCCGCGGCCCGCGCCACCCTGGAACGGGCCAAGGCCGAGGCCGCCGCCGCGGCGGCCGGACAACCCTCACCGCTGCTCAGCGGACCCGGCACCGCGCTGCCCGGCGGGCCCGAGGCCGGTATCGGCGGATATGCGCTGCCCGCCCGCGGCGTGTTCAGCTCCGGATACGGATCACGCTGGGGCACTTTCCATTACGGCATCGATATCGCCGCGCCGATCGGTTCGCCCATCTACGCGGTCGCCGACGGCACCGTCATCGACGCCGGTCCCGCCGACGGCTTCGGCCTGTGGGTGCGCATCCGGCACGACGACGGAACCATCTCCGTCTACGGCCACATGTACGACTTCTCGGTCTCGGTGGGCGAACGCGTCCGCGCCGGTCAGCAGATCGCCCGCGTCGGCAACCGGGGCGACTCCACCGGGCCCCACCTGCATTTCGAGATCCTGATCAACGGCCGACACGTCGACCCGCAACCCTGGCTCGCGCTGCACGGCATCAGGGTCGGTTAGTTTCACATCCGGCCTGCCGAAGCTGTCCCAGCACAAGTCGTCCCGATCGACCCAGCACGGGAAAGCGGACCAAACGGCCCGCACGGCATACATATCGCCCATGACGCGCTCGCCGACCGCCCGGGTGAGGATGTTGCCCCGGCAGATGTGGCGATGCGGAATCGAGTCACGATGTGCCGCAACGTATGCACCGACGAAGTCCGTCACAGCGCGGCCGGGCAGCCGGGTTGCGACTACGCCTCGGACGGTATGACGATGCGGTTCTCGACCGCGCCCAGCGCGATATCGGTGCGGAAGTGGCTGCCGGCGAGTTTGATCGCGGCGATGCGGGCGTAGGCGTGGGCGCGGGCCTCGGCGAGGTCGGCGCCGGTGGCGACGACGTTCAGGACGCGGCCGCCGGCGGAGATCAGGGCGCCGTCCGCGCGCAGCGACGTACCGGCATGCAGCACTTCGGTATTCGGCTCGGCGGCCTCGGGACCGGTACCGGTGATCACATCGCCGGTACGGGGGCGAGCGGGGTAGTTCTCGGCGGCCAGCACCACGGTGATCGCAGCGCCGTCCTTCCAGCGCGGGGCTTCGGCCTGTGCGAGAGTCCCGGTCGCGGTGGCGTTCAGCAGTGCACCGAGGGGGCTGTCCAGCAGGGCGAGCACCGCCTGGGTCTCGGGATCGCCGAAGCGGCAATTGAATTCGACCACCGCCGGCCCGGCCTGCCCCATCGCCAGCCCGGCGTACAACAGCCCCGAGAACGGCGCCTCGCGCCGAACCATTTCCACCGCAACGGGTTTCACGACCATCTCGACGATCTCCCCGACCGCGCCCGCGGGCAGCCACGGCAGCGGCGTGTACGCGCCCATGCCGCCGGTGTTGGGACCGATATCGCCGTCACCGACCCGCTTGTGATCCTGCGCGGGCAGCAGCGGCACCACCGTCTCACCGTCGACCAGACAGAACAGCGAGACCTCGGGCCCGTCCAGGAAGGATTCCAACAGCACCGGATGGCCCTGCTCGAGCAGTTCGGCGGCGTGATCGCGGGCCGCGGACCGATCGGCGGTGACCACCACGCCCTTGCCCGCGGCCAGGCCGTCGTCCTTGACCACCCAGATCGGTCCGAAGCGGTCCAGGGCGGCATCGAGCTCACCTGGATGGTCCACGATCTCGCTGTGGGCAGTGCGCACACCGGCCGCGGCCATCACATCCTTGGCGAACGCCTTGGACCCCTCGATCCGCGCGGCCGAGGCAGACGGCCCGAAACAGGCGAAACCGGCCGCGCGCACCGCGTCGGCGATGCCGAGCACCAGCGGCACCTCGGGCCCGATCACCACCAGATCGGCGGCGTAGTCGGTGGCCAGCGCGACCACGGCCTCCGCACTGCACGGATCGACCGGCCGCACATCGGCCTGCTGCGCGATGCCGGGGTTGCCGGGCGCGGCGCAGACCGCGCTCACCCCCGGATCCCGGCGCAGGGCCACTACCAAGGCGTGTTCACGAGCTCCGGAACCGATGACGAGTACGCGCACGCAGCACAGCTTAGGTGACCGGCACAGGACAGGGCACAATGCAGACCATGGCTTCTGTTTTCAGCGCGATCATCGCCGGTCAGCTGCCCGGACGGTTCGTCTGGGAGGACGAGGAATTCGTCGCATTCCTCACCATCAACCCGATCACCCAGGGGCATACGCTGGTGGTGCCGCGCCAGGAGGTCGATCAGTGGCAGGATCTCGACCCCGAGGTCTTCGCCCGGATCAACGCGGTGGCGCAGAAGATCGGCAAGGCCGTGCGCGCCGCGTGGGGCGCGCCCCGGGCGGGCTTGCTGATCGCCGGACTCGAGGTCCCGCACCTGCACTTGCACGTCTTCCCGGCGTTCGAACTCGGCGATTTCAACATCTCCGGCGCGGATCCCGAACCCAGCAAGGAATCCCTCGACGAGGCGCAGGCCAAGATCAAGCAGGCCCTGCGCGAACTGGGCTACGGCGCGAACGTCCCGGACTGAACCGGCTCAGGGCGCCTCGCGCGGCAACCGCACGGTGAAGGTCGTGCCCTCGCCGGGGGTGCTGTCCACCGACACCGTGCCGCCGTGCGAGGCGACCAGCGCCTGCACGATGGACAACCCCAGGCCGGTGCCGCCGCTGTCCCGGCTGCGTGAGGTGTCGGTGCGGTAGAAGCGCTCGAAGATGCGCTCGGCCTCCTCCGGCGGCAGGCCGGGGCCGGTGTCCACGACCTCCATCAGCACCTCGTGCTCGGCGGGGGTCAGCCGAACCGTCACCGAGGTGCCCGGCGGTGTGTGCACGAGCGCGTTACCGGCCAGATTTCCCAGCACCTGACGCAGTCTCGCCTCGTCGCCGGAAACCTCCAGAGTTCCCTCGCCGGAACGGATTTCGAGATCGATGGGCCGCGGCGGGCCGTCCGGGTGCCGGGTCGCGTCGACCGCGCGCAGATTGTGCACCGTATCGCTGGCGATCGCCAGCAGATCCACCGGCCGGCGTTCCAGCGGACGCTGCGCATCCAGCCGTGCCAGCATCAGCAGATCCTCCACCAGCAGACTCATCCGCTTGGACTCGCGCTCGATCCGATCCATGAGCAGGTCCGATTCCGGCACGGCCCCCTGCCGGTACAGTTCGGCGAAACCCTGGATCGTCGTGAGCGGCGTGCGCAGTTCGTGACTGGCGTCGGCGACGAACCGCCGCATCTTGGCCTCCGAACGCCGCGCGGCCTCCTCGGATGCCTCGGTGGCGGCGAATGCCTGCTGGATCTGCGCGAGCATGCTGTTCAGCGATTGCGAGAGCAGATCGACCTCGGTGCGGGTGCCGCGCACGGGAACTCTGCGATGCAGATCGCCCCCGGCGATCGCGGAAGCGGTCTCCTCCACCTTGCGCAGGGGCCGCAGACTGCGCCGGATGACCAGTTGCGCGACGGCCGCGAGGATCGCGAGCACGGCCAGACCGACCACGATCTGCAAACCCAGCAGACGGTCGACGATGTTCTTGCCCTGATCCAGACGCACCGCGACCACGCTGACGCCGTCGGGGTGTACGACCTCCAGCGCCCGCCAGCGATCGGACGGTTTGCCCACCGAGCCGACCGTTCGGGGATGATTGTCCAGGTCGGGTGGCAGATCGGGCACCGGCGCCGACGGCGCGGAGCGCAATTCCACCACGCCTTGCGCATTCGTCGTGCGCACGTAGAACATCGGCGGCAGACGGCCCGGCAGATGCGCCTCCGGGCGCGCCCAGATATGCGCGGCGTCGAACAGTTGGCGGTCCACACCGCCCAGTACGACGCGCTGCATGACCGAGGTGACGACCACGCCGGAAATCAGCAGTCCCAGGGCCGCGAGAATGACCAGCGCGAGGACCAGCGTCACGCGCAACGGCACCGCGGCCAGACGATGCGTTATTGCCTTGCGAACTCTCGCAACGCCAACAGCCATGCCCGCGTTCTCCATATCGGCCGAAGCAGTGTCGTTTATGGCCGAGAACCTCCGATGCGGGCGATTCCGCGGACACTCATTTCGCCGGGGAATTCCTGCGGCTGGGTGAACGCATGACATAGCCCACGCCGCGCAGCGTGTGAATCAACTGATCCGGGCCGGTGTCCACCTTCTTGCGCAGATAGGAGACATAGGTCTCGACCACTCCGACCTCACCGCCGAAATCATAGCGCCAGACGTGGTCGAGAATGCGTGGCTTACTCAGCACCGTGCCCGCATTCACCATGAAATAGCGCAGCAGGGTGAACTCGGTCGGAGACAGCGAAACCGGCTCCCCCGCCTTCCACACCTCGTGCGTATCGTCGTCGAGTTCGATGTCCTCGAACCGGATTCGCGAGGATTTGCGTTCCTCCACCGCATGCCCGGAGCGGCGCAGAATGACCCGCAATCGCGCCACCACCTCCTCCAGGCTGAAGGGTTTGGTGACGTAGTCGTCCGCGCCGAGAGTCAGGCCGGTGACCTTGTCCTCCACCTCGTCGCGGGCGGTCAGGAACAGGACGGGCGCCTCGATGCCGTCGGCGCGCAGCCGGCGCAGCAGGCCGAAGCCGTCCATTCCCGGCATCATCACATCGACGATGAGCGCATCGGGCCGGAAGGTCTTGGCCCGGTCGAGCCCCTCGGCGCCGTTGACCGCCGAGGTCACCTCGAAGCCCTGGTAACGCAGGCTCACCGACAGCAGTTCGACGATCATGGGCTCATCGTCGACGACCAGAATCCTGGCCTCGGGCGCCCGGTCCGCTGGCACACCATTCATGGGGGACATCGTCCCTCGTCGAGTGCGGAACCTGCTGAACGTTGCCTGGGAGTTTCCTGGGAAGCCTCCGGGTCATTGCTCGGAACCCGCCGCGAGCGGATGGCCCAGCGACGGTGCGCGAACGCCGGAAGCGTTCGCGCACCGTAGAATTCGTCGGTGCCGCGTCCGTCAGCGACCGCCGGCCGCACCCTGCACCGCGTCCAGGAATTCCTGTCCGCCCTCGATGTATCCACCGGCGATCCCGCCGACGACCCAGCCGATGGGCGCGGTGATCAGGGAAAGGAACCCGAATCCGAGCAGCGCGCCGATGAATCCGCCCACGAGTACGCCCAGAATGATGCCGACACCGTTCTTGACGACTTCGTCCCGGAGATGTTCATAGGCGATGTTCTTCAGAACCGCGACGTCCTCGGCGGTCGGCTCAGGCGTCACCGTGAGGGTCTTGCCGTCCGCGGCGATGGTGCGCGCGATGGCGAGCGAACGGCCGCCGAGCTGATAGGTCTGCGGCACGTCGGCCAATGTCGTGCCGTCCGCGGAATGCAGTACGACATGACCATTGTCGGCCAGCTCGAATTTGCCGTTCTGCACGGTGGTGGTGATGGCCATATCGGCCTTGGAAACAGTTGTGCGATATGCGACTCCGTGATCGACGCCAGAGCTCGCATTACTCGCGGCGGCAACCGGTGCCGGCTGTTGCTGCGTCGCTACGGCGGGTTGCCCAGCGGCCGTCGCCGCCGTTATTCCAGTGGCCGCGATCGCCATGAATACGACAGCGGTGATCTTTCCGAATTTCATTGCTTCGATTCCTCCCATTGACTTGCCCCGAATGGGTGCGTGCAGGAGACGCTAGAGGAGGCGGGTTGATCTGTCGCATGCTTTTTCCACCTCCGGGAATCCCTCCCGCACAAGGGAATATCGCGTGGTCGCGGAAATCATCCGGCGTCCGGAGGAGGTGCGGCGTCGACCCCGGTCATCCCCGCGCGCAGCGCGCCCGATGCGGGTGCGGCAACGCCGAGCGTTCCCCAAACGCGCCTCCCGAGGACGTATTATCATGCGAATTGCATTGCGTCCGCTCGATATTGACTCTTCCGCAGCAACACCTGTCGACTAGGAGGTCGAGTGATTGCGAACAACCGGGTCGTGGATCCCACCAAACCCAGCAGCGCTCGCATCTACGACTACTTCCTCGGCGGCAAGGACAACTACGAGGTCGACCGTCAGGCCGCGGCCAAGATCCTCGAGGTGTGGCCGACCGTCGCCTCCGGCGTCCACCACAACCGCGACTTCATGGCCCGCGCGGTGCGCACGCTGAGCGATCTCGGGGTGCGGCAGTTCCTCGACATCGGCACCGGCATCCCGACCGAACCGAACCTGCACCAGATCGCCCAGGAGCTCAATCCCGCCGCCCGCGTGGTGTATGTGGACAACGACCCGCTGGTGCTGGCCTACGCGCAAGCCCTGATGACGAGTACCGCCGAGGGCAAGGTCGCCTACATCGACGCCGACGCCACCGATCCCGGGGGCATCCTGTCCGCACCATCCTTCGCCGAAACCCTGAACCTCGACGAACCGGTCGCCGTCAGCCTGGTCGCGGTCCTGCACTTCGTCCGCGACGAACAGGACCCCTACGGCATCGTCGACACCCTGATGAAGGCCATGGCCCCCGGCTCCTACCTGGTCATCTCGCACATCACCGCCGATTTCGACCCCGAGACCATGCGCCGCGCCCTGGCCACCTACCGAGCCAGCGGCGTGCACGCCCAGAATCGCAACCGCGACGAGGTCACCCGCTTCTTCGACGGCTACGAACTCCTCGATCCCGGCGTGGTCGGCGTGCACCGCTGGCGGCCCGAGGCCGACCTGCCCGACTGGCGAGACGCCGAGGCGGGTTGCTGGGCGGGCGTCGCCCGCAAGAGCTGAGGACTTCGCGCGGCGCTACCGTCGATAATCACCGACCTCGGCACCGAGAACATTCAGCAACGCCAGCGCCTCCGCACCGCGGGAGCCCGGCGGCGCGCTGTAGAGCACCAGGTTCTGGTCGCGGTCGACGAGTGCGAGGGAGTCGCAGTCGACGGTGATCTCCCCGAGAGCGGGATGATCGAAGGTCTTGCTGAGCATCGGCCCGGCCTGCACGTCGTGCCGCGCCCACCGCCGGTCGAATTCCGAACTGCCGGAACGTAGTTCGTCGATCAGATCGATCACCGCCGGATCCGACGGATAGCGGGCGAGGGTGGACCGCAACCCCATCACGACATGGTGCCGGAATTCCGCCGCATCGGAGATGCCGTACAGCGGCGTATCGCCGACCGTGGACCCGAGGAATGCGCGACGCGCGAGATTGCGATCGCGCTCGTCGAGTCGGCCGAAATCCTCCATGAGCGCGACCGCCAGGTCGTTCCACGCGAGCACCTCGAAGGCTGCGGATATCACGAAAGCCGCTGTCTGCGGCAATCTTTCGAGTAGCGCGAGGATGCTCGGCCGGACGTCGCGGCGATGCAGTCCGGTCCGGCTCGGCGCACTGCCCGCGAGCACGTGCAGATGATCGGACTCGGCGTCGGTCAGGCGCAGCGCGCCCGCGATCCCGGCGAGCACCTCACTCGACGGTCGCGGCGCACGCCCCTGCTCGAGCCGGACGTAATACTCGGTGGAGATGTGCGCGAGCACCGCGACCTCCTCACGCCGCAGGCCCGGCGTTCGTCGCCGCGCACCCGACGGCAGACCGACATCCTGCGGCCGCAGCCGCTCCCGGCGGCTGCGGAGGAAAGCCCCGAGTTCATGTCTGTCCATACCCCGAGTCTGCCCGCCGCGCGGCGACGGATCCTGGTACCACGTGTACCTGAATCCGGTTCCCGCACCGACCCGACACTGTCGCCATGACCAATGACATCGATAGCGCACCCCTCGGCCTGCTGACCGGCAAGGTCGTCTTCATCACCGGCGCGAGCCGCGGCATCGGGGCGGCCGCGGCCCGCCTGTTCGCGAGAGAGGGTGCTGCCGTCGTCCTCGCCGCCCGCGGCGCCGACGCCCTCGAACGCATCGTCACCGAGATCCGCGCCGACGGCGGCGTCGCGGATGCGGTGACCGTGGACCTCGCCGACAGCGCGAGTATTCGCACCGCACTCGACCGCGTCGAGGAATTGCACGGCCGGCTCGACGGCGCGTTCAACAACGGCGCGACGATCCAGCAACCCGGTCCCCTCGACACGACCAGCGACGCCGACATCGACGAACAGTTCACCGTGAACTTCCGCGCCCACTGGACGGCCATGACCGCCGAGGCGGCCCTGATGCGGCGCACCGGCGGTGGCGCGATCGTCAACACCTCCAGCATCGGCAGCCGTCGCGCGAACCCGGCCCTGCCCGCCTACGGCGCGATGAAGCGCGCCCTCAACAGCATCACCGAAACCGCCGCCGTCACCTGGGCGCCCGACAACATCCGAGTCAACGCCCTGACCCCCGGCATCACCGAACAGATATCCGCATCAATCCCCCTCGGCCGTATGGCCACCCCCCACGAAGTAGCCGAACCGGCCGCTTGGCTCCTGAGCGACCGCGCCGCAATGATCACCGGCGCCATCATCCCCGTGGACGGCGGCGCGGGCGCCTGAAGTCGTCGAGCCCCCTGTCAGGATTGAACTGACGACCTTTCGCTTACAAGGCGAGTGCTCTACCACTGAGCTAAGGAGGCGGGAAAAGCGGAGCCATCATAACCGGGGGGATGGCTGGGGGAGAAAAAACGTGGTCAGTGGGGATGGGCAAGGCCGGGCGACCGCATGCGGGATGCATGCGGTCGCCGGGTCGTCGTGCCCACGCGGTGTCGAGTGGCCGGGATCAGGACTGGGAGGCCTGGCGGGCCGCGTCGTCGGCGGCCATCGCGTCGCGCAGGCTCTTGGGACGCATATCGGTCCAGTTCTTCTCGACGTACTCGACGCAGGCTGCCCGGCTGTCCTCACCGAACACGACCCGCCACCCGGCGGGAACCTCCGCGAAAGCTGGCCAGAGGGAATGCTGCTCCTCGTCGTTGACCAGAACGAAGAAGCGGCCGTCTTCGTCGTCGAAGGGGTTGGTGCTCATCTCACCTCACTGATACTGGCACTGTGTGTTGGGCATGCGCTACGGGTACGAAACACTGATGGCCCTCCGAGCGGAGCGACCCCATACCTGGTATCGACCCTAGCAAGACCGGTGTTACCACCGGGAATTACCTGGCCACCACGACGCCGGGGGGCCTTCGCGAGCGGATCGCCTCAGCCGCCGAAGAATTCCAGCAGCACCTTGTTCACAGCATCGGGGCGTTCCAGATAACCATAATGCCCGGCATCCGGAATCTCCTGATACCGCGCGGCCGGAATGACCTGCGCGACCTCGCGGGCCAGATACGGCGGAATCATCCGGTCGTCGGCGAATCCGACCGCCAGGCACGGCACCTTGATCCCGCGATAGGCCTGCAAGCGGTCGAAATCGTGATCCATCGCGCGCTGCGCCCGGACCCCGGGCGCTACCGGCCCGCCGGTGAACTCGAACAGATCCAGCCAATCCCGCGCCGCGTTGACTTCGGACAGGGTCGCCGGTGAAAGATTCATCACAGCGGTCAGCGCGGCCTCGTACTTCGGCGGCAGCTTCACCCCACTGGCGTCGAGTTCGTGTTCGCCCAGCGAGAGCGTCTTCTGGAACTGATCCAGCCGCCCGTGGCCGGCCAGGAACACCGCCTTTCGCACCAGGTCGGGACGGACCAGCGCGAGCTCCTGCGCCACCCGCGCACCCATCGACGTCCCGGCCAGCAGCGCCGGCCCCTCGTCCAGGAATTCGATCAGCCCGGCGGTGTCGCGCACCAGATCGTCGATGGTCATCCCGGTCGCGGCCTCGTACGACGGGGCGATGCCACGGTTGTCGAAGGTGCACACCCGATATCCGGCCGCGACCAGCGCGGGAACCTGATGCAGCTCCCACACCCGGCCCGGACTCCCGGTCCCCATGATCAGGACGACCAGCGGGGCGGCGCCCTTGATCTCGCTGCCCTTGGCCTTGTCCCCCTTCACCTGATAGTTCAGTGCGATTCCGTTCACCGTGGCCAACGGCATGATGTTCCAAACCCTTTCTGCTTACACATTCGACTGTCTTCTCACGGTATAGCCACAGCGAGCCTTTCCGTTTCAGGGTTGTCGCTTCACGGGTTGCCGCCGAACCGGTCCCATTCCCATGACCGATACGATTGACTTCTCGCAACCGTGAGAACTCAACCCATAGTCGAGAGGACACGATGATGGCCGCGAAGGGCGCCAACGACATCGCGGACGACGATCTGGAGCCGCTCGCCGACGAGACTGCTCGACAGGCCCAACGAGTCGTCGCCGCTTACGCTGAAGACGCGGACGAATGCCGGATGCTGCTGTCGATGCTCGGTATCGGTCCCAGCGGCCGGGGCGAATAACCGACCCCGACCCACCGCACTTACAACTCCACAGGGCTCTCCCGGCCCGCGGCAAACCGGAGGTTCCAGTAATGGACCAGATGAGCGCAAACCCATCGGATCAGCGACGATCGGATGCGGGGGCCCAACCGCCCGCGACAGCTCCACATGGCGCGGGTTCCGGTTTCGTCGTGGTCGCCAACCGCCTGCCGGTGGATTTGCAGCAGCTGCCCGACGGCACGACCCGCTGGAAGCGCAGTCCCGGCGGCCTGGTCACCGCTCTGGAACCGGTGCTGCGCAGCAACAACGGCGCCTGGGTGGGCTGGGCCGGCGTTCCCGACATGGATCTGGATCCGATCGTCGAGGACGGGCTGGAACTGCATCCGGTGCCGCTGTCCTCGGCCGAGGTCGCGGACTACTACGAGGGATTCTCCAACGGCACCCTGTGGCCGCTGTATCACGACGTGATCGTGCGGCCGGAGTACCGGCGGCACTGGTGGACCGCGTATGTCGAGGTCAACCGGCGTTTCGCGGAGTACACCGCGAAGGTCGCCGCCGAGGGAGCCACGGTCTGGGTGCAGGACTACCAACTGCAGCTGGTGCCGAAGATGCTCCGGATGCTGCGTCCGGACCTGACCATCGGCTTCTTCCTGCACATCCCGTTCCCGCCGGTGGAACTGTTCATGCAGATGCCGTGGCGGACCGAGATCGTCGAGGGTCTGCTGGGGGCGGACCTGATCGGCTTCCACTTACCCGGCGGCGCCCAGAATTTTCTGTACTTGGCCAAACGCCTTGCCGGACAACCGACTTCCCGCGGCACCGTCGGTGTTCGCTCGAAACTCGGTGTGGTGCAAGTGGGTTTCCGCACGGTACGGGTCGGCGCCTTCCCGATTTCGATCTCCTCGGCCGAACTCGACGAGCAGTCCCGGCGACGTTCGGTGCGCGAGCGGGCCGCGCAGATCCGCGACGAGCTGGGTAACCCGAAGCACATTCTGCTGGGGGTGGATCGGCTCGATTACACCAAGGGCATCGATATCCGCCTGGCCGCGCTCGAGGAGCTGTTGCGCGAGGGCCGGATCGATCCGGCCGAGATCGCCATGGTGCAGCTGGCCACGCCCAGCCGGGAGCGGGTGCAGAGCTACATCCAGATGCGCGGCGATATCGAACGCCAGGTCGGTCGCATCAACGGCGAATTCGCACGGGTGGGTTATCCGGTCGTGCACTATCTGCACCGGCCGATTCCGCGCGAGGAACTGCTCGCCTTCTTCGTCGCCGCCGACGCGATGCTGGTGACCCCGCTGCGCGACGGTATGAATTTGGTCGCCAAGGAGTACGTGGCCAGCCACAGCGGCCTCAACGGCGCCCTTGTGCTGAGCGAATTCACCGGCGCCGCAGCCGAATTGCGCCAGGCATACCTGTGCAACCCGCACGACCTGGACAGCGTCGAGGACGCCATCATGGCCGCGCTCACCGACAATCCCGACACCCGTCGCCGCCGCATGCGCGCGTTGCGACGCCAGGTCCTCGCGCACGACGTGGACCGTTGGGCCAGAGCGTTTCTCGACGCGCTCGCCCAGGGACAGGTGGCGGGCAGCGCACTGCTGTCCGATGCCGACCTGGATCCCGGCCGCTGACAATGCTCTCGTACCCGTCGCACGATCTGCGCCGAGTTCGGCCGAGAGAAGTCAGATCGGGGTGACGCCGGATACGAGCCAGTGACCGTCGTCCTTGTCGAGGGTCACCCGCACACGACTGGGGGTGACCATGCCCTGCGGCGAATCCTTGCTCGTGGTCACCTGATTCAGGTACAGCAGCACCGTCGCGTGCGAGCGGTCGGCGGAGACGATTCCGGCGGCCGTGGTGTTCGCGCGCACGGTGAGCTGTTTTTCCTTGGCGCCCTTGGCAATCACGCTGTCGACCAGTTTGAGGTAGTCCGAGCGGAAACCCGGAGTGAGACTGGGGCCGACCTTGGGCAGTTCGGTGTCGACGGTATGGAAGTCGTAGCTGAACATGGCCTGAACCGTGTTACGGGCGGCCTGGACGGACTGGGCGCGAGCCTGCTCGGCCTGACCGTCGGACCAGTACTTGAAGCCGGTGAACCCGCCCAGGACTCCGGCCGCCACGAAAAGGACTGCCGCACAGACGATCAGAATGGCGCGGAGATTGTTTTTCATGCCACGAACTCCACTTGCGAGCCGGTCAGATGTCCCGAGTCGTCCCGGGTGACGGTGACCCTGAACCGGTAGTACCGCTGCTGCGGGTCGGGCGAACCCGCATTCGTCAGAGTCTGCGCGGCGGCGACGAGAACACGAGCGGTGTGATCGTCCTGGCTCTCCAGGGCAGTTTCGATGATCTGACCACTTGCCTTCACCTTCGCCTGCTGTACGACCTGGGCGTAAGCGTCCTTGCGCTCGGAGTACTCCTGCTCGAGCTGGCCCGACGCGACCGACAGCACCCGATCGATATCCTTCGGCGCGGTGTCACCGGAGATATTGGTCAGGTTGAGCACGACTTGCTTGGCGGTCTGAATGTAGTCGGCGCGCTGCTGCTGCAACGCGTCCACGTGGTACTCGTGATAGATCAGAAATCCACCCGAGCCGATCAGGACCAGCGCCGATACCGCCGCGACGGCCGCCGCGATCCAGCCGAGCCATCCCAGCCTGCCGGCTACGCGTTCGGCCCCCTCGTCGGCGGCCGGGCCCGGATCGCCGGTCACGGCCGAATCCCCGGGTGCGGCGGCCACGGGCACAGGCTTGCCGAGTTCGGCCTCGGACGTGCCCGGCTCGACGACCGGTTCGTCCACGGGAGCATGAGCATCCACCGGCTCGGCCGCACGCACGGCAGCCGTCGCCCCGGCATCGTCGTGCGCCGCGGCACGCTTCACCGTCCGCGCCGCCGAGAACTCGACGACCTCGGTGGTTTCCTCGGTCGGCGGCCCGGACTCCCGTATCGCGCGCCGCCGCGGCCTCCGTCCTCCTGCCCCCGGTTCGTTCAGCTCGGTCACTTCTGCTGCTCCTCGTACATCGCCTGCAAACTCGAAGGTTCCGTGCCCGAACCGTTGGAACCTATGTCACCCTCGCGGTAGGTGCGGCCGTCGGGTCCGATGAAAGTGCCGGTGCCCGGGTCGTACTGCTGGTTCTGGAAGGACGCCGGATGGTTGGCGGCCGCAGGTGCGGGAGGATTCATCGCGGCAGGTCCCGGCGTCGGATTACCGAACGGCGGATTGTTGCCGGACGGTACGTAGCCACGCGGATCGTCACACAGCTCGACCGTGGGTGCCCGCTTGCCGGGATGGTTCTCGCACGGGAAGTTGCGGATACCTCGCACCGCGAGGTTGGAGTCCTGGGCAACCTTACAGTAAAGATTTGGCGGCGTATCGGGAACGCTCAGATCACCCGCGGAACGCCGTTGGCTCGGCGGCAGGAAGCCGGTCAGGCAGCCGGGCGGATCGTTGAGCTGGAGCGCGAAGTCCACATGGACGCCGTATTTGGTCGGGCTCATACCGTCCTTCGCGGCGGTCATCAACGCCGCCATCAAGGGCGGGAAGACGACCAGGACCTGTTGTAGCCCAGCGTGATAGGTGACACCGACCTGGCCGAGGCTGACCAGATTCGACAGCAGCAGCGGCAGTGTCGGTTGCAGATCCTGGAAGGTCGAAGTGATCTTCTGTGCCGCCGACGGGGTCCGCTCGATCAACTTGCGCAACGACGGATCGTGTTGGCGCAGTTGGTCGGTGACGGTGGCCAGGTTGTGGGTCCACGCCCGGACCGCCGCGTCCGAGCGGGTCTGGGTATCCAGCAGCGGCCCGATCTTGTTGATCAGATCCTTGGTCTGGTCGGTATTCGCGTTGGCGTCCTGCACCAGCAGGGAGGCGGAGTCGATGAGCTTGCCCAGATCCGGTCCGGCGCCGTCGAACGCGGTGAACGCGTCGTCGAGCAACTCCCGCAACTTGGTGTCGGAGATGCTCGCCAGCAGGCGGTTCGCCTGATCGAGCATGGCGCCCACATCCTGCGGCAACGTCGTGCGCTCCACCGGAATGACCGTTCCGTCGGTGAGGTAGCCGCTGCTCGGCGACGCCGGTGGCACCAGGTCGACATATTGTTCACCGATCGCGGACACGCTTCTGATATTCGCGTTCACGTCGGCGGGGACCTTGGCGCTGCTGTTGATCGACAGCCTCGCGTGCACCCCGTCGGGGGTGAGCTGAACCTGCTCGACCTTGCCGATGTTCGTGCCCCGGTAGGCGACGTTGGCGGTCGGGTACAGCCCCCCGGTCGTGGTCAGATCGACCGTCACTGTGTACCGCCCGATACCGAACATCGCCGGCAGGTGGACATACACCGCGGACATCACCACCAGGCCGACCACGGTGAGCACCGCGAAGATGATCAACTGGTTGCGGACGAAGCGAGTGAGTTTCATCGAACCGGCCCTCCCTTCGGCGGATTCGGTACCGTCAGACCGGGAATGGCGGGAAAACCGGGAATCTGCGGCAGCCCCGGAATGCTCGGCTGGGCCGGCGGTTTGTTCAGCGGCCCGGTCACGGGATCACCCTTCTCGCCGGCGGTTCCGGCAATGGTGCCCAGCGCGGCCTCCACGCCGTATTTCGCCTGGACACCACCGAAGTGGCCGCCGAGCGGAGTGCCGGTGAGGAAGTTCGAATCCAGTCGCGAGCCGGTGAGGTCGTAGGTGACGAAGATATTGAAATAGTCGCCCTTGATCGCCTTGTCCAGCTGGTTGGCCGGGAACGGGAACGTGAACAGCGCCTGCAGTGCGGTCGTCAGATTGTTGCCGGTGTCGGCGAGTCCCTTCAGCACCGGCCCGAGATCGGCCAGCTCCGCCTTCAGATTGCCGCCACCCTGCGAAATGATCTGATGGATGACGTCGCTGAGATCGCCGAGCGAGGTGATCGTCTTGGTGATCGTCTCGCGACGATCCGCGAGTTCGGTCAACGCCGGATGGATGTTCTGGACCGCGTTGGCGAGGTCGTCCTTCTGCTTGGCCAGGACTCCGCCGAAGCGATCGAGTCCGGACATCGCGGCGATGATGTCGTTGGTCTGCTGGTTCAGCGATGTCGTGAGCTGGTTCAGCTGGGGGATCAGGTCACGAATGGCGCCCTCACGTCCGGTGAACGTCGCGTTCAACTCGTGGGTGATGGTCTGCAGCTGCGAGATTCCGCCGCCGTTGAGCACCACCGACAGCGAGGACAGTGTCTGCTCGGTGGTCGGGAAATCACCGGCGCGGGCCAGCGGAATGACATCGCCGTTCTTCAGTTGTCCCTGCGGCGGGGTGTCGGTCGGCGGCGCGAGTTCCACATGGTTACTGCCCAGCAAGCTGGTCTGTCCGATCCGCGCGATCGCATTCGCGGGCAGGTGCACGCTCTTGTCGAGACTGACGGTGACCAGGGCATGCCAGTCCTGGACCTCGATTCCGCTCACGGTGCCGACGGTGACGTCGTTGACCATCACCGGCGAATTGCGGGTCAGCGTGGTGACATTGGGCATTTGGATGCGTACCTGCCAGGAGCCCGCGCCGGTTCCCGCGGCGCCGGGCATGGGCAGCGTGTTCAGGCCGTCCCACTCACATCCCGTAGCGCCGAGCAGTACCGCGAACCCGACGACGGCCGCCGCGATCCGTTTGCGTACCCGTGCGTTCATCGCCCGCCTCCCGGAAGTGCAAGGCCCGAAACGCCTTTCGGCACGCTGACGGGTATGCCCTGCCGGGCCGCCTGCTGCGCGAGTTCGGGTGTGCTGAACTGCAGCTGGCTCGGGAAGGCCGTCTGGGTGGACGCCGGATTGACCAGTAGCGGTGGATAATTGACCAGCAGGGAATTGACGATCGGTGCCAGATATTGGCGGCACAGCTGTCCCGACTTGTCGGAATCATCGGCCCCGATGCCCTCGACCGAACCACACAGGAATTCGATCGGATTGGCGAAGTTGGAATAGGTGATCGCACCCGCCAGAGAGCCCTGCGCGGGCTTGTAGATCTGATAGAAGTTGACCAGGCCGTTCGGCGCGGCGTGCAGCAGGTTCTCCAGGTCGCCGCGTTTGTCGACGACCGTCTTGGTGACGTCGCTCAGGCGCTGTACTCCCTCGGTGAGGGCCCCGCCGCGTTCGTCCAGGAACCGTTTCACATCGGCGATCGCGGAGGACAGATTGTCCAGTCCCGCACCGAGATCCGTGGACACCCCGGCCAGCACCGAGGAGACCGAGGCCAGCCGCCCGCCGAACTGGACGATCTGCTCGTTGCTCTTGGACAGGACATCAACCAGCTGTTGCAGATTCCGGATCGTGCCGAACAGGTCGGTGCGACTGTCGGACAGGGTGTTGAACGTGCTGGACAGCTCCTTCAACGTGTCCCGCAGCGACTGGGCATTGCCGTTGCCGAGGTTGGCCGACGCGGTGTCGACGAATCGGCCGAACGAGCCCTTCTTATCGTTGCCTTCCGGCCCCAGTGCCTTGGACAGCCTCGTCAGCTGGGTCTTGATGTCGTCCCACTCCACGGGAACGGCGGTGCGCTGGATCGGGATCACCGCGTTGTCGTGCATCTTCGGACCGCCGTTGTAGGCGGGGGCCAGTTGCACGAACCGCGCGGACACCAGCGAGGGAGAGATGATCACCGCGCGGGCGTCGGCCGGGATGTCGACACCGCGATCGACCGTCATGGTCACTTTCACGTCGTCCTTGCCCGGCTCGATCGAATTGATCTTGCCGACCTTGACCCCGAGTATCTCGACGTTGTCGCCGGCGTAGATGGCATTGGTCGACGGGAAGTACGCGGTGATGTGGGTCTTGCCGATATTGGTCACCGCGGCGTAGGCGATCCAGCCGGCCAGGCCCACGACCAGCGCCGCGGCGACATAACGCACCCAGTGTGGCAGCCGGGACATGCTGCGCAATACGTTCATCGCGGTGGCTCCTGTGTCGCCGGGTTGATCGTGACGCCGCCGTTCAAATACTCCTCCAGCGACTGCGGCAGGTGTTGCGGCCAAGCCAGTGCATCGACCAGAGGCCGCAGCGGCTTGCTCTCGATATTGGCCAGCATCGATTGGAAGTACGGACCACTGCCGACCTGCTCACCGAGCGCGGCCGCGTACGGACCCACCTCGTCCAATGCCTTGTCCAGGTTGTCCTTGTTCTTCTGCAGCAGTTGCAGCACCGAATTCAACTTGTCCAGCGCGGGTTTCAACAGCGCCTCGTTGTCGTTGACGAAACCGGTCAGCTGCTGCGCCAGACCGTTCACGTAGACGATCAGCTGACTGATCGCCTGCCGCCGGGCGTTCAGCTCGCCGAGCAGGTTGTCACCGTCCATCAGCAGCGCGTCGAGTTGCAGCTTGCGATCGGAGAGCACCTTGGTGACGTTCTGGGCGTGACCGAGCAGCTGGGTGAGGGCGTCGTCGCGCTTGTTCAGGCTTCGAGACAACGCGGTGATGCCGTCGAGCGCGGACCGCAGCGGCGCGGGAGTATCGGCGAAGGTCTTCGACAGCGCGTCCAGCGTCTTGTTCGCCTGATCCAGATCCAGGCCCTGCACGGTGCCGGAGAGATCGCTGAGCGCATCGGTCAGCGAATACGGAGATGTGGTGCGGCTCAACGGAATCGTGTTGCCGACCCGGATCGACCCGTCACCGGAGGGCAGGACCGCCAACGATTTGCGACCGAGCACCGTATTCGTCTTGATGGCCGCGCTGGTCGCGTCCCCGAGCCGGATCGTCTCGTCGAGGGAGAACTTCACCAGCACCTTGGGACCGTCGAGCCGCAGCGATTCCACCCGTCCCGAGCGCACGCCCGCCACCTGCACCTGATCGCCCGGTTGCAGCCCGCCCGCGTCGGCGAAATAGGCGGTGTACTCAGCGCCGGATCGGACGAAGGGAAGTCGATCGAACTGCAACGCGGACAATGCGATCGCGACCGCCATGGCAAGGCCGACGATGCCGATGGAAATGAGTGACCGGTTCTCTTTCAATTGCTCGCACACCTTCCGGTCGTCTGGTTGCCGGGCAGATGGATTTCCATCGGCTTCCCATCGGGACCGTCGGCGAGCATTTGCGTACCGCAGACGTACATGTTCAGGAACGACCCGTACGATCCGACCCGGACCAACTGCTTGTACGCCTGGGGCAGCTTGTTCAACAGCGTCTGCACATCCGCGGAATGATCGTCGAGGTTCGTCGCGACCCGTCCCAGCTGTGTGAAGGTCTGTTGCAGGTCGGGCCGCGCCTCCTGCAGCAGGCCCTGCAGATCGGTGGTGGCGCCGGCCAGCTTCGGCAGCGCCGCGCCGATCGGATCCCGATCCGCGGCCAGCCCGCTGATCAGCCGCTGCAGTTCGGTCAGGGTGGTGTCGAATTCCTTGCTGTGCGCGTCGATCGTGCCCAGCACCGTGTTCAGGTCATTGATGACGTTGCCGATCAGCGCATCCCGATCGGCGATCGTCTTGGCGAACGAACCGGAGCTGTTCAACAGCGCCACCAGGGCGCCGCCCTGCCCCTGGAAAACCTGCAGCAGCGCACTTGTCAGCGAGTTGACCTGGGTGGGATCCAAGCCCTGCAGCAGCGGCTTGAATCCGCCCAGCAGCATGTCCAGATCCAGGGCGGGCTTGGTTTTGTCGGTGCCGATGGTGCCGCCCTCGGACAGGGCCCGATCGCTTCCAGGGCTGTCCAGCAACTCCATGTACCGGTCGCCGACCAGATTCTCGTACCGGATGGCGGCGTGCGTGCTTTGCAGCAGCCGGTATTTGCTGTCGACATCGAAATCCACGTGCGCGAGATCGTCCTTGCCGACGTAGACCCGTTTCACGGTCCCCACCGGTACACCCGCGATGCGGACCTTGGCGCCCGGCAGCATGCCGGACGACTGGGTGAACACCGCGTGGTATCCGGTCTCGCTGGAGAATCGCATCTGGCTGAAGATCACGACCAGGAAACCCAGGACGACCACCATCACCAGGGTGAAGATCCCCAATTTGACGGTTGTGGCGTGCGGTTTGAATCTCATCGCTTCGGCACCCCCGGCACCCCGGGCAGCCCGGCGAACAGAATTTGGAAGACCTTCCCGGCGTCCTGGTGTGTACGCAGCTCGGGAGTCCATACATGTCCCTGAGAGCTGTCGGTCACCAGATATTTGGCGTGGTCACCCGGTTTCATCGTCTGGGACTGGCAGAGCGTGGAACCGGTCGCGTTCACCTTCGGCAGGTCCTGCGGATATTTGTAAGGCTCGCCGCCGGGCATGAAGCCCGCGTCCAACAGCAATCCGTGCCCCGAACCGCCGAAGATCTGCTGGTACAGCGCCCAGTTGTCGCCGAATGCGTTGATGACGCACGGCAGCGAACCTTGGTACTGATAGAGCAGATCCGTGGTCGGGCGCAGCAGATCCAGCGCCGTCACCAGTGGTTTCTGATTGGCGGACAGGATCGGCTGGGCCGTATTCGCCAGGCCGATCAGGTTGGCCAGCATCGCGTCGAAATCGTGTTCCTGCGCGACGATGCTCTTGCTGGTGACCACGGCATTGTTCGTGGTGCGCAACAGATCCGGCGCGGTATCGGCGTAGAGGTCGGTCACGCCCGCGGTCGATCGCAGATCACGTTGCAGCGTGGGCAGACTCGGATTGATGTTCTTCAGGTACGTATCGCTGTCGGCGAGCAGTTGCCCCAGCTTGTCCCCGCGTCCCTGCAGGGCGGTGCCCAGCGCGGTCAGCGTCGCGTTCAGCTTCTCCGGCTTCACCATTGCCAGCACCTGGGTAAGCTGCTCGAACAGCGTGTTGAATTCGACGGTGACGTGACGGGCGTCGATGGTCTGGCCGGGCTGCAGCGGCTGGCTCGAAGGATGCTGCGGCGCGGTGAAATTCACGTATTTTGCGCCGAATACGGTGGTGGAGTTGATATCCACGCCCGCATTGGACGGAACCAGTTTCAGCTGATCGGGATTGACGGCCAGTTTCAGCCGTGCCCCGTCGCCGGTGAAGGTGATCTGCTCGACGGTGCCGATGTCGACACCGCGCATCTTCACCTTCGCGTCCTTGTCCATCACCAGGCCCGCGCGGGGAGCGTCGATGTAGATCGCCTCGGTGCTGGTGAATCCGCCCGCGAACATGGTCAGCGCGATCGCGACCACCGCGGCCAGGCTGAGCACGAAGGCCACACCCGCGAGTTTGATGCCCCAGCCGGCACCGAAAACCCTCCCGGCGCCGTCTTTTTCGACAAGTCTATTTCTCGCCATACCGCCCTACCCGGAGAGATGGAAATTGCCGGAGGTGCCGTAGATGGCCAGCGAGACCAGCAGGGTCACCATCACCACCGCGATCAGCGAGGCGCGCACCGCGTTGCCGACCGCAACGCCGACCCCGACCGGACCGCCGGACGCGTGGTAGCCGTAGTAGGTGTGAATCATCATGACCGCCAAGGCCATGAAGATCGCCTGTACGAACGACCACAGAATGTCGCTGGGAATCAGGAAGGTCGAGAAGTAGTGGTCGTACACACCGGCCGACTGGCCGTAGATCACCACTGTGGCAAAGCGACTCGCGAGGAAGGAGGCGATCACCGCGAGCGCGTACAGCGGGACGATCGCGATCATCCCGGCCAGCACCCGCGTGCCGATCAGGAACGGCACCGGTTTGATGGCCATGACCTCGAGCGCGTCGATCTCCTCGGACACCCGCATCGCGCCGAGTTGCGCGGTGGCGCCGGCCCCGATCGTGGCCGCCAGACCGATGCCCGAGATCACCGGCGCCGCGATGCGCACGTTCAGGAAGGCTGCGAAGAAGCCGGTCAGCGCCTCGACGCCGATATTGCCCAGCGAACTGTAGCCCTGCACCGCGATGGTGCCGCCGGCGAACAGCGTCAGGAAGCCGACGATCACCACGGTACCGCCGATCACAGCCAAAGCGCCGGTGCCCATACTGATTTCGGCGATGAGCCGAATCGTCTCGGTGCGATACTGGTAGAACGCCTTGGGCACCGAGCGCAATGATTCGGCATAGAAGAGCGCGTGCCGCCCGACATTGTCGAGCGATTCGGACAGCCGGCGCACTCGTCGAACTGTACGCGGGAAGCGGGCGTGTATCACGAATGCCATGGGACTACCGGACCGTGAACTTGATACCGACCGCGGTGACCACCACGTTCAGCACGAACAAAACCATGAATGAGAACACCACCGTCTGATTGACCGCGTCGCCGACGCTCTTGGGCCCACCCTTGACGTTCAGCCCCAGATAGCAGGCCGTCATTCCGGCGGCCAAGCCGAACAGGGTGGCCTTGACCTCGGCGATGACCAGCTCGGGCAGATGCGTCAGCAGCGTGATGCCGTTGACGAACGCGCCCGGATTGACCCCCTGTAGGTAGACCGAGAAGAGAAAACCGCCGCCGATGCCGATCACGCACACCAGGCCGTTCAGCAGCGCCGCGACGAACATCGACGCCAGCACCCGCGGCACCACCAGCCGCTGGATGGGGTCGATGCCCAGCACCTTCATCGCGTCGATCTCCTCGCGGATGGTGCGGGCGCCCAGATCCGCGCAGATCGCGGTTGCTCCGGCACCGGCCACGATCAGCACCGTGACGATCGGGCCGACCTGGGTCACCGTGCCGAATGCGGCGCCCGCGCCGGACAGGTCGGCCGCACCGATCTCGCGGAGCAGAATGTTGAGCGTGAAGCTCACCAGAACGGTGAAGGGGATGGCGACCAGCAAGGTCGGAAAGATCGAAACCCGGGCGATGAACCATGCCTGGTCGACGAATTCACGACGCTGAAAGGGCGGCCGCACGGTCGCCCTGGCCACCGCGGCAGTGAGTTCGAAGAACCCGCCGACCGCTCGCAACGGCACGGCAAGAACCTCGTTCATTCCCGATTCCTCCTTGCCATGCCTAGCACGTCGAGCTTGCGACGGCGGCCTCAACCGGCCTGTCGATCTGGATGATTAGAACACGTTCACTCTATTGTCGAGCACCGTTTGACAATTTTGAACTGCCCTTTCCGCCGAACGGTGATCGGAAGTTAGAACTTGTTCATACGACGTAAGGAAGGCTCGTGTGAGCCGCTCCACAGCGTCGATCCCCATGTCTACCAACTGGTGGACCGGCAATCAACAACGTGGCCCGTAACTGTTCGCTACTGGCCCAGTTCGCTCAACGATGACGCCGAAAACGTACGCCCCGCCGGACGTTCGGCAAAATATCCGCCGAGCGTGTCGGCCAGATCCTCGGGGGACCATTCCGCACCCGCGGCATCGAAACGCCGTTCTACTTCCGGCGCCGCCATCAGTGCGACCATCGGCCCGTAGACGACGAATACCTGCCCGTTCACCGCGTCCGCGGCGGGCGAGGCGAGATAGGCGACCAATCGTCCGACGTGATCGGGCGAGAGCGGATCGACGCCCTCATCGGGCGCGTCGGAGAAGACCTTCTCGGTCATCGAGGTGCGCGCCCGGGGGCAGATTGCGTTTGTGCGCACGCCATATCGCTCGAGCCCGCGTGCCGCGGACAGGGTCAGCGCCGTGATTCCGGCCTTGGCGGCGCCGTAGTTCGGCTGCCCGGCCGGGCCGAGCAGACCGGCCTCGGACGAGGTGTTGATCAAACGGCCGTAGATCGGCGCACCGGCCGCTTTGGATTTGCCGCGCCAGTATGCGGCGGCATTGCGAGACAACAAGAAATGTCCGCGCAGATGAACAGCGAGGACCGAATCCCAGTCCTCGTCGGTGAGATTGAAAAGCATTCCGTCACGGACTATTCCAGCGTTGTTCACCACGATGTCGACGCTGCCGAACGTCTCGTCCGCGGTGCGGATCAGCGCATCCGCGGTAGCTCGTTCCGCAATACTGCCGGCGACGAATTCAGCCTTGGCGCCCAGTGCGCGAATATCGGCGAGAGTCGCCGATACCGCCTCGTTCTCGACGAGATCGTTCACGACGACCGAGGCGCCAGCAGCGGCCAGGGCGAGCGCATCCGCCCGCCCCAGCCCGGCACCGGCGCCAGTCACAATGGCCACCCGACCGGACAAGCTGATTTCAGATTCGATCACACGGTGACTCTAGAACGCGTTCCAGTTAACGGCAAGCATCGGTTCAGACGAGCTTCAACGCCGCCTTCGGGCACTGCGCGACCGCGGTCTTCACGGCGTCGAGCTGGTCGTCCGGCACATCACCCGAGGTGACGTGCAGGTTGTCCTCGTCGTCGAGTTCGAACACGTCGGGGGCGTATCCGACACAGATGCCATTGGCCTCGCACTGGTCGAAATCCACACTGACCTTCATTTTGACAACTCCTTCGCCACTGATGACCCGAGCCTACAAGCCCGCCTCGGCCAAGGCGGCGGAAGCGGTCCGATTCGGAGTCCATACTGGAACATGTTTCAGTGGTTGTGCAATGATCGGGGAAACCGGCCCAGCCCATATCGGCTGGCTATGGAACGAGCCGGCTACCAGTAGACGACGAGGTGATTGCCATGCGGATTGCGTATACCCCGCAACAGGAACAGCTACGCGCGGAACTGCGCGACTATTTCGCCACGCTGATCACCCCCGAACGCCGCGCGGCGCTCTCCTCGCAGACCGGCGAATACGGCCAGGGCAACGTCTATCGCGAGGTGGTCCAGCAGATGGGCCACGACGGCTGGCTCACGCTGAGCTGGCCGAAGGAGTACGGCGGCCAGGACCGCTCCACGATGGATCAGCTGATCTTCACCGACGAGGCCGCCATCGCCGGCGCACCGGTGCCGTTCCTGACCATCAACTCGGTCGCGCCGACGATCATGCACTACGGCACCGAGGAGCAGAAGAAGTTCTTCCTGCCCAAGATCGCCGCTGGTGAGCTGCACTTCTCCATCGGCTACTCCGAACCGGGCGCGGGCACCGACCTGGCCTCGCTGCGCACCAGCGCGGTTCGCGACGGCGACGACTGGATCGTCAACGGGCAGAAGATGTGGACCAGCCTCATCCAGTACGCCGACTACGTCTGGCTGGCCGCGCGCACCGACCCGACCGCCAAGAAACACAAGGGCATCAGCATGTTCATCATGCCGACCACCGCGGAGGGCTTCTCCTGGACGCCGGTGCACACCATGGCCGGTCCGGACACCAGCGCCACCTACTACCAGGACGTGCGCATCCCGCACACGAACATGGTGGGCCCGGAGAACGGCGGCTGGCCCCTGGTCACCAACCAGCTCAACCACGAGCGCGTCGCGCTGACCTCGGCCGCCTCCCTGCAGCTGGCGCTGGCCCAGACGGTGGAGTGGGCCAAGAACAACAAGGATTCCAACGGTGGCCGCGTCATCGACAGCGAATGGGTGCGGCTGAACCTGGCCCGCGTGCACGCGAAGGTCGAATACCTCAAATTGCTGAACTGGGAGATAGCGTCCGGTGCGGACGCGGGCGGCGACTCCGCGCCAAAACCGTGGAATGCCTCCACCTGCAAGGTGCTCGGCACCGAACTGGCCACCGAGGCATATCGCACGCTGATGGAAGTGCTCGGACCGCAGGCCTATCTGCGCCAGGGTTCGGCCGGTGCGCAGTTGCTCGGCCGCCTCGAGCGTATGCACCGCGCCTGCCTGATTCTCACCTTCGGCGGCGGCACCAACGAGGTGCAGCGCGACATCATCGCGATGACCGCCCTGAAGCAGCCCGCCGCTGCGCGCTGATAGGAAAGCTGAGTAACACAATGGATTTCACTCTCACCGAAGCACAGCAGGATCTGGCGCGGCTCACCGCCGAGGTGACCGGCAAGCTGGTCACCGCCGATCGCCTGCGCGAGCTGGACTCCGATTCGGACACCGCGCGCTTCGACGAACCGCTCTGGAACTCGCTGGCCGAGACCGGCATTCTGGCCGCGGCACTGCCTGAGTCCGTGGGCGGCGGCGGTTTCGGCGTCCTGGAGCAGACGGCCGTGCTGCGTGCACTCGGACGTTCGGTGGCGCCGGTGCCCTATCTGTGGTCGATCGTGCTCGGCGCGGGGGCGCTGGCGGAGTTCGGCTCGCAGACGCAGCGCGCGCTCGCGGCCGAAGCCGCATCGGGCGCAAAGATTCTCACCGTCGCGCTGAGCGAGGAGCGCAACTGGGAGCCGTCGAAACCGGTCACCACCGCCGCGCGGGAAGGCGACGCCTGGCGCGTCACCGGATTGAAGATCACCGTGCCGTTCGCGCGGCAGGCGACACGAATTCTGGTGCCCGCCATGGTGTTCCCGTCAGGCCCGGAGGCGGCGGCGAGCGTAACCACGGAGGGGGCATCCAACCCGGCATCCGGGCAGGCGGCGGTCTTCCTGGTCGATCCGGCCGAGGCCGGGGTGCGGATCACCGATCAGATCGTCACGGACCGTACGCCCGAGGCGGAGATCGAATTCTCCGGCGCCCCGGCGGAGTTGGTCGGCACTGTCGAGCAGGGCGCGGAGATTCTGGACTGGCTGCTGCGCCGGGCCTGGCTGGGCCTGTCCGCACACCAGCTGGGCGTGGTGGAGAAGGGACTGGACCTGGTCGCCGACTACGCCCGCGAACGCGAGCAGTTCAACCGCAAGATCGGCAGCTTCCAGGCCGTGGCACAGCGTCTGGCGGACAGCTACATCGACGTGCAGGGCATCCGCCTGGCCGTACAGCAGGCCGCCTGGTGCCTGTCCGAGAACCTGCCCGCCACCGCGGAGATCCACACCGCCAAGTTCTGGGCCGCCGAGGCCGGTCATCGCGTCGCACACACCGTCGTGCACGTCCACGGCGGCGTCGGCATCGACCGCGACCACATCGTCAACCAGTTCTTCACCGCCGCCAAGCACAACGAATTCGCCCTCGGCGGCGCCACCGACCACCTGCGCGCCCTCGGCGCCGAACTGGCCGAATCACACTGAGGCGCAACCTCTCTCGATACAGCGGAACGCCCGCGCCACCCCTCGGCGCGGACGTTCCGGCATAGTCGGCGAAGCCGCCATCACATACCGAACCGCCGCAACCGCTCCGCGATCATCGGCACCTCCCAGTGCCCCTGGCACACTTCCAGGACGAACTGCTCAGCACTGTCCACATCGAAGTTCGCGTCCAGCTTGTGCCCGTTCATCTGCAGAAAAACCCAGGTCGCATACCAGGAGAGCCGCTTATTGCCATCGATCAGAGCGCGATTGCGGGCCAGCGACTCCATCAACGCGGCGGCCTTATGCCATACATCGGGGTATGCATCCTGGCCGAAGACACTCGCCTGCGGCCGAGCCAATGCCGAGTCGAGCAGACCGTAGTCCCGAACCTCTGCCTCGCCCAGTCGTTCCGCCAGATTCAACAATTCCTGCAATGTGAGGTACTGCATCAGGCCAGTCTCCGGTTCAGCTCCTCACTGACTCGTAATACATGCTCGGCCGCCTCGTTGAACAGACGGGCTCGTTCGTTGATCGCTGTGATCACCGCATCGTGCACGAACGCCTGCATACTGACCCCCTCCGCCTCGGCACGCGTGCGCAAGGCGCTCAGTTCATCATCACTGAACCTGACATTGAGACCCGCCATGACTCTCATGGTACCGGATGGTACCGCGCAGTGCCGACAACTGGATGGATGTGCCGCACTCAGCCCTCGGGTGCGATGAGGTTGCCGAACGACTTATTTCTGCTTTGGGCGTCGCAACCAACGCGATCACGAACTCGCAGCGCCGTCCAGAGGCCTCACACCTTCGGGAGTGAGCGAAACCAGCCGACGCCGCTGAACTTCCGTGATGTCGCAGTGCTGCATTACTTTTCGGATGTGGCCAGGTCGTCGAGGGTCCGGATCACGTCCGAGGGCAGATGTACCGAACCCGCGGCGAGGTTCTCGTCCAGGTGGGCGGGGTTGGAGGTGCCGGGGATCAGGAGGGTGTGGTCGTAGTGGGCCAGTTGCCAGGCCAGGCCGATCTGGGCAGGGGTCGCCTCCAGGGCAGCGGCGGCGGATACGACGGCCGGGTGTTCGGTGACCTTGGGGAAGGCGGGGAAGGCCGAACCGAGCGGGAAGTACGGAACCCAGGCGATGCCGTTGGCGCGGCAGAGGTCCAGGACGGGTTCGGCGGAGCGGTTCAGCAGGCTGTAAAGGTTCTGTACGCAGACGATTCCGGCGGGCAGGGCCTGACGTAGCTGTTCGGCGGAGACGTGGCTCAGGCCGATTCCGGCGATCTTGCCCTCGTCCCGCAGCGCCGCCAACTCGGCGAGCTGGTCGTCCAGGTCGACGATCTGATCGCCCTCGGCGACGATGCCCGGCGGCACGTCGGCGCGGCGCATATTGACCACGCCGAGCGAATCCACGCCCAGCGCAACAAGATTGGCCTCCACCTGGGCACGCAACTGCTCGGGGCGCTGCGCCGCCAGCAGCCGAACGTCGGCGTCGTACACCGCGCCAACCTTGGTCGCCAGCACCAGATCCGCCGGATACGGTGACAACGCCGCGCGGATCAGCTCGTTGACCGCACCGGCCCCGTAGAACTGTGCGGTATCGATGTGGTTCACCCCCCGCTCGACGGCCCGGCGGAGCATATCGATACCCGCTTGCCGGTCGTAGGAGCGGCCGTCGTGGTCGGTCAATTGCATTGCGCCGTAACCGATCCGGGAGACGGTCCGCGGGCCGAGCGGTGCGACGCCGCCGGGCGCGGTGGATTCGGATTGGACTGCCATCTACATGATCCTGTTCTGAGTGGGATAGTGGAGTTCGACAGCTATACGGAGGACCCTCCGCATAGTTCGAGCGTAGCAGAAACGGAGGGACCTCCGCTTGGTGAACAGAACCCGAGCCCCGCGCGCCGATGCGCATCGCAACCGAGAGCGCCTGCTCGAGGCCGCGAAAACCGCCTTCGCCGAGGGCGACAAGGTGTCCCTGGAATCGATCGCACGCGCGGCCGGAGTGGGCATCGGCACGCTCTACCGGCATTTCCCCACCCGCGAGGATCTGATCGAGGCCGTCTACCGGGCCGAACGCCGACGCCTCTGTGAGGCCGTCGACGACCTGGTCACCGGTCCCGACGCCGCGGTGGCGCTGCGGGCCTGGATGGACCGCTTCGGTGACTACATCTCCGCCAAACGCGAGATGGCCGACGCCGTGCGCGCGATCATCGCCTCCGGCGCGATCACCGCGGAGGAGGCGCGCGCCGAATTGTCCACAGCCGTACAGAAACTCATCAAGGCGGGCGCCGCCCAGGGCACCCTGCGCCCGGATGTGCCCGCACAGGACGTGGTCGCGAGCCTGCTCGGCATCTTCCTGGCCTGCGGCGCACCCGAACAACGCGAGCAGGCGGGCCGAATGATGGATCTACTCATGGACGGCCTGCGAAACATCCGATGAGTTTGGTCCGCTCGCATCGTCGGCATAGGTGACAACGACGGGACTGCGTGCCGAGAGGACCGATATGGCCAGCAAGATGATCTTCGTGAATCTCCCGGTCGACGATCTGGAACGGTCCAAGAGCTTCTACGCGGCCCTCGGCTGGACGGTGAACCAGGAGTTCACCGACGACAATGCCGCCTGCGTGGTGATCGATGACAACATCTGCCTGATGTTGCTGATCAAACCGTTCTTCGAGACCTTCACCCGCCGCCCCCTGGCCGAGACCACAGCCTCGGTCGGATCCATCTACGCGCTGGCCCTGAGCAGCGCGCAGGAGGTCGACGACCTCACCGGCGCTGCCCTGCGCGCCGGTGCGGCCGAAGAGGTCAATGCGGACAAGCGCGCCCAGGAACGCGGGGTCGGAATGTACGGGCGGACCTTCGCCGATCCGGACGGCCATCAGTGGGAACCGTTCTACATGGCCGGCCCGAGCGCTTGATCCGGCCTACACCCGCAACTCCGGCGGCAGCCCGAACAACGGGAACATCCGGTCGGTGTCGAGGAAGAAGTTCAGCCCGCCGATGCCGTCGCCGTCGAGTTCCAGGATGATCACCGCCCACGGCTCGAGCACACCCGGCCGCTCCCCCGGCTTGTACTGACCGAAGGCGGGCAGGCCGTTGGCCCCCTCGAGCGGGACCAGCCGGGAACCACGGCAGGCCGAGGGCCCTGGACTGAGCATGAAGTCCGCGACGTGACCGGGCCCCGAGACCCACAGCTCGATCGGCGGCATCGACAGCGCCACATCATTTTTCAGCAGGGAGGTCAGCGCGTCCATGTCGTATGCCTCGAACGCCTCGACGAAACCGTCGACGAGCCGGCGCTGCTTCTCGTCCGACTCGTCGTAACCGCCGCCGCTGTCCGGCTGCACCTTGGACATGGTCGCCCGCGCCCGCTGCAGTGCGCTGTTGACCGAGGCCGGTGACATGGTGAGCAGGTCGGCGGTCTCGTTGGCGGAGAAGCGCAGCACCTCGCGCATGATCAGGATCGCGCGCTGGGTGGCCGGAAGATGTTGCACCGCTGCCACGAACGCCAACCGCAGCGAATCCTTCGCGGTGGCGTGCTCGGCCGGATCGGCGCCGAAGGCCAGGCCGTTGGGGATGGGCTCGATCCAGACGTAGTCCGGCTGCGGGGCCGGTATCGGACTGCCGGGGCTGGAGGGACCGTTCAGGTCCATCGGCCGGGCGCGGCGCTGCGGGCCGTCGAGCATGTCCAGGCAGACATTGGTGGTGATCTTGTACAACCAGGACCGCACGCTGGCCCGGCCCTCGAACGAGTCGTAGGACTTCCACGCCCGGGTGAAGGCCTCCTGAACGGCGTCCTCGGCCTCGAACGAGGACCCCAACATCCGGTAGGCGTAAGCGCACAGCTCCCGCCGATACCCCTCGAACTGCTGCAGCACCTCGTCGACGGCGCCGGTGGAACGCGTCTGGTTCATGCCCGACCCCGCTAGCGCTCGGCTGTGAATCTGATTCGATGACTCATGTCACACACTCTGGCACAGGGCACCGACAAGTAAATACCCCCGAATCCGGGGCGACACGAATCCAAACGTGATTCACATCACTTTAGAATCGCGGAAAATCCCAGCTCGAACCCGCAGGGCGATCCGACCGGCCCGGCGGCGCGCGAATCCGAGAATCTCCGCGAATCCGAGCGTCTAGGAGTCCGACCGGGACGTGCCGTGCGCGGCGAAGGACTGCCGATCCCCCGCCCAGCCCGCCGAGACGATCTTCTCCAGTTCGGCGCGATCCTCGGCATCGAACTCGATCGCCGCCGCCGCGGCGTTCTGCACGATTCGCTCCGCCCGGCGGCTGCCCGGAATCGGCACCACATCGGGGCCCTGCGCCAACAGCCAGGCCAGCGCGAGCTGTCCGGTCGTGATCCCGAGCCGGTCCGCGAGTGCGCGCAACGCCGCTACCCGCGTCAGATTGCTCGCCAGATTCTCACCGGAGAACCGCGGATCGTTGCGCCGGAAGTCACTGGCGGCGACGGTCTCGGAAGTGAGTGTCGCGGTGAGCAATCCGCGGCCGAGTGGACTGTAGGGCACCAGCCCGACACCCAGTTCGCGCGCGGCGGGCACCACGTCGTTCTCCGGTTCGCGCCACAGCAGCGACCATTCGAACTGCACCGCGGCGATCGGATGCACCGCCGCCGCCTGTGCGAGCTGCTCCGGATTCACCTCGGACACGCCCAGGTGACGAACCTTGCCCGCGTGCACGAGATCGGCCATCGCGCCGATGGTTTCGGCGATCGGCACCTCCGGATCGACCCGGTGCAGGTAGTACAGATCGATCACCTCGCGCCCGAGCCGTGCCAGCGAGGCGTCGCAATACTCGTGCACCCGTTCGGGTTTCGCGTCCAGATACACGCCGTTCTCGCCGCGCACGATGCCGAATTTCGTCGCCACCCGCACATCCGGGCCCGCGTCGCGCAGCGCCCGCGCCAGCAGACGCTCGTTGTGCCCGCTGCCGTAACTCTGCGCGGTGTCGAAAAGCGTTGTGCCGGAATCGATCGCCGTGTGGATCGCGGTGACCGACTCGTCGTCGTCCACCGCACCGTAACCCTGGGAGAAACCCATACAACCCAGACCGATCGCGGAAACCGCCGGTCCGGAGCTACCGAGAGTGCGTTGTCGCATGCCCTCATGATCGCTGGGCGGCCCGACGCGTGCCAATAGAGTTTCCGATCCCATCCATCGGCCTGCCTATGGGTGGCGGCGACGTGCGACGTCCCTTCCGGTCGCCGCACCGCCGAGCGCACAACGGGTTCCGGCCGAAAACCCCCGCACGCAGGACATCTCCGGCCGGAAGGGCGCACTTCTCGCGAGAACTACTTCGTCGCGGGAGCGTGCGCTTCCTCGTCGGCGGGACGCGACTCCGCGTGCGCATGCGCCCACTTGTAGTCGGGCTTACCCGCGGGCGAGCGCTTGATCTCGTCCACGAACCACAGGCTGCGCGGCAGCTTGTAGGACGAGATCTCCTGCGAGAGAACGGGACGCAGCTGTTCCAGCGTCGGCCGGACCGCACCGCGGCACTGCACCACCGCGGCCACCCGATGCCCCCAGCGCTCGTCCGGAACGCCGATCACCAGCGCGTCGAAGACCTCCGGGTGGCACTTGAGCGCACCCTCGACCTCTTCGGGATAGATCTTCTCGCCACCGCTGTTGATGCTGACCGAACCGCGGCCGAGCATGGTGACGGTGCCGTCCTCCTCGACGCGGGCGAAGTCACCGGGAATGGAGTAGCGAGTCCCGTTGAACTCCTTGAACGTCGCCGCGGTCTTGACCGGGTCGTTGTAGTACCCGAGCGGGATGTGGCCCTTGCGCGCGAGGATGCCGACCTGACCGGAGCCGGGCGTCACCGGATTGCCGTCCTCGTCGAGAACCTCTGTGGCCGAATCGATCTTCACCCGCGGTCCGCCGGTGTGCGTGGCGCCCTTGGCCGCGATGGACAGTCCGCCGAAGCCGGTCTCCGAGGAACCGATCGAATCGGTGATGACCGTATTGGGCAGGTGTTCCATGAACTTGTCCTTCAGCGCGGGCGAGAACAGCGCCGCACTGCTGGCCATCGCCCACAGATTCGAATGCTGGTAGGGCTCACCGGTTTCCGGGTGGCCCGCCTCGAGCGCGTCGAGCATCGGGCGCGCCATGGCGTCGCCGGTGATGAAGATGAGGTTCACGTTGTGCCGGTCGATGGCCTGCCACACGCCGTGTCCGGTGAACTCCGGCAGCATGATGGCCTTACCGCCGTCGAACAGGCTGTGGAAGGTCGCCGCCTGAGAACCGCCGTGGATCATCGGCGGAATCGGATACCGCACCATCTGCGCGCCGTTCGCGCCGTTCTTGGCCTGCTGCCACTCGTCCTCGATGTATTCGCCGGTGACGAAGTTGATGCCGCCGCCGAGCACTCGCCACCAGTCCTGCTGCCGCCACATCACGCCCTTGGGCATGCCGGTGGTGCCGCCGGTGTAGATCATGAAGATGTCGTCGGGCGAGCGGTCGCCGAAGTCCCGCTCCCCGTGCGAGGCGGCAAGGGCCGCTTCGTATTCCACCGAAGCAGCCGCGAGCGGGTACTGATCCTCGGTACCGTCGTTCACCGCGAGGACGGCCTTCAGCTTGGGGGTGTTCGGCCGCACCGCGCTGACCCGATCGGTGTAACGGCGCTCGTGGATGAGCGCGACCATGTCGGAGTTGTCGAAGATGTACTGCAGTTCGTTCTCGACGTACCGGAAGTTGACGTTGACCATGACCGCCCGCGCCTTGAACACCGCCACCATGGCCTCGACGGCCTCGATGGTGTTGCGCGAGTAGATGCCGACCTTGTCGCCCGGTTGCACACCGCGCTCCAGCAGGTGATGTGCCAGCCGGTTGGCCCGATCCTCCAACTCGGCATAGGTCACCGAGCGGGTGTCATCGGCCAGCGCGACGCGCTCCGGCACGAGGTCGATCGTGTGTTCGACAAGGTCCGCTATGTTATGGCTCACACGACAAAAATAGAACGTGTTCTCGGCCCTGACAAGACTTGATTTACGGGGTTTACTAATTGAGCTGACCCTTTGGCCTCCGCTCCGCTCCGGCGGTCCGCGGCCCTCCAGGGCCGAATTCTTCCCTCCTGGCGCTCCCCCGCTCCGTCGGTCCAGAATCGACCCGGGCCGCGGCCTCGGAGCTGGCGTTTCCAGGTGCCGACAGCCGGGTGACGCAACGAGTGATGGATCTGATCGCCCAGAATCGACGTGGCCGAATCCGATGTTCACCATCGGATTCGGCCACGCATCCGAGATCTACCCCTGCACCAGTGGGGCCAGTCTGGCCAGCTGTTCGGTATCGCGCGCCGACACCAGCAGCATGTCGACCCCGGCCTTCTCCCACACCTGCAACTGGCTGCGGACCTGCGCCTCGTCGCCGACGATCATGGTGTCCAGGATCAACTCGTCCGGCACCACCGCGGCGGCCTCCTCCTTGCGCCCGGACCGGAAGAGCTTGGTGATCTCGTCGACCTCGTTGCCGTACCCCATCCGGCGGTAGACCTGGGCGTGGAAATTCAACTCCTCCGCACCCATACCGCCGATGTACAGCGCCATCACCGGTTTGATCCGGTCGATCTCCGCACGCGCGTCGTCGGTGATCACGACCTGGCAGCTCGCGGCGATCTCGAACTCCTCCCGCGAGCGCCGCGCTCCCGGTCGCGCGAAGCCCTCCTCGAGCCATTCGTCGTACATTCCGGCCAGTCGCGGGGTGTAGTAGATGGCCAGCCAGCCGTCGGCGATCTCCGCGGTCAGCGCGACGTTCTTGGGACCCTCCGCACCCAGCCAGATCGGCAGATCCGCCCGCAGCGGATGGGTGATCGGCTTGAGCGGTTTGCCCAGACCGGTGGACCCGGGACCGTTGTACGGCAGCGGATAGTGCGCTCCGTCGCTGGTCACCTTGGCCTCACGCGCCAAGACCTGCCGGACGATCCCGACGTACTCACGGGTGCGCGCCAGCGGTTTGGCGAACGGCTGCCCGTACCAGCCCTCGACCACCTGCGGCCCCGACACGCCGAGGCCCAGGATGTGCCGTCCGCCGCTGAGATGGTCCATGGTCAGCGCCGCCATCGCGGTCGCGGTCGGAGTGCGCGCGGACATCTGCACCACCGAGGTGCCCAGCCGCACCCGCTGCGTGGCCGCGCCCCACCACGCCAACGGCGTGAACGCATCCGAACCCCAGGACTCGGCGGTGAACACCGCGTCGAATCCGACCTCCTCGGCGGCGGTCACCACCTGTGCCGCATTGACCGGCGGGCTCGCGCCCCAATATCCGAGCTGCAACCCGAACCGCATGATCATCTCCTTGCCCGCGCTACTCTTGCCACCAGAATAAGAACCTGTTCTACTCGATATCGTGACTCAGGGGAACACCATGACCGGCACAATTGCGAAAGGAAGCGGTTCGAAATCGGAACCCGCTCCCGAAGTACTGGCCGCAGAGCTGCGGATGAAGTTCGACTACACCCGATCGGTCGGCCCGACCATCGGACGATTCCTGACCGGACTGCGTGAGGGCCGCATCGTCGGCGTGCGCGGCTCCGACGGCCGGGTGATCGTTCCGCCGGCCGAATTCGATCCCGGCACCGCCGAGCCGTTGACGGACTTCGTCGACGTCGCCGATGTCGGCACGGTGCAGAGCTGGAGCTGGGTGGCCGATCCACTGCCGGGCCAGCCGTTCGACCGTCCCTTCGCCTGGGCGCTGATCAAGCTGGACGGGGCCGATACCGCACTGCTGCACGCGGTCGACGTCGCCTCCCCCGATCAGATCCACACCGGCCTGCGGGTGCGGGTGCGCTGGGCCGCCGAACGCACCGGCGACATCCACGACATCGCCGCCTTCGAACCCGGTGAGACCTCCGCCGCGCCCGCCGCGCCGGGCGCGGCCGCCGACCCGGTCACCGGCATCATCACCCCGATCGACCTGCGTTACAAGCACACCGCCTCGCCTCAGGAGACGGTATTCCTGAAGGCGATCGCCGAGGGCCGCCTGCTGGGCGCACGCGCGGGCGACGGCAAGGTGTACTTCCCGCCGCGCGGCGCGGATCCGCGCACCGGCGATCCGACCGAGGACTACGTCGAACTGGCCGACACCGGCATCGTCACCACGTTCTGCATCGTGAACGTGCCGTTCCAGGGCCAGCGCATCAAACCGCCGTACGTGGCCGCCTATGTGCTGCTCGACGGCAGCGACATCCCGTTCCTGCACCTGGTGCTCGGCTGCGAGGCGAGCGAGGTCCGCATGGGCATGCGGGTCAAGGCGGTGTGGAAGCCCCGCGAGGAGTGGACCTACGACGGTCTGGACAACGTCTCCCACTTCGAACCCAGCGGCGAGCCCGACGCCGACTACGAGTCCTTCTCGCAGCATCTGTAGGAGAGCCAATGAGTGAGCTTGCGAACGAATCATCGACACAGCGCGCATCGCGCACGACGGAACCGAGCGCCAGCGAGGTGCAGGCGTGAGCGACAACACGACTGACATCGCGGTGGTGGGTTTCGCCCACGCCCCGCATGTCCCGGAGACCTACGGCACCACCAACGGTGTCGAAATGCTGATCCCCTGTTTCCAGACCATCTACGACAAGCTCGGCATCGGCGTGTCCGATATCGGCTTCTGGTGCTCCGGATCCTCGGATTACCTTGCCGGACGCGCCTTCTCGTTCATCTCGGCGATCGACTCGATCGGCGCGGTGCCGCCGATCAACGAATCGCACGTGGAGATGGACGCGGCCTGGGCCCTGTACGAGGCGTACGTGAAACTCCGCTCCGGACAGGTGGAAACGGCGCTGGTGTACGGCTTCGGCAAGGCCTCGGCGGGCACGCTGCGTCAGGTGCTGACGCTACAGACCGATCCGTATCTGGTCGCCCCGCTGTGGCCGGACGCGGTCTCGATGGCCGGACTGCAGGCCCGCGCGGGTCTGGACGCCGGACGGTGGACCGAACGTGACATGGCCGCGGTCGCCGCCGCGGCAGCGGCGAAATCGTCCGCGGCCGTCGACTCCGCTGAAATCGACAAGCGGCTGTCCGCGCCGTTCGTCGCGGACCCGTTGCGCGAGCACGACATCGCGCCGATCACCGACGGCGCCGCGGCCATCGTGCTGGCGGCCGGAGATCGCGCCCGCGAACTGTGCGAGCGCCCCGCCTGGCTGACCGGTATCGCGCATCGCATCGATACCCCGATGCTGGGCGCGCGTGATCTGAGCACCTCCCCCTCGACCGCCGCGGCGGCGAAGGCGGCGCTGGGTACGATGAATTCGGCCGACTTCGATGTGGCCGAGCTGCATGCGCAGTACAGCCACGAGCAGCTGATTCTGAAGCAGGCCATCGGTTTGGGCGACAAGACCCGGATCAACCCGTCCGGCGGTGCACTGTCCGGTAATCCGATGTTCTCCGCGGGACTCGAGCGGATCGGTTACGCGGCAACCGAAATCATCAACGGCACCGCCGATCGCGCCCTGGCGCACGCCTCGAGCGGCCCGGCCCTGCAGCAGAACCTCGTCGCCACCCTGGAGGCCAATTAACGGTTCTCCCGCCTGACGGCAGGAGATTCCCAGCTCAGACCGCAACCGAACTACCCACCCGGAGGAGGTGATCGGATTGTCTTACATCCTCGACACCGACGTGGCCCCGTTCTGCCACGGCCAGAATCACTCTGGCAGCGTTCCGGTCGCGACTGTCCGCGAATCCGCAGTCCTCGCACCAGAAATCCCTCTCGTGCAGCTCCAGTCTTCGCTTGGCTCTCGCAAAGCAGGCACTGCACGTCATGGTCGTGTATGTGGGCCGGACCATCACCACCTTCCGCCCGGCCCGCACGGCACGCTCGATCAGTTCGCGCTTCGCTGCACCGATCGCGGCGTCAGCGGCCTTGCGCGCCATAGAGGACTTGGCGAGAAACAGCGGCTTGAAGTCCTCGACCGCGATCAGGTCATGAGTGTCGATGATTCGTTTGGCCCACACCCGGGAATCGTGGGCCGTCTGGCGAGCGGCTTTCTTCGCCAGACGACCAGCCTGCCGCTTGGCCTCGCCGTAACCCCGGGACTGCGGTTGGCCTTTACGGTACCGGCGCGCCATTTTCCGTTGAGCTCTGGCCAGTTCGGCGGAGCACCGTCTGCGGTGTCCGCGGTATGGCAAGTCGAACAGGGGATCGGTGGTCGTCGCCGTGGTGGACACACCCCAGTCGATACCGATCCCTCCTTCACCATCCGAATGTGCCGGTACCTCTCGACGCACCACGAACGAGGCGTACCAATAGCCAAGGCCGTCGCGGTAGATGCGAACCGACGTGGGCGGCGAGGGCAGCTCGCGCGACCACACAACCGGAATCGCAATACCTTTCGCCAGTACCAAACGATCGTCACGTATCGAGAAGCCACGGGTCGTGTACTCCAACGACGGCCGGGAAGTCTTGCGGGCCTTCATCCTCGGACGGCCACGACCGGCGGCCGTGAACGAGCGGTCCAGCGACTGCGCGTAGTCGCGGAGCATCTGTTGTTGGGCAACCTGCGACCCCTCGCGCAACCATGTGAGCTTCGCCCGCGCTTGGGTGAGCAGCTTACCCAGCCGCGCGAACGTCGGTTTCTGCCCAGATTTCTGCTGGTGCACCGCTTCATTCCACAGCCAGCGACACCGGCCCCATTCGGCCAGCAGGGCGGTCTGGGCAGCGCGGCCGGGGCGCAGCCGATACGTGTACCGCACCACCTCATCCACTCGAACATACTATCGAAAGAACTTGGCATGCACCACGGACAACCTCCCCACCCGCACCGTCACACCGCTGGCCACCGGGCGTCGAAGGCGGGAGCCCGATGACTCGGCCCGCCGCGGTGCTCGGCACCGGACAAACCCATCATGTGACGAAACGCACCGATGTCTCGATGTCGGGCATGTGCCGTGAGGCCATCGATCGCGCCCTCGAAGACGCCGGCGTCACCATGGCCGAGATCGACGCCGTCGTGATCGGCAAGGCTCCGGACCTGTTCGAGGGCTCGATGATGCCCGAGCTGTTCATGGCGGATGCCTTGGGCGCCACCGGAAAACCGCTGCTGCGCGTGCACACCGCGGGTTCGGTCGGCGGTTCGACCGCGATCGTCGCGGTCAACCACGTACAGGCCGGTGTGCACGGCAAGGTGCTCGCGGTCGCGTGGGAGAAGCAGTCCGAATCCAACGCCATGTGGGCGCTGTCGAATCCGGTTCCATTCACCAAGCCCGTAGGCGCCGGCGCCGGCGGCTATTTCGCCCCGCACGTGCGCGCCTACATCCGAAGGACCAACGCCCCCTTGCACATCGGTGCGATGGTCGCGGTGAAGGACCGGCTGAACGGATCGCGCAACCCGCTGGCCCACCTGCAGCAGTCGGACATCACCCTGGAGAAGGTGCTGGCTTCCCAGATGCTCTGGGACCCGATCCGCTTCGACGAGACCTGCCCGTCCTCCGACGGCGCGTGCGCGATCGTCTTCGGTGACGAGTCCTCGGGCCGCGCGGTCGAGGCGTCGGGTAAGAAGGTGGCGTGGATACACGGCACCGCGATGCGCACCGAGCCGCTGGCCTATTCCGGCCGCGATCAGGTGAGCCCGCAGGCCGGTAAGGATGCCTCGGCCGCACTGTGGAAGCAGGCCGGGATCACCAATCCGGTCGAGGAGATCGACGCGGCCGAGATCTACGTGCCGTTCTCCTGGTTCGAGCCGATGTGGCTGGAGAATCTGGGATTCGCGCCGGAGGGCGAGGGCTGGAAGCTGACCGACGCCGGGGAGACCCGCATCGGCGGCAAGTTGCCGGTCAACCCGTCCGGCGGCGTGCTGAGCTCGAACCCGATCGGCGCCTCGGGCATGATCCGCTTCGCCGAATCGGCCAAGCAGGTCATGGGCCGCGCCGGTGACTACCAGGTGGAGAATGCCCGCAAGGCGTTCGGGCACGCGTACGGCGGTGGTTCGCAGTACTTCTCGATGTGGGTGGTCGGGACGGAGCACCCATGAGTCACAATTGCGAAGCGCTCATGGGCGCGACTCGGGTGCGGGTGTCCCGCGAAGGCAGGGTGCAGCCGTGAAATTCACCGTCGGAATCGCGATGAGCCCGCTCGAGCAGCTGCCCGAGCTCGCGAAAACGGCCGAGGAATGCGGATTTTCGAGTATCGCACTGCCGGATTCGCTGTTCTACATGCAATCCCAGTCGGAGAAGTATCCGTACACTCCCGATGGCAACCGCTTCTGGGGGCCGGACACGCCGTGGGTGGATCCGCTGATCGGCGCGACTGCCATGGCCGCGGCCACCGAGAAGATCCACTTCTACACCAACGTGCTCAAACTCGGTTCACGCAATCCGCTGCTGTTGGCGCGTCAGGTCGGTTCCGTCGCGGCACTGAGCGGCAACCGGTTCGGCTTCGGCGTCGGAATCGGCTGGGCCCCGGAAGAATTCGAGTGGTGTGGAGTGCCCTACGCGCGTCGCGGAGCGCGCGTGGACGAGATGATCGATGTGATCAAGCTGGTCCTGGGCGGCGGAATGGTCGAATTCCACGGTGAGTTCTACGATTTCGACAAACTGCAGATGAGCCCGGCGCCCGCCGAGCCCGTGCCGTTCTACATCGGCGGCCACACCGGTCCGGCCCTGCGCCGGGCCGCCCGGGTGGGCGACGGCTGGACCTCGGCGATGATGAAGTACGACGATATCGTCGGCACCATCGCGGAACTGACCAAGCTGCGCGCCGAATACGGCCGTGCGGCGGAACCGTTCGAGATTCAGGTGGTCTGCATCGACCGCTTCGGCAAGTCGGGCTACGAGGAGCTGGCCGCGGCCGGGGTCACCGACTCCATCGTGGTCCCGTGGATCTTCGACGGCCTCGGCTTCGATTCCGAACTCTCGGCGAAACAGGATTCGCTGCGCCGCTTCGCCGATCAGTACATTCAGGGGGCGAAATGAGCACCGCTGCGAGCGGGCAGGACGAACATCCTGCGCGCCGGGCCGCTTACGCCTCCCAGGCGGCGGTACGCGCCCGCGACAAGCAGGCATGGCTCGACCTGTTCGCCGCGGACGGCATCGTCGAGGACCCGATCGGCCCGTCCGGCTTCGACCCCGAGGGCAAGGGGCACCGCGGCCGGGACGCGATTTCGGCGTTCTGGGACAAGGCGATCGCCGCGACGGAGTCCATCGACTTCGTCTTCGGTGATTCCTTCGCCTGCGGCGCCGAGGTGGCCTTCACCGGCCTCATCCGCACCCACATAGGCGGCCAGATCATCGACGCGGAAGGCGTCTTCACCTACCGCGTCGACGACGACGGCAAGATCGCCGCCCTGCGCGCCTACTGGGAGACCGACCGCGCCATGCGCACCATGCGGTGATATCTGCCTCCGCTTCGCTACGGCGTGTTCTCGGCGCTGTAAGGCAGATTCGGCCGCTGGGTGTCGAGACGAAAGGGGCGGGCACCATCCGGTGCCCGCCCCTTTCGCTGTCTCTCAGTACTTCACTTCGAATTCCTTGATGCCGTTCAGCCAGCCGGAGCGCAGTCGCTTGGGGTCGCCCAGCTTGGAGATGTCGGGCAGGTGGTCAGCGATGGCGTTGAAGATCAGGTCGATTTCCAGCCGGGCCAGGTTCGCGCCGATGCAGAAGTGCGCGCCCGTGCCGCCGAATGCCAAGTGCGGGTTGGGGTCCCGGGTGATGTCGAAGGAGAAGGGATTCTCGAACACCTCCTCGTCGAAGTTGGCCGAGCGGTACACCAGCACCACCCGCTGCCCCTTCTTGATCGTCACCCCGCCCAGTTCGGTGTCCTCGAGCGCGGTGCGCTGGAACGAGGAGACCGGCGTGGCCCAGCGGATGATCTCGTCGGCCGCGGTGGCCGGGCGCTCCTTCTTGTAGAGCTCCCACTGGTCCGGGTTCTCCAGGAAGGCGACCATGCCGTGCGAGATGGCGTTGCGCGTGGTCTCGTTACCGGCCACGGCCAGCAGGATCACGAAGAAGCCGAACTCCTCCGAGGTCAGCGACTCACCGTCGATATCGGCGTTGACCAGCTCGGTCACGATGTCACCGGCCGGGCTGGCCTTGCGCGCCTCGGCCATCTGCCAGGCGTAACCCAGGATCTCGGTCGAGGCGAGCAGCGGGTCGGCGGTGGACTCGGGGTCGTCGTATCCGGTCATGTCGTTGGACCACTGGAACAGCTTCATCCGGTCCTCTTGCGGCACGCCGATCAGTTCCGCGATGGCCTGCAGCGGCAGCTCACAGGCCACCTGCGTGACGAAATCACCGGCGCCGGACTTGGCGGCCGCCTCGACGATCCCCTTGGCCCGTGCGGACAGCTCGTCGCGCAGCCCGTTGACCGCGCGCGGGGTGAAACCCTTGGCGATCAGCTTGCGCATCCGGGTGTGCTGCGGCGCGTCCTGGTTGAGCAGCACGAAACGCTGCATCTCGATGTTCTCGCGCTGGATGTCGTCGTTGAACCGCGGGATGGCGGTGTTTTCGTAGTTGGAGAACACGTCGCTGCGACGCGACACCTCCTTGACGTCAGCGTGCTTGCTGACAACCCAGAAGCCGTCGTCGTGGAACCCACCCACCTCGGGCGACTTGGGATTCCACCAGATCGGCGCGCTACGGCGCAGCTCGGCCAATTCCTCGACCGGCACCCGTTCCGCCCAGATCTGCGGATCGGTCACATCGAAGCCCTTGGGCAGGTTCGGCCCGGCATGAGCGTCGGGTCCAGAGGCAGCAGCTTGCGTAACCACGGAGGACCCCGTGAATGCCGCATCCGATCCAGCGCGAGTGTCAACCACCAGCTTGTCTCCTTCGACTAACTGAAACACGTTCTATCTTCATTGCAGCATAGGTGGTATCAGTAGTAAAGAAGCCAGATTCATGCTCGCAGGACATCTGGGGAACTTGTTACAGTTTGTGTACGGGAGGATAGTTATGGGAACACCCGTCATCGTCGAGGCAGCGCGCACCCCGATCGGTAAGCGCAACGGTTGGCTGGCCGGCCTGCACGCCGCCGAACTACTCGGCGTCGCACAACGAGGTGTGCTCGACAAGGCACAGGTGGATCCCGCCCTCGTCGAACAGGTCGTCGGCGGCTGCGTGATGCAGGTCGGCGAGCAGGGCAACAATGTCACCCGCACCGCCTGGCTGCACGCCGGACTGCCGTGGCAGACCGGCGCGGTGACGATCGACAACCAGTGCGGCTCCGCACAGCAGGCCGCCGGCCTGGTCGCCGGGCTCATCTCCACCGACGCCATCGAGATCGGACTCGCGTGCGGTATCGAGTCGATGAGCCATGTCCCGTTGGGCGCCAACGTCGGCGAGAACGCCGGACCGCGCCGCCCCGCGTCGTGGGATATCGATATGCCCAACCAGTTCGAGGCCGCGGAACGAATTGCCAAGCGGCGCGGGCTCACTCGCGACGATGTCGAGGAGTGGGGCGAGCGGTCGCAGCGCCTGGCCGCACAGGCATGGGCACAGGGACGTTTCGACCGCGAGGTGCTCACCGTCACCGGCGCGCCTCAGGTCGACAAGGAGGGCAACCTCACCGGCGAGAAACTGGACGTCAACCGGGATCAGGGTCTGCGCGAGACCACCCGCGAGGGCTTGGCGAAGCTGAAGCCCGTCCTCGAGGGCGGCGTGCACACCGCCGGAACCTCCTCGCAGATCTCCGACGGCGCGGCGGCAGTCCTGCTGATGGACGAAAAGGCCGCAGGCCGAACGGGTTTGCGCCCACGCGCCCGCATCGTGGCGCAGTGCCTGGTGGGCGGTGAGCCGGAGTCCCACCTCGACGGTCCGGTGCAGGCGTGCTCGCGGCTGCTCGAGCGCAGCGGGATGAGCATCGGCGATCTGGATCTGTTCGAGATCAACGAGGCCTTCGCCTCGGTCGTATTGTCCTGGGCCTCGGTGCACAAGCCGGATCTCGACCGGGTGAATGTCAACGGCGGCGCGATCGCGATCGGGCATCCGGTCGGCAGCACGGGCGCTCGCCTGATCACCACGGCCCTGCACGAACTCGAGCGTTCGGACAAGAGCACCGCGATGATCCTGATGTGCTGCGGCGGCGCCCTGGCCACCGGCACCATCATCGAGCGGATCTGATACCGACAATTCGGTCAGCAAAGATCCCGGCATCTCCGCCCCGGCGCGCACCCTTCCCGCGCGCCGGGGCGGAGTTGTGAGTATGGTCCTCATGTGCGTCGCTGGCGCACATGCGACAGCCCAGATCAGAGCCGCGCGAGTCCGATCAGCGCTCTTATCAGCCGTTGTTGAATCTTCACGCCCGAATTATCCGAACGTGTCGTACGCCACACAATCTCCGATACAGACAGGACTATGAGACGTCAGCTATTATCTGGCAATCAAAGATGCGGGTCGAAGGACCCTTGCGACGGGCCAGAACCGGCGTCTACCAGCGGTTCCCGACAACCGTTGCGGTGGCCCGCAAACGCAGCCGCCACCGCCGGTTCACGGACTGGGCGTCTGGAAGCTTCAAGGAAATCGCGAATCAGGCGTAGGTTTTCAGTTACTCAGCCGCTAATATCAATGATACGTATCCGAGATAACGACTGTTAGTACAGCGAAGGGAATTGGGCGGCTCACAATGGCTGATTTCGCGGCGCGGCTGAACAAGCTGTTCGAAACCGTGCATCCCCCGGGGCGTAAGCCGCACACCAACGCGGAGGTGGCGGCCGCGCTCACGGCCTCCGGCCATCCGATCTCGAAACCGTATCTCTCACAGCTGCGGTCAGGACAGCGCACAAACCCCTCTGATGAGACGGTGGCCGCGCTGGCGAAGTTCTTCAAGGTCAAACCGGACTACTTCTTCAACGACATCTACGCGGCCAAGATCGATCACGATCTCGAGCTGCTGTCCCAGCTGCAAGGCTATGGACTGCGTCGTCTGTCGAGTAGGGCGTTCGATCTCTCCGAAGAGTCGCAGAACCTCCTGACCTCCATGGCAGAGAAGCTGCGGGCGAGCGAGGGTCTACCCGAGATCCCGCCGGACGGCACGGAATAGGAAGTCCCACAAAGCGACACAGTGCGGAGTCCAGTTTCCGCACTGTGTCGCTTTTGGGTCGTAAACCGAAGCGGACACGCTTCGGTCACAAGTGCGAGCACATACCGGGAGGTTGTGCTCCGTTCATCCGTTGTGCACACGCATGCGTGTGCACAACGGATTAGTGGATGTGATCAGCACCGCCATACCGGTTGGTTCGGCGAACACCGAGCGTTTGTGACCCAGCACGAAAAAATCCATTGGTGTTCCCATAAACACGGAAGACAAAACATGCATACCGGACTTTCAACCCGGGTATTTCATGCGCGTCGCTATATGGCCGGACTACCCGGTTCGGCATCGAATGCGCGGGCAATCGCTTGCACCCATCCACGCGGGCTCAGGCCCTGCGGCGGCGCGATCCAGCGCGCGTCGACCACCACGTCGCCCAGCGGGTTATGAGCCCAGCGCGCGACGAATTCGGCGCGTTCGGAGGCCGAGCCCGGCGGCGTTCCAGCTGCGGCCAGCTCGACGCCGCCGCCCGACTGCAGATACAGCGCGTCCATGATCTGCGCGACGTGGTCCGATGCCTCGAGCTGCGCCGTGGAACCGGTCTGGTCGTGTGCGACGACCTCCGGGAAACGCTTGATCATGGTGTGGTGCAGCGGCCGAATCTGCCGCAGTAGCACACGCGCTCGCACCCACAGCTCGATGACGATCCACACCGCGCCCACCGCGATCAGCAGGCTCGCGATCTGCCAGATCGGCCAGTACCAGCCCGCGGTCGAGGGCCGCGCGGGCGTCTCGCCGATCGCCAGCCGACGGATCGACATGCCCGCGAGCACCCCGACCACGATGGTGCCGAAGGTGTAGAGCGCGATACCGCGGCCCAGCGCGGTCCAGTCGAGGTTCCGCAAGCCTGTCACGGCGATGAACGCACAGCCCGCCAGGGTCGTCACCCAGCCGAACAGCACCGACCAGGCCAGCGTGAACACGATGGCGATCAGACCGACGCCGTAGATCACCAGGGCGATCTGGCGCAGATTCCGCCGCGAAACCACCGGCCAGGCAGCCGCCGCCACCACCGAGGTGGCCACGGTGAACGACAACCAGGCCGCAACGGCCATCCGATCGCCGAACATCATGCCGTGAATGCCGTGCGGCACCAGATTGTCCAGTGCCAGAGCGATTTCCGGGACCGACACGGTCGCCGCGGCCGCCACCGAGGCCACCGCGACGACGATCGCCACCCGCGCGGTCGTCGCCGGTTTCACCAGCACCCGGCCCACCCGGGCCCCAGCCGCCATCCAGATCAGCAGCGCGGTCAACCAGAACGTCATGCCGCTTCCCCTCGTGAATTTCGTGGCGCCCCACAGTGTTCGGGCGTCTTGCCGACCATCGGTCGGGCACAGCGGATGCCCGCACGGTGCATTGCTGTTCGACCAGGTGTCCGGCCGAGTTGTACTCCGCCACGAATCTCGGTGCGGTGCGGCTCTGCGTGCCCCGGCGCCGCATTTGTTTCCGAGAGCATCCACGCGAACCGCGCTTCGTCCCCGGTAACGATGTGGCGCAGCGTCATCCGGCACCGCGCCGGGTGTGGGCCGGGCGCGCTCATCCCAGCGCCTCGTCGAAACGCAGGACCGAGACGCCCGCGCCGCGATTGCGGAATACGCGCAGACGGGTCATCAGCATGTTGGCGAAGGTTTCGGCTTCCCATTCGGCTTGCTCGTCCTCGCCGTCGTCGACGATCTGCTGATGTGAGCGCTGGCTGAGCATGTAGGCGATGAGATCGTCGCTGGCCTCGAGGGTGACCTCGGTGGCCGTCTCGCCCGGATGGTCGAAGATGATGTGCCCCAACTCGTGTGCGAGGGTGTGCTCGCGACTCGGCAGCGCCGAGGCCAGCACGATGACGTCCTTCTCCGGATAACTCCGTCGCTGACCACACACACCGGGACCGAGCCGGGCGCTGGCGATCTCGATCGGGCGGCGGCGTTCGGCCGAGACGGCCAGGACCACCTCGTCCAGATCGGTGGCGTCGAAATCGGCTGCCACCGCGCAGACCGCGTCCACCGCGGCCGCGACGCGGCGATACGACCGACCGCTCCGGGTACGACTCTCGGTCACGACCTCAACCCCCTATGCCCGAGGTCCGAAGAATTCCGCGCGTGCGGCGTCGATGCGCGCCTGCGCGGCCGAAGCGCTGTGGAAACTGATCGCGCCGGACGCGGCCGCGGCCAGCGCCATGGCGACCAGACCGCCGATCACGGTCAGCACCGCGGGCTTGGGCAGCGCGGAGCTCGCCGCGGTCGGGCGCACATCCGGGTTGGGCTGGGCCTGCGGGGTGGGCGCAGCGGACGCGACCGGAGGCGCGGCGGGCGCGGGCGGGGCCGTGACGGGCGCGGCAGGCGGTGCCGCCGACGGAATCGGGACCGAGGGAACCGGGGCCCCGGGCCCCGCGGGCGGTATGGCCAGCGGTGCGGAGGGGGCGGGCGGGGACTGCGGCGGCTGCAACAGCAGCAGGAGCAGCAGCGGTGAGGCGGCAGCGGCCGAACCGAGCGCCGCCGAACCGGTCAGCGCGGAACCCGTTCCGGCCAGTCCCGCCAATGCGGAACCCGTTGCAGCGGAACCTGTTCCGAGGATGGCGGCCAGCACCGGGCCGACCGCGGAACCGCTGCCCAGCAACGCCGCGCCCGCGGCCGAACCGGCGCCGAGCAATGCCGCCCCGGTGGCCGCACCGGCGGAACCGACTGCGGCGGAACCGGTTCCGAGCAATATGCCAAGTAGTGTGGTGGCTGCGGATCCGGTGCCTGCCAGCGCCGAACCTGTGCCGGCAGCCGCGGAACCCGCTGCGGCGGAACCGGTTGCGCCGAGCCCGACGCCCGCACCCGCAGCGGCCGACCCGGTTCCGGCCAGTGCCGAACCGGTACCCGCGGCGGCCGAGCCGACGGCCGCGGAGCCGGTACCGGCCAGTGCCACGGCGGGCCCCGCCGCAGCCGATCCGGCCGCGGCCGACCCTGTGCCGAGCAGACCCAGCAGTCCCGCCAGCCCTTCGATTCCGGCGGCCGGGGTTGGTTTGACGGGCAGGCCCGATGTCGGGCGAGTGGCCTGCGCGGGCGTGGAGCCGGCCGGGGAGTTCCGCTGCGGCGGCGACTGCTGCACGGGCACGGCGGACCGTGACGTGGACCGGCCCGGGATCTTCAGGGGAATGCCCTGGTCGGGAACCGGCGAACTATCCGGCAGCACCGCGTTGCCGGGGTTCGAGGAGTCGCTCGGCGTTACCGGATCACCCGGCTCCGACGGGTTGTCCGGCTGTACCGCGTTGTCCGGCGTCGACGCGCTGCCCGAGGACAGTGGATTGCCGAATTTCAGTGGATTGCCCGATTTCGCCGGACCGTTCGGCGTCGCCGGAGTGCACTGGTGACAGGACGGGGCGGGCTGCGCCTGGGCGGCGAACGCCCCCAGTAGCCCGTAACCGGCAGCCAAACCGGTCACTGTCAGGACGCGCACCATGCGACCTATGGCCATGCGCTTGCCTTCCCCTTCATCATGTTCAGCGCAGATCTGTACCCGGTCGCGAATCATCCGGGAGTTGAACGGATGTCGATCATCATAACTGCGGGTTGTTTGCTCACGAAGGGGGATTATGTGAGACATCCCACTGGCGCGGTCGGCGCACGTGGTTCGCGGGCGTCCCGCTCTCCGGTCGGCAACGACCTCGGCGGCGAGCGCGTCCCGGCTGCGCGGTCAGCCCCGTGGGTCGCGCGGCCCGCGCGGTCATCGCAACTTGCACAGGGATATTCGGCACCGGAGCGGGACCGGATCGTTGCCGGGGAAGGTCGCACGATCCGGACCGCGCGCATCGTCCCGGGGCTCGACGCCCCGGGACCCGACGCGTGATTCAGGCGCCGTAGACCGCCTCCGGCGGCGTCGATCCGGCAATCAACTCGCGCACCGCCGCGCCGACCTCCGCCGGTTCCCAGCGCGCGCCGCGATCGACCGGAACACCGTGCCGCCACCCGTCCGCGAGCGCGACCTTACCGCCCTCGACCTCGAACATCCGTCCCGTCACACCCGCCGAATCGGCGCTGCCCAGCCACACCACCAGCGGTGAGACGTTCTCCGGGGCCATGGCGTCGAACCCGTCCTCGGGTTTGGCCATCATGTCCGCGAACACCGTCTCGGTCATCCGAGTGCGGGCGGAGGGGGCGATCGCGTTGACGGTGACGCCGTAGCGCCCGAATTCGGCCGATGCGGTAATGGTCAACGCGGCGATACCGGCCTTGGCCGCGGCGTAGTTGCCCTGCCCGACGCTGCCCTGCAGGCCCGCGCCGGAGCTGGTGTTGATGATGCGCGCGTCCACGGAGTTGCCCGCCTTGGACTCCCCGCGCCAGTATTCCGCGGCATGCCGCATGGTCGCGAAGTGGCCCTTGAGGTGCACCCGCACGACCGCGTCCCACTCCTGCTCGGACAGGTTCACCAGCATCCGGTCCCGGACGATTCCGGCATTGTTGACCAGCACGTCCAGCCGGCCGAAGGTCTCCACGGCCTGCGTGATCAGACGTTTGGCACCCGCCCAGTCCGCGACGTCGTCACCGTTGACCACGGCCTTGCCGCCCAGTTCCAGGATCTCCTCCACCACCTGCGCGGCCGGGGAGTCCGAGCGCGGGGTGCCGTCGAGTTCCGCGCCGATATCGTTGACCACCACATTCGCCCCGGCGGCCGCGAAGGCCAGCGCGTGCGCCCGGCCGAGGCCGCCACCGGCCCCGGTCACGATGACGGTGCGTCCGGCGCAGAGCTTGTCTTGGTCAGCCATCTTTCCTGCTCTCATTTCCGTTGTGGTGCAGTGTATTTCAGCGCGGTGTGGTGGCCGGTTCGTTGACCGTCGCGGCATCCAGGAAGGCCGGGCGCTCACCGCCGCCGTGCGCGAGCAGGGTGCCGCCGGTGACGTAGGAGGCCAGCGGCGAGGCCAGGAACAGCGCGCACCGGCCGATCTCCTCGGGGGTGGCCAGACGTCCCAGCGGCACCGTCGCACCGACCGCATCGATTCCGGCCTGATCGCCGTAGTGCAGATGACTGCTCTCGGTGTGGACCATGCCCACGATCACGGAATTGATCCGCACCTTCGGCGCCCATTCGATGGCCAGCGAGGACACCAGGCTGTCCACCCCGGCCTTGGCCGCGCCGTAGGCCGCGCTGCCGGGCGAGGGCCGATGCCCGCTGACGCTGGAGACCATCACGATCGAACCGCCCTCGGATTGCTTCTGCATTACCGCATTGGCGGCCTGCGAAACCAGCAGCGGGGCAAGCAGATTCAGCTCGACGATCTTGGAGTGGAAGTTCTTGCTGGCCGTCGCCGCCGGGGCGAACGGCGCACCCCCGGCGTTGTTGACCACATGATCCAGTCGGCCGTAGCGGGCCACGATCGCATCGACGAGCGCGGTCACGGCCTCGCCGTCACGCACATCGCAGGGCAGATATCCGGCCGCGCGGCCCGAACTCTCGACCGGGGCGTCGGCGGGACGGCGCGCGCAGGTCACCACGGTCGCCCCGGCGTCCAGGAAGACCCGGCTGATCCCGGCGCCCACACCCCGCACGCCCCCGGTCACGAGAACTACGAATCCGGAGAGGTCCACTTCTATTGCCACCGTGATAACCTACCAAGCACTTGCTTGTTTTGCCAACGATGGGACTCGAGATGGGGATCAACCGTCACACCGAAACCGACGGCGTCGAGGTCGTCACCGTCGACTACCCGCCGGTCAATGCCCTGCCGTCCGACGGCTGGTTCGCCCTCGCCGACGCGATCCGCGAGGCCGGGCGCGCCCCGGAGACCCGGGTGGTGGTGCTGCGCGCGGAGGGTCGCGGTTTCAACGCGGGCGTGGATATCAAGGAGATGAACGCCGATTCCGGGCACACCGCGCTGATCCGCGCCAATCACGGCTGCTTCGAGGCATTCGGGGCCGTCTACGACTGCCAGGTCCCCGTCGTCACCGCGGTCAACGGCTTCTGCCTCGGCGGCGGTATCGGCCTGGTCGGCAATTCCGATGTCATCGTCGCCTCCGATGACGCCACCTTCGGCCTGCCCGAGGTGGATCGCGGTGCGCTCGGCGCGGCCACCCATCTCGCGCGCCTGGTCCCCCAGCATCTGATGCGCACCATGTTCTTCACCGCGGGCAAGCTCACCGCGCAGCAGCTGCACCACTTCGGCTCGGTGTACCAGGTGGTGCCGCGGGCCGAACTCGACACTGCCGCACTGGAAGTCGCGAAGAACATCGCGAACAAGGACGGCCGCGTCATCCGCGCCGCCAAGCGCGCGCTGAACGGTATCGACGTCCAGGACGTGCACCGCTCCTACCGTTTCGAGCAGGGTTTCACGATGGAGCTGAACCTGGCCGGCGTGGCCGACGAGATCCGGGCGCGGTTCGACGACGATCTGGCCGCACAGAAGAGTTCTACACAGCAGCATTCTACAAAACACAAGGAGTCGTAAAGAGCATGCGCGACAAGCGAATGACGCTCGACGAGGTCGTCGGCGAGCTGCGCAGCGGTATGACCATCGGCATCGGTGGCTGGGGTTCGCGGCGCAAGCCGATGGCCTTCGTTCGAGCCCTGTTGCGCTCGGACGTCACCGATCTCACCGTCGTCACCTACGGCGGCCCGGATCTGGGCCTGCTGTGCTCGGCGGGCAAGGTGCGAAAGGCGTACTACGGCTTCGTATCCCTGGATTCCGCGCCGTTCTACGATCCATGGTTCGCCAAGGCCCGCACCGAGGGCGCGATCACCGTGCGCGAAATGGACGAGGGCATGGTCAAATCCGGCCTGCAGGCCGCGGCGGCGCGGCTGCCGTTCCTGCCGGTGCGCGCCGGATTGGGTTCCGCGGTCATCGATTTCTGGGAAGGTGAGCTGAAGACGGTCACCTCGCCGTATCCCACCGACGGCAAGGCCGAGACCCTCGTCGCCATGCCCGCGCTGAATCTGGACGCGGCCTTCTTCCACCTGGATCTGGGCGACAAGCACGGCAACGCCGCCTACACCGGCGTGGACCCGTACATGGACGATCTGTACGCCCTCGCGGCGCAGCAGCGCTATCTGTCGGTGGATCGGCTGGTGGAGACCGAGGAACTGGTGAAAACCGTTCCGCAGCAGGCACTCATCCTCAACCGGATGATGGTCGACGGCGTGGTCGAGGCGCCCGGCGGCGCGCACTTCACCTTCTCCGGCAGCTACCGCCGCGACGAGAAGTTCCAGCGTCACTACGTCGAGGCCGCCAAGACTCCCGAGTCGTGGGCCGAGTTCAAGGCCCGCTATCTGGACGTGTCCGAGGACGAATACCAGGCCGCCGTCAAGGCTTTCGCCGAGGAGCAGAAGTAATGACAGAGACGAACACGATCACCCGGGCCGAGGTCTGCGTCATCGCCTCGGCCGAGATCTTCCGGGGCGCAGGCGAAATCATGGCATCGCCGATGTCCACCATCACCACCATCGGCGCTCGGCTGGCGCGCTTGACCTTCGAGCCGGATCTGCTGCTGTCCGACGGTGAGGCGCTGTTCTTCGCCGAGGTCCCGCCGATCGGCGGCAAAGCTCCCGTCGAGGGCTGGATTCCGTTCTCGAAGGTGTTCGACGTGGTGAATTCCGGACGTCGGCACGTGGTGATGGGCGCGAATCAGATCGACCGCCACGGCAATCAGAACTTGTCCGCGTTCGGCCCGCTGCAACAGCCGACCCGGCAGATGTTCGGGGTTCGCGGCGCTCCGGGCAACACCATCAACCACCCCACCAGCTACTTCGTGCCCCGGCACAGTAAGCGGGTGTTCTGTGACAGCGTGGACATCGTCTCCGGAATCGGTTACGACAAGGTCGATTCCGATAATCCGGCATACCGGTTCCACCACCTGCACCGGGTGGTGTCGAATCTGGGCGTGTTCGACTTCGGCGGACCGGACCACACGCTGCGCGCGCTGTCGCTGCATCCGGGCGTGAGCGCCGAGGAGGTCGCGGAGAACACCTCGTTCGAGATCGCGGGCCTGGCGGAGGCGGGCGAAACCCGGCTGCCCACCGACGAGGAACTGAACATCATCCGAAACGTTCTGGATCCCAAGGGCATTCGCGAGAAGGAAGTCCAGGCATGAGCGGGTCAGGGCCGGAGGCGGCAGCGGAGCGTCACCACGCAGGCCCCCCGCTCATGCCCGATCGGCACAGCATGAGCGGGCAGCGGTTGCGGACCCCGCTGACCGAACTGGTCGGCATAGAGCATCCGATCGTGCAGACCGGCATGGGCTGGGTCGCCGGTCCGAGCCTGGTCGCGGGCACCGCCAATGCGGGCGGACTGGGCATCCTGGCGTCGGCGACGATGACGCTCGCCGAACTCGAGGAGGCGATCGCCAAGACGAAAGCCAAGACGGACAAGCCTTTCGGCGTCAACATTCGCGCCGACGCCACCGATGCGGCGGATCGGATCGAGCTGATGATCCGCGAGGGCATCAAGGTGGCCTCGTTCGCGCTCGCGCCCAAGAAGGAGCTCATCGCGCGCCTGAAGGACAACGGCGTGGTGGTCGTCCCGTCGATCGGCGCGGCCAAACACGCGGTGAAGGTCGCTTCCTGGGGGGCCGATGCGGTGATCGTGCAGGGCGGTGAGGGCGGCGGCCACACCGGTCCGGTCGCGACGACCCTGCTACTCCCCTCGGTCCTGGACGCCGTCGACATTCCCGTGATCGCGGGCGGCGGCTTCTTCGACGGTCGCGGACTGGCCGCGGCCCTGTCCTACGGTGCGGCGGGCGTCGCGATGGGTACCCGTTTCCTGCTCACCCAGGACAGCAGCGTGCCCGATTCGGTGAAACAGGAGTACCTGCGCCGCGGCCTGCAGGACACGGTCGTCTCCCGCAAGGTCGACGGCATGCCGCACCGCGTGCTCAACACCGAACTCGTCGACCGCCTGGAACATTCCGGCAGCTGGCGCGGCCTGACCGCCGCGGTCGCGAACGCCGCGAAGTTCAAATCCATGACCGGCATGAAGTGGTCGGCGATCATCCGCGACGGCCTCACCATGCGCAAGCAGAAGGACCTCACCTGGTCCCAGGTCATCATGGCCGCCAACACCCCCATGCTGCTCAAGGCCGGTCTGGTCGAGGGCAATACGCAGGCCGGTGTGCTGGCCGCGGGCCAGGTCACCGGCATCATCGAGGATCTGCCCACGGTGGCCGATCTGATCGACCGCATCATCGACGAGGCCGTCGCCCGCATCGACGCCCTCGCCGAACTGCGCAACGCGGGAAGCGCCACCCCCACAACGTGATCGGACTGTTCACCGATCACCGCAGGCTGCCCCGGCCACCTCTCACGGGGCGGCCTGCGCTTCGCCTCGGCCGACCGGTCCGCCTGCTCGGCGCGGGGTGATCTCCACCCGGTTGTCGTGGAACACCGCTCCGCCGGCGAAATCCGAATCACGTTCGGCGATGGTCGCATTGACGGTGGAGCCGTTGGTGAACTTGGCCCAGCGGCCCTTGGTGGTGGCCGCGACGCCGGGGCGGACCCGGTCGGAGATCTCGGCGACGGCTTCGAACGATCCGCGGGCGTTGGCGACCAGAACGGGTGTGCCGTCGGCGATGTCGCGGGCGGCAGCGTCGTCGGGGTTGACGGTGACGCGGGATTCGCCCGCACGGCGGCGCAATTCCGGGTTCGAGCCGAACGTGGTGTTCAGAAAGTAATGTGGCGCAGCGGATATCAGTACCAGGCCGGTTCCCGGATCAGCGGGCGGCGTGTAACCGGGCAGCCGGTCGTGCCCGGCTCGCTCGGCGAGGGAAGAGGTGAAGTTGATCTTCTCGACGGGAACCGGCCGGGGCTCGACCTCGAGGAACCCCTCCGAGCGCAGACGGTCGATATCGTAGCCCTTCAACACGATTCGGAGCAGTTCCTCGTCCGAATCGTACAACGCGGGCTCACTCAGGCCCATGCGACGCGCGAGTCTGCGGAACGTCTCCGTCGTGGACAGGCATTCGTCGGGCGGCTCGACCGCCTTCTCGTTCCACACCAGGTACAGATTGCCGTAAGCCGCGATGAAATCCGTATGTTCGGGCTGCATGGTGGCGGGCAGCACGATATCGGCGTAGTCGACGGTATCGGTCGGAAAGTGTTCCAGCACAACGGTGAACAGATCCTCCCGGGAGAGGCCGTCGATCACCGCGCGCTGTTCGGGATTGGAACCCACCGGATTGGCCGCGATCACGAACAGCGCCTTGACCGGTGGATCGGACGCCTCCAGCAGCCCCGCGCCGACCCGCGTCTGCGATAGCGTGCGCACCGGATGCGGCAGCAGATCGAACCGCGCCAACCCCGGCACGTCGAGCTGGAAGTGACCGCTGGTCGAATAGTGCAGTCCCCCACCGCGAATCGCCCAATCACCGGTCACTGCGGGCAGGCAGGCCATGGTTCGCAGCGCCATCCCGCCCCCGGCATGCCGCTGGATCCCCTGTGAGGCGCGGATCGCGGTCGGCCGGGTGCGGGCGATCCGCTCCCCCAGTTCGACGATCCGCTCGACCGGCAGCCCGGTGATCCCGGCGACCCGATCCGGCGTGAATTCCATTATCCGGCCGTGGAATTCATCCCAGCCAACGGTATTCTCGGCGATATAGCCCGCATCGTGCGCGCCCATCGACACGATGACGTTCATCAATCCGAGCGCCAGCGCCGCATCGGTGCCGGGCAGTGGCGCAAGATATTCGTCACACTGCTCGGCGGTCCGGGTGCGCACCGGATCGATCGCCACCGTGTGCGCCCCGCTGTCCTGGATGAATTTCCAGATGTGATGCCCCGAGGTCAGCGGGTTGGTCCCCCAGAGAAGTACCAGTTCGGAATACGCGAAATCCTCCGGATTCATGCCCCCTGCCGTGCCGAGAGTGTACTTCAGTCCCGCCGAACCCGCCGCCGAGCAGATCGTCGGATCGTGCAGCGACGCCCCCAGCACATTGAACAGCCGCCGTACCGAAAGTCCCTCGGTCCCCTGGATATATCCGAGATTCCCGGAACCCAGGAACGGCCAGATCGCCTCGCCACCGTACTCATCGATGATTCCGTGCAGCCGCCCGGCGATCTCGTCCAGCGCCTCGTCCCAGCTGATCCGCTCGAATCGCCCCTCCCCCTTACGCCCGACTCGCCGCATCGGATACCGAATCCGATCCGGCGCGTTCAACTGCTCGAGATACCGATTCACCTTCACACACAGCGCCCCCCTGGTGACCGGATGCGCCTTGGTCCCCCGCATTCCCACCGCGACGCCGTCCTCGACGGTCACTTCCCAGGAGCACCCGTCGGGACAATCCAGCGCACAAGCCCCGAACACCTTCACCCGGTCGATTCTATCGACCGGGCCCATCGTCCCACCGCGCTACGATCCCACGCCCGAATACACATCCACCCTCACCTACGCGGTCAGCGCCTTACCCGGCACACCGACGCGAATTATGTTCCCATTGAGTCCGACCCCGATTTCGACAGCGCCGTCCCGACAGATATGAACCACCGAGCCCGATCTCGCGACCCCGGGTTGTGGCCGATCACCGCACGTGCCGGCCAGTCCTGGGAGGATGGCCGAACGCCATATTCGGCGACGTCCCCGAGGGATAGGTCGCACAGCTGTGGATCGATCGAATCCGCATTCCCACTCGACGGTTGCCGGTCGGTACGACAGACAGCAGCAATGTTGGTGGACAACGCCTTCCAGGTGCTTTCCACCGAGCACGGCTTCTCGGACGGAGGAATTCGATGGTGGAGAACTCGCCGATGGTCCTGTCGGTCGTCGTTCCCGTTCTCAACGAAGCCCGGAACATCCGGCGCACACTGGAGCACCTGGTCGTTCAGGAGGCGATCGACGAGGTGATCGTGGTGGACAACGGCAGTGACGACGGCACCGTGGAAATCGTCCGCGATTTCCGTGCCGATCATCCGCGGGTCGAACTCGTCCACGAACCGATTCGCGGTATCGCTCCTGCTCGCAATGCCGGATTCGATGCGGCGCGCGGTGAATTCATCGCCCGCACCGATGCGGACACGCTCGTCGCACGGGACTGGGCGGCGACGATTCGAGACTACTTCATCGAGCATCCGGAGACGGGCGCGTTGACCGGCCTGTGCACTTACCGCGACTCCCCGATCGGTTTCTTCCTGAAGTTCGGTCAATCGCTACTCGTCCGCACCGGCAAGCTGGGCGGTCGAGTCGGCAACATGTACGGCCCCAATATGGCGATCCGCCGCGAGGCATGGCTGATGGTGCGCGACGACACCCAGTCGCGAGACGATGTCATCGAGGACCTGGACCTGGCATTGTGCCTGTGCAAGAGCGGAATTCGCATCGATCAGCTCGTCCACCTGCGCGCTCGGACCTCCGCGAGACGCCGCCGCGACTCCCCGGTCAACCGCTGGCATTTCCACCTGCTCGGCCTGCGCACCCTCCGCCGCCACGGCTTACCGGTGCAACCGGTCCACCGAGCTCTCATCTCGGCAGCCTGGTTCACCCACACCCTCCAATGGCCCCTCTACCACTTCTGGGACTTCGACCGGCACCGGTTCACACTGCGACCCTGATTCGGCCACACCCCGACGCCCACCATCCACTGCGGCACCGGTCACCCTGCCGCACCGCGGCGTTCGCCGGTTCCACCCCATCGGGGCGGAACCGACAGGCCAGAGCGCGATTTCGGTCAGCCCGACCGATGCCGCGGTCGCGCGCGGAATTGATCCGATCGCACGCGCACCGCGCCCGTCGGCCCGGTCAGCTGTGCCACTTCACACCCACCACGACCGCCATTCGGCCTGCCGGAGTCGCTCGTCGCGGCACTCCCCCGGCCACGGCGGAACTCAGCTCAGCCGCTCGATGATGGTGACGTTCGCCGTACCGCCGCCCTCGCAGATGGTCAGCAGCCCGTACCGCCCGTTGACCCGCTCCAGTTCGTTCAGCAGCGTCGCGAACAGTTTCGCGCCGGTCGCGCCGAGGGGATGTCCGAGGGCGATCGCGCCGCCGTTGACGTTGACCTTGTCCGGGTCGGCGCCGGTCTCCTTCAACCAGGCCAGCACGACCGAGGCGAAGGCTTCGTTGATCTCGATGACGTCGATGTCCTCGATGCTCAGCCCGGTCTTCTCCAACGCCCACTTGGTTGCCGGAATCGGCGCGGTGAGCATGTAGATCGGGTCCGCGCCGCGCGCGCTGACGTGGTGGATGCGCGCCCGCGGCTTCAGCCCGTATTCGGCGACGGCCCAATCCGAGGCGAGCAGGGTCGCGCTCGCGCCATCGGAGATCTGACTCGCCACCGCGGCGGTCAGGCGGCTGCTCTCGCTGAGCGGCTTCAGCCCGGCCATCTTCTCCAGCGTCGTCTCGCGCGGGCCCTCGTCGATCCAGAAATCGCCGACCGGCACGATCTCGCGATCGAAGGTGCCCTCCGCGATGGCTTTGCGGGCGCGCTCGTGGCTGCGCAGCGCCCAGCGCTCCATATCCTCGCGGCTGATATCCCACTTCTCGGCGATCAGTTGCGCGCCGTTGAACTGCGACACCTCGCCGGTGCCGTAGCGGTGATCCCAGCCCTGTGCGCCGACGAAGGGCGAGTCGAATCCGTACTTCTTACCGGCCAGCATGGCCGACGAGATCGGGATCGCGCTCATGTTCTGCACGCCGGCCGCGACGATGACCTCCGCGGTGCCGCTCATGATGGCCTGCGCGCCGAAATTGATTGCCTGCTGGCTGGATCCGCACTGCCGGTCCACCGTGACGCCCGGCACCTGCTCGGGATATCCGGCGGTCAGCCACATGGTGCGGCCGATATTGCCGGCCTGCGGGCCGATATTGTCCACACAGCCGACGATCACGTCATCCACTGCGGCGGGATCAATCGTGTTGCGCCCCAACAGACCCTGCAACGCCGCAGCGCCGAGATCGGCCGGATGCACGCCCGACAGCGCGCCGCCGCGCTTGCCGACCGGCGTGCGCACGGCATCGACGACATACGCCTCCCGCACGGGCGAATACTGACGACGGGCAGGTGCTGACATGGATGACTCCTACTTACCTTGCTGGACTGTGGATTTCGCGCCGGGCTCGGGATTGGTGAGTCCGTCCAGCACGATGGTCAGATATTGCTTGGCCAGGTTGTCCACGGTGATGCGGCCGCCGGGCTGGTACCAGCGCACGGACACCCAGACGGTGTCGCGCAGAAAGCGAAGGGCCAGTTCGGTATCGAGCTCCGGCCGGAAGCTGCCGTCACCCACACCCTTGTCGAGCACCCGCCGCCACAGCTCCCGGAACTCCCGGTTGTACTCGTCGATGTATTCGAAACGCGCTGTGCCGCTGAGCCTTTTGGCTTCGGCCTGATAGATCGCTACCGCAGCGTGCGATCGATCGAACGATTCGAAGGATGCGGTGACCAACGCCTCGAGCGTGTCACGCGCGGGCAGACCGGCCGCATCGATCTCCCGGTACCGCCCGAACAGGTCGTCGAGGAAGCCACGCAGGATCTCGTCCACCATGGATTCCTTGGAATCGAAGTGGTGGTAGAGACTGCCGGACAGGATTCCGGCGGCGTCGGCGATATCGCGGACCGTGGTCGCGCGCAGCCCACGCTCGGCGAACAGACCTGCCGCTATGGCGAGCAGTTCGGCGCGACGTGCGGATTTGGATGCGTCGGGTGTGGGCACCCGCCCATAGTACAACCAAGCATTTGCTTGGTCTATCCGCTATCGGCTTTGCCACACCCCCGGCAGCTCATCGCACGGAATAACGCAGCGGCGAGGACACCGACAGATCCGCGAGCAGCCGATCACAGATCGCCACCGGCGACACCCCCGCCCGCGCCATCCGCGCGACCAACGCCAGCCGCCGTTCGCAACTGTCCCATTCGACGGTCAGCGGTCCGCGACCCGGCCCGGCGTCGACCGTCGCCAGCACCCGCGGCGGGCCGCTCGCGACGGGCTCCTCGATCAGTTTCAGCACCATCCCCCGCTGCCAGGCGCGATAGGTGTCCATATCCGCGCCGTTCACCATCTTGTCCGTCGCGGCACACAACCCTTCGGCGATCCCGTCGGAGAAGGCCACCCGGTCGTAGCTGAATCTGCGACACCGCCGCACCACCGCGAGCAGATCCGACCGCACCTCGCACAGCAGCAGTGTGCGCTGACGCCGCCGCCGATCCTCCTCGGATTCCTCACCCCCGGGCATGGCCAACAGCCCGATCCGCCCCGCCCGCGCCCGGTCCCGGGCCATATCGGCCCGCAGCGCGCACCGCGGATCGCGTGCGACTTCGTCCTCATCCACCGCATACTCCTCGAGAATCTGCGCAGCCCGCGCCGCGGCGACATCATCCGATTCGTGATCGAGAAGTTCCGCGCCGAGCGCCAACGCGGCCATCACCTTGCCGTCCAGCCGTCGGCGGGCCAGTACCACTTCACGCACCAGCTCGAGTTCCAGCTCTTCGTTGTCACGGTGGTCCAGACCCATGGGCCGTGGTCCCTTCGAAAATTTCCGCCGAACCGGCCTACCTCAGGATCGCACAATCGAGGGTGGTCAGCGCCACCGATTTTCCGGACGCCCGGAATTCGCTCGGCAGTTGATCATGAACCGTGCGGGCATGTCCGACACGGGCTGCACCTCTGCCACGCAACCGCACCCCCAGCCCCAGCGGTTCCTCGCAACCGACCGTCCACGATGCCAGGACGCTCATGGACGATCGCTTGCCGCCATTCGTCGAAAAAGCGCTGCAATCCATCACCGTCGAGGTCGGACACCATCTTCGGCTACATATTCCCCAGGTGGAGGGGCGACCTCCGGAAAGTAATGGTTTTGTCAATATCCAAGATATTGCCAATCGCGCCTCGGCTCGAATCAGAGTCGACTACGTTGAACCAGGTACCGGTCCCGCCCGTGCTGCAAGTATTCATCCCACCGCTGTTCGATACCCGCAACACCCGGAACCGCTCCTGCGGGCGGCGGCATGAATGGCACGAACGGTTCCATTTCTGATGGGTAACCGAAGTCTGCATACAGGATCTCGACCGCCCGAAGAATGCTGTCGAATTCGAATGGATATGCACGCACATACGCAAGCGCCAGGAAGACCCACACTCCCCGATCATCCGTAAGGAGCCGATCGATCAACTCGGGAACTTTGTCCAGCTCATCCGAGAGCAGGAGTGATAGGGACTCGACCACATCTGCGGGGTCGCTGTCCGGAACAATATTTCGGAGGCAGAGCTCGACGACCGCTGCCGCATCTATCCAGCCATCCGCGTACCCACGATGCAGCTCACGCGGCGTCAACCGCGCATTCTGCTCGATGAACGAAGCCGGCATCGTGAACTGCAACAACTTGTCGGTCATGGCTTGATCGGTACTCCATTGATAGTTCCGTTGCGGACGAACATCTGGTGAGTGACATTATTTCCGTCGATTATCCATTCGAATCTGCCAGGCACCCCATTGACCTCACCGGGCATCTGTACGAGTGTACGTGTGACTCCGTCGCCGCCGGTGATCTCGAAGACGGAACCATTGGCGCCGATTTCGTCGACTGGAAACGATGCGGAGCGATGCCACGCGTCGATCTTCATACCCGACCCGGTTCGATCAGCCTGTTGAATGGCCTGCTGCGCCTGTTGAGCTGTCGGCTTGGTTCCCCCTGATGCCGCAGAATCGGGCGCGGGCTTGGAGTTTGTGAGGCCTTCTTCGATGTCCTGCGGGGTGAGGCTGTCGATTTCGTCCAGGTCGCGGCCGATGCTCGCGGCGGCGTCTTCTTCTTTGGAGAAGACGGTGAGAAGTCGGTCGAGGTCGACGGCTTCTACGAAGCCGGTGATGGCGGTGGCGGCTTCGTCGAAGTAGACGCCGTAGGCGGCCAGGGTGGCGGCGTCGACGATGACGCCTACGCCCGCCGTGATGACATCGGCGAAGATGGTGGCGATCAGGGTCAGGGCGGTCGCGGCTTCCAGGTCCTCGATGGCCTGTTTGATGTTCTTACGGAGTTGGTCGAGGGCTTGTTTGTGCTTATCGCAGTCGGTGGCAAGGTTTTTCGCGCCTGCGTAGACCTTGTTCGCCGAGCCGGACAGCAGCATGACCAGGTCGTCCAGATCGGCTGTTTCGTGGGCCTGGTTCTGGCGCAACGCATTGGCGACGTCGCTCACCTTGCTGCCCGCGTTATCGATCGCGGGGTTGGTGATGAACGCGTTCCACGCCTTGGCCGCGGTGCCGAGTTTATCGGTATCACCGTCGGGAATGTGAACGTGGATTCGTTCTGTCAACGCTGCCAGCGACACCAGACCGTTGCCGGGTCCACCGGCCGACGGCGCGCTTGCCCAGGACAGCGGCAAAGGCGCGGCGACGGCGACGGGTTTGGTTGGCGCAGCGCCCTTATGGGGATTGATATCGGCGTTGTAGTCGGCGATCGCATGGTTGTAACCAGCCAGCGCGACCAGACTCGCGAAGAACGGCAAGCTCTGCGCGAGACGGCGGGCATTGCCGATGGCCGACGAGGCGCGAGCGTCGTAACTCTCGGCCCAACTCCGTGCGGCGGCACTACTTCCGGACATCGATCCGGTTTCCCACAGCGACTTGACCAATGTGCTGGTCGCGGCGTCGATTTCGGTGCCGATATCGGTCAGTTTCTTGGCTGCGTCGTAGTAGATCTGCGGGTTGACGCTGACCATCTACCGGCGGCCGAACATGCGAGTGTTCGCCGTCTTGGCGGCGGTGTACCGGGTGTGCGCGTACCGGGCGGCGGTACTCATCTCGGTGATGCCCGCGACGAATTCCTTTGCCGCGGCGGCCCATTCACGATGCGCGGTCTCGTGCGCCGAAGCGGCGGCGCCGGACCAGGACCCGGCGTGCACTGCCGCCGACTTCTGATCCAGGGTGTCGAGATGCTCCTCGAGGAACTGGGCCAGACCTCGACAGCCGAATGACGATATCGTCGAGTCGGTTCAGATCGACGCTGTATTCCCCGTTCACGGCAGATCCAGGCTGGAGACTTCACCGGCGAACTGATTATCCTGCGCGACATAAGTTTTCGCGGTTATCCCGAGCGCGGACGCCATCGTCGTCAACGCCTCGATGATCTTGCTTCCGCCGTCCGATGTCTCGGCCCACCCCTCGGCGAAGCTGGTCGCCGCCGCCCCGGACCAGTTCTTCCCGGTCAGCGCATCGACCTCGTGCCCCGCATCGGTCAGCGCCGAACGCAATGTCTCGGCCAGGTCGTAGGCGTATTTGCCGAGCGCCGTGACGTCCTCCGGGACGATCGATAATCCCGGATCTCCCCCATCTCCGCTCATGCGCGGACGGTATCACGACGGGACCCACCGTCACCAGGCTTACGGCTGCCATTCCCGGACGACGAAGGATTCCGCCCCATCGAACAGGCACCGAACCGCCACCGCGACAGACGATCTCGAGAATTCGCCAACTGGCGCGACACCACGGTGATTGCCGGCGTCGCTGAAATCCATGTTCTATAAGGGTATTTCGCTGCGAAACCGGAACAATGGCGGACCGTGTCGCCGGATGACCGCTGGCTGCGGCCACCCGGCGACGACAGCGAATGCGGGCTTTATACGACCGCGGGCCGCCGAGCGGCGTTTTCGGCGATCGCCTCGACGACCACGCCGAGCAGCGGCGCGGGCAGGTCATGCCCCATCGCATCGAGCGGCATATAGCCCGATCCGGGGATCGCCGCATGCGTCGCCTCGCCGCCGGCGATCCTGATCAGCGAATCCTCCGCACCGTGGATGACCAGCGCGGGCACCTCCAGTTGTCGGAGTCCGTTCGTGCGGTCGGGGGCGATGACGGCCGCGGTCACCTGACGGGCCGCGCCCTCGGGGTGGCGCGCGCGCTCGTAGGCGCGAGTCGCCATGTCGTACCGGCGTGCACGCTCGGTCTCGGCGTAGGTCTTCGAGCCGATGAGCGCGTACAGCGCGGCGATTTGCTCGATAGCGGCGTCATGATCCGCCGGGAGCGGTTTCAGCAACTCCTGGAGCACGTCGCTGTGGGCCATGCCGATACTGGCATGCGGGGTGCTCATGATCGAGCACAGCGACAACACTCGCGGCTCGTACTCGATCGCGACCAGTTGAGCGACCATCCCGCCCATCGATGCACCGACGATATGCGCCTGGTCGATGCCGAGGTGATCGAGCAACTCGACACAGTCCCGCGCGATCGCTCGCAGGTAGTACTGCCGAGGGGCGGTGTTCCACGAGGTCAGGCCGCTGTCGCGGTTATCGGGACGGATCACCCGGTAGCCGCGCGCGACGAGGTCGTCGATCATCGGCTGCGGCCAGTGGATCAGCTGCGAGTTGAGCCCCATGATCATCAGCATCGGCGGCCCGGCCGGATCACCTTCGTCGCGGTAGCACATCCTGACCTCGGACAGGTCAGCGAACTGGTCGATCGCATCGTTCATGACAAGCCTCCCGAAGTTGTGGTCGTGAATTGCAGACATTGAGCATGCAAAGACGAACTGCACTCGGGTGTTCATGAAACTGTGGACCGCGACAGCCGGTTCATCGGACCGATGGCCGCCGCCAATTCATGATCCCACACCAACCCCACGGCGCAACCTCCGATCCGCGTAGTTGGACGGTCACTCGCCCGACTCCGCGTCGCGACCGGGCGAAGCGCGTCGCGACCGATCAGCACATCGATATATCTATTCAGAACTCGTTGCAGCACAAGGGATTACCGAACCTCGACCGCGACGCTACGTCCCGGTCCCGCCATTGCGCTCGATGGTCTCCCGGATAACCTGCAACCCACGCGTTACTCGCAACCGCACTTCCCCTGCCGCCGCATGCGGCAACACATCGGTGATCCACACCAGCCGCGCCCGGTCACCATCCGGGAAGACCTGGAACGACGCGTGATGATGCTCGATCGGCAACCGAAATCCTTCGACGGCCGAATACGCCAGACGACGAGCCTCGTCGTCGATGGTCACCAGATACTCCCGAATCACGGCACCGGTCGGCATGGTCAGATACCGCATGTCACCCTCGACACGAGTATCGATGACGTATCCGGGCAACAGCCGACCGTGCACATTGCCCACATCCCGCAGGGCATCCCACACCTGCTCCGGTGTGGCGGCGATGATCGCGGTCTCGGCGATGGTGGCCATCCTCGTTCTCCTGATCAGCGACAACAATTCGGGTCGAGCACGACGCACAGTACGGACAGCGCGGCGCGCCCGCGCGATGAACGACGCCCATCCCGATGCGTTCGGAGTCGACGAGTCCGGCTCTGCGGAGCCGGCTGGGCGGAAACTCGGTGAATTGCAGGGCAGCTCGCTCGGTGTCGACGAGCCGGTCCTATGCCGGCTCCGGGCCGAGTCGCCTCGTCGCCTAGCTCTGGTTGCCGGTCGTCACCGCGTTGTTGACCGGGCAGTTGCCTTCGCTCCGGCCGCACGCCGCGAAGTCGCAGAGGCGACACAGCCAAGGGTGTGGACGGTCGCGAGTGCCGACCGCGCGTTCCTCGGTTCTGGCGAGGGTGACCGTGGTCAGCATCGCGTCCAGCGTTGCCGCGAGGTTGTCGACCTGGTCCGCGGACAACGCCGATAACGCACTCGTCAGTGACGTCTCGCGCGCTCGAAGTATCCGCACCGCCATGCGACGGCCGGTTGGGGTCAAGACGACGGATACGGCCCGTCCGTCCTGCGCTCCGACCCGCTCGACGAGTCCCTCGGCCCCGAGGCGATCGACGAGGCGGACGGTGCCCGAATGAGTCAGGCCCAGAACGGAACTCAACTGGGTGACCGATCCGCCGTCGAGGAACTCGTGCAAGGCGGCCAGTGCGGCGGGAGCCGACGGGCCGAGCGCCGCGATCGCTTCGACCGCTGCATTCATCCGGTCGGCGACTACGAGGCTCAACGCGCCCAGGGCGTTGGCTGCGTGCTGGCGGCTTGACTGTTTTCGCGTCACCGTTCTAGCTTATATGTATGAGTCACACATATTCTACGGCCGAGCATGGTGAGTCGACGGCGGCGCTGTCGATGCTGAACATCGACAGCGCGGACCCAGCGAGGCTGGCGCGGTTCTACGCGGCCGCGCTCGACTGGGAGGTCACCTACAGCGACGACAACTACGGGATGGTCGAGGGCAACGGCATCAAGATCGGCTTCGGCAAGGTCGAGGGGTTCCGGCCCGCGCAGTGGCCCGATGAGGCTTGCGCCAAACGCTTCCACCTCGACCTGCAGGTGGAGGACCTCGACGAGGCGACCGAGAGCCTGTGCGCGATCGGAGCCAGCCAACCCGACTTCCAACCCGGAGCCGGGCGCTGGCGGGTGCTGCTCGATCCCGACGGCCAACCGTTCTGCCTGAGTCCCCGTCCCGCGGCCGCACCGTAGCGCCCGTCGTGACGGAGCTCGCGGAGCTGCTCGTCCAGGACGCCGAGGCATGGCACGCCTGGCTCGACAGCCACCATGCCGACCACCCCGGGGTCTGGCTGGTGCTGCACAAGAAGGGCGGTCGGACGACGGCCCTGACCTACGCGCAAGCCCTCGACGAGGCGCTCTGCTTCGGCTGGATCGATGGGCAGATCGCACGACGTGACGACGACAGCTATCGCCAGCGCTTCACACCGCGCCGACCAGGCAGCCCCTGGTCCGCCAGGAACGTCGAGCACGTCGCCCGCCTTACCGAAGCCGGCCGGATGCAGTCGGCCGGAATCGCGGCCGTCGACGCGGCCAAGGCTCGAGGACGGTGGCAGGCGGCCTACCGCGGGCAGGCCGACATGCAGACCCCGCCCGATCTAGCGCGGGCGCTGGCAGCCAATTCCGCCGCGGCCGCGACGTTCGACCAGTTGGACGCAGCCAATCGCTACGCCATCGCCTACCGGCTCAACACCGTCAAGCGCCCGGCGACCCGGGCTCGCAAGCTGGCAGAGTACGTCGACATGCTCGCTCGCGGCGAATCCCTCCATCCCCGCAAGCCCCGGAAGGATCGGCAGTGACCGTCGCCATCCCGCCCGACGCCGAAGGCGCACCGCGACCTGGTGACACATCACTGACAGAACGAGGACCTCCTCGCGGGCACGACAGACCGATTGCCGCGATCGCGAACAGCTGCCGGCGCACACTCGAGTAGCGCCGGTTGTGCTGACCGTTCGGTCGCTCTCGATGATGCGAAAAGCCCGTGCGGACCCGACACTCACCACATCGCCTCGGCATCAACGGAAGCCCCACCACTTTCGACCGCGATGAACCGCGACGCGACGAAGGCTCGAGAGCAGCGACCTCGTTCAGGAGGCGGCCTAGTGTCGCCGACCGGCCTCGACCGCCGATCCCCTCGGCCGGATCGGCCCACAACTGGCGGCCCGGGCCGTAGACACCATCGCCCGGGAAGTCACCGACCTGAACACCGCACTACAGAAATTGGTTGCGGTACGAACCTCTCACTTACACAGCAGGATTCGCGCGAATGAGCTCAGGCGGGATCGGCGAGCGAGCCTGACCGAAGTGTGGCAGTGAAGGCATCCCACTCGGACGATGTGAAGGACAGAGCAGGGCCGTTGGGATTCTTCGAGTCACGGACAGAGACGGTGTCCAGAGACAGGAATGCGACTTCCACACACTCACCGCCTTGCTGGCTGTAGTGGCTCTTGAACCACTCGACTGGCGACTTGTTCATCGCGGAAACCCCTTTGCGATCTCGGCAAGCTGGTCGCGGGTCTTGTTGGCGCTCAGTGCGACCCGGTCTATCTCAGCCCAAGATCGACGATACCGCTCTACTTGGTCCCGCTTCTGGAGAAACAGATTTCCGCTCCCGGCTCCAGTCTCAACGTAGACCACGGGAGCCTCCGGGATTTGCTTCACGGGATCCTCGAATTCGAGGATGACGAAGGGGCCGACCTCCGTCCCTCGGTAGATCCCAGCGTCGAACGGCACGAGCCGAATGGTGATGTTGGGCAGCACCGACAATTCGACAATACGACGCACATGGCGCTGAGTGAGGCTTGGGTCTCCGAGCGGGCGGCGGACCACGCTCTCGTCCAGAATCGTGTTGAGCGTTGTGTTGGACTCAGCCAGGATGGCTTGCCTACGCATACGAACCTGGACATGCCGCTCGATCTCCTCTGGGGTCAGGTCCGGACTGGTTCGCAACAAGGCCCGTGCGTACTCCTCGGTCTGCAGTAGTCCTGGTATCCGAGCACTCTGATACATCGTGAGAGTCGTTGCCGCACTTTCGAGGTTGATGTAGACGTCCAGCTTGTCGGGTGAGACAACATCATTGAAGCTGTACCACCAGTCCCTGGCTGTCTCAGCCTCGATCGCAAGGCTTTTGAGGTCTGCGCGGGTCTGCGCCGACGCCCGGTAGACGTCGCACATCTTGTCGATGTAAATCGGCTTGAGCTTGCACGGCTCCCCCTTGAGCATCTTCGACACCGTCGTGTGGTGGAGGTTGATCTGCTCAGCCACATCCTTGATGTAGAGTCCCGACTCCCGGTGGAGTCTAGTCAGGATCTGCGCGACCTGTCGGCGTGGAACTGACACTGTATTCGGTTGCGCTGGCATCGACTGTCTCCAATCATGACCGGCGGACATGTCCGCCATTGGGCTCAGACTTCGTTTTTACGAAGTCGCCAAATTTTCCGAAAATGCTTGTGCGTTCAGAGAATCAGGTGTGACATGGATCGCGCACCCGATGGGTGGTCTCGAACGCTCCGCCCACCGGCCAGGTTTCCGGGCGTTCGACCAACAATTTCCGACTCAATTCCGGGGAACTCCATGATTACCACGCGATCAGAGGTCTCGACAAGAGTGAATCGATCATCAGTTCGAGCGAAAGATGCTGTCCTTGTTGGACATTCGACGGCTGGGCGGTGTGCGAACATCGATTTTCCTGCGATGATGCCTTACCTGGCGTTATGTCGCCGGCCACAGCATGTGCCTGCCGCGCGGATCGTGCCGTTGGAGGGGACGGCATGATCGCACTCCCCTCGAAAGTTCTGCTTGTCCAGGCGTGCACCGGCACCGCGATACCGAGTCATCCGGTACTACTCGCATGTCGAGAATTGGCGCGTCTGCATCAGGATCGTTTGGACCATTCCAATCCGGATATTCCAGCAATTGATAAAGCTCGCCGGAATGCAGTGCGGGAAGTCGATCGCTGGCTGTCGGCAAGCGGCATGCAGACACCGAATGCACCGTTCCTGCATACCGAGACCGTCGGTATGGTGATAGACCGAATCGCGGAATATTCGATCGCGGCACAAGCCGGTTCGGAGCGAGGGATTCTGGAACTGCATCGGCATTACCTCTGGCGGCGCATGTCCGAACTCGCCGTCGCCTATGAGGATCTGGTGTCGGAGATCCACGCCGGTCGTCGGAGGGTGCCCGACCTCACCGGTCCTCAACTGCACCCATTCACCCCATCCGTCCGGCAGGCGGATATATGAACGGAGACAACAGGATTCACCTCGTTCGAGATGAGATTCGGCGAGTCGCCTGGTGCGACCACGCCACCCTGGACGCCGTGGCCGAACTCCTGGACAACCGCGAAATCAACATCCTCGCAGGAAAATTGGGAATGGTCGCCGCCCACATGGCATCCCGCGCCGGTGCCGGTCAGGGCATGCCGCCGCCGGGCACGTTCCCGGGCGCGGGCAGCGAGCGCATAGACCTTGCGGCCCAATGGAATGCGGTGACCGTCGCCGGATGGTTCGTCCGCAGGAAACTGACCGCCTGGTGGTGGCACGACGTCCTCTTCGACAGCGTCCTGGTCACCTACGAACTGGTCAAAGCCTTCGTGGCCGCCGTAGCCGACGACGACTCGAGCCGGATAACCCGCCTCACCCTGCGCCTGCGAGCCCTCTCCGCGGGCCGCCTCGTCATCGAAGTGCACGACTCCCCCGAGAACGCCCACCTCATCTCCGCAGCCGACAACCTCATCTCCGCCCAGGTGGAGCACATAGCCCACCACTGCGGTCGTCACGAACACCACGGCCGCACGGTCCTCTGGTGCGAACTCGCCCGTCCGGAACTGACCCGCTGGATATGACCCGACGAACACCACCGACGACGAATCTCCCTGGGGGACCGCCGTTTCGGTGGGCGCGAATGAGCCCGATCTGGACGAAGGTGGTTCGACTCCCTCACATACGGAGAGTATCTGCAATAGAATTTGCTTATGATGAGGGAAATGCAAGTTTCTTTGCATCACACTGACCGCCGCATCGCCGACCGGTCGCTTGCTCATGAGGGGACCGCGATGACTTCTCCCGAGGCGGCAGAGGTACCGCCCGCTGACACCGAGCCGTCGAATCGGCGCGGGCCACAGGCCCGTTGCGTCGCGAGCACCGGCCATCGATACCGGATCGGCCGGCCCGTGGGATCACGATGAGCCCGAACACATTCGACATCAACGAAATAACGCTGACGCCGCCGAACGGGGCGCGGACGGGCCTCATCGCCGTTCTCGACATGGTGCAGACGGCGCTGCGTCAATCGATCGGGTTGCTTGCGTCGGGGAAGCCGTCGGAACAGCCGGACCTGCTGCACGAACTGGGTAGTCGCGGACTGCTCCAGGACGGGCTGGACGACAAACACGATCATGCCGTCATGGTCGACAGCTACGCCTCGTCGCTACAGCAGATACGCGCCGCCAAGCTGGCGATCAGCAGCCACAACGAGGACGTCCGCAAGGCCTCCTACTCGACCTTCGACATATCGAACGGGACCTTCACCGCCTGCATGAGCAAGGTGCGCCAACTCCAGGGCGCGCTCGCGGAAATGTCGAAGAGGAACAAGAGCGGCGCACCGCTTACGCCGAGTCAGCAACGGACCGTGATCACCGCCGCCCTCGACGCCGTCGACTACGTGCACGGCAAGGTCAGCTCCGCCAGGAAGCAGATCCATCACCAGAAGCAGGTCATCGAGAATTCGGCTCCGACCTACCACCCCGGCTTGACGTATCCGTCCGGCGGCGTAGGTGGGGATGGGCCATACCCGTTCGCGCCCAGGACCGGCAGCATCATCCCGATTCCGTTGGCTCCCGGCGCTTCCGGTGCGGTACAAGCCGCGATGTCCCAGCTCGGCGTTCACGAATTGGGCAGCAGCAACCACCTGCCGGGCCACAAGGCGTACGACATCGGCGGGCCGTGGTGCGCGTCCTTCGCCACCTGGGCCTGGAGGCAGGCGCACCTACCGTTGAACTGGACCACCAGCACCACCTACGTGCCCACGATCTGGGCCGATGCCAAGCGCCACGGGCTTGCCGACCGAGCGTCCGGCGCCCGGGTCGGCGATCTCATCGTCCTGAACGACGTCGGTCACATCGGCGTGGTGGAAAAGGTCGACTCGCACGGCAACATCTACACCATCGAGGGCAACTCGGGTGATGCGGTGCGCCGGCACGAGTACCCGCCGGGCAGCAGCTACGTCGACGGCGTCATCCATCCGCCCGCGCAGAAGCCCGGCGCCGTAATGGCTTGACGGGCGGGAAACCTCGATGGCCGGACCGGACGATGGTGATCGCGAAATCCCGCACCGTCTCGCCCGGGTCATGTGTCGCAACCCGTTCACACCACAGCGCCAGCGCCTGTGGCAGGACCTGTACCAGTCGGGTCTTCTCCCCGGCCGAATCACCGGAATTCACGTGTGCGCTGCCCGGAAGGGATGCGTCTACTCCACGTGCGACGGAAACCGCAGCGGAACGACCATCCACACGACGAACCTGACGCTCCTCTCATCGAGACCGATGGCGAGTTCGACAATGCCGAGTATCCGAGAGTGCTTGGACGGCAAATGATTACCTGCCATGAACGACGGACCTGCGGGCGGACTGCACCCGGAACGTCGGATGAAGGGCGGGGCTGGAGATATCGGTGACGAGCCCAGCATCGCATCCATCGTCATCGGCAGGCCTGAGGTGTTCGGTGATGAGGTCGGCGATCATGGTGGCGCCGCGGGTGTTCTGGTGGATGCCGTCGGTGGTCAATTGCAGGCCGCGGCGGGCGGAGATGGCGTCGAAGCTTCGCCGGAGCACGAAATGCTGAATCGCCGCAGTCGCGGACGGCCGCCGGCCGGTTTGGAACCGCATGCCCGGCGTGCGTCGTTGTGCTCGAAGGTATTCCAGTTGATGCTCGTACAGCGGCAGGTAGGCCACACCGGCGGCTGCGGCGACGTCGCAGGCGATGGCACTGTACTCGCCGGCTCGCGCCACCGGCGCCGAGCCCAACTCTTCTCCCATGGTGGGTAGCGAGAGCACCGCGATGTCGGCGTCCGTCTGCTGCTGGAGGATATCGACGACAGCGGTGAGACTCTCCCGATACCACTGCGGCGTCGGCTTCCGCGGGAGTTGCTTCGCCTTGATCGCGGCGCGAAGATCCTTGTCACTGAGGGTCACCCGCGCATCGTTGGTGCCGATGAGCACGGTCACGAAGTCCGGCTGCTCCGCGATGATCGGCGCCAACCGCATCCGCAGGTTGTAGGCATGGTCGGCATTGACGCCATGATTGGTGAAGACATAGCCCTCCCCGGCGAACCGCTGCCGCAGGATTGCCAGATAGTCCGCGCTGACGTCGGCTTTCGTGAGACTGTCACCGGCGCACGCGACGCGGATGGGCATACGGGGTGCACCGTCTGCCGAAATGGTCTGGGCCGCATCGGATTCTCGGGTCATGGCCTCACACCGCCTCGACCCGGAACACCGCGATGCGCTCGGCGCTCGCAGCGACGTCGTCGGGCGATGGGCTCGGGGACAGCCCGTTGTCGACATAGCTCTTGCCGATACCGGCCGGGCTTTCCGTCACCAGTTGGCGCAGCACCGGGCGGCGCGCTTCGACCGGTAGCTCGACCAGCCGTACCTGGGTTGATCGCCGGCCGCGGGTCAGCGTAACCAGGTCGGCCGCTCGGGCATTGGCGACCCAGGCCGCCTTCGGGAAGGCCTGCACGATGTAGCGCTGACCCGCCACGGGCACGACCGCGATCACGAATGTGCGCAAGCGGCCGGTGTGCCGTCCGGCGACGGTCAGTACCTGTATGGGCCCGAACGCTATATCGACTCGCTGCAGCCCGATGATCACAAAGTTCACGGCATTGACCAGGCGTCGCTTTCGCTGCTGGCTCAGCATGAGCCACCACCTCACTTGGGTAGTAAGTATTTACTCACCAATGGTGAGTGAGTACTTGCTATCGTGTCAAGGCATGACGTAACACACCGACGGCGTGAGGAGAAGAGCACGGATGAGTGAGACAGAGGCAGCCTCGCCGCGGGCGCAGTCGACCCGGGCCCGGATCCTGGATGCCGCCTCCACGGTGATGACCGAGCGCGGTCTGGCCAACGCCACCACCAAGGAGATCGCCCGTGCTGCCGGCTTTTCCGAGGCCACGCTGTACAAGCACTTCCAGGACAAGGAGGAGCTGTTCCTCACCGTCATGCGCGAACGGCTGCCCGCCGAGTTCGTCGGCTACCTCGCTGGATTGGCCGACCAGGTGGGCACCGGCACTGTCCGCGTCCGACTGCAGGAGGTCGCCGCCCACGCTGTGGCGTTCTACCGGGATCTCGCGCCGATGCTGGGCGCGGTCTTCGCCCAACCGGACCTGCTGGCCCGGCACCAGCAGATGCTGCGCGCCGCCGGATTGGGCCCGCACCTGGCGCTGTCGGCGCTCGCCGACTACCTGCACGCCGAGCAGCGACTGGGCAGGCTTATCGGAACAAACCGACCCGACATGCTCGCCGCGGCCCTGCTCGGCGCCTGCTTCCAGCGCGCCTTCCTGATCGAGTTCGAGGGCGAGCATCTCGCCGACCAGCCCGCCGACGAGTTCGCCCGCGCCTTGGTCGACAGCCTGCTACCGGAATGACCGGGCCAGACTTGATTCACCCAGCTCGTCCCAGAAACGTCGCGCCACAGCAATTACATGATCTACCTGGCGATTCAATGAGACACACTCGACCGGTTATCCGTCACGCGATTCCGAGACACCGTAGATCAGCGAACCGACCCTGCCTCACCCCAGTGAGGCAGGACAGTCAGGCGACCTCCGTTCCGGTGTCGGCCGGGCCAGCCAGGGTGATGTCACGGGGCCGTTCGAGCAAAGTGCCCCTGCGGAAGAGCGCGCCGACGCGGACGAGAGCGACGAGTTCGGGGGCGCCGACCGGTGAACCCGACACCCCGACCGCAACACCGTCCTGATCGGACACCGCGCCACCGTCGATTACCGCGACCATGGGACAAACCTTCTCGCCTGGCGGCCGCCCCGATACGATCGAAACCTGTTGACTTTCAGATCATCCGGGAAAGTACTCCCTTCCGGACATCCACAGACCTCCGATCATCGCTCGGGAGTGGCGAAGCGCAAGTGTATTGAAGCGGTCACGGTGACCGGGTAAGTTCGATGCGAGCCGTTGAGGGGGTGGGAGTCGATCCGGCCCTTCTTCATCGTGGTACCGGGCCGAGAGGACGACATGACCGACTGGGGACGCGTAATCCGTTGTGCGGCAGTGGGAGTCGGTGCGGCGGCGCTGCTGGCGGGGTGCAACGACGGTGGGGGAACATCGAGTGCCGACTCATCGCCGGCTGCTGCGACATCGACCGTCGCACCGGCCGCGCCGACGTCGGTGAATGGTTGCCAGCTACCACAGTCGGTTATGAATGCCGAGCAGATCGAGCCAGGCCCCACCAACTCCGACATGGACGCAAACGGTGGGATCAAGTTCAAGGGCTGCATTTGGACAACCCACGACAGCGACGGGTTCAGTGTAAATGTCCGCAGCACCAACATGACCGTCCAAATGGTCGAGAAAATCAGCGACTATAAGGTCGGCGAGCATCTGACCATCGATGGCCGTCAAGCAGTGACGTACTACACCAGCGACCAGACAGATTTACGCGCCGACTGCAACATCAACGTTGCAGTCAAGGGCGGCGGACTCGACATACTGATCGACAACCCCGCCTCACGTAAGGCGACCGGAACTCAGGACTCCTGCGAGATAGCCAAGAGAATTGCAGGAGAACTGGTACCCACGTTGCCAGCCTCGGCCTAGAATTAGAGTACACTATTCACCAGCTTTAATCGATTCACCAGGGGAGGCCAGCACACCATGGCAGATGATAGTAAGCCAACAGGGCCGTTGGCCAGTCTGATAACCGAAGCCCAAAACGGCAGCCTGAGCGTAAAATTCAGTCCGGATGTGATGGTCAATGCTGACGAGTTCGTGTACATCGAGCGAGACTGCAAAGCATTCAAAGACGAAATAGTTGTACTACAAGGTCTCGCAGAAGCAATCGCCAGATTGCCGCACTGGGGTCTCGGCGAGTCCACTGATGGACTAACTTCTGCAAACACTCTCGTATCAAGATTTCGCAGTAAAGCAAAGAGCGTCGGTCTTTCAACCGATTCGAATGATAATCTGTACGATATACTCGATCAGCACTACAAGATCATCGATGACCTGCAGACACTCCACCACACTATCGCTCAGCAGTATTGTCAACAGGACGAGAAGTTCGCCGCCGAATACAAGAGATTGAATGCAAATTTGGAGCCCAGTCCCATCAAGAGCGGCGTACAGCCTCGTGTGACGGTCAGTGCGGTAGGGAAGTCCAGCTGATGGCCGTCACCAACGAACCTGCACAGATTCCCGGGGGAGGTGAAAACCCCGATAGCTTTTCTCACTGGGAAATCTACAATAAATTCAATCCGCTCAACACCTCCAACGGACACACTGCCGCTCAGCACTACAACGATATAGCGAGCAAGTGGTCCGCCGCAGCGGACTTCTTCGCCTCCCGTATCCGCCAGTCGAGTTCGGCCGCCTGGCAGGGCAATGCCGCCGAAGCTTCCAGGACTGCGATCTCCAACTATGCCCAGCGCGCCGAGGATCTGACCGAGGCGTTGAAGGCCATGTCCGCTCAGGTGACTGCCGCGGTCGACGGGGTCAACAACACCAAAAACGGTGTCGCAGTACCGATACAGCATGTGAGCATCTGGAACGTCAAAGACGGCGATTTCCTCTGGCACCACGGCTCCCGGTCGAAGCAGAAGATCGACCAGGCGCGCGACGACGCCCGCGAGGCGATGAAGAACAACTACGTCAAGAACTTCGTCGACGCGGACAAGAAGATTCCGGTCATTCCCAAGCCGAACGAGATCAGCAACCCGCTCTACAGCTACACCCCGACCAGTTCCAGCGCGTACACACCGAACTCCGGCACCGGCCCCAGCCAGCCCGGCCCGAGTCAGAGCGGTACGAGCGGTGACAGCGGAAATCAGTCGGGTACCTCGTCGAGCCAGTCGGATTCCATGTCGACGGCGGGTTACAGCTCCTCGTCCATGCCGTCGATGTCCGGGTACTCGAGTTCTATGGCGACCACGCCCGCCGGCTATTACAGCGGGACCTCGCCGATCTCCACCACGCCGAGCAATTACAGCGGGGTCGGCAGCGGGTCGGGTGGGGACAGCGCGTTGAACGGGTTGGGCTCGGCGACCGGCGGCGGGCTGGGCAAGAGTGTGTCGGGGACCGGATCCAACGCCGCCACGGCGGCCGCGAAAGCTGCGAAAGCCGCTGGCACGACCAGCAATATGGCCGGTATGGGCGGAATCGGCGGCGCGGCCGGTAAAGGTAAGGGCGAGGACGACAAAGAGCACTCGCTCCCGGACTGGCTGCGCAATATGGAGAACGCCGAGGAACTGCTCGGTCCGACGCCCAAGAGCATTCCGGGCGGCGTCATCGGCGGGGATTTCGACCGAGATCCCGATACCCGCGGCTGAGCGCCGGATCCGTTGCGCCCCTTGCCTTCCGGACGCCTCGCTGATGCCGGGGCCGCTCCGGCGCATGTTCCACTGTCGTTCCGGTATTCAGGTAACCGGAATTCGTGATCGAAGGATGTTGCATGGCCGAATGGAGTTGGGAGCCCGATGATTTCGCTGCCCTGTGGCTCGGCGAGGCGCGCGATCGGCTGCCGAGCCCGCTGAGCTACACCAGCCGCTTCCCGACCCAGGACGAGGTCCGTTCGCACCGTCGGCAGGTGCACGGCCGGTACGACGCGGACGAACGCAACCTCATCGAACTCGCCTTCCAGACCCTGACCGAGGCCGATCTGCGCATCCAGATTCTCGGGCAGTCCACGACGCTCGGCCGCGGCAAGCCGAAGGATTACCGAATCATCGGCGCGCGAACGAGATTCAACGCGATGATGCTCACCCAGACGGCCGATCCCGGGCCCCGGGACAGCATCGACGGCACTGTGCGCTGCCGCCTGTTCCGGACCGAACAGCTGGCCTCCCGCTTGGCGACCATCGTGCCGTCCTTTCCACCGGGCCGGGAAAAGCCGGAGACCTTCCACCTGGAGGACATCCGCCGGCCCGCCCAGGGTTTCAGCCGCAATACCCCCCGCGACCGCTACGACCGCATATCCCGGCGTCCCGTCGACGGCGGTGGCAGCGCGGAGCTGTTCACCGGATCGATCTTCCACACCCTCGATCCGTGGTACGCCGTCCATTGGGTCGATATCGCCCGAGACGGCCGCTACCTGCAACAACGCACCCGGGAGCATCTCACCGTGCGCCCCGCCAGCCCGCAGGACCTCACCACGACTTTGGAAACCTGGATCGAACGAGCCCTCCAGCGTCTCCGTGAAGACGAACCCGACACGTGGTGAGAGCCGCGGCCGTGGACCGGCGTCGCCATATGGCGATGAAAGCGTCGAACACCGATATCGAGCGGGTGGAGTTGATACCCGCCGCGGCCTTGTTCCGATCGGCTGGGCGCTGGGCAGCGTGGCGGAAAACGGTTGAGGGCCAGCCGAATACAGTGAACCGGCCCTCACCGGCAACCAATGCGACCCGGCGTTACCCGCCGCGAACCGACGTGTCGATGAGACCGAACATCTCACCCTGCGGCGCCACGACCGTCGCCATCCTTCCGGCCGGTGAATCGGTCGGAGGCATCAGCACGGTCCCGCCCAGTTCCGCCACGCGCTGCACCGCGTCGTCGACCCCGTCGAACTGGAACCAGGTCAGCCAGTGGGCGGGCATCGGCTCGCCGGGCATGCGGGTGTCGTCGTTCATGCCACCCACCCCCTCGGTACCGCCGGGCGGGATGAACATCGCGTATCGCATATTCGCGTCGTCGCTGACATCGGCATAGGTGTAGCCGAAAACGTCGGCGTAGAACTGTTTCGCCACGTCGAACTGGCGGGTGTGCAATTCGTTCCAGCAGTACGCGCCGTGCTGGTTGTAGGCGGCGGAGCCGTTGTGTGCGCGAGCCTGCCAGAGACCGAACACAGCGCCGCCGGGATCCGCCAGGACCGCCATTCGGCCCCCGTCGAGTACGTCGAACGGCGGCATCAGCACCTGGCCGCCCGCGGCGACAGCCCGCCTGGTCACAGCCTCACTGTCCTCGGTGGCGAAATAGGTGGTCCATACCGAGGGCATGCCGGGCTGCGGCTTGGGGCCGATTCCGGCAACGTCGGCGCCGTTCATCGATGCCATGATGTATCCGCCGGAATCCGGCCCGCTGTCCTGGACTTCCCAGCCGAACAGGGTGGAGTAGAACTCGCTCGCCTTGATCGGGTCATCAACTTGGCAGTCGACCCAACACGGGGTCCCCGCCGGCCAAGACGTGTCGCGCACAGGCATAGATCTCTCCGTTCTGTGGTTGCGAACTTGTCTGCGATACCTCGAAGAGCAGAATCGATCATAGCCAACACGAGACCGCACGGTCTTCGATACCCGGGCACGCGACCAGCGGGGTTCGCGCTGTTCGGCACGGATCGCCGACAGGCTCAGCCGAGGAACCGCCCGATCGCGACGAAGGCCGCGAGCAACAGCAGAAACACGTTGGCGGGCAAGGGTTGTCGCTCGTTGCGAGTCAGGTGCACGCGCATCGCGAGGATCTGCACCAGCACCAGGCCGACCGCGGCGACCGGCGTCAGGATGGGAGCGATTCCGGTCAGCTCGGGCAGGACAACGCCGAGTGCGCCGAGGATCTCGACCGCGCCGACCGCCTTCACCGCTACATCGGAGTTGTCCTTCATCCAATCCAGCCGCCCCGTCGCCACGAGTTGCTCGCGCGACCGCACCACCTTCAGCCCACCGGCGACCAGATAGGCGATCGCGAGCAGGCCCTGCGCTGTCCACAGCGTGATGTTCACCGTATTCCCCGATCCTCACCGTCAGTACGTGGTCATATCGTGGGTGAACGTCGATGCGGCGACAAAAGGCACATGCGTGTATGTGTCCAGGAAGGAAGCCTCGGTATGACGCAAGTCACACGAAAGACGGTGCGGATACCCGAAGGCGGCGCGGTCCGGGAAGTGCTGGATCGGATCGGCGACAAGTGGAGCCTGCTGGTGATCGGCACGCTGCGCGAGGGGCCGATGCGATTCGGCGACCTACGTCGGGCCGTAGCGGGCATCTCCCAGCGAATGCTCACCCTGACACTCGCCCACCTGGTCGAGGACGGCCTGGTCAGCCGCACTGCTTACGCCGAGGTGCCACCCCGGGTCGAATACGAACTGACCGCGCTCGGGCGCACGCTGCTACCGCTGCTGGTCTCCCTCGCCGAGTGGGCCATGGCCCACCGCGACGAGATCAACGCCAACCGCCCGGCACAGATCCAGGACGAAACACCCTCCGAGAGCTGATTCGCGCATTCCCCGGAAGGTCGTGCCGGGCTACGCCCGCTGGCTACTGACCGAGACCACCTCGCCGGTCATGTACGAGGTGTAGTCACTGGCGAGCATGGCGATGGTGGCGGCCACTTCCCAGGGTTCGGCGGCGCGACCGAAAGCTTCTCCGGCGGCCAGGCGATCCAGGAGTTCGGTGGAGGAAACCTTGTCCAGGAACGGGTGTCGGGCAATGCTCGGAGCCACGGCGTTGATGCGAACGCCCAGGTCCGCGGCTTCCACCGCACTGCAGCGGGTCAGGGCCATGACACCGGCCTTGGCGGCGGCGTAGTGGGCCTGACCGTGCTGGGCGCGCCAGCCCAGAACGCTGGCGTTGTTGACGATGACGCCGCCGTGCCCGGCCTCGCGGAAGTACTTCAGGGCCGCGCGAGTGCAACGGAACGTGCCGTTGAGGGTGATGTCCAGGACGCGGTCCCACTGCTCGTCGGTCATGTCGACGACCGGCGTCTCACCGCCCAATCCGGCGTTGTTGACCAGAATGTCGATGCGCCCCAACGCTTTCGCGGCCGCGGCGATCAGCTCGTCCACCTGCTCGGAACTGGTGACGTCGCAGACCGCCGAAGCCACCCGGCGCTGCGGATAGGCCGCGGCCAACTCCTCCTCGGTCTGCTTCAAACGCCGCTCGTGCCAGTCGGATACGACGACGTCGGCGCCTTCGTCGAGCATGCGGCGCGCGGTGGCCGATCCGATCCCGGTCCCCGCCGCGGCGGTGATCACCGCAATCCTCCCGGCCAGCAGCCCGTGTCCCGAAACCGGCTGCGGCGCAACAGAAAGATCCGTCACTGTGATTCCTCCAGGTCTGATCGGATCTTCACATCCGATCGGTCGATCCGGCCGGGTGCGGCCGGTCCGGTCAAGGGTCAGCGGGCCTCACGCGGGAGGCCGAGCACGCGTTCGGAGATGATGTTGCGCTGCACCTCGTTCGAACCGCCGTAGATGGTGTCCGCGCGGCTGAACAGGAACAGTCGCTGCCATTCGTTCAGGTCGTCCGCCGGCGGCCGACCGGCGGGCCCGGAGGCGGCAGCTTGCGTAACCACGGAAGGCCCCGGGAGGCCGCCCATCGGACTCTGCGCGATCAGGCCCGGGGCGCCGAGTACGTCCATGGCGAGTTCGCCGAGGTCGCGATGCCAGTTGGCCCACAACAACTTCGAGACCGACGCCTGTCCGGCTGCCGCCGCACTCGGGTCAGGCCTGGAGGCGGCAGCTTGCGTAACCACGGAAGGCCCCCGAGTGCCGCCGTTCGACACTGCGCGGGCGTCGACGTTCTCGTGCGCGGATGCCAAGGTGCGCAACGCATGTGCCCGCAGCACGCGCAGACCCACCCACGCCTGATCGATGCGTTCGGCGATCACCGGATTCTGCAACGCGCCGTTGTCGCGAGCGATCGCCTCCAGATCGGCCAGCTCCCGGGCGAACCGGATCTGTTGTCCGACAGTGGAAATGCCGCGCTCGAAGGTCAGGGTGCCCATGGCCACGCCCCAGCCCTTACCCGGCTCGCCGACCACGAGACTCGCCTCGGTGCGGGCGTCGTCGAAGAACACCTCGTTGAATTCGGCCGTGCCGGTGAGCTGGATGATCGGGCGCACCTCGACGCCGTCCTGCTTCATCGGCACCAGCAGATACGACAGGCCGTGATGCCGGCTCGATCCCGGTTCGGTGCGCGCGATGACGAAACACCAGTCCGCCAGATGCGCCAGCGAGGTCCAGATCTTCTGACCGTTGATCCGCCACTCGTCACCCTCGAGCCGCGCCGAGGTGGTCACCGCGGCCAGGTCGGAACCGGCCCCCGGCTCGGAATAACCCTGACACCATAGTTCGGTGACCGAGCGGATGCCGGGCAGGAAGCGCTGCTTCTGCTCCTCGGTGCCGAACGCCAGCAGCGTCGGCCCGAGCAGCTCCTCACCCAGATGCGACACGCGGCTGGGCGCATCGGCCTTGGCGTATTCCTCGTGGAAGATCACCTGCTGGCGCAGGGTCGCGTCGCGGCCGCCGTACTGTTCTGGCCAGCCCAGGCAGGTCCAACCGGCCGCGGCCAGGTGGCGGTCCCATTCGAGCCGCTCGTCGAACGCCTCGTGCTCGCGACCGGGCCCACCCAGTCCGCGCAGCTCGCGGAACTCGCCCTCGAGGTTCTCGACCAGCCATTCGCGCACGTCGGCGCGGAACTTCAGATCCGCGGAGGTATCGCTACCGGCCGCGGCATCGGGGGTCTGGATCACACTCACTCCGGTAGAGTAACCTACCAAGCACTTGCTTTGTAGACCGACAGTTTCGAAACGCGGCTCGCCGCGGGAGGACGCCCGTGACCACCCTTTCGCAGACCACCCCCCGGGCCCTGCACGATGCGGCGCGCGCCTACGGCGACGCACCGGCCGTCCACGACGGCGAGGTGCAGCTGAGCTGGATCCAGCTGCTCGACCAGGTCCAAGAGGTCGCGGGCGCGCTGATCGCCCGCGGCGTGCGGCGCGGCGACCGCATCTCGATCTGGGCCCCGAACACGTATCACTGGGTCGTCGCCGCGCTCGCCTCGCATTACACCGGCGCGGCGCTGGTCCCGCTGAACACCCGGTACGTCGCCGATGAGGCCATCGATGTGCTCGAGCGGGTGCACGCCAAGGCGCTGTTCATCTCGGGCCCATTCCTCGGGCGCGATCGGCTGGCCGAATTGCGAACTGCGGCACCGGATCTGGATATCGAGACGATCATCGTTATGCCGGTGGAACCCGCCGAGTGGAGTTCGGAAGGCACGGGCTCGGATACGGCGGTGCTGCCCTGGTCCGAACTGGCCGCGGTATCGGCGGGAGTCTCCCGCGAGGACGTCCTCGCGCGCGGGGAATCGGTTGATCCCGAGGATATTTCGGACATCCTGTTCACCTCGGGCACCACCGGTCGCAGCAAGGGCACCCTCGTCGCGCACCGGCAGGCGCTGAGCGTGGTCCGCGCGTGGGTGGCGTGCTCGACGTTGCACAGCGAGGACCGATACCTGGTCATTCCGCCGTTCTTCCACAACTTCGGTTACAAGGCCGCGATGCTCGCCTGTCTGGTGACCGGCGCGACCATCGTGCCGCAGGCGAGTTTCGATGTGCCGCAGGCGATGCGGATGGTGCACGAGTTGCGGATCACCGTGCTGACCGGTCCCCCGACGATCTACCAGACCATCCTGGACCACCCCGCCCGCGCGGATTTCGACCTGAGCAGCCTGCGGGTCGCGGTCACCGGCGCGGCGACCGTTCCGGTGGTGCTGATCGAAAGAATGCGCGGCGAACTGGAATTCGACGTCGTGGTCACCGCTTACGGGCTGTCCGAATCCGCCGGATTCGGCACCATGTGCCGGCCCGACGACGACGCGGAGACGGTCGCCAACACCTCCGGCGGCCCGATCGCGGACTTCGAGGTGCGCATAGGCGACCAGGGCGAAGTTCTGCTGCGCGGGCCCAACGTCATGCTGGGCTACCTGGACGATCCCGAGAACACCGCCAAGACCATCGATTCCGGGGGCTGGCTGCACACCGGCGATGTCGGCGTCCTCGACGAGCGCGGCTATCTGAAGATCACCGACCGGCTCAAGGACCTCTACATCAGCGGCGGATTCAATGTCTATCCCGCCGAGGTCGAACAGGTCCTGGCCCGCTTGGACGGCGTCGCGGACTCCGCGGTGATCGGCGCGCCGGACGAGCGCATGGGTGAAGTCGGCAAGGCGTTCATCGTGCGGCGTCCGGGCTCGACGCTCACCGCCGAGGACGTGATCGCGCACGCGAAGCAGACGCTCGCCAATTTCAAGGTCCCGCGCTATGTGGAGTTCCGCGACGAACTGCCCTACAGCGCGGCCGGGAAAGTGCTCAAACGGCAACTACGCGAAGAGAAATCGTGACCGGTCGATGAAGACCACCGCCACCGTACCCACCGAGTCCGATCGCGGCGCTCGCGAGCCCTTCGTGGTTACCCGAGCCGCCGCCGGACCTGACGCGAGCACCGCAGAGAACAGGGCGAATTAGATGGATCTCGAACTCGATTCCGCCGCAGAGCAATTCCAGCTGGAGGTGCGTGAATTCCTGCGCGCCAACGTCCCGGCGACGCCACTGCCGTCGATGGACACCGAGGAGGGCTTCGAGGCGCACCGGCGCTGGGAGGCCACCCTGGCCCAGGCCCGGCTCTCGGTGGTCGCCTGGCCGCGCGAATACGGCGGACGCGATGTCTCCCTGCTGGAATGGGTTCTGTTCGAGCAGGAGTACTACGCGGCCGGTGCGCCCGGACGCGTCAGCCAGAATGGGATCTTCCTGCTCGCACCGACGTTGTTCGAACACGGCACGCCCGAGCAGCTCGCCCGGATCCTGCCGAGAATGGCTCGGGGAGAAGATATCTGGGCGCAGGCATGGTCCGAGCCCGAGGCGGGCAGCGATCTGGCCGGTATCCGGTCCAGCGCCAGACGCGCCGAGGGCGGCTGGGTGCTCAACGGGCAGAAGACCTGGAGTTCACGAGCCTCCTTCGCGGACTGGGGATTCGGGCTGTTCCGCAGCGATCCCGAGGCGGGGTCCGATTCGGGGGGTGCGGGTCCCTCCGTGGTTACGCAAGCTGCCGCCTCCGGGCCTGACCGCACCCCCCGGGGACGTCATCGCGGGCTGACCTACGTGATGTTCCCGCTGTCCGCGGACGGGGTCACCGTGCGGCCGATCCCGCAGCTCGACGGCGAACCCGGCTTCGCGGAGATCTTCCTGGACAACGTCTTCGTGCCCGACCGCGACGTCATCGGTGAGCCGAACGACGGCTGGCGCGTCGCGATGGCGACCTCCAGCAATGAGCGCGGACTGTCGCTGCGCAGTCCGGGCCGGTTCAGCGCTACTGCCGAACGGCTCATCGAACTGTGGCGTTCGAATACCGACGCGAGCGACACCGCGTCGCGAAATCGCGTGGTGGACGCCTGGATCGGGGCCGAGGCGTATCGGCTCAACACCTTCGCGACCGTCACCCGGCTGTCCGAGGGCGGCAAGCTCGGCGCGGAATCCTCGGTCAACAAGGTGTTCTGGTCCGACCTGGACATCGCCATGCACGAGACGGCCCTGGAACTGCTCGGCCCCGCCGCCGAACAGGAGAGCGCCTGGACCGATGGTTACCTGTTCTCCCTCGCGGGCCCGATCTACGCGGGCACCAACGAGATTCAGCGCAACATCATCGCCGAACGCCTGCTCGGCCTGCCCCGCTGAACTCGCCCGACCCCGATTGGACCGATCGATGAGATTTGCACTTTCTCCCGAACAGCGCGACTTCGCCGACAGTCTGCGCAAGATGAGCGATGCGGCCGGAACGCCCGGCATCATCCGCGCCTGGGGCGGCGGCGACCAGCACGGCGGGCGCGGACTGATCCGCCAGCTCGCCGGCGCGGGCGCCCTCGGCCTGGCGATCGACGAGGCGTACGACGGTATGGGCGCGGAGACGATCGACTCCGTGGTCGCCTTCACCGAATTCGGCCGCGCCGCCGTGCCCGGCCCGCTGGTGGAGACCGCTGCCGCGATACCCGCACTGCTGCAAGCGCTTCCGGACAGCGTGCCGGCCGGACGCTGGCTCGGCGCGTTCGCCGAGGGAAGCTCCCTGGGCACCCTCGCGCTGTCCCCCGATCAGCCCGCGGTGGATGCCGATGCCGCCGAGGTGATCCTGCTCGTCGACGGCGACCGGCTGTACACCGCGCGACGCACGGCGAGCATCCGGTCCGTCGACCGGGCCCGCCGGTTGTTCTCCGTCTCTCCCGACGAGCTTCTCGCCGAAGGTGATTCGGTGCGCGCGGCGGCCGCGACGGCATTCGACGCCGGTGTCCTGGCGACCGCCGCGGTGCTGCTCGGCGCGGGCCGGGCACTGCTGGATACCAGCGTCGCGTACGTCAAGCAGCGGCATCAGTTCGGCAAGCCGATCGGCCAATACCAGGCGATCAAACACCACCTAGCCAATGCCCTGATCGGCCTCGAAATGGCCCAGCCGCTGCTGTATCGCGCCGCCCTCGAACCCAACTCCCGCGACATCTCGGCGGCCAAGATCGCCTGCGCCGACGCCGCCTACCGCACCGCGCGCATCGCCCTGCAGGTCCACGGCGCGATCGGCTATACCGCCGAATTCGACCTGTCGCTATGGCTCGCCAAGGTTACCGCGTTGCAATCTGCTTGGGGCACAGTCGATTTCCATCGTTCGCGAGTGGCCGCCGCCCTGCGCGATCCGGATGCCGCATGAGCGTCTCCCCCGCCGAGAACACAGGAGGAACACCGTGAGCAGCACGGCCGAACTGCAGGAACTGGTGAGCACCGTGCGCGCGGTGCTGACCAAGCACGGTGATCGCGCTGTGCTGCGCCGGGCGATCGACAGTGAGGCCGGTTACGACCCGGCGCTGTGGGCGCTGCTGTGTGAGCAGGTCGGGGTGGCCGCGCTGGCCGTTCCGGAGGAGTACGGCGGGATCGGGGCCGGCTTGGTCGAGGCGCTCACGGTGGTCGAGGAACTCGGCCGCACTCTGCACACGCCGCCGATGCTCGGCTCCGCGGTGCTGGGCGTGCAGGCGCTGTTGCTCGCGGGCGATACCGAGGCGTGCGAGCGGCTGTTGCCCGACGTCGCCGAGGGCGCCCGCACACTCGGGGTCTGCTGGGCGAGCGCGGCGGGCTGGGATGAGCCTGGAGTTCGCGTCGAAGACGGAAAGCTCACCGGCACAGCACATTACGTACTCGACGGCGAGACCGCCGACACCCTGATCGTGGTCACCTCCGACGGCCTGTACGAAATCGACGCCGCCGCAACCGAACTCACCCGCACCGCCGCACCGGTGATGGACCCGACCCGCCGCCTGACCGAGATCACCTTCACCGCCGCACCCGCGCACGCTCTGGGCGGCGATGCGGCTGCGATCACTCGCTTGCGCGAAATCGCCTGGGCCGCAATCGCGGCCGAACAGGTCGGCGCTGCCGATGCCTGCTTGCAGATGACGGTCGAATACAGCAAGTCCCGGGTGCAGTTCGGCCGCCCGATCGGCAGTTTCCAGGCTCTCAAGCACCGTATGGCCGATATGTACGTGCTGGTGGAATCGGCCCGGTCGGTCGCCTACGCCGTCATCGCGGATCTCGCCGAGGGCGCCGCCGATCCGCTGGACATCGCGGCCGCCCGCATCCACTGCTCGCACGCCTTCTCCGCGATCGTCGGCGAGACCGTGCAGATGCACGGCGGCATAGCCATCACCTGGGAGCACGAGGCGCACCTGTATTTCAAGCGCGCCCACGGTGACGCCCAATTGTTCGGTCATCCCGCGCGTCCCCTGGCCCGCCCGGTCTAGTCCGGACCCGAGACGAGGGGTGGACCCGCGGGTCCACCCCTCGTTCGTTCGAGAGAAGCTGCCGTCCGCATCAGCGGCAGGATGAGGCTGCGGGGCCGCTCTTCACCACGGACCCCGGCTCCTGCGCATCAGGCTTGCGGCTGGGCCCCGCGCGTCGTCACGGCGCGGGTCTTTCCGGGTGTGGCGCCGTCGAGATCCCGTCGCGTGGCATCGATCTCACGCCGCGACCGGCGCAGCTCGCGGCGGGTCGCCCAGTGGCGGCGGGTCGTGGTCAGGGTCCCCACCAGCAGCAGCGCCACACCGATCGCGGCGACCGCGCCGACGACGATGCCCGCGGCGAACACCTCGCCGGCCGAGCCGGTGTAGTGCTGGTTGAAGATGTTGAAATCTGTTGTCAGAAGATGACTTTGGCCGATGTTTCCGGTCACTGCCGCGACTCCGGCGACCACGGCAGCAATCAATACGATCAATCCGACGAGTGCAATCATGGTGTATCCCAACGTTGTTGGTTGCAATGAATTCGCAATTCCCGAGCATCCCGCGTTCAAACAAGGTGCGCCGATCGAGCTGTGCGGCACACTCACCCCACCGATCGCGACGCCAGGCGTCACGCAGGACGGCGAGCGGGTGAAACACGGGTCTCACCTGGGTGAACCAGCCGGACCGGGGAGGCGCCGCACCGACGTGCGGACAATCAACCCGGACCTGAGCCCGGGTGTATCGCCCACTGGACACCACGACCAGCCTTCGCCGGCTGCCGCACACGAGGTGCCGATCGCGCCCTCGCCGAACGGTCGCCGCCCCCGCGCCCGCGTCCACCCGATCCCCATATCCCGGAGGCCCGAACCGCGGGCCTCGAGCCTTGAAATCCCGAACCGTCGGGTTGCCCGCCCGAGCACCGAGCACCGAGCACCGAGCACCGAGCACCGAGCACCGAGCACCGAGCACCGAGCACCGAGCACCGAGCACCGAGCACCGAGCACCGAGCACCGAGCACCGAGCACCGAGCACCGAGCACCGAGCACCGAGCAGGGTATATGCAGCCCAGGAGGGGGAGCGACACCGCGCCAGTGGGTGAACTCACAGCATTTTGCATAGCCAACCTATGTACATAGATAGTTAGCCTATGTAATTTAGTACTGTGCAGTTGAACCAGGCAGTCGAATCCGAATCCCCCGCCCGCCGGGAGGAGCACACGGTCGACATCGTGGTCGCCGTGGCGCAGCTGACCCGGCTGGCCCGCGCGCTCCGCAAGGACGATCTACCGCACGCGATGCTGCGTGCGCTCTCGGTCCTGGACGAGCGGGGCGCCCTGCGGGTCAGCGAGTTCGCCCGGATCGACGGCTGTTCACAGCCGACGGCAACGGCGCTGATCGGCAGGATGGCGAAAGCCGGATTGGTCAGCCGCACAGCAGATCCCGGCGACTCCAGAGCAGTGGTCGTCGCGCTGACGCCGGCGGGACGCGACCGATTGGCCGTGTCCCGCCGCGCGATCGGCACCGCCCTCACGGCACGATTGCCCGGCTTCGACGCGGCCCGGCTCGCCCACCTGCGCGGCGAGCTCGACGAGCTGCTCGAGGCCCTGAAATCGGCCGCGTAACAAGCAGATCACCCAGGAGCGTCTCTGATGAGCAGCACTGTGTCTCCGCGCGCCGACACCGCCGCCGCACCGGACACCACCCACCCCACCCGGGCGAAACAGCCCAAATCCGTCTGGGCCGTCGCGTTCGCCTCGGTCATCGCCTTCATGGGCATCGGCCTGGTCGATCCGATCTTGAAACCGATCGGCGAACAGCTGCACGCATCCACCTCGCAGGTGACGTTGCTGTTCACCAGCTACATGCTGGTGACCGGCGTGGCCATGCTGATCACGGGCATGGTGTCCAGTCGCTTCGGCGCGAAGAAGACCCTGCTGGCGGGCCTGGCGATCATCGTCGTATTCGCCGCGCTGGCCGGTAGTTCCAGCACCGTCGGGCAGATCGTGGGCTTCCGCGCCGGCTGGGGCCTGGGCAACGCGCTGTTCATCGCGACCGCACTGGCCACCATCGTGGGCGCGGCGACCGGCGGGGTCGCCCGCGCGATCATCCTCTACGAGGCCGCCCTGGGCATCGGCATCGCGGCCGGGCCGCTGGTGGGCGGCGTACTCGGCGGGATCAGCTGGCGCGCACCGTTCTTCGGCGTCTCGGTGCTGATGGCCGTGGCCTTCATCGCCATCGTCGCCCTGCTCCCACAGGCAACGAAACCGGCACGGCACACCTCGATCACCGCGCCCTTCAAGGCATTACGGCACCGCGGCCTGCTGCTGGTGAGCATCACCGCGCTGCTGTACAACTACGGCTTCTTCACCCTGCTCGCCTACACCCCGTTCCCGCTGAACATGGGCACCTACTCGATCGGGTTCATCTTCTTCGGCTGGGGTCTGATGCTCGCGCTGGCCTCGGTATTCCTCGCGCCGAAACTGCAACGCCGGTTCGGCACCGTGCCGATGATCGCGCTGGCGCTGACCTCGTTCGCCGCGGATCTCGCGGTGATGGCGATCTTCGCCGACCAGAGGGTCGTGCTGATCGTCGGCACCGTCCTGGCCGGACTGTTCCTGGGCGTGAACAACACCCTCATCACCGAGGCCGTGATGATCTCGGCGCCGGTGGAGCGTTCGACCGCCTCGGCCGCGTACAGCTTCGTCCGGTTCGTCGGCGGCGCCGCGGCGCCCTACCTGGCCGGCAAGCTCGGCGAGGAACATATGGCCCTGCCGTTCTGGGTCGGCGCGGCATGCACCGCGGTCGGTGTGATCGTTCTATTGGCCGGACGTTCGCACCTGGCCCACGTGGACGATCACGATCCCGAGCCGCACAGCGTCGAGGAAGCGCAGGCGATCAGCGCCGGGGAGGATTGATCGCGGTTTATTCGTGAGGTGCGAATCCGTGGGCCGCTCCGAGCCGGAGCGGCCCACAGCGAATTCATGGCACATTTGCGACAACTGCCGGAAGGGAACGTCGATTGCCCGGTCCCTGATTCGGACATCGTGTGATCACCAATTTACATGCGGCCGATTTCCACATAGTGTGAGCGCAATGTCGAACGGGGCGTTGTTTTTTCGACGCTCTCTTTCGCCATGACCCGACACTATTGCGCTGATGAAGGAATCCTCGTGTCAGTTTCGATCCAGACCCTCGGCCGCAGCGTGGCCCTCGCCGTCCTCACCGCGGGCGCGGTGATCATCGGTTCCAGCACCTCGGGCGCAGCCCCGGTCAAGCAGCCGCAGAACGTCGAGACCCAGCTGGTCTCCGCCACGAACGACACCTCGGCGCACACCATCACCGCGACGCTCCCCACGGGCCGTTTCGTCAACAACGCGACCACCCACACGATCGACATCACCGATGCCGCGGGTAAGACCACCGAGTCCATCCCGATGACCCTGAAGGGCAAGGCCGTTCCGGTCGCGGCCACCATCAGCAACAACGGCCGCTCGATGACCCTGAAGCAGATCGGCTTCACCGACACCGGCAACCAGCTCATCAACCAGTGGGTCTGGGGCGTGCAGCACGGCGGCGCGGTCGGCGCGATCATCGGCTGCCTGCTGGGCTTCTGGTTCTTCGTCCTGCCCGGTTGCGCGCTCGGCGCGGCCATCGGCGGCGCGATCGGCAGCCCGAACAACGCCCAGATCAACGCCACCTTCTTCCGCCTGATCACCGGTAACTGATCCGGTAGCTCGCGGCGCGGCCGTCGCGGCATCTCCACTCGAGATGCCGCGGCGGCCGTTCTCGTTTCCGCGCGAGCCGGCCGCCGAACCGCCGCCGAGACCCCGGAGAACGTCACCTCGCGGGCGTACCTTGGGCGGGTATGAGCGAGACGAATCGGGGCCGGGTCAGGATCGAGCCCGGACACAAGCGTGTGCGCGCCTACGCCGCCGGCCGGCTCATCGCCGACACCATTCATCCCACCCTGGTCTGGGAGAGTCCGTACTACCCCGCCTACTACGTGCCGCTCAGCGATGTGCGCGCCGAGTTGAAGGCAACCGGCCGAACTCGGCACTCCCCCAGCCGCGGCGAGGGGCAGGTGCACGATGCCGTCGTCGACGGCATCGTCAAATCCGCTGCGGCACTACGCTATCCGGATTCTCCGATCCCGGAACTGCGGGATCTGGTCCGCCTCGAGTGGAATGCGATGGACGAATGGTTCGAGGAGGACGAACCGGTCTATTTCCACCCGCGCAACCCCTACACCCGCGTGGACATCCTGAGCAGTTCCCGGCACGTGCGGGTCGTCGTGGACGGGGTCACCGTGGCCGATTCGCACTGTCCGCACATCCTGTTCGAGACCGGCCTCCCGCCGCGCTACTACCTGCCCCTCACCGACACCCGCCAGGACCTGCTCACCCCCTCGGACACGCAGACCCATTGCCCTTACAAGGGCACCGCCGGTTATTTCGATCTCGAAATCGACGGTACCGAGCACAAAGACCTGGTCTGGATCTACCGAACCCCGCTGCCGGAAAGCCAGAAAATAACCGGCCTGGCCTGCTTCTACAACGAGAAAGTCGACATCTACCTCGACGGTGAACTCCAACCCCGCCCGAAGTCGCCCTTCGCCTGAACGAACCCGGGCCTCCAGCTACCGGGCACGACGGCCGAGCGGGCCGTCCGAGTGAAACCGAAACGCACGACGCGGCGGCGGCATCGCGCTGGATGCCGCCGACCGTTCCGGGTCGTGGATCAGGCTTCCGGTATCGGTGAATTCGCCGCCGCCCATGCCTTTTCGTTATCGCTGCCCGCCGCGGGCGGCCACAGACCCTCGATCATCCACAGATCGCGCGAACTCTCCTCGATATGAAATTCCCAGTGCAGCCCACGTTCTCGGGTGTACGGGAGAGTGATCGCATTGACGCCCTCGGTCATTCGCTTTCGCCGCTGCGGATCATCGATATGCCGAGCCAGATGCGCAACGACGATACGCACGGTGTCCGACGACGGAACGCCGCCGACGAAGAAGTCGGACTCCGCCAGTTCGTGGAATTGGACGACCACGTAGAACGCGGGCAGACCGACGTCGGTGTAATACCTGGTGATATCGGCGGCGAAATCGCGCTTGTCCTGCTCGGAGTAGACGCCGACGGGATGGTGGATGTGCCACAGCGGCATGGTTCGAATCCTTACGGTCGGAAGGGTCCGGCGGCATTCAGCCACCGATCGGCAGTGCGAGGTTTTCCACGGGACCGGAGAGCGCGGCCTTGACGCGCCTGCTCAGGTCGTCGACCGGCACCTCGTCCTCACCCCTCTCCAGGCCGTCCGCAACGGCCTGGGCAACGTGCCGAGGACTGAGCTTCTCGCCCCGCATCGTCTTGACCATGTCCGTATCGGCGAATCCCAGATGCACACCGACCACCTGGGTGTGCTGCGCGGCCAGTTCGGTACGCAGCGAATTGGTCAGCGACCAGAACGCCGCCTTGGACGCGCCGTAGGCCGCCGCGCCGGACCCCCAGGACAGCACCGAGTGGATGTCCACCAGCGCGCCGCCACCATTGGCCGCCAGGATCGGCGCGAACGCCTGCGCGATCCGCAGCGGCCCGAAGACGTTGGTATCGAAAGTCGCTGCGACATCAGCGATCTCGGCGGTGAGCAATGGGGACGGGCGCACGACCCCGGCGTTGTTGATCACGATGTTCACCTCGCTCGCCCGCGCTGCCACAGCCGCGACGGAATCCTGATCGGTGACCTCGAGCGCGAGCGGCACGATGCGGGGATCCGCGGCCTCGACCGGATGACGCGCCGTGACATAGACCTTCCGCGCGGCACGGTGTAGCAGTTCCTCGGCGAATGCGCGGCCCAAGCCGCGCTGACCGCCGGTCACCAGCACAGTAGCCCCTTCGATCCTGGTCATGAGGTGTCCTTCCGGTGTGGTTCGGGTGCGATGAGACCGCACCCACTATGATTTAGATTATTGCCATCATCTATTCTGATGCGCAAGACTGGTGAGGCGATACACAGACCACGGAAAGGGGACGCCATGCCGCGATCATCGCGAGCGCAGGCCGAGACACACCGCCGCGAGGTCCTGGACGCGGCCTCGGCACTGGTGCGCCGCGACGGGATCGACGGCGTGACGGTGCCGGAGGTGATGGCCGCGGCGGGACTCACCCACGGCGGTTTCTACCGGCACTTCCGATCCAAGGAAGACCTTGTGGCGCAAGCGTGTTCGGCCGCCTGCGCGGAGAAGGAACGCGAACGAACGGATCTGCTCGAAGCCGGTCCCGACGAATACGCCGCACGCCGCGCCTTCCTCGAGCGCTATCTGTCTCCCACTCATCGCGACACCCCCGCACAGGGCTGCGCCATCGCCGCCCTGGCCGGCGACGTGGCCCGCACCGACGTCGGCAGCCCCCTACGCGCGGCATATCTCGAGGGCCTGCGGCAGATGATCGACGGCCTCGGTCGCATGAATCCGACTGCATCCGAAGACAATCGGGATGTCCTGATCGAAATCGCCGTCATGGCGGGCGCGGTGATGCTCGCCCGAGCCGCCGCGGGCGACGACCTGTCCGAGCAGATCCTCACCGCGGCCCGCGACTTCCTCGTCACCGGCCGACCCGCCGACCCCGCCCCGACCCGCCCTTCGCCTGAAACCGGCCCCGCACGCTGACACAGCGGCCCATCGGCCGAACAGATCGTCGCGACCACGGCACCATGGGCCACCACCGGTGAGCGCGCGCAGTCGGCTACGACCCACGACGAGTTCATCGAGCTCACCCCGGCGCACTACGTGCACGATCTGCTGGTGGAGAAGCTGCATGTGTGGGGTCGTGGTCGGGGACAACTTCACCTTCGGCGAGAAGGCCGCGGGCACCGTGGCGACCATGCGGGAGCTCGGCGCCATCGAAGCCGACCTGCTCGCCTACGACTCGGGGCGGGTGAGCAGGTCGGCGACCAGGTGCGGCAGGGCGGTGCCGATGGGTTCGTGAATGACCTCGGTGGCCATGAGGTCGTACGGGGTGGGCTCGGCGTTGACGATGATCAGGGCCGCGCCGTGTTCCACGGCGATGGCGCAGAGCGAGGCGGCGGGCTCGACCTGGAGCGAAGTACCCACGGCCAGAAAGATTTCCGAGGTTTCGGCGACCAGCTGGGCGGTGAGCATACTGCGCAGATTCAATTGCTGGCCGAACATGATGACCGCGGCCTTGAGGATGCCGCCGCATTCGGGGCACGGCGGATCCGGCTCACCGGCGGCCACCCGTTCAAGGGTGGCGGACATCGTCGTGCGGAAATCGCAGACGGTGCATTCCACCTCGAACATGTTGCCGTGGATTTCCACCACCGATTCCGGTGGCGATCCGGCGCGTTGATGCAGTCGATCGATGTTCTGGGTGATGATGCCGACCGTGCGCGCCTGCGCCAGGCGGACCAGCGCGCGATGCGCCGGATTGGGCCGCGCCTGCCAGGCCGGATTGTCCCGCCGCGCGATCCAGGCACGTTCGCGCAGTTCGGGATCGGCCAGGTAGTTGTCGTAGGTGGAGAGCAATTCCGCGATCGGATCCTCGGTCCACACCCCACGCGGTCCGCGAAAATCCGGAATTCCGGAATCGGTCGAAATTCCCGCGCCGGTCAGTACCCCGACCGAGCCGCCACGCCGCCGCCAGCTCATACCAGACACACTAATCCGTGAATCGGACGCACGGCGGCCGAAACTACCCGGCTCCCGCCGAGCTACCAGCACGAATCCGGAGTTTGATACGGTCGTGTATCCATTGGAGCGGGAGGTGGCGATGTCCGTGCAGGCCGACGAGACCGGCGCGTCGACACCGCGCGCGCCCCGGGTGACCAAACGGCGGGCCGAAACTCGGCAGCGACTGCTGGATGCCGCCTTCGAGGCATTCGCGCAGGAGGGTTTCGGCCGCTGCACCGTCGAGCAGATCTGCGAGCGGGCCGGATATACCCGCGGGGCGTTCTACTCGAATTTCACCTCGCTCGAGGAGTTGTTCCTGGCGATGTGGGAGCAGCGGTCGGCGAATATGCTGCGCGAATTGTCCGCGGTCCTCGACGAGGTCGCGGAAGTGGACGACCTGCACGCCGGAGTCGAACGGGTCCTGCATGCGATTCCGCTGGACGACAAATGGTTTCGCATCACCTATGAATTCACCGCGCATACGCTGCGCAATCCCGCGCTGCGGCGCGTGATGGCCGCGCGCGAGGAGGCGATCGTCGCCGCGCTGCTGCCGGTATGGGAAGCTCTGCTCGACCGCGCCGGCCGTACGGTGACCGATCCGCGGGCCCTGGGCCGCGCCCTGGTCGCCGTCCACGACGGCACCGGGATCCAATGCCTGCTGGAACCGGACAGCAAAACCGCCCATGCCCAGCGCATCGACCTGTTCACCCACGTCGCCCTGGCCTACAGCCGGCCACGCGAGATCGGCTGACCCACCGCGGCCGATTCGCATTCGTGCCCACCACCCAGCACGATCGTCTCGATGGACCGCATCCGCCAGCCCAGGAGGCACGCACCGTGACCGACCGCCCCGAACTCGCCCGCGCCCTCGACCTGCAGCCCCACCCCGAGGGCGGCTGGTTCCGCGAAACCTACCGCAGCCCAGTGGAATTCACCCCCGACGAATACGAAGGGCCACGCTCGGCCGCGACCGCGATCCACTTCCTGCTGCTACCGCACGAACACTCCGCCCCGCATACGGTCCGCTCGGACGAGATCTGGCTGTGGCAGCGCGGCGGCCCGCTGCTGCTGAACATCGGCGGCGACGAGATCACCCTGGGGCCGGATGTCGAAGGCGGACAACTGCTCCAGGCCGTCGTCCCCGGCGGCGTCAGCCAGTCCGCAAGGCCCGCCACCGACGAGTATGCACTGGTCAGCTGCATCGTCGCCCCCGGATTCGACTTCGCCGACTTCCGCCTCGACTGAACGACGAACGCGGACACCCGCATTCCCGGGGCACCGCAAATCGGGTCGTTCCAGGACGCGTTCCCCGCCCTACGGTTCTCATATCCCATGGATCGATAGGAGAATCACAGTGTCCATGAAACGTTTCGCACTCGGCGCCGCGATCGCGGGCGCGGCCGTGCTGGCACTGGGCACAAGCCCGGCCTTCGCGACGATCCCGGTGCAGCCCGCGACGCCAGTCGACACGCAGTCCGGACGAACGGTCTCCAACCTGCCCTCGACGGGGTCGGCGTCGTTGCTGCCCACGGGGTCCCAGGACCTCCTGATGTTCTTCACCCCGTGCGACTTCACCAAGCCACCGGGGTGCCCGGGTCCGGGAAGCTGGGGCTAGGTTCTGTCTCGAAGTGCCTCGTGGCTATGCCTCGTCGAGCTGGAGGACCATGCTGCGGATAGTCGCATAGCGGCTGAGGTGTTCCCGCACATCGGCGGCGCACTGCCGCCCGAGCTCTGACTCGAACGCCGCGACGAGGGTGGCCATGTCATCCCAATCCAGCATTCCCACGATGTAGTACGGCTCGCCGACTACGGGCATCGCGTCGCGGCTGACGGTGTAGCGACGCAGGCCCGGCAGCTTGTTGGCGAGCGGGATATGTACATCCCAGTAGTGGTGTTCGAAGGCCTCGATGTCGGAGGGGGTTTCGTACATGACCAGGAATCGGGCCGCAGGCTTGGGCGGCGTCGGTGCGCTCATCGGTCGGTCTCCTCGGGTGCTTGGGGGTCCAGCCGCGTTGTTCGACCGGATCCATAGTTCCGACGAACGACACCCCACCAGATCGACAGCTCGGCATGGAATTGTGAAACCCGTGCCCACAGGCTGCGAGCGTTTCCAGCCTCGCCCCTTGCGCATCGGTCAGGTCCGCCCGCCCCATGGCTCACTTCGAGACAGAACCTAGCCGTATCCCTCGAGCATCACACCGCGGATAAGAGGACGCACCCCGTCCGAATATTCGGACAGGGTGCGTTCCGGCACAACAGCTCTGCCGCTACTCCCCGACGGGGATGATTCCCTCGTCCACGGCGTGCGCGATTGCGCGATGCAGGTTCGGGCACCCCTCGGGACGCCCGGGCCCACCGGCCAATTCCTGGAACACCGGGCAGTGGTCGGCCGGATTCACCGTCCACTGCACCGAGGTCTGTTGCGAACTGGACTTGCGCACAAGGACTTTCGTCCCACACGTCAGACAGGCGACCGGGACCATCCCGTCCTCGAGGTAGCGCTGCTTGTCCGCGACCGTCTGGGCGCGCACCTGCGCCCGCCGCTCCGGACGGTCCGCGAAGTCCGGTGCTTTCGCCCAGGTGGTCATCAGACTCCCGCCTCCGCGGCGGCCGCCTCATCGGATTCCCGTTTGCGGCGCAGGTTTTCGGCGACCTCCGCCTCCCACGCCTCGTTCGCCTTGGTCGTGTCGACCTCGAACTCGAAACGCTGGGTGCTCTTGGGATCGACATCGGCGACGTCGACGTAGAACTGGTCGTACCAGCGGCGCAGCTGATAGACCGGCCCGTCCTCCTCGCACAGCAGCGGATTCTCGATCTTGGACTTGTGCTTCCAGATCTCCACATCCTGCAGGAAGCCGACGCCGATGCCCTCGGTCATCTTCTCGGCCAGCTTCTTGGAGGACTCCTCGTCCAGGCCCTTGGGCTTCTGCACCGTGATGCCGTACTGCAGCACGAACGAATCCTGCGACACCGGATAGTGGCAGTTGATCAGGACGCTCTTGACCTCGAACCCGCCGTAGAAGTTGTGCAGCGGATTGATCATGTAGGAGGGTCCGTAGTACGCGGCCACCGACTTGAGCAGCGAATCACCGTACTGCGAGCCCATACCCACGTCCGGACGCGACTTGGTCTCCAGGAACTGCGAGGCCACATGCCCTTCGAAGACGTTCTTGAAGAACGTCGGATATGCGAAGTGGATGTAGAAGAAGTGCGCCATATCGACCACGTTGTCGATGATCTCGCGACAGTTGGCGCCCTCGATCAGCATCGAGTGCCAGGTCCACTCGGTCCAGCCGTCGTCGATGGTCTCGGCCGGATTGCCGTCGGCGTCGGTGTAGGGACCCTCGATGTGCGGGATGGTGACATCTTCGGGCGGCGGGTTGCCCTCGTGGTCGTGCCAGACGAACAACTGACCGTTGCGCTCGAGCGTCGTCCAGGAACGAGTCCGGGCCAACGGAGGCACCCGGCGGCCGTACGGAATTTCCGTGCAGCGGCCGTTGCCACCCCAGCGCCAGTCGTGGAACGGGCATGCGACCGAATCGCCCTTGATCTCGCCCATGCTCAGGTCTCCGCCCATGTGCCGGCAGTACGCGTCCAGCACCTGCAGCTCGCCGTTGCTGTCGGCGAAGATCACCAGTTTGGTGCCGAACACCGAGATGGCGTGCGGCTTGCCGTCCCGGAACGGTGCGGCCAAGCCGAGGCAATGCCATCCCCGCGCAAACCGGGTGGGCGCGGTGCCGACATCGATCTCGCGGACCTTACCGCCCCGCTGCGCTGGACTTGCGGCCGAGCGGGGCCCTTCGTGGTTACGCAGGCTGCCGCCTCCGGGCCCGTCGCTCGACCGCGATGGGGTTCCTGCCATTGCGATCCCTCCTCTACGATTACTAGAACACGTTACAAAATTGTCCGGCCGTGCGCCAGTTATTCCCGCGACGACCAGGCACGGGCCACCCGGCACCCTCGGCGAACACCCGTTCTCGACATGAACAAGAACGTGTTCTAGTCTCAGAGTTAGCATCAGTCCCGGGGACACATCAGCCCCGGGATGAAGGATCACCGCACCGATCGAGCCAGGAGCAGCCACCGAGATGACGCAAGAAGTGACCGAACGGGTCGAAGCGCTGTTGCCGAAGCTGCGCGAACAGGCGCAGGAGGCAGAGGATCTGCGCCGCATCCCCGACGAGACCATGAAGGCGCTACAGGAAACCGGTTTCTTCAAGCTGCTACAGCCGCGCCAGTGGGGCGGGTACGCGTGCGATCCGGTCGTCTTCTACGACACCGTGCGCAAGATCGCCAGCGCCTGCGGCTCCACCGGCTGGGTCTCGGGCATCATCGGCGTGCACAACTGGCATCTGGCGCTGTTCAGCCAGCAGACCCAGGAAGAGGTCTGGGGCGAGGACACGTCGGTGCGCATCTCCTCCTCCTACGCCCCCATGGGCGCGGGCGTGGTCACCGAGAGCGGCGACGGCTACATCGTCAACGGCTCCTGGGCGTGGTCCTCGGGCAGCGACCACGCCAGCTGGACCTTCGTCGGCGGCCCGGTGATCAAGGACGGCAAACCGGTCGACTTCGGCAGCTTCCTGGTGCCGCGCACCGACTACCGCATCGATGACGTGTGGAATGTGGTGGGCCTCAAGGGAACCGGCTCCAACACCCTGGTGCTGGAGAACGTCTTCGTGCCGCGGCACCGCTTCCTGAGCTACAAGAGCATGAACGACCTGACCGCGCCGGGCCTGCGGGAGAACACCGACCCCGTCTACAAGATGCCTTGGGGCACAATCCATCCCACCACCATCTCCACGCCGATCGTCGGCATGGCCTACGGCGCGCTCGAGGCGCACGTCGAACACCAGGGCAAGCGCCTGCGCGCCGCCTACGCCGGCGAGAAGGCCAAGGACGACCCGTTCGCCAAGGTCCGGATCGCCGAGGCCGCCAGCGATATCGACGCCGCGTGGCGTCAGCTCTCGGGCAACGTCGCCGACGAGTACAAGCTGCTGGTCGCGGGCGAGGAGATCCCGTTCGACCTGCGGGTGGCCGCCCGCCGCGACCAGGTCCGCGCCACCGGCCGCGCGATCGCCTCGATCGACAAGATGTTCGAGAGTTCCGGTGCCACCGCGCTCGCGAACGGCACTCCACTGCAACGGTTCTGGCGGGACGCACACGCCGGACGGGTGCACGCGGCCAACGATCCCGAACGCGCCTACACGATGTACGGCACGCACGCGTTCGGCATGCCGGTCACCGACGGGATGGTGTGATGACCACGGTTTCGGAGATCACCTTCGAGTCCACCTCCCGCTACGCCCAGGTTCGGCCGGATCTGAAGCTGCATTATCACGAGGCGGGCGTGGGCTTCGGGAGCGAAGCGACCAATGGAAACCGCCCCACGATCGTTTTACTTCACGGCGGCGGTCCGGGCGCGTCGTCCTGGGCCAATTTCGCGCGCAACATTCCCGTGCTGGCTCAGGATTTCCACGTGCTGGCCGTGGATCAGCCCGGATTCGGCCTGTCCGACAAGCCGACCGAGCATCCGCAGTATTTCGTGCACAGCGCCTCGGCGCTGAAGGATCTGCTCGATACCCTCGAAATCACCGACCGGGTGCACATTCTCGGCAACTCGCTCGGCGGCGGCGCGGCGGTGCGTTTCGCACTCGACTATCCTGATCGCGCGGGCAAACTCGTGCTGATGGGGCCGGGCGGAGTGAGCACCAACCTGTTCGCGCCCGACCCCACCGAGGGCGTCAAGGCGCTGAGCACCTTCGTCGGCGAACCGACTCGGGAGAACATCGAGAAGTTCATCCGGATCATGGTTTTCGATCAGAAGCTGGTCACCCCGGAACTGATCGACGAACGGTTCGAACTCGCCCGTACCCCGGAGTCGCTGAACGCCATGCGCGCGATGGGCAAATCCTTCGCCTCGGCCGATTACGAGAAGGGCATGCTCTGGCGCGACGCCTACAAGCTGCGCCAGCCCGTGCTGCTGATCTGGGGACGCGAGGACCGGGTCAACCCGCTCGACGGCGCACTGGTGGCGGTCAAGTCCATTCCGCGGGTACAACTTCATGTGTTCGGTGGCTGCGGCCACTGGGCTCAGGCGGAGAAGTTCAACGAATTCAACCGTCTGACAACCGACTTCCTGCTCGGCCTGAAGGAGGCACGATGACACCCCATGGCGAAGCCCGTCATCGCGCCGACCGGGCGCGGGTGTCCCGCATGTCACAGGAGAGGTGATAATGAGTATTCGCGCGCTCGGATACATGCGCATCGAGGCCACGGATATGGCGGCCTGGCGCGAGTACGGGCTCAAGGTGCTCGGCATGATGGAGGGCGAGGGCCCGAATCCCGACGCCCTCTATCTGCGCATGGACGACTTCCCCGCCCGGCTGGTCATCGTGCCCGGCGAGAAGGACCGGCTGCAGGTCTCCGGCTGGGAGGTCACCGACGCCCCTGCGCTGCAACGTCTTCGGGAGACGTTGTCCAAGGCGGGAGTGGCGTTCACCGAGGCCACCAAGGAAGAACTCACCGACCGCCGCGTCGAGGGCATGATCCGGTTCCAGGACCCCTCGGACAACACGCTCGAGGCGTTCTACGGCGCGCAGTACCTGGCCCGCCGGTTCGTCAGCCCGTACGGGCACAAATTCGTCACCGCCGAACAGGGCCTCGGACACGTCGTGCTGACCTGCACCGATGATGCCGCGGCGCAGGCTTTCTACCAGGATGTGCTGGGCTTCCGGCTGCGCGATTCGATGCGGCTGCCCCCGCAGGTGGTCGGGCGTCCCGCCGACGGCGATCCGGCCTGGCTGCGGTTCTACGGCTGCAATCCGCGCCATCACGCGCTGGCCTTCCTGCCGCTGCCGAATCCGACCGGCATCGTGCATCTCATGGTCGAGGTGGAGAACTCCGACGACGTCGGGTTGTGCCTGGATCGCGCGATGCGCAAGAAGGTCAAGATGTCCGCCACGCTAGGTCGGCACATCAACGACAAGATGCTGTCGTTCTACATGAAAACTCCCGGCGGTTTCGACATCGAATACGGTTGCGAGGGACTGGAAGTCGACGATCACTCCTGGATCGCGCGGGAATCCACCGCGGTGAGCCTGTGGGGGCACGACTTCTCGGTGGGATTCAAGTAGAGGGCCGCGAAGCATGACCACGAGTGAGCAACCCGTCATCGACCCGCGCCAGTTCCGAAATGTGCTGGGGCAGTTCTGCACCGGCATCACCGTGATCACCACCTTCGGGGATGCGGTGCGAGCGACGGGCAACGGTGCGTCCGGCGGACCCGAAGAAGGCAGCCACCGCGCGGCGCCGATCGGCTTCGCGTGCCAGTCCTTCGCCGCGTTGTCGCTCGATCCGCCATTGGTGTTGTTCTGCCCCACCAAGGAGTCCCGCTCCTGGAAGGCGATCGAGCGCAACGGCAATTTCTGCGTCAACATGCTCGCCGAGGAACAGCAGCCCGTCTGCGCCCGCTTCGGCTCCCGCGAACCAGATAAATTCGCCGGAATCGACTGGCACACGACGGAACTGAACCTTCCGGCCCTGGACGGCGCGTTGGCCACGATCCAGTGCACAGTGGACAACGTGCTCGACGGCGGCGATCACTACGTCGTGATCGGCCGAGTACAGGCCCTGTCGGAGTCCACCGACTCCGGCAGGCCGCTGCTTTTCTACCGAGGTCAGTACACCGCCATCGAACCGGAGAAGACCACTCCGGCCCCCTGGCGCGCCGACCTCGAACACTTCCTCACCACAACCACTCTCGACACCTGGTTGTAGTTATCCGACGCGACATGGGCGGTATCGGTACGTACCGATGCCGCCCATGTCGCGTCCGTGCCGATGCCGGAATCACCCCATCTGAACTGCACATATCCCTCACCTTGAAGATGCGTTCCGAAATCGATGCGTGTCGGTGCCCAGGCATAGCTTCACCGGACAGATCCGATCGACTTGCCAACGGACTTCAGGGGGTTCATCCGTCATGTGTGTCAAGAATTCGTTCAATACCTTGCCCGCGGGCTTTCCCCCCGGACACGTCGTCTCCGCCGAGGGCGGGCGCGGCCGACCGGTCATGTGGGTGTCCGAGCAGGCCGGCCCCGCGATCCTGAGGTGGTGGGAGCCGATGTTCGACGACCATCCCCAGACCGGTCTGTATCCTCTGCTACTCGACGAAACCATCGATATCGCCCTGCTGGGCACCGCCCCGACCGCCGACGTCATCGAAAGCGTCCCGGGCGATCAGCTCATCCGCGAGTACTTCGACTTCTCGGGCAACGGATGGCCCGGATTCGCGCCAGCGCACCGATTGGCCGTACATCCCGGATACGCCGCGGCCCGCCTGGCCGCCGAGGGAGCCGATACAGCCCGGCTCGCACTGGTTCCCAGCGTCCGCAGCGCGGATACCCCAGCGCTGATCGGTTGGACCGGCGCGATGGATTACACCTGGGACGTCGAGAAGATCTCCGCGGTGTTGCGCACCTGGGAGGACAGGTTCGGCATCCGGGTGGTCCGGCTCGGCGGCACCACCCTGGAGCTGTCTGTGGCCGCACCGCCGTCGACCATCACCGAGGCCCGCCGAATCACCCTGGAGCACGCGGGATTCTGCCCGAGTATCTGGCAAGAAGAAGTCGCGCTGAACAGCTATGCGGCCGGCCTCGTCAAACGCCCGGCCTGGCGATTCCAATGGGCGTGATCCCGCCCGGCCTCCCCTGAAAATAGGAAAGGCCCCCAGCTGTTGCTGGGGGCCTTCCACACAATTGTTCCGGCGGTGTCCTACTCTCCCACACCCTGTCGAGTGCAGTACCATCGGCGCAGGTGGCCTTAGCTTCCGGGTTCGGAATGGGACCGGGCGTTTCCCCACCGCTATAGCCGCCGTAACACTATGAAACTATCCACAGAGAGCCACCGAACCATCCACCCCACACAAGGGGTCTCCAGCTCCGTGTCTT
>NZ_BDCC01000011.1 GCF_001613305.1 Nocardia vaccinii NBRC 15922
CACCACGATAGAACCACCGCCACCAGCGTGACAAGAGCGTTTCGGGCCTCAGCCGAGTACCGAGGCCAGGGTCTTGCGTTCGAGGAATTCCTCCAGACCGGCGACGCCCATCTCGCGGCCGATGCCGGACTGTTTGTATCCGCCGAAGGGTGCGTCGGGGAAGAAGTAGTTGCCGCCGTTGATGCTGAACGTGCCGGTGCGGACCCGGCGGGCCACCGCGAGGGCGCGATCGTGGTCTGCGCTGAATACCGCGCCGGACAGGCCGTAGGCGGAGTTGTTCGCGATCCGGACCGCGTCGTCGTCGCCGTCGTGCGCGATCACCGCCAGCACCGGGCCGAACACCTCCTCCTGGGCGATCTCGCTGTTCGGGTCGACGCCCGCAAGCAGCGTGGGCGTGTAGAAGTATCCCGGCCCGACCTTCTCACCGCCGGTCACCAGTTTCGCGCCCTCGGCCACCGCACGCTGGACCAGACCGTCGACCTTCTCACGCTGCGCCGCGCTGATCAACGGGCCCATATAGGTTTTGCGGTCGTTCGGGTCGCCGAAACGCACCCGGGCCATATTGGCCGCGACGAGCTCGACGATGGCATCGTGATCCGCACGCGGCACCAGCAGGCGCGTGGTGAGCGCGCAGGCCTGCCCGGCGTTGAGCGTCGCGGCGAACGCCGCGTACTGCCCGACGCCCTCGTAGTCGGCGTCGTCGAGTGCGATCGCGGCCGATTTACCGCCCAGCTCCAGGAATACCCGCTTGAGGCCGGTACCGGCCGCGGACATGATCGACCGACCCACCGAGGTCGACCCGGTGAAGGTGATCAGGTCCACATCGGGATGGATGGTCAGCGCCTCGCCGACCGAAACATCCTGTGCGGAAAGGATATTCACGACACCGGGTGGGATGTCGGTGTATTTCGCGATGATCTCGCCCAGGGCGAGGGTGATCAGCGGGGCGGCCGGGGCGGCCTTGAGCACCACCGTGCACCCGGCAGCCAGGGCGGGCGCCAGTTTCGCCAGCGCCAGCTGGTTCGGATAGTTGTACGCGACGATCGCCGACACCACGCCCGCGGCCTCTTTCTCCACCCACCGCCGGTGCTGCCGGCCGAGGTATTCGACCGGGCCCAGATCCTCGGTGAAGGAGTACGTCTTCAGCAGATCGGCGTAGTACCGCACGATCTTGATCGGATCCTCCAATTGCGCTGCGCGAGTAAGGGACAGCGTCGCACCGACCTCGGCGATGGTGAGTTCGCGGAGTTCCTCGACATGGTCGGTCAACGCCTGGTGCAGTTGTTCGAGGCACCGGATGCGCAGACCGGCATCGGTCGCCCAGACCCCGTGGTCGAATGCCTCGCGCGCCGCGGCGATCGCGAGGTGGGCGTCGTTCACCGTCGCGTCGGGGGCGTATCCCACCACGGCCTCGGTGGCCGGGTTGTACGACGGATAGGTCCGCACCGCGTCGACGAGCCGTCCGCCGATCAACAATCGCCGATCGGCCTTCGACTCGCTTCCGCTCGCGGCGGCTGCCGCTGATCGATCAGTGGTCATGATGATTGTCTCCAAAGATGTTGGTACTCAGGTATTTCGGCCACCGTTGACGCCCAGCACCTGTCCGGTGATGTATCCGGCGTCCTCCGAGACCAGGAATGCGCAGGCGGCGGCGATGTCCTCCGGCCTGCCGGCGCGGCGCACGGGTGTGAGTTCGGCGTGGTGATCCACCGTGCCGCCGAGCAGCCCGTGACTCTCCGAATCGCGCAGCATGGGAGTGTCCACGAAACCGGGCGGAATCGTGTTCACCGTGATTCCCGACGGCCCCAGTTCCAGCGCAAGGGATTTCGTGAATCCGATGACACCGGCCTTGGCCGCGACGTAATGGCTCATGAACTGCTGGCCGGAATGGGCGCTGGAGGAGGAGATGTTGATGATCCGCCCCCAACCGGCGGCCAGCATGTCCGGCACGACGGCCCGGCAGCAGTAGAACGTGCCGTCCAGATTCACCGCCAGGGTCCGATGCCAGATCTCGTCGGTGATGTGCAGGAATTTCTTGAAACCGGTCAGGCCCGCGTTGTTCACCAGGACCAGGACCGGTCCGAGTTCCGAACGCACCCGCTCGATCGCCGCGTCGACCTGATTGCGCGAGGAGATGTCGACCTCACCGAAGGCCGCGGCTCGATGCCCCGCCGCGTGAATCTCCTCGGCGACCCGCTTCGCGGCCGCACCGTTCAGATCCAGGATCGCGACCTGAAATCCGTTCTCGGCCAGCCGATGTGAGATGGCCCGACCGATTCCGGAACCGCCGCCGGTCACCACGGCCACCCGCCCGCTCATGCCACGGCCTCCCGTCCCGCCAGAGATGCGCGATGCATCAGGCGAGCCGACTCGGGCCCGTAGGGCAGCGCCCGATGCAGCATCCCGGTGTTGTCCCAGATGACCAGATCACCGACCCGCCAGGTGTGCCGCACCACGTACCGCGGCTGGGTCGACCACTCCAGCAGCCGATCCAGCAACGCACGTCCCTCGGCGGGCGAGCGACCCAGGTCGTCGGTCGCGTGTGCCTCCCGGAATACCGCGACGCCACGGCGTTCCAGGGCATCCAGCGTCTGCGCGGCGATCTCCTCGTCGAGCAGATCGCCGCCCGGCACGCCGGTGAATTCCACGCCGGTCGTGGGCGTGAGCTCGGAAACGGTGTGTCCCATGACCGGCCTCACACCGCGGGTTCGGAAACGGTGTCGAAGAACGAAGCGCCGGAATCGGGGATACGCGGCTGCTTGAACACGTTCACCGGATAGGAGACCATCACCAGCGAATACATCAGCCACAGCAGCCGGGTCTCGGCCTCGGGCAGTTCGTTCAGATCGAACGCGTCGAGATGCTCGATGGCCGCCTCGGCGTGTGGGGCGATGGCATCGTAGAACGCGTCGAGTTGTTCGATGGTGCTCGCGAGCCGGGTGTCGTACCGCTCCTGGCGAGTGGCCTTGGCCCAGGTCTGGACCCAGGGTTCGAGTTCACTGAATGCTTCGGGGAGAACCGCGGTCGTCATCGGATGCTCCTGCCTATTTCTTGTCGAGGGTCTGGTGAGCGGTCACGGTGTCCCGGATGACCTTGTGGAAGTTGCGGATCATCAATTCCTGATCCGACAGGTGGAATTGCCGGTTGGCGCCGGTCGCCAGCGCCGAATGCGTGGCCTCGACGGTGTTCGAGTCCTGCATCGCGAATTCGATGGTGGTCTGCGCGGTCATCTCCTGCGCCAGCCGTTCGGCGGCGTTGCGCGGCGGCGTGAAGTAGATGTCGAGCTCGTAGGTGTGCGAGTCGACCGCTTCGGGCCAGTACTGGTAGGTGATGTAGAAATTGCGGGCCCAGATCTGCACCGAGAAGTTCGGGAACAACCAGTAGGCGTCGTTACCCCAGGACTTGATCCGGCCGGGGTTCAGCACGTCCGGCAGCGGCCCGAGGTCGGCGATGTCGTCGGGGCCGAACAGCCCGGCCCGCAACAGCTTGTAGATCCAGCGCTGATCCCGCTTCGCCGGGCCGAGCTCGCCGGGGGCGCGCGGCGGCAGCGGCGGCGGGCCGGGCACCGAGTTCAGCATGTGCGAGGTGAACAGGTCGTAGTAGTACGCGTCCGGCGGCGGAACCAGCTTCTCCGCCTTCGACACGTCCGGATTGATGAACCGGCCGTGCACGTACGGCGGGTGGTACCACTCCAGAATCGTGTCGATCGACAACTTCCAGTTGCCCTTGACCCGGGTCTTGTAGGCGTAGCGCTGGGTCAGCTGGTCGAACGGGTAGCTCTCCACCTCGGTGAACTTCGGGCCGAGGAAGGTACGCAGCGGCTGGGCGTGCGGATCGAAATTCACGAAGATGAACCCGGCCCAGGTGTCGCAGTGCAACTCGGGCATGCCCAGGGCGCCCTTGTCCAGGTCGAAGAACTGGTCCTCGTTGGTGACGTGCGCGACCTTGCCGTCCAGGCCGTAGCGCCAGCCGTGGTATTTGCAGGTGAACACGCGGCACGAGCCCGCGGACTCCTGCGCCGGATGCTCCTGCCACACCACCTTGTTGCCGCGGTGCGCGCACACGTTGTGCAGCGCCTTGACGGTGCCGTCGGCCTGCCGCACGATCACGATCGAGCCGAGACCGGGCAATTCCCGGGTGAAGTAGCTACCGGTGCGTGGAAGTTGTTCCATCCGGCCGACTTTCAGCCACGACCGCTTGAACACCGCCTCCCGTTCGGCCCGGAAGAACTCCTCGGACACCGCGTCGTCGTAGTCGACCGGGCCGGTGCCCAGCTCCGGATATTCGGGCGTGAACTTGCCCCGCCCGGTGCTGAGTTTTTCCTGAATTGCCATGCCACACAACCTTTCTTAATTGTCGTGGTTCGGAAAAGGTTCAGATGACACCCGCATCGCGCAGGTGGGCGATCTCCTCGGCGGTGCGGTGTAGCAGGGCGCCGAGTACCTCGTCGGTGTCCGCGCCCAATTCGGGTCCGAGCCAACGGATCTCGCCCGGGGTCTCGGACAGTGTCGGCAAGACGTCCGGCACCGCCAGCGGTCCGATGCGCGATTCGCTCCGGGTGATCGTGCCGCGGTGGGCGAACTGCGGATCATCGAAGATGTCGGCGATCGAATTCAACGGCCCCGCGGGGACTTCGGAATTGCGGCAGCGTGCGAGCGCCTCGTCGCGGGACAGTGTGGCGACCCAGTTCGCCACCAGCGCGTTCACCTCGTCGCGGGCCACCAGACGAGCAGCCTTGCGGCCGAAGCGGTCCGGGTAGGCGAGGTCGGGGCGTCCCATCGCCGTGCACAACCGGGCGAACATCTCGTCGTTGGAACACGCGATGGCGATCCAGCGGTCGTCCGCGGTGCGATAGTGACTGTGCGGCACCACGTTCACGGTGTCCGCACCCATCCGCTCGCGGACGAAGCCGAATTGCTGATAGGCGGGCGCGATCTCGTCCAGCACCCGGAAGATCGACTCGTACAGCGCGAGATCGACGCACTGCCCCCGGCCGGTGGCTTCCCGAGCCCGCAGCGCCAGCAGCACGCCGATGACGCCGTAGAGGCCGGTCAGATAGTCGCCCAGAGAGGTCGAACCGGGTGTTACCGGTGTGCCGTCCGGCTCGCCGGCCAGCAGCGACAGTCCGGCAAAGGCGTGTGCGACCCGCGCGAATCCGGGTTGGCCGGCCAGCGGGCCGGATTGTCCGTAGGCCGACACCCGCAGCATGATCGCCCGGGGATTGAGCCGCCGGATGTCCTCGTAGCCCAGATTCCACCGCTCCATCACTCCGGGCCGGAAATTCTCGATCACCACATCCGCACCGATGATCAACTCCCGCAACAGTTCTCGCCCACGCGGATCGCCGAGATCCAGCGTCACCGACCGCTTGTTCCGGGCCTCGCTGAGCCACACCAGGGTGTCACCGCAGTTGGTCTCGGTGCCGAAGCGACGCAGATGGTCGCCCGTGCCGGGCCGTTCGACCTTGATGATCTCGGCCCCGAATTCACCCAGCACCGTGGCGCAGTACGGTCCGGCGATATAGGTGCCCAGATCCAGGACCCGGATCCCGTCGAGCGCGTGCATGATGCTGACGATGTCGGCTTCCCGCCCGGCCAGGGACAACACCCGTTTACGACCGCCGCCGATCATGATCGGCGGATGCGGTTTCTGCACGGGCAGCGGCAACCCCGCGTAGTCCCGCGCGGTGACGTACTCGCCCGTGATGTCCAGCGGTTCGCCCGCGCAGTGCGCCTTGAACAACGCGACGACCTCTTCGAGTTTCGAGACCCGTTGCGGGCCCGGCGCGAACGGCACGCCCATGGCCCGGTACTCGTACTCGCTCCAGCCGCCGCCGATACCGAATTCCAGCCGGCCGTCGGACAGCAGGTCCAGCGTGGTCGCCTCCTTCATGAGCACGCCGGGGACGTGATAGTCGGCGCAGAACACCCGGCACCCGACCCGCAGCGAGCTGGTCACCGCGGCCGCGACGGACATCGCCGCGATCGGAGCCAGATGTTGCGGAGGCCATTTCGCCGCCTTCGCCGCAGGGCCCTTGCCCAGATAGTGATCGGCCAGGAACAGGGTGGAATATCCGGCGGCCTCGATACGCGTTGCCGCATCGCACCATTGCGCCGCGCTCGTCGCCCGGGTGGCCTGCACGGCGAATCGGAAGGGTCGCGCCATCGTGCTCACCTGGCCACATATCCGCCGTCGACCGGAATCGCGGTCCCGGTGACGAAGGAGGACTCGTCGCTGGCGAGAAATAGTGCGGCCGCGGCCAATTCGCCGGGCCTGCCCCATCGCTTCATCGGCTGCGGCGGCACCACGTCGGTCGGCGGATCGCCGTCCTCGGGAGCACCGGCGAGTCCGGTCCACGTCATCCCCGGACAGATCGCGTTCACCCGGATGTTCTGCGTCGCATAGTCCAACGCGACGGATTTGGTGAGTTGTACGATTCCGCCCTTCGCGGCGGCATAGGCCGCGATGCCCTTCCAGCCGACCAGCGCCGAGGCCGAGGCGGTGTTGATCACCGACCCGCCGCCCGAGGCCAGCATCTCCGGGATCGCGTACTTCATACCGAGAAACGCGCCCTTGAGATTGACCGCCACGACGGTGTCGAACGAGTCCTCGTCCAGTTCCGCGAGCGGGCCGCGCTCGCCACTCATTCCGGCGTTGTTGAACAGAATGTCCAAGCGCCCGAACGAATGCACCGCGGTGGTGATCATTCGTTGCACCTCAACAGATTTCGCGACATCGACCGATACCGGCACCGCGTCCTCGCCGATATCGGCGGCAGTCTTGTCCTGTCTGCCGCTGATATCCGCGCAGACCACCTTCGCCCCCTCGCGGGCGAACAGCAGCGCACTGGCCCGGCCGATGCCCGACCCCGCTCCCGTGATCACCGCGACCTTTCCGGCGAGGCGTCCGGCATACCTCGGATCACTCATCGGGTGGCACCGCTTTCGATCTGCGCGAGTGCGGCCTTGGCCAGGACGTTCTCGGCGAGGCGGAGATGACCGGCGTCCACGAGCTGACCGGACTGCCCGATCGCTCCGACGCCGCCCCGCTGCGCCGCGCGGTAACCGTCGACAAGTGTTCGCGCACGGTCGATCTCATCGGCGGTCGGAGTGAACACCGTGTTGGCGATGGGCACCTGACTCGGGTGGATCGCCCATTTGCCGTCGAATCCCAGGGCCGCGGCATGTGCGGCGTCGGCGCGATAACCGGCGGCATCGGCGTAGTCCGGATACGGCGAGTCGATCACGTCGATTCCGGCCGCGCGCCCCGCCGCGAGCACCTGCACCCGTTCGGCATGCCAGAAATCGCCCGGATACGCGCCCGGTTCCGGACGGAAATTGCCGCCCACCCGGGCGTGCAGGGACGCGGACAGATCGCCCACACCGAAGATGATCGCCTCCAGACGAGGGCTCGCGGCGGCGATCTCGGCGGCGTTGAGCAGTCCCGCCGCCTCCTCGATCAGCACCTCGAGCCCGATCCGGTGGGACAGCCCGAGTTTGGTCTCCAGCTGGGTGAGCAGCACGTCCACCCACCACACGTCGCGGGCGGACCGCGCCTTCGGGATGATCACCACGTCCAGCCGATCGCGTGCGCCGGTGACCACCTCGATCAGGTCGTCGTGACACCACGGCGTATCCAGCCCGTTGATGCGGATCGCGCGGGTTGTCCGGCCCCAATCCAATTCGGTGAACGCGCGCACCGCGATCGACCGCGCCGATTCCTTCGCCGACGGGGCACAGGCATCCTCGAGATCCAGGAACACCAGATCCGCATCGGACCGTGCCGCGGCGGCGCACATGGCCTCGTTGCTCGCCGGAGTCGCCAGCTCGGAACGCCGACATCGGGCGACTTTCGTGGTCGTGCAGGTCATTTCGCGATTCCTTCGAGTGCGGTCGATACGCCTGCGGCGGGTCGCCCCGGATTCCCGGACGCTCGCGGACCATTGGGTATCACGTTTGTTAATCGGTCGATCAGTATCTGCATCCCCACACAACCTTCGAGACATTCGACGAGAATCATCGGATCAGCCTCCACGAGCTCGAATATCCAGCACTCCAGCAGTTTTGGAGTAACCACAAGCCGATCCCGGCCGGGCGCCGGAGGGCTGCCGCCCGGATCGTTCAGAGTTCCGCTTGTTCGACAACTGTTTAACACCTATCGTCGAATCATGTCAATCGTCGCCCGTCGCCCCCGTGCTACCAAGTGGCCTCTACCGGCACATCTACCGATCGACTCGGCACGAGCCAGCCCCCTCGACATCGCGTCACTAAGCGATCGATTAACACTGATATGTGCCCGACGTCCGACAGCGCGCATCCGGCGAAGTGCCGTCACCGCACCGGCCTCCCGGTAATGTGCCGCGGCCGCTCACCGTCGCATCGGCCGAGATCGACCCCGTCGCGTACCGCGCGCACTGCCGCCGCCGGGCCGGCCACCGAACACCTGTTGATAGGTTCGGTCACGTGAGCGAGCTTGCGAGCGAACCATCGGCTCTGCGCGCAGCGCACACGACGGAGCCGAGCACGGACGAGATGGCAGCCGTGAGCGGAGTCGAAACAGGCATGGCGGCGACAGACGACCGTTGTGAGGCAGCCCTATGAGCGCACCGCGCAAACGTCGCCGCGGCGACGACACGGACACCCGCGATCAACTGATCGAGGCCACCGCCGAACTCATGCTGGAGGAGGGCTACGCGGGAGCCACCACCCGACGCGTCGCGGCCAAGGTCGGCGTGAATCCCGCCCTCGTGTACTACTACTTCCCCTCCCTGGACGACCTGTTCCTGGCGGTCTTCCGCAAAGGCGCCGAAGCCAATCTGGAACGCCAGCGCAAAGCACTGGCCTCGGAGAATCCGATGCGCGCGCTCTGGGAGACGGCCACCGATGCCCGCGGCACCGCGCTGCTGATGGAATTCATGGCGCTGGCCAACCACCGCAAGGAGATTCGCACCGAGATCGCCGCCTACGCCGAGCGCTACCGGGAAAGCCAGCTCACCGCGCTGACCGTCATCCTGCGCGGCCGCGGTTTCGACGTCGAGGATCTGTCGCCCGCGATGATGTCGGTGGTGATCAGCAGCCTCGGCGCGACTCTGGTCAACGAATCGAGCCTGGGCATCACCCTGGGCCATCGCGAATTGGCCGAATTCGCCGAGGATTTCGTGCGGCTGTTCGAGGGAAAGCCCTGGGCCCGCACGATCACCCCGCACCAGCCCGGTGCCGCGGAAACCTGACGCGGCTCTTGTCGCGCGGGCCGAGCACACGCCACCGCGCCCCGACTCAGCGCCGCCTGGATCGATGCGGCACGGCCCCGCGCATGAACAGCGAAACAGCTTGCCGCAGATGACGTTCGGAGTCCTTCTCGGTCCGGAAGAAACCGAAATCCGCCAGGCGGCCCGGCACGAGTTCCACCATCGCCAGAAAGTGTTCCGCGGCGATCTGGATATCGTCCACCTGCACATACCCGCGCTCCTGGTGACGTCGAAGCAACCGCACCACCGCGCGCTGGCGTCCGGACCACATCATGGAATGCATGGCCACGTCGAATTCCGAGAATCGTGCCGCCTCGTTCATCGCGATCCGCATCAATCCCACGTGTTCCGGATCGACCGCTCGGGACAGCGCCACCCGGCCGATCCGGAGCAGTGCGGTTTCGAGGTCCTCCTCCTCGTCGTCGCCGGGCATCTCGTCGCGGTCACTGTCGGCGTAGCGGGACAACGCCCACGGGATGACGTCTACGAAGATCGCGCGCTTGTCGGCATACCGGGCGTAGACCGAGCGTTTGGTGGTGCCTGCCGCCCGCGCGATTGTCTCGACGGTCGCACCCGGGTAACCGAATTCGAGAAATGTCGCGACAGCCGCCTTGCGGATCGCGAGGTCGAGCTCTTCCGCCTCTGCCCGCGTGGGGCGTCCGCGCCGCGTGGCTACCATCAATCAACTATACCGATTCGGATATTTGATGCCGCGGGGTACGAAATCACGGCAGCATACGCAGCTGCCTACATCTCCTGATGCCAACGGCCACAGTGACTTTCGTGCTGTCACGCAATCACTGCCCACCGTTGACAAAATATACCAGTACGTGTACTTCTGGATGAGCGGACTCCGTCCCGCATCTCGAAAACGAACGGAGCAGGGATGGATGAACAGACCTACGACAAGGGCCGGGAGATCAGGACCGCGGTCCTGGGCGAGGCCTACGTGCAAGCAGCATCGGCGAAGGCCGACGACTTCTCCGAGCCCTTCCAGGACCTCGTCACCGAGTACTGCTGGGGCGCGGTATGGGGTCGTGAGGGGCTTTCGCTGAAAACCCGCAGCATGCTCAATCTCGCGATGATCGCGACGCTCAACCGTCCGAACGAGTTGCGAACCCACGTCAAAGGTGCGCTGACCAACGGCGTGACCCGCGAGGAGATCCGCGAGATCTTCATGCAGGTGGCGATCTATGCGGGTGTTCCGGCGGCCGTGGACAGCTTCCGGATCGCCCGCGAGGCGTTCGCCGAGTACGACCAGGATGCGTGAGGGCATGGATGTCGGATTCGTCGGCCTGGGCAACATGGGCTTGCCGATGGCCCGCCGGCTGGCCGCCGCGGGCCACGACCTCGTGGTCTACGACACCCGCGAGAAAGCCACCGACGAGGCAGTGAGCTTCGGCGCGATCGCCGCGTCCTCACCGCGGGACGTTGCCGACCGCGCGCAGACGGTGCTGGCGAGCCTGCCGTCGCTGCGAGCGTCCGCGGAAGTCGCGCTGGGCGCCGACGGGGTGATCGAAGGTTCCCGGATCAAGCGATTCATCGATCTTTCCACGGTCGGAAGCCAAGTGGCGCAACATAATCAGAAGCTTCTGGCCACACGCGGCATGGCCGCGCTCGACGCCCCGGTCAGCGGCGGGGTCAAGGGTGCGAACGAGGGGACGCTCGCTATCATGGTGTCCGGCCCGCGCGATGAGTTCGACACCGTCGCAACGATTCTGGAGGCCATCGGCCGACCGATCTTCGTCAGCGAGAACCCCGGCGCGGCGCAGACCATGAAACTGGTCAACAATCTCATGGCAGCCACCACCCTTGCCGCGACCGCCGAGGCCATGGTGATGGGCGTCAAAGCGGGTTTGGATCCGCAGGTCATGCTCGACGTGCTCAACGCCGGGTCGGGCGCGACCCACGCCAGCCGCGACAAGTTCCCCCAGTCCGTGCTGCCCCGCACCTTCGATTTCGGCTTCGCGACCGGCCTGATGGTCAAGGACGTCCGGCTGTACCTGCGAGAGGCCGAGGCCATCGGCTCGCCGACGGAACTCGCCGAGGCCGCCGCACGATTGTGGGAAACCACGCTCGAACGGGAGGGCCCCGAATCCGATTTCACCTCGGTGGTGAAACCGCTCGAGGACGCGGCCGGCGTCCGCGTGGGCGGCCAGGCGCAGGATCCACCGGCTTGATGGCGAATTCCCCATGCTGCGTGGCGATTTCACCCGCACGAACGATGTCGAGCGGGTGGCCGAAGAGGTCCGTCCCGCTGAATTCGGCCGGTCAGCTCCGGAAACGCAGGGCCTGCGCGAGCGCGTTCAGGCTGACGTCGGTTATCGTGCGCAGTTGCTGCCGACTCGCCCCGGCCCGGCTCATCACGGCCAGTGACTGGTTGACCGCCGCGAGGTGAACGGCGAAGTTGCCCGCGTCGTTGCCGGTCAGTGTCGTGACGGTCAGGGCGTTCCGCAACCGCGCCTCCTGTGCGGCGAGAGCTTCGATCGCTCGCGCGGCTATGACCGGGCTCAGGGCCGGTATCGCCATCGCGGTCTGAGCGATCATGCATCCGTCCGGTAGGTCGGGGTCGGCGATGCGCCGGAGAGTGACGTCGAAGAATTCCCGCACCGCCCGCAGCGGCTCCTCGGGCGCACCCGAGAGGGCCTGGTCGTACCGGGCGCCGTACCGCGTGGCATAGCGGTCCAGGCAGCGCAGATACAGCGCGTCCTTGTCGCCGAGCGAGGAGTAGATGGAACTGCGGTTCAGTCCGGTCGCCCGGGACAGGTCGTCCAGCGAGGTGTCGGCGTACCCGGCTCGCCAGAACTGGACCATCGCCGCATCGAGCGCGGTGTCCACATCGAACTGCTTCTTTCCGACCATCTCACATGCACCTCGTTCTCGAGCCGGTTCGTTGCGGCCCACCCATCCTATCTTGAACTGAATAGTTCAAGATGAGTTAGGCTCGAAGCATGGATGACACCGCGACCACAACGAAAAGCTCTCGCGATCGGCTCCCGATCTCCGGACTGCCGCTGCCCGACCTCCCGGGCTTCACGCACCGCTTCGTCGATGTGGCGGGCATCCGACTGCATGCCGTGCGAGGCGGTCAGCCGACCGGCCCCGCCGTCGTCCTGCTCGCCGGATTTCCGCAGACGTGGTGGGCCTGGCGCAAAGTGATGCCGGGGCTGGCCCGGCAATTCCACGTGATCGCGATCGACCTGCCTGGACAAGGCCACTCCGACCGACCGCACGGCAGTTACGACACGCACACCGTCGCGTCGCTCGTCCAGGCCGCGGTGACCCAGCTCGGCGTGCGGAAATACTGGCTCGTCGGCCACGACGTCGGCGCCTGGGTCGCCTTCTCGCTGGCCCTGAACCACGAACAGCAGCTGCACGGGGTCGCGCTGCTGGACGCCGGCATTCCCGGAATCACCCTCCCGGACTCCGTCCCCGTGGATCCCGACCGGGCCTGGAAGGCTTGGCATTTCGCGTTCCATATGGTGCCCGAACTTCCCGAGACGCTGCTCACCGGTCGCGAACGCGACTATGTGGCCTGGTTCTTGACGGTCAAAGCGCTGTCCCCCGACACGTTCGACAGCGCCGAGATCGACCACTACGCCGCGGCCGTCGCGGCCGAGGACGGCCTGCGAGCTCTTCTCGCCTACTACCGCGATGCCGCGGAATCCGCGCGTAAGAATCATGACGCGCTGGACCGAGGACCCGTGACCGTCCCGGTCCTGGGCATCTCCGGTTCCCATGGCTCGATCCCGGACATGGCCGCCTCCCTGAGCCCCTGGGCCGACGACACGAATGGCGTCGTCATCCCCCGTGCCGGGCATTTCATTCCCGACGAACAGCCCGAGGCGGTTGTCGACGCGTTGACCGCGTTCATCGATCACCAGCGCGTCGAGTAGGCGAAGGGCCGAACGATTCGTTGACATCGGGTCGCCCACATCGTCAGGATGGATGAGCCGCGATTGTCGTCTCGGCAGTTGCCGGCGGGTAAGTGGTTGTCGACCGTTCTCGCTGAGAAGCCGAGACCGTTCGACAGCGCTCGGAGATTCGGCGGACGCTACGCATTCCGCGTTCGATATCGCAGTTCGGACAGGACCTACCGATATGGAGGTTGAGATGTCTGATCGCAATCGGGGCAGGAAACCCGGCCAGATGGCCGGGAAGGCCAAAAAGGGCGCGAAAAACCAGGGCCGGCGTATGGAGCGCGATTCGGATCGCATGATCGACGACCAGCAGCGGGATATGGACGGGCTGGGCGGCGGAATGAAGCGTGAGGCACAGCAGGCGCGGCCCGATATGAAGGACAAGGACTTCACCAAGAAGAGGCTGCAACACCACTAGCCGACTTCTGGTGACCCGCGGACCTGGTCATCGTGTCCGCGGGTCACCGCTCTCTAGCCGCGAAAACGCCTCCTGTCAGGCAAGTTCGACGAACGCCCGATGCTCTCCGGCATGATCTCGGTGGCGTCGCGGACCGTCTGTCAGGGGCCGGGGACCGCCGGCTCGAGGGCCTCGAGCGGAGCCGGATACAGCGGCTCGTAAGAGTCATCGATGCGATCAGGATGCTCGTGCGCCGTATGCCCGAGCACGGGCCGCGAGCTGATCGATACGTTGGCCCGGCGTCAGGCGGGGTAAATGGGGGATGTCCGCAAGTTCCGCGTACTCGACGACCCGGAAGCCGCGGACGAACCCATCGCCGTTCGGCTCGCCTACCCGATGTCACGCCGAGGGTCTACACGCACCTGTGGCCGGACCAGGCCGCACATACACGGGGCGCGATCGAGGACGTCTTCACCCGCCACGAGGGCGGCACCCCCGCTGGGGTACCGCCCTCGAGACGAAGCAATTTCGGACCTGAAACGGGACGAAGACGGGATCTCAGCCGCATCCCGACCCCGGAACCGCCCCTATCAGGCAAGTTTCAGCGAACGCCCGATGATCTCCTTCATGATCTCGGTCGTGCCGCCGTAGATGGTCTGGACGCGGGCGTCCATGTATGCCTTGGCGATGGGGTATTCGCGCATGTAGCCGTAGCCGCCGTGGAGCTGCAGGCATTTGGTGATGAGGTCGAGTTCCTCCTCGGTGCTCCACCACTTGGCCATGGCGGCCTCCTCGACGGTGAGTTTGCCGTCGTTGAGGGCCTCGATGCACTTGTCGACCAGGACGCGCACCGCGGTCGTCTTGGTAGCCAGCTCGGCCAGCACGAACCGGGTGTTCTGCTGGGCGCCGATCGGCTTGCCGAAGGCCTTGCGATCACGGACGTACTGGATCGTCATGTCCAGGCAGCCCTCCATGGCCGCGGCGGCCATCACCGCGATGGACAGCCGCTCCTGCGGGAGGTTCTGCATCAGGTGGATGAAGCCCATGCCTTCGGTGCCCAGCAGGTTCTTACCCGGCACGCGGACGTCGGTGAAGCTGAGCTCGGCGGTGTCCTGCGCCTTGAGGCCGATCTTGTCCAGGTTGCGGCCACGTTCGAAACCGGGCATGCCGCGCTCGACGACCAGCAGCGAGAAGCCCATCGACCCCTTCTCCGGATCGGTCTGGGCGACCACGATCACGATATCGGAGTTGATGCCGTTGGTGATGAATGTCTTGGCGCCGTTGAGGATCCAGTCGTCGCCGTCCTTGACCGCACGGGTCTTGATGCCCTGCAGGTCCGAACCTGTGCCGGGCTCGGTCATCGCGATGGCGGTGATGAGCTCACCGGAACAGAAGCCGGGCAGCCAGCGCTGCTTCTGCTCCTCGTTCGCCAACTCCAGCAGGTAGGGGGCGATCACGTCGTTGTGCAGCGTGAACCCCAAGCCCGAGTACTGACCCCGGGTGGTCTCCTCGGTGAGGATCGCGTTGTAGCGGAAATCCTTCACACCGCCGCCGCCGAACTCCTCGGGCACGGCCATGCCCAGGAATCCCTGCTTACCGGCCTCGAGCCAGACCTGCCGGTCGACGACGCCCTGCTCTTCCCACTCCGCATGATTCGGTGCGACGTACTGCTCGAGAAATTTGCCGTACGACTCCCGGAACAGGTCGTGCTCCGGTTCGAAAAGGGTGCGCTCCACGCCAACCTCCTAGTGACCACATGGGCTACCTCGCCTCTGCCCATACCGTACATGGAAGTCGAATCGCCGTTTACTTCGATCCTCGGAAAATAGGTCCCAACTGCGTGACACTCTGATCAGGCGAGGGCGACGGTGCTCCGAACCGCGGTAAACCTGCAGAAATATGGTCCGCGGTTCTACAGGCCGACCGCCCCGCGCACCCGACCCCACAGAGTCCGGCCGCGGTCGCGGTCGCGCTCGGCGAAAAGGAACCGCAACTCCTCCTCGAGCGCCTTGCGCACCACGGCCTGCAGATCCTCGGCGGCCTTGTCCAGATCCGGCGCGTCGGCCCACGGGGTGGTCTCGATGGGGGTGCCCGCCGAGTAGTAGAACCGCTCCGGTTTGGGCAGCAGCGTCGGGCCGAGGCCACGGACCAGCGGCGGTGTCAGATTGCCGCGCATGCCCAGCGCCTGCACGAGCATCCGCAGCGGGCGCATGGCCAGGTCGTCGCCGTCGAAGATGATGTCGTAGACGTCGTCCGCGCCGATCATCGCCAGCGGCACGATCGGCGCACCGGTCTCGATCGCCATCCGAGCGAAACCGGTGCGTCCCTCCCATTTGAGGACGTACTTCTCCCCCTTGCGGCGCACGGCCTCGCGACCGCCGCCCGGGAAGACCAGCACCATCTCCCCCTCTTCGAGCAGGGTGCGGCAGTTCGCGCGGTTGCCGCGCACGCACCCGATACCGTGCAGCAGGTGCCGCACGCCCGGCACGGTGATCAGCACGTTCTCGGCGAGTCCGCGCAGCAACCGCCCGCGCGTGCGCGCGAGTTCGGGCCACAGCACGGGGGTATCGATGCCCAGGAAATTGTGGTTGCCCACCAGCAGCACGGGGCCGTCGGCAGAAATGTTCGTCAGTCCGTGGAATACCGGGCTGGTCCATGCCCGCAACGGCGCGGCGAATGCCTCGAGTCTTCGAATATCGTTCTCGGTCAACGACATTCGTAGCGGCGCGCCATCCGTCAAGGTGCTGGCGGTAGCCGTCGCTACCGGCTCGATACCGGACAAGAATCCTCCCTGTGGGCCGTGTCGAATGCCGCCATGCTAGCGACATCGGCTGAGAGGAATCTCAGAGCAGACGCTGCCGGCCGTGCGCGGCGAATTCGGCCTCGAGGGCGGCTCGCCCCTGCTCGGTCAGCGCGTCGTATTCGGGTCCGCCGCGCCCGGCCCAGCGGTACACCGCCTCGTCGGTGCGCCAGGCCTGTTCCTGCAACTGCCGTTTGAGCACCTTGTTCGAACCGGTCACCGGCAGATTCGCCGAAACCCGCAGCAGCCGGGGCGTCCCCTTCGCGCCGAGATCGCTCTGAGCGCAGAGGAATTCGGCGAATTCGCGCGGATCGAACGCGGCCGGATCGGCGACCTCGACCGCCGCCATCACCTGATCGCCCGAGCGCGGATCGGGCACGCCGTAGACCGCCGCCGCGATCACCGCGGGGTGACGGCGCAGCACCCGTTCGATCATGAGCGCCGAGGTGTTCTCCCCGTCCACCCGGATCCAGTCGCCCTTGCGACCGGCGAAGTACAGAAATCCGCCGGCATCGATGTAACCGAGATCACCGGTCCAGTACCAACCGTTCCGGATGCGTTCGGCGTCCGCGGCGTCGTTCTTGTAGTAGCCCTCGAAGGACAGGGCGCCCGCCTTGTCCACCATCTCGCCGATGGCCTCGTCCGGATTGCACACCCGGCCGTATTCGTCCAGTTCGGCGGGGAGGCATTCGGTCAGTGTGTCCGGATGGACGACCGCGACCCCGGCATGTGCGGGGCGGCCGAGCGCGCCCGGCGGCGAGTGCGGATCCAGGGCGACCATGCCGGACCCTTCGCTCGACCCGTAGCCCTCGAACAGTTCCGCGCCGAAGCGGCGGCGGAATTCGGCCTGATCAGCCGTAGCCGCCTCGGTGCCGAAACCCCGGGTCAGGCGGTTGTCGGAATCCTCCGGCGTCTCGGGCGTGGCCATCAGGTAGCCCAGCGCCTTGCCTACGTAGGTGAAGAAGGTCGCGCCGTAGTAGCGGATGTCCGGAAGGAATTGGGACGCGGAGAATTTCGGCGTCAGACAGATCGTCGCCCCGACAGCCAGCGCCGGGGACCACAGCGCCATGATGGCGTTGCCGTGGAACAGCGGCATACAGCAGTACTCCACGTCCTCGCGGATGTGCCCGAACTTCTCGACCGCCGCGTACGCCACCCGCGTCAGGCGGCCCTGGGAACATTTGACCGCCTTGGACGTCCCGGTGGTTCCGGAGGTGAACAGCAACAGCAGCAGCGAGTCCGGCCCCCCGACAGCCTCCGGTGCGCATCGATACTGCCGCACCGCGTGGATATATCCCGGATCGTCTACCAGCAGAAAGCGATCCCGGGTCAATCCCGTATCCAGATCACGCAGACGTTCCAGCCCCGCACTATCGGTGACGATGAGCTGGCAGTCGGTGAACCGGATATCCGCACCGAGTTGTTCGGCCCCGCGCGTGGGATTGATCCCGACCACGGTCGCGCCCGCCAAAGCCGCCGCGCCGAGCCAGAACACGAAATCCGGCACGTTCTCCAGCAGCACGCCGATGTGGAACGGGCCGTCGCGGCGTAGATCCCGGGCCAGCGCCGCGCGCGCCGCCGACTCCCGCACCACCTCGTCCCAGGTCCAGGTGGCGGTGCGGGACATCAGGCCGGGCCGGTCGTCGCCCGACCGGTCGAGCAGCATCGTCGCGATATCGGTGCGCAGGTGGTCGGTCATATCCCACCAGGATGACCGGAGCGATGCGCCCCGCGCCAGAGTTCGCCGACTGAGCGGGACTCGGCCTTGCGAATTCGACCTCGCCGGATCAGCCCTGCGCGACCAGGTCCTCCGGTTCGGTTCCGGCGTGGGCGAATTCGGCCAGCGACGCGGCCAGCGCACGCGGGACACGCGCGCAGACCCGGGTTCCGGACTCCTGATGGTCGGAGCTGATGATGCTGCCATCCGCGTGGATCCGGGACAGCAGATCGCCTCGGCTGTACGGCAGCAGCACGCTGACCTCGACATCCAGGCCGCCGAGAATATCGGCCAGGCGGTCGCGGAGTTCCTCGATGCCCTGTCCGGACCGAGCGGAGACGAATACGGCGTCGGGCAGCAGCCCGCGCAATTGCGTCAGCTCCATCGGGTCCAGGGCGTCGATCTTGTTGACCACCAACAACTCCGGCGGCGCCGGGGTGCCGGTCTCGCGCAGCACGTCGGTGACCACCGCGCGCACCGCCTTGATCTGCTCGTCGGGCAACGGATCGGAACCGTCCACGACGTGCAGCAGCAGATCCGCGCCGGTGACCTCCTCGAGCGTCGAACGGAACGCCTCCACCAGCTGCGTCGGCAGATGCCGCACGAATCCGACGGTGTCGGTGAACACGACCTCGCGCCCGTCCTCCAGGGCGGCGCGGCGCGTGGTCGGATCCAGGGTGGCGAACAGTGCGTCCTGCACCAGAATGCCCGCGCCGGTCAACGCGTTCATCAGGCTCGATTTACCCGCGTTGGTGTAGCCGACGATCGCCACCGACGGAATGCCGCTGGAGGTGCGCCGCGACCGCTTGGTGTCGCGGGCGGTCTTCATCTCCCGGATCTCGCGGCGCAACTTCGCCATGCGCTCGCGGATCCGGCGGCGATCGGTCTCGATCTTGGTCTCACCGGGACCACGCGTACCCACACCGCCGCTCGCGCCACCCGCGCGACCACCGGCCTGCCGGGACATCGACTCACCCCAACCGCGCAACCGCGGCAGCATGTACTCCATCTGCGCCAGCGAAACCTGCGCCTTACCTTCGCGCGAGGTCGCGTGCTGGGCGAAGATGTCCAGGATCAGCGCGGTCCGGTCGATCACCTTGACCTTGACGACCTTCTCCAGTGCGGTCAGCTGCGCGGGCGTCAGCTCACCGTCGCAGACCACGGTGTCCGCACCGGTGTCGAGTACCACCGCGCGCAACTCGTCGGCCTTACCGGAGCCGATGTAGGTGGCCGGGTCCGGCTTGTCGCGGCGCTGAATCAGCGCGTCGAGCACCTGCGAGCCCGCGGTCTCGGCGAGCGCGGCCAGTTCGGCCATGCTCGCGTCGGCCTGTGTCGCGGTGCCCTCGGTCCATACGCCGACCAGCACGACCCGCTCCAGGCGCAGCTGCCGGTATTCGACCTCGGTGACGTCGGTGAGCTCGGTGGACAGCCCCGCGACGCGTCGCAGCGAGCTGCGCTCCTCGAGCTGCAGTTCGCCCACGGTCGGTTCCGGAGCCCACCCGCCGCCGGCGCGATCCTCGTCCGGAGCGGTCGTATCCTCCGGGACGAATTCGTCGACCGGAGTGAACTCATACGTTTCGGATTTCCTCATATACCTCCATGCTCCCATGAGATAACCCGAAGACGCACTCGAGTTATTTCCCGGCCGGGCAGGCCGGCCCTGGTACGGCCGGTCGTGACCGGTTCGGGGAATTCAGATGCCGTCCCACCACTGCCGGGCGATCCGCCCCGAGGCGACCAGTTCGGACGGCCCGCGCAACCGCGCGTCACCGCGGTCGATGCTCACGGTGACCGCTCCCCCGGGCACCCGCACGACCACCTCGCCGGAATCCTTCTCGATCACGAAGCCCTCGCGAACCAGTGCTGCGGCGGCCGCGGCCACGGTTCCCGTTCCGCAGGAACGGGTTTCACCGACGCCGCGCTCGTACACACGCATATCGGCCCCGCGCGGACCGTCGCCGGAGTGATCCAGTGCGGTGAGGATCTCGACGTTCACACCGTGCGGGAACATCTCCGGTTCGTAGCCGGGGGCCACGGTCAGATCGAGTTTCGCCAGAGCCTGAGCGGTCAGTTCCGGATCCACGCAGGCCAGATGCGGATTTCCGACGTCGATGCCGATACCCGACAGCGTCCGGCCGCCGAGCGTCGCGAAGGATTTGCCCAGCTCACGCACCGATCCCATCGCCACGGTGACCTCGCCGTGCACGCGGTCCGCGGCGTGCACGACCACCGGCCGCGCCCCCGCCCGCGTCCCGACCACGAACGATCCGCTGGCCTGGGCACCGATCACCGCGAGGTGGTGTGCGAACACCCGCACTCCGTTACCGCACATCTCCGCGATCGAACCGTCGGCATTGCGGTAGTCCATGAACCAGTCGTCCGGGCCGACCCCCTCGGGCAGCGCGTCCAGCACACCGGCTTCGACCAGGGGTTCGGCCCACGCCACCCGCAACACACCGTCCGCTCCGAGGCCACGCCGCCGATCGCACAGCGCCGCCACCCGGCTCGCCGTGAGATCCAACCCGGCCTCCGGGTCGAACAGGATCACGAAATCGTTCTGCGTGCCGTGGCCTTTGGTGAATTCGATATCGGACACTCCCGTATTCTCCCTGTTCCGCACCATACCGCTCGTCACCGGGGTCTCACCGAACCGCCGCGCTCGGTCCAACACCCGGCTCGCCGCGCGGATTCCACGCCCGGCCGACCCATTCTCGGAGAACGCCAGTAGCTCGGAACATCGATCGCGTCCGTTCCGGCCGAACGCGGCCCCGTGCAGCTCTCCCGCTGCCGGTCCGACCGCGGCACAGACGCGGACCGCACCTCAGCCCCCCGGACGTTCGCGAACATCCCGGGGTAGGCCGGACAGCACGTCTTCGAGGGCGGTTTCGACGAGATGAGGGTCGGCGCCATCGAGCCAATGGACGCGCGGGTCGCGACGGAACCAGGAGCGCTGGCGGCGGACGTAGCGGCGGGTGCCGATGAGGGTGCGTTCGCGGGCGTGGGCGAGATCGTACTCGCCGTCGAGATATGCGAGCACCTGAGCGTATCCGATTGCGCGACAAGCGGTTTGCCCCTCACGAAGACCTTGTTCGACAAGGGTGCGCACCTCGTCCACGAGACCTTCGTCGAACATCGCCGCGGTGCGGAGCTCGATGCGGGCGTCGAGCTGTGCGGTCTCGCGGTCCACACCGAGAATCGCCGTACCCCAGTGGGGTTCGCCGATCCGTGGCTGTGCGGCGGCGAACGGGCGGCCGGTCAATTCGACCACCTCCAGCGCGCGCACCATCCGACGGCCATCGGTGGGCAGAATCGCCTGCGCCGCAACGGGATCGGCGTCCCGAAGCGCGGTGTGCACCGCACCCACGCCGCCTTCGGCCAGCAGCGCCTCCCATTTCGCGCGGACCCGCGGATCGGTGGCCGGAAATTCCCACCGGTCCAGCAGCGCCTGGACGTACATCATCGATCCGCCCACGATGACCGGCGTGCGCCCGCGCGCCATGATGGCCTCGACATCGGCCGAGGCGCCGCTCTGATACGCGGCGACGGTGGCGGTTTCGGTGACGTCGAGCACGTCGAGCTGATGATGGGCGATGCCGCGGCGATGTGCCACAGGAAGTTTCGCGGTGCCGATATCCATGCCGCGATACAGCTGCATGGCATCGATGTTGACGATCTCCCCGTTCAGGCGCTGCGCCAATTCCAGTGCGAGATCGGACTTTCCGGTGGCGGTGGGACCCACGACGGCAATCGGGGTGATCACGAACCGGCCCCCGGCCGCCAGGTGCTCACCTGATAGCCGACACCGAAAGGCGCTGCCCGGTAGCGGGTTTCGACCTTCGGGACGTCACCGGAGAACAGTCCGGCCAATACCTGGTAGGCCGGGCGGCCCGAGATCCGGAGCTCCGCGCACAGCTCGGTGTCCAGCGTCGTCAGGACGACCGGGTCGCCCGCGGACAGGGCGTCATCGATCTCGTCCTGCACCGCCCGCGCGCGCGGGTCCAGATAGCCGGGCGCACCGGTCGACAGGGTGGCCGCCCCGTCGGCGACCACCAGCACACCGTAGGTCTCGGATTCCGCATCCAGCTCGCGACGCAGCCGCTCGCCCAGCTCGACACAGTGCGCGCCCGGAGCGTCGTGATCCACCAGCCGGGCCGTGGCCGTCACGCCCTCGCCCGCACATCCGCGCACCCACCCGCCGATCAGCACCGGCAGCGGCAGGCCGGGGTCGGCCGGCGCGGTCCCTTCCAGTGCGGCATCCGACAACGCGACGCGGACGTCGGCTCCGTACCCCCGGAAGGTGCCGACCGTCCCGGCATCGAACATCGCGACGTCACGTCGGCCCGCGCCGGGCCCCGGCACCTCGCGCAACGCGCCGGCCACCATCCCAGCCGCGAACTCCTCCACTTCGCCCGGACCGGTTCCGTCGGCCTCGGCGCCGACCCCGACGACCAGCCACCGCGACGCAAGCCCCGCCAGCTCGCGCGCCGCGGCCAGCACCGCCTCCCGCAGCGGCGGCACCTGGGCCGCGAGGTGCGTGTCGTCGACCTCGGGCCGTCCGCCGCACAATTCGGGGACCAGCACGGGCGGTGATGGGATCAACACGGCGAGACCGAACACGCCGTCAACGGTAGCGGCCGGCCCCGGCGGCGCGCCCGGGCCGGTCCGGACGGGCTGCGCAGCGAGACGTTCGGGCCGGTCACAGGGCAGGTCGACGGTGCTCGCGGCCCCCGCGCGCGCGGAGCTTTACCACGTATTCGCGGTCCCTGCCACCGCTCTCGTCGCGCCACCCTCGATAAGAGGCGGCGTATCTGTGGTTCGGCTGGTTGAATGGGATGAAGCTAGGGCGTAACCAGGCAGCCGTGACGCGCGGCAGGGACGAGGAGTGATGACCGAGAACAGCGGAACCGAGAAGGCTACCCATCCGGACACCGGCACGGCGCAGCAGTCCAGCACCCCCGACGCACCGGAACCCACGCCCGCCGATGCCGCGGCCCGCCCCGGTCCGGTGCCCAAGCCCGGCGCACCGCGGCCGGGGGCACCCAAACCGGGTACCCCCACGCCGGGCGTCCGCAAACCCCAGGCACCCACCTCGCACGAGGTGCCCAAACCGCATGCGGTCAAGCCCGCCCCGGGCGCGGGGCAGGAGCATCCGCATCCGGTAGTGGTGCCGACGGTCAGCGATCCGAGCCGCTGGGGCCGCGTCGACGACGACGGCACCGCCTGGGTGAAGACCGCGGAGGGCGAACGCCGGATCGGTTCCTGGCAGGCCGGTGACGCCACCGAGGGCCTGGCGCACTTCGGCCGCCGCTTCGACGATCTGGCCACCGAGGTCGCCCTGCTCGAGGCTCGTCTGGCGGCCGGAACCGACGCCCGCAAGACCAAGACGGCAGCCCTCGCGCTTGCCGAATCGTTGCCGACGGCGGCGGTGATCGGCGATATCGACGGCCTCGCCCGTCGCCTGCAAGCGATCGCCGAACACTCCGAGGAAGCGGCCGCGCAGGCCAAGGAGGAGAAGGAGCGCTCTCGGCACGAGCAGACCGAGCGCAAGGAGAATCTGTGCGCCGAGGCCGAGCAGATCGCCGCCGACTCCACCCAGTGGAAGGCCGCGGGCGATCGGCTGCGGGAGATCCTGGACGAGTGGAAGACCATCCGCGGGGTGGACCGCAAGGTCGACGACGCCCTGTGGCGGCGGTTCTCCAAGGCGCGCGAGGCGTTCAACCGCCGCCGCGGCGCGCACTTCGCCGAACTCGACCGCGAGCGTGCCGCGGCCAAAGCGCGCAAGGAGGAGTTGTGCGTGCGCGCGGAGGAGTTGTCCTCCTCGACCGATTGGGCGGGCACCGCCTCGGTCTTCCGCGATCTGCTGTCCGAGTGGAAGGCCGCGGGCCGCGCGCCGCGTGAGGCCGACGACCAGCTGTGGCGGCGTTTCAAGAATGCCCAGGACGTCTTCTTCGGCGCGCGCAATGCCGCGGCATCGGAGCGGGACGCCGAATTCGAGCAGAACGCGTCCGCCAAGCTGGAACTGCTGTCCGACTTCGAGCACCGGATCGCGACCCATCTGGAATCCGATCTGGACGCGGCACGCACCGAACTGCGGCATCTGCAGGACCGGTGGGACGAGATCGGCAAGGTCCCGCGCGAGCGCATGCAGGAACTCGAGGTCAGGTTGCGCGCGATCGAGAAGCAGGTCCGCGACGCGGTCGACACGCAGTGGCGACGCACCGATCCCGAGGCCGTGGCGCGCGCCGCGCAGTTCCGCGAACGCGTCGCACAGTTCGAGGAACAGGCGGCCAAGGCACAGGCGGCCGGTCGCAACCGCGATGCGGACAAGGCTCTCGAACAGGCACAGCAGTGGCGCGAATGGGCCGAGGCCGCCGAGGGCGCGGTCACCCGGCGCTGAATCACATTGCGCGGTAATCGGACTCGGCCTCAACGCCGAGTCCGATTACCGCCAGCACCGCCCCGGACGCATCGCGCATCGTGGGCGGTATGCATCGAGTCGTTGATCTGAAAGTTCTCTACTTCGGGACGCCGGTGGTGCTGATCGGCACCCGCAATCCCGACCACACCCCCAATCTGGCGCCGATGTCCTCGGCATGGTGGCTCGGTGATCAGTGCATGCTCGGGATGAACACCGGGTCGCAGACGACGATCAATCTCCTGCGCGAACGCGAATGCGTGCTGAATCTGCCCGGCCCCGACCTGGCCGAGGCGGTGGATCGGCTGGCGCTGCTGACCGGAGCGCGGGAGCTGACGCCGCACAAGATCGAGAAGGGCTACCGCTACGAGCCGGACAAGTTCGGCGCGGCCGGGCTCACCCCGCTCCCGGCCGACCTCGTCGCGGCCCCGAGGGTGGCGCAGTGCCCGATTCAGCTCGAATGCGAACTGATCTCCGCCGAGCCATTCGGCGGGCGGGCCACCGCACACACCGTGCGGGTGGTGCGCGCCCACGTCGAGAACGATCTGGTCGTACCGGACACCGAACACGTCGACCCGGACCGCTGGGATCCGCTGATCATGAAGTTCTGCGAGTTCTTCGGCGGCGGCGCCCGGCTTCGGCCGTCACGGCTGGCCGAGGCCTGGGAGATACCGCAGCCCGCACCCACCCGCTGACATCGAGGCCCGGCTTACTTCTCGGTCGGGTCGTCCTCGCCCAGCAGCCAACGGCGACTGCGCTCCTCTTCCGCCGCGGCGGCGAGGCGGCGCTGTTCCTCGGCCTCCAACTGGACCGCGGTGCGGCTCCAGACCACTTTGAGCCAGTGGAAGGTGAGCACGATCATCGCGATCGCGCCGAGGATCAGCCCGATCGACGGTCCGGCGCCATGGTAGTTGCCCAGTTCCGGAGTCTGGCGGTGCCAGATGGACAGCACGCCGAAGACGCTGCCCACGGCCGAACCGGCGACCGCGATCCAGGCCAGGGCCCAACGGCGGGTCAGCAGGGCCAGCGAGGAGAAGCCGATGCCGAAGACCAGCACGAACCATTGGAACACCCGCGAGGGCAGCCCGACGTGGTCGGCGACGGCCGTGTGGTCGAACAGCAGGATGTCCATTCCGCGGGTGTGCCCGGTATGCGGCAGCACCAGGGTCAGCAGCAACACGAAGACCGCGCCCGCGACCACCATCGCGCGATAGCCGGGATCGATCTCACCGGCGATCTTGCGCTCGACCGCCTCCAGATCGTCGTGGTAGGACTCGAAGACCTGAGTCTGCTCGGGATTCATCTGCTCCTCGTTCGACTGGGAATCGCCGCTCGCGGCCCCGGACGCGGCAGCAGTATCCGACGCGGCGTCGTTCCGGGCCGAATCATCGTGCGGCACAATGGCTTCGCTGCCCGATTCGACTGTCTCGGCAGGCTCGGACCTTCGATCGCCGGACGCCCCGGGACCGCCGCGCGCACCAGCCGAGGCGGCCCGGCCCGGCCGGGATTCGTCTTCGGAACGTTCGGGCATCAGTTCTCCACCACTGGTCGCGGTTCTGGGCGCTGGCGTCGGTCCGGCCTCGCCGCCGGATCATGCTCCCACCCTACGACTCGGCGTCAGGGCACTACGACCCGACGTCGTATCCGCACCGGCGTGGAACGATCACACCTCGCATCCGGACGCGCAGCCCGCGGTGGCCGGCAGCGGTTCCGGTGCGCCGATGCGCGGCAGACCGAGCCCGACGCCGATCGGAGCGGTCTTGGGCGTGATGCCGCGCTCGTGCGAATCGCCCGCGCGAGTGCGGCGGTGCCCGCGAATCTCGCCGTCGGCGATCAGGTGGTGCGGCGCGGCCTCGGTCAGCACGACGTCGACGATGTCACCGGGGCGGATGGTGTTGTGCTCCGGCGGCCGGAAGTGCACCAGCCGACCGTCACGAGCCCGCCCGCTCATCCGGGCGGTGGCGGCGTTCTTCTTGCCCGCCCCCTCGGCGACCAGCAGTTCGACCTCGGTCCCGAGCAATGCCCGGTTCGCCTCCAGCGAGATCTCCTCCTGCAGCGCGATGAGCCGGTCGTACCGCTCCTGCACCACCGCCTTGGGCACCTGGTCGGCCATGGTGGCCGCGGGCGTGCCCGGACGGATCGAGTACTGGAAGGTGAACGCGCTGGTGAAACGCGCTCGGCGCACCACGTCCAGGGTCTGCTGGAAATCCTCCTCGGTCTCCCCGGGGAATCCCACGATGATGTCGGTGGTGATCGCGGCGTGCGGCATCGCGGCGCGCACCTTCTCGATGATGCCCAGATAACGCGCCGAACGATAGGACCGGCGCATGGCCTTGAGCACCCGGTCCGAACCCGATTGCAGCGGCATGTGCAGCTGCGGGCACGCGTTCGGGGTCTGCGCCATCGCCTCGATCACGTCGTCGGTGAATTCGGCCGGATGCGGTGAGGTGAACCGGACCCGCTCGAGCCCCTCGATATTCCCGCAGGCGCGCAACAGCTGGGCGAACGCGCCGCGATCTCGCGCCTGGCCGGGGTCGGCGAAGTTCACCCCGTAGGAATTGACGTTCTGACCGAGCAGGGTCACCTCCAGCACGCCCTGATCGACCAGCGCCTGCACCTCGGCGAGCACATCGCCGGGACGGCGGTCGACCTCCTTGCCGCGCAGCGACGGCACGATGCAGAAGGTGCAGGTGTTGTTGCAGCCCACCGAGATGGACACCCACCCGGCATAGGCCGACTCGCGCTTGGCGGGCAGCGTCGAGGGGAACGCCTCGAGCGATTCGAGGATCTCGACCTGGGCCTGCTCGTTGTGCCGGGCCCGCTCGAGCAGAACCGGCAGCGAGCCGATGTTGTGCGTGCCGAACACCACGTCCACCCACGGCGCCCGGCGCAGCACGGTGTCGCGATCCTTCTGAGCCAGGCAGCCACCGACCGCGATCTGCATACCGGGCCGACCGGCCTTGATCGGGGCAAGATGCCCGAGCGTTCCGTAGAGCTTGTTGTCCGCGTTCTCACGGACCGCGCAGGTGTTGAACACCACCAGATCCGCGGTCGCACCGGGTGCGGCCCGGTGATATCCGGCATCCTCCAGCAGGCCCGAGAGCCGCTCGGAGTCGTGCACGTTCATCTGGCACCCGTACGTGCGCACCTCGTAGGTACGGGTCGTGTCCGCGGCGGCCACCGCTCCTTCCGCGGCGCCTGCTGCCACCTGCATCGACGAATTCACCCGTCCAGGGTATCGGTAGCGCGTTCCCGGCGCGCCGGGGGCTTTGCGGGCAAGTTCCTGAATCATCGACCGGCGTTGCCGCACACTGGGAATGCCGGCGATCGGCACTCACCACGTCCGTCGTTCAGCAGAGAGGGCATTCGATGAGGTTCACCCGGGCATTGCGCCTCGGCATCGGCGTTCTGGCGCTCACGGTCGTGGCGAGCGGATGCGGCACCGCCGGCTCCAGAACCGCCGTCCGGGATGCCGCCGCCGGAAAGCTCACCGTCGGCATCAAATTCGATCAGCCCGGGATGGGTCTGCAAAACCGGGACGGCTCGTTCTCCGGATTCGACGTGGCCGTCGCGACCTACGTCGCGGGCAAACTGGGGGTGGCGCCGCGCGACATCACGTTCAAGGAGGCGCCCTCGGCCCAGCGCGAGCGGCTGATCCAGAGCGGACAGGTCGACATGGTCGTGGCCTCCTACTCGATCACCGAGCAACGCAAGCAGAAGGTCGATTTCGCCGGACCCTACTTCGTCGCGCACCAGGGCCTGCTGGTCCGCGCGGACAACGCCGCCATCCACGATCCGAATTCGCTGCCCGCGGGCAGCAGACTGTGCACGGTGGCCGGGTCCACGTCCGCCGAACAGGTGCGGCGGGAGTTCCCGCAGGGCGTGAAACTGACCGAGTACGACACCTATTCGCTGTGCGTGGAGGCGCTGCAGAGCAGGATGGTCGACGCGGTCACCACCGACGACGTCATCCTGGCGGGCTATCAGGCGCGCTCGCCCCGGCTGCTGAAACTGCTCGGTCCGGTCACCCTGGACGGCAATCCGGTGCGGGAGTTCTACGGAATCGGCTTGCGCAAGGGCGACAAGGAATCTCGCGACAAGATCACCGACGCGATCACCGCGATGCTCACCGATCCGGCCAAGTCGTGGCAGACCGCGCTGACCCAGAACCTCGGCGCGGACTTCCCGATCCCCGCACCGCCCACCGTCGACCGGTACTGAAGCGCCGGTCCGCGACCGGCTCGGAGCGGACGCCCGAAGTTCGCGGCGGACGTTGAACTCAGGCCGCGTGAAAATCTTCCCTGGCGGGAGCATCATTTCTACCGTTGCCGAATGACCGCCAACGAGTCCCCTCAGCCCGATTCGACGACACCCGAGGACCCAAGCGCCGCTTGGAGTTTCGAGACCAAGCAGATCCACGTGGGACAGGTGCCCGACGACACCACCAACGCCCGCGCGCTGCCGATCTACCAGACCACCTCCTACACCTTCCGCGACACCGCGCACGCGGCGGCGTTGTTCGGTCTGGCCGAGCCGGGCAACATCTACACCCGCATCGCCAACCCCACCCAGGACGCGGTGGAGCAGCGGATCGCCGCGCTCGAGGGCGGCGTCGCCGCACTGCTGCTGTCCTCCGGACAGGCCGCGGAGACCTTCGCGGTGCTCAACATCGCCGGGGCCGGTGACCACATCGTGTCCAGCCCGCGGCTGTACGGCGGCACCTACAACCTGTTCCACTACACGCTGCCCAAGCTCGGCATCACCGTCGAATTCGTCGAGGACCCGGACGATCTGGAGCAGTGGCGCGCGGCGATCCGCCCGAACACCAAGGCGCTCTACGGCGAAACGGTGTCCAACCCGCAGAACCACGTCCTGGACATCCCCGGCATCGCGCAGGTCGCGCATGCGGCCGGTGTGCCGCTGATCGTCGACAACACCGTTCCCACACCGTATTTGATCCAGCCGTTGCAGCACGGCGCCGATATCGTGGTGCATTCGGCGACGAAGTACCTGGGCGGCCACGGTGCGGCCATCGCCGGTGTGATCGTCGACGGCGGCGCCTTCGACTGGACCGTCCGGGACGTCGACGGCAAGCCGCGCTTCCCCGGCTTCGTCGAGCCCGATGCCAGCTATCACGGCGTGGTGTACGCAGATCTGGGCGCTCCGGCGTATGCGCTCAAGGCCCGCGTGCAGTTGCTGCGTGACCTGGGCTCGGCCATCGCGCCGTTCAACGCGTTCCTGATCAGCCAGGGCCTCGAGACGCTGAGCCTGCGGGTCGAGCGGCACGTGCGCAACGCCCAGGCGGTCGCCGAATTCCTCTCCGAGCGTGCGGAAGTCACCTCCGTCGCCTATGCCGGTCTGCCATCCTCGCCGTGGTATGAGCGCGGAAAGCAGTTGGCGCCCAGGGGAACCAGCGCCATCATCGGATTCGAGCTGGCCGGTGGCGTGGACGCCGGAAAGCGTTTCGTGGAGGCGCTGACCCTGCACAGCCACGTGGCCAATATCGGTGACGTCCGTTCGCTGGTCATCCACCCGGCCTCGACCACTCACTCGCAATTGACCCCGCAGGAGCAGCTCGCCGCGGGCGTCACGCCGGGCCTGGTGCGCCTGGCGGTCGGCATCGAGGGGATCGAGGACATCCTCGCCGATCTGCGGACCGGATTCGCCGCGGTCCGATGACGGTACGGCGTCGGGTTCCGCGAAGGAGCCCGACGCGTACCTCGCCGGTCGTCGCGACCCCGCACATGGCGGAATTCTCCATCGACGGCCAAACCCAGGCGACCTCGCGCCATCCGGGCGGCGCACGGTTCAGATCCCGGCACCGCGTCCGCGGTCCGGCACGGTGCGCGAGGTGAGGGGCCGCGCCGGCCGACCTATGCTGGCCGGATGAGCACACCCGCAACGCTGGTGACCATCGCCGAGGACGTAGACGCGGTGACCACGATCGGTGACGAGGACGATCCGGCCGCCGCCGGCCTGAGCAGGGCGCAGATCGAGGCGGTGTGGGGTTCGGTCCGGCAGTGGTACCGGCTGGGCACCACCCCCGCGATCCAGGTCTGTCTGCGGCGCAACGGCCGCGTCGTGCTCAACCGTGCGATCGGGCACGGCTGGGGTAACGCCCCCGGCGAGGGTCCCGCCGCCGAAAAAATCCTGCTGACCCCGGATATGCCGTTCTGCGGATTCTCCACCGCGAAAGGTGTCGCCGCGGCGGTCATGGCGATGCTCATCGAGCAGGGCTACTTCACGTACGAAGACCCGGTCGCCCGGCACATTCCCGAATTCGCGGCGCACGGCAAGGAGTCGATCACCATCGGCGACGTGCTGTCCCACGCGGCGGGCGTGCCGTTCGTGACGGGGCCGTACCGCGGTTTCGAGCTGGTGGTGGACGACGAGCTGGCCGAGCGGGCGCTTGCCGACCTGACCCCGGCCTGGCCCAGGGGGCGCTTCCGGGTCTATCACGCGATGACCGGCGGACTGATCCAGCGGCTGCTGGTGCAGCGGGTCACGGGCAAGCGGATGCGCGATCACCTGGCGGAGCAGATTCTGGACCCGCTGGGTTTCCGGTGGACCAGTTTCGGCGTGCGGGCGCGGGATGTCGACCGGGTCGTACCCAGCGTAAAAACGGGCCCCAAACCTTCCCCGGTGATGAAATTCCTCGCGCACAAGGCGCTCGGCGGCGCGTTGAGCGGGCCGATGTCCGAGCAGAAGAATCGCGATTTCCTCACCGCCGAACTGCCCTCGGGCAATCTGGTCACCACCGCCGCGGAGCTGTCGCGCTTCTACGAGATCCTCACGCGCGGGGGCGAATTGGATGGGGTGCGGATCATGAAGCCGGACACCGTCCGGGCCGCGGCCGCCCCGGCGAAGTGGATTCCCGGTGCGGCGGGACGGGTCAGCCGGGCCGGATTCGAACTCGGCGGCAGGCGGTCCAAATTCGGGCGGCACACCGAATCCCATTTCGGCCGTAGCGGTCTGACCACGCAGTACGGCTGGGCCGATCCGGCTCGCGGACTGTCCGGCGCGATTCTGACCAGCGGTAAGGCCTCGACCGACGTGCAGCGCCCGGTCCAGCTGTGTGCCCGGATCGCCCGGGTCATCGGACCTTCCGACGCGGGCGGTTTCGACCTCTGAACCCCGGGCCCGGCTCAGGGGCGAATACGCAACTCGTTGTGGATGATTCGGGCGGCCTTGGCCATGATCGCCTCCGCGCCCGGCTGGACCACCGCCGGAACCCTGGACTGGGTCAGCACCGCCACGGCGAGGGTCTGCCCGTCAGCGTGTTCGACGACGCCGACCTCGTGCCGGAAGTTCAGCAGTGAACCGGTTTTGGAGGACCAGCGTGAGGCATCGGAGCTGAAGTCCGGTGCGAGCCGATGCCGGAGCACGTTGTCCGCCATTAGTTCCCGGGTTCGGGCGGCGGCCGGCTCGGTGATCGTCGTTGGTCGCCACAGACCCTGCAGCAGATCGGCGAAGGCGCGGGCCGAGCCGGTGTTGGCACTGCCGACATCCAGCTGCGGCACCGGGTGACCGTGTCCGGCGGTGGCCGCCTCGATGGCGAGGGTATGCGCCAGATACGCCTGGGCCTGCTCGAACGCCTCGGCCGGGGTGTGAGTCAGATCGTCCATGAGATGCCGCACGGCGATCCCGTCGTATCCGAGCCGCCGCAGCTCGGTGGCCACCTCGGCGGGCGGCGTCAGGGCGAACAGCGCGTCCGCGGCGGCGCTGTCGCTGATGGCGATGCTCAGATACAGCAGATCGTCCAGCGCGATCGTGGCGGAATACCGGAATTTCGCCACCCCGAGGGGCCCCGGCGTGGTGATCGCCCCCGGCCGCACCGTGATCGCGGTGGCCGGATTCAGCTCCCCCCGCCCGATCCGTTCCAGCGTGGCCACCACGAGCGGCACCTTCACCAGCGATGCGATCGGCCACTCCAATTCCGCATCGATTCCGAGCTCGTCCCCGCTGTCCAGATCCCGCACCAGAATCGACCCCCGCAACCCGGCGTCGTCCAACTCCCGCCGCGCCACCCGCACCGCCGTGGTCATCCCCATTGCCGCACAACCTTTCTCATGTGCGCACTACCGATCTCACGACGGCTGCGCACGTCCCGTGGCCGGACACCATCAGCTCCGCGACGATCGAAGCGCAGCCTTCGCGAATCCGCCGCGAGGCAAGCGGTTTCGTGAGTACAGCGACATCCGGTTCGGGCGGCGACGCCACGTGACCGCTCGACCACACCCGGCCGGGCCTCCGGTGTCCGCACCGCCGGCGACCGGCCGCGGCTCGGTCCCGCACAGCGCGCTCCCGATCGGCTGATCGCATCCGGCGAATCCTGGTGCCGCCTGCTCGGCATCACGACCGCGCACCGCCATTACTCGCCGTTTGCGCGCCGGTGTCCGGCAGGCCCAGACAGCGAGCGATCGCGCGGTGGGACAGGGTGGCGATGCGCTCGGCGTCCTCGGGGTGCGCGGCGGTGATGTCGTAGCCGCGGGCAGGTTCCAGTTCGCCGATGGGTCGCCAGTTCAGGCCGAATTCGGCGGCCTGGGCCGGTGCGCAGAGCAGCAGGTCGTGCGAGGCCAGGACCGCGGCCGCGGCGGTGACCAGAGCCGGACCCACGACAACCTGAATCGGTTGCAGCCCCAGCGAATCGCGCAGACGGATGACGCGATCGCGGATATGCGGGACGTCGTCCTCGGGTTGGATCCAGACTCGGCGGCGACGGCTGTCGCGGTCGGCGCGTCCGGCGCGCAGGGTCTCCAGGTAGATCGGAGTACTGTGTGGGCCCCCGATTTCGGCCAGTCCCAACGGGATTCGCCAGATCGCGCGATCGGCGGGCACAGCGACGAGGGCCGCGCGCACCTCCTGGGTGCGGACCAGTTCGGCGCGTTCGCGCGGGTCGGCCGGATGCAGATCGAGTGTGAGGCCGTTGGCCGCGCCGTCGGCGACCAGACGGGCCAGCGGGAGCGGTCCGCAGACGGCGGGTATCGCCATTCCGAAGGGGCGGGCGCGGGCGCGTTCGGCCTCGTCCTGCATCGCCTCGGCGAGTTCGACCAGGCGGCGCGCCGAGGGCAACATGTCGCGACCGAACGCGGTGAGCGTCGCGGTGCGCGAGGTGCGGTCGAGCAGCCGGGCGCCGAAATGCTGTTCGAGCGCGGCGATCCGGCGGCTGGCCACCGATTGCGGGATTCGCGCGGCGGCGGCACCCGCGGTGAAACTGCCGTGACTGCTGACCGAGACGAAGGCTCGGCAGGCGGCGACCATATCCACGATGCGGCAGTCTATGCCGATCCGGCATGGTTTCGCCGATTTCTGTCTTGGACGGCATCGTCGATCGGTGCCAGGCTCGTCGTCACCACGCCGCCCATACCGTGCGGCGGTCGATCGGAAGGTGCCCTCGATGTTCCATTCCGCGTTCCATTCCGCGCGGGTTCGCCGCGTCGCTGCCACCGTCGCGGTCGGCGCGACCCTGCTGGGGTTGTGCGCATGCGGCTCGAAACGTTCCGATTCCGTCGCGAGCACCACCTCCGCAGTCCCGGCGACGACATCGGTCGGCGGCGGCACGCTGTCGGGCCGATTCGGTGCGCTGGAGCGCCGTTTCGGCGCGCGGCTGGGGGTTTTCGCATTGGACACCGGGTCCGGACGCACCGTGGAGTACCGCGCCGACGAGCGGTTCGCGTTCTGCTCCACATTCAAGGCGCTGGAGGCGGGCGCGATCCTGGCCACCGCGGGTCCCGCCGAACTGGAACGCCGGATCAGCTATACCGCAACGGATTTCACGGCCTATGCGCCGATCGCTCGCCAGCACGTGGCCGATGGGATGACGGTGCGGGAACTGTTGGACGCCGCGGTGCGCTACAGCGACAACACCGCGGCCAATCTGCTGTTCGGCCTGTTGGACGGCCCACCCGGCCTACAGCGCGACCTTCGGAATCTCGGCGATCAGGTGACCAGGAGCGACCGTGTCGAACCGGCGCTCAGCCAGGCCGTACCGGGCGATCCACGCGACACCAGCACACCTCGTGCCATTGCCGCCGATCTGCGAGCCTACGTCCTGGGCAACACCCTGCCCACGGACGGGCGCGCTCTGCTGACCACGATGCTGCGCACCAATACGACCGGCGCGGGGCTCATCCGCGCCGGCGTTCCGGCCGATTGGGTGGTCGGCGACAAGACCGGCAACGGCGATTACGGCACCCGCAACGACATCGCCGTGCTCTGGCCGCCGCATCGCGCGCCGCTCGTTCTCGCGGTGATGTCCACTCGCGGCGGTCGCGACGACAGCTTCGACAACGCCCTCATCGCCCAGTCCGCGAATGTCGCGGTCACGGCATTGAGTTGATATCCGATCCCACACGGGCACAACAGAATCGAAGCAGGGACAAGATGAACGGGAAATTTTCGCCACTGACGCGCCGCGGACTGTTCGGCGTGGGCGCGGGTGTCGCGGCGGCAGTGGGCGGCGTGGCCTGCGGAACCGCGCGGGAGAACGCCCATCCCGCACGACAGCTGACCGGAATCCGGCTGCGCTGGTGGGGCAACAACGGCTGGGAGATCCGGATCTCCGCTCCCGGCGGCGACCGGACGGTGCTGATCGATCCGTGGCTCACGAGATTCCGGACCGGCACCTACACGCCCGCGGGCGCCGATCCGGCGACACCTCTCTCGGTGGACACCGCCCTGATCGACCACTACGTGGACAGTGGCGAACTGCGCGCGGACCACATTCTGGTCACGCACGGGCACTACGACCATCTCACCGATGTCCCGTATCTCGCCCACCGCACCGGCGCCACCGTGATCGGCACCGAATCCCACCTGAATCTCCTGATCGCTCTCGGTGCTCCGCAGGATCAGCTGTCGACGGCATCCGGCGGTGAGTACATCGATTGCGGCACTTATCAGATCCGGATTCTGCGCTCCCTGCATTCGCAGCTCGGCCCCCGCGCCCGCATACCGTTCCCCGGCACGCGTCCGGCGGCCCCGCCGCCGCGCCCGCGAACCATCGCCGACCTCGTCGAAGGCGGCACGCTCGCCTACCAGATCGACACTCCCGGAGGTTCGGTTCTGAATTTCGGCGGCTCGAACTACATCGAATCCGAGCTTGCCGCCCTGCGCCCCGACGTACTGCTGCTACCGGTCGGCGGCTCGAATGTGCACGACTACGTCCCGCGCCTGCTGCGCACCCTGGGAAACCCGCCCCACATCCTCCCGACGCACTGGGACGATTTCGACCTCCCGCTGAGCCGGCCCGCGAAAGACACCGGCGGACTCGCCCCGCTCCGCAAAGCTGTCACAACGGCCAGCCCGTCCAGCAGCTTCGTCGTATTGGACCATCTCCAGACCTACCCCGCCTGATCGGCATCGCGACTTCGATGTCACTCGGGTCTACATGGTCCGTATCCGCGGTCGGCCGTATCCGAACTGCCGACCACCTCTCACGGGTCGAGACGCCGACACCCGGGGTGGTCGACGCGTTGATCGGTGTATGACGATGACGAGTGCGCTGGCGGCGAGCGGAGGCAAGGCCCGCTGTGCCGCGGTGATGTAACCGCTTCGGGTGGGGAGCATCGCGCCGTTCGGAGTGGTGGCGGCGAGCAGGAAGCCCGCCAATGCACTGCCGATACTCATTCCGATACTGCGGGCGATCTGGTTGATCGAGAGCACGCCGGCCGTCTCCGCCCGGCTATTCGCCTGCGGCAGATACGATCGGCTCGCAACGGACTTCGAAATTGACGGAGTTTGCGATGTAGCAGAGTTCGTGCGCGCGCTCGTGGAGGGTCCGGGTGCGGTCGGCGTGTTCGGCGTCGGCTATGCGGACCCGCGGGCGCAACACCACTTCCGAGAAGTGGCCGCCGCCATCGGCTGTTTCGACCATCGTCCCGGATGGATGATCGGTGTAATCCGTGACGACTATCCGCTCCTGCGCACATAGTGCGAGAAACCACAGCATGTGACACTGCGACAGGCTGACAACCAGCAGCTCCTCCGGATTCCACCGCTCCGGCACACCCCGGAACGCGGGATCGGCGGTACCGGGAATCACCGGCTTACCCGGCGCCGTAATATCGTGCGAGCGTTCGTATTCCCGATAGCCGCTGGTGCCCGTCCCGGTATTACCGGTCCAGATCACATCCACTTCATAGTGATGAGTCTTCGACGCCACGGGCCCTCTTTCTCGAGATGTATTCAGAACTGGTCACCACACCTGCCGACAGATGTTTGTCGATCGTCTCGCACAGGTACCGACTCCGGCCATCGAATTTATCCCGCACATCCGCCACGAGCAGACAACACAGCAGACCGACCTGCCTTGTATCCCACTACACCAATCGGTCGACGCCCATGATCAGCGCGAGAAGTGTTGCGGCGCAATCATTCCGGTAGTCCTCACACACGGCGGTCAGCCGGAAGCGATCGCCGCCGATCGCGGCGAACAGCACCTCGGCCACGGCGGGATCCTGCACATCCGCGCGGATGATTCGGGCCGGGAGCAGCGGATCATCCGATGTCCGCGGCGGCCAATTCGGTTTTGACGAGTGCATAGGCTCGGGACTGGTGGTAGCCGCGGCGAGCGAGCATGCCTACCAGGCGGCGGATCAGCTTGTCGCGGTCCAGGTTTCGGGGAATGGTGCGAAGTTTGCGTTGGATCAGGGTCCTGGCGGCATCGTCGGAGAGAGCGTCGCGATCGGCAGGCAGATCAGCAATGGCGACATGGTGATCAGCGACATCACCATCGCCGAGGTCATCGTGTCGGTGACCGATCGGTGCGGCATGGTCGGGTGCGGCGAGGTCCTCCGATGTCGTGCTCCCGGGTGGTTCGGTGCGACGCAGGGTCGATCCGGGACGTTCGGGGCGGGGCGGGGCCGGGAGGTCGGCCTCGGCCACCGCTGCCTTCACGACCGCATAGGCCGTGGAGGGATCGTAGCCTTTGCGGGCCAGCATTCCCACGAGGCGGCGAGTTGCCTTGTCACGGTCCAGGTCCGCGGGCAGAGTGCGCAGCTTACGGTGGACCAGCTCGCCGGCGCGGGTGCGTTCGTCGTCGACGCTGATGGATTCCAGGGCCGGAGCCGCGACCTCGGGGGCGACGCCTTTGCGACGCAATTCCCCGGCGAGAACCTTCTTCCCCTTGCCGGAGTACGTGTGCCGGGAATGCACCCACTGCTCGGCGAATGCCGCATCGTCGATCAGCCCGACAGCGGCGAGCCGATCCAGCGCCCGCTCGGCGACATCGGACGCAAAACCCTTGTCCGCCAACTTATCCGCCAATTCGGCCCGGCTACGGGCCCGATCGGTCAGCAATCGCAGACAGAGATCCTTCGCCTGCGCCTCGGTTCCCGCCGCAGTCTCCCTCTGGACCTCCTCCTCTCGCCGCTGCGCCCCTCGCCGAGAACGACGCCCGGATTCATTCGGCGCACCATCCGGACCAGCCCCCTTCTCCGGCAGGCCATCCCCGAAGCGCCGCCCGGCATAGGAGTCTCCGGCGCTACCACCTGGCCAGATCGCCTCTTCGGACGAATCAGCGCCCGGCCGCCGCGTCCGAGTGCATTCATCCGAACCTGTTCGGCCGGAAGGGAATTCACGATCGTCAGGGTGCCCACCGCCGTCGGGATGCCCGATCGGCGACGTGCTACCCTCCCCTCGGCCCGAAGACCGGTCGCGACCCGAATTGCGTTCCTGCCGAGCGGATCTGATGAAGTCATCCGCCCGCGCACTCCGACCCGGCTCGGGGTCGACACTCCGGGATCCCAGGCCGGTACGGGACGGACCGCCGTGATCGGCCGGGTCGGCGGGACGAGCGTCGCCCGGATGATGTTCCGCGGCATCCGGATGATCTATCGGACCTCCATCGGAACGCCACAGACCGCTGGCGTTCTCCTCCCCCGCTCCGGACGGCTTTCTGCGGACCGGGCGGCGATGCGGGCGAACGGAATCGGCGGACTCGTCCGCGCGTGCACGCCCACCGGACTCGAGTTTTTCGAGTTGGCGGCGCAGGCGTTCCACCGCTTCGAGCCGAGTCGCGCCGGGGTCGCGGGCGGGCCCGGACCCCGGCGGTTCCCGGTGCGGCATCGGCTAGAAGTCGACGGGTGCCTCGGCACCCGCGTCTGCGGTGACATCGGCGCCGATGCCGAGCTTCTCCTTGATCTTCTTCTCGATCTCGTTGCGCACGTCGACGTTCTCCAGCAGGAACTTGCGCGCATTCTCCTTGCCCTGGCCGAGCTGATCGCCCTCGTAGGTGTACCAGGACCCGGACTTGCGGATGAATCCGTGTTCGACACCCATATCGATGATCGAGCCCTCCTTGGAGATGCCGACACCGTAGAGAATGTCGAACTCGGCCTGCTTGAACGGCGGAGCCACCTTGTTCTTGACGACCTTGACCCGGGTGCGGTTACCGACCGCGTCGGTGCCGTCCTTCAGGGTCTCGATCCGACGGATGTCCAGGCGCACCGAGGCGTAGAACTTCAGCGCTTTACCACCGGTGGTGGTCTCGGGCGAGCCGAACATGACGCCGATCTTCTCGCGCAACTGGTTGATGAAGATGGCGGTGGTGCCGGAGTTGTTGAGCGCGCTGGTCATCTTGCGCAGCGCCTGGCTCATCAGGCGGGCCTGCAGACCGACGTGGCTGTCGCCCATCTCGCCCTCGATCTCGGCACGGGGCACCAGTGCGGCCACCGAGTCGATGACGATGATGTCCAGCGCGCCGGAACGCACGAGCATATCGGCGATTTCGAGCGCCTGCTCACCGGTGTCGGGCTGGGAGACCAGCAGGGCGTCGGTGTCCACGCCCAACTTGCGGGCATAGTCCGGATCCATGGCGTGCTCGGCGTCGATCATGGCCGCGACGCCGCCGTTGGCCTGGGCGTTGGCGATCGCGTGCATGGCGAGCGTGGTCTTACCGGAGGATTCCGGACCGTAGATCTCGATGATGCGACCCCGCGGCAGACCACCCAGGCCCAGGGCGACATCCAGCGCGATGGACCCCGTCGGAATGACCGAGATGGGCTGGCGCGCCTCTTCCCCGAGGCGCATCACCGCTCCCTTGCCGAAACTCTTCTCCACCTGAGCCAGAGCGAGTTCGAGAGCCTTGTCGCGGTCGTAGGCCTGTGGTGCCATCGTCTGTTCCCCTTCTCACGGGTGATCGTTGTGTGGTTGGCGCCCACAGTAGAGGGCGGCACCGACAAGTTCCGCCGACAAGCTTAGACGAACACGTGTTCGAGGCAAGCGACACGCCTGGCCTCCCCGGCCACACTTCCCCCGAACATCGTCCATGCCCCTACACACGCCGGCCGGCTCGGGACCTCCGCTTCGGCGGCACCACCGCGATGCGGTCCGCGCCCATCAGCGCCTGCGCCTGCTTGAACACCCGCAGCGACGGGGTCACCTCGACGTCGGTGATGCCGTCGAGCGAACCCAGCCGCTCGGTGACGTACCGGTACAGGTGTGCGGTGTCGCGACAGACGATCGAGGCGATCAGGTTGGTCGCGCCGGTGGTGGCGGCGACGAACGCCGTCTCGGGAAAGGCGGCGACGGCGGTGCCCACCGCGTGCAGATCGGCCGGACGGGTCCGCATCCACAGCGAGGCGCGCACCGCGTATCCCATTCGCTCGATCGCGAAGTCCAGATCGAAATAGAGCACACCGGCCTCCACCAGTTCGGCCATCCGCCGCGCGGCCCGGGTCGCACTCCACCCGGTCTCGGCGGCGATCCGGGCGTACGACGCGCGCCCGTCCCGGCTCAGTAGCGCCAGCATCGCCTCGTCCGCGGCCGACAGGTCCATCGGCTCGTCCGGGCCCGCGGGATCGGCGATCGAGCGGGTCGAGGAGCCCAGCGCCGCGCGCTGTTCGGCGGTGAGCAGGCCACCGAAGCGCGGCCACTCCTCCTCGAGCGGGAACCGGTGGATGATCTCGTACGCGTTCAACCGCGTCACCTGACTCGCCCGCGGAAGGACGTTGAGCAGCAACGTGTCTCGCTGCTCGGCCGTGCGCGGCCGGCTCACGCACGTCACCTCGGAACCGGTCGACAGCAGCGCCACCCAACCGACATCGGGCAGCCGTGCCAGCGATTCGGCCAGCCGCAGCGCCTTGTCGGGGGTCGAACCCAGCCGCAGCATCCACCGGGTGCTGCCCAGCGGCACCGCGTTCACCAGACCGGAGATGTGCAGGATGCCGCGCTCGCGCAGGGAGCGATAGCGCCGCGCCACGGTCTGCTCGGAAACGCCCAGCACCGCACCGAGTTTCGCGAACGGGATGCGCGGATCGGTGACCAGGCCGTGCACGACCTGGCGGTCCAGCGGATCGAGCACGGAGGATTCGTGTACTCCGCCGACAGTCACCGGCGGATGGCGGTCACCAGATTGACCAGCGTTGCGCCGACGTGCCCGGCACCCGCCTCGACCACCGGCAACGGGCGACCCGCCGCACGCAGCCAGTCCGCCAGGCCGGTTCGCTCGGCATCCCAGCCGCGCTCGGAGAACCACTGGGCCGCATCGGATCTCGGATCGTTGTAGATCAGCCGGGCCCAATCGCTCTTGGCCTCGTCATCGGCCTGCTCGGACTCGACCATCTCGGTGTACTCCTCCCGGGGCAGCGGCGTCATCTGCTCGATGGCGGCGCGACTGCCCACCGCACTGGCCGAATCGAGCGTCGCGAACAGCTGGTCCTGCGCCTCGGGGGTGATGTAGATCAGCAGCCCCTCCACCAGCCAGGCGGTCGGCGCCGCCGGGTCGAATCCGTTGTCCCGCAAGGCGTCGAGCCATTCCTCGCGCAGATCCACCGCGACCTCGCGACGCTCGGCGACCGGTTGGATTCCGGCCTCGGCCAGCGTCTTGTGTTTGAACTCCAGCACCTGTGGCCGATCGAGTTCGAAGACCACCGCACCCGCGAGATACGGCAGCCGGTAGGCGCGGGCGTCGAGGCCCGCCGCCAGTATCACCACCTGCGCGACGCCCGCCTCCCGGGCATCCCGCAGATAGTCGTCGAAATATCTTGTCCGCCCGGCGATATGGGCACGGAAGGCGGTCCCGAAATCCTCCGACCGCAGGATGTGGTCGCGGGTGAGTTCGGGGTCCGGATCGGCCAGCTGGGCCCACTCCCCTCCCGCGGCCCGCAGGAACACTTCAGCCAGCGGATCGACCGCGAGCGGGTCGTCGTCCCGCCCGGCCAGGGTCCGCGCGGCCGCCACGAACAGCGCTGTCGACCCCACACTCGTAGTGATGTCCCAGTCGTCACTATCGCTTCGCATGCGGTCACGCTATCGGCGAGGCCGCCGAATCAGCAGCCACCACGGACAGCTCGGCGAGTTTCCTCCACGTCGAGCGGCCTGCCCGACGAATTCCGCCAGAGACAGTCGACACACAATCGGATCAGACAGCGCCGCCCGTATCGGCAGAAGATCGATCTACTGCGCCCGAGCGCGCACCCGCGATCTCGAATTCGATATCCAGCTCGCGCAATCGCACAACAGGAAAGCTGACTCGTGTCGACAGCTTCGCTGAATTGCGCAGCGACTCCTCCTTAACGGCTCTCCCGCCCGTAGGGGTGGGAGATTTCCAGCTCAGACCGCAACCGAACCACCCACCCGAAGGGAGTGATCCAATTGTCTTACATCCTCGACACTGACGTGGCCCCGTTCTGCCACGGCCAGAATCACTCTGGCAGCGTTCCGATCCCGACTGTCGGCGTAACCGCAGTCCTGGCACCGGAAGTCTCTCTCGTGCAGTTCGAGTCGCTTGGTTCTCGCGAAACACCGGCTGCACGTCATGGTCGTGTAAGCGGGCCGGACCATCACCACCTTCCGCCCGGCCCGCACGGCACGCTCGACAAGTTCACGCTTGGCCGCACCGACCGCAGCATCAGCGGCCTTACGCGCCATGGTCGACTTGGCCAGAAACCTCGGCGCGAAGTCCTCGATGGCGATCAGATCGTGCGTGTCCACAACTCGCGCGGCCCACACCCGGGAATCATGGAGAGTCTGCCGGGCTGCCTTCTTCGCCAGCCGGGCAGCCCGCCGCTTGGCATCGCTATAGCCCCTGGACTGCGGTCGCCCCTTCCGGCGACGTCGCGCCATCGCGCGTTGTGCCTTCGCCAATTCGGCGGCGCACCGCTTCCGGTACCCCAAGTACGGCAGATCGAAGAACGGATCGGTGGTGGTCGCCGTGGTGGACACACCCCAGTCGATACCGATACCACCTTCACCATGGGGATGGACCGGGATGTCTCGGCACACCACGAACGAGGCATACCAGTGCTCCAGGCTGTCTCGATAGACGCGAACCGATGTAGGCGCCGAGGGGAGCACTCGTGACCACACCACCGGGACCGTGACACCCTTCGGCAACACCAAACGGCCCTCACGGATCGAGAACCCACGCGTCGTATATTCCAGCGACGGCGAGGAAGTCTTGCGGGACTTGAACTTCGGGCGACCCCGCCCAGCCACCGTGAACGAGTGATCCAGCGATCGCATGTAATCACGCAGCATCTGTTGCTGGGCAACCTGCGAACCTTGATGCAGCCACGGCATCGCCGCTCGTGCCCGAGTGAGCAGCTTCCCGAGCCGCGCGAACGTCGGCTTCTGCCCTGATCTCTGCTGGTGAACCGCTTCGTTCCACAACCAACGACAACGCCCCCACTCGGCCAGCAGCGCCTTCTCAGCGGCACCTCCTGGCCGAAGCCGATAGGTGTACCGGACTACCTCACCCACTCGAACATACTATCGAAAGAAGTTGGCATACGACTAACGCGCGCTTCTGCCTTTTCCTCTCCGCCGTAGCCGGGCCAATTATCCAAGGCAATGCTCGACGACGCCATCGAGCTTGGTTGTAGATGCCAATTTCCCCAGCCCGCGAACGGCCCATGAAACGAACTCGTCGTCCGCATGGGGCGACTAACTATGCCCACGCGGACAACGGGTTTCACGATAAGTTACTTCAGCGTGCTGCCCGCGTCGACCGTCATCGGCAAACCGGTGATGTACCGCGACTCGTCGGAGGCCAGGAACAGCACCGCATTGCTGATGTCCACCGGTTCTACCCAGCCGACCGGAAGTACGTGCATGAACTGCGCGACGGGAGCGAAATCCTCCTTGGTCGGGTTCTCCAGGTCCGGGCGGAACAGCTTCATGGTGGCGTCGTTCATGAACATCGGAGTGTTGACGTTCGTCGGATGTACCGAGTTCACGCGGATCGAATGCTGGCCCAGCTCCACCGCGAAGGCCCGCATCAGGCCGACCACGCCGTGTTTGGCGGCGATGTAGTGCCCCGTATTCGGGTACGCCTTGAGCCCGCCCACCGAGCTGGTCAGAATGATCGAGCCGCCGCGACCACCCGAAAGGACGTGCGGTATACCGGCTTTCGCCGTCTTCCAGACACCCGAGAGATTGATCCCGATCATGGTGTCCCAGTCCTGCTCGCTGGTCTTGTCCAGCGTTTCGCCGCCGTTGCCGATACCGGCGTTGGCCACGATGACATCCAACCGGCCCAGTTGCTCGACGCCGCTGTCGACCGCGGCCTTCAGCGCGTCGAAGTCGCGCACGTCGACCTCGGCGGTGACGACCCGGCGCCCCAAACCCTTGACCAGGTCGGCGGTCTCGGCCAGATCCGCGGGCGTGGACGCCGCGATGGCATCACTGCCGCTGACCGGTTTGCAGACATCCACCGCGATGATGTCCGCGCCTTCCTGCGCCAGCCGCACCGCGTGACTGCGGCCCTGACCGCGTGCCGCACCCGTGATGAAGGCGACCTTGCCTTCGACCCGTCCGGTCATTTCTTCCTCGATTCGTTGTGCTGTCGAAGTGGCCCGTCTCATGGAAGGGCCTGATGTGCAAGGGAATCCGCGCTTCAGGGATTCGGGGTGAAGGTGATGTGCAGATTGGACAGGCCGCGCAGGATGTAGGTCGGCTCGTAGTCGAAGCGCCGATCTGCCTCGGGACCGTGGTGTTCGGCGTCGATGCGGATGTCGAGCATCCGATCCAGGATCCGCTCGAGGGAGATCCGGCCCTCGGCCCGCGCCAGCGGCGATCCGGGACAGGTGTGGTTACCGCGCCCGAATGCCATGTGCTCGCGGAAGTTCTTGCGGTCCAACCGGAATTCGTGCGGGTTGTCGAACCGCCGCGGGTCCCGGTTCGCCGCACCGGGGCAGACCATGACTGTGGACCCGACCGGCAACTCGACGCCGCCGACCGTGGTGGCCCGCTTCGCCAGCCGGAATCCGCTCTTGACCGGCGCGTCCATCCGCAGCGATTCCTCGATGAAGACCGGGATCTTGCTGCGATCCGCGCGCAGTGCGTCCTGGATCTCGGGCCGCTCACCCAGAATCCGCAGCGCGGAGCCGAGCATCTTGGCGGTGGTCTCCTGTCCGGCGCCGAACAGGAAGGTCGCCGACCGGACGACGTCGATCACCTCGGGGGTGGACCCGTCCGGATACTTCGCCTGCGCCAGCTGTGTCAGCACGTCGTCCCGCGGATTCTCGCGGCGGTCGCTGATGTAGGCGCTGAACTTCTCGTCCAGCCATTCGAGCGGGTTGCCGACGACGATGTCGTCGTCCAGCGCACCGACCCGGGTGCCCGGACGCTCGGCGCCGAGCACGATGCGGAACTGCTGATGATCCTCCTCCGGAACACCCAACACATCGGCAACCACAAGCAGCGCAAAAGGTTTGGAGTACTCGGCGAGGAACTCGCAACTGCCGTTGCGCACGAACTCGTCCAGCTGGCGGTCCGCCAGCCGCCACATGAAGTCCTCGTTCTCCTTCAACCGCGCCGGGGTGAGCAGGCGGTTCAGCAGGGAACGCGCGTAGGTGTGCTGCGGCGGGTCCATCGTGACCATGTGCTCGGACATGGGCATCTGGGCGCGGTGCTGTTCGATCAGCGCGCCGATGTCGTCGCCCTCGATCTCGAACGGCAACGGCGGGAACGGGCCGCCCACCGAGATCACCGAGGAGAACAGGTCGGGATCCTTGAACACCTCGGCCGCTTCCTCGTATCCGGTGACCGCGTACACGCCGTGCTGCGACTCCTGCGCCACCGGGCACTTGGCACGCATGTGATCGAAGTACGGGTGCGGGTCGGGTACTAGCGACGGGTCGGTGAAGTAATCGACCGAATCGAAATCAACCATCCGGAGAACTCCTGAGTGAGCTGGGCAACATACGGATGGTAACACAGTTACTCGTATGCGCGAATGCCGTTCTCCTCCGGGTTCAGCCAAACCGGTCCAGCTGTGCAGACCAGCGGAATCACCAGAAAACGGGAGTTTCGCCCGCCACTGAGTGCACGGCGCGCCGCCGCCGGATGCACCGGGCACAGCCACCCGCGAACGCTCACATCGGCCCGTCGCACACCTGTCCGAGCCGGCGCATGACAAACTTGAGAATGACATTCTCACTATCTGCGAGACGGCTGGTTGTCGGATGATAGGAGAATGTTGTCATCGTCAGAATAATATCCCATTCTCCTATATAGTTCATCCATGTTCTCATCAGATGACCGGGGAACGAGGCGCCGGTGACCAGCCCGAGCGAGAAACCAGCCTGGAAGCAGCGCGCCGTCGAACGGTCGCTGCACACCGCCAAACTGCGTGCCGAGCAGCGGGTACAGCGGTTCCTGGACGCCGCCCAAGTGATCATCACCGAGAAGGGTTCGACGGACTTCACCGTTCAGGAGGTCGTCGACCGCTCCCGCCAGTCACTGCGCAGCTTCTACATGCAGTTCGACGGTAAGCACGAACTTCTGCTCGCTCTGTTCGAGGATGCGCTGAGCCGCACCGCCGATCAGTTGCGCGCCGCGGCCGACGGCCGCACCGAGCCACTGGACAAGTTGCGCACCACCGCGGTGCTGCTGTTCGAGCTGTGCCGGCCCGATCCGGATACCGCGCGACCGCTGTTCACCGATTTCGCACCGCAGCTGCTGATCTCGCATCCCGGTCACGTCAAGACCGCGCACGAGCCGATGCTCACGCTGTTCGCCGAACTGATGGATCTGGCCGGCGAGGCCGGGCAGCTGCGTTCGGAAATCGCGTCGCGGCGGACCGCGGCCATGCTCATGCAGACCCTGATGTTCATCGCGCAGGCCGCCGGAACGTCCGGAGACGAGGGCCAGCAGCCGATCACCGCCGAGGAGGCGTGGGACTTCTGCGCCTGCGGATTCGTCCGACGGGCCGAATAACGTTCCGCGGCAGAGTTGTTCGCGGCTGCGGCGGTCACCCTGCGGCGCGCCGGCCGGTCATTGCGGGGTGGATCGGCCGGTCGGTCGCCGAGAGTGCGAGCGCGGAGCCGCCGCGCCGGACGGCGACGATCTCCGCACCGATGGCCACGGCCGTCTCCGCGGGCGTCTGCCCGCCCAGTTCCAGGCCGATCGGTGAACGCAGACAACGCATTTCGCCCTCGGTGAGCCCGGCCTCCCGCAACCGGCGACGCCGATCGCGGTCCGCGCGCCGCGAACCCATAGCGCCGACATAGGCCACCGGCAGCCGCAACGCCGTCACGAGCACCGGGATGTCGAACTTCGGATCGTGCGTCAGCACGCAGATCACCGTGCGCGCGTCCACCGGAGTCGAGCGCAGATAGCGATCCGGCCACTCCCGCACCACCTCGTGCGCATCGGGTATCCGAGCCGGGTCCGCGAAGGCCGGGCGAGCCTCACAGACAGTCACCCGATAGCCGAGCAACCGCCCGACCCGCGCCAGCGCGACGGTGAAATCCGTTGCACCACAGATGATCATGCGCGGCAGCGTGGCGAAGGATGTCACGAACACCGTCCGCTCGCGATCGGCGCAGCCGACCACGTGCACACCGCTGGTCCCGGTATCGAGCATCGCCCGCGCCAGGCGCACGATCGACGGATCGAATTCCTGGCCGGTCATCTCACCCGAACCGAACGTCGCCATCGCACCCGACTCCAGGTCCCGCACCACCGCGACCGCCGCACGCGAGTCCAGCGCGGCCTCGACCGCCGGGCGCTCGGCCGCGGTGATCCGGTGCACGAAGATGTCCAGTTCGCCACCGCAGGTCAGGCCGACGGCGAAGGCCTCGGAATCGCTGAAGCCGAATCGGCGGCGCACCGGCGTGCCCGTCGCGATCACCTCCCGGCACAGGTCGTGGACCGCGCCCTCGACGCAGCCGCCCGAGACGCTCCCCCACACGATTCCCGACTCGTCCACCGCCATGGTGGTACCCACCGGGAGTGGTGCGCTGCCTTGCACGCCGACCACGGCCGCGAGGGCGTAGACGGTGTCCGCGGCATGCCATCGCAGCAGCTGCGTGCCGAGTTCGCGCACGATGACCTCCGGCGATCGTCGACCGCGGGCCGGGTGGACCCGCCGCGCCACCACCGAATCGGCGGCGCTTCACAAGTGGACGAGACTGTCATTCTCGTAGCACTATAATGTCATACTCATTATTGGCATATCCGACATCGGAGAGGCGCGAACCGTCATGGCAGACACCTGTTCGATACCCGACGTCCCCGCCGTGGGCGAAGGAGCGGCCCGATGATCTCGTCCAGCATGTTCCGCCGCACTACGCGGCCCCCGGATCGAGCCCGGCGATGACCGGCGCGCGGACCACCACCGGGACCGTCGGCGCCCGGGTACCGCGCATCGAGGACGCACGGCTGGTCACCGGCGCGGGCACCTTCGTCGACGACGTCACCCGCCCCGGCCTGGTGCACGCCTGCTTCGTACGCAGTCCACTCGCCCGCGCCCGCATCGGCGAGATCGATATCTCCGAGGCGCGGCGACTCGACGGCGTCCTGGCCGTCTATACCGCCGCGGATCTCAACCCCACCGCACGCGAGATCTCCTATGACCTGGACATGGTCGGCATGCCACCGGTGCCGCGCCCGCCGCTGGCCGAAGAGGAGGTGCGGTTCGTCGGTGATCCGGTCGCCCTGGTGATCGCGGCGGACCGGTACATCGCCGAGGACGCCGCCGAACTGGTGATCATCGACTACGAACCGCTGGACCCGGTGGTCGACTACGTCACCGCCGACGCGTCCCCGAATCTGGTGCACGCCGGATTCGCGGGCAATTCCGCCGGGGAGATGGGCGGGCGGCCCGCCGCCGACCTGGAGCCGATCTTCGACGCGGCCGCGCATGTGGTGCGCCAGAACATCTTTCAGCAGGCGTACCTGCCGGTGCCGATGGAGACCCGAGGGTTGGTCGCGGAGTGGTCCGCACCGATGGCGGAGATGACGGTGTGGATCTCCACGCAGTCCCCGCACGAGGTCCGCGCCTTCTGCGCGCGACTGGTCGGCGCGGACGAACACCAGGTCCGGGTGATCGCCCGCGACACCGGCGGCGGTTTCGGACTCAAGCAGCTGCCGCTGCGCGAGGAGACCTGTGTACTGCTCGCCGCGCGGGATCTGGGCCGCGCGGTGAAATGGATCGAGGACCGTCAGGAGAATCTGATGGCCTCGGGCATGTCCCGGCACGAACATGCCGAGGCCGCAATGGCTTTCGATGCCGATGGCCGGATCCTGGCGGCGTCCATCGCGCACGTGCAGAACGTCGGGGCGTATCCGACGCCGTCGCCGATCACCGGCGGCATCCCGGTCGGCATACTGTTCCCCGGACCGTATCGGATCACCGACACCTCCTTCAGTGCGAAGTTCCGGTACTCCAATACCGTCGGTCGGGTGGCCTATCGCGGGCCCTGGCAGTTCGAATCGGTCGCGCGCGAGGTGCTGCTCGATCACGCGGCGCGGCGGATCGGCATCGATCCGATCGAACTGCGCCGTCGAAATATGCTGCGCCGCGACGAATTACCGTGGGCGAACCCGAACGGCATGACCTACGACAACATCTCCCCGCTCGAAACGCTGGAGCAGGCCGTCGAGATGCTGGACTACGAGCGCTTCCGCCGCGACCAGCGCGATGCTCGCGCCCGGGGCCGCTATCTCGGCGTGGGCACCTGCACTTACGTGGAGCCGACCACCGGCGCCACCCCGTTCCTGGCTACCGAGGGAGCGACCATCCGGATCGAACCCACCGGGAAGGTCAACGTCTACGTCGCGGGCGGATCAGCGGGCAACAGCCTGGAGACGACCGTGGTCCAGCTCACCGCCGACGCCCTGGGCGCGACGCTGGCCGATGTGCGAACTATTCAGGGCGACACCGCGATCACACCGTTCGGCGGCGGCACCGGCGGCAGCCGCTCGGGTTCGATGACCGCGGGCGCGATCGAACAGACGGCCGCTGTGCTGCGCGAGAAGATCCGGGCGATCGCGGCGCATCGGCTGAACACCACGCCCGAGGAGATCGACCTCGCCGCCAGCCGCGCCACCGTGCGGGGAAATCCCGACGCCGGCCTGAGCCTGCGCGATATCGCCGATATCGCCTACTTCCAGCCGGACACTCTGCCGCCGGGCACGACGCCGGGACTCGAGGCCAGCGGGCGGCACAAGACGCCGCAGATCGCGATCTGGGCCAATGCGACGCACGTGTGCACCTGCGAGGTCGATATCGAGACCGGCGAGGTCACGCTGCTGCGCTACATCGTCAGTGAGGACTGTGGCCCGATGATCAATCCCAATGTGGTGGAGGGGCAGATCTACGGCGGAACCGTGCAGGGCATCGGCGGCGCGCTGTACGAACATCTGCCCTACGACGAGGACGGCAATCCCATCGCCACGACCTTCCTGGACTATCTGCTGCCGACCGCGACCGAGGTGCCCACGATCGAGGTCGGGCACGTGCAGACGCCAAGTCCGGGGCCAGGCAGTTTCAAGGGCGTCGGCGAAGGCGGCGCCATCGGTTCGGCCCCAGCGGTGCTCAATGCGGTCGCCGATGCACTCTCGCCGTTCGGCGTGGAGATCCGTGATCTGCCGCTCTCTCCCAGCCGGATCGCCGACATGCTCGATCGGGCGCGGGCCGAGGAGTCGAACCGATGAAACCCGCTGCCTTCGAATATCATTCGCCCGCGACTGCCGCCGAAGCCGTCACGCTGCTGGCCGAACTCGGCGAGGACGCCAAGATCATCGCGGGCGGGCAGAGCCTGGTGCCGATGCTCGCGCTGCGTCTGGCGGTATTCGACCATCTCGTCGATCTGCGTCGTCCGGGTGAACTCCGCGGGATCGAGGTCGGCCCGGATTCGGTGCGGATCGGCGCGGGCACGACGCATGCGGCCGTCGGCGCATCCGCCGAAATCCGCCGGACGGTGCCGCTGTTGTCGCGGGCCACCCCGCTGATCGGGCACTTCCAGATCCGCAATCGCGGCACGATCGGCGGCGCGATCGCCCATGCCGACGCGGCGGGCGAATATCCCGCTGTCGCGGCGACTCTCGACGCCGATGTCGAGACCCTGTCCCCGCGCGGGCGGCGCACGATCGCGGCCGCCGAGTTCTTCACCGGTATGTGGAGTACCGCGCTGGAACCGGATGAGATCGTCACCGCGATCCGATTCCCGGTGCGGCACGGGAGATCCGGCTTCGCCATCGAGGAGTTCGCCCGTCGCACCGGTGATTTCGCGATGGCGGGCGCGACCCTGGCGGTCCAGCTCGACGCGGACTCGCGAATCTCCCACTGCGCCATCGGATTGTTCGGCCTGGCGCCGACTCCGGTCCGGGCGCGCGAGACCGAGGCCGAGCTGCTCGGCCGTCCGGTCGCCGAGGTCACGGCCCCGGAGGTCGGCGCGAGCGCGACAGCGGGACTGAAGGCGATTCCGGCCGATGTGCACGGTTCGGCCGAGTACCGCCGTCGGCTCGGAACGGCCATGGTGGCGCGGGCATGGCGCCGCGCCGTACAGGAGGCAAGTGATGACTGATTCGGATATCGAGGTTCGCGTCAACGGTGCGCGACACCGGGATCGGGTGCCGCCGCGGCTGACCCTGGCCGACTACCTGCGCGAGCGGTGTGGCCTGACCGGCACCCATCTGGGGTGTGAACACGGCGTCTGCGGTGCGTGCACGGTACTGGTGGACGGCGCGGCCGTGCGCTCGTGCTTGATGTTCGCCGTGCAGGCCGACGGTTCGGAAGTCACCACGGTCGAGGGAATCGGTGAACCGGGCGGTGAACTGTCCGCAGTACAAGCGGCCTTCCGGGACGAGCACGGTCTGCAATGCGGTTTCTGCACGCCCGGCTTCATCGTCACCGCCACCGCCTTCCTGGTCGAGAATCCGAACCCCACCGACGCCGAGATCCGCGAGGCGATATCCGGAAACCTGTGCCGCTGCACGGGATATCAGGGCATCGTCCGCGCGGTCCGCGCCGCCGCCGACTCGAACCACACCGCCGCCGCGCCCACCGCGCAGCAGGCGTGAGCACACAAAGGATCTGGCGATGAAACTCGACAACACCTTCAGCATCCCGGTTCCGGTGGCGCAGGCATGGCCCGTCCTGCTGGATCTGGAACGAATCGCGCCCTGCGTTCCGGGCGCGACCATCACCTCGCGCGACGGCGACGATTTCCACGGACGGATCAAGGTCAAATTGGGTCCCGTGGGGCTGAGCTACAGCGGCATCATCACCGTGGTCTCGCAGGACGAATCCGCCGGCATCGCCGTGCTCGAGGGCCGCGGCCGGGAAGTTCGCGGCAACGGCACGGCCAAGGCGACCATCACCTGCCGCCTGGTCGAATCTGACGGCGCGACAGACGTTTTCGTCGACACCGAACTGTCGATCACCGGGAAGCCCGCCCAGTTCGGGCGCGGCGCGCTCGCCGATGTGGCGGGCACCCTGATCGGCCAGTTCGCCACCAATCTCGCCGCGGAGATCACCGCGGCGGCGCAGCATTCGGCGGCGGACTCCCTCTCCCCGTCCGCCGCGGGCATCTCACCGGACGCATCGGAGCACACTCCCGCGCCCACACCCGGCGCGGCGGCGACCCCGTCGCCCCGCACACCCGCCGAGCCGATCGATCTACTCGCCACCGCGGGCGCGACTTCGACGGCGCGATATGTCGGGATCGCACTACTGGTGGTCGCCGGTCTGCTATTCGCGCTGCTCAGGCGCAGGCGATCTACTCACGCGGCCGATTGAGACCGCATCATCCGGGAGGAAGAAAGTGTTGTCACGTGACGATGGCGTCACGCTCCGAGGGCCTCTCGGCGGTACGGCGGTGCAGACGCCGCCCCGTCGCATCAGGCACATCCGGATCGAAGCCGGTGCGGTCTCGGCGGACTACCAGGCATGCGCCGAACAGATCGCGGACATCGTCGCGGAATTACGCACGAACGCCGGCATCATCGTCACGGTCGACGACGACGTCCGGCCGGATCTTCCCTCCCTGCCCTGCGCGGGCCTGTGGGACTGACCTCGTTCATGCCGAGTCGCCGCGTCCTGTCCGGGCGCGGCACGACTTCCGGCGAGTTCTCGCTCAGCCGACCGGACTGAGATCCGCACCCACCGGCGGGAAGGACGACAGCCCGCTGCGGAAAACCTCGGTGGTCCCGACCGAGGTCACCGGCCGCGCGGCCGCGGTCAAAGCCTGAGCCTTGAACGCCTGCGCGGCGACACTCAACCGGTGCAGTACCGGATCGACCCGATGCTCGGGCGGTGTCGGCCAACCCTCGCCCCAGACCACGACCTCGATTCCGCCGTCGCCCAGCGCCTTGAGCAGACCGCGCCGCGCACGCGGATCCCCTTGGCACACATCGCAAGCCACTGCCAGCGCATGCGGCCTGCGGCCCTGCCCGTGTGAGGCGAGCACCTCCTCGAGCGCGATCGCGTCCGCGCCGAGTATGCGCAGCGGCCGCGGGTCCGAGGGATCGGCAACCAGAACGGTGACCTCCCAGCCCGCGATCGAGCGGTCGAACAGCCAGCCCCCGGCGTGTTCGACGACATCGGCCACGCTGGTAGCCACGACGTCGAGCCGGTACCGCATGGTTCCCCGCTGGTCGCCGGATTGATCGGCGTCGGTCAGTTCACCGGATCGTCCGGAGCCAGATCGCGAGCCAGTGACTTCGTGTACTCGGCGAACACCTCGGGCAGCGGGATCGAGTGATCGAGCAGCCATGACATCTCCATTCCATTGATGAAAGCGACGATTTCCATAGCTCGGATGTCGGGATCGACGTCGGCCCGATACCGTCCGGTCTCCTGATTGCGACGGATGATGTCGGCGACGATGCCGACCGCCACTTTCCATCGGTCGAGCATGCGGTCGTGCAGTGGAGCCTCGGGCACCAAGTTCTCCACGAGCAGCACCACGAAGGTGCCCACCAGATCGGGCGAGCGTTCCATGCGGTCGGCGACCTTGCGAATCTCCACGACAAGATCACCGCTCAGGTCGGTATCGGCGGCGTCGTCGGCGTCACGGGCGTCCAGCACCGCGTGCAGCAGTTGGTCCTTGGACTGGAAGTGATGCAGCAGTCCGGCCGGACTCACTCCGGCTTCGCCCGCGATCTGCGCCAGAGTCGTACTGCGCCAACCATTCCGGGTCAGCAGCCGCTGGGCGACCTCCAGGATGCGCTGTCGGCGGTCTTCGCCCTTGGCGCGTAGCGAGGCATAGGGACGAGGATCGGTCACGAGAAGCTCTCTTCCATAAAACCTAGTGAACACACAGTAGGTTGGTTGGCGCGATGTGACAAGGGTCTCGAGCGAACAAGTCCGGCGCACCCGTCGCGACCAGCCCACTTACCGCCGCGACGCCGTCAATCCTCCCCGAGCTGACCGAGCCGCGACAGTTGACGATAACCTCATTCTCGCAGGTTGATCAGCATAAATAGGGCCAACTTCGGCCAAGTTTGCTGCATCTGCCTCTCCATATGTGATAACTTCATTCCCACCGGGATTCACGGTCTCCGGGCACAGCACTCGCGGCCTCCGGGCACAGGGCTGGGGAGCCGCGCGAGCACCACAGGGCCGCGCCGGGCCACCGCCCGAACCAGCCCGGCCGACCGTCGACCAGACACCGATCCCGCGAAACCAGAACTCCCTTGGAGGGTCAAGATGTCGGTTCCCACCAGCAGCGCTTCGTTGTACCCGCCCGGCGGATTCGGGCCACCGAAGGATCGTCGCGGCCACGCGGAGGGCTCGGTGGGTCTGCCCGAGGGCACCGAGGTCTTCTCGGCCGACAACCACATCTCCCTGGCCGACGACATCTTCTACGAGCGGTTCCCGGAGAACATGAAGGACCGCGCGCCGCGCGTCTGGTACGAGGACGGCGCGTTCCAGATCGGCCGCAAGGGACGCTCGTTCCTGCCCGGCGACTTCAGCAGCGTGCTCATGCAGTACGACCCGCTGGACGGTTCCGGCAGCGCGAATTTCTCGGCACGCGCCGCCGATCTGCGCGCGGACGGCATCGCCAAGGAGCTCGCTTTCCCGAATGCGTTGCTGGCCTTGCTGTTCTACCCGGACAAGGAGGTCCGCGAGCTGGCGTTCCGGGTGTACAACGAGTACATCGCCGATCTCCAGGAACGTTCCGGCGGCAGCTTCTACGGCGTCGGATTGATCAACTGGTGGGACCCGGCCGGTACCCGCCGCACCCTGGACGAGCTGAAATCGTTGGGGCTCAAGACATTCCTGCTGCCGCTGTCGGCCGGCAAGGACGACGACGGCAACGTCATCGACTACGGCAGCACCGCGATGATCCCGATGTGGGACGCGATCGAGGAGTCCGGCGTGCCGGTCTCCCACCACATCGGCGAATCCCCGCTGTCCGCACCGTGCGAGGTCAACAGCGTGGTGGTCGGCATGATGCACAATGTCGCGCCGTTCCGGGAGTTGTTCTCCAAGTACGTGTTCAGTGGCATCATCGATCGGCATCCGGGCCTGAGCATCGGCTGGTTCGAAGGCGGCATCAACTGGGTGCCCTCGGCCATTCAGGACGCCGAGCACATGAACGCCTCCTACAAGCACATGTACAACCGGCCGATCGACCACGAGGTGCGCTACTACTGGGACAACCACATGCGTGCGTCGTTCATGGTGGATCCGCTGGGGCTGTCGCTGATCGACCACATCGGGCGCGATCGGGTCATGTGGTCCTCGGACTATCCGCACAACGAGAGCACCTGGGGTTACTCGGAGAAGTCGCTGGCCAGTGTGGTCGAGGCGGTCGGGCCGCAGGACGCGGCCAAGATCGTCAGCGGTAACATCACCGATTTCCTGGGCCTGCGGTCATGACATCGTCCACCACCGGCACACCGGCGCTCGTGATCCCCGACGTGCCCGATCGGGCGCGCATGCGTCGCGAGACCGGCGCGCGGCTGCGCTCGGCCATGGCCGCTCAGGGAATCGACGCGCTGGTCCTGCTGAACAACAGCAATGTCGTCTACGCCACCGGGGCCAACTGGCCGCTCGGCGACGCGGGTCTGTCCCATGTCGAGCGACCGGTCGCGGTCGTGGTCGCGGGTGATCCGTGGCCGCATCTGTTCCTGCCGTTCCGGGAGGGGACCTCGGCCGAGGCCGATCTGCCCGCGGACCATCTACACGGGCCGGTCTATCTCGAATTCGACGAGGGTGTAGCGGAATTCGCGAAGATCCTCGCGGACCTGATCCCGTCCGGATCGGCCGTCGCGGTCGACGAGTCCACCGGGGCGATGCTGCGGGCGCACAAGGAACTGTTCCCGGGCGGCGCGCCGACCGACGCCATGCTGGTCGTCGGACCGGCCAAGCTGATCAAGACCCCCGACGAGATCGCCTGCATCCGCACGGCGGCCCGCATCACCGATCAGGCCATGGTCGACGTGCAGGCGGCCCTTGCCCCCGGACGCCGCCAGATCGATCTGTCCGCGCGCTTCGTGCGCCGGGCATTCGAACTCGGCGCAACCGCCACCATGCTCGATGCGATCTGGCAGGTCATGCCGGACACCAAGGCCGAGGGCGTGTGGACCACACACGGCGATCTGGCGCTGCCGCTGATCACCACCGAACGCGAACTCGCCGCCGGTGACGTGCTGTGGACCGACGTCAGCATCACCTACGGCGGCTACTGCTCCGATTTCGGCCGCACCTGGACCGTCGGCGCGGAGCCGAATGCGCGCCAGCACAAGCAGTTCGAGCGCTGGCACGAGATTCTGACCGCGGTCCTGGAGGTCACCCGCGCCGGGGCCACCGCCGCGGATCTGGCCCGCGCGGCCACGGCCGCCAACGGCGGGGTGAAACCCTGGCTGCCGCATTTCTACCTCGGTCACGGGATCGGGGTCAGCGCGGCCGAAACACCCATGATCGGAACGGATCTCGGCGCGGAGTTCGACGAGAACTTCGTCTTCGAACCGAACATGGTGCTGGTCCTGGAGCCGGTCGTCTGGGAGGACGGCACCGGCGGCTATCGAAGCGAGGAAATCATCGTGATCACCGAAGAGGGCTCGATCGCCCTGACCGACTACCCGTACGCGCCCTATGGGCACTGAGGTGATGCCGGACGATCGCGCCCTGCGGCATGGGCGGCGCGATCGCGCACTGGCACAGATGAAAGCCCATGACCTGGACGTCCTCGTGCTCGGCCGGCAGGCCAACGCCCGATACGTCGCCGGCGCGCCGCAGCTGTGGGTCGCCGGAACCCGGCCGTTCGGCCCGGTGGCCACCGTGGTGCGCGAGACCGGCGCGGTCCATCTGCTCAGCACCTGGGACGAGGGCATGCCCGAGGACATTCCGCACGATCATCTGTACGGGATGATGTGGAATCCGATGAATACCATGGCGGCACTTCGGGATATCCCGGGCGCGTCGACGGCGGTGCGGGTCGGGACCGATGCGATCTCGCCGAATTTCGCCAAGCTGCTGCCGCTGGCATTCCCGAACGCCGAGTTCGTGGACGGCGAGTCGGCCATGCGTACTGCCCGGCGGATCAAGACCGCCGAGGAGATCGAGGTACTGCGCGGCACGTTGCGGGTCGCCGAGGCGGGGCTGGCCGCGGCTGTGGCCGAACTCGCGCCCGGCAGCGGTGAGCAGAATCTGACCGGTGTGCTGCTCGAGGCGATGACGGCGGGCGGTATCAGTACGCCGGCGTCGCAGGATTCGGTCTGGGTCACCTCCAAGGAGCATCCGTGGCGGCGGGCCGGCGCGGACCGGCGGGCGCACGAGGGCGATCTGGTGGCGTTCTCGGCCGGAGTCCTCGGCGACGGGTACATCGGCGAGATCGGCCGGACGTATCCGGTCGGTGCGGCCGGTGACCAGACCCGAAAGCTGTACCGGCGCTGGGATGCGTTGCAGGCCAGGCTGATCGAGGCCTGCCGCCCGGGTGCGTCGGCCGCGGGTCTGCTCGCGGCCTACGAACTCGCGGGCGAGCCGCTGCCCGCGATGCCGGTCGCGCGCGGACTCGGGATGGGTTTCGATCCGCCCGTGGTCTCACCGCATCTGCGTGCCACGGCCGAGGCCGAACGGCTCGAGCCGGGCATGGTGCTGTCGGTCACCGGCTACGTCTGGGAATCCGGGCTGGGCGCGGTGTTCGGCCGGGACGCGGTGCTGATCACCGATGACAGCTGCGAGGTGCTCACCTCCGCACCCCACTGGGAACACTGATCGGCCCGAGGCGCTATGCCTCGGGTTCGGTGTCCCCCATCATTTTCGGCAAAGGAGTCGAGCATGTCCGAATCCGAGCAGCCCTCGGCAGAGGAGATCATCCGCTACGAGAAGGATACGAAGACCAGGATCGCGACGATCACCTTCGACCGGCCCGACCAGCTCAACGCGCCCACCGCAGCGGCCCGATTGCGTTATGCGGATCTGCTGCACCGGGCCAGCGTCGACGACGAGGTGAAGGTGCTGGTCGTGCGGGGCGCGGGCGATGATTTCGGCACAGGCGCGGATTTGCCGGAATTCATGGAGATGCAGAACGATCCGTCCCAGAAGCGCCGGCTGGCCGAGTTCCGGATCGGCGAGGACGAGGTGCGGTATCCGCCGAAGGATTCCTTCCGGCACGGCGCGACCATCAGCCAGTGGTACGCCAACGCCTCGGCCGGATGCCGCAGCCTGCAGGAATTCAAGAAGATCAGCATCGTGGAGACCAAGGGGTACTGCTACGGCTGGCATTTCTACCAGGCCGCCGACGCGGATCTGGTGATCTCCTCCGACGACGCGCTGTTCGGGCATCCCTCGTTCCGCTACTACGGCTGGGGGCCGCGGATGTGGACCTGGGCGCAGACGATGGGGCTGCGGCGTTTTCAGGAGATGGTGTTCACCGGACGCGCCTTCACCGCGCAGGAGATGTACGAGTGCAACTTCCTGAACAAGGTGGTCCCCCGCGCCGAACTCGAGGCCGAGACCGAGAAGTACGCGCTGGCCTGCTCGCGCAACCGCCCTACCGACACAGTCTTCATGCAGAAGGTGTTCTTCGAGGTGATGAAGCAGCATCAGGGCGAGTACATGGGCAGCCTGCTGAGCGGATTCTTCGAATCGATGGGCGGGCACATCCGCGCCGACGACGACGAACTCATGCTGGACAACGCGTTCGAGGGCGGGCTGAACAACTCGGTCAAGGACAACGACGCACAGTTCCCACCGGATTTCCGGCTGAGCAGGTCGGGCCGGAACAAGAAGGCGTAGCCGCGGCCAGCGTGCGGCGAAAGTCGGTGAGCGAGAATGTCATCCAGGCAAACCACCCGCGCGTCGGTCGAGCCGCCGCTGCGCGGCTGTGTCGTGATCGATCTGTCCAGCCAGATCGCGGGCGGGTACTGCACGAAAATGCTGCGCGACGGCGGTGCGCAGGTGATCAAGGTCGAACCGCCCGAGGGTGATTCGCTGCGATCCTGGTCCGCCTCCGGCGCGGCCATCGAGAACGGTTGCGACGGTGCGTTGTTCAGCTTCCTGGCCGGCGGCAAGGAGAGTGTGAGCGCGGATCCGGATCGCACCGAGGATCTGGATCTGGTCGACACCCTGCTGGATTCGGCCGATGTGGTGGTCTGGTCGCCGGGCTCGCGGCTGGCCGAGCATCCTCGGCTGAGCGTGTCCGCGATCCGCCGCGCGCATCGGCATCTGGTGGTCACCGCGATCACACCGTTCGGGCTAGAAGGTCCCTGGAGTGACCGCGCCGCAACGGAATTCACGTTGCAGGCTTGGTCCGGCGGCATCGTCGGGCTCGGCCGCGGCGCACCCGAGCAGGCGCCGGTATACATCGGCGGCCGGGCGGGCGAATGGTTCGCCGGGGCGTACGCGTCGGCGGCCACCATGACCTCGCGGCTGCGCACGCTGGGATCCGGGACCGGTGAACTGGTCGATCTGTCCATCCTGGAGACGCAGATTCTCGGGCTCACCTATTTTCCGGTGTCGTTCCACGAGGCGCTGGACCGGCCGTTCCGCACGCAGCGGCGGTTGAGCGTGCCGGGTGTGGCGAGCGCGGCCGATGGGATGGTCGCGCTGGGCTGCGGCACCTCGCAGCAGTGGTTCGATCTGTGCGCGATGGTCGGACATCCGGAGTGGATCGATGAGGACACCGATCTGTCCATCACCGAGCGGGCGAACAAGAATGCTCCGGAGATCTTCGCGTGGCTGGCCGAACAGCCCGCCGAAGTGATCCGGGATCTGGCCTCCGCGTTCCGGATTCCGAACGGTCCGGTGGTCAACGGGGCCAATGCGACCACGATGGATCATCACATCGCCCGCGACGCCTTCACGGTGAATCCGCGCGACGGATTCGTCCAGCCGCGACCGCCGTATCGCCCGCAACCGAGCTGGTCGAACGATCCGCTGCCCGCGCCGCGAGTCGGCGAGCACACCGCCCGGTATCGCGCCGCGCGCCCGGAACGCCATGACGCGCGCCCCGCGGCGACCCTGAATCCTCTTCCGTTCCAGGAACTTCGAGTACTGGACCTGACCGCCTACTGGGCCGGCCCGGCCTGCACGCACTATCTGGCCATGCTCGGCGCGGAGGTCATCCACGTCGAATCGGCCACCCGACCCGACGGCACCCGACTCATCGCCGGTGTGCCCGCGACGCAGGAGCAGTGGTGGGAGTACTCACCGATCTTCTCCGCGATAAACACCAACAAGAAGAGCATCACCCTGGACTTCCGCTCCCAGCGCGGACGGGAGCTGCTCGCGCGCCTGGCCGCCACCTGCGATGTGATCGTGGAGAACTACACACCACGGGTGCTCGACCAGATCGGGCTGGATTACGCCGCGGTGCAACAGCTCAGGCCCGATACGATCATGGTCCGCATGCCAGGCTTCGGCCTGGACGGACCGTGGCGCGACAATCCCGCCTTCGCGTACGTCATCGAGGACACCTCCGGGCTGACCTGGCTCACCGGATATCGGGATCGAAATCCGTTGGAGCCCTATTCGATCGGCGACCCCAACGCCGCTGTGCACGCTGTCAACGCCCTGCTGTTGGCGCTGGAACACCGCCGCCGCACCGGAAACGGCATGCTCGTGGAGGCGGCGATGGTGGACGCCGCCTTGAACATCGCCGCCGAACAGGTCATCGAATTCTCCGCCTACGGCGCACTATTGGAGCGCGACGGCAACCACGGCCCCTCGGCCGCCCCGCAGAATCTCTATCGAGCCTCGGGCACAGACGAATTCGGGCGTGAGGACTGCTGGGTCGCCATCGCCGTCAGTACCGACGACCAGTGGCGCGCCCTGTCCAAGGCACTGGGCGATCCGTCCTGGGCCCAGTCCCCAGATCTGTCCTCGGCCACCGGGCGCCGCCGCGAACACGATGCGATAGATGCACACCTGGCCGAGTGGTGCGCGGCCCGCGACAGCGACGAGATAGTCCGAATCCTCTGGGACGCAGAGATTCCCGTCGCCAAGGTCATGCAACCGCACCGCCAGACCGAAATCCCCCAACTGGACGCGCGAAACTTCTTCGAACCCGTCTCGCACCCCGTCGCCCGGACCGCCCGGCACAGCACCGTCCCCATCCGCTTCTCCGCCGGCCCCGACCGGTTCCACCGCTCCCCCGCCCCGCTACTGGGACAGCATACCGCCGAGGTCTTCACGGCACTGGGGCTGACCGAGACGGAGATCTTCGAACTCGAGGCCGATGGCGTCATCGGCGGCACTCCCGCGGTCGTCCGCACATCCGCGAAATCCGACTGACCCGTCGGATCTTCTCGGCAACGACGGGACGAGCCGATCCGCTGGTTCGACGTGTCACGCGAGGTGGAGTCGGGCTGAAATATACGAGAGCACAACTCGTCAGCGCCGCTATACCATGGCGAGATCGTCTGTTTCACAGCCAGTCTCGGGGTGGGGTCATGAGTTCGACACGGGTACCAGCGGAGTTGCGCATTCGGCACAAGCCACCGGACGGGTATGTGCGCCGGTGATCACGAGCGTGCTCGTGCTGTCGGCCTTCTGCGCGTTGGTCGTCTGCAGCCTCTACTTCCTGCTGAAGCTGCACTGGTGGGCACTGCTGGGCCTGGTGCCGATGCTGCTCGTCTTTCCCTTCGGCACGATCGAATTCCTCCAGAACATCACCCGGGCCACGATGTACCGTGCCACCACCACCGAGCTCATCATGTCCTGGCGCTGGCGCCGGAACTGGCCGGAGATCGAGTGGATGTCGTTCGGCGGGAAGTACGGTGCCGAGTACCGGGTCGGCCTGCGCGACGGCAAAAACAAGAGCTTCCGCCCGATCGGCGGCTACGACGTGCAGTGGTGGGAGTTCTTCGACTACATCGGCAAGGTGGCGCCACACGTCCGCTTCCTCGACCGGCGCGACCACGACCGGGCCTGGCGCCGGCAACATTCAGGGCCGAGCGCGACCGACCAACCGGCCCGCCACCGCCAGCGCATACCCCAGCTCCTCGCCCCGATCGGGCTGCTCGCCCTGCTCTTCGGCGGCCTGCTCTTCTTCATCTGGAATTCCGCCGAACCCGGCCGCGCCATGTGCGAAGACAAGGTGATGTCACCGGGCGACAAATGCGTCTCCCTGAACGGCGGGACCACCACAACCTACGAGGAAGAACTCGCCACCAGCAGCCGACAGCACGACGAAGCCCCGATCGCCCTCGCCGTCGCCGCCGGCGGCGCCGTGCTGCTCGTCGGCTCGGTGATCGTGCTGTTCGCCACCAGCCGCAGCGAGAAGGAGGACGAAGACCCCGACCTGCCCCCGGTCAAGGCTTACCAAGCCGTCGACCGAGGCTGACCTCGCGACGCCCGCTGTCGGGGCTGGAGACCGCACTGAACCCTCTCACCTGCAATAGAGGGCCTACTCGCGCCGGACCGCGCACACCGGAGATTCTCGGACCACCCGAACCATCGCAGTCCGGGCAACTCCGCGAAGGACCCGATGCTGTTGATGTGGCGGTCGGTGGCCGGGCGGCACCGAAAACAGCGGCCCGGCAACGAATTCAGCGGGTCGTCGCGGGCAAGGTCTCCCAGCCGCGGACGGTCGAGGTGGGTGAGAGTTTGGCCGCGGACAGGTCGACCTCCCACTCCGGGAATCGCTTCAGGATCTCCTCCAGCGCGATCCGGCCCTCGAGCCGGGCCAGGGCGGAGCCCATGCAGTAGTGCGTGCCGACGCTGAAGGTCAGGTGCTGGCGAGTGTCGCGGTGGATGTCGAAGACGTCGCCGTCGGGGGCGAAGTGGCGGTGGTCGCGATTGGCCGCGCCGATCAGCAGCATCATCGCGCTGCCCTGGGGCACCGTGCGGCCGTACAGCTCGACGTCGCGGGTGACGTACCGCGCGACATGCGGCGCGGGCGGTTCGAAACGCAGCAGCTCCTCCACGGCGTTCGGGATCAGCGCCGGATTCTCGACCAGCTGCCTGCGCTGATCGGGATGTTCGGCGAGAACCTTTCCGGCCCAGCCGATCAGCCGCGTGGTGGTCTCGTTGCCCGCACCGGACACGACGTTGACGTAGGTCAGCAGTTCCTCGCGGGTCAACCGCCGCACGGTGCCGGTCTCGTCGGCGAATTCGACGTTCAGCAGCTCGGTCATGATGTCGTCGGACGGATGCTCCGCGCGCCAGTCGATGTACGCGCCGAAGATGTCGCCGGTGGCCATGCCCTCCGAGGCGGCCTTCATCGGCTTGCCCTCCTCGGTGCGCATCTGCTCGTTGGCGAAATCGCGGATGGCCTCCTGGTCCTGCTCCGGAATGCCCACCAGCATGCCGATGACGCGCATCGGCATCTGCGCGCCGATATCGGCGATGAAATCCAGTTTCCCGGTGCCCACGTGCGGGTCCAGGCTGCGCGCGCAGAATTCCCGGATCTTGTCCTCCAGCTCCCGGATCTTGCGCGGAGTGAACATGCGCGACAACAACTTCCGGTGGATGTCGTGGATCGGCGGGTCCTCGAAGATCAGCACGCCCGGCGGAATCGGGATATCGGCCTTGATCAGCTCGATGATCGCGCCCTTGGCCGAGCTGTAGGTGCCGTGATCCAGCAACGCCGCGTTCACGTCCTCGAACCGGCTCAGCGCGTAGAAGTCGTGCTGCTCGTTGTAGTAGAGCGGTTCCTCCTCGCGCAGCCGTTTGAACATCGGATAGGGATCCGCGTTGAGCTGTACGTCGTAAGGGTCGTAGTAGACGTCACTGGCCGCGCTGGTGGTCACAGAGGTTCACCTCTCGCAGAAAAGTCATCGCGCTCGGTGCGGGCGGGCTTCAGCCGGGACCGAGTCGTCGGGGAAAGTACTACTTAGTGTAAATGCGACAGTACGCTGTCGCAACTGATCTTCTCATATCTCGAGAGTCTCATTCTCATCGAGAATCGGGCAGAACGCGGCCGCCCCCGACCCGAGCTGGCACGAGGGGTCGGGGGCGGGGCGGAAGCCCGGGCGCTACCAGGCCACGGGCAACTCGTAGAGGCCGTAGGCGAGCCGATCGTGCTTGAACTCGACCTGATCGAACGGAATCGCCAGCCGCAGTGTGGGAATCCGGCGTACCAGCGTCTGGAAGACGATCTGCAACTCCGCACGCGCGAGCTGCTGTCCGACGCACTGGTGCGGGCCGAAACCGAAGCCCACGTGCTGCGCCGCGGGACGGGTCAGATCCAGCTTGTCCGGCTGATCCCAGGCCTTCTCGTCCCAGTTGGCCGGGGCCAGGTCCAGGATCAGCCCGTCTCCCGCGCGGATGGTCTCCCCCGCGATCTCGATATCCGCCACCGCGACCCGCCGCTGGCCGTTCTGGATGACACTCAGATAGCGCATCAGCTCCTCGACCGCGTTGGCGACCACCTTGGGATCCTCGGTATCGCGCAGCAGTGCGAACTGGTCCGGATTCTCCAGCAGCGCAAGGACACCCAGCGAGATCATGTTCGAGCTGGTCTCATGCCCGGCGATGAGCACGCCGGTGCCCAGCGCCGATGCCTCCTTCATATCGATCTCCCCGGCGCGCACGCGTTCGGCGATATCGGAGACCAGATCCTCGGCGGGCTCGTCCAGCTTCTTCTTGACCAGATCGATCAGGTAGAGCGCCAAACCCATCCGGCTCTCTTCGGCCTGCTCCTTGGTGGCGAAGCGGTCGACACTGGTGACGGCCTGCGCCTGGAAGTATTCGTGATCCTCGTACGGCACCCCGAGCATCTCGCTGATCATCAGCGTCGGCACCGGAAGCGCGAGTCCCGCAACCAGATCCGCGGGCTGCGGCCCGGCCAGCAGCTTATCGATGTGGTCGTCGGTGATCTGCTGGATGGCCGAGCGCAAGGCCTCGACCCGCTTGAAGGTGAATGGTTTGGTGAGCATCCGGCGGTACCGGCTGTGCTCCTCGCCGTCGGTGGTGAACAGCGACTTCGGGCGGCTGTCGACGATCGCGGCCATACCCTCGTTCCAGTGCGGGAATCCGGCCACGTGGTCGTTCACGCTGACCCGCGGATCGGACATCAGCGCCTTGAATTCGGCATGCCCGGTCACCAGCCAGGGGGTGCTGCCGTCCCAGATCCGCACCCGGTTGAGCGGTTTGTCCCGGCCCAGCCGGGTCGCCTCGGGCGGCGGCGCGAACGGGCACCCGGGCGACCGCAGCATCGGATATTCGGGGACTTCCGTGGTCGCGGTGGTCTCATCGGTCAACGCTTCGGACACTTCTCACTCCTGATGATCGGCTGCGGGGCGAACCGCAGAAGGTCGGTTCATTCCTCGATCTGGATGGCCAGTGCGGGACACATCGCCGCCGCGTGCCGAACGTCCTCGGCGAGTTCGGCCGGCGGATTCTCATCGAGCAGGATGACGATGCCGTCATCGTCGCGCTGATCGAACACCGCGCCCGCGTGCATGACGCAGTGCCCGGCCGCGATGCATTTGACTTGATCGACAGTCACTTTCATCGGGACCTACTTCCTAGGATGAATGCGCAGAGGTCAGCGCCGGACCGGGGGCGGACTGCGCGTCCACCAGGGTCTGGCGCTGCATGCGGGCTTGTTTGGGCATATTCCAACCGAGCACCGCCGTCGGGATTCCGTCGCGCTCGTACCGCACGAGGAAGCGCCCCTGTGCGGGATCGCCCTCCACGACAGTGGCCCGAGCGTCGGGTGTGACGGTGCCGTGCACCTGGATCTTGACCTCGAACTGGTCGGTCCAGAAGTACGGAATCGGCCGGTAGACATCCTCGGCGCCGAGGATATTGGCCGCGACCACCGCGGCCTGTTCGGCCGCGTGGGTGCGATTCTCGAGTCGGACAGCGGAATTCGCGCCCCGATCGGGCCAGCGGGCGACATCGCCGACCGCGTACACGCCCTCGGCCGCACGGCATCGCGCATCGCAGACCACGCCACGATCGAGCCTCAGGCCGCTGCCGGCGAGCCAGTCGGTCGCGGGCACCGCGCCGATGGCCACGACCACCAGATCGGCGGGCAGTGTTCGCGAATCCGCCAGGCGCACACCGGAAACCCGGCGATCACGACCGAGAATGCTTTCCACCCCGACCCCGAGTCGCAACCCGACCCCGTGCCGGGTGTGCAGTGCGGCCAGCTCCGCGGCGACCAGATCGCCGAGTTGTGCGGCCATCGGCGCGTGCAGCGGTCCGGTCATGGTGACCTCGAGGCCGCATTGTCTTGCCGTGGCCGAGATTTCGGCGCCGAGCACACCTTCGCCGACGACGACCACGCGTGGGGCCGCGGCGAATTCGTTCCGCAGGGCCAGGGCGTCGTCGAGGGTGCGCAGGACGTGCACCCCGCTCACCCCGTCGGGCACGGGCAGTGTCCGGGGAGTCGCGCCGGTGGCGATCACGATGGTGTCCGCGACGATCGGACCGGCCGTGGTCCGCACCGTGCGACTGGGCAGATCCAACGACAGGGCGCGCTGCCCCAGCAGCAGATCAACGTCCAGACCGGCCAGCATGCGCGGGGCGCGCAGCAGTGTGCGCTCCGGACGCCAAGCGCCGGAAAGGATCTGCTTGGACAGCGGCGGACGATCGTAGGGCAGGTGCGGCTCGTCGCCGACGACCGTGATGCGATCACGGAAACCTCGGCGGCGCAACGCCTCCACCGTGTTCAGCCCCGAAACCGAGGCCCCGACGACGAGCACTCCGGTGCGCCGGGTCCGGGTGGATGTGGTCATATCGCTTCCTCTCGGGTGACCGGAGCCAGATACAACCCGGTGATCGCATCGATCAACCCCACCGCGGTCTCCGCCCAGCTCGTGCGATACACGAGGGTGTCGTCCGCGAGCGCGCGCTCGCGCTCGGCGCAGCTGTGCACGATCAGCAAGCGCGCCATGGCGTTTCGCTCCCGGTGCAGTTGCGGCGACAGCTCCGGCAGACACCGCTGCAGACCTTCCACGATGCGCACCACCGACGGCGAGGCCAGCGACTCGTCCGAGATCAGGTCGCGGAAGACCGGATCGGGCATGAGCTGGGCGCTGAATCGCGCGTACCACGTCGGATTGCCCAGTACCGCGAGATGTCCGGTGACGGGACGGACCAGACAGCCCACCCAGTCCCGCAGGCCGGCCGAATCGTCCAGGCCCTGAACCATCTCCCGGCACAGCTGTTCGGTGTGCGCGTGATGTTTGCGCACGATCGCGCGCACCAGGTCGGCTTTACCGCCGAAGTGGTAGCCGACCGCGGTGTTGTTGCCCTGCCCCGCGGCCTCGCTCACCTGACGGTTCGACACCGCCGCGATCCCGCGCTCGGCGAACAGGCGTTCCGCGGCGGTGAGGATGGCTTCCCGCGTGGTGTCCACGCGCCCGGATCGAACGGATCCCATCATGTGCCCCTTCGGATCTGCCGTCTGGACCGCGAGCCGACCTGGACCGATCGAGCGCGGCGGAATCACATTCTCGATTCCGATCACGGGATTACCTCCAGTCAACGCTTCGAAGGGAATTAAGTCAACTGATTGACTTAATAAATGATCTCGGCGCAGCTCAGTTCTTCGACGCGACCGGCTGTCCGGTCGAATTCTGTTCGGCGGACTTGCTCTCCTCGGGCTTCTTGCGCGGCTTGAGCACCTTGCCCGCGGTCGTGCCGCCATCGATCGGCAGCACGGTGCCGGTGACGTACAGCGACCGGTCCCCGGCCAGATACACCACCGCATCCGCGACATGTTCGGGCTCACCCTCACGTGGCAGCGGCCGATCGTTGTTCATCGACGCGCGCACCGCCTTGGCGAACCGCTCCACCTTGTCCGGCGGCATGCCGGCGGCCGAGGTGGTCAGCAGCGGGGTCGGGATATTGCCGGGCGCGAGACAGTTGACCCGAATGTCGTACTGCGCCAACTCGATCGCGGCCGATTTGGTGAAGTGGATGACCGCGGCCTTGGACGCGCGATAGGTCTGCACTCCCCCACCCGCCAGCACACCGCCGACCGAGGAGACATTGATGATCGACCCACCGCCGTGCTCGGCCATATGCCGCGCGGCGAACTTGGTGCCCGCCATGACGCCCAGCAGATTCACCCCGAGCACCCGGTGGAAGTCACCGAGGTCGTCCAGCAGCAGGCTCGGATGCATCTTTCCCGGAATGCCCGCGTTATTGCACATCACGTGCAGTCCGCCGAAGGTCGCTACCGCATGGTCGACCAGCCGTTCGACCTGTGCCGGATCGGAGACGTCGGTCTGCAGGAAGACCGCGGCGTCGCCGTGTTCGGCGATCGCCTCCGCGCCGCGCTCGGGGTCCAGGTCGCCCATGACCACCTTCGCGCCCTCGGCCACCAGTTTCGCCACCGTCGCGCGGCCGATTCCGGAGGCTCCGCCGGTGACGACGGCGACCTTTCCGGCCAGTTCGTCGATCATCCCTGTGTCCTTTCGATTCGGTTCGGCCACAGCCGAACTCGCGGTCTGCGTATCAGGCCCGTCACGGCGCGGGCCGGTCGGACTCGGTGGTCGTGCGGGACTGCTCGCCCAGGAACGTCAGCAGCAGTTCGTTGACCACCTCGGGTTGCTCGATCTGCGGGCAGTGCCCGGCCTCCGGGACGACCGCGTGACGTCCGTCCGCGAGCTGCGCGGCGATCTCGGCGGCCCAGCCGCGCGGCAGGAGCTTGTCGCAGCCGCCCTCGACCACCAGGACGGGAATCGAGATGCGCTCGTACGCACGGCGACTCGACGGCGCGGGCGGCGCGTCGGCGCCGGGACGACGAAACCGGGCCGCCGCCAACGCCTCCCACGCACCGGGTGCGACACTGGCCTCGTAGCGCCTGCGCACGTACTCCTCGTCCACGGGATACTTCTCCGAATGGAACAGCGCGGTGACGATGCGCCGCATCGCTTCCGGCGTGGCGTCGTAGTCGTAGAGCGCGCGCATATGCTCGTTGCTCTGGATCTCCCCTCCGCCGCAGATCGCGACCATACTGCGCATCGGCAGGCGCGGCGCGGCCGAGGTCGCGTCGGCGAACATGTTCACCGCGCCCATCGAATTACCAACGAAATGCGCCGATTCCACGCCCAGCAGCGCGAGAAACCGTGCGATGTGCCGGATTCGCAGACCCCGGCCGTCGGTGAAGTCGACGACCTTGGCCGACTCGCCGAACCCCAGCATGTCCGGGGCCAGCACGCGAAAACGTTGCGCGAGCGCAGCTATGGTGTGCTCCCAGCCCACCTCCGCACCCGCGCCGAATTCACCACCGTGCAGCAGCACCACCGGCTCGCCGGTTCCGGCCTCCAGATAACTGGTCACCGAACCGTCCACGACCAAGGTCCTGCGCTGGGCCTGATGCGCGACAGGGTATCGCTGATTCATCGAAGACCCCCCGCACGGATCGACCGGACAGCGGTCACACGACGTCCCGGCAGACGAACGGCGCAACCGGTGCGGCGCAGATGTTCTCGTCGCCGATCGGGTATCGCCCCGGCCCTGCGAAGTCGGATCTGCGTGCGAAGCTCTCCCATTACGAGACCCTCCCCATCGAATCGGAAATCCCGGCCGGGCCGGGCCGTGGCGGCATCGCGCCCAGAACCTCGTCCCGCGGATCGCCGGTCAGCTCGATCCGGTCGAGAATGCGGACCTGTTCGGGAATGAAGCGATCCTCGTCGGCGGCGGTGAGCAGACGGATCTCGTGCATACCGAGTTCGTCCAGAATCTCGAAGGCCGACATCAGATCGGCCGGATCCACCGAATGCCTTGCGGCGCAGGAGCGCTTGCTGGAAAGAGGTCCGGGCAGACCGCGTAATACCGCGTCGCGAGAACGTACGTAGACCAGCACACCGTGCCCCGCCCGCGCGATCACCTCCAGCGCCCGCTCGAACCTCGTCCCGCAGTCGCAGAACAGCGAGCCCAAGGTATCGCCGAACAGGCATTCCACATGCACCCGCACCAGCGGCACGCGATCGGCCCTGGGCTGGCCGTGGACGAAGGCGATATGGTCGCGGCCGAGTCCGTCGATGAATCCGACCGCGCGAAATTCTCCCACCGGCAACGGAATTCGCGCCACGCCGCGACGTTCCACCCGGCACAGCTCACGCCGCCGGTAGGCGATCAGATCCTCGATCGAGACCACCGGCAGCCCGTGGACGGCGCCGAGTTCGAGCAGTTCGGACAGCCGGGCCGCTTCCCCGTCGGCCCCGCAGACCTCACACAGCACACCCGCGGCCGACATGCCCGCCTGCTCGGCCAGATCCATCGCGGCCTCGGGCGGTACGGGTGCGTCCAGCACCCCCCGCCCGGCACAGCCGAGCGGGAACACATGTCCGAGCCGACTGAACTCACGGGCCGTACTCGACGGATCAGCAAGGGCGCGAATGGTTTTCGCCCGTTGCGAGGCATACACCCCCGCCGCGGCGGAGCCCACCGGACCGACCGGCACTCGGAACCGGTCCCGGACCCGATCGGCCGCGGAGGGATCGGCGGGCGGTATCTCCAGCCGATCCAGCTCCGCCGAACGCATGGCCACCTGGACCGGCCCGCGGCCGATGCCGGTGAGCAGATTGACCGACTGGGCCGTGGCCCGCTCGGCCGCCAGCACCAGATCGCCGCGATAGCCGCCGTCGATCTGACTGACCAGCAACACCATTCGGCCGCGGCGCAACGCGGTGATCGCCGCGCGCACCGCGGCCGGATCGGGTGTCGGGGCACTCACGCCCGCGCACCGCCCGCCGGGGCGCAGGTGAGCACCTGGGTCGCGAGCAGTTCGAGCTGCGCGGCGACGGTGTCGTCGCACAGATTCCCCTCGGCGTCCCAGATCGGGTCGGCCGAATTGATCGGCACACCCAGCGGAGTCGGCCACGCGCGCAGAGCGTGCCCGATCGCCCGCAGCTGCCCCAGCGTGCCGACCGCGGCCTGCCAGCCGTAGGCACAGGTGATGCAGCCCAACGGTTTGTTGTCCAGATAGACCGTCGGATCACCGCGCAGATCCTCGATGTAGTCCAGCGCGTTCTTCACCAGTCCGGAGATGCCGCCGTGGTAACCGGGCGAGCCGATCACCACCGCGTCCGCGCGCCGCAACGCCTCGATCAGCGCGACCGCCTGCGGCGTGCGAGCCGGATCGTGCGGGTTGTACATGGGCAGGTTGATATCCGCACCGCAGAACAACGCGGTGCGCCCGCCCTGGCGCTCGACGGCCGCGAGGCAATGCCGCAGTGCCCTCTCGGTCGACGAGCCCGCGCGCAGCGTGCCGCCGAGACCGACGACGAACCTGCGTCCGTCGTGGTCCGCGACCGCGGGGATCGCACTGGTCGTACTTGCGGTCATTTTCGAATCCTCCTGGTTTCCCTTACTTGATCGCGATGGGGTTGATCGGGGAGCCGACCGCGCCGACCACCCGCAAAGGCGGTGCGACGAGCTGGAATTCGTAGACGCCGTCGGCGGCGCAATCCGCGGCCAGGGCCGTCAGATCCCAGTACTCGCCGAGCATCAGGCCGATATCGCGCAGACACAGCATGTGCATCGGCAGGAAGGTGCCCTCGACTCCGGACACCACATCCTCGACCATCAGGTTGTCCGCGGCCACGGCCGCGACCTCACGGTCGTGCAGCCACTTGGCGCACATCCAGTCCAGGCCCGAATACGGTTCCGCGCCGTCACCGGTCTCCTGGAACCGGGACCACCAGCCGGTGCGCACGAGCACGATGTCGCCACGGCCGATCTCGACGCCCTGCGCCTTGGCCACCTCGTCCAATTCGTCCGGGGTGATGGGGTTTCCGGGCTCGAGGAAGACGTCCGCGCCGCGATGCCGGACCAGATCCAGCAGCACGCCGCGCGTGGTGATGCCCTTGCCGTCGACCTTGTCGATACCGCAGTGGAAGGCGCCGGCGCTGGTCACCGAATCGGCCGGGAAACCGTTGTACAGCTTGTCGTCGTAGTACACGTGCGACAGGGCGTCCCACTGGGTGGCCGCCTGCAACGGCATGACGATCATGTCGTCGTTGAACCGGAAGGGATTGTCCTCTCCGGCAAAGAAACCGCCGAATTCCTGGCCGAATCCGTTACGCGCCCACTGTGGTCCGTATTCGGCCATCGTGCGCGCGTCGCCGCCGTCGACGGTCATCACGTGCACCGGGTTCTGCCGGAACTTGAACGCCCCCTGCGGTCCGGACGAGTCGAAGTCGACCCCGAGCGGGAACACCCGCCCGTGCCGCACCAGCTTCGCCGCCTCGGCGATCTTGTCCGGGGTGATGAAGTTGAGCGTGCCGAGTTCGTCGGCCGCGCCCCAGCGGCCCCAGTTGCGCACTTGTTCGGCGACGCGCCGGAATTCGGTCAGGGTGGCCACTATGCCTCTCCTTTTTCGGTGCATGTTTCTGTGGTGGATGTGCCCGCTATCCGCGCGGCCACATTGCCGCCGTCCACCCACAGCACCTGGCCGTGCACATAGCTGGCGGCCTGGCTGTTGAGGAACACCAGGACGGCCGCCTGCTCGGCCGGCTCGCAGACGCGGCCGAGCGGTTTGGGGATGGTGTCGAGATACTGCGGCCCGTACGCCGAGCGCAGCTGGTCCAGGATGGGGGTCTCGGTGACCCCCGGCCCGGTGCAGTTGATCCGGATGCCCCGCGCCCCGAGGGGTACGGCGTTGCGCATCGTGTAGTAGATGATCGCTTCCTTGGACAACCGGTATCCGCCGTCGGCTATCGCGTCGGGATTGCTTGTACACCAAGCGATTCCGTCGTCGATGCCGGTGGTCGCGAGCAGTCCGTCGGACTGCTCGCGGTGGTCGAGGTACCCGGACGCGGCGAGCGAGGACACGCTCACGATCGTCGAGTCCGGGCCCATTCCCGCCGCCAGCGCCTCGGTGAAGTGACGCAGACCCAGGAAATTGATGGTGACGACCTTGATCGGATCGCCGATACCCGAGGAGACGCCGGCGACGTTGAACAGCGCGTCGACCGGACCCCCGATCGCGGCGACGGCACGGTCGATCGATCCGGCATCGGCCATGTCCACCCGGTGGAACTCGTCGAGTTCGCCGGACGGCTCGGCCAGGTCCAGGCCGATCACCGTGCCACCGAGGTCGCGGACCTGCGCGGCCACGCACGCGCCGATGCCCGAGGAACACCCGGTCACCGCGACCCGGCGGCCGTCATACCGCCACAGCTGATCTGTTCGTCCCATCTCGGATACCTCGCCTTCGCCGTGTGGCTACTGCTCGTCCTTGGCGCGCTGGGCGGCCTGCACCCGGCCCTCGTTGATCTCGGCCATCGCCTCGGGAATCTCGCTCGCGGTGAACTTGCCGCCGCGGCCGGTGGGCAGCCCGCCGAAGGAGTAGCTTTCGTCGAATGCCGGTGCGGCCAAGGGCTTGCGGCGCGACTCGACCTTCTCGATGATCGGCTCGAGCCGCTTGGCCTTGGCCGCGACCTGCTTCTCGTCGCGCTCGATGAATTCGGGCAGTACGTGCTTGCCCATCAGTTCGATGGACTCCATGGTTCCCTCGTGGCTGCGCGGGTTCAGCAGCAGGATGATCTCGTCCACCCCGCTCTCCTCGTAGCCGCGCAGGAATTCGCGCACGGTGTCCGGCGAGCCGATCGCACCGCGGCCAGGACCGTAGGCGAGGGTCTCGTCCTCCTTCACCGCGTCCAGGTAGCGGTCCCACACGCCGGTGCGGCCCGGGGTGTGCTGGCCGGTCATGTAGTAGTGCATGATGCCGAACGAGAAGAACCCGCCGCCGACGCCCAGGCGCTGCAGGGCCTGCTCGTCGGTCGGGGCGACCATCATCGACAGATCGCCGCCGATGGCCAGGATGTTCGGGTTGAGCACCGGAATGGTGGGCTCGGCCTTGTCCTCGAACTCCTGGTAGTAGCCGCGCACGCGCTCGGCCAGCGGGCCGGGGCCGGTGTACGCGAAACTCAGTGCGCCGATACCCTTCTGGGCCGCCATCTGCACCGAGGAGGGCCGGGTGCAGGCCACCCACACCGGCGGGTGCGGGCTCTGGGCCGGCTTGGGGATCACGTTGCGGGCGGGCATCTCGATGTGGTTGCCCTTGAAGCCGGTGAACGGCTCCTCGAGCATGCAGCGGATGGCGACGTCGAGCGCCTCCTCCCACTGGCCGCGCTTGTCGGCGGGATCGATGTTGAATCCGCCGAGCTCACCCACCGAGGACGATTCGCCGGTGCCGAACTCGACGCGCCCGTTGGAGATCAGGTCCAGCGTCGAGACCCGCTCGGCGACGCGCGCCGGGTGATTGATCGCCGGCGGCATGTGCATGACGCCGAAGCCGAGCCGAATGTCCTTGGTGCGCTGGCTCGCCGCCGCCAGGAACATCTCGGGCGCGGTGGAGTGGCAATACTCCTCGAGGAAGTGGTGCTCGGTCAGCCAGACGGTGGAGAAACCGGCCTTGTCGGCGGCCTCCACCTCGTCCAGCCCGTCCTGGAACATCTGCCGCTCGTCGTCGGGAACCCACGGCCGCGGCAGGGCGAATTCGTAGAACAGGGATATCTTCATTTACTTCCTCCATTGGAATCGGTGGTAGTCACCTGCGCCGAACCGTTGTCGTCGGCTCGGTCTCTCCCCGAAATGTGCTGGGCCGCTATGTATCCGAAGGTCATCGCGGGACCGATGGTGGCCCCGGCTCCGGCATAGCTGCGGCCCATCACCGCCGCGGTCGTGTTCCCGGTCGCGTACAGACCGGTCACGACCGTCCCGTCCGCCCGCAGCACCCGAGCGAACTCGTCGGTGCGCAGACCGCCGGAGGTGCCCAGATCGCCCGGGACCATCCGGAACGCGTAGTACGGCGGCTTGCCCAGCGGGTAGAGGTTGGGGTTGGGCAGCGTGGGGTCGCCGTAGTAGTTGTCGTAGACGCTGTCCCCGCGCTGGAAGTCGTCGTCGTGGCCCTTGCGCGCGAGTTCGTTGAAACGCTCGGCGGTAGCGGCCAATTGGTCCGCGGGCACGTCGATCTTCGCGGCGAGCTCGGCCCACGAGTTCGCTTGTTTCACCACGCCGGAGTCCAGCCACGCCTGCGGGATCTTCCAGCCGGTCGGCACCGGCGCGAACGGGACCTTCGGAATGGGCAGATGTCCGGCGACAACGTACCGGCGCCACGAGCGCGCGTCGGTGATCAGCCAGCTCGGGATGTGCGTGACGCCGGATCGCTGGCCCTCGATCATCGCGTGGCCGAAGTCCATATAGGGCGCGGCCTCGTTGATGTACCGCTTCCCCGCGCCGTTCACGATGAACTGCGCGGGCATCATCCGCTCGTTCAGCATGAATTGCATACGGCCGTCGGGCCATTGGATGGACGGGAACCACCACGCCTCGTCCAGCAGATCGGTATCCGCGCCGACCTGCTGGCCCGCGCGAATCCCGTCGCCCATCGAGGCCGGATTGCCGAAACTCCAGTCCTGGTCGACTTCCGGGCACAATTCCTTGCGCCACACCATGTCGTGTTCGAAGCCGCCGGTGGCCAGGACCACCCCGCCCTCGGCTCGGACGCGCAGTTGGCGCCCGTCCTTCTCGATGACCGCGCCGAGCACCTCACCGTCCGGGCCGGTGATCAGCGAGGTCATCGGGGAGTCGAGCCACAGCGGCACTTCGTGTTCGCGCAGAGCCAGGCGCATCCGGGCGATCAGCGACTGGCCGATGGCGGCGATGCGGTCGCCGAACACCCGCGCGCGGAACATCCGCCACACCAGCTTGACCAGCACGGCCTTGCCCCGCCAGTTCTGCCGGACCTGATAGAACAGCCGAAGATCCTTGGGCCCCAGCCAGATTCCCTTCGGCGCCAGGGCCAGCGGGTGCAGTAGCTGTTCCTCGTCGGGGCCGAGCTCGCGCAGATCTATCGGCGGGACGTTGATGGTGCTGCCCTCACCCGACCCGCCGGGAAGTTCCGGGTAGTAGTCGGCATAGCCGGGCTTCCAGACGAATTCGAGCCAATCGCTGCTGCGCTCGAGGAAGGCCATCATCTCCGGCGCCCGCTGCACGTACGCCCGCAACCGTTCCTCGGTGACCAGGCCCTGGGTGATGGTGCGCAGATAGTCGACCACGCCCTCGGGGTCGGGACTGTAACCGTCCCGGACCTGCGCGGGGGCGTTCGGCACCCAGATGCCGCCGCCGGACAGTGCGGTGGATCCGCCGTAGTGCGCGGACTTCTCCACGATCAAGGTGCGCAGTCCCGCGTCCTGTGCGGCCAGGCCCGCGGTCATACCGCCGCCGCCGGAGCCCACCACCAGCACGTCGACGGTGTGGTCGAAGGCCTCATCCTGTTGTGCGGCACTGGTTTCCGGCTCACCGGCCGGGGTCGTCTCTGCTGTCACGGATGCCTCCTGCTGGTCGAATCGAGATCGCGCTGCGGCAGCGCGGTGCGCACGGCGAATCCGGCGATGAGCGCGGGGGCGGGCCGGTAGTAGCGCTCGATGGTCCGGTAGCGGCCCGCGCTCGCCAGCGCGCCGAAGGCGGCGACCCAGGTGCGCACCTCGTGCGCGGAATTGCCCGCCGCCTCGGTGATCCACGGATTGGACCAGTCGTCGAACTCGTCCAGTCGTCCGTCGTCGAGCGCGGCCAGCACCCGGCGGTCCCAGTCCGGGTTGAGTGCGCGCAACTGCCCGCTCCCGGAGGCGAATTCGCGCGCCACCGCGATCACCTGCTCCTGCCGCGCCGCGCGCTGCTGCCCGGACATGGTGCCGCCGTGCAGGATTCGGTCGCGCGCAGGACCGGTCGCGGTCGCCAGTGCGGGCATCGGCGGATCGTGGGACAACCCGCCCGAGCCCACCACGAGCACCCGTTTGCCGAGGCCTGCAAGATAATCGCCGACCGCCGCCCCCAGCGCGACGGCCCGGCGCAGCGGTCCGAGCGGTACCGCGACCGAATTGACGAAGATCGGGATCACCGGACGCGCGGTGGCCGAACCCAGCAACCGCTGCAACGGCTGCACGGTGCCGTGGTCGACCTCCATCGTCATCGACATCGCGACGTCCACACCCGCGTCCAGCACCGATTCGGCCAGCTCGCGGGCCAGATCCGCGGGCACGTCCAGCGGTCCGGAGTGGGTGCCGTAATCGCCGACGCCCGAGGCCGCCGCGCCGATGCAGAACGGGGGCATGAGTTTGTAGAAGAACCCGTTGTAGTGATCCGGCGAGAACGCCACGACCAGTTCGGGATCGAATTCGCGGACGAACTCCGCGGCCCGGTCCAGGGCGGCGCCGATATCGTCGAGCAGTTCCCGGTCGGGTCCGGGCAGATCAAGTAGAGGGCTGTGCGAGACGCAGCACAGGGCCAGCGGCATCGTGTCCTCCTCCCGGAGCGACGGTGAGGGTGCGCAGTAGATCCGCGCTGAGTTCCGGCGCGAGCTGGGCGATGGTCGCTCCGGCGACGCAGCGATCCGGGCGCAGGAACAACACCGAATCCTGTTGTCCGTCGAACCATTTCTTCAGCGCGCCGCCGCGATCGGCCAGCACCGTGACGTCCGGGTCGTCGTGCCCGCCCCAGTGCAGCTGGTTCACCGGCAGTATCTCGAAGAACCTGGCGCCCAATGCTTTCCACTGCTCGAATGCCGCGTCACCGAGGACGCGGCGCGGCGCGTTGTTCCAGCACAACACCGCGAACCAGGGGCCGAGTACGTCGTCCAGCAGCGCGTTCGACTGCTCGCGGGTGTCCACCCGGGGCTGGATGAACAACGTGCCGACCGCGGATTTCGGTGTGCGCGACCAGGTGTGCACCACCGCGCCGCGTTCGTACTTCGGCATCGGCTTGAACCGCATGCCCAGCACGTAGCGCTTCACGGGCGGAACGGCGGCCGCCGCGCGCACCAGCACATCCCGCACCGCGGCGACCTTCCGGTCGGTCGGCGAGATGACCTTGCCGACCATCGTGGACAGATCGATCATCGCTCGCGCGTGTTTGCGGCGCTCGAGGTCGTAACTGTCCAGCAGGCCGTCGCCGGCCTTGCCGGTCACGACCGCGGCGAGTTTCCAGCCGAGATTGGCCGCATCGCGGATACCGCTGTTGTAGCCCTGCCCCTGCCATACCGGCATCAGGTGCGCGGCGTCACCGGCCAGGAACATGCGGCCTTTGCGGAACGAACCCGCGATCCGGGAGTGATGCGTGTAGACCCGCCGCCGGATGACCTCGAGCCGATCGGGGTGCGGGACGAACGGCGCGATCAGGCGCTGCGCGAAGGCGGGATCCTCGGCCAGCTCGTCGGGTTCGTCGTCGTGGATCATGAATTCGAAGCGCCGGATGCCGTGCGCGATCGATACCGACACATTCGGCCGGGCCGGATCGGCGGCCACCTCGAGATTGGGATGGCCCAGCGGATCGGTCGCCAGATCGACCACCAGCCAGCGGGTCGAGGAGGTGGTGCCCTCGAACGAGACGCCCATCTGCCGGCGCGTCGCGCTGCGCCCGCCGTCACAACCGACCAGATAGCGAGCGGTGACAGTGGAAGCGCCTGTGGCCGTGGCGAGTTCGACGCTGACCCGGTCACCCGAATCGGTCGCCGAACTCATCCCCGCACCCCAGAGCACCTCGACGTGCGGATACCGGGACAACCCGGCCAGCAGTTCGGCATCCACCAGCGGCTGCACGAAGCCGTTGCGCTTGGGCCAGCCGAATTGGGCGTCGGTGGGGGCGATCTCGGCGAGCAACCGGCGCCGGCCGTCGACGAATCGCATGAACTGATTCGGCGTGGTGTGCGGCAGGATCTGCTCGGTCAGGCCGATGGACTGGAAGGTGCGCAGCGATTCGTCGTCCAGGCCGACGCCGCGCGGATAATCGATCAGCGTGGGACGCTCCTCGACCACGCGGGTGCGCACCCCGTACATACCGAGGATGTTCGCCAGCGTCAGCCCGACCGGGCCCGCGCCCACCAGCAGCACGTCCACGTCGGTCGATGACCCGGAATCGGATTCACCCGGGCCGAACCCGGCGTTCGCGGAATCGCCCGGGTCAGAACTACTCTGCGCCATGAGCTACCCGCCCAGCAGGAAATCGAGGTGCAGCGCGTTGAAACTCTTCGGATCCTCGTACTGCGGCCAGTGCCCGCAGTCGGGCAGCACCTCGAAGCGCGCACCCGGGATCATCGACGCGATGCGGCGTCCCTCGGTGACGTCGGCGGTGGGGTCGTCACTGGTCCACAGCACCAGCGTCGGTGCGGTGATCCGGCCGTAGTCCGCGGGGGACACCAGATTTCGCTGCCGGATCTCCGGATCCTGCAGCGCCATGATGTCTTTCATGGCCGCGACGAATCCGGGCTGGCGGTAGATGCGCTGACGGCTCGCGACGACGTCGTCGTAATCCTTGGTCTTGTCGGCCATCAGCCAGCGGATCCGGGCCTGCACGGTCTCCCAGGTCGGATCGGAGACCGCGGCCATGGACAGGGTGATGATGCGTTTCATCACCTCGGGATCGGCCTGCGATCCCCCGGCGGTGTTGAGCACCAACCGCTCGACCCGATCCGGATGATCGATCGCGGTGCGCGTGGCTACCCAGCCGCCGAGCGATTCACCGCTGATGCTCGCCCGCTCGACGCCGACCGCGTCCAGGAACGCGATCAGGTGTGCCACATAGTGTTTCACCTCGAGCGGGTGGCCGGGCCGGGCGGTGTAGCCGTGCCCGAGCATATCGATCACCCAGGTGGAGAAGTGCTCGGCATGCGCCTCGATGTTCCGGGAGTATGCCTCGACGTGTCCGCCGGACCCGTGCAACAGCACCAGCGCCGGCTTGTCGCGGTCGCCCGCGTGCAGGTAGCGGGTGCGCACACCGCCGACGTCCAGATATCCCTGGGTGAACGCGACGCCCTGGAGATCGCTCCAGATGCTCTCGTACTCCGACAACTCGTAACCTCCGTGTTCCGGCCTGCCCGTCCCGGCGACTCGATCGGGGCGCGATAGATGTGTTCGCTGTTCAGACGTCCGCCGACGTCCCGGTCGCGGCGGTGTGACCGGCCCGGAAGCCCCACACCATGCCGGGGCCGATGGTTCCGCCCGCACCGCCGTAGGCCCGGCCGGTGACGCCTGCCATCGCATTGCCGACCGCGAACAGGCCCGGAATGACCCGGCCGTCCACGTGCAGCACCCGCCCGTCGCGATCGGTGCGCGGCCCGCCCTTGGTGCCCATCGCGCCGACCGTGATCGGCACCGCGTAGTAGGGCGCGCTATCGATCGGGCCGAGGGTGCGGCCCGCGGCGGTGGTCGCGTTCTCATCGCCCCACCAGCCGTCGTACGCGCTCGAGCCGCGGCCGAAATCGGGATCGGCGCCGGCGGCGACGTTGCGGTTCCAGGCCTCGACCGTCGAGGCCAGGCGCTGCGGATCGATGCCGGTCTTCGCGCCCAGTTCGTCGAAATCCTTCGACTCGCAGAACCATTCGGGCACCGCCTCGCCCGGGGCGACGCCCAGGAAGCCGTACCTGCGCAGGTGTTCGGCGTCGAACACGATCCAGCCCGGATCGTTGACGTACCCGCCCTTGGGATCGAGGTAGTGGAACGCACCGGCCATCGAGTTGTACTCCGACGCCTCGTTCACGAACCGCCGTCCGGAGCGGTTGACCATGATGCTGCGCGGGCGGGTGCGCTCGAGACGCACACTGCGGCTGCGCGGTTTGCCCTCGATCGTGTCGCCGGGGATCTGCACCACCGGCACCCACCACGCCTCACTCATCGTGCCCAGATCCGCGCCGTGCGCCATCGCCATGCGCAGGCCGTCGCCGGTGTTGTTGGGCGGGGAGACGGGGCCGGACATCGGGCCGCGCAGATAGGCGCGGACCAGTCCGGGGTCCCATTCGAAACCACCGGTCGCGAGCACCACGCCCTTGCGGGCCCGCAGGACCGACTCGCCCTCGGGTGTTTCGAACCGCACGCCGGTGATCGTCCGCCCTTCCGAAAGCAGTTCCACCGCACGGGCTTTCGTGCGCGGCACGATTCCGGCCTCGAGCACGCCGAAAAGCAGTCCGGCGACCAGCGCGGCCCCGGCGACGACCAGATCCGTGGACTCGGTATCGATTCCGGCGTGCAGCCGCGCCCGGGTCTCCGCGTCGAAGCCGACGTTGCTCCAATCCTCCGGGAAGGCGGTGATCCGATCGCGCCACTCCCCCAGCCGGGACCGGTCGAAGGCGACCGGACTCAGCGAACGCCCGCCGCCGGGCCGCCCGCCGGGCAGTTCGGGCTTGTAATCCGGGAAGCCGTCGGCGATCTCGAAACGCAGACCGCTGTGCTTCTCGACGAATTCGACCATCCGCGCGCCGGTGCGCACGAAGGTCTCCACCAACTCGTCGTCCATCGAATTCAGCGACTGGGCGTGCAGATAGCGCAGTGCGTCCTCGACGCTCAACGGCCCGTCCGGAGATCGGTCGTGTGCCGGAATCCACGCGATGCCGCCGGACACCGCACTGGTTCCCCCGACGGTCGCGGCCTTCTCCACGATCGCCACCGAGGCGCCGCGGGCCGCGGCGGTCAGCGCCGCGGTCAGGCCGGACGCACCACTGCCCAGTACGACGACGTCGACCTCGGATTCGGATGTGTCGGCGTCGATTGCACGGCTAGCCATGAGACCTCCATTTGCGAATGTGAAGAATCATATTCTCGTCAGTTGGATGTGGCAATCTGCTGCCGGATCAGCTGTTTGCGCACCTTGCCGCTCGGGGTCCGGGGATAGTCCGCGACCTCGAACAACCGCTCGGGCCACTTCTGTCGCGCGATGCCGGCGGCCTGGAAATGCCTGCGTACGGTCTCCACCGAGGGCAGGACGTGTCCGGGCCGGATCCGCAGCACCGCGCCGACGGTCTCGCCGAGGCGCCGATCCGGGACGGCCACCACGACCGCCTCGGCCACCGCGGGCATCGCGGCCAGCACCTCCTCCACCTCCACCGCGCTGACGTTCTCGCCGCCGCGGATGATGACGTCGGATTTGCGATCGGTGATCGTCAGATGACCGTCCGGGTGCAGGACGCCGATATCGCCGGTGTGGTACCAGCCGTCGGCGTCGAACACCTGCCCGGTCAGCTCCCGATCGGTGTAGCCCAGGCACAGATCCGGTCCGCGACTGAGGATTTCGCCGTCGTCGGCCAGGCGGATCTCCACCCCCGGCAGCGGCCGCCCGTCGGTGCACAGCCGCTCGAATTCGGGTGCGGTGTAACGGGATGCGGTGATCGAGGGATGTTCGGTGCTGCCGTAGGCGCGGAAGGCGATCAGCCCGAGATCGGCGATCCGGCGCGTGACCGCCGCCGGGACCGCCGAACCACCCAGGCCGACGTACCGGACGTGCTCGAGATGGGCGGGCGTGAAGTCCGGATGATCGAGCAGACTGGTCACGAAATAGGGCGGGCCGCCGCCGACCGACAGGCCGTATTCACTCATCAACGCCAGCGCGTTACCCGGTTCCCACACATCCAGTAGATGAATCGCCTTGCCGCTCAACACCGGCAGCAGGAATGCGCCGAGCATGCCGATGAAATGGCCCACCGGCGTCGCGGTGAGCTGATCCCCCTCGTCGAGGGCGTTCTGCTCGGCCAATTGTCTTGCCTCACAACCCAATGTCTGATGGCTGTGCAGCACACCCTTGGGCGCGCTGGTGGTTCCGGAGGTGAAGGCGATCAGCGCCGGGCCCGCGGGATCCACGGCGATCGTGCCGCTCATCGGCTCGTCGGCCAGCAGCGCGTCGAAATCCCGTCCGACCACGCCCACCACCGGAACCTCGGCGGCCGAACCGCGATCGAAAACGCGCGCGCCGAATCGCTCCGCGGTGAGGTATGCCGCCGGACGAACCGTGGTCAGGATGTGCGCGACCTCGCGATCGCCGTAGAAGTGCACGATCGGCACCACCACCGCGCCGAGAAAGGATGCGGCCCAGAAGGTCGCGGCGGCCTCCATCCAGTTGGGCAACTGGAATGCGACCGCATCGCCGGGTCCGACGCCACGGGCGCGCAGTCCGGCCGCGAGCCGCCGCGCGGTGTGCTCGACCTCGGCCAGCGTGCCCGACCACGGCCTGGCCTGGGAATGCACCCGGAATTCGGCCTCGGGCGCGGCGGCCAGGCCGCGGCTCAACAAATCGCCGAGCGTCTCGGGCCGCCACCACCCCGCGTGCTCGTAGCGGCGTCTCAGTTCCTCGGGGATGGTTCGCATTCAGCTCTCTCTCGATCGGCCGTCGGAGGCCTGCGCTTCGATGTAGACGAGAATAACGTTCTCGTCAGATGCAAAGGTCACTTTCGCATAAAATGCCCGGAAATCCCACGAAACAGCGGCGCTTCGCCCTGAAAATCTCCCCCGGATCACGTCGCCGACCGCCAACCTCGGGACCTTGCGGCAACTTCGGCGCGAGAGTAGTGTTCTCTTTCACCGCAAGGAAAATTCTTCTATGGCGAGATCATGAAGCGGGCCGATGTCGCGTGCATCGGCCGCTGCGGCAACCAGCGGGGACGGGTGATCCGTCGCGGCGGCAGCGCCACCCGGGGAAAGAGATTGGAAGTCAGCTGTGGGACGTGTTGAAGGCAAGGTCGCGTTCATCACCGGTGCCGCGCGCGGGCAGGGCCGCAGTCACGCGGTCCGCCTCGCCGAAGAAGGCGCCGACATCATCGCGGTGGATCTGTGCGAGGACATCTCGACCATCGGCTACCCGCTGGCGCGGCCCGAAGACCTCGAGCAGACCGCCAAACTGGTCGCCGCGACCGGTCGCCGGGTGGTGACCGCCAAGGCGGACGTGCGCAGCGCGGAACAGCTGCAGACCGCGCTCGAGACCGGCATCGCCGAACTGGGACGGCTGGATATCGTCGTCGCCCAGGCCGGTGTGGCCGGTATGAAGGGCCAGCCGGCCATGCAGGCGTGGACCGATGTGATCAATACGAATCTGATCGGCACCATCAACGCCATCCAGGTTTCGCTTCCGCACCTGAGTGAGGGCGCCTCGATCATCGCGACGGGCTCCACCGCCGCGCTCATGGACATCTCCAAAGTCGATCAGCCGGGCAAGGACCCCGGCGGCTCGGCCTACGTGCACTCCAAGCGGGCACTGACCGCCTACGTCTACGAGATCGCGCGCCAGCTCGCCGAACGCGGAATCCGCGCCAACGTCGTGCATCCCACCAACTGCAATACGCCGATGCTGCAGAGCGAACCGATGTATCGCTCGTTCCGCCCGGACCTCGAACATCCGACCCGCGCGGACGCGGAGCCGGTGTTCGGCGTGCAGCAGTCCATGCGCATTCCGTACGTCGAGCCCGAGGACATCAGTAACGCGGTGCTCTACCTGGCTTCGGACGAGGCCCGGTACGTCACCGGTACGCAGATGCGTGTCGATGGCGGCGGCTATCTGAAGTTGTACGACTACCACATGTGATCGCCCCGGACCGCGCCCTCGCGGACACCGCACCCGCGGTGTCCGCGAGGGCGCACCGAATCCGTGAGCAGCGGAGGAAGAACAACGTGAGCATCGAAGACACCACCGCCGACCAGGACCGCAAGAAGAACCGGTACAGCTTCGACCGGCACACTCCCGAATACCGGCACCGGTTCGAGGAGATCACGCAGGAGATGCAGGCCAAGTGCCCGGTCGCCTGGAGCGACACACACGGCGGGCACTGGGTGGCCGCGGACAGCACGTCGGTCTTCGAGCTGGCCCGCTGCCCGCACGTGTCCAACGACCACGACCTCCGCGGCGAACGCAAAGGCTATAAAGGCATTTCGATCCCCACCGCGCAGCGCGCCCAGGCCGTGCGCGGCGGCATGTTGGAGATGGACGATCCCGAGCACCGCCTGTACCGGCAGGTACTCAACCCGTATCTGTCCCCCGCCGCGGTCAAGCGCTGGGATCCGGTCATCGACGAGATCGTGCGCGCGAGCCTGGACGAGAAGATCGAATCCGGCCGCATCGATTTCGTGGACGATCTGGCCAATATCGTGCCGGCCGTGCTGACTCTGGCCATGCTCGGCATCCCGTTGCGACGCTGGTCGCTCTACAGCGAGCCGGTACACGCCGCGGTATACACCCCGGAGAGCTCCCCGGACGCCGCCCGCGTCGCCGAGATGCACCGCGCGATGGGTCTGGACCTGCTGAACAATCTGGTCGAGATCAAGGAGACGCCGCGACCGGGCCTGGTCGACGGCCTGATCAAACTCCGCATCGACGGCGAACCCGCGCCGGACCTCGAGATCCTGGGCATGCTGGGGCTGCTCATCGGCGGCGGTTTCGACACCACCACCGCGCTGACCGCGCACTCGCTGGAATGGCTGTCCGAACATCCGGATCAGCGCGAGCTGCTCAGCAAGGAGCGCGAGCACCTGCTCGATTCGGCCACCGAGGAATTCCTGCGCTACTTCACCCCCGCGCCCGGTGACGGCCGCACGATCTCCGATGACGTCACCATCGCGGACACCCGGTTCGCGGAGGGTGATCGGCTGTGGCTGTCCTGGGCGATGGCCAACCGCGATCCGCAGGTCTTCCCGGACCCCAACGATGTGATCCTGGACCGAAGGGGTAACCGCCACTTCAGTTTCGGGCTCGGCATCCACCGGTGCATCGGCTCGAACGTCGCGCGCGCGGTGTTCAAGAAGATGCTCACCGCGGTGCTGGACAGGATGCCGGATTACCGATGCGACCCCGAGGGCACCGTGCACTACGAGACCATCGGCGTCATCCAGGGAATGCGGCATCTCCCGGCCACCTTCACGCCCGGCAAGCGCCAGGGCGCGGGACTCGAGGAGACCCTGGAGAAGCTCCAGAAGATCTGCGACACACAGGAACTCGCCGCACCGGTGACGGAGCGGCCCGATATCGCGCGCATCGACTGACGCGGAAGCGCACCCGAAAGAGAGCGGATGAGCAGATTACTAGCCGACGGGACCCGTATCCCCGTCATCGATGCCAGCGTGCACATCTTCTTCGGATCGAATCGCGATATGCGCGGATTCCTGCGCGAGCCGTTCGCCAGCCGGGGCATCCCCGATGTGGAGATGGACTGGTACGGCGCACCGGGCGGCGAGTACGCCCCGGGCACCCGCGGGCCGGACAAGCAGTATCCGGGCTCGGATCCCGAGCTGGTCGGCGAGGCGCTGTTCGGCGGGCGCGGGGTGGATGTTGCCGTACTGCATCCGATGACCCGCGGCATCCTGCCGGACCGGTATCTGACCACGGCCGTGCTCGCCGCGCACAACGAGATGATGGTCTCACGCTGGCTGGAATCCAATCCGTACGCCGACCGGTTCCGCGGCACGATCCGGGTGAATCCGGAGGACATCACCGGTGCGCTGCGCGAAATCGACAGGTGGGCAAGCCATCCCGGCATCGTGCAGGTCGGCGTTCCGCTGCAGTCCCGCGAACTGTACGGCAAGCCGCAGTTCTGGCCGCTGTGGGAGGCCGCCGCGCACGCGGGCCTGCCCGTCGCGGTGCACAGCGAGACCGGGGAGAGCATCGCGTTCCCGCCGACCCCGTCCGGGCACACCCGCACCTATGAGCAGTACCTCGGATTCACCTCGCTGAACTACATCTATCACCTGATGAACATGATCGCCGAGGGCGTCTTCGAGCGGATCCCGGAGCTGAAGTTCGTCTGGGCCGACGGCGCGGCGGATATGCTCACGCCGTTCACCTGGCGGATGGACACCTTCGGCCGGCCGCATCTCGAGCAGACCCCGTGGGCGCCGCGCATGCCCAGCGACTATCTGCCCGAACACGTGTACTTCGTGCACAACAGTCTCGACGGTCCGGGCGAGGTCGACTTCGCCGCCGAATGGCTCGACTTCACCGGCAAACAGGACATGGTGATGTTCGGCTCCAGCTATCCGCACTGGCACTGCGGCGACATCGACGAGCTGCCCTCCGCGCTCACCACCGAACAACGCGAGAAGGTGTGCTGGCGCAACGCGTCTCGCGTCTACGGCATCGACGTCCCGGCCGCATCGGCCACCGTCTGAAGGGAGAGGACCATGACCCTGGCTCATCAGCAGCATCGGGCACCGGCCGCGGAGCAGACCGCGGTCCGGGTGGTCGATTCGGACGTGCATCCGGTACCACGCCGCGGGGAGCTGGTGGAATACCTTCCCGAGCCGTACCGCAGCTCGTACTTCCTCAGCCACCGCGTCGGCGACACCATCATCTACGACGCCCCGGACTACGCGCACACCTACGCGATGCGCGCGGACACCTTCCCCGAGGGCGGCGAATTCCCGGGCAGCGACCCGGAATTGGCGTTCCGGCAGCTGATCGTCGACGCCGGTTCCGATATCGCCATCCTGGAGCCGACGGTGAAGGCCACCCGCCTGCCCGAGGCGACCTCGGCGATGGCGACCGGCATCAACCACTGGCTGGCCAACCACTGGCTGGACCCGAAGAACAACTGGCATCAGCGGTGGCGCGGCTCGATCTGCGCGGCCATCGACGATACGGCCCAGGCGGTGCGCGAGATCGAACAGTGGGCCGGGCATCCGTTCATGTCGCAGATCCTGATCAAGGCCGAACCGCGGCCGTCCTGGGGCGATCCGAAATACGACCCGATCTGGGCCACGGCCACCAAGCACGATCTGGTGGTCAGCTGTCATCTGGGCCGCGGCGCGTACGAGACCATGCCCATGCCGCCGGTCGGATTCCCCAGCTACAACCACGATTTCATGGTCACCTACTCGCTGCTGGCGGCGAATCAGATCATGAGCCTGATCTTCGACGGCGTCTTCGACCGGCATCCCAAGCTGCGCATCGTGTTCGTGGAACACGCGTTCACCTGGATCCTGCCGCTGATGTGGCGGATGGACGCGATCTACGCCGCGCGCAAGTCCTTCACCGGAATTCGGCGCAAGCCCTCGGAATACGTCAAGGAGCACATCCGGTTCACCACTCAGCCGCTGGACTATCCCGAGGACAAGACCGAACTCACCCGGGCGTTCGAGTGGATGGAGGCGGACAAGATCCTGCTCTACTCCTCGGACTATCCGCACTGGACGTTCGACGACCCGCGCTGGCTGGTGAAACATCTGCCGGTGCACGCGCGCGACAAGGTCATGTACCGCAACGGCATCGAGACCTACCACCTGCCCGAGACGGTGCCCGCCATCGACGGCCGCAGGCCGGTGTTCTGATGGCGGCCGAACACGAAGCAGCGGACCACGACCCACCCAGGCTCGCCCAGGGCCGCGAACACGTCGTCGCGACGGTCGAGGAGATTCCGCCCGGATCGTCCAAGGTGGTGCCGATCGGGCGGCACGGCGTCGGGGTCTACAACGTCAACGGCACGTTCTACGCGATCGCGAACTATTGTCCGCACGAGGGCGGTCCGCTGTGCTCGGGCCGCGCGCGCGGCCGCACGGTCGTCGACGACTCGGTGCCCGGCGACCAGGTCATGGTGCGCGATCAGGAGTACATCTACTGCCCGTGGCACCAGTGGGGTTTCGAGCTGGCGACCGGGACCACGGTGGTCAAACCCGAATGGAGTATCCGCACCTATCCGGTGCGGATCGTCGGCGATTCCGTCGTCGTGCTGGCGTGAGAGAGGATGTCCCATGCCATCGGTGACGGTGAACGGCGGCGAGGTCGTCTACGAAATCCTCGGTGACACAGGCGATCTGGTCGTCCTGACACCGGGCGGCCGATTCGGCAAGGATGTTCCCGGTCTGCGCCCGCTGGCCGAGGCGATCGTCGCCGGCGGCTATTCGGTACTGCTGTGGGATCGGCCCAACTGCGGCGCGTCGGACGTGCAGTTCTACGGCCGGTCCGAATCGCATATGCGCGCCGAGACGCTGAACGGCCTACTGGGTGCGCTGGATGTCGGGCCGTGCGTCCTCGCGGGCGGCTCGGGCGGCGCACGCGATTCGATGCTCACCGCGATGCTGTATCCGGAGCGGGTGACCACGCTCGTGCTCTGGAATATCGTCGGCGGCGTCTACGGACTGTTCAATCTGGGCGCGTTCTATGTGCTGCCCAGCCTGCAGACCGTGCGCGGCGGCGGGACCGCGGCCCTGCTGAAGATGCGGGAGTGGCGTGAGCGGGTGGCGGCCAATCCTCGCAACGAGCAGCGCCTGCGGGACCTGGACCGGGACGAATTCATCAAACTGTCGCTGCGCTGGCTCAATGCGTACGTGCCCAAACCCGGGCAGACCATCGCCGGCGTGGACGACGAGATGTTCGATCGAATCACCGTGCCCACCTTGATCATTCGCGGCGGCGTCGGCGACCTGGATCATCCGAAGCGGACCTCGCTCGAGGTGAGCTGCCTGATCGAGGGCTCGACGGTGATCGAACCGCCGTGGCCCGAGGACGCCTGGGAGCGCGCGGTCGAGGACCGGGGCAGCGGGCGGGTCGATCACTTCAACCTGTTCGACACCTGGGTGCGGGCGGCCCCGCCGATCCTGGAATTCCTGGACAATCGATGACGCGGGCCCTCGCACCGGTCGCCCGCCGATCACCGGGTACCGATGCGGACCTCGCAGTTCAGCGCCGCCTCCAGCGCGGTGTGGATGCGGCTCTCCGGCACACGTTCGAGATCGGCCGCGGGCAGCGTGACGTGCACGATGTCGAAGCCGTCGGTCCCCGCCTCCCGGACCACCTCGGCGGTCAGGCCGAAGCCGGCCAGCACGCCGTGCGCGTCGTCGTCGGTGCCGCGGCTGACGTAGGTCACCGCCGCGGCCACCGGTTCGGTGCCGAACGCCGCGGCGCACATCCGTACCGCCTCCCCCACGCCGGCCTCGGCGTCCTCGGTGTCGACCAGCATCTGCACCTCCCGCCGCGGCGGGATATCCGAACTGTCGCCGAGGATCTCGACCCGGAGTGTGGCGGCGTATTCGCGCAGGGCGCTCATCCCTTCCGCCCACCGAGCCGCGGTGAGCTCCCGGGCCGGGTCGACATCAATTCGCAGCACCGCGGTTCTCATGTCGGCCAGCGTAACCGCAACCAGCGGCCCCCTTCTGTCCACCGGCCTGTTTCCAGCCGAAAGAGGTTGCCATGCAAGAGATTTTCGACCCGACCACGGAACTCGCCGCGGTCACCGCACCCGGTGTGGAACCACGTCTGCTCCGCGCCGGACCGGAGATGGAGGATCTGGCCGCCTACCGGGCGAGCGGGGGTTACCGGCTGCTGGACTCGGCGGCCGAGCTGCTCGAGGAGATCCGGCACAGCGGCTTGCGTGGTCGTGGTGGGGCGGCGTTCCCGACGGCGATCAAACTGGGCTCGGTGCGCGACGCGCACCTGCGCGGCAGCGCGACCGTGGTCGTCGCGAACGGTGAGGAGGGCGAACCCGCCTCGGTCAAGGACCGCTGGCTGCTGTGCCGCCGCCCGCATCTGGTGCTGGACGGCCTGCGCCTGGCCGCCGCGATCACAGGTGCGAGCCAGGCCTACGTCTACATCTCCGACCCCGAGGCCGCACAGCGCGTCGACGCGGCGCTGACCGAGTTGGACGGCACCGACATCACCCGCGTACGAATCGAATTGGTCACCGTCGCAGCGGGTTACGTCGCCGGGGAGGAGACCGCGGCGATCCGCGCGATCAACGGCGGGCCGGCCAAACCCGCGGACAAACCGCCGCGGCCGTTCGAATCCGGCGTGGACGATCTGCCCACGGCGGTCTCCAATGTGGAGACCCTGGCGAATCTGCCCTTCATCCACCGGCACGGCGGACAGGCGTTCCGCGAGCAGGGCACGGCCGGATCGCCCGGCACCTTCCTGGTGACGGTCACCGGCGGCGACCGCGGCCCCGGTCTCTACGAACTCCCGCACGGCGCGCGATTCGCCGATTTACTCGCCTTACATCGGATTTCGCCGCAGGATGTGCGCGGGGCGCTGATGGGCGGCTACTTCTCCGGTATCGCCGATCGCGCCGTCCTGGACGCCACGCTGGATCACGAATCCATCCGCGGCCTGGGCTACGGCCTCGGTTGCGGCGCGATATCGCTGATCACCGACGAATGTCCGGTCGCCGTGGCCGCATCGGTGCTCGGATATTTCGACCGGGAGAACGCCGGACAGTGCGGTTCCTGCTTCAACGGCACCGCCGCCATGGCCGCGGTGGCGGCCGCACTGCGCGACGGGCGTGCCACCGACGCGGATATCCAACGCCTGCAACGCTGGTCGGTGGTGCTGCGCGGGCGCGGCGCCTGCGGCACCCTGGACGGGGCATGCAATGCCGCCGCCACCCTGCTGAGCCGGTTCCGCACCGAGGTCGACGCCCATCTAGACGGCCGGTGCCCGGATTGCGCACAGCGAATCTACCTGGCCGATCGGCCGTTCGACGCGCGAGAGGTACTGGTGCCGTGAAGATTCGACTCGACCGGACGCTGTGCGACGGATTCGGCATCTGCGCCAGGCACGCACCGGGATACTTCTCCCTCGACGACTGGGGTTACGCCTCGCTCGAGGGCGACGGCGTGGTCGACCCCGCCGACCGCGACGGGGTGATGCGCGCCCTGCTGGACTGCCCGGCGCACGCCATCATCCGGCTCGCGGAACCCGAAACCTGATCCGTGACACCGGTTTCGGCCACGGTCGCCCGGTGGCGCCGAGGCCGGGCGGCCCTCGCGGACCGGCGCCGATCGGGCACCCCGACGCCCGGTGCGTCGACCTGACCGCCTCGACTTCCGCAGCCGGCCGCTCGAACTCGTCGTAGTGGCGCCTATCCGCGACAGTTCCCGGGTATCCGGTTCCGGGCACCGTGGCACCGCTGCCGGTACGCGAGGGCCGCTGCCGAAACCTGCTGTATCACGGCACGAAATGCCCTGTGGCCCGGCGTATCTCGCCGGGCCACAGGGCATCTGAAGTCTCGCCGAAGCTCAGCCCGCGCTCTTTCCCGTGTCGCGAGCACGCCAGATCTGGACCGAAAGGGTCGACATGTCCAGGGTAGGACTGAGCTTTATCTCCCCGGTGGCCGCCTTCGCGCCGAACGCCGCGGCCACCTCCTCCGGATCACCGCTGAGCTCGTACACCGCCAGATAGCGGTGCGCGGGCTCACCGCCGCCGCCCAGGGCGCTGGGCACGAGATCGTACCGCTCACCGCTCACCACACCGGGCACCTCGAGCACGTCGGCGAGGTGCTGGTTGTCGTACCAGTCGTTGAACGCATCATCCTGTCCGGCAACGGCATTGGAGAATACGAGCATCTTGGAGTTCATGACGGAGATCCTTCCGGTTCAATCGCTGGCGGGAAGCGGCTTGGCTTCCTTGAGCGCCAGCGGCGTCGCACCGATGCTCAATGTGCCCGCACCGGCCTTGGTCACCAACACCTCGGCGCCGGACTCGTCGACGTACCGCTTACCCAGCAGATTGCCGTCGCTCAGCTCCGCGGCCGCCGACAGGCCCGGTTCCGGCTTCCCGTCGATCGGAATCATGCGGACACCTCCGGCGCGCAGATCGTCGAGGCTGTCCGAAGCCCGCACGACGATCACCTCCGTATCGCACACCTGGCTCCGTAGCCGATTGCCGTTCTTGACCATTGCGATCCTTTCCTCGGCCACGACGACCGCGTTCGACTTCGCTCCGGCACCACCTCGGCGGCCGGATGCCCCTCCCACTGCGATATCGCCATTCTCTCTTCAGGAGAATAACATATTCGTCACTTGGTGAGATCGGCGCCGCCCCACAGCCCGGTCAGCAGCAATTCACCGCAGTGGAACACCTCCACACCGCTCACCTCGGTCACCGGCTCACCCGCGGCGGCCAGCGCGGCACTCTTGAACGCCCGCGCGGCGGCACTGAGCCGATGCTGGGCCAGGTCGAGTCGTCCGTCGAGTTCGGCGGGCAGATCCGCGCCCCACAGCGCCACCTCCGTACGGCGCTGATCGAGCGAGTCGAGCACGCCGCGACGCACCCGCGGATCGTTCGCCATCAACTCCGGCGCCACGGCCACCGCATGCGGCCAGATGTCGTGCACCGGCGAGGCCAGCGAATCCTCCAGATCCAGCACCGCCGCGCCCAGAATGCGCAGCGGGCGCGGGTCGGCGGTCTCGGCCAGCAGGGCGGTGACCTCCCAGCCCGCCATGGACCGGTCGTACATCCAGCCGCCGACGTACCGGACGGCCTGCACCACATCGGACGCGACGACCGCGAGCCGATATCGCAGCAGGTGTCTGCGGGCGTGCGCCCGCCGGCCCGCGACCGAGTTCACCTCGCCGGAAGCCTGATCGAGCGGCCCGGATTTCTGTGCAGCCATGACGTCCACCACTCACAGCGCGCGATTGCGCGAAACCTGCGCGGTCGCCTGTGCGAGCGCCGTGTTGACCTCCTGGACGAAGCCCACCAGCCTCGCCAGACTCTCCTCGTCCTGTGGCAGGGTTTCATCCAGCGCGGCGAGCTCACCGAACAGCGGGGCGATGGCCACCTCCGCGCGCACCGCGACCAATTCCACCCACACCCTGCGGCGATCTTCCGAATCACGGGTCCGCCGAACGTAACCCGCGCGCTCGAGCCGGTCGATCACAGCGGTGATCGCGCCGCCGCGCGCTATGCCCAGCGACTCCGCGAGCCGGCCGGGCGTCAGCGGCCCGCGCATCCACAACAGGTTCAGACAGGTCAGATCCGCGACGGTGATACCGAGGTCCGCCGCGACCGCGGAATAGAGCACCACCGTGCGGGTGGCCTGGACCCGCATGGCCTCGCGGAGCGCATTCAAGGTCTCCGCCCGCGCGCTGTACGTCATCGTCCGCACGTATCTCTCCGTCCATCCGGCCCTGCGGGAACTCCGACGAGAACGACACCGGCCGAAAACACCTCCGACAGCGAACTCGTATAACTGAAATGAGAATATCATTCTCTCGAACGATGATGGATAGTTTCGATCACGATCGGACCCGACTTCGGCCGCCGCATCGCCCCGCCCACCCTGGCGGCCGAGCGGGGCGCGAGAGTATCATTCTCCTTGATGGAGATTGTTCGTCTCCAAGAGTCAGCCGAGGTCGACCCATACGACATTCCGCACGAACTAGCGAGGAGTCCCGTGAATATCGACGACATGATCCTGGTGAGCATCGACGACCATGTGGTCGAGCCGATTCACATGTTCGACGGCCATGTCCCGAAGAAGTGGGCCGATCTGGCCCCGAAGGTGATCGTCGATGAGAAGGGCATCGACCGGTGGGTCTACCGTGACCGGCCGACCGGCGTCACAGGTCTCAACGCCGTGGTCTCCTGGCCCGCCGAGGAGTGGGGTTACGATCCGGCCGGCTACGCGGAGATGCGGCCCGGGGTGTACGACGTGCACGAGCGCGTCCGCGATATGAACGCCAACGGCATCCTCGCCTCGATGTGCTTCCCGACCTTCGCCGGATTCAGCGCCGGACATCTGGCCTTTTTCAAGGACGAGATCACCGTCGCGATGATCCAGGCCTACAACGACTGGCACATCGAGGATTGGGCCGGGGCATACCCGGGCCGGTTCATCCCGCTATCGATCCTGCCGCTGTGGGATCCGAAGCTGGCCGTCGCGGAGATCGAGCGAGTGGCCCAGAAGGGCTGTCATTCGGTGTCCATGCCGGAACTGCCGCATCTGGACGGCCTGCCCAGCTACCACGACATCGAGTACTGGGGCCCGGTGTTCCAGGCGCTGTCCGACCACGGCACCGTGATGAATCTGCATATCGGACAGGGCTTCCGGGTGTTGAACCTGGCCCCCAACGCGCCGATCGACAATCTGATGGTGCTCGCGCCCAGCGTCTCGCTGATCGCCGCCCAGGATCTGCTGTGGGGCCCGGCGTTCCGCAGCTATCCGGGGCTGAAGGTCTCGTTCTCCGAGGGCGGTGTGGGCTGGATCCCGTTCTTCCTGGACCGCTCGGACCGGCACTACACCAACCAGCGCTGGCTGCGCCGCGACTTCGGCGGCAAGCTGCCCAGCGAGGTGTTCCGGGAGCACACGGTCGCCTGCTACGTCACCGACAAGACCTCGCTGAAGCTCCGGCACGAGATCGGCATCGACAACATCGCGTGGGAGTGCGACTACCCGCACTCGGACTCGATCTGGCCCAACGCCCCCGAGTTCGTGCTCGCGGAGTTGCAGGCGGTCGACGCCGACGATTCCGACATCGACAAGATCACCTGGCAGAACGCCTGCCGCTTCCTGAACTGGGATCCGTTCGCGCACATCCCGAAGGAGCAGGCGACCGTCGGCGCGCTGCGCGCGCAGGCCACGGATGTGGACACCTCCACCACCTCGCGCAAGGAGTACGCGGCGGCCTACGCACAGCGGGCCAGCTGACCCGGGCGCGCAGCTATCGTGAACCCGGCGCCGGACAACTCTCCGGTGCCGGGTTCACGCGTTGTCCCGGTGCCGCACGGCACCGCGGCACCCCATGAGAAAGGCACGATCATGGAGCCGTCGGGGTACATCGACTGGCCGGACTACCGCGTGGACGTGCGCCGGGTCCGCAATCTCATCCGGGTCACCGCCGGGGACCGGGTCCTGGCCGAGACGCATGCGGGGCTCCTCGTCGCGGAACAGGATCACGGCATCGCGTTCTACATTCCCCAGGACGATGTGCGTTTCGATCTGCTCGTCGCCGACCCGCTGACCAGCCGTTGCCCGTTCAAGGGCACCGCGCGCTACTGGCGCGCGCTCGACGGTGACGAGCCGATCGCCTGGGCGTACGCCGAACCGTATCCCGAGGTCGCGCTGATTCGCGGGCACATCGGATTCTATCAGGACCGGGTGCGCGTGGAGGTGGGCGTCGCCACGCCCAGCGTCAGCGCACCCTATGCGAAAGATCGCTGACCACAGCCGGTTCCGGCCGCGACCAGTAATCAGGGCAGGTCCACCTTGCTGGCCAGCCACTGCCCGCCGACCCGGTCCATGGTCATCAGGATGCGATTGCGGTCGACCCGGGGAGTCGGATTGGTGACGTTGGTGATCTCCGCGTCGACGAACAGCATCACCACGGCGTGATCGCCCGATACGGACTGCACGCTCGCGGCCACCACATGCCCCTTGCTGACCGATTTCGCCTGCAACAGAAGTGGTTTGAGCTGAGTGGCGGACTGGCTGTACATATCCTTGAACTGCCCGGTCGCCCCGTTCAGCACGGTCCCGAAGTCGCCGTCGATATGCGCGGAGTCGATACTGGTCAGCGCGACGGCGTAATCCTTCGCCGCGGCCATGGCGGCCTGTCCGGCTGCCGCATCGTCGTTGCGCGCCTTCAGTTTCCAGCCGAACACCGCCGCGCAGACCACCGCCGCCACGAGCAGGAGCAGCAGCACGGCGGTCACCGGCCGGGGAGTCGGAGGCCGCCGGCGGAAGCGAGGTTTCCCCGCGGTGTCGGCGGCTCCGTCCGATGACGTTTCGGAATTGTCCTCCGTGCCCGCCGAATCACCCTCACCCGCAGCACTTTCCGATTTTCCGGCCAGCGCTGCACCGGCCGCCGACCCATCCGAGGCCACATCCCCGTCTGTCGATGATTCGGCGGTCCCGTGAACTTGCTTCCGGGCCGAATCCGGCACCGCGGAAACGGAATCGGATGTGTGCTTGTCGACCGGAGTCGAGTTGTCGTCGCCCTGCTCCGACAGCTCGGCGTCCTCGTCCGGTGTCACCACCGTGGTGCGGTCGTTCATCGGTATCTCCAATCGTCGGGTCACCGCGACGCGTCAGCCCTACGCGTGCGGGCCGCCGTACGGGGTGGGAATGGACAGCGGGCCGGTCGGCGTCGGATCCGATCGCTGCAACGGATTCGAGCCGGGAGGTGCGGTGGCGGTGTTGTCGCCCGGCGGCCGGGGCGCATTCGCCGCGCCGCGGACCAGATCCGGGGCCGGGCCGGTACACCGCGCGTTCAGGTACGGCTCCGGCGAGTCGGGCACCGATCCCGGCAGCCGCGGCACGTTGTAATCGCAGGGGGTCCGGGGATAGACGCTCACCTCGGCCCAGACCCCGCCATCGTGGAAGGCCGAGGAGATGGCATCGAGTGCGGAGCCGGCGCGCTGCTGCGGCCAGAAGAACTCGTTCAGCGCCGGGATGTGCAGGTACGCCATCTGCGCGGTGGTCGTCAGATTACCGAGCAACTGCACCATGGTCGGCGAATTGTCCGCGATGATCCGATCGAGGGCGGTCGTCATACCCGGCACGGTGTTCACCATGGTGCGGTAGCCGCCGGTCATCGAGCCGACCCCGGCCATGGTCTCGGCCAGATTCCGCGACGTCACCCGCAGCCCAGGGCTCACCCGGCTCATCGTGGTCAGCACCGTCTTGCTGTTGTGCAGCATTGAAACCGTCTGCGGCAGAACCGAATCCAGCGTCGAGAGCATGAACATGCCGCCATCCAGGATCGCGGTCAGCTTCTCCGGCCCCTTCGGCCCCACGCCGAGTTCGGCCTCGATGGCCTTCAGTTTCGCCGGATCCATCTGTTGCAGCGGGCCGTTGAGGTGATCGAGCAGGGTCGCCAGCGGGACCGGAGTCGAGGTCCGCTCCGGGGAGACCACCGCGCCGTCGGTCAGATAGGGGCCCTTGTCCGTCGTGGGCAGGAAGTCCAGATACTGCTCCCCCGCCGCCGACAGGGCCGCCACCCGTACATTCCCGCCCACCGGAATATGCACCCCATCGTCGATATCGACGACGGCGACGACCTTGTCACCGTCCACACCGACCGACTGCACGCGGCCGACCGGCACACCACGCAACGTCACGTCCTGATTGGGCAGCAGGCCGCCGGACTGTGCCAGCTCGACCCGCACGTGGAACTGCGAATGCAGCGGATCGATCTTCAGCGACCCCAGCAGCAGATAGCCCGCGCCGACCACGAACACCATCGTCAGGCCGATCATCGAGGTCAGCAGCCGATGCCGGGCGAGCTGCCGCGCGCCGAGCACCAGAACTCGCGCGGGCGGTTCGAACACTTCGGAGATACTCATCGTCTCGGTCCCGTCACTCGTCCCGGGATGGCAACCGGCCCCGGCCCGGGCACCGGTCCCGGTGGTGTCACTCGGTTCTTCAATCTGTTCAGGCTGTACTCCAGCGAGCCGACGAAATTCGTCCAGTCGGTGGGTGTCGGCGCGGTGGCGCCGGGATCGCCCGGATACCCGGGATCCGCCCCCGCCCCCACCGCCAGGCGAGCGATATCGACGTTCACGTGCGCGGACTGGGCATCGGTCACCTTCACCACGATGGGCAGGATCGCGATGAGCGGATCCAGGTTCGCCTTCGGATTGTTCGCCGCGGCATTCATATTGGCGGCCATCTCGTTGACCGATTTGATCAGGCTGAGGTCGTTGGTGCCCTGCACCGAGGGATACCGCGACAGCTGCGCGCTGATCCGGTTCAGCTGTCCGACCAGGTCCACGATCTGCTGGGTGTTGTCGCCGATCACCTGCAGCGCCGGCCCGGCCGCGGCGACCGCACCGTCGACATCGGGCCGGTGCGCGGCCAGGGTCGCGCTCAAATCCTTTGTGGTGGCCAGGATCCGGCGGATCTGATCGGTGCGGGCCAGCAGACTGTCCACCAGCTGACGGGTCTGCTGGATCATGGTGGCCAGGCGGTCGCCGCGTCCGCCGACCGCCTCGCCGAGACTGTTGGCCAGGGCCGTGACGTTCTCGATCGCCCCGCCGTTCACCAGCAGGGCGGCGCGAGTGAGCACCTCCTCGATGGTCGCGGCCGCGGCGGTGGACTGTTCGGGAATGCTCGCGCCGTCGGCCAGCCGGGGAGCGTCCGGGTCCGGATGCGCGGGCGGGGTCAGCGCGACGAAGACATCGCCCATCGGTGTGGCGGAACGCAATTCGGCCGATGTGCCGGCGGGCAGCAGCACCACGGCCTTGATCCGCATGTGCACCACGGCCGTGTAGTTCTTCGCCTGCATCGACTCGACCTCACCGATATCGGCGCCGTTCAGCCGAACCTTCGCCTTGGTGGGCAGATTGAGCGCGTTGGCGAAGGTGGCCGTCAGCGAGTACGAATCGGGGCCGACGCCCGGGGCGGGCAGCGGAAGCTTGTCCAGGCTCACCGAACACGCGGTGGTCGACAGCGCCACCGCCGCGGCGAGGGCGGCGGCGCGTCGTCTCGGTCCGAATGTCATCATTTTTTCGGTATCCCTTGCTATTTCGCCGGGGCTCCCGCCATCGCGGTGAGCATCTGGCCGATGCCGAAGTCCGGCCCCATATCGCGCATCGTGCCGGTCGCGCAGCCCAGATTGTGCAGTTGCAGTAGGTTGCAGACCTCCTTGACCATCTGGCCGTCCAGCAGGAATTTGTCCAGGCCGACGGTGCCGCGCAACGCGCCGTTCTTGGTGTCCAGCGCGTTGTAGACGTTGTCGGTGACCATCGGGAAGATGTCCAGGAACTCGGCCAGATTGTCGTTGTAGTCGGCCATCGACTTGGTGACGGTGTTGGCATTGGTCGCCAGGCCGTGCAGATTGTCCCGGTTGCGCTGCAACAGATCGGCGACCTGCACGAGAATCTGGCCGAGTTTCTTGCCGGTGTCCCCGCTGCCGAGGTGCTGGTCGGCGAGAATTCCGCTGAGTTGGTCCACGCCCGAACCGAATTGGCGGATCTGCTGATCGTTGCGGGACGCGGCCGAACTCAGCGTGTCGAGATTGCGCACGATCGTGGTCACCGCATCCCTGGTCGCGGCGCCGTTGTCCGAACCCAGACGCAGCGCGCGGGACAACTCGGTCATCGCATCGCGCATCTGTTTGCCGTTGCCGGTGGCGATCTGCGAGCTGACATCGAGCAGGCCCGCGACCGGGCCGTTGCCCTTACCATCCCCGCCGAGGGACTGGGACAGCTTGTCGGCCATCGCCAACAGGCTGTCGAACTCCACCGGCGTGCGGGTGCGGTCGGCGCCGAGCACCGCGTGATCGCGCAGGGTCGGGCCGCTGTGGTAGACGGGCGTCAATTCCACATGCCGATCGGTCAGCAGTGAGTCCGAGACCGTGACCGCCATCGCGTCGGACGGAATCTTGACCCACTTGTCCACCTTCATCATCACATCGACGTGCGTCGGATGCGGGGTGACCGAGACGACCTTGCCGACCTTCATGCCCAGCACCGCAACGGTATTGCCGTTGTACAGACCGTTGGCGGAGGTGAACTGCGCGGTGACGGTGATCGAGGAATCGACCAGACCGCCCACCGGGCCGCTCGAGCATCCGGCCACCGCGACACCGGCGACCAGCACGACCAGCAGCTTCAACACGCGACTCACAGAACTCACCTGCAGTCCTTCAGGTACGGAGGACGATTGACCTTCTGGGCGTATCCGCTGAGTGCGCACATGAACGAGTCGATGAACGCGCCGTCGGGGCCGTTGCCCACCAATTCCTGACCGGTTCCGGTGGCATTGGCGAACAGCCGCCACGGCACCGGAAGAATCTGGAACAGATTGCGCAGCAGATCGTCGTGACCGGCCAGCATTCCGGTCATCTGGCGCAGATTGGTGAGCAGTTGCTGGATCTCGGCGCGGTCGCCCACCGCGATCGGCTCGAGCTGCTGGATCAGCGTGGTAGCGGCGTTGAGCAGATTCACCACCGCCGCCTGCCGGGAGATGATCTGCGACAACACATCCCGGCCCTGTTCGATCAACCGGGCCAGTTCGGCCTTCTGCTGCACCAGCACGTCGGTCACCTGCTGGGTGCTGGTCAGCAGCGAACCCAATTGGTTGCGCCGATCCGCGATGACGGTCGCGAGATCCTGAACGTTCCGCAGTACCTCGGGCACCAGTTTCGGCGTCCCCTGCAATTGGGTGCTCAGATCCTGCATGGATTTGGCGATCCGGTCGGCGTCGATACCGCCGAAGGTGGTCGTGGCATTGGCCAGCGCGGTCTGCAGATCATAGGGAACTTCGGTGTCGGACAACGGAATGACGTTATCGTGTAGATGTCCCTGCCCCGCGGGCCGCAATTCGACGTAACGCGATCCCAGCAACGTGGTCAGTTTGATGGCGGCCTTGGTGTCCTTGCCCAGCGGCAGATTCGGCTGCAGTTTCATGGTCAGCACGACGTGGTCCCCGTCGAGCCGGGTTCCGGTCACCGTGCCGACCTGAATACCGGCCAGCGTCACCGCATCACCGGCCGAAACCCCTGCCGCCTGAGCGAAATCCGCGGTATAGGTCTCATCGCCCAGGTGCAGGGAGTTCACGAAGACCGTGATGCCGACGACGACCGCGAGGATGACCATCGCGGCAACGCCGACGCGGAGTCTGCCGTATTCCTCGAGCGGACGCCCGCGCATCCGCTGCCACATTTGCCTCAGTCGTCTCACCATAATCCCTATCGACAGATCGCCGAATTCTCGACCTTGCCACTCGGCGTCGTCGCCCCGAGGATCGCCGACATCAGCGGATCGATTCCCGGCACGGCGCTCACTTGCACATTGCAGACGTACGCGTTCAGATAGGCACCGGTATCGGTGATGCGGGACAGGCCTTTCAGCATGTACGGCAGGTTGAATCCCAGATACGCGAACTTCTGCTTGTTGGTGATGAAATGTTGTGCGAATCCCGGCTGGCGGACGACGAAATCGTTCATCGTCGGCGCCGCGCCGCGCACCACCGCGGCCGCCCGGCCCACGACCGCCGAAATCGAGCTGACCTGCCCGAACAGCGCGTCGCGATCTCGCGAGAGGCCGTCGAAGATCCGGCGGGTCTGCTGCACGACCGTCTGCAGATTGCCGCTCTGTTTCGCCAGATCCGACATCACCCCGGACAGATTGTCGATGATCTGCCCCAGGATCTGGTCCGGACCCGAAAACGCTTGTGCCAGTGCGGAAGTCTGGGTGATCAACGAGGTGATCGCGCCGTTGTCGCCCTGTAGCGCGCGGACCACCGCGGCGGTGATGTTGTCCACCTGCTGGGGATCGAGCACGCTGAACAACGGTTCGAATCCGTTGAGCAGCTTGGAGATGTCGAAGGACGGCTCGGTGTGCGCGAGCGGGATCCGCCCGCCCGGCCGCAACACCGACGGATCGCCGTAATTGCCCAGCGACAGACCGACATAGCGCTGCCCGATGAGGTTCTGGTACGTGATCGATGCGGAGGTGTTGCCGTACAGCACCTGATCGTGCTGCACCTCGAAGGTCACCTCGGCGTTCACCCCGTCGAGGTGGACCGATTTCACGCGCCCGACCCGCACCCCCGCCATCCGCACGTCATCGCCCGAATGCAGCCCGGACACGTCGGTGAACACCGCTGAGTAGGTATCGGTGCGCCCGCTCACGCTGCGCGCCAACGTGATATAGACCGTCCAGGTCAGCAGGATCGAGACCGTCAGGAACAGGATCAGGCCGATCAGCGGCTTACGGTAGCTCATCGATGCGCTCCTGACGGGTCGGCGGGCTGCGTATCCGAGGCCGGGGTTACCGTCACCGAGTTGTCTCGCAATAGCGGTCCGGCGATCAGATCCATTGCGGCATTGGGCTTTCCACCCAGAATCGAGGCGATCTGCTGCTGTTCGCGCGCACTGCCGACAGCACCGACGTTGCCGCCGGTATAGCTCGCCGGTGCGGTGTGCGGCGCGACGATGGTGGGCGCGCCGGCCGGGCCGGTGGCACAGCTCGGGCCGACCAGATTGCCGTATCGCGGGCAGTCCGCGCGAGTGTACTGCTTGTGCGGCGTGAGTTCGATGACCACCTTGGCGGTCATGTTCTGCACGTCGGGATGCCACAGCGTGCGGAATTTCGTCGACAGGATCGTCTCCGATGTCGTCATCTGCGTGAAATTCGAACTGCCCCTTGCGAATACATCCAGGACCGGGGAGAACTTGCCGGTGAGATTCGTGATGGTTCCGGTGTTGTGCTCGAGCGCCGAGGCGATCGTTCCCGTGGTGGTCAGCCCGCCACTGAGCAAGGTGGTCAACTGATCTCGCTGTTCGGCGACGGTCCGCAGCGGGGCCACCGCGTTGTGCACGGCGCTGAGCAGATCCGGCGCCGAATCGCGCAGTCCGGCCAGGGCGGCGGAGAGGGTGTCGAGGGTCGAGGCAGTACCGTCCGGGGCCATTACCCCATTGAGTGCCTGGGCGATCCGGGTCAGATCCGCGCCGGCCTGTGCGGCCTTGGCGCCGTGCCCGGCGGTGGCCTGTTCGACCGTGGTCAAGATGCCGAGCACGGGGTCGGATTGCGAACGTCCGGCAGCGGCGACGATCTTGTCCAGGGCGGTGAGCGAGGTCTGCAACCGCACCGTCGCCAGACTCCGGTCCTCCGGGATGTGCGCGCCCGAGGCCAGCGATTTGCCCTGCCCGTTGTAGACCAACTGCACCGAGGGCACCGCGAAGACGTTGCTGGGCACCACGCGCGCGGTCACCGTGCCGGGAATCCCGGAGGAGTACTGCGGCAGCAGGGAGATGTGCACGTGGTTGGGCCCACCGTCGGTGGCCGGGGTGACGCTGTCCACCATGCCGACCAGCACGCCCTCGTACTTCACATCGGATTTGGCGGGCAGGCCGTCGCCGACGTTGACCAGGTCGGCGGTGACCTGCACGGTCTTGTTGAACACGCCCTGGGATCGGGCGATCATCGCCGCCCCGATCAGCCCGAGCACCAGGAGGAATCCCAGCCCGCGCAGGAACAATTTCCAGTTGGCCAGTACTTTGCCGTCGGATTCGAATGCAATGGACATCGGCTACCCGCTGATTCTCGCGCCGGAGTTGAAACCCCACAGCGTCAGGGTCAACATCAGATCCACGAAGATCATCACGGTGATGCTCGCGCGCATCGCCCGGCCGGCCGCCACCCCGACGCCCTGCGGGCCGCCCGAGGCGTAGAAACCGAAATAGCACTGAATCGTCGTGGTGGTGATGACGAAAACGATCGCTTTCACCAGGGAATAGATGATGTCCGACCCGCTGAGCACCAGCCGGAAATAGTGTTGGTAGGTCCCCGGCGACTGTCCGCCCGCCACCCCGACGACGATTTCCACACCGAGATAACTGACCGCCAGACATGCCAGGTACAGCGGAATCATCGCCACGATCGAGGCCAGCATCCGAGTGGTGACCAGATACGGGATCGGCCGGATCGCGATCGCGTCGAGCGCGTCGATCTCCTCGGCGATCCGCATGGAGCCCAGCTGCGCGGTGAATCGGCAGCCCGCCTGGGCGGCGAAGGCGATCGAGGCCATGATCGGCGCGAGCTCGCGGGTTGCCACGGTCGAGGCGATCATGCCCGTCGCGGGGGCCATACCCAGCAGTTTCAGCGCACTGAACCCCTCGATGCCGACCACGACGCCCGCCGCGGCGCCGAGGACGAGAATCACCTGCGCCGTGCCGCCGCCGACGACGATGGAGCCATTACCCCAGGTCACATTGGACAGGATCTTCAGGAATTCGGCCCGATAATGCCGCAGCACCACCGGAATTCCGCCGATCATCCGGAACAGGAATGTGGCCATATAGCCCAGTCGCATGACCGGGACCGCCGCCGCGTTCCCGGCGACCAGCACCGGTTTCGTGCCCGGGAAATAATATCGTGATGCCATCAGAGTGTCGTCCTCGGAAGCAGCAGGGTGTACAGCTCGGTGAATCCGGCGTTCACGATCATCAGCAGCACGATGGAGGCGACCACCGCCGCGTTCACCGAATTCGCCACACCACCCGGCCCGCCCTTGGTGCTCAATCCCTTCTGGCACGAGACGATCGTGACGATCACCCCGAAGGTGATGGCCTTGACCATCGCCAGATACAGATCGCCGATGGTGGCGAAGGAGGAGAACGTCGCCAGATAACTGCCCGGGACGCCACTCTGGACGTAGACGTTGAACAGATATCCGCCGAGGAATCCGACGAAGCAGCTCAGCCCGGTCAACCCCATCGCGACCAGAATCCCTGCCGCGAGCCGGGGCACCACCAGCATCCGCAGCGCCGAGACGCCCATCACCTCCATGGCGTCGATCTCCTCGCGGATCGTGCGCGCCCCGAGGTCCGAGCAGATCGCCGAGCCGACCGCCGCCGCCAGCAGAATGGCCGTGACCAGTGGGGCGACCTGGCGGATCACCGCGAGCCCGCCCGCGGCGCCGGCCAGTGACGTCGCGCCGACCTGACCGGCCAGCAGACCGAACTGGATCGACATGGTGGCGCTGATCGGCAGGGCCACCGCGACGGTCGGGACATAAGCGGTCTTGGCCATGAACGTGGCCTGCTGCACGAATTCGCGGACGGGGAACTGCCCGGTGGCGATGTCGGTGCACAGATACCGGATGGCCTGAACAGCGAGAATGACCTGTCCGCCTACGGTTTCCAGGGAGGCGAGCGGGTGACGGCGCAGATAGCCGCCCGTCCACCGCTTGATCTCACCGACCGCCGACTGCCCGGTGGCATCCAGTCCGGCCACTGGTGCGCTCATCACGGCCTCGCTTCACTGGCAATGGATTCGGCACTGTCGGTCATCGTTTCCTCCCTGATCCGGCGTACTTCCATGCCGCAACCGCGGGTTGCGCGACCGACGCAGCATGCCGAGCGCTCGGGCAAGCACGAGGGCTGGCGTACTCGCCCGGCATCGGTGAGGCGGATCCGTCGGGGTTGCCCCGGCGTATCGTCTCCTCCTGGATTAGGAAGCGTCATTCTCGTCAGAAGAGAATGCCGCCTCCGTAACACAGTTACTGTAGCAACATTCGGCTCCGGGCAACACCCTCGACATCCACCACCCAACCCCCGATCGACACCCCAGAGTGCGCATCTAGTACCAAACCTGCACATTCTCCAGTTCGAGCCGGTGACGAGAGTAGCATTTCCGTATGAGGGAAGTTCCATTTTCACTTTGATTCCGACCAAGTCCGTAGGCAGCACCCGAAGGGGCCCTGGCAACACCTCGGCTGCCCCGCTCGCTCACTCGAAGCGGATGCGATCCACCGGCCGAGCACAGCTCGTCTCGACACCGGACCGATCCGCATGCCGGAGCCTTGCGACCCCCGCACCGCAACGCACCGGCACATCCGGACGATGTCGAATGCACATGACTGCCGACAGCACATGCGGGCGGATCCGCGGATGATGATCCACCCCGCGGCCCTCGAACGCTCGGCTATTGGGCAAACCCGCGCAAACATCCCCTCGTGCGGCCGCTCAGCGCGTCACGTCATCGTCCGCACCGGACAATCGCGAGCCATCGATCCGCCCCGGCGAGCTCGAACATCCAGAGCCCATCTCCGCGCCCTCCGCTGTGATCCGGATCGCGGAGCGTCCTGATCTGCCGCGGCGGCCGGTTCCGGCAAGTGCGGAGCAGACCCGGGCACGACACTCGGCCCCAGCCGCGAAAACATCACGCATCGCGGCATCCCGGCGGATCCAGCGCCCGGATCCGACCACCCGAGATGTCGCGATCTCGGGCACGGTCGGAGGACGGCTCGCGAACACGCAATGCCGCGGCTCCTACCAACGAGCGCGTGGGACGTCGAATTCGCTGCAGAGCGCGCGCCAGACATCGCGCGGATCGACGCCGTCCTCGATGGCCTGGGCGCCGGTGCGGCCACCCATGGCGAGTAGCACGTGGTCGGATAGCAGAACGTCGCCGCGGGACACCCCGAATTCGGTATGCAACAGTTCCTGGAATTCCGTCAACCGCACTGTGCCGAGGCTACAGGTCGGGACGCGGCTCAGCGGGAACGGGCGCGGTCCAGGACCCGATGACAGATCTCGACCGGATCGGCGACCTCGACGGCGGTCGCGGCGGCGGCCCGCGCCGCGGCGGTGAAGGACGGTTCCGCGAGCACCGTGCGCACCGCGGCCCGCACGGCCTCGCCGGTGAAGGGCCGCACCAGCATCGAACTACCTTGGCGCACCGCGCGATTGGCAAGTTCCCACTGGTCGCCCCCGCCGGGGACGGTCACGATCGGCACACCGGCCAGCAGCGATTTCGCCAGCAGCCCGTGTCCCCCGCCACCGACCACGACCGATGCGTGCGACAGCAGCTCGTCCTGGCGGCCCAGGCCCGCGGTCGCCCACGGCGGCACGTCCGCGGGCGGTGTGTCCAGGGTCGACACCGCGACCCGCACACCGGCCCCGTCCAGCGCCTCGAGCAGCGTTTGCGCCATCCCGGATACGCCGGTGTGCGCGGTCGAGGGGGCGACCACGACCAGCGGATCGTCCCCGGGCGGTAACGGCAGCACCTCGGTGGTCGGCTCCCACAGCAGCGGGCCGATCACGTGCGTGTCACGCGGCCAGTCCGGGCGCGGCACCTCGAGCGCGGGCAGGGTGGCGACCAGACGGGCGGCCGGACCCGGATCCTGTTCGGGCAGACCGACACCCGCGCGGGCGACCGCGCGCTGACGCTCACCGCGGGCGATCGCCCGCCCGGTCATACCGCGCAGCACCGCATCCCGCGCCCGTCCGCGCAACCCCTCCCCCGGTGCGAGCCCACTTCCGATGGGCGGCAACGCTTTCGACGGCAGATACAGCGGATGCGGGGACAGCTCCACCCACGGCACCCCGATCCGTTCGGCGGCCATCCCGCCGCCGACGGTGAGCACATCGGCGATCACCAATTCCGGCAGCATCGCCCCGAGTTCGGGCAGGATCTCGGTGGAGACGTGCGCGGCACGCTCGTGAATGCGCTGTCCGGCATCGAGGTCGTCGTCCTGCGGCCGTGGCGCCAACCCCTTCAGCCGCCGCACCCCGATCCCCTGCGCCCGCGCCGCGTCGAGCCAGCGTGGACCGGTGAACAGCACCGGCTCGTCACCCGCCGCCAGCAACCGCAGACACAGCGCGATCGCCGGAAACGCATGTCCCGGATCCGGTCCCGCGACCACAGCAACTCGCATCCGCCCAGCCTGCCATATCGTCGCGAGGGGGGTAGGCAGCCGGTCCGGCGACACCGCTTAGGCGGTACGCACACCAGCCGCACACCCCACCTCGCCCCGGCGCCGATTCCGGGTGTCGAGGCCGGCCGGCCGGTGCGGTCGCGAGTCGCCCAGTGGTACACCGGACCTGCGCCCACACCACCCGCCGCACACCCACGGCGACGAACTCGCAGTGGCTATCATGACCGCACAGCAGCGAGGAGGAAACGTGGCCGGGCAGACCGATCGGGGTGCGAGGCGAGCGGTTCCCGCCACCGTCGACGAGCTGATGTCCCTCCTGGCGACCTGCGCCGACGTCTGGGATATGCCCGATCACAGCGGCGATCCGGTCGACATCCTCGATCACGACCGCCAGTGCGCCGAACTGCTGCGCCGAGATCACCCCGAAGACGAGGAACTCCAGATCGCGGGCCTGGTACACGATATCGGCCATCTGCTCGCCCCCGGCGACGACGCCGGTCACGGACGCACCGGAGCGGCCGCGGTGCGCGAACTACTCGGCGCGCGAGTGGCCCGCCTGGTCGAACTGCACGTGGTCGCGAAACGCTATCTGGCGGCGACCGATTCCGCGCATGCGGCGAATCTGTCCGCGTCCAGCAGACGCACACTCGTCGCCCAGGGCGGCCCGATGACCGCCGCCGAGGCCACCGAATTCGAAGCCGATCCGGAATTCGCCGCCGCGCTGGCGCTACGCCGGGCCGACGATTCGGGCAAGGTCGCCGGGATCGCGGTGGCGCCGCTGGAATCCTGGCGTCCGGCGGTCGAGCGGGTCGCGGCGGCTCAGCCGCGGATGTAGAACAATTCGAAGCCGATGGCCCGCTCGGCGGGGAACCCCTCGATCGGCGCGGTCGCGCCCGCCACGATCGCCTGGGCCTGCACCGGAACCGGCGCCGGGCCCAGCGCCGCGAGGTAACGACCGTGGGCCAGAATCGATTTCGTCGCCGCATCGATCGAATCGGTGACATCGACGGCATGGGTGACGGCCGATCCGGTCACCGCGGCCCATCGAACCGTCCAGATCGGCAGGCCGCTCAGTTCGGTGAAGATCCACTCGTTGGCGGCATCGGCGATCGCATCGAGTGCGGCGCGACCGACCGCGCGATGATCGGCGCTGTTGGCGCGTCCGGGCGCCCAGGTGTCGTGAAAGTTGAACAGTACGACCATTTCCGGGCGATAGCGGCGGATCGCTCTGGCCAGATCGCGGCGCAGCGGCAGGCTCTCCTCGATCCGGCCGTCCGGGTAGTCGAGGAATTCCACGTCCTGCACGCCCACGGCCTTGGCCGCGGCGATCTCTTCTCGCTCGCGCAGCGGCCCGGTCTGCGCCGGGGGCAGCCCGGCGATCCCGGCCTCTCCGCGACTGGCCAACACGTAGCGAATCCGCTTGCCCTGCAAGGTCCATCGGTGCACCACGGCCGCAGCCTCGTACTCGATGTCGCCCGGATGCGCGACGATGACGAGTCCGGTCTGCCAATCCTCGGGTACCTGATCCATGGCTCCCATTGAATCATCGCACATGCGAACGGGCCGCACGGAATGGATTCCGAGCGGCCCGCGCAGCGAGATCTACAGCTTGTCGACCGTCGATTTCGAGCCCGAAACCGCCTTGTACAGCAGGTAGAGCCCGAATACGACCAGGCTGATCATCAAAATCGGGAACAGCGCCTTCACCAGCGCCCCGACCACGATCAGCACCAGCCAGACGACTGCGACCACGCCCAGAATCTTCCAGAACATGCTCATTTGGTCCATTCCTCCCGAAGGTTTCCGTCGAACCTCCGCTACGTGATCCGACACCCTCCATACTGCCGACACCGCCGTAGAAAATCACCAGGTCAACCTCGATATCAGGGTTAAATCAGGGTACTTCCCGAGGGCCGTCCCAGACCGCCGGCGCGACACCGACGGACGCGGACCCTACCCGCCGCCGACCGTAATTCCGGACGACCACGCCGTACGCACGGCGAGTGCCGAAGGAACCCGACGAAAAGCCGTGATTCCTCGATCCCCGTGGCGACGGTGGCCGCGCTCATCCGGTGAGCGTCTGTGTCCCCAGAACCGCGATCAGTGCCAAACGCTCGGCATCCTCGGTGCCCGGTTCGGCGGTGTAGATCATGATGCGCAGATCGCTGCCGGTGACGGTGAGAATGTCGCAGTCCAGCGTCACCGGGCCGACCAGCGGGTGATCGATGATCTTCGGGCCTGCATCACGGCGGCCGACCGCACCCGAATCCCAGATCTCCGCGAATCGCGCACTTCCGGTGCGCAGGGTGGTGATCAGATCCTGTAGCTGGCGGTCGGCCGGATATCGGGCCGCGGCGGTGCGCAGATCGGTCACCAACGCGGTTTCGTGGGCGGCAAGCGCCTCCGGAGTGCGGCGGGCGTGGGGCCCGGCCCCGAGGAAATGCCGCCACACCCCGTTGCGCTCGACGCCGGCCAACCCGGACTGATCGCCGACCAACGCCACATGCTGCGGGTTGGCGAGCAGAAGTTGCCAGGTCGCGTCGTAGACCGCGACCGGTGTGCCGGTCAGACGGTCCAGTACCCGCTGCACGCTGGCGGTGATGTGGCGCGGCACCAGGTCCGGATCCGGCAGCGGCAGGTTCGCCAACCGGAACAGGTGTGCCCGTTCGGCGACGGACAATCGCAGCGCCCGCGCGAGCGCCTCCACCACCTGCGCCGACGGATTCGACGCGCGCCCCTGCTCCAGCCGGGTGATGTAATCCACCGAGATCCCCGCCAGCAGGGCCAACTCCTCACGACGCAGTCCGGGAGCGCGCCGCCGCTCGCCCCCGGGCAATCCCGCGTCCGCGGGCTCGAGCCGGTCGCGCCACCGCCGCATCGCCGCACCGAATTCCGAGGTCGCCATGGGTCCAGTCTGCGACAACCGATCGCATCGTGCCTGGTATCGCCAGTCCCAGGACATACGGACGACTGGCTGAGCAGGCCGGGCGGGGTGAGCCTGGAGCCATGACGACAACATTGATCACCGGAGCGAACAAGGGCATCGGACTGGAAACCGCCCGGCGGCTCATCGCCGCAGGGCACACCGTCTACATCGGCGCACGCGATCCGGAGCGGGGCCGCCGGGCCGCCGAACAGGTCGGTGCGCGCCTGGTACAACTGGACGTCACCGATGACGCCTCCGTCGCCGCGGCGGCGAAGACCGTCGAGGCCGACGGCGGGCTGGACGTGCTGATCAACAATGCGGGCATCGAGACTCGCAATGCGGACAACAGCGTGCCCGGTGCGGCCGAGGTCACCGGCGAGATGATCCGAGAAGTGTTCGACACCAACGTATTCGGCGTCGTACGGGTGATGCGCGCCTTCTTGCCGCTGCTGGAGCGCTCCGCCGCCCCGGTGGTGGTGAATCTCGGCAGCGGCCTCGGCTCGCTCACCGCTGTCTCGGCCCCGGGCAGCCCCGCCCACGCCTATCCGGGCCTGGCCTACCCGACGTCCAAGACAGCGGTGAACATGCTCACCGTGCAGTATGCCAAGGCGTTCCCGGCCATGCGTATCAATGTCGTCGAACCCGGTTACACCGCAACGGATCTCAACGGCCACTCCGGCCATCAGACCGTCGAACGGGCCGCCGAGATCGTCGTCCGGATGGCCCGGACCCCGCCGGACGGCCCGACCGGAGGTTACTTCGACATCTCCGGGCCGTTGCCCTGGTGATGGACCGTTTCGGTACCGGTCACCGCTGTCTCGTGCACGCCGGTCAGTCCTCGAAGTTCCAGTAGCGCACGGTAATCGGCGAGATCGGATGCGGCGGCGGTCCGTTCGGCCACCTGCCGCGAGACCTGCCCCGGATCGACGGCGGAAGCGGCGGGGACGATGGCGGCGATCCTCGGCCGCGGGCCGACCAACTACCAGCCTCAGCTGAAATACGTTGCAGCGCAGCGAAACTGTCGCCGCCCGTGCTCGACCGGGATTCGGCGACTACCCGCGGAACCGGCTGTCCGCGAGGTCGGTCAGGGCCTGCGCCCAGCCGTCCAAGCGGTCGGCGGATTCGCGCAAGTTCAGCAGGGCCCAATCGGTTTCGGACAGGACGGCGGCGGATTCGGGGACCGCCAGGATGCGGCCGGCGGCGGCGACCAGGGCCTCGTATTCGATGACGCCCGAATCGAGCCGGGAGGTCACCGCGCGCACCTGACCGGACAGGTCCAGGCCCGGAATCGGATCAGCCTCACCCACCACGTCGGCCGTCTGCTCCATCGCCACGACGTCCGCGGCCAGGGCGTGCAGCGCCGCGGCGCAGGAGGCCGCGGTCTCGACGGCGTCGACGAGATCTTCCGCGGGCATCCGGCCACCCTGCGAGATGCGGCCGCTCAGGGCGTGCAATGCCGCCTCGGCGCGAACCAGGCGGGTGATCGGCGCACGCGCCGCCGACCGGACCGGCGGCAGTCGGCGCGGCACGAACGCCGCCCGCGGCAACGGATTTCGACGCAATCGCAGATAACTCCGGGTGCTGACGGCGGCCCCGGTCACCATGGCCGCCGCACCGCCGCCGAGGACGATCACCGCCCACGCCGGAGCCGAGACGACGGCGAGTCCCGCGGCGCCCAGGGCGGTGATACCGGAGGCGGCACTCCAGCGCATGCTGCGCCGCCGCGCACGCCTGCGCCGCCGCAACTCGCGCTCACGAGGATCGGCCCAGGCGCGCACGGCATGCATCGCGGTCTCCCCGGCCTCGCGCAGGGTGTCGGGCAGCCGCCGCGCCCGGTCGAGCTGCTCGGGCTCGATCCCGGACTGCGACAACACTTCCCGAACCACCCGCGAGCGCATCGCACCGGACGACCGGCCGCGGGTGCGGCCCGTCGCAGGCTCGTCGGCGGCCTGCGATTTCCCCATCACCTCGATGCCTTTCGAACTCGCCGGGCGAGCGCCCCGGGCACTACTGCTGCGGGTACTACTGCTGCGCGGCCTGACCGGGGTTGGCCTGCGGCTGCGCGGCGGCCGGATTCGGGGTCGGCGCGGCAACCTGCGGGGTGGCATCGCCCGCGGTCAGCGAGTCACCGCGCATCGAGGCGCGGATCTGCTCGAGCCGGCTGTGCCCGGCCATCTGCACACTGGCCTGCTGCACCTCGAGCATGCGGCCCTGCACCGAGTTACCGGCCAGCTCGGCCGCGCCCAGCGCATTGGCGTACCGGCGCTCGATCTTCTCCCGCACCGCGTCCAGGCTCGGCGTGCTGCCCGGGGCGGACAGCGTCGAATCCATCCGCTGCAGCGAGGCGGACACCTGCTCCTGCATCTTGGCCTGCTCGAGCTGGCTGAGCAGCTTGGTGCGCTCGGCGACCTTCTGCTGCAACAGCATCGCGTTCTGCTCGACGGCCTTCTTGGCCTGCGCGGCGGCCTGCAACGACTGGTCGTGCAGCACCTTCAGATCCTCGACCGCCTGCTCGGCGGTGACCAGCTGCGCGGCGAACGCCTCGGCCGCGTTGGTGTATTGGATCGCCTTGTCGGTATCACCGGCCGTGGTCGCCTGATCCGCGAGCATGACCGCCTGACGGGCGTTGGAGTTGAGCTTCTCCACCTCGTCGAGCTGACGGTTCAGCTTCATCTCCAGCTGACGCTGGTTTCCGATCACCGATGCGGCCTGCTGCGACAGTGCCTGGTGCTGCCGCTGAGCCTCCTCGATGGCCTGCTGGATCTGGACCTTCGGATCCGCGTGCTCCTCGATCTTGGAGTCGAAGAGGGCCATCAGGTACTTCCAGGCCTTGACGAACGGATTAGCCATCGATTGATCCCGCCTCCATCTGACGCGCCGCGCTCCAACGCGACTGTAGTGCGCGACCGTCACGCACCCCTGTGGTACCTATCCTCCATTGCCCGACGCCCCGGGCAAGCGAACTCGCCCGGGACCGATGCTCACTAGAGAATCTATCCGTTTCCGTTCCGTGGCACAGCCTCGTCGATGCCGATCACATAGCTTCGCCGATCGAATAACTTCCCCGGGTCAGTTCGCCTGAACCAGCACCAGCTTGTCCGCGGTCGGCGCGGGAATGACGATCCTGGTCTCGCCCGGGATCCGGGCGAAGGCCGACGGGGCCGGGGCGGCGGGCTCGGCCGGTACCGCGACCGCGGCGGCCGGCTCGGCCACCGCCGGTTCGCGCCGGGGGCGTCCGGCGGCGAAATCGTGCTCCGCCATGGTGATGCTCACATCGGACAGCACCTCGGACAACGGCACGTCCAGGGCCTGGCAGATCGCCGCCAGCAGCTCGCTGGACGCCTCCTTGCGGCCGCGCTCCACCTCGGACAGATATCCCAGACTCACCCGGGCGGACGTGGACACCTCCCGCAGGGTCCGGCTCTGGGCGATCCGAGCACGCCGCAAACTATCTCCGATTGCCTCTCGCAGCAGCGTCATCTCGTTCTCCTTACGGTTCATGCCTGGCCGGACCGAGCCTATGCAAGTGACAACGTCACATGCCCTCGGCTGGTTCCCATCCGTGGCCGCTGCATCGCCGGTGCTCCGGCGTCACGCGACGGCACGGACCGGGCCCGCGCCGACTCGCTCATCCCTCGCCCAGGCCTCGGGCGAGTTCGGTCACGGCCGCGTGCACCGCTCCCATTCTGATCGTCCACCGGTCACCGGCCAGTTTCAACCGCAACACCTCGGTACCTTCCGGACCAGACATACCGAGGAACACCGTGCCGACCGCATATCCGTCCTGCGAATCCGGCCCGGCCACCCCGGTCAAGCCGATCCCCCAGTCCGCCCCGCACACCCGCCGCGCGCCGGCCGCGAGCTGCTCGGCGGTTCCGGCCGCGACCGGGCCCTCGGTGGCAAGGAGATGCTCGTCCACTCCGGCCAAAGTGTGTTTGAGGTCGGTGGCATAGACGATCAGGCCCCCGCGCAGGACGGCACTGGCGCCGGGCACACCTGCGATGGTGGCCGACAGCAGACCGGCGGTGAGCGATTCGGCCGTGGCGACCGTCGCTCGGGCAGCCAGCAGACGTCGCACCAGATCGGCGGCCGGGACCACCGCGGTCAAGGGGTCGGGCGTCGTCATCGCGATTTGGCCGAGCGCGACCAGAGGCGCGCGGCCTGCACGATGTAGTCCAGGCCGGTCACGACCGTCAGCACGACGGCCACGTACATCAGCCACAGTCCCGCGGTGGCGAACGCACCGGACAGCGGCAACAGCAGTACCGCGATGGCGAGCGATTGCACCAGGGTCTTGAGTTTGCCGCCACGACCGGCCGGAATCACGCCGCGCCGCACCACGGCCAGGCGCAGCAGTGTGATTCCGATCTCGCGGGCGCAGATCACCACCGTGAGCCACCAGGCCAGGTCGCCGAGCACCGACAACCCGATCAGCGCCGCGCCGATCAACGCCTTGTCGGCGATCGGGTCGGCGAGTTTGCCGAAATCGGTGACCAGACCGTATTTGCGAGCCACCTGGCCATCGATGCGGTCGGTGATGGCCGCGATCCCGAACAGCGCCGCGGCCAGAATCCGCCAGCCCGTATCGTGTCCGGTCCCGGTGAACAGCGCCACCAGGAACAGCGGGACGATCAGGATCCGCAGCACGGTCAGAATATTGGCGATGTTCAGCACCGGCACGGCGGCCGGTTCGACGCTCTGCGGGACCGGAGCCGGTACCAGATTCGGACGCGGGCGGGCCGCCTCGGCCCGAGGTCGCAAAGAGTCCGGCCAGCCGCTGTCCATGTCGTCACTCTGCACGCTCACCGGCACCCTCGTCCGGGTCGGGCCCGGAAAACCTCGGGCGAGCGGGCGGTGTGGATGTGCGGCACCACACCAGACTATCGGTACCGAACCCGACTACTGTGCACCACATGACGACACGGGCAACACACAGCGGTTCGAGCGACGGGACGGTGGCCGACACCCCGATCGTGCGCCGCGCCCGTACCTCGGACGTGCCCGCGATCAAGTCCCTGGTGGACGTGTACGCCGGGCGGATTCTGCTGGAGAAGAACCTGGTCACGCTCTACGAGTCGGTCCAGGAATTCTGGGTCGCCGAACTGGACGGCGACCTGATCGGATGTGGCGCATTGCACGTGCTGTGGGCCGATCTGGGCGAGGTCCGCACGGTGGCGGTGCATCCGAGCGTCAAGGGCAAGGGCGTGGGCCGCCTGATCGTCGATCAGCTCATCGCGACCGCGCGGGAATTGCAGCTGCGGCGGCTGTTCGTGCTGACTTTCGAGGTGCCCTTCTTCGAGCGGCACGGTTTCGCCGAGATCGACGGGACGCCGGTGACCGCGGAGGTGTTCGCCGAGATGTGCCGCTCCTACGACACCGGCGTCGCGGAATTCCTGGACCTGAGCTACGTCAAGCCGAACACCCTCGGCAATACTCGTATGCTGCTGAACCTCTGATCTCACGATCGGATCTCGGTATCACCCCACCGTCGAACGCCCCGGGAGTCACCATGGCCATCTTCGCCGTCCTCTACACCTACGCCGAGGCCCAGGCCGCGGGCCGTGACGAGCACCGCCCGGCCCACCGCGCCTGGCTCAACGAGCTGGTCGAGCAGGGCACCGTCCTGACCAGCGGCCCCTACCCGGACGGCTCCGGCGCGCTGATCCTGGTCCGCACCGACGATCTGGCCGCCGCCCAGGCCCTGTTCGCCCAGGACCCGTTCGCGAAGCACGGCCTGCTGCAGGAGGCCCGCATCGTGGAGTGGAAGCCGACGATGGGCGCGTTCGTCGACTGACGTCCGACGAAACCCTCTGCACCACAGACAATTTCAAAATCCAGTCAGCCACGAATCCGGCAGCGGGTAAATCCGGAGGCAAGCCTGGGCGCTACGCACAGCCGACCTGGTTCGGTACAGTGTGCGCCTATACAACCAGTTGCATAGGTGAGGTGGCGATGCATACATTCCGGCAGGCGGTCGAGACGCACGATGCGGCGGCGATCGAGGCGACATTGGCGGACGACGTGGTGTTCACCAGTCCGGTGGCGTTCAAGCCGTATCCGGGGAAGGCGATCACCGCGGCCATTCTGCGCGGGGTGCTGCGGGTGTTCGAGGACTTCCGCTACGTCCGGGAGATCATCGATGCGAACGGCCGGGACGCGGCGCTGGTCTTCGAGGCCACCGTCGACGGAAAGCATGTCACCGGTTGTGATTTCGTTCATCTGAACGAGCACGGCAAGGTCGACGAGCTCACGGTGATGGTCCGGCCGCTCTCGGCCGCCACCGCCCTGGCCGAGGCGATGGGCGCGCAGTTCGAGCAGATCCAGCGTGAGGCAGCCGAGCAGATCCAGCGTGAGACGGCCGGCGCCTGATCGGCACGGCCTCCGGCCGAGGGTCGATACCCTGATCATGTGCGGTTGACCGAGCAGGATGCACTGGAACGGTTTCGTGACGCGCGGGTCGCCCGCCTCGCGACGGTGAGCGAGGACGGGCAGCCGCACCTGGTGCCGGTGACATTCGCCCTGAACCTGGATGACTCCGAGCCGGTAGCGGTGTTCGCCATCGATCACAAACCCAAAACCACGACGAATCTGCGGCGGCTTCGGAATATCGCCGCCACTGGCCGGGTTTCGCTCCTCGCCGACGAATACTCCGAGGACTGGACTCGACTGTGGTGGGCCCGTCTCGACGGCACCGCGCGCATCCTGTCCGAATCACCGGACCGCACTGCGCCGGTCGCCTGGCTCATGGCGAAATATCCGCAGTATCAAGACAGTCCGCCGCGGGGCCCGGTCGTCCGGATCACCGGGCAGACGATCTCGGGCTGGGCCTATACCGGCTGATCCGGTTCACTCCGCACTTTCGGATACAGCGTCGTCGGACACGTCGGCGGGATCTCCACCACGAATCGTGTAGAGCAGACCATCCAGTTCATCGGGTTTGATCAGCACGTCACGCGCCTTGGACCCCTCGCTGGGGCCCACGACACCGCGGGTCTCCATCAGATCCATCAGCCGCCCGGCCTTGGCGAAACCGACGCGCAGTTTGCGCTGCAGCATCGAGGTGGACCCGAACTGCGAGGTGACGACCAGTTCCACCGCCTGCACGAACAGATCCAGATCATCGCCGATATCCGGATCGACGTCCTTCTTCTCCCCGGCCTTGGCGGCGGTGACGCCCTCGGTGTAATCGGGTTCGGCCTGGTTCTTGGCGAAGTCGACGACGCCCTGGATCTCTTCGTCGGAGATGAACGCGCCCTGCAGACGCGTCGGCTTGGACGCGCCCATCGGCAGGAACAGCCCGTCGCCCATGCCGATCAGCTTCTCCGCGCCCGGCTGGTCGAGGATGACGCGCGAATCGGTCAGCGAGGAGGTGGCGAAGGCCAGCCGCGAGGGGACGTTGGTCTTGATCAGACCGGTGACCACGTCCACCGAGGGGCGCTGGGTGGCCAGGACCAGGTGAATACCCGCCGCACGCGCCTTCTGGGTGATGCGCACGATCGCATCCTCCACATCGCGCGGCGCGGTCATCATCAGATCCGCGAGTTCGTCGACGATGGCCAGGATGTACGGATACGGGCGGTAGACGCGCTCGCTGCCCAGCGGCGTGGTGATCTGCCCCGATTTGACCTTCTTGTTGAAGTCGTCGATGTGGCGGACCTTGGTGGCCTGCATGTCCTGATAGCGCTGCTCCATCTCCTCCACGAGCCAGGCCAGCGCGGCGGCGGCCTTCTTGGGCTGGGTGATGATGGGCGTGATCAGATGCGGAATGCCCTCGTACGGTGTGAGTTCCACCATCTTCGGGTCGATCAGGATCATCCGCACCTCCTCGGGAGTGGCGCGGTGCAGCAGGGAGACCAGCATCGAGTTCACGAAGCTCGACTTACCCGAACCGGTGGAACCGGCGACCAGCAGATGCGGCATCTTGGCCAGATTCGCCGCGAGGTACTCCCCCTCGATGTTCTTGCCGAGGCCGATCACCAACGGGTGCTGGTCGTTGCGGGTCGAAGGCGCCTTGAGCACATCGGCCAGCCGCACGAGTTCGCGGTCCGCGTTGGGCACCTCGATGCCGACGGCCGATTTCCCCGGGATCGGTGCGAGCAACCGGACGTTCTCGGTCGCGACGGCGTAGGCGATATTGCGAGCCAGCGCGGTGATCTTCTCGACCTTCACACCCGGACCGAGTTCCACCTCGTATCGGGTGACCGTCGGGCCGCGCACGAATCCGGTGACCGCGGCGTCGATCTTGAACTGCACCAGCACCTCGGTGATCGCCTCGATCATCGATTCGTTTGCGGCGCTGCGTTTCTTGGGCGGTTCACCATCGGTCAGCAGGGACAGCGGCGGAAGCTGGTAGTCGCCGTCGACCACGCGCTCGGTGACGAATTCCAGTTGCTGCGGTTCCGGGGGCGGCGGGGTCTGATCGACGACCTTGGGAGGCTTGCGCTTCGGCTTGGGCGCGGGCGCGGGCTCGGACTTCTCGGCGGCGATGGGCTTGGCGTCCTGCAGCGGCGGCTCGCCCATGATCTCGGTGGCCGAATCGGATCCGCCGAATTCGTCGGTCGGGTAGTTCTCCTCGGGCGTGCGGCCGCGCCGCCGACGCGAGCGCGGCTCGTGCACCGGAAAGCCGTCCGCGTCGTACTCGTCGTAACGCCCGTATCGGTCGTCGTACGAATCGTATTCGTCGCGGGCCTGGGTGCCGAACAGCCAGCGCAGCCGGTCGGGCACCTCGCGCACCGTCGTCCCGGTCAGCAGCAGTACACCGAATGCGATGGCCAGCAACAACAGTGGCGTGGCCAGCCAGGCGGTCAGGCCGTTGCGCAACGGGCCGCCCATCACATAACCGACGAAACCCGCGGCATGGGCGCGGCCGTGCGCGTCGGCGGGCGAACCTGCGGCGATATGCCATACCCCCAAGGCCGGGAGCGCGACCAGCAGCCCGCCGAGGACCAGCCGAGGCCGGATCTCCGGGCGCGGTTCGGTGCGCATCAGCACGACCGCGATCGCGCAGGCCAGAAAAGGTATTGCGGCCGAAGCCGATCCGGTGAACAACCGCACGGCCGCGTCGATGGCGTGTCCGACCGGGCCGCCCGCGGACAACCAGACCGCCGCAGCGATGACCACGCTGAACGCGACCAGCGCCAAGGCGATTCCGTCGCGGCGATGCCCGTGCTCGATCTGCCCGGCCCGGCTCAGCGTGCGAGTCGTCGCGCCCATCCCGCGGGCGAGCATTGTCCAGCCGTTGCCGACACCGCGCCGGAAAACCGCCAGTGGGGCGGTATTGGACCGTGCCCGGGGCGCCGGACGGCGGGCCGGGGCCTTACGCGCGCGCGGCGGCGCGGGGTTCCTGCGAGAGTTGGCCGAGGATGATCCGGAGCGCGAACCGGCCGAACGGGACCGTGCCGGAGCCCGCCCCCGCGCCGATCCCGCCCGCGAACGAGACGCCGTGGTGCTGCGGGACTTGCCTGCCATGCTCTCAGGCTAGCCGCAACAGCCCCATCCAGACCATCCGCAACACCCACCCCACCCACATCAGCGGGGGAAATCTGGGCGACAGTCCGGCGAACCGATGTCGACGGACATCGCACCGAGAGCTGCATCACAGGATATCGACAGATCCGCGGTGACGCCGGTCGACACGCCCCGCGATATTCCGATGGGCGACCGATCCCGATACGGCCGAAATCCTTCCGGGTACGGGTTGATCGCGCCGACTCAGATGCTGCGGTCGCAGTCGTGCACCGCGCGGATGTCCTCGTCGCTCCCGGTGGCCGTGAGCCGAACCTCCTTGCGGCCGAAGGCGTGCAGCAGCAACTCCGAGGGCGGGCCGGTGAGCACCACCTCGGGGCCCACGACGCTGTGCGCGGTGACCCGCTCACCGTCCGGCGTCGCCAGCACTACGGTGACCGGGGCCTTGCGGTAGGCCATTCGAGCCATGCGACGCAGGGCCTTCCAGAGATCGCGCTCTTGCTCGGCGGTCAATTGCCTGGGCTCCCAACCCGGTTCGCCGCGGCGCACATCCTCGTGGTGGACGAACATCTCGGTGAGATTGGCCACCGCGTCGACCGGACGCAGCGGCGACCACCACGGCGGCCCGGTACGAATCTGCTCCAGCAGCTCGGCGAACGGCCGCCGCGCAGCCTTGGCCTGCACCGAATCCAGGTATCCGGCAAAGGGTTTCAGCAAAATCCCGGGCGCGGCATCCGGTCGCCGCTCCCGCACCACCAGATGCGCGGCCAGATCCCGCGCCGTCCAGGTGCCACACAAGGTCGGTGCGTCCGGACCAGCGGCAGTCATCGTCCCAACCAACGCCCGCCGCTCGTCCTGAGCCATAGTCATACTGCAATTATGGCCTCCGCTCCGCTA
>NZ_BDCC01000012.1 GCF_001613305.1 Nocardia vaccinii NBRC 15922
GCCCGAGTCTCGAGGGCTGAACGACGAACCGTACAACGCCGAAAACCCGCCGGAGCGAAGCGGAGGCCGAAAATACAGCTCAGACACCCAGTACCGTCGGCACGATCATCGGGCGACGGCGGTAGGTGTCGGCGACCCAACGGCCGACCACGCGGCGGACGCTCTGGGCGATGCGGTGGGTGTCGGTGATGCTCTCACCGGCCAGACGCACCAGTTCGGCCTCGACCAGGATCTGAGCCTCGCTCAGCGCGTCGGGGTCATCGGAGAAGCCGCGACCGCTGACCTCGGGGGTGCTGATCGCCTTGCCGGTCGTCGCGTCGACGGCGACGGTGATCGAGATGAAACCGCCCTCACCCAGCACCAGGCGATCGGACAGGGTCGACTCGCCGACATCGCCGACCGACAGGCCGTCGACGTAGACCTGCCCGACCGGCACCCGGCCCACAATCGAGGCGATGCCGTCGACCAGATCGACCACCACGCCGTCCTCGGCCAGGATCACCCGATCGACCGGGACGCCGGTCGCCACCGCCAGTGCGCCGTTGGCCCGCAGGTGACGCCATTCGCCGTGCACCGGCATCGCATTGGTCGGCCGCACCGCGTTGTAGAGGTACAGCAGCTCGCCGGCCGAGGCATGGCCGGAGACGTGCACCTTGGCACTCTGCTGGGTAACCACGGTCGCGCCGAGCCGGGCCAGGCCGTTGACCACGCCGAACACGGCGTTCTCGTTGCCCGGGATGAGCGAGGAGGCCAGCACGACCAGATCGTCGGCGCGAATGTTGATCTGCCGATGATCCCCGCGCGCCATCCGGGACAGCGCCGAGAGCGGCTCGCCCTGCGATCCGGTGGAGATCAGCACCAGCTTGTGCACCGGCAGGTTGGCGGCCTGATCCAGATCCACCACCACGCCGTCGGGAATGCTCAGATAGCCCAGGTCCTGCGCGATCTGCATATTGCGCACCATGGATCGCCCGACGAAGCAGACCCTCCGGTCGTAGCGCTGAGCGACCTCGACGACCTGCTGGATGCGGTGCACGTGACTGGCGAAGGAAGCGACGATGACCCGTCCCTTGGCCTTGCCGATGACATTGTCCAGCACAGGCCCGATCTCACGCTCGGGCGTGACGAATCCGGGCACCTCGGCATTGGTGGAGTCGACCAGGAACAGATCCACCCCCTCGTCACCGAGTCGGGAGAATCCGGCCAGGTCGGTCAGGCGGCCGTCCAGGGGCAGCTGATCGAGTTTGATGTCCCCGGTGTGCAGCGCCAGGCCCGCCGGGGTGCGGATGGCGACGGCGATGGCGTCCGGAATCGAGTGGTTGACCGCGAAGTATTCGCATTCGAACGGACCGTGGGTGGTCTTCTCCCCCTCGGTGACCTCGATCAGTCTCGGCTGCAGCCGGTGCTCCCGGCATTTCGCCGCGACCAGGGCGAGGGTGAACTTCGAACCGATCACCGGGATGTCCCGGCGCTGGCGCAGCAGGAACGGCACCGCACCGATGTGATCCTCGTGACCGTGCGTCAGCACGACGGCGACCACATCGTCCATCCGGTCCTCGATCGGCCGGAAATCGGGCAGGATCAGGTCCACGCCGGGCTGCTGATCCTCCGGGAACAGCACACCGCAGTCGACGATCAGCAGTTTGCCGCCGAATTCGAAAACGGTCATATTGCGCCCGATTTCACCGATACCGCCGAGTGCGAAGACGCGTAATCCGTTGCGCGGCAACGCCGGAGGCAGACCCGCGGGCTGACCCGCGACCGAGGCCGGTTGCGGCGCAGCGGTTTCGGACCGCTTCGAGGGCTGACGACCACGACCCGACCGACGCGCGGAACCGCCGCGGTCGGATCTGTCCTGGTTTGCCTGCTCCGGCCCGGAGTCACTCTTCCCGGCGCGAGCGGCCTTCTCCGGCCGTGCGTCCTGTGCCCGGGTCTTCCCGGCCCGGGCCTCTTCCTTGGCCGATTTGGCCCGCCCGGACCTCTTCTGCGGCTCCTGCGAAACCGATTCCTGCGACACCTGCTCCCGCGAAACCGGCTCGGCCACAATCGGTTCCGGCGGCGGAGCGGGCGCGGGCGCACCGGCCGAGCGGGTCGCGGCCCGCCGGGGACGTCGGGTCACGGGCACGCCCGTATTCTCTTCACTCATTTCAGCACCCCCGCGGCCCGCAGATCCGCGGCGACCGCTTCGAGTTGTTCGGAATCGGGCATCAGCTGGGGCAGGCGCGGCTCACCGGTCTCCACCCCGAGCAGCCGCAACGCCGCTTTGGTCATCGACACACCGCCCACGCGGGCCATCGCCCGGCACAGCGGCAACATACTCACATGCAGCTCACGCGCCTTCACCACGTCACCGGCGAGATAGGCGTCGCGCAGCCGGCACAGCCGCTCGGGCACCAGATGCCCGATGACGCTGATGAATCCCACCGCGCCGACCGACAACCACGGCAGATTCAGGATGTCGTCGCCGGAGTAGTAGGCCAGATCGGTCTCGCTGATCAGCTGCGCGCCACCGGCCAGATCACCCTTGGCGTCCTTCACCGCGACGATCCGCGGATGCTCCGACAGGCGCAGGATCGTCTCGGAGGCGATCGGCACCACCGAGCGCGGCGGGATGTCATACAGCGTCACCGGCAGGTCGGTCGCGTCGGCGACCGCGGTGAAGTGCGCGATCAGGCCCTCCTGCGTGGGGCGCGAGTAGTACGGGGTCACCACCAGCAACCCCTGTGCGCCCGCGCGCTGGGCGTTGCGGGCCAGCTCGATGCTGTGCGCGGTGTCGTAGGTGCCCGCTCCGGCGATGACGGTCGCGCGGCCACCGATCCCGTCGACGACCGCTCGCAACAGATCGAACTTCTCCGAATCGGTGGTGGTCGGCGACTCGCCGGTGGTCCCGGAGATGGCGAGCAGATCGACCCCCCGATCGACCAGATGGTCGGCCAGTGCGACGCCGGCATCGACATCGAGCTTGCCGTCGGCAGTAAAGGGAGTCACCATCGCGACACCGACCGTGCCGGACGCGCGCAGCCCGGTCCCCGTCGATTCACCGTTCGTCATGGTCAAAAGGCTACTGGGTCTGTTGCCCCCGCTTCGCTCCGGCATGTTTTCTCCCGGCGTGGCCGCCACTTCGCTTCGGCTGTTTCGGCGCCCGAGGGCTTGTCACCGGCATTTTCCTTGAATGATGTCATCCATGACGTCACAATGGCGTCATGGATATCGATAAGTACACCGCGCGGCTGCGCGAGGACCTGGTCGCCGCTGCCGCACTCGGCGACGAGAAGACGCAGGCCACTGCCGCGGCGCTGGCATCCGCGACCGAGAACGCCGCGCGGCTGACCCTGCTGGCGGCGCTGTCGGATCTGGCCGCCGAGGTCAGCGAGGCGCTCGGCGATCGCACCGTGCACGTCTCGCTGAACGGGACGGACGCGACGGTCGACGTTCGCAAGAACGCGCCGTCGCCCGACGAGGAGGGGCCGACCCTCGAGGACATCACCGGCGACATCAGCCGCGTCACCCTGCGCATGGTCGACCAGATCAAGACCCGTGCGCAGCAGGCCGCCGAGCAGAACGGCATGTCGTTGAACTCGTGGCTGTCCAGCACCGTCCAGGACGCCTTGCGCGATCAGACGCGGTGGGGCGGGCCGGGGCGTCGAGAGGAATGAAACACATTCGGGCACAATGCATTTCGCAGAGCGTCAGCAATATGACGTCACCGTGACGCCAGGGCGGCGCCCGGGTGCACCGACTGTCCTCGCCCGAGCGGATCGATCACGCCTGCCGCGAAATATCACCGGCGCGCTCACTCACGTGCTCACCGCGACATTGCCGTCGGTATCGATCTCGGTGCGCCGGTCGTCGTCGGCGGCGTGCGCCAAAACGGTGGCCAGCACTCGCCGCCCCAGCGGCAGCACCCGCACCGTCACCGATCCCGAGTTCGCGGCGTCCAATTGCTTCACGGCGGAATCGATCACGCGTTGACGCACCCACTGCGGCACCCCCTCGAAACCTCCGTCGTCGAGAAGTACCACCTCGACCCCGCGTGACCGCGCACCCCGGGCCGCGCCGCTGAGCTCCTCGGTCACCAACTGCGGCGCGCGCAGACCATCGCGCAGTTCGGCCTCGAGCAAACGGCACTGTTCGCGCTCGGCGGCGGTCAGGACGGCGCCGTCGGCAATCCGCTCCAGAATCGGCCGGGCCACCCGATCCAGCCGGGCCAGCTGGCGGATCCGCTCACCGTCCGCGGCGGCCATCGTCGCCTCGGCCGCCGCGCGGATCGTGGCCTCCTCGCGCAGCATCCGCAGCGAACGCTGGGTCGGCCGGATGATCACCGCGAACGCCGAAACGGCCGCGACCGTGCCGATCGGGACGATCGATGCCGAGACGATCGCGTCGAACCGCACGTCGATCCGCAGGCCCGCGGTCACCAGGACCGACGCCGAGGCGGCCACGCTCACCCACGCCGCCGCGATCCGGCCGCGCACCACCAGCGCGGCCAGGACGTAGGAGCAGGCGAAGGCCGTCCACACGACGTGGTGCGCGGGCGCGGATCCCAGATCAACCGCCGTCAGCGCGGTCGCCACGGGCCCCGCTGCGGTGACGAACACCGTCGCGGGCCACGGCAGCGGATCGACCGGCACCAGCAGTACCAGCGCCCCGGCCACGGCCATGATCGCGAGCGCGACCAGGGTCTGCGTCACGGACGCGGCCTGCAGATTGCCGAGCATGTACAGCACGATGATCAGTTCCAGGATCAGTACGAACAGCCACGCCATACCGCCGCGCAGGCCCAGCAGATCCTGTAGCACGAATCGGGGATCCGAATCGGCGCCGCCCGCGTCACGCCGATCCATCGCCACCCCACACCAGCGTCACGGTGGTGCCCTCGCCCGGTTGCGATTCGACGAAACCAGCGCCACCGGCCAGTTGACGCATCCGTCCCAGAATGCTCACCGAGATGCCCAGCCGGTCCACGGATACCCGCGCCACATCGAAACCCGCGCCGTCGTCGTTGAATACGAGCCGGATACTGCCCGCGCTGATGGTGCAGGTGACCGTGCGGTGCACCGGCTGTCCGGGGATCGCGGCGTGGCGCAGGCTGTTGCGAACCGCCTCGCCCAGCGCCGCGGCCAACGTCCCGGCGACGGCGACGGGCATGCGCAGATCGTCGAATCCGGGCCAGGTGCGAGTGGCGAAACGAATACCGGGATTGATCTCGTGCACCGCCGAACGCAGGAAGATCACCGCCGACCGCGCGTCGAGCACATCGGGTTCGCGCACGTCGACCCGGATCTCGTCGAGCTGATCCAGCGTCGACTGCGCCTGCCGCCGCAGCACCGAGACCTCGCCGGGTGAGCTGCCGGGACAGGGTTTGGGGGCGCCCGCGGGCGCGTCCTCGGCGCCCCGGGAGGCATCCAGCAGCGTGGACAGCACCGCGTCGTGGATGAGCGCGGCGAACCGGGCGCGTTCGTGGTCGCGGGCGGTGGATGCGGCCGTCGCGGCCGCGCGCCGACCGGCAACGGCGGACTCCCGATCGACCCGCGCGGCCGCGCCCTCGGCGCAGGTCACACACCACAGAAATAGGGTCGCAAGCCCGCAGGCTCGCAGCAGACCGCTCAGGGCCGACATCGCGCTGAACTGCTCGACCAGATACACGTTGACGAATGCCACCGCGGTCGACCCGACCAGCAGGTAAGTCACCGAGTACAGCAGCCGCCAGGCCAACGCGGCGGCGAGCATGCCCAGCGGCAGCATCCGATACAGCCATACCGAGGACGCGTCGAGCGTGTGCGGCCGCACAACGATCGGCGTGATCGCCAGTGCGACAAGGAAACTCAGCGCCGTCACGCCCGACACCGCGCGGATCACCGCGGGACGCGACCGGACCGACACCGCGGCCAGCACCGGGAATCCGCCGAAGGTGAGCAGCGCCGCGACCGGACTCCACCAGCCCGGCGCCGCCCGGCCCTGCTCGAGGATCTCCGGCACGGTCACCAGGCCCATGATCACCCCGCCCAGCCCCATTGACAGGCCCAGGCGCCGCCTGATCCTCTCCGACGCGGTCGGCGAGACATGGTGCGACACAACATATCTCCCCGTCCGGCGGATACCTTCCGCCGCCCGCGCACCGGAACCCGCGCGCGGGAGGCCCCGCACCGCGGACACGGTCATGCCCGTGGGTTGCGTTCGGGCACCGGCAGCCACCCGTCCTCCACCGCCCGCTTGTAGAGATCCGTCTTGGTGGGTGCGGGACGCCCGGCGTCGGCGTACTTCTGCCGGATCCGGCCGAGGTAGTCGTTGACGGTCTGCTCGGACAGACCGGTCATCCGCGCCACCCGCGAGGCCTTCTCCCCCGAGGCGTACAGCGTGAGCACCTCCTGCTGACGCGGACTGAGCCCGACGTCGGGCAGTTGCGGATCTCCGTCGATGGCCGCGGCCCAATCGGTGGTGACCACCTGTTCACCCGATGCGGCCGCGCGTACCGCGGACACCACCGTCTGCACATCCTCGGATTTGCGGACCACCCCGAGCACCCCCGCTCGGGCGGCCGCGCGGACCAGGAACGGGTTGTCCGCGCCGGTGAAGACGAGCACCTCGTGCCCGCTCGCGCGCAGCGTGCGCACGTTGTCCTCCGGCGCCGATCCGTCGGCAAGCCGCAGATCGAGTACTACCAAATCCAATTCCGTTGCAGCAGAGAGTAATTCAGCCACGGTGCCGACGGTGATGATCAGGTCCAGATCCGGCTCGGGAGCCAGCATGCTGGCCAGCCCGAGCGCCACGGATTCGTGATCCTCGACCAGCCCGATCCGTCGCGGCCGGACCGCCCCCTGATATGTCGACTCCACAGCGTTCTCACCTCTTCCCAGTCCCGTATGCCGGGAACGACCACCTCGCCCCACCGGCCGGCACGCGCACCGGCCGAATCTCGGAACGTATCGCGTTCGAGTATGCCGGGGCCGCAGCCCCGGCGTGAGCCGTTGATTTCAGGGGGAAGCCGAAAGCGTCCGGGCGGCGGGGGTCTTCACTACCCCATGAGTTGAGCGGCAACCGTCGCGCCGAGTTCCCAGCATGCCTCGATATCGCCCTTGCTGGGCTTGTTCGACGCGATGACGTACTCGGCGGCCTTCACCCACCCCAGCCCTGTCGTGATCGAATCCACCGCGCGCACAGCCCCTTCGGTGCCCTCGTTGCCGTGCAGGTAGAGGCCGAACGGACGGCCCTTGGTCGAGTCCAGGCACGGGTAGTAAATGGTGTCCAGTGCGTGTTTGAGCGCACCGCTGACGTATCCGAGGTTGGCCGGGGTGCCGAGCAGGTAGCCGTCGGCGGCCAGCGCATCCGGCGCGGTGACCTCCAGCGCGGCGCGGCGCACGACCTCCACGCCCTCGATCTCCGGATCGGTCGCACCCGAGACCACGGCTTCGAACATCGCCTGCAGGTGCGGCGACGGGGTGTGATGGATGATCAGCAAGCGAGGCACGAGTTCAGGCTAGTTCGCGGTGTGCGGGGCACGCGTGAGGTGACCCGGCGCGCTACTTCTTCACCTTGTTCAGCGCCCGGTCCGCCGCGGCCCAGTGTTCATCCGAAATCCACAGGTGGGCAAAGGCATCCACGGCCTCGGCGGGGGTGACTCCGGACAGGACGTGTTTGATGCGGCCGGCCGGGACGTTGGCCAGGGAGCGGGCCGCCGCACGCCAGCCCTCCTCGAAGGACTCGCGCGGGAGTACGCGATCGATCAGGCCGAGGCGTTCGGCCTCGGCGGCGTCGAGCACCGTGCCCGCACCCGCGAGCAGGAGCGCGCGGCCGCGGCCGACGAGTGCGGCCAGGCGCTCCGCGCCGCCCCAGGCCGGCATGATGCCGAGGGCGACCTGATTGAATCCGATCCGGATGTCGTCGGCGGCGATCCGGATATCCGCGGCGACGGCCACCTCCGCACCGCCGCCGAAGGCGTGTCCGTTGAGGGCGGCGATCACCGGGGCCGGGAATTCCGCGAGTCGATCGCAGATGCCGCGCATGCGCCAGGCCATCTCCGCCGCACCGTCGAGGGTGCGAATCGCGGCGAGCTGTTTGAGGTCACCGCCCGAGACGAACGCCTTGTCCCCGGCGCCCCGGATCACCAGAGCGCGAGCGCCCTTGGCGGCGTCCAGCGCCTCGTCGAGCTGATCCATCGTCTCGGGCGCGATGGCGTTGCGCGCTTGGGGGCGGTCGATGGTGACCACTGCCAGCCCGTCGTCCAACTCGAGGTCCACCACGGCCGGTTCTCCAATCGAGATATTGGAATTCTTGTAATCGGAGAATAGTATATCCGCCACGGACAGCCCCCGTTGCCCTCGTTTCGATGATCCCTGCAACCACCCGGCAGCCCGCGGGTGTGGCCGTCACGCCCGCGCATCCGGACTTGGAGTCCACCATGCGCACGATCCCCACCGAACTGGTCAAACGCTATGAAGACGAGGGGTGGTGGACCCGCGACACCCTGGGCGACCTGCTGGCGCGCGGCCTGGCCTCGGCACCCGGCGCGACATTGCGCGTCCACTCCGCGATCCGGCCCTACACCGGCACATTCGGCGAGGTCGAACTGATCGCTCGCCGCCTGGCCCAGGGGCTGCGCGAGCGCGGCGTGGGGCCGGGCGACGCCGTCGCCTTCCAACTGCCCAATTGGATGGAGGCCGCCGCAACCTTCTGGGCCACAACATTTCTCGGCGCGATGGTGGTCCCGATCGTGCACATCTACGGCCCCCGCGAGGTGCGGTACATCCTGGACGCGGTGCGACCCAAGGCATTCGTGACCACCGACCACTTCGGATCGATCAGCTACGACCCCGCGGTGTACGAGCAGGTGCCGGTCACCGGAATCGTCGGGAGCACCTTCGAGGACCTGCTCGCGGCCGAGCCGTTCGAGGGAGTGACCGCGGTGGACCCCAGCGGCCCCGCCCTGATCGCGTTCACCTCCGGAACCACCCGCGCGCCCAAAGGCGTGGTGCACAGCCATCAGACCCTCGGCTGCGAGACCCGCCAGCTCGCCGAGCATTACCCCGACGATCTGGGCCCGCAGATCACCGCCGCACCGGTCGGGCATTTCATCGGCATGCTCAACGCATTCCTCATCCCGATCCGCGACGGCATCTCGGTCGACCTGGTGGACACCTGGAATCCGGAGCTGATCCTGAACCTGATGACCACCTATGACGTCACCATCGGCGGCGGGGTGCCATACTACCTGACCAGCCTCATCGAACATCCCACCTTCGGCCCGGCCCACCTGGCGCGGATGAAGTACGCCGGCATGGGCGGCGCGTCGGTCCCGGCCTCGGTCACCGAACGCCTCACCGATCTGGGCCTGACGGTCTACCGCTCCTACGGCAGTACCGAACATCCCTCGATCACCGCATCGGACGCCACCGACCCACGCCACAAGCGCCTCTACACCGATGGCGATCCGCAACCCGGCGTCGAGATCATGCTCACCGAGGACGGCGAAATCCTCAGTCGCGGACCGGATCTGTGCCTCGGCTACACCGACGACGCCCTCACCGAGAAGGCGTTCGACGCGCAGGGCTGGTACCACACCGGCGATATCGGCGTCCTGGACGCGGACGGCTACCTGACCATCACCGACCGCACCACCGATCTGATCATCCGCGGCGGGGAGAACATCAGCGCACTCGAGGTGGAGGAGGTGTTGCTGAGCATGCCGCACATCGCCGAGGCCGTCGCCGTCGCCGCACCCGATGCCCGCCTCGGTGAGCACGTCGCGGCGGTGGTGCGCCTGGCCGCGGGCTCGCCCGCACCGTCGCTCGAGGAGCTGCGCGCGCAATTCGCCGAGGTGGGCCTGGCCAAGCAGAAGTGGCCAGAGGAGATCCACGTGGTCGAGGATTTTCCGCGCACCCCCAGCGGCAAGATCCAGAAATACAAGGTGCGGCAGAGCATGATTCGCGATTGATCCCACACCCCGCCGCCGCCCGCGATCGGCGGGCGCGTATCGTCGTCCCGTTCGGCAGCGCGACCGGGGCGTCAATGCCGTTGTGCCGCAAACGCTCCGCGCACGTTCGGCAATTCCGCCGATTTCCCCGCCGAGCACGGCCCGGGAAAGCCGAGTAACAATGTTACTGCGGTAACCGTGTTACAGTAATCGAGTGAGTCGGGCCCCTGGACGCGACGCGTCGGAGCAGATCATCGACGTGGTGCTCACGTTGCTGCAAACCGAAGGTTACGACGCGGTGCAGCTGCGGGAGGTGGCTCGTCGTGCCCGCGTTTCGCTGGCGACGGTCTACAAGCTGTTCCACACCCGAGACGAACTGATCGTCACCGCGATCGAGCGGTGGATGGCCGATCACGCGTACCCGGACCTCGCACCGCCCGCACCGGAGGAGACGCTGCACGACGGCCTGATGCGCGTGCTGCACAGCGTGTTCCAGCCGTGGGAACGCAGCCCGAAGATGCTCGAGGCCTTCCACCGCGCCCGTTCGGGTCCGGGCGGGACGCGGCTGGACACCCAGGGCCTGGACGCGGTACTGCCGGTGGCCGGGCAGATCTTCGGCGGCGCGGAGCTGGAGTACATCGAGGATGTCGGCCTGGTCCTGGCCAATATGTCCTATGCGCTGATGGGCCGGGTCGCGGACAAGACGTTGGAGATCACCGAGATCCTGCCCATCCTGGAGCGGGTGATGCGCCGGTTGACCGCGAACAACGAGCCGGCCGCCCGCCGCGCCCGCGACCGGCCGGCCACACAGGATCCCGCCCAGCCGTTCCGCCTGGATCCGACCGTCATCGCGGCCTTCAACCGCGGTATGGAGGTGGCCTCGGGTTCCTCCTCCGACGAACGCGACACCGTGCGCCACTCCGACGCGGGCTGATTTCGGTTCAGTGTGCCTGTTGCCGAGAAATCGCTCTCAACGTGTCGCTGCCATGCCCGATCGCTCGGCTCCGGCCGGCGCCGGACACAGCGACTCGGGCCTGCGGCACGCCCGGCAACGTTCAGCAACGCCCCCGCCGACGATCGCAGATACTGGTGAGATGCGGTCGCGGAGGAAGATTCTGGACGCCACGCTCGAACTGATCGCGAGCGAGGGCTTCGGCGGTGTGAACATCGCCGCCGCCGCGCACGCGGCCGGGGTGACCCGCCAGACCGTGTACTCCAATTTCGGCTCCCGCGAGGATCTGGTCTCCGAGGCGATGGCGGATCTGCTGCTGCGCGCCACGAGCGGACTGCGCGACCGGCTCGGCGAGATCGATACGGCCGCCGAATACATCGTCGAACTGTTCGTCGTGGGGCGCGCGGTGGTCCGGGACGACCCGATCCTGTCGCGCTTGATCCGCATCGAGCCCGGAAATCCGATCTTCGACGCCGATATGATCTCCCGCGCGAAACCCATTGCCCACGAATTGCTCCGTCCGCTGACGAAGCTGGATCCGGCGATCGAGCCACAGTTCGACGATATCGCCCAAATCGGGATCCGCCTGGGATTGTCGGTGGTCCTCTTCGACGATCCGGACGTCGAGTCCGACGACGATCTGCGGCGACTGATCACGCGCTGGGTGGTGCCTGCGTTGTCGCTCACACAGCATTGATCTCCAAGCACGACAGTAATTCTTGACACTTTTACTCTGGACTGTCTAGTTTTAGCGAGCCCGAACACGCCGATTCGGGCAAACTTCCGCAGTGTGGCGGACGGTCGGGATGTTCGGCCTCACGCGACGTGCGGAGATGTCCGTCGGCGTTCTGGAGGTCATCCATGCCCGCACTCTCGCGTCGTTCCTTCCTGGGCGCGACCGCCGCCACCGGGATCGCGCTGGCGAGCCCGGGAATCGCACGCGCCCAACGGAATCCGGCCGCACGCGTGCGGGTCACCCGCGAGGAACATCGCGTCATCGTGATCGGCTCGGGCTTCGGCGGTGGCGTGGCGTCACTGCGATTGGCACAGGCGGGGGTTCCGGTCCTGGTGCTCGAGCGCGGCCGGCGCTGGCAGACCGGTCCGAACTCGACCACATTCCCGCTGGCCACCAAGCCGGACAAGCGCATCCTCTGGTACCGCTCGAACCCGAACGTCTTCGGCACGCCGTTGATCTTCGAGCCCTACACCGGTCTGGTCGAGGCGGTGGCCGGGGACAATATGACCGCCCTGTGCGCGGCCGGTGTCGGCGGCGGATCGCTTGTCTACCAAGGGATGTCACTCCAGCCGACCGAGGCCGTGTTCAACTCCCTGTTCCCGGCGGAGATGGACTGGCAGACGATGAACCGGGTGCACTATCCGCGCGTGGCGCGCATGCTGCAACTGCAGACCGCACCCGATGCGCTGATCGACAGCCCGAACTACCAGGCCGCCCGGATCTTCGCCGAACACGCCCGCAAGGCCGGGCTGCCGGTATCGAAGATCCCGATGCCGATCGACTGGAACTACGCGCTGGACGAGTTGCGCGGCAAGATGACCCCCTCCTACACCAATGGCGCGGGAGCGATGGGGGTCAACAACGGCGGTAAGCATTCGGTCGACGTCACCTACATCGCCGCGGGCGAGGCCACCGGCAAGGTCGAGGTCCGCACACTGCACGAGGTCACCGATATCCAACGGGCCAAGGACGGCCGCTGGAGCGTCTCGGTGAACCGGATCGACACCTCCGGCAAGGTCCTGGAGAATCTGATCCTCATCACCCCGGCGCTGATCATGGCCGCGGGCAGCCTCAACACCACCAAGCTGCTCGTGCGCACCGCGGGCAAGGGCCACATCCCGGATATGCCCGATGGGCTGGGTGGCAACTGGGGCACCAATGCCGACCGCATCTACGTCTGGGCCCAGCCCGACGAGGCATTCGGCTACCCGCAGGGCGGCCCGGTCGTCTTCGGCAGCCTGAACTGGAGTGATCCGGCCACCGCGGCGACGATCATCCAGGCGTCCATCCCGCCGATGGGGATGGATCTGCACAGCACGATGATGGTCGGCTACGGCGTGAGCAAGACGCGCGGCCACTTCGACTACACCTCGGCCGACGACAACGCCGTGCTGCGCTGGCCGCTGGAGGGCGATACGGCCATCCAGAACGGCCGGATCGGGCCGCTGGCGCACAAGATCGCCGGGCCGAACGCCGTCCTGACCGATACCAACCTCGAGTTCCCCTCGACCTGGCATCCGCTCGGCGGGGCGAGTATGGGCGCGGTGTGCGACGTCGACGGCCGGGTGCACGGGCAGCGCGGACTCTATGTGCTCGACGGCGCGCTGATCCCGGGCAACTGCGGGGCGTGCAACCCCTCGATGACCATCGCGGCCGTCGCCGAACGCGCCATGGACCACCTGGTGCCGCGGGACGTGGGCACCGTCATCTGAGTCCGCCGCGACCAGCCGAATCCACGCTCGCCCGGCTTGGGGCATCAACAGAGGGGAAATATCCAGTGCGACAACTCGACTCGCGACTACGGCGGTTCGCCGCGTGCACCGTCGCCGCCGTGGCCGTGGCGGCCGGATCCTACGCCGGAACCTGCGGGTCCGCCGCTGCCGCACCGTCCGGCGCCTTCTACACCCCGCCTGCCCAGCTGCCCGCCCAGGCGGGAGCGATCGTCAAATCCGAGCCGATGCCGGTCTTCGCGACGCTGCCGGGTGGCGGCGGGCAGTGGCCGGTGGCCGCACAGCGCGTGATGTACACCTCACGCACCCAGGACGGGACGCCCGCCGCGGTCAGCGGCACCTACATCGAGCCGACGCGGCCGTGGCAGCGGTCCGGCCCGCGGCCGACGGTGGTGATCGCGCCGGGCACGGTCGGTCAGGGCACCCAGTGCGCGCCCTCGATCGCGTTCTCCACCGGATTCGTCGTCAGCACCGACCCGCTGTCGATGTCGCCCAATCAGGAGGCGATCGCCGCGGCGGCGTGGAGTTCGATGGGTGCGCGCGTTCTGGTCACCGATTACATCGGCCTCGGCACACCTGGCATCCACACCTATGTGAATCGGGTCGAAGAGGCGCACGCGGTCCTGGACGGCGCGCGGGCCGCGGACCGTCTCGGCGGCGTTCCGGAGAGCACTCCCCTGGTCTTCTGGGGTTACTCCCAGGGCGGCGGGGCGACCGCGGCGGCCGCGGAGTTGCAGCCGAGCTACGCGCCCGAGCTGAATCTGAAGGGCACCTGGGCGGGCGCGCCGCCCGCGGATCTGGCCAAGGTGCTCGGCCAGGTCGACGGGACGCTGATCAGCGGGGTGATCGGCTTCGCGATCAACGGATTCGTCGCGCGGTACCCGCAGCTGCGCAGCGCGCTGGAAACCACGGCCACCCCGCAGGGACGCGCGGTGCTCGACACCCTGGCCACCGAATGCATCGGCGACGTCATCGTGCGGCAGCCGTTCATGCACACCAGTGCGCTCACCGTCGACCACCGCTCGATGCTGGACAACCTCAACGCCATCCCCGCGGCCGTGCGGGTCCTGGACGACCAGCGCATCGGCACCCTGCGCCCCAGCTCCCCGGTGCTGATCACCAGCGGCCGCAACGACGACACCGTGCCCTACGGCCAGGCCCGCCGGCTCGCCGCGGACTGGTGCGCGAAGGGGGCCACGGTCACCTTCCGCACCAACGACCTGCCGCCCGTCCTCCCCGGCGCGGTCCTGCCCAACCACTTCGGCCCCGAACTGATCGACGGCTACGGCACCAACAACGCCATCGGCTACCTGGTCGACCGCTTGGCCGGAAAACCGGTCTCCGGCTGCGCATTCGACTAACCGGCTCGCCGAACCTCTTTCAGGCCATAGGTATTCGTCACGCCGTGACCAATACCTCTGGCCTCCAAGCATTTCCGGCATAGCGGGCAACCTCGTGGGCAAGAGCCCCTCCGGTCGCTCACGAGTGCTGCCGGTTCTGCCGAACCGCGATACCTCCTCGTCGACACGTCGCACCGCACGACTGCCCGGCCTCGACAGCGGCATACCCCTCACAGATCGCAACATTGGAGCAATCCTTCGTCGCCATCCGAGGGATGATGCCCCTCAGGTGTCGGCCGACCACCCCAGCGGCATCTGCGTACCTGTTCCGCAGCGATGTCGCGGGGGTATGCTCAGTGAGTCGGCGTTCCGCGATCGATGAGTATCCGAGGAATCGAGATATCTCATGCATGAGCTGGCAATTGCACAGGGAATCATCAGCGGGGCATGTGAGCATGCGGCGGGTCGGCGAATATATCGCGTGACCGTCGCGGTCGGAGCGCTGTGCGCGGTGGTGCCGGACGCCCTGCAGTTCTGTTTCGAACTGGCGGCCGAGGGCAGCCTCGCCGAGGGCGCCGAGCTGATCATCGAGGAGGTTCCCGCCCGGGGACACTGTCATCGTTGCGGGCGCGAGTTCACCCTGTACGAGCCGATTCCCCTGTGCGACTGCGGAAGTGCGGACGTCGATATCAGCGCGGGCCGAGACCTGCGAATTCGTTCGATGGAGGTGAGCGATCCATGTGCGCTACCTGCGGATGCGGCCGCGACAGCACAGCGGTGATCACCGAACCACACGACCACGAGCACGAGCACGAGCATCCGCACCCCCATGATCACGGTCATCCGGCCACCGAGACGGTGATCCTGGAACAGCGGGTGCTCGCCAAGAACGACGAACTGGCACAGCGCAATCGGCAGTGGTTCGCCGACCGCGGAATCCTGGCGCTGAACCTGACCAGCTCGCCCGGCGCGGGCAAGACCACGCTGCTCGAGCGAACCATCCGCGAATGCCCGAACCTCCCGATCGGGGTCATCGAGGGCGATCAGGAGACCGCGCTCGACTCCCAGCGCATCGCGTCCACGGGCTGCCGGGTCGTGCAGATCAACACCGGCGCGGGCTGTCATCTGGACGCGGCGATGACTCGGAGGGCACTGGACGCGCTGAACCCGCCGGACCGCGGCGTCGTCTTCATCGAGAACGTCGGAAATCTGGTGTGCCCGGCGCTGTTCGACCTCGGCGAGCAGGCCAAGGTCGTGATCGTCTCGGTCACCGAGGGGACGGACAAACCGCTGAAGTATCCGCACATGTTCGCCGCGGCCGGGCTGGTGCTGATCAACAAGATCGACCTGCTGCCCTACGTCGATTTCGATCTCGACGAGTGCGCACACTACGCCCGCGCGACGAATCCGAGCGTCGAAGTGCTGGCGCTGTCGGCGACGACGGGCGAAGGACTCGGCGAATGGTACGACCGGCTGAACGACAGGCGTCGTTTCATCCCCGAGCGGCCCATTGAGGTTACTTTCCAGCAAGCTTAAAATGATGTGGCAGATGTGACCTGAATCACAGGTTGGTATACAGTAGATCGAGACGCTTCGAGCCGGACCGGCCAGCCCCCGCCGGCTCGGGAAGGTGGCGCTGATGCCCACACAGGAAGCAGTCGAGGCCGAGCAAACGCTGATACACGTGCTGTGGATCAACGCGGGCCTGAGTTGCGACGGCGATTCGGTGGCGTTGACTGCCGCCACCCAGCCCAGTGTCGAGGAGATCGCTCTCGGAGCGCTTCCCGGCTTGCCCAAGATCGCCGTACATTGGCCGCTCATCGATTTCGAATGCGGCCCGACCGGCGGAGCCGACGATTTCCTCGAATGGTTCTTCAAGGCCGATCGCGGTGAACTCGAGCCGTTCGTACTCGTCGTCGAGGGATCCATTCCCAACGAACAGATTCACGGCGACGGCGGCTATTGGTGCGGCTTCGGTAACAATCCCGAGACGAATCAGCCCATGACGACCAGCGAATGGCTCGATCGCCTGACGCCGAAAGCCACCGCCGTGGTTGCGGTCGGCACCTGCGCGACCTACGGCGGAATTCACGCGATGGCCGGTAATCCGACCGGCGCGATGGGTGTGCCGGACTATCTCGGCTGGGACTGGAAGTCCAAGGCCGGTATTCCGATCGTCTGCGTGCCCGGCTGCCCGATCCAGCCGGACAATCTGTCCGAGACGCTGACCTATCTGCTCTATATGGCCACCGGGCAAGCCCCGATGATTCCGCTCGACGAAGCCCTGCGACCCAAATGGCTGTTCGGCGCGACGGTCCACGAGGGCTGCGACCGCGCGGGGTACTACGAGGAGGGCGATTTCGCCGGCGAATACGGCTCGCCGAAATGCATCGTGAAGCTGGGATGCTGGGGGCCGGTCGTGAAATGCAATGTGCCCAAACGCGGTTGGCTCAACGGCGTGGGCGGGTGCCCGAATGTCGGCGGCATCTGCATCGGCTGCACGATGCCGGGCTTCCCGGACATGTTCATGCCGTTCATGGACGAACCACCCGGCGGAAAACTCTCGTCCACGGCATCGGAGCTGTACGGATCGGTGATCCGCAGCCTGCGGCACATCACCGGTCGCACGGTCGACAGGGAGCCGCACTGGCGGCACCGGGGGGAGAAATTGGATACAGGGGCCACTCGCACCTGGTAGGAGGATCTCCCGATGACCCAGATCATCCCGGAGGCTTCACACAAGAAGATCGAGCCGGATTCGCTCGTCGAAATGGCGTGGGACCCGATCACCCGCATCGTGGGCAGCCTCGGCATCTATACGAAGATCGATTTCGAGAACCGGGAAGTGGTCGAATGTCACAGCACCTCGTCCATCTTCCGCGGCTACTCGATATTCATGCGCGGCAAGGATCCGCGCGACGCGCATTTCATCACCAGCCGCATCTGCGGCATCTGCGGTGACAACCACGCGACCTGTTCCTGCTACTGCCAGAACATGGCCTACGGGGTGAAACCGCCGCATCTGGGTGAATGGATCGTCAATCTCGGCGAGGCCGCGGAATACATGTTCGACCACAACATCTTCCAGGAGAATCTGGTCGGCGTGGACTTCTGCGAGAAAATGGTCGCCGAGACCAATCCCAGCGTCCTGGACACCGCCCGCAGGACCGAGGCGCCGCACGCGGCGATGCACGGCTACCGCACCATCGGCGAGATCATGGAGGCGCTCAATCCGTTCACCGGTGAGTTCTACCGGGAGGCGCTACAGGTCAGCCGCTATACGCGAGAGATGTTCTGCCTCATGGAAGGTCGGCACGTACATCCCTCCACGCTGTATCCCGGCGGCGTCGGAACGGTGGCAACCATCCAGCTGATGACCGATTACATGTCGCGGCTGATGCGGTACGTGGAATTCATGAAGAAGGTCGTGCCGATGCACGACGATCTGTTCGACTTCTTCTACACCGCCATACCCGGCTACGAGAAGGTCGGGCTGCGGCGCACGCTGCTGGGCTGCTGGGGTTCGTTCCAGGATCCGGAGGTCTGCAACTTCACCTACCGGGACATGGAGAACTGGGGTCGGAAGATGTTCGTGACCCCGGGCGTGGTCGTGGACGGCAAACTGGTCACCACCTCGCTCGTCGACATCAACCTCGGCATCCGAATCCTTTTGGGCAGTTCGTATTACGACGACTGGACCGACCAGGAGATGTTCGTGAAGACCGATCCGCTGGGCAATCCGGTGGACCGGCGGCACCCCTGGAACCAACACACCAACCCCAAACCGCAGAAGCGTGATCTGGACGAGAAGTACAGCTGGGTGATGTCACCGCGCTGGTTCGACGGCACCGATCACCTCGCCCTGGACACCGGCGGCGGCCCGCTGGCCCGGCTGTGGTCGACCGCGCTGGCCGGACTGGTCGACATCGGCTATGTGCGTTCGACCGGACACAGCGTGCAGATCAATCTGCCCAAGACCGCGCTGAAGGGGCCGGTGGAGTTCGAGTGGAAGATCCCGGCGTACGGGAGCAACACCATCGAACGCGACCGCGCCCGCACCTACTTCCAGGCCTATGCGGCCGCCTGCGCACTGCACTTCGCCGAGCAGGCGCTCGCCGAGATCCGCGCCGGCCACACCAAGACCTGGGAGAAGTTCGAGGTGCCCGACGAAAGCATCGGCTGCGGATTCACCGAGGCCGTGCGCGGCGTGCTCTCGCACCACATGGTGATCCGCGACGGCAAGATCGCCAACTACCACCCGTATCCGCCGACGCCGTGGAATGCGAACCCGCGCGACAGTTTCGGCACCCCGGGCCCCTACGAGGACGCGGTGCAGGGCCAGCCGATCTTCGAGGAGAACGATCGGGAGCATTTCAAGGGCATCGACATCATGCGCACGGTGCGCAGCTTCGATCCCTGCCTGCCCTGCGGCGTGCACATGTATCTGGGCAAGGGCAAATCGCTGGATGCCCTGCACTCCCCGACCCAGACGCTGACCGGCGAATAACGCCCGGCCCGGTCGCACCGGCCGGGCCACGGTGGAGGAGGCGATGCTCACGCGCTCCGAAGACAACGATCCCGACGCAGCGGTCGATGACGACCGGTGGCGCGGTGTGGGCGATCGGATCGAGAGCCTGCTCGATGCCGCGTCGGCGCACGGCACGGTGGCCCGGGAACGAGCCGAGGCGCTCGTCGGCGAGGTCGTGGATCTGTACGGCGCCGGGCTGCGGCGCATCGTCGAGAGCCTCGACGACGTCGCGGTGCGGCGCCTGATCCAGGACGATCTCGTGGCCAGTCTGCTGTTGGTCCACGGTCTGCATCCGCACGACGTGCGGACCCGGGTCGCCGCCGGGCTCGACAGTGTGCGCCCGTACCTGGGTTCGCACGGTGGCGATGTGCGCCTGCTCGACATCACCGGGGAGGGCGTGGTCCGGCTCGAACTGACCGGCAGCTGCCGCAGTTGCCCGTCCTCGGCGGTGACATTGGAGCTGGCGGTGGAGGATGCGGTGCGCGCGGCCGCGCCGGAGATCACCGCGATCGAGGTAGCCGCGGCCGAACCGTCCGGCGAGGCCGCGGTGATCGCACCGGACACGCTGTTCTCTCGTGTGCGATCCGGCGGAAACTGGCTTGCCGCACCGGAATTGGCCGATCTGGCAGCCGGCGAGGTGGGCGGGTTCGAACTGGGCGGTACCGCGCTGCTGGCCTGCCGCGTCGGCGAGGAGGTCTACGTCTACCGCGACTTGTGCGCGGTGTGCGGGCGGTCCCTGGCGGGCGCGGCGCTGCACCGCGGACTCGGGTCCGGTGATCCGGTGTTGCGCTGTCCGAGTTGCCGTGCCCACTTCGACGTGGTGCACGCCGGGGACCGGCTCGACGGCGACGGCCATCTGGAACCGTTCCCGGTGCTGGTGCGCTCGGGCGAACTGTCGGTCGCGGTGCCCGCGGGGGTGACCTGATGAATCCGACGGTACGGGCACTGCGGCGGATCGCGGCCGATCGGCCACCCGCCCCGGCCCCCGGCGAGCGGTGTGAGATGTGCGCGGAAGCCATCGCCGAGGAACATCAGCACGTCGTCGACGTCGAAGCGCGACAACTGATGTGCGTATGCCGCGGCTGCTATCTGCTGTTCACCGACCGTCGCGCCGCGCTGCGCTTCCGGGCCGTGCCGCAGCGGTACCTGTCGTTTCCGGACTTCACCCTGAGCCTGCCGGAATGGGACGGGCTGGAGATCCCGGTCGGCCTGGCCTTCTTCTTCCGCAACTCGGCCGCGAACCGCACCGTCGCCCTGTATCCCGGCCCGGCCGGGGCGACCGAATCCGAACTGCCGCTCCGTGATTGGCAGCGCTTCGTCGAACGGCACGGCGAATTCGCCGATCTCGCGGACGATGTGGAGGCGCTGTTGATCAGGGTGCCCGATCGCGATGCCGCCGCGGCGCAGTGCCTGCTGTTGCCGATCGACGCGTGCTACGAGTTCGTCGGGCGAATCCGCCTGCTGTGGCACGGTTTCGACGGTGGTTCGGCGGTGCACCGTTACGTGGACGAGTTCTTCGCCACGATGTCGGCCAGGGCTCGCCCGGCCGAGGTGGCGGGATCCGGGGAGGTCTCGTGAGCCCGGCCTACTCCACGACGTTCGCGGTGCTGGGCATCCGCCCCGAACCCTATGCGGTGACCCCGATCCTGTCCGCGCGGATCGGGATCGCCTCGGTCGGGGACGAACCCGTGCACGCGATCGCCCTGCGCGCCCAGGTGCGGATCGAGCCGGGCCGGCGCGGCTACACCGACGCCGAGAGCGCCGGGCTGCTGGATCTGTTCGGACCGCGCGAACGCTGGGCGCAGACGCAGCGATCCTTTCTCTGGATGCACTGCGCGACAACGATTCCAGGGTTCAGCGGCGGCTCGGAGGTGGACCTGCCGATGTCGTGCACCTACGATTTCGAGGTCGCCGGATCGAAATATCTGCACGCGCTGCGAGAGGGCACCATCCCGCTGCAGTTCCTGTTCAGCGGCACGGTGTTCACCCGTGGCAGTTCGGGTTTCGCGGTCCAGCAGATCCCCTGGGATCGCGAGGACCGATACGAGATGCCGGTCGCGGTATGGCGCGAGCTGATGGCGGCGCACTTCCCGAACGCGGGCTGGGTTCGCCTGCGCGAGGACACCATGACCGCGCTCGCCGCGTTCAAGGCCCAGCACGGCCTGCTCGGATTCGACGACACCGTCGAGCGACTGCTCGCCACCGCCGGGGAGTCGGCATGAGCGGGTCAGGGCCGGAGACGGCAGCGCAGCGTCACCACGAAGGCCCCCCGCCCATGCCCAGCGAACACAGCATGAGCGGGTCAGGGCCGGAGACGGCAGCGCAGCGTCACCACGAAGGCCCCCCGCCCATGCCCAGCGAACACAGCATGAGCGGGTCGGGGCCGGAGGCGGCAGCGGGGCGGCCGGAGACGGGAGCGCGGTCCGGCCGGGACCGTGCCCGCGCGGTCGCCGATGCGGTGCTCTACGAGGGATACCTGCTGTACCCGTACCGGGCCGATGCGCGAAAGAACCGCTCCCGGTGGCAGTTCGGCGTCCTGGGCCCGGTCGATGCGGCAGCGGACGGGTTCGGCGAGGACAGCGAATTCAGCGGGCAGGCGCTGCTGGATGTCATCGGTGCCTGCTCGCTGCGAATCACCGTGCGGTTCCTGCAAATTCAGCATCGCGGCATCCGCGATGCCGGCGACGAGCCCGTCGCGGAGCTGACCGCCGCCGGACGGACCTGGCTGGACTGGGACGAGGCGGTCGAGCGGGAGGTCGTCCTGGAACCCGGTGCGCCCGTGGCGTTCACCGCGCCGATCGAGATTCCCGGCGGCATCGACGTCGAGCGACTCGGCGACCCGGCGGGCGACCCCGAGGGCTCGGTCGTACGCACCCGGTGCGCGCTGGACGGACAGTTCGAACTGGCCGTCGAACCGGACGACGGATATCTGCGCCTCACCATGACGGTGCGCAATATCGCGGAACCCGCCACCGACCAGCGGGACGCCATCACCCGATCGTTGATCGGCGCCCACATCATCGCTGAAACCGAAGGCGCGCGGTTCGTTTCGCTGCTCGAACCGCCGCCGGAGGCCGAAGCGGCGGTGCGCCGCTGCGCGCACCATCGCTGTTTCCCCGTGCTGGCCGGACCGCCCGGCGATCACAGCCTGCTGCTGGTCTCGCCGATCATCCTCTACGACCACCCCGAGATCGCCGAGCAGAGCCCCGAACCGCTGTTCGACTCGACCGAGATCGACGAGATCCTGACGCTGCGCGTGATGACGATGACCGACGAGGAGAAGGCCGTCGCGCGGGCGACCGATCCGCGCGCGGCGCGCATCGTGGACCGCTGCGATGCGATGACCGCGCAAGACCTCGCCGGGCTGCACGGCGTCCTGCGCGACCCGCACGCCGCCGAGGTCCGCGCGATCCCGGAGATCCCGCCCGATGTGGACTGGTGGGATCCGGCCGCCGACGGTGCGGTCCGGCCGGAATCGGATGCGGTGCCCATCGCGGGTGTGCTGGTGCGCCGGGGCAGCCGGGTGCGACTGCATCCCGCCCGCCGCGCGGACATCCACGACATGTTCTTCGACGGCCGTGACGCGCGGGTCACCTCGGTGCACGCCGACGTGGACGGACGCACCCACGTGGGCGTGGTCATCCTCGACGACCCCGGCGCCGACCTGCACGAATGGTACGGGCGCTACGTGTATTTCGACCCGGACGAGCTGGAACCGCTCGAGGGACCGGACAACTGAACCCACGACCGCCCGCGACGCGGGCACGAGGAAAGGAGCACCCGTGGAGATCATGGGAATCATCTTGACGGTGATCGTCGTGGTGGCGATCCTCTTCGCCGCGGCGATCGGCCTGCGGTCCATCCCCGACGTGCGGCGTTACCTGCGAATGCGGCGGATGTGACCGGTCGGGTCCTGGTTGCCGGGATCGGCAACATCTTCCTGAGCGACGACGGCTTCGGCCCGGAGGTGGTGCGCCGGATGCCTTCCGTCCCCGGGGAATCGGCGCGGATCGTCGATTACGGCATCCGCGGTATGCACCTGGCCTACGACCTGCTCGGGGACTGGGATGCGCTGGTGCTCGTGGACGCCGTGCCGAACCGAGGTGAGCCGGGCCGGCTCGAGGTGATCCGCGCCGAACCCGATCGGGACCGTCCGGCCGATCTCGATGCGCACGGTATGGATCCGGCCGCGGTGTTCGCCGGTGTGCGTGCGCTGGGCGGAGCGGTGCCGCCCACGCTGGTCGTCGGCTGTCAGGCGCTTTCGACCGAGGAGGGCATCGGGTTGTCCGATCCCGTTGCGGCCGCGGTGGATCCGGCCATCGACACCGTCCGACGGGTCGTGGCCGATCTGTGTGACCAGCGAGCGGAGGTGTGAGCATGTGTCTCGGGATTCCCGGACGCGTCGTGGAGATCGTCGAGGGCTACAACCGGCAGCTGGCCCTGGTCGACGTCTCCGGCGAGCAGCGGAAGGTGAATATCGGCCTGCTCCAGGATGATCCGGTAGAAGCCGGAGAGTGGGTGATCATCCACATGGGGCTGGCGGTCGAACGGACCGACGAGGCGGGGGCGCGCCGGGCGCTGGCGGGCTTGGAACTGATGGGCCGGGGTGAGCCGTCGTGAGCGAGCGTGCGAGCGAACCATCGACACAGCGCACCGAGCGCGGCCGCTGCCGGTTGCTGGTGCGCGGCGTCGTGCAGGGCGTGGGATTTCGGCCGTTCGTCTACAGCACGGCCGCCGAACTCGCGTTGACCGGCAGCGTCGCCAACGACAGCGCCGGAGTGATCATCGAAATCGAGGGCGCGCCCACCGCCCTGCGCGAGTTCACCGAACGCTTACAGCACCGGCCGCCCCCGTTGGCGGTCATCGACTCGATCGAACGCATCGAACTGCCGGTGCGCGGCGGAACCGGATTCCGGATCGCCGGAACCACCCGGGGCAGTGGCCGCACCCTGGCCTCGCCCGATGTGGCGATCTGCGCGGACTGTGCGCGCGAACTGACCGATCCGGACGATCGCCGGTACCGTCACCCGTTCATCAACTGCACCAACTGCGGTCCCCGGTTCACCATCATCGCGAGCCTGCCGTACGACCGCGATCGGACCTCGATGGCCGATTTCGCGATGTGCGAGCGGTGCGCCCGCGAATATCACGATCCGGCGGACCGCCGCTTCCACGCCCAGCCGATCGCCTGCCCGGATTGCGGCCCTGGACTCACCTATTCCATTGCCGATAGCGGTGATCCGCTCGCTGAAGCGCGGAAGCTGCTGCGCGACGGCGGAATTCTCGCGGTCAAGGGGATCGGCGGATATCACCTGGCGTGCGACGCCGGCAACGAGGACGCCGTGGCACTGCTGCGGGCCCGGAAACGGCGCGGCGACAAGCCTTTCGCCGTGATGGTCGCCGATCCGGCCACCGCGGGCGCGATCGCCGATGTCGACGGCGACGCCGCCGTGATCCTGACCGGGCCGCAGCGTCCGATTCTGTTGCTGCCGCGCGGAACCCGACCCGTCGCAGGGTCGGTGGCTCCGGGCAATCGGGATCTCGGCGTGATGCTGGCCTACACGCCGCTGCATCTGCTGCTGTTCGGGCTGCCCGGTGATCCGCCCGGCCCGGACGTGCTGGTGATGACCTCGGCCAATCTCGGCGGCGAGCCGATTTGCTACACCGACGACGATGCCGCGCAACGACTCACGGATCTCGCCGATGCGGTCCTCGGGCACAACCGGCGCATTCTGGTGCCCTGCGACGATTCGGTGGTCCGGCTCGTCGACGGCGAGGAGTTGCCGATCCGCCGGTCGCGCGGATACGCGCCGCTGCCGCTGGCACTGCCGATGCCACTGGCACCCACCGTCGCGGTCGGCGCGGATGTGAAGAACACCTGCGCGGTCGCCGACGGGCGGTACGCGTGGCTGAGCCAGCACATCGGCGATATGGACGAGCTGGCCACCCTGCGCGCGTTCGAGGCCGCCGAGGCTCATCTCGAGGAACTCACCGGCGTCCGGCCGCGACAGCTGGCCGCCGACGCCCACCCGGGCTATCGCTCGAGTGCGTGGGCGCACCGCACCGCGGGCGAGCGCCCGGTGTCCTCGGTGCAGCACCATCACGCGCACATCGCGGCGGTGATGGGCGAGCACGGCCTGCCCGGTTCCGCGACGGTCACCGGAATCGCGTTCGACGGCACCGGATTCGGCGCCGACGGGGCGATCTGGGGCGGGGAGATACTCGCCGCGGGGTACAAGGGTTTCCGCCGCCTCGCGCACCTGGCCTACGTCCCGCTGCCGGGCGGTGACACCAGCGTGCACCGGCCCTACCGGATGGCGCTGGCGCACCTGCACGCCGCCGGGATCGACTGGTCCGAGGCGATCGGATCGGTCGCCGCCTGCCCGCCCGACGAACGCCGGATCCTGCTGCACCAGTTGACGACCGGACTGGGCTGCGTACCGACCTCGAGCATGGGGCGGCTGTTCGACGCGGTGTCCTCGCTGGCCGGTGTGCGGCATCGCGTCGACTACGAGGCGCAGGCCGCCATCGAACTCGAGGGCCTGGCCCGCGATATCGCGCCCGAGCACGCCTACCGCTTCGAGATCACCGATCCGGACGCCGACGGGGTCGCCCGCATCTGTCCCGCATCCCTGCTGGCCGCGGTGGTCGCCGACGCGCTCGCGGGCGCCGGAGCCGAGCTGATCGGCGCGCGATTCCATGCGGCGGTGGCGGAGTTGATCCTGGACGCGGCGTGCCGATTCGGCGAACCGGGCGTCCCGGTCGCCCTGTCCGGTGGAGTGTTCCAGAACGCTCTGCTGTTGTCGCTCGCGCGTCGTCGCCTGCAGGAGAACGGATTTCACGTCATCACCCACCACAGGGTGCCACCCAACGACGGCGGCCTGGCCTTCGGGCAGTTGCTCGCTGCCGGAGCCCGATGAGCGAAAGGCAGGAACCGATCATGTGCCTGGCAGTCCCGGGGAAGGTGCTCGAACTCTACGAGCGCGACGAAACCCTGATGTCGGTGGTCGACTTCGGTGGTGTCCACAAGGACGTCTGCTTGCAATACATCCCGGACGCGGCCGTCGGCGACTACGTCGTCGTCCACGTCGGATTCGCCATCCAGCGCCTCGACGAGGAATCGGCCCTGAGCACCCTGGCCGAATTCCAGCATCTGGGCGTGCTGAAGGAGGAATTCGGCGACGGGTTCGCCAGCGCGGCCCGTCAGTCCGGCCTGCCCGACCCGACCGCACCGTCCCAGCCCGCTTGCGACAACGAGGTGAACCCGTGAAATACCTGGACGAATTCAGCAATCCCGAGCTGGCCCAACGCCTGCTCGAACGTATTCGCGCCACCACCACACGCCGCTGGGCGATCATGGAAGTCTGTGGCGGACAGACGCATTCGATCATCCGGCACGGTATCGACCAGTTGCTGCCGGATCAGATCGAGATGATCCACGGCCCCGGCTGCCCGGTCTGTGTCACCCCGCTGGAAATCATCGACAAGGCGCTCGAGATCGCCGCGCGCCCGAACGTGATCTTCTGCTCCTTCGGCGACATGCTGCGCGTACCGGGAAGTTCGAAGGATCTGTTCCGGGTCAAGAGCGAGGGCGGCGATGTGCGCGTGGTGTATTCGCCGCTGGACGCGCTCACCATCGCCAAGGAGAATCCCGACCGGCAGGTGGTGTTCTTCGGCATCGGATTCGAGACCACCGCCCCGGCCAACGCGATGACGGTGTATCAGGCGCAGCGCCTGGGCATCGAGAACTTCTCGCTGCTGGTCTCGCATGTGCTCGTACCGCCCGCGATTGCCGCCATCATGGAATCACCCGACTGCCGGGTGCAGGCATTTCTCGCCGCGGGGCACGTCTGCTCGGTGATGGGCACCGCGGAGTATCCGCCGCTGGCGGAGCAGTACCGAGTTCCCATGGTGGTCACCGGATTCGAGCCGCTGGACATCCTCGAAGGCATCCGCCGCACGGTGATCCAGCTGGAGGAGGGCAGGCACGAGGTCGAGAACGCCTACCCGCGCGCGGTTCCGGCGCAGGGCAATCCGGCCGCGAAGGCGATGCTCGAAGACGTATTCGAGGTCACCGATCGCGGCTGGCGCGGTATCGGCGTGATTCCGCGCAGCGGCTGGCGACTGTCCGCGGCGTACCGCGACTACGACGCCGAATACCGGTTCAGCGTGACGGACGTGCACACCGACGAGTCCCCGGTCTGCCGGTCCGGTGAGGTGTTGCAGGGCCTGATCAAACCGACCGACTGCGCGGCGTTCGGCACGAAGTGCACACCGCGTAATCCGTTGGGCGCCACCATGGTGTCCTCCGAGGGCGCATGCGCCGCCTACTACCTGTACCGGCGGCTGGATCAGCCCGCGGAGGTGGCACATGCTTGACCGGACCGGAATCTCCGTCTCGCCGCCGGAATTCGATGCCGGCAGCTGGGTGTGCCCACTGCCGCTACGGGATTCGCCGACGATCGTGATGGCGCACGGCGGCGGTGGCGCGATGTCGGGGGAATTGATCGAGCACCTGTTCCTGCCCGCGTTCGGGGCGGCCGCCGACGCCGCTCTCGGCGATGCGGCGGTAATCGACGTGGCCGGTGTCCGCCTGGCGTTCTCGACCGATTCATTCGTGGTCAAACCGCTGACGTTTCCCGGGGGCACGATCGGCGAACTGGCGGTCAACGGCACCGTCAACGATCTGGCCATGATGGGCGCGCGTCCGCTGGTCCTGTCCACCGCCTTCATCCTCGAGGAGGGCACCGAACTGGCCGAGATCGCCCGTGTCGCAGAATCTCTCGGCACCGCGGCCGCCATCGCGGGGGTGAAACTGGTCACCGGCGACACCAAGGTCGTCGATGCCGGACACGGCGACGGGATATTCGTCAACACCGCCGGAATCGGCCTCGTCCCCGAGGGTGTGGACATCGGCCCGCATCGGGCGCGCCCCGGTGACGTCGTGCTGATCAGCGGCGATATCGGTGTGCACGGGGTCGCGGTGATGAGTTGCCGCGAGGGCCTGGAATTCGGCACCACCGTGCGCAGCGACACCGCACCCCTGAACGGTCTGGTCGCCGACCTGCTGGCCACCGGCGCGGATGTGCACGTGATGCGTGACCCGACCCGCGGCGGCGTGGCGGCGGCGCTCAACGAGATCGCCGCCCTGGCGAATGTCGGTGTGCGACTGGACGAACGCGCATTGCCGATTCCCGATCCGGTGCGCGACGCCTGCGGTCTGCTCGGTCTCGATCCGCTGTACGTCGCGAACGAGGGCAAGCTCGTCGCCTTCCTCGCGCCGCAGGACGCGGATCGCGCGCTCGAGGCGATGCGAGCGCATCCGCTCGGTGCGCGAGCACAGGCGATCGGGGTCTGCGTCGACGACCATCCGGGTATGGTTGTCGCCCGGACCGCACTGGGCGGAACGCGCGTGGTGGACCTTCCCGCCGGTGAACAGCTGCCGCGGATCTGCTGAGCGATCACCGGCGAGGCGATGCGGCAGGCAGCAGTGCGGACGCGCCCGGCGATCCCGGCGGCGCTCACCCGGATCTGGACGAAATCCACCCGGGCGCAACGTCGTAGCGTGACGCTGATGACGAGCGTCGTGCTGATTCTGCATCTGGGCGGCTGGGGCATGCTGCTCACCCTCGTCGCACCCGGTCACTACACGGCCGGTACGACGGTCTTCGGAATCGGCTTGGGCGTCACCGCGTACACGCTGGGCATCCGGCACGCCTTCGACGCCGACCACATCGCCGCCATAGACAACGCCACCCGGAAACTGGTGTCCGACAACCGGAAACCGCTGTCGGCCGGATTCTGGTTCTCCCTGGGGCATTCGACGGTCGTCTTCGTGATGGTGCTGGCGCTCGGGCTCGGCGGGCGGGCGCTGACGCACGGCATCGAGAACCGGAATTCGGGCCTGCAACGGTGGACCGGGGTCGTCGGCACCGGAGTGTCGGGCGCCTTCCTCATCCTGCTCGGCCTGCTGAACCTGGTATCGCTGATCGGCATCGGCCGGGTGTTCGGCACGGCCCGGCGCGGGCGGTACGACGAGCGCGAACTCGAGCGACGGCTGCAATCGCGGGGCGCGGTCAACCGGGTGCTCGCGCCGCTGCTGCGCGCGGTCCGCGCGCCGGGGCAGCTGTACCCGGTCGGGCTGCTGTTCGGCCTGGGATTCGACACCGTCACCGAGGTGAGCCTGCTGGTGCTGGCCGGAGGCGCGGCCACCACCGGCATGCCCTGGTACGCGATCGTCGTTCTGCCCCTGCTGTTCTCGGCGGGCATGACGCTGTTCGACTCGCTCGACGGCGCGTACATGAACTACGCCTACGGCTGGGCCTTCGCCGAACCGGTCCGCAAGATCTACTACAACCTGGTCATGACCGGACTGTCGGTCACCGTCGCGCTGCTCATCGGCGCGCAGGAGATCATCTCCATCCTGGCCGATCGGCTCGACATCACCTCCGGGCCGCTGGCATGGATCGGCGATCTCGATCTGGGCTCGATGGGCGTCGTCCTGGTGGCGCTGTTCCTCGGGACGTGGCTGCTGGCTCTGGCCCTGTGGCGGTACACCGCACTGGGCCGACGCCGCGGCGACGAGCTGATCGCCGGGCCCCCGTCGTGACCGCCGTGAGCGGGCCGCAACTGTTCGCGCGCTACGCCTACGCCCCCAACGCCCTCGGCTACTGCGGTCCCCCGGACGCGGCGGCCATGGCCGGGGGGACCGACGCCGAAATCCGCTCGCTGGCACGCCGGTTCTCGGGGGTGTGGCCGTATCTGCGGGTGCTGTCGAAAATGACCGGAATCACCGATCCGCTGGATTCGCGGCTGGTCGAATCCTATTGGCTCGGTGGCGGAGTCGGCGCGAATGTCGACCGCGCGGAGTTCCTGTCGAATCTGCTCGCGCTCATCGGCCCGATCGCGGGAGGGTACTGGCAGCACCTCACCGCGGATCTGTCGGAGGAGGCCGCCGCCGATCACGGCTTCCACGTCTTCGGCATCTATCCGTGGACCCGGCTGCTGGGCCGCGGCCCGGACGAGCTACCGCTGCGGATTCTGGACAACTGCCGGATAACCCCGGCGCGGGTCTGCGAACGGGACGGCTCGGCCCTCGTGGTCCTCGCCCGCCGCCTGTGCTGGGACGGCGAGCAGTTGTTCCTATCCGAGGAGATCCCGCGTGTGGTCGAGATAACCGGCCCGGCAGACGAATCCGTGGCCGATATCGGGATCGGCCACGATATCGCCCTGCACTGGGACCACGTCTGCGGCCGCCTCGACAGCGACCACGTCGAGCATCTGGCGACCGCCACCGAACGCCGGCTGACGGCGACCAATCACCGCCTGAACAGATGACGGGCGGTGGTGCTCGAGACTGCCGCTGATCGATCAGGCCGAAGCCGAGGGCTCACCGTTCGAAACCGCTGCGGCAGTGAGGAAGTCGTCGACTATGCGGGTGCAGTCGGCCCGGGTGGCATAGCCGATGCCGGTGAGGCGGGGAAAGATGATGGGGCCGATGAGCTGGGCCAGCACCGTGGCCATTTCGCGGCCCGCGAGCAGCGGGCGCGCCTCGGGGGCTTCGAACAATTCGTCGAAGGGCTTGCGGTACTGCTCGATCAGGCGGTGTCGCAGGGAACCGACGCGGGCGCCGGCGCTGTCGTCGGCGCGTTCCGCGGTGGCCAGCCAGGCCAGGGTCGTCAGGTATACGGGGGCCTCGTTGATCGCATCGGCCTGACGGGTGACCAGTTCGATCAGGCGTTCGCGCAGGGTGCCCTCGGCGGGAGCCCGTACCACCGGCGGCAGCATGCGTTCGAGGGTGGCGGCGCGCAGCTGCACCACATTGTCGAAATGCCGGTACAGGGTCGTGCGGGCGACATGCGACATTCGCGTGACGCCGTCGATGGTCACCGCCTCGAGCCCGCCCGACTCGAGCAACGCGGTGGCGGCGTCGAGCAGGCGGGCGCGTGAGCGCACCTTGCGTGGATCGCCGTCGTCATCGTGCTCCGGCCGAGCATCGGCACCGCTCCTGGTCATGTACGGCGAAGGCTCCTCGGGGATATCTGTCGTTATCAGCCACACTATGATACTGGTAGTTGCGTAGCGATACCCATAGTTTCGTTTCTTGGGAGGCAACGATGAACCACCCGGTGGCGCAGATGTCCGCAAGAATGCGATGGGTCGTGTCGCTGTCCTGCCTGGCCGTGGCGCTGGTCGTCGCGGCGATGGCCGCGCTGTATACCGCATTGCCGCACATCGCCACCGAAACCGGTGCGACCCAGGGACAACTCACCTGGATCATCGACGGGTACACCCTGGCCCTGGCATGTCTGGTACTGCCTGCCGGAGCTCTCGGCGACCGCTTCGGCCGACGGCTGATGCTGCTGGGCGGGCTGGCGGTATTCACCGTCGCCTCGATCGTGCCACTGATCGTCCACGGGCCGATCTGGCTGATCGCGGCACGCGCGATCGCCGGGGCCGGGGCCGCGTTCGTGATGCCGTCCACGCTGTCGATCCTCACCGCCGGGCTGCCCCGCGACCGGCGCAACATCGCGGTGGGCATCTGGGCCGGCACGGTGGGCGTCGGGGCGATCGTGGGCATTCTCGGCTCGGGACTGCTGCTGACGTGCTTCTCGTGGGAGTCCATCATGGTCGCGATGGCCGCCGTGGGCGGCGTGCTGACGATCGCGACCGGCACCGTCCCGGAATCGCGCGACTCCTCCCGCCCGGCCTTCGATCCCTGGGGCGCGCTGTCCGGCGCGGTCACGGTGGCGCTGGCCGTGATCGCCGCGCTCGAAGCGCCACAACAGGGTTGGACCTCCCCGATCGTCATCGGTGCGGCGATCGGCGCGGTGGCGGTGGGCGCGGGATTCGCGGTGATCGAACTGCGCGTCGCGCATCCGCTGCTGGACGTGCGCCTGTTGGCCCGTCGCGGATTCGGTACCGGAACCGCTTCCGTCGCAGTGCAATTCATGGTGTCGTTCGGGCTCTTCATGCTGATCGTGCAGTACATGCAGCTGATCCTGGGGTACCAGCCCCTGATGTCGGCGGTGGCGATGGCCCCGATGATCGTGCCCATGGTCACGCTGGCGCTGATCTCGCCGTGGCTCGCCGAACGCTACGGGCTGCGACTGCCTACCACCAGCGGCCTGGCGATCGTCGGCGTCGGCCTGCTCGCGCTCGGGCGTCTGGGATTGCACAGCACGTTCATCGATCTGCTGTGGCCGCTGCTGATCATGAGCACCGGGCTCGGTCTGTCCGCGGCCCCGGCGACTGCGGCCATCGTCAACGACGCACCGCCCGACAAGCACGGCGTCGCCGCGGCGGTGAACGACGCGGCGCGGGAGGTGGGCGCGGCGATCGGCATCGCTCTGGCGGGCAGCATCCTGGCCGCGGGGTACAGCAACCGCATCTCGAGTGTGATTCCGCTCATTCCGGAACAGATCCGCGGGCCGGTTTCCGGCTCGCTCGCGGGCGCGCTGGCGGTCACCGACCGGATCGGCCCGCAGGCGCAGCCCCTCGCCGATATGGCCGAGGCGGCCTTCGTCCACGGGTTGCACCAGGCCACAACCGTGCTGGGTACGGCCGCCGTGGCGGTCGCGGTGCTGCTGGGGGCCTGGGCTCCCGGACGCAGAGCCCGCACGGCCTCCGCACCCGCCGAACCGGAAGTCACCGTCGGCGTCGACTGAACCGCGCTCACCCCACCGGTCTCGACCAAGCGATTGCCATGCATCGCCTATGAGAATAAGATTCTCCTAACAAGCGAAGGAGGATCTCATGCCAGTGCGGACCTTGCCGTACCCGCTGTTCGACGCCGACAACCATCTCTACGAAACCGAAGAGTCGCTGACGAAGTACCTTCCCGATCGGTACAAGAACGCGATCCAGTACGTGAATGTCAACGGGCGCACCAAGATTGCCGTACGCGGTCAGATCAGCGACTACATCCCCAACCCCACCTTCGAGGTGGTCGCGCGGCCCGGCGCGATGGAGGACTACTTCAAGAACGGCAATCCCGAAGGCAAGAGCCGCCGGGAAATCTTCGGTAAGTCGATGAAGTCGATCCCGGCCTTCCGGGAGCCCGGCGCCCGGCTGGAGCTGATGGACGAGCTCGGGGTGCAGCGCTCGCTGATGTTCCCGACGCTGGCCAGCCTCGTGGAGGAGCGCATGCGCGATGATCCGAAGCTGATCGTCGCCGTCGTGCACGCCCTCAACGAATGGCTGCTGGACGTCTGGAAGTTCAACTACAAGGACCGCATCTTCACCACGCCGGTGATCAGCCTGCCGTTCGTGGACAAGGCGATCGAGGAGCTGGACTGGGTTGTCGCCAACGGCGCCAAGGCGATTCTGGTACGTCCCGCGCCGGTGCCCGGCCTGGAGGGCCCGCGCTCGTTCGCGCTGCCGGAGTTCGACCCGTTCTGGCAGCGCGTGGTCGAGCACGACATCCTGGTCGCGATGCACTCCTCGGACAGCGGCTACTCCCGCTTCGACGCCGAATGGGAGGGCAACAGCAGCGAGATGCTGCCGTTCGTGACCAACGCCTTCCGGATGGTCAACGAGTGGCGGCCGGTGCAGGACACGGTCGCCTCGTGGGTCTGCCACGGCGCGCTGTTCCGTTACCCGAAGCTGAAGATCGCCGTCATCGAGAACGGCTCGGCGTGGCTGAAGCCGCTGCTCGAGACCCTCGCCGACGTCTACAAGAAGGCCCCCGAGGGCTTCGGCATGCAGGATCCGGTCGCCGCGATCAAGAAGAGCATCCACGTGAGCCCGTTCTACGAGGAGGGCGTCACCGATCTGATCGATCTGATCGGCGTGGACCGGGTGCTGTTCGGCTCGGACTACCCGCATCCGGAGGGCCTTGCCGAGCCGACCCACTTCGCCGATATGCTCGGCCACCTGTCCGAGACCGACCAGGCGAAGATCATGGGCGGCAACCTGGCACGGCTGCTGGGCGTGTGAGTGGTCGGTCACGCGGTGAGTGCTGACTGCGACACCCTCGCGGAATTGGTGTCGAGTGCGGGCGACCGCTTCGGTTCGGCCGAAGCGGTCGTCGACGGGCCGATACGCTGGAGTTTCGCCGAACTCGCCGATCGGGTACGCCGTGCCGCGGGCGCATTCGCGGCGGCGGGGATCGCGAAGGGTGAGCGCGTCGCGATCTGGGCGCCCAATTCGGCGCAGTGGATCGTCGCGGCCTTCGGAGTGCTGACCGCGGGTGCTGTGCTGGTTCCGGTGAACACCCGCTTCACCGCCGCCGAGGCCGACGACGTGATTCGCCGCAGCGGTGCGCGAATGGTGTTGGCGGAACAGGGATTCCTGGGACGCGAGTACACCGCCGACGTGCCGGTGATCGATCTCGCCTCGGAATTCCTCTCCAGCGCAGAGCCTTTCGGGGCGCAGATGCTGGGCACCGATGTCGCGGACGTGATCTACACCTCCGGTACGACCGGAAAACCCAAGGGCGTCATGATGAATCACCGTCAGACGCTGCGCCTGTACGCCGAGTGGTGCGATCTGGCCGATCTGCGGGAGGGCGACCGGTATCTGCTGGTCAATCCGTTCTTCCACACCTTCGGCTACAAGGCGGGACTGGTCGCCTCGCTGACCCGCGGCGCGACCATGCTGCCGGTGCGGGTGCTCGATATGCCCGCGGTGCTGGACCTCATCGAACGCGAACGGGTGACCATGCTGCCCGGCCCGCCGACGCTGTATCACTCGCTGCTGGAGGCCCGGGGCAGCGGGCACGATCTGTCCTCGCTGCGCGCGGCGGTGACCGGCGCGGCCGATATTCCGGTCGAACTGATCCGTCGCATGCGCGAGGAGCTGCCGTTCCGTTCGATCATGACCGGTTACGGGCTGACCGAGGCCGGGACCGCCACCGCCTCGCGGCCGGGCGACACCTTCGAGCAGATCGCCACCACCGCGGGCACGGCCTGCGACGGCATCGAGGTCGAGATCGGCGACGACGGCGAGGTGCTGGTGCGCGGATATTCGGTCATGCAGGGCTATCTCGACGATCCCGAGGCCACGGCCGCGGCCATCGATCGCGACGGCTGGCTGCACACCGGCGATCTGGGCGAACTCGACCCGGACGGGCGGCTGCGCATCGTCGGCCGCAAGAAGGACATGTTCATCGTCGGCGGTTTCAATGCCTACCCGGCCGAGATCGAGGGTTTCCTGCTGGAACATCCGGCCGTGGCGCAGGTCGCGGTGATCGGAGTGCCCGATGAGCGGCTCGGCCAGGTCGGCAAGGCGTTCATCGTGCCGAAAAGCCCTGTGACAGAGGAGGAATTGCTGCGCTGGAGCAAGGATCGGATGGCCGGGTTCAAGGTGCCGCGGTCACTGGAGTTCCGTACCTCGCTGCCGATGAACGCCACCGGCAAGGTGGTCAAGGACCAGTTGCGGTGAGTTCGGCGATGACGGTTTCGCCGAACTCGGCGAGGGTGCGCGGCGCGGCGAAATCGGCGAACCACACGTAGAACCGCTCGACCCCGCGCTGCGCCAGCCCCGCGAAGTGATCGACGAGCTCTGCCGCGTCGCCGACGACGAGACCGTCACGCAGATAACCGAATCGGCGCTCACTGCGTGCACGCACCTGTTCGGCGTCGCCTTCCCGCCCGACGAATCCGACCATCTGCTGTACCGAGACTCGCGCCGAACCGACCTCGGTCCTGAGCGAATCCAGCCGATCCAGGTGCGAGACGGGCAGATTCCACCACGCGGCGTGGCGACGCACCAGCTCGAGGACCGGTGCGCTCGATCCACCGACGACGATCGGGATCGGCGTGCCCGGACGCGGCGGCTGCACCGGCTCGTTCTCGGTGAAACCCCAATACTGTTGCAGCAGTTCGAGAGTGTGCCCGAGTCGTTCCCGCCGGGCCGCGGCCTTGTCCCGGGTGATGTCGAAGCCGGCCAACTCCGCGGGCACCGACCCCGCGCCCAACCCGAGTTCGAAGCGGCCACCGGACGCCTCCTGCAGGGTGACCGCTTGTTTGGCCAGCACCGCCGGATGCCGGAACGCGTCGCACAGCACCAGATGGCCGAGCTTCAGCCGCTCGGTCCGCGCGGCTACCCAGGTCGCGACCGTCATCGCCTCCCACAGCGGCTGATGTTCGGCGCCGGGCGCGAGCAGATGGTCGATGAACGCCATCCCGTCGAATCCCGCGGCTTCGGCCGCCTGTGCCCGCTCGACGATATCGGGCATACCCATGCGGATCTGCGGCAGGAACACGAACCACTCAACCATCGGAACTCCGTTTCCTCACAGGGCCAAGCCACCGTCGACCGGCACCACCGCACCGGTCATCGCACTACTGTCCGGACCGGCGAGAAAGGCGAGCACCGAGGCGATTTCGGCCGGGTCCAGAACTCGGCCGAGCGGCTGCTGCCCGCCCATGCGCGCCGCGTCGGGCAGGTGGTAGATCCGCGCGGTCTCGGCCAGCACCTCGGTATCGGTGGATCCCGGACTCACCGCATTGGCGCTGATCCCGGTACCGCCCAGTTCCGCGCCCAGCGCCCGGATCAGCCCCGCCACACCGGCTTTCGCCGCACAGTACGCCGCCAGCCGAGGCAGGCCCTTGGTGGCCGCGGCCGAGGCGACGGCCAGGAAACGTCCGGTGCGCGGCTCCGGACGCGCCAGCAGCGCCGGAATCGCGGCGCGGGCCAGATTCATCACCCCGCCCAGGCAGATGTCCATGACGGCGCGTTCCCGCTCGACCGGCATCTCCCACAGCGGTTCTCCGCCCGCGATGACCCCCGCCACCGCGATCGCCGCGTCCAATCCGCCCCAGGTCTCGACCGCCTCGCCCACCGCGGCGCGCAATGCCTCCGGATCGCGCACATCGGCCACGAAGGGCCGTACCGCGCCGACCCGGCTGACCCGGCTGCTCGCCTCGGTCGCCACCGCCACCAGTTCACTCTTGCTGCCCATCGGATATCGCAGCGCCGGATCGTCGCCCGCGACGTCCACCGCGAGCACCGACCAACCCCGATCGGCGAGTTCCAGCACGGTGGCCGCGCCGATCCCCCGCGCCGCGCCCGTCACCAGCGCCACCCGCCGATGCTCCCCCGAGTTCACCTTCCCGTGCGGACGCGCCACGACCCGCTCCCTTCTTCGCGATCACTTGCGATACAACAACTCTCGCCGAATCCTCGGCCGCGGACGCGGCACGACGCCGCGCCTGGAGCACACACCGCACCCGCCATCGATCGGGACAGCTTCGACCAGCGATCCGCGGCTGTCACGACGTCGAGGGCCGCGGCGGCATGGTCGTTCATGAGCCCTCCCGCAACGCCGGTCGCAGCACTGCGCGAATCTAGTGGAAATGTGATTCTTTAAATAAGATAATGGTGTTTCATGACAGGGACAAGACCGGCGGCGCATGCCGCGTCCGCACGGCCACACGAATGGAGGGCTCCATGAAGATGCTGGTGAACTCGCGCGCGATCGCGGGTAAGGACGAGGAGTACAACACCTGGTACGCCACGGTGCACGTCCCGGAGATGCTCGCCATTGACGGCGTGAGTTCCTGTTCGCGCCACCGGCTTCGGACCGGCGCGGGCGGGCCCGTCGAATTCCTCGCGATCTACGAGATCGACGGCGATATCGACACCGTGCGCAAGGAGATCGGCGCGCGATTGAAGGACGGCCGCATGTCGGCGAGCACCCTGGGCGATCCCGAGCACACCACGATGACGGTCTGGGAACCGATCTGACCAGGGCGGTTCAGCGCGGGCGCAACCCGTCCAGCAGCAGGCGAACGGTGAACCCCACCCGCTCCTCGAGCTGCGCGGCGCTGGGCGGGCGCCCCGCCACCACACTGCGCACCTGCCCGCCGACCACCATGCTCATGAAGGCGCGGGCGGCCTGGTCGGTATCGATCGGCGCGACGGCGCCATCCGCGATCGCGCGATCGAGCACACCGGCCACGAAGTCGATCACCGGCCCGGCGCTCACCTCGTAATTCGCCACGAAAATCTCCGGGAAACGGTAGCCTTCGGTATTGATGATCCGTTGCAGCCGTAAGCCGTTGGGCGTCATCACCTGAGCGATCCGCAGCCGCGCCACCGATTCGAGCGTGCCCGCGAGATCTCCTGCGTCCAAATCCTCGAGCGTCTCGCGCGGCACGACCTGGCGTTCGATCGCGCGATGCACCGCGGCCAGGAACAACGCAGACTTGTCCCGATAGCGGGCGTAGATGGTGCGCTTGGTCATATTCACCCGGGACGCGATCATCTCCACGGTGGTTAGCTCGAATCCGTTCTCCAGGAACAGATCCAGCGCCGTGTCGAGCAACTCCCGCTGGCGCGCCGCCGCCTGCTCACGGGTGGGCCGGCCGGCCCCGCGGCGCACGGGTGCGTCCTCGCTCATCCGGTCCTCCTCGCTCTCACCTCTTGCCGCCATTCTGCCGTCGAGTCATAATGAAACGCATGAGTCGCCATTATTGTCACCGGGCGGCGACAACGGAAAGGCCGCAATCGTGAGTTCCGCCGTCGAGAAATTGACCGCCCGGATCGCCGCACCCGACCGTTTCGCCCACTCCCACGCCGATCTGCTCGATACGCAGATCGAAGCGCTGCACGAGAGGTTCACCGATCGTCGCGACCGGATCAAGCTGCTGGGTCATCGGGCGCGCGAGGCCGGGATCGAACAGATCCGCACCCTCGCCGAAGCCGTTCCGCTACTGTTCCCGCATTCGGTGTACAAGAGCTATCCGGAAAGCTTTCTGAGCGAACAGAGGTGGGATCGGCTGGGCAAATGGCTCGGCACGGTCTCGCCGTATCCGATCACGCCGATCGACACTTCGGACATCGCCGGTATCGACGACTGGGTCGATCGCCTCGGCGCGGTGGGCCACTACGTCTCCTGCTCCAGCGGCACCACCGGAAAATCTGCGATGCTGCCGGCCTCCGAACGGGATATGGACTGGTCGCGCATCGATACGGTCAACGTCTTCGCCTGGGGCTCGGGTGTGCGACCGGCCCGGGACCGCCGCATGTTCGGCATCGCGGCCACCGCCGCGGTCCCGAAGAACCGGGTGATCGGCGAGGCGCAGCACGCGGCATTCGGCGACCCGGCCAAGGACCGGTTCGGCCTGCCCATCCCGCCGATCACCATCGGCTCACTGACCTCGATGGTGGTGCTGCGCAAGAAGATCGCCGACGGCACCGCCGCACCCGAGGAACTCGCGGCCTTCGAACGCACCTCCGCGCAACGGCAGCGGGCGCTGGACGAGGCGATGGACGTGGCCGCCGAGCGGCTGATCGAGCATCGCGCGGACAAGCTGTACGTCTCGGGTCAGTGGAACGCGCTGTACCAGGTGGCCGCGCGGGTGCGCGAGCGGGGCTACTCGGGCAAGGACTTCCATCCCGACAACTGCCTGTACGTCGGCGGTGGACTGAAACGGGCTCAGCTGCCCGCGGACTATCGGCAGTTCGTGCACGAAACCTTCGGCATCCCAGCGGAACACGATTTCCAGAACTACTCCATGCAGGAGCTCAACTCCGGAATGCCCAAGTGCCGCAGGGGCAATCGCTATCACATACCGCCCTGGGTCGTGCCCTTCGCGTTGGACGAGGCCGGCCAGGCGTTGCTGCCGCACGAATCCGGCCGGGTCCAGGGCCGCGCGGCGTTCTTCGACCTGTCCCTGGACGGACGCTGGGGCGGGGTGATCACCGGTGACCGGATCACCCTCGACTTCGAGCCGTGCGCCTGCGGATGCGCGGGCCCGAGCATCGCCGACGATATCGTCCGCTACGCCGATCTGGCCGGTCCCGACGGCGTGGACGACAAGATCGGCTGCGCCGGAACCGTCGACGCGTACGTGCGGGGGTTGTCGTGACCACACTGCCCGCCGAGTCCGCCGCACCCGAGAGCACCCTCGTCTCCGCTCCGTTCTTCCTGCGCGGCGCGGTCGTCGAGGGGGATGAGGTGATCCACCGATCGCGCGATCGCGGCACCGGATTCAGCACGCCCCGTATCGATCTCGACCGCACGGTGCATCCGCGCACCGAGGTTCCGCCGCTGCTGAACGTACCGCTCGCGGAGATCATCGAATTCCTGGTGGAAACCGGCGAGCGGATCCGCGACCCGCGAAATCCGTTCGTACAGGACTGCATCGACCGCATGGCCGCAACGCACGTCCTGCCGCGCCCGGTGCTGGCCGCGCAGGTCGCGGGCGCGGCCGGCTATCTGGACGAACGGCTGCTGTGGACCGTGGTCGAACAGAACTTCCCCGATCCCCGGGCGCTGGACGAGTGGATTCCCAAGCGGGACTTCACCGGTCGCAAGAGTTTCGTGCGCGCGTTCGCGCCTCGTCTGATCCACGTGCTGCCCGGCAACTCCCCCGGTGTCGCGGTCAAATCCATCGCCCAGGGCGCGATGGTCAAGGCCGTGAACCTGTTCAAGATGTCCTCCAGCGATCCGTTCACCACCGTCGCGATCCTGCGCACCATGGCCGATATCGATCCGGACCATCCCGTGGTGCGGTCCATGTCGGCGGTGTACTGGCGCGGCGGGGACGCGGCCGTGGAGCGGGCCCTGTACCGGCCGCAGTACTTCGACAAGATCGTGGCGTGGGGCGGCGGTGCGGCGATCGACAACGTCGTCAAGTATCTGGGTCCGGGATTCCAGCTGGTCTCCTTCGATCCGAAGACCTCGATATCGATGATCGGGCGCGAGGCGTTCGCCGACGAGCGCACCCTCGACGCGACCGCCGAGCTGGCCGCCTCGGACGTCATGGTGCTCAACCAGGAAGCCTGTGTGGCAAGCCGTTTCCTGTATCTGGAGGCGAATACCGCCGACGCCGACCGCTTCTGCGAACGGCTGTACACTCGGATCGTCGCCAAGGCCGCGGCCTCGGGCGACGCGCGCCCGCTGGAGCCGGACCTGCGTGAGCAGATCGACACCCTGTCGCTGCTGGACGACGACTATCGGGTGTGGGGCCGCACCGACGGCACCGGCGTGGTGGTGCGCTCGGCCGAACCGGTGGACTTCCATCCGATCGGCAAGACCGCCAACGTGGTTCGGGTCGATTCGCTCGACGATGCGATCCGCTGCGTCACCGTGGCCACCCAGACCGTCGGCTGCTATCCGTTCGATCGCATGTCCGGCTACCGCGACCGGCTCGCCAGCGCCGGGGCACAGCGCGTCGTCCGATTGGGCGAGGCGGGGCCGAGCACGATCGGCAATCCACACGACGCGATGTATCCGCTGCACCGCTTCGTGCACTGGATGGCCCACGAGGACGGGGTGGCGCCGGATTAGCCCGCCCCTCAACGAGGTTCGGGCCGCACCACGCGGATCGAGGGCGGCCGCGGCATCCAGGAGCGGCGGGGCAGCACGGCGACCACCCCCGCCAGCTTCGCCCGGCGCAGCGCCTGCCCGGCCGCGCCCAGGGCGGCGTACTGCCACGTCCAGCCGCAGCCGTGCGGAGCGAGAATGGTTGCGGTGCGGTGGAAGTCGACGTGCTCGCGGTACCCTTCGTCCAGCACGAAGCCGGTCAGCGCGATCGAGCCGGTCAGCAGCGGTTCGGGCATGCCGTCGCAGACCACGTGCACGGTTCCGGTGCGCCCGACGTGTCGTGCGGCCCATTCGAGGATGATCCGGCGCACCGACGGCCTGCCGGAGATCAGGGCGACCACCTCGGGCCCCGGTGCTGCGGTCATCTCAGGCTCCGGGCCCCTCCAGAAGGGTCACCGCCGACACGGCGGTCGGCCCACCGAGGTTGTGCGCCAACCCGATTCGCGCGCCCGCCACCTGATTGGCCGCCTCACCGCGCAACTGCTCGAACAGCTCGACGCACTGCGCCACACCGGTCGCCCCCGGGGGATGCCCCTTGGTCTTGAGTCCGCCGCTCGGATTCACCGGCAGCGTGCCGCCCACGCTGGTCGCGCCGGTCTCCAGCAGTTTGTACCCCTCGAAGCGTTCGGCGAAGCCGAGGTCCTCGTAACTGATCAGCTCGATACCGGTGAAGAAGTCGTGCACCTCGGCGACGTCCACGTCACTCGGGGACAGACCGGCCATGGTGAATGCCGCCCGGGCCGCGCGCACCGTCGCGGGGAACGTCGTCATATCGCGCTTGTGCTGATGCATCACCGAATCCAGCCCGAGCCCGACGCCCCGGATCCACACCGGACGGGAGGTATAGCGGTCCACCACGTCCTCGGCGGCCAACAGCAGCGCGGCGGCCCCGTCGCTCTGCGGTGCGCAGTCGTACACCCCGAACGGACCGGCCACCATCGGCGCCTCCAGCACCTGCTGCATGGTGATCTCGAACCGCAGGCGCGCCTTGGGATTGCATACGCCGTGCCGGTGGTTCTTCACCGCCACCATGGCCAGATGCTCACGGGTGGCGGGTGATTCGTGCAGATAGCGCGAGACGTGCAGGGCGAATCCGGCGGGCGCGATCAGGCCGAGCGGATAATCCCACGCCATATCGCGGGCCATCGCCTCCCACTCCCAGAGCATGTCCTTCTGCGCGGTCTCGCGCAGTTTGTCCGCGCCGACCACCAGGGCCACGTCGCACGCTCCCGAGGCGATGCCGAACAGGGCGTTGCGCACGGCGTCGTTACCTGTGGCACAGGAGTTCTCGACGCGGGTCACCGGCAGATCGGGCATACCGAGCGCGTCGGCGAGGATGCCCGCCGAGAAGCCGTCGGTATTGCCCATCGCACCGAACCAGGCGGCCTGCACATCGGCCTTGGCCATCCCCCGGTCCACTCCGCCGAGACATTCGGCGAAGGCCATCGGCACCAGATCCTTGATGCCCAGGGCGAAATGCTCGGCGAACGGGGTCATCCCCGCGCCGACGATGGCCACCCGTCTCATGGCTCTGCTTCCTCTCCGACGTGACCGGGGGCCTGCGTGGTTACGCTCCGCTGCCGCTGTATTCGATGGCGGCGCTCCCGGGTCGCTACGTGGTTACGCAGGCTGCCGCCTCCGCTCCTGCCGATCGCACCGCGGCCCTGACCGTTCACGTCGCAGCCTCCGGGTCGAATGCGTAGCCGTAGTCGGGCACGCCGGATCGAACTGCCACCCGCCGCAGCACCATTCGTCCGCGGTCGCCGATCGCCACCGTCCCGGGATCGGTGCCGGTGACCTTCGCCAGCGCCCGCACGCCGACGTCGTCGAGTTCCACGATGACCAGGGTGTAGGGCGTGGGCAGGCCCGGAACCGGAACCGCGACGGTGCATTCGGTATAGACGGTGCCGGTGCGCGGTAGCGGCACGAGGGTGTACTCGGTGCTCAGCGTGCCGTCCTCGCCGATCCGATAGCGCGGCGGGAAGTCCAGTTCCGCACTGCCGGAATGCTTTCCGGCCTCCCAGCGCACCTTCGCCTCGAACGCGCGTTCGTAGGCCGCCAGCGAGATGGGAATCTCCGAGCCGGGCACCAGATCGCTGGGCGGCAGATCCCGTGCCGCCGGTTCGCGGCGGTGTACCGCGGCCTGCCCGCCGACGACCGTCAGCCCGGACAGTCCGGCCTGTTCCACGCCGACCAGCAAACCCGTTGTGCCCCAATCGACCATGGCCGCCAGCGCGAACAGGCTCGCACTCGCACCGAGGGTCGGCAGCGAGGGCGGGATCGAGCGGCACAGGTCCGCGGCCTGTTTGTCACCGACGCCGGCCACCGCGGCGGGGGTGTCCAGCCAGGCCGCGGCCAGGGAGGCCACCAGACCGCGCTCGTGCAGCAGCCGCGGATCGCCGTAGTCGTGCACCGTGCCGATCGCATTGCGGGTGCGCACCGGCAGACTCCGCGCCACCCGGGCGGCGATGCGGATCTGCAGGCCGTGATCGGAGACCAGTACCGCCGCCGCACCGGCCGGATCCAGATCCACCCCGATGATCAGCGTGCGCGCACGCGCGGAGCTGAGTGCGTCGAGGGTGGCGGGCGCACCGCCGAGCCGCTCGATCACCTCCAGTTCCGGATCCAGGCCCAGCCCCGCCAGCAGCACCGCGGCATTACTGCTGCCGACCAGCGGCAGATCCCGGCTGACCACCACGACCCGTTCCACCGGGCCGGCGTCGTACAGCGCCGCGCGCCCGGCCTCCACGGCGAGGGTGACCGCGTCCTCGTCCGATCCGGGCACCCGGTACCGCGGCGCGCCCCAGCACGGCAGGTACGTTCCCAGCGATGCGATGAACGGCATTGGTACTCCAGCGAATTACGTGACCGCGCCCGCGGATTTGAGCGCGATGATGCGGTCCCAGTCCAGGCCGAGATCCTGCAGCACCTCGTCGGTCTGCGCGGCGAACTCCGGGCCTGGCCGCAGCTCCGGCGGGGTCAGGTCGAATTGCACCGGACTCGAAACCAGTTGCAGCTCACCGGCTTCGCGGATGTACTCGTTGGCCCGCACCTGCGGATCGGCGAGCACTTGCAGCGCATCCTGCACCGGCGCCCACGGGCCGGACAGGGTGCCGAACCGCTCGGTCCACTCCGCGAGGGTCCGCGTGCCGATGACCTCGCGCAGAATTTCCACCGCCGCAGCGGTATTGGCCGCGATCGACGCCGCGTCCGCGAACCGCGGATCCTCGGCCAACTCGGGCCGGTCGATGTGGCGGCACACGTCGGCCCAGAATTTGCCCGGCTGCAGCATCACCAGCGACAGATACCGGCCGTCCTTGGTGGCGTACAGCCCCGAGAGCGGATTCGACGGTGAGCCGTGCGCCCCGGTCGGCCCGGCCTGCAGCGGTTCGCCCACGTACGACGACAGCGCGATGGTGTGGCCCATCGACCACAGGCCGCTGCTGAGCAGCGAAACGTCCACCACCGAGGTCTCCCCCGTGCGCTCGCGCTTGAACAGCGCCGCGGCGATGCCGCCGGCCAGGTTGGTGCCCGAGATGGTATCCCCGAACGCCGGGCCGGGCGGACCGATCAGCCCGGTCACATCGGGCGGGGTGATGGTCGCGGCGACACTGCCGCGGCACCAGTAGGCGGTCATGTCGTAGCCGCCCTTGTCCGCCTCCGCACCGCGCGGGCCCAGACCGCTGCCGCGGGCGTAGACGATGTCCGGATTCACCGCGCGGATATCGTCCACATCGATGCCGAACTTGCGCCGGTGCTGCGGCAGGAAACTGGTCAGGAACACATCGGCGGTCTCGGCCAGCTCGTGGATCAGCTCTCGCCCCTCCGGAACCGACATGTCCACCCCGATGCTGCGCTTACCCCGATTGGCATGCTCCACATTGGGATTCGGGTCGCCTTCGACCTTGAACGTCCCGATCTGCCGCAGTCCGCGCTGCGGATCGCCGGTGACCGCGTGCTCCACCTTGATCACGTCCGCGCCCCAGTCGGACAGCACCGCACCCGCCGAGGGCACGAAGCCGTACATCGCGACCTCGAGGACCCGGATGCCGGCCAGCGGCCCGGTCCCACTCATGACGCCGCCGCGTAGGTCTTGATCTCCAGGAACTCCTCCATACCCGCAACTCCCATCTCGCGGCCGATGCCGGACTGCTTGTACCCGCCGAAGGGCGCGTCGGCGCCGAAGTAATTGCCGCCGTTGATACTCATGGTTCCGGTGCGAATACGGCGCGCCACCGCGATCGCACGGTCTTCGTCGGCGCTGAACACGCCGCCGGACAGGCCGTAGATCGAGTTGTTGGCGATGCGCACCGCATCGTCGTCGTCCTCGTACGGGATCACCGCGAGGACCGGCCCGAAGACCTCCTCCTGGGCGATCTCACTGTCCGGATCCACCCCGGCCAGCAGGGTGGGCTTGTAGAAGTAGCCCGGATCGACCTTCTCGCCGCCGGTGACCAGCTTCGCCCCGGCAGCCACCGCGCGCTGCACCAGACCGTCGACCTTCTCCCGCTGACGCTCGCTGATCAGCGGTCCCATATAGGTCTGCGGATCGGCCGGGTCGCCGTACTTGACCATGCCCAGGAAGTTGGCCACCTGCTCCACGACCGCGTCGTGGTCCTTGCGCGGGACCAGCAGCCGCGAGGTGAGCGCACAACCCTGACCCGCGTGGCTGACGATGCTGAACGCCGCGAACATCGCGCTGGTGTTGTAGTCCGCGTCGTCCAGCAGGACCATCGCCGATTTGCCGCCGAGCTCGAGGAAGACCCGCTTGAGCGAGCTCGCGGCGGCGGCCATGATCTTGCGCCCGACGGGTGTCGAACCGGTGAAGGTGACCACATCCACGTCCGGGTGCGTGGTCATCCGCTCGCCAACCGAAACATCCGAGGAGGCAAGCACATTCACCACGCCAGCGGGAATGTCGGTGTGCTGGGCGATGATCTCGCCCAGGGCGAGGGTGGCCAGCGGAGTGTCGGGACCGCCCTTGAGCACGACGGTGCATCCGGCCGCGAGCGCGGGCGAGAGTTTGGCCAGCGCGAGCTGATGCGGGTAGTTGTAGGCCGCGATGGCCGAGACGACGCCCGCGGCCTCCTTCTCCACCCAGCGCCGATGCGGGCGGCCACGGAACTCGATGGCGCCCAGGTCCTCGCTGAAGGAGTACTTCGGCAGCAGATCCGCGTAGTACCGGACGATCTCGAACGGGATCTCCAGCTGATTGCCCTGGGTGAGCTGACGGGTCGCGCCGACCTCGGCGATGGTCAGTTCACGCAGTTCCTCCACGTTGTCCCGCAACGCCTTGTACAGCTGATCGAGGCAGCGCGCCCGGAACGCGGCGTCGGTGGTCCAGGTCGTGGTGTCGAACGCGCGCCGGGCCGCGGCCACGGCCGCATCGGTCTCGGCGACACCGGCCTCGGGCGCGTACCCGTACACCTGCCCCGTCGCGGGGTTGAGCGAGGCGAGCGTGCGCTCGGTCTCGACCAGACGCCCGTCGATGAGCAGCCGTCGTGTGACACCCGCCTCCTGCTGTTGCCCTGACATCGCGTCTCCTAGCTGCGCGTGAAAATTACATTCTCTTTAATGGAGAATGATACATTCTTCCCCAGCGGACCGTAACAGCAATCGGCGACTCGGCAAACACCTCAGCCCGGAACGCCCCGCCACCACTCGGTTTCGCCACCGCGGAAACCTTGCGCACCCGTTCAGCGCGAGAGTACCGTTCTCAGCATTCGGAAGGGAGATTCTTTCGTGAAAACCGCCGTAGTCACCGGCGGCGCGTCCGGTATCGGTCTCGGTATCGCCGAGCGCCTGCGCGCCGACGGCCTGCACGTCGCCACCCTCGACCTGAACCCCGCCCCCGACGACGATTTCGCCTATCAGGCCGATGTCACCGACCCGGAACAGATCGGCGCGGCCCTGACCGACGTCCGCGCGAAACTGGGCCCGGTGACCGTGCTGGTGAACGCGGCCGGCGTGGAGAAGTACCGGCGGTTCCAGAACCTCGACTTCGAGGAATGGAAGAAGATCATCGACGTCAACCTGCACGGGGTCTTCCACACCGTGCAGGCCGTGCTGCCGGACATGATGTCCGCGAACTGGGGTCGGGTGGTGAACATCTCCTCCTCGAGCACCCACTCCGGCCAGCCGTTCATGTCGGCCTACGTCGCCGCCAAATCGGGTCTCAACGGCCTGACCAAATCCCTTGCGCTGGAGCTGGGTCCGTACGGGATCACGGTCAACGCCGTCCCGCCGGGCTTCATCGACACCCCCATGCTGCGCCGCTCGGAGGAGAAGCGACTGCTGGGCGGCACCATCGAGGAGCACATCCAACGCACCCCCGTACGCCGCGTCGGCAAGCCCGCCGACATCGCCGCGGCCTGTTCGTTCCTGATCTCCGAGGACGCCGGGTACATCACCGGGCAGATTCTCGGTGTCAACGGCGGCCGCAACACCTGATCTCGCGCGCCGCCGGTGGCCGTCTCGAGTGGTACGACTACCACGTTCGAAGGGAAGAAATATCGTGAAGGTTCATGTCGACTCCGATCGCTGCCAGGGCCACACCCTCTGCTCGATGATCGCCCCGAAGATGTTCGAACTCAGTGAGATCGACGGTCACTCCTCGCCCATCAGCGAGGACGTGCCGGCCGATCAGGAGGAGAACGTGCGCGAGGCCGTGCGCTCGTGCCCCGAGCGCGCGATCGCGATCACCGAGTAGGGAACCGCGTCATGAGCGTGGAGAACGTCACCGACGCCGAGCGCAGGCGGCCGGTCTTTCATTTCGACCGGCACACCCCGCGGTACCGCGAGCAGTTCACCGCGATCACCGAGCAGATGCAGGACGGCTGCCCGATCGCCTGGACCGAGACCTACGGCGGGCACTGGGTCGCCGCGGGCAACCGGGAGGTCTTCGAACTGGCCCGCTGCCCGTACACCTCCAACGATCACGACCCGGAGGGAATTCGCCGCGGCTACAAGGGAATCACCATCCCCACGCCCGAACGCGGGGCAGCCCGGCGTTCGGGAATCTTGGAGATGGACCCGCCCGAGCAGAAGGAACTGCGCGCCGCACTCAACCCGTATCTGTCCCCCGCGGCCGTGCAGCGCTGGATTCCGTTGGCGGACGAGGTGATTCGCGCCAGTATCGATGAGAAGATCGAATCCGGACGGATCGATTTCGTCGACGAGCTGGCCAATATCGTTCCCGCGGTGCTCACCCTGGCGATGATGGGCATCCCGCTGGACAACTGGACCATCTACAACGAACCGGCGCACGCCTCGGTCTACACCCCGCCCGATTCCCCGGACAACGCACGGGTCGGCGAGATGAACCAGGCCATGGGCATGGACCTGCTCACCAATTACCTGGAGATCAAACGCAATCCGCGCCCCGGCCTGATCGACGCGGTGGCCCGGTCCACCCTGTCCGGCGAGCCGATCTCCGATATGGACGCCATCGGCATGCTCGCGCTGATCATCGGCGGCGGTTTCGACACCACCACCGCGCTCACCGCGCACGCGCTGGAATGGCTGTCCGAACATCCCGATCAACGCGAATTACTCAGCCGCGAACGGGATCTCATGCTCGACTCGGCGACCGAGGAATTCCTGCGCTACTTCACCCCCGCCCCCGGCGACGGCCGCACCATCGCCGAGGACTGCGAGGTCGCCGGTACTCGATTCGTCGAGGGCGAACGACTGTGGCTGTCCTGGGCGATGGCCAACCGCGACCCACGGGTGTTCGACAATCCGAACGAGATCGATCTCGAACGCCGGGGCAACCGGCACTACAGCTTCGGCCTCGGCGTGCACCGCTGCATCGGATCGAATATGGCGCGCATGGTGTTCAAGCGGATGCTGCTGGCCGTCCTGGACCGGATGCCGGACTTCCGCTGCGATCCCGAAGGCACGGTGCACTACGACACCATCGGCGTCATCCAGGGCATGCGACATCTGCCCGCGAGTTTCACCCCGGGTGAGCGCCTGGGCGCGGGACTCGACGAGACTTTGGTCGCGCTGCAGCGCATCTGCGACGAACAGCGCTTGGCCGAACCGGTCACGGCCCGCAAAGACATCTGATCCGGCCCGGCGGAAATCGGATCCGGCACAGCACGGCGAGGTAAGGAGGCGATATGGCCGAAGAATCGGGACGACCGCTACCGTTGCTCACTCTGGAGAACGAATTCTTCTGGACCTCCGGGGAAGACGGCAATCTGCGGATACAGGAGTGCGAATCCTGTGCGGCACTGATTCATCCGCCGCAGCCGATCTGCCGGTACTGCCGCGGCCGCGAGCTCGGCGTGCGCGTGGTGTCGGGTTTCGGCACGCTCGCGAGCTTCACCGTCAACGAGCGGTTCAGCCTGCCGGGTATGCCCGCGCCGTACGTCATCGCGCAGGTCGCGCTCGAGGACGATCCGCGAGTTCGCCTGACCACCAACATCATCGACGCCGATCCGGAGTCGCTGGTGCTGGGCATGCGGGTCGAGGTCACCTTCCTCCCCGACGGCGACGTGTGGCTGCCGGTGTTCCGGCCGGTGACGCCCCGGCCCGCGCCCGCGCCACTGCCGCCGGACGAGATCGATCCGGCGCGATTCGGCGAATTCGTGCGGCCGATGGTCCGCACCGAGAAGTTCGAGGACCGGGTCGCGCTCACCGGAATCGGGATGTCGCAGATCGGGCGGCGGCTCATGCGCCCGCCGCTGGAACTGACCGTCGACGCCTGCGAGCAGGCGGTCGCCGATGCGGGACTGACCATGGCCGATATCGACGGCCTGTCGACCTATCCCGGCGGCGGCAATCTCGGCGGGTTCGCCGAGGGCGGGGTCACCGCCCTCGAAGCGGCCCTCGGTCTGCGGCCCACCTGGCACAACGGCGGAATCGAGACGTTCGGGCCCGGCGGTTCGGTGATCGCGGCGATGCTCGCGGTCGCCGGTGGCCTGGCCCGGCACGTGCTGTGCTTCCGCACCGTGTGGGAGGCGACGTTCAACGAACGCATGCGCGCGGGCAAGGCGCCCGCGCCCGGCGGCGGGCGCACGACGAGCTGGCTGATGCCCTTCGGCGCGTCCTCGGCGGCGCATACCCTCGCGCAGAACGCGCAGCGGCACTTCCACCGCTATGGGACCACGCGCGAGACGCTCGGCTGGATCGCGCTGAATCAACGGGCCAACGCGGAGTTGAATCCCAGTGCGGTGTACCGGGATCCGATGACGATGGAGGATTATCTCGGCGCGCGGACCATCACCACCCCGTTCGGCCTGTACGACTGCGATGTGCCGTGCGACGGCGCGGTCGCGGTCATCGTCTCCGCGGTCGAGGCCGCGCGCGATCTGGCCGTCCCGCCGGTACTGGTGGAGGCGGTGGGCACCCAGATCATCGAGCGCATCGACTGGGATCAGAGCACGCTGACCCACGAACCGCAGTCGCTCGGGCCCGCGGCGCATCTGTGGAGCCGGACCTCGTTGCGTCCCAGCGACGTCGACGTGGCCGAACTGTACGACGGGTTCAGCTTCAACTGCCTGTCCTGGATCGAGGCGCTGGGCTTCTGCGGTATCGGCGAGGCCAAGGATTTCCTGGACGGCGGCAAGAACATCGCCCGCGACGGGCTGCTGCCGCTGAACACGCACGGCGGCCAGCTCTCACACGGCCGAACGCACGGTATGGGCCTGCTACACGAGGCTATCCTGCAGTTGCGCGACGAGGGTGGTGCCCGGCAGGTCACCGACGCCCACGTCGCGGTCGTCTCCAGCGGCGGCCTGACCCCGGGCGGGGCGCTGCTGCTGCGCAGCGACACCTGATCGGCCGAATGCTATCGCAAGGAGTTGTCATGAACGTGACCGATGTCGCGTTGTTGCTGGTGCGAGTCGTGCTGGGCGGCACCATGATCGCGCACGGAGTCAACCACTGGGTGGGCGGCGGCAAGATCGCCGGCACCGCCGGGTGGTTCGGCGGCCTCGGTCTGCGTCAGCCGGTGCTGCAGGCCTGGCTGAGCGTGCTGACCGAGATCGCGGCGGGGGTACTGCTGGTGTTCGGCCTGCTCACCTCGTTCGCGGCCGCGGCGGTGATCTCGGTGATGTTGGTCGCCGGACTGCTCGCCCATCGCAACAACGGATTCTTCGTCTTCAAGGAGGGCTACGAGTACGTGCTGGTGCTGGGCGTGGTGGCGCTCGCACTGGGCATTCTCGGGCCGGGATGGCTGTCGGTGGATCATGCGGCCGGTATCGAGATCACCGGCTGGGCCGGCGGGGGTATCGCCCTGATTCTCGGCGCGGTCGCGACCGGCGGGCTGCTGGCCACGTTCTACCGGCCCCAGCCCGCGGCCGAGGCCGCAACGCAAAACTAGTTTTCGGCAACACTTTTCGACATGGAGGACAGCGAATGCGGGTCGGATTCATCGGATTGGGCAGTCAGGGCGGCCCGATGGCCCGCCGGATCGTCGAGGAGGGGTACCAGACGACCCTCTGGGCGCGCCGACCCGCATCGCTGGAGCCGTACGCCGACACCGCCGCCGAGACTGCGGCCACCCCGGCGGAGCTGGCCGCGGCCAGTGATCTGGTGTGCCTGTGCGTGGTCGGCGACGACGACGTGCGCCAGGTGCTCACGGGCGAGCAGGGCGTGCTGGCCGGAATGCAGTCCGGCGGCATCGTCGCCATCCACAGCACCATCCATCCCGACACCTGCCGGGAGCTGGCCGAAAAGGCTGCCGCCCAGGGTATCTCACTGATCGACGCGCCCGTCAGCGGCGGCGGTATGGCCGCGGAGGCGCGGCGGCTGCTGGTGATGGTCGGTGGTGCGGACGATGCGGTCGAGCGGGCCCGCCCGGTCTTCGCGACCTACGCCGACCCGATCGTGCACCTGGGCGGCGTCGGCTCGGGGCAGACCACCAAACTGCTGAACAACCTGCTGTTCACCGCGAATCTGGCCACCGCCAAGAGCACCCTCGACCTCGGTCTCGCGCTCGGGGTGGACGCGGACCGCCTGGGTGAGGTGATCACGCACGGCACCGCGAACAGCTTCGCACTCGGCCGGATCACCGGCGGCGGGACGCTCGAGCGGCTGGCCGCGCATGCGGCCGGTCTGCTGCGCAAGGACGTGGGACTCATCGCGGGCCTGGCCTCGGGTGCGAACACCGAGCCCGGGATCGTCCTCACCGCGGCCGACGCGACACTCGCGATGATGCAGAGCCCACGCTGATTGCCCACGCTGAATTCGATTGCCGGACAGGGATACACGTGATGCGAATCGGATTCGTCGGGGCGGGCCGGATGGGGCAGCCGATGGTCCGGCGGTTGGTGGCGGCCGGGTACGAGGTGCACGCGCTGGGCCGCAGCGCCGATACCCGCCGGGCCCTGGCCGATCTGGGCGCGCACCCGGCGTCCTTCGCCGCGGCCACCGGAACACATGCGGACGCGGTGATCGTCTGCGTATTCACCGATGAGCAGGTGCGGGCGGTCTGCCTGGACACGCCGCTGCTCGAGACCATGCCGCCCGGTTCGGTCCTGGCCGTGCACACCACCGGCAGCCCGAAGACCGTGGAAGCCATTGCCGCAGTGGCCGATTCGCATGATATCGACGTGCTCGACGTCCCGGTCAGCGGCGGCCCGCACGATATCGAGGCCGGACAGCTCACTTTGTTCGGCGGCGGAAACCCAGCGGCGCTCGAGCGCATCCGGCCCGCGCTGGCGGCCTACGGGGATCCGATCCTGCACCTCGGGCCGCTGGGTTCGGGGCAGCGGGTCAAGCTGATCAACAATGTGCTGTTCGCCGCGCAGATCGGCCTGGTGGCCGAATCCATCCGGCTCGCAACACAACTCGGCGTCGAGGAGTCCGCGCTGCTGTCGGCGCTGCCGCACGCCAGCAGCGCGGGGCGCGCGCTGGGCAGCGTCGCGGCCAAGGGATCGGTCGCGGCGTTCGCCGAATCGGTCGGCGAATTCCTGCGCAAGGATGTGTCGGTGGCCCGCGACCTCGCCGCCGAGCTGAACGCTGACCTCGGCCCGCTCGCCACGGCCATCGACGCCGCGGACTACCGGAATCCCGGCGATTAACCGCGCCACCTGCGGCCGCCGCGCGTCCGTGTTGAACGAATTGCGCTGGGCTGGCTCATCCCGGAGGTCTCACCGCGCCCAGGGCATCCCGGCCCCAGGCCGTGTTGACGCCGATCTGCACCGAAGTGCCCCGAAACGGCTTGCACGGTGCGGAATCCAGGCATCGGACCCTGCCCTCGACGATGCGGGCGGACGTCATCCAGGCCGAGGCCAGTCGATGCCATCGAGACGACCACGGCCGGAACAGGTAGTGAATCGCCACCTGGGACACAGGTTCTATCGCCGCCCCGTTCGATGCGAACGTCGCACCGGACAGCCCGGCCGACAACGGATCACGGCCTGGGTCAACCTCTGTGGCTCGCCTCTCGCGACATGCATTCCGCACGGATGCGGCGGGCCAGGTCGGCGGCCTGGTCACGGTCCAGGGTCGGCGGGAGGGTGAGCGACAGGCGGGTGAGCAGGCCGGCGAAGCGGTCGACGATGCGCGAGGGCAGCTCGTGCGGTGGGGCGATGATCGCGAAGGCGTCGAGCATCTCGTCGGTGATCAGGGGTGCCATCTCGGCCCAGCGGCCCGCCTTGGACAGGACGGTCAGGCGCTCGCGGGTCTCCGCCCAGTCATGGAGTTCGAAGATGCCGCGGTAGGCGGGCGTCGAGGCGTAGAACGCGATGCGTTGCCGGACTGTGGGTATCGTCGCGGCGATCTGCGCCGCGCTGCCGGTGATGACGAAAGGCGTTGCGACCATGTCGAATCCGTCCATGGTCGCACCGGCGCGCGCCCGACCCTCGCGCAGTGCGGGTAGGGTGCGTTCGCGCAGCCAGCGGGCGGTGGTGAAACCGTGGCACAGGAAGCCGTCGGCGACCTCACCGGCGACCCGGGTCATCGCCTCACCCACTCCGGCCAGCAGGACCCGCGGCGGCCCGAAATCATGGCGCGGCGGAACGAAATCCGGCGGCATGAGGGTGTGCCGATAGAACTCTCCGTCGAAGGCCAGTGGTGTGCCCTCGTGCCAGCAGGACCAGATCGCCCGCAGTGCCAGCACGTACTCGCGCAGCTGTGCGGCGGGCCGTCCCCACGGCATCGCGAACCGCCGCACGATATGCGCCCGCACCTGCGAACCGAGTCCGAGGACGAGCCGACCGCGCGAATGCCGCTGTAGATCGTCGGCGGTGTAGGCCAGCGTCATGGGCGAGCGGGCGAAGGCCACCGCGATCGAGGTGCCGAGGCTGATCCGTTCGGTGGCCTCGGCGGCGACGGCGAGCGCCAGAAAGGGATCCTGATTCATCTCCCCGGCCCAGAGTCCGTCGAATTCGTCGGCCTCGAGTTCGGCCGCGCGTGCGAAGGCCACCCCGAGGCCCGCGATGGTGGCGTCGACCTTCATCACGAAACACCCCGGCGCCCAGGGTAATCGGCGGCAGTGAGCACATCCGGTGGGTGCACCCGCGCGAGTGCGGCCCATCTGGTTCGCGATGCACTGCCGATCAACATCTCACCTCCGAAAAACGCGGGGATCGCAGGCCACACGACCGCTCCGACCGCCCTGGGAAACTATATTCTCCTATTATAAGAACAACATATTCGCTACCGCATCGCAATCGATATGAGCAGGTGCGCCGGCAACCCACACAGTTCGGAGGTGCCCCATGACCGACGCCGAGATCCTGGTATGTGTCGAGACCGCGGATCGCGTCGCGACCCTCACACTGAACCGCCCCGCCGCGCGCAACGCCCTGAGCCGCGCTCTGATGGACGCGCTGTGGGATGCGGTCGCCGCGGCCGGGGCCGATCCCGGCATCGACGTCGTCGTGCTGACCGGCGCGGACCCCGTCTTCTGCGCCGGGGTGGACCTCACCGAGGCCGCGAGCGGAATCGCGCCGCCCCTGCGCGCACCCGGTGCTGGGCCCGGACGAGATGCCAACGGCCTGTTCCGATTTCTGCCGCCGATCGGCAAACCCGTCATCGGCGCGATCAACGGCGCGGCCGTCACCGGCGGCCTCGAAGTGGCCCTGCAGTGCACCTTCCTGATCGCCTCCGACCGCGCCCGTTTCGCCGACACCCACGCCCGCCTGGGCGTCATGCCCGGCGGCGGAGCCACGGTTCTGCTCGCCGCGACGGTCGGCCCACGCAAGGCCATCGAACTGTCCCTCACCGGAAACTTCCTCACCGCCGAGGAAGCCCTGCGCCTGGGCCTGGTGAACCACGTAGTGCCACATCGGGAGTTGCTCCCCTTCGCGCAGCGGCTCGCCGCCGACATCGCGGGCAACGACTCCCGCGCGGTCCGGCAGCTGCTGGCCCACTACAACGGCGTCGCCGACACCGCCACCCTCACCGAGGCGCATCTGCTGGAGGGCATCCTCGCCGAGACCTGGCGGCCGGGCACGAGCGATATCGCCGCCCGGCGAGCGGCGGTCGTCGCGCGCGGGCGCAGTCAGGTCCATGCGGAGCCTTAGCGCACCAGGCTGTCGTGGCCTTCCCAATACCGCCGGCGCAGTTGACGTTTGTACAGCTTCCCGCTGGGGTCGCGAGGTAGTTCGGTGACGAAATCGACCGTGCGGGGGCATTTGTAGGCGGCCAGTTCCGCACGACAGTGAGCGATCAGCTCGGCGGCCAGGGCAGGGTCGGCGGCAGAGGGTTCCACCAGTTGCACAACCGCTTTCACCGATTCGCCCATCTCCTCGTCGGGCACGCCGATCACGGCGACGTCGGCGACCGCGGGATGTGCGGCCAGAATGTTCTCGGCCTCCTGCGGGTAGATGTTCACCCCGCCGGAGATGATCATGTGCGCCTGCCGGTCGGTCAGGTACAGATAGCCGTCCTCGTCGAGGTAGCCCATATCCCCGAGAGTGCGCCAGCCCTTCTCGTGCGTGACCGACGCCGTCTTGGCCTCGTCGTGGTGATATTCGAACTGGCGGCCACCGGCGAAATAGACCACCCCGACCTGTCCGGTGGGCAGTTCGGCGCCGTCCTCGCCGACGATGTGACATTCCTGCGCGGGCCTGCCCACCGAGCCGGGATGCGCCAGCCACTCCGGGGCGGAGATGTAGGTGTTCCCCACATCCTCTGTGCCCGAATAATATTCGCTGATGATCGGTCCCCACCAATCCAGCATCTGCCGCTTGACCGGCACCGGGCAGGGCGCGGCCGAATGCACCGCGTCCACCAGACTGGAGACGTCGTAGCCCTCCCGCTCCGCGCGCGGCAGCCGCAACATTCGCACGAACATCGTCGGCACCAGCTGGGTATGGGTCACCCGATACCGCTGGACCAGTTCGAGATACAGCCGCGGATCGAACCGTTCCATCACGATCACCATCGCGCCCATCCGCTGCCAGGACATCGAGAAGACCAGCGGTGCACCGTGATACAGCGGCGCGGGCGAAAGGTACACCGCATCCTCGCGGGCGCCGCTGACCAGCAGACCCCGGGCGATCTGCACCGGTGGAGCAGCGGGATCGCCCAATGGCGTCGCCGGGAGCGGTTTGCGAATTCCCTTGGGCCGACCCGTCGTTCCCGAGGAGTAGAGCATCTCCCGGCCCTCGCACTCCTCGGACCCCAGCGGTTCGCCCGAGGACCCGGCCAGCATCTCCGGGTAATCCTCGAACCCCTCGATCCGGCCGGTCGCGCAGATCCGGATCGGTACCCGGGACAGATCCAGGCCCGAAACCACCTCGGCGAGCGATTCACTCGTGATCAGCGCGGCGGCGCCGCAGTCGTCCAGGATGTACTGCACCTCACCGGCGGTCAGATGCCGGTTGACCGCGGTGTAGTACAGCCCCGAACGCTGTGCCGCCCAGGCGATCTCGAGAAATTGCCGGTTGTTCTCCAGCAGGATCGCGATATGGTCGCCGACCTTCGGCCCACGTGTGCGCAGCGCCCGGGCGAACCGGATCGAGCGGTCCTCGAGTTGCGCGTACGTCACCACCTCGCCGCTGGCGGCCAGCACGATCGCGGGCCGGTCCGGCGTCCGCTCGGCATGCCACCCGGGCGTCAACGGCGCCGCACCGGGCGGCCGAACCTGCTCGGCCGCACCGGAATCGGACGACGTACCGGTTTCGCGCATCGCACGCTCCCTCCGATCGAAATCAGCTCAGTTCACGACGATGGCCTGTTCCGGACACGCCTGCGCAGCCTCCCGCACGGCGTTCTCGAACTCCGGAGCCACATCCGGGCCCGCCTCGGCGTACCCGTCGTCGCTGAGCTCGAACACCTCCGGGCAGATACCCAGGCAGATGCCGTGGCCACGGCAGCGGTCCGCGTCGATCGAAACCTTCATCACGCCTCACTCTCGGCAATGTCGAATTCCAGGTGCAGTTCGGTCAGACCGCGCAGCACGAACGTCGGCACGTAACTGTATGTGCGAGCCTCGGCGGGCCCGTGGAATCGCTCATCGATGCGAATATCGGTGGTGCGATCCAGCAATCGTTCGATGGCCACCCGCGATTCGGCGCGCGCCAGCGGCGCACCCGGGCAGGTGTGGATGCCGCGCCCGAACGAAATGTGCTGGCGCGCATTCGAACGCTCCGGGTCGAAGGTCGACGGATCGGAGAACTTGCGCGGGTCCCGGTTCGCTCCGCCGTTGACGATCATCAGCGTGGTCCCGGCGGGCAGATCGATCCCGCCCACGGTCACCGGCACCTTCGAGAGCCGGAAATCACCCTTCACCGGACTCTCGGTGCGCAGCACCTCCTCGATGAAATTGCCGATCCGCGAACGATCCTCCCGCAGCAACCGCTGCACCTCGGGCCGCTCGGCGATCAACTTCAACGCCGAGCTGAGCAGCCGGACCGTGGTCTCCTGTCCGGCGGAGAACAGGTTCGCCGCCACCGCGACCACATCGCGCACCGACGGTTCGGTGCCGTCGGCGAACGGCGCGGCGGCCATGCTGGACAACACATCTCCGCGTGGTTCGCGACGCCGGTCCTCGATATAGGCGGAGAACTTCTCGTACAGGAATTCGATCGGGTTGTCCTGCATGGCATCACCCTTGGTGCTGCCGACGGCACTGCCCGCCTTGCGATGTGGATCGCGCTGGAGCGTGTAGAGGAACTCCTCCTGATCGTCCGGCGGGACGCCCAGCAGATCGGCGATCGTGTACAGGGTGAACGGCCCAGCGAAATCGCGGATGAAGCAGGCCGAGTCGGCGACGAGATACTCGTCCAACATCCGATCGGCGATCGCCCACATCGCCTGCTCGTTCTCCTTGAGGCGCTTGGGCGTGATCAGCCGCATCAGCAGGCCGCGATGCTGGGTGTGCACCGGCGGGTCCAGGGTCGGCAGCTGATCGCTGAAGGGCAGCGCGTCACGGTGCTGCTCGATCAGCTCGCTGATGTCGTCGCCCTCGAGCGGGACCGGAAGTCCCGGGAACGGCCCGGTCACCGAGGTGCACGAGGAGAACTTCTCCGGGTCATTGAGCACCTCAAGCGCCTCGTCGTAGCCGGTCACCATGTAAACACCGTGGTGGTTCTCCTTGGTGACGGGGCATTGTGCCCGCAGGGCGTCGAAGTATGGATACGGGTTCTCGAGGAGCTCACGCCCCATGAAAAAGTCCGTCGACGTGACGTCGTTCACCACTGCTGACTCCCTTCGGCCGGCCGCGAGTGCACCGTCCATCCGACACATGAGAATGCTACTCTCATTAACTGATGATCTGATTCTCACATCGGTTTGCGAGACCGTCAAATGAGGATCGCTACGAAGTGGAGGACGGTAACCATGACTGCGGAACCGACCAGCGATCAGCTGCTGTTCCAGACCACCACCCGCGAGTTCCTCGACCGCACCGCCCCCATTTCGGTGATTCGCGAACTCGCCGATACCGCAACGGGATTCGACCGCGATTGGTGGCGGCAAGGCGCGGAGCTGGGCTGGACGGCCATGCTGGTTCCGGAGAGTCTGGGCGGCGGCTCGGTCTCCGGGCGGCCGGTGACCGAACTGGCCCTGGTTGCCGGTGCGTTCGGCCATGCCTGCGCGCCGGGACCGCTGATCCCCACCAGCGCCGCGCTGTCCGGACTGGTGGCCGCGGGCGACCGATTCACCGAGGTCATCGAGGGAATCCTCGCGGGTGATCTGATCGCGGCGTGGGCACTGTACGAACCGCGGCACGGACTCGAACTGGCTCCGGGGCAGACCCGCGCCGAACCCGACGGCGACGGTTATCGGCTCACCGGCTGCAAGGATCGCGTCGAGGCCGGGGACGTCGCCGACGTCCTGCTGGTCACCGCGCACGGCCCGGACGGGCCGATCCAGCTACTCGTGCCCACCGACAGTCCGGGCGTCACCGTCACCCCGACGTGGACGCTGGACCTCGTCCGGCGCACCGCCCGGGTGGAGTTCGACAACGTCGCCCTCGGTTCGGACGCGGTCGTGCAGAACGGTGAAAGCGCTTCGGCCGCAGTGCGATCCCAGCTGCACATCGCCGCCGTGCTGACCGCCGCGGAGTCGACCGCGGCCACCCGGCGCGCCTTCGACGCCACCGTGGAGTGGATGTTCGACCGCTACACCTTCGGCCGGCCGCTGGCCTCCTATCAGGCCCTCAAGCACCGCATGGCCGACAACAAGACCTGGCTGGAGGCGTGCGAGGCAACCTCGCGCGCCGCCGCGGCGGCCATCGACGACAGCCCGTCCACCGCTGCGGAACTCGTCAGCGTCGCGAAGGCGTACGTGAGCGGGAAAGCGCCGGTCATCGTGCAGGACTGCGTGCAGATCCACGGCGGCATCGGCGTCACCTGGGAACACGATCTGCACCTGTTCCTGCGGCGGGTCACCCTCGGCCGCGCGCTGTACGGCACCCCCGAGGAACACCACCGCCGCATCACCGACCTACTCGTCCGGAGCGCCGCATGACCACCGCACCCGAATCCACCGAACTCGAACCCGTCGACGCCTTCCGCGACCGGGCCCGGCGCTGGCTGAAGGAGAACCTCCCGCCCGCCTCGCAGTCCCGCCTCGGCGTTCCCGACGACGAGAGCTGGGGCCGAGCCCGCCGATTGCAGCGCATCCTGTCCGAGGGCGGCTTCGCGGGCATCTGCTTCCCGAAAGCCTATGGCGGACAGGGTCTCACGCCCGCCCATCAACGCGCGTTCACCGAGGAATCGCTCGGCTACGAGATGCCGCTCGAACTGAACGTGCCCACCCTGGCCATCTGCGCCGCCACCCTCGCCGAACTCGGCACCGAGGAGCAGAAACGCACGCACCTGACCGCTGTGCTGAAGGGCGAGGAGATTCTGGCGCAATTCTTGTCCGAACCCAAGGGCGGATCGGATCTGGCCGGCCTGACCACCCGCGCCGACCGCGACGGGGACGAATGGGTCCTCAACGGCTCCAAGATCTGGAGTTCGGGCGCGTACGGCGCGGACTATGGGCTGTGCCTGGCCCGTACCGACTGGGACGTGCCCAAACACAACGGCCTCACGATGTTTCTGGTCCCGGTGCACGCGCCCGGGGTGATCATTCAGCGGATCAAGCAGGTCACCGGGTCCACCGAGTTCTGCCAGGAATTCTTCGACGATGTGCGACTGCCCGCCGACGCCGTGGTCGGCGAGGTCGGCGGCGGCTGGGCGGCGACCTCGCGGCTGCTGGTGCACGAGCGCGCGGCGATGGGCGGAACCTCGCCGTACACCAGCGGCCGCCGCCCCCACCTCGGCGGCGATGCGAACGTCCTGGTCGATCTGGCCCGCGACACCGGCCGTCTGGACGATCCGAAAGTGCGCGAGGACATCGGCGCGGCGCGGATGATGAACGTGGTCCGCAATCAGCTGATCGACCATGTCACCCAGGCCATCTCCAGCGGCGCGATGCCACCGGCCGCCGGCTCCGTCGTCCGGTTGTTCGGTGCCGAAACAACGTGGCAGCAAACCGATTCCGCGATGACGATCGCGGGTTCGGCGGCGGTGACCGGGGATGCCGACGGGCCGGGAATCGCACGGATCGGCCTGGACTACCTGTTCCGCAATGCCTGGAGCCTGGCCGGCGGCAGCACCGAAATGGCGCGCAACATCATCAGCGAACGGGTGCTGGGCATGCCCCGCGAGTACGCCGCGGACCGCGGCGTGCCGTTCAATCAGGTCAAACGAGGACGTTGAGATGAGATTCATCTTCCACTATCCGGAAACCACAGGGTACGACGGCGATATCCTGGACGCGGGTCCGCTGCGCGAGGTCGCGATCGCGGTCGAACGCGCCGGATTCGACGCGCTCTCGCTGAGCGAACATCCGATTCCCGGTGCGCGCTGGCTGGCCTCGGGCGGGCACCAGACGCTGGATCCACTGGTGGCGCTGGGTTATGTGGCAGGGGCAACCGAGCGGCTGCGGCTGCTGACATATCTGGCCGTCGCGCCGTACCGCAATCCGTTCCTGCTCGCCAAGGCCGCGGCCACCCTGGACAAACTCTCCGGCGGCCGCGCCATCCTCGGGCTGGGCACCGGCTATCAGAAGAGCGAATTCCACGCTCTGGGAATCGATTTCGAGGAACGCAACGCCCTGTTCGACGAGGCGCTGGAAACACTGCCGCTGCACTGGAGCGGCGAGCCGTTCAGCTATGCCGGCCGGCATTTCAACGCTCGCGAGGTGATCGCCCGCCCGCGGCCGGTGCAGGATCCGATTCCGATCTGGATCGGCGGCAATTCCAAACTCACCCAGCGCCGGGTCGCGGCTCGCGCGCAGGGCTGGATGCCGATGTCCGGCGGGCCCCAATTGAGCTCCACCGCAAGAACTCCCGAACTCGGCCCGATCGGGCAGCTGGCCGCCGACATCGCCGATCTGCGGGCATCCGCACAGCGATGCGGGCGCACCGACCCGATCGACGTGGTGTACTCGTACCACGACGAGAGCCTCGGAACGCCCGCCGACGACCCCGACCGGAACCGGGAGGCGTTCGCCGCGCTGGACAAGGCCGGGATCACCTGGATCGTGATCTCCGCGCGAACCCGGGAGCGCACGGCGACACTGGATTTCATCGAATCCTTCGGCGCGACCTATCTGCGATGACCGACATACGAAACGACACAGGCGCATCCGATTCGGGCTGGTTCGAGCAACGCGGCGGTCTGGCCGATCGGGTCGCCGTGATCACCGGTGGCGCGGGCGGTCTCGGCCGGGCCATCGTGACGGATCTGGCCGCCAACGGCGTGCGCACGGCAGTGCTCGACCTCGATACCGAGGCCGCCGCCGACCTGCGCGCCACACTCGCGGCCGGCGGCCACGATGCGGTCGTGCAGGTCGGGGACGCCCGCGATCCCGAGGTGCTCACGGCGCTGTTCGACGAGGTCGACCAGCGCTGGGGACGGCTGGATACGCTGGTCAACGTGGTCGGCGGCACCTTCCGAGCGCCGTTCACCGAAACCCGCCCGAAAGGCTGGGACGCACTGCTGCGCGCCAATCTGCTGCATGTCATGCACGCCTGCGCGCTGGCCGCACCGCGGATGCGCGCGGGCGGGCGCGGAGGCAGCATCGTCACCATCACCACCATCGAAGCGCACCGCGCCGCACCGGGTTTCGCGGTCTACTCGGCCGCCAAGGCCGCGGTCGAGCAGTTCTCCCGGACCCTGGCGATCGAACTCGCACCGGACCGGATCAGGGTCAATTGCGTTGCGCCGGACTACGTCCCGACCCCCAACCTGGCTCGCATCGGGCACGGACAGGGCGACAACGCGATGGACGATCCCGTCGGCGTGCGCGTGGCGATACCGCTGGGCCGTTCCGGAGAGGTCACCGACGTCTCCGGCTGCGTGGTGTTCCTCGCCTCGGATCTGGCGGCCTACCTGACCGGCACGACCCTGCACCCGGACGGCGGCACCTCGGCCTCGGCGGGCTGGTTCAACTGGCCCGAACAGGGGTGGGCAAATTACGCCCCGCTCGGTTACCTGCGAAATCCGGACGAGCAGCCGGGCCGATCCTGAACCGAACCACCCTGGGCCGACGGGGTCACGCTCAGCGGCCTCGCGAGTCCTGCCCAGCAGCCGGACCGATCGTGAGTGCCCGCAGGCAGAACGCGGTCACCCGATCCACGTCGGCGGCGGTGGGTTCCTCGCGACGCCACAGCTGGTCCGAGAGCCGTCCGACGGTCGCGTGTGCGACCAGTCCGGCATCGAATTCCGGGTCGGCACTGCCCAATTCGGCGAACGGCCGGTGCAGCAACACTGCCAGACGCCCGCTGGGCAAGGGCGAGCCCGTGTCGATGGCCGGGGTCAGCGCGCCCGCGTTCCACAGCACCGCGCGAGTGGTCGTGGCGGTTTCGTCGGCGGCCTGGGACAGGATGCCCTCCACCCAGGCCCGCACCGCCTCTCGCGGCGAATCCCGCTTGTCCATCCGATGCGCGACATAGCTCACCAGGCGATCCGCGCCATCCTCGATGAGCACCGTGATGAGTGCGTCCTTCGACGGGAAGTGCCGGTAGAACGCGTCATTCGACAGACCCGCGGCCGCGACGATATCGGCGACCCGGGGGCGCGCGCCGGTGCCCGCGGCACGGATCAGGTCGAGCGCGGCGTCCAGCAGCCGCCGCACCTCGCCCGCGTAGGCCGCCTCCCGATCGGCCAGTGTGCGTGCCGCGATCCGGCTCGCGATATCGCCCGCGGGGCGCGAAGCACTATTCTCGCTCACAAGAATAGTATTCTTGCCAGCGTGCAATCCCGCAAATATCCGCACCACAGTTCCGGTACGGATCCGGCACCGATCCGCCGCCCGCGCGCCTACCGGCGTGCGAACATGCCTCTTATGATCGAGAATGCCGTAGCACCGTGGCCGCCCCGGCAGAGCATCGCTGCCCGTGGTCGTCACACCGCGCGCCGATTGGCCCGCACGGCCCGCGCGATGCTCACCGTCGCCGCGCTCGCGGCCACCGCCCTCACCGCCGTCGCTCCGGCCGTCGAGGCCGCGCCCGCGAATTCGGTTGCCCCCGTCGAATCAGCCGGCTGCCACGCCCCCGCCATCCCGTCCGGACAGTCCACCCGCCACTTCAGCGCGGCCGGACGCTCCGGGACCTACATTCAGGACGTTCCACCGGCCACGAGTCACCCCCTGCCCCTGGTGTTCGATCTGCACGGCTATCTGGAACTGGCCGTCCTCCAGCACGAGGGCAGCGGCCTGGGTCCGTACGGCGACAGCCACGGCTTCACCACGATCACCCCGCAGATCGACGAATCCGGCTTGCCCCGCTGGGATTTCAGCCCGAACAGCGCCGATGTGTCCTATCTGGCCCAGCTGATGTCGCAGGTGGAAGCCACGTCCTGCATCGATCTCCGCCGGGTGTACGTGGCCGGACTGTCGATGGGCGCGTTCACCACCTCCTCGCTGGCCTGCCAGCTGTCCGACCGGATCGCGGCGATCGCACCGGTCGCCGGCCTGCAGAACTTCACCTGGTGCCGCACCCAGCGCCCGGTACCGATCGTCGCCTTCCACGGCACGGCCGATCCGCTCGTCGCGTACGGCGGCGGGCAGGGCGCCAACGCGCGCTACCTCCCCGCTCCCGACGGGGGTTCGTCCAGCGGCCCGCAGAACGGCCCCGGCCCCACCGACATCCCCGGCAACGCGGCAGCCTGGGCCCGCCGCAACGGCTGCACCGGGCAGCCCCGGCAGCGCGCGGTCGCCGCCGACGTCAGCCTCACCACCTACCAGTGCCCGGCGAACGCCACGGTGGAGCTGTACACGGTCCTGGGCGGCGGCCACACCTGGCCCGGTCACCCGTCGATCGTCTCCCCGACTCCGCTGGTCGGGGAAACCACGACATCCATCGACGCCACCGCCACGATGTGGGATTTCTTCCGAGCACACCCGTTGACGGGCGCGGTACACGGCTGAGCGGCGAGTCCGCCGCGTGGCCCCGTTTCCACGCGGCGGAACCACCTACGGATCGCCTCCGCCCGATGCCATCGCGCCCATGCCCTGCCCGCCGGTGCGCGGCCGGGTCACCGTCGTGGGCCACGCGGTGATCGACCGCCTCCAGAGCCTCGAGCGAATCCCCCACGGGCACGCTATTTTCCGAGTACCGGTGGCCCATCAGCGAGAGCGCGCTCGGCGGTTCCCGCCGGACAACCAGGCTGCTCCGGTGCAGGCATGGAAGTCCACCGCTGGTCGGACCAGAACGCGAACCGTGGTCGCGCGACTCCGTGGTTCAGCGTCCCTGCCAACGCGGCGAACGCTTTTCGGCGAAGGCGCGCGGCCCTTCCTGAGCGTCGTCGCTGTTGTAGCACAGCTCCGAGGCGCTCCGTGCCGCCTGTAAAGCAGCCGAGCGTCCCATTTCCGTCGCCAGCATGACGGTTTCGCGAGCGGCGCGGACCGACAGCGGCGCGCCGGCGAGTACTTCGTTGGCCAATTCCAGTGCGGCGGAGAGCAATTCGTCCGGCTCGGCGACGCGATTGACCAGGCCGATCTCGTACGCCCGGCGAGCGGTGACCGGCTTGCCCGTCAGCATGATCTCCATCATGATCCGCTGCGGGATCATGTGGATCAGGGGCGCGGCCCAGGGAGCGCTGCGGCCGACCTTGACCTCGGTGATCGCGAACCGGGCGGTGGTGGAAGCGACGCACAGGTCGCAGGCCTGCGCGATCATCCAGCCACCCGCGTAGGCCACGCCGTTGACCGCCGCGATGGTCGGTTTGGACAACTCGACAGTGTCGTAGGGCAGGGCGAACATCTCCCGGGGCGGCACCCGCATGCCGGTCTCCACCATCTCCTTCAGATCGCCGCCCGCGCAGAACGCCCGATCTCCCGCACCGGTCAGAATGGCGATGCGCAGCAACGGATCCCGCTCGAACCGGTCCCACGCCGCGGCCAGGCCCGCACGCACCTCGGCGGTCAGGCAGTTACGGATCGCGGGGCGATTCAGGGTGATGACGGCGATACCGTCCTCGCGTGCGTCGAACAGGACCGCGTCGTGCATTCAGAAACCTCTCTGCTGGATGGTGCGCGCTGCCCGTTCCAGGTCTTCCCGGAAGTCGGGGTGCGCGATGGCGACCAGGCGGCGGGTGCGCTCGGCCAGGGTCCGCCCACGCAGCTCGGCCGCGCCGAATTCGGTGACGATCACGTCCACATCGCTGCGCGCGGTGGTCACCGGCCCGGACAACGCCGCGGTGATCCGGCTGACCGTGCCCTTCTTCGCGGTCGACGGCAGTACGATCACCGCGTGGCCGCCCGGCGAATTCGCCCCGGCCCGCACGAAATCCACCTGTCCGCCGGTCCCGCCGAGATAGGCCGAACCGGTCTGCTCGGCGTTGACCTGGCCGGTGAGATCCACCTCGAGCGCCGAGTTGATCGTCACCAGGCGGTCCAGTCGCGCCAGGACCGACGCATCGTGGGTATACGAGGTCGGGCACATCCGAATCCCGTTGTTGCGGTGGGCGAATGCGTAGAGCCGTTCGGTGCCGATCAGCGCGCCGGTGATCGAGACGCCCGGATCGATCCGCTTGCGCGCATTGGTGAGCACCCCGGCCTCGGCCAGATCGACCAGACCGTCACCGATCATGCCCGAATGCACGCCCAGGTCGCGGCGGTCGCGCAGCAGCCGCAGAATCGCATCGGGCACTGCCCCGACCCCGGTCTGCAGCACCGAGCCGTCCTCGATATAGGCGGCGGCGTATTGCGCGATGGCGGAATCGGTTTCGGTGATCCGGGCGGGCGGCACCCGCACCGGCTCGCGAGAAACCTCGACGGCGTAGTCGATCTCACTCGCGTGCAGGATCGAGCCGTACGTCCACGGCACCCGGTCGTTGACCTCCGCGACGACCACCCGCGCCCGCTCGACCGCGGCCCGAACGTAATCGCTGGTCAACCCGAAACTGTAGTCCCCCTGCGCATCCGGCGACGATACCTGCACGAATGCCACGTCACACCCGATGATCCCGGCCTCGATGAGCGGCCCCACCCGGCCGACATGGCACGGAATCACCTCGAGCCGCCCCGCGGCGGTGAGCGACCGCAACGTGCCGATGGCACCCATGCTCGACATCGAAAAGCCCTGTATCGCTTCGGGAGTCAGCAGGCCGGAGAAACTCGTCGCGATGAACGCCGACAACCCCCCGACCGCCCCAGCCCCCGTGATCAGCCCCTCGATCAGCGTAGTCGGCTCGCCACACGCCTGCCCGATGACAATGCGGTCACCGGCCCGCAGGAATTCCGCGACATCCAGCTCATCGGCATCGACAACCTTCATGCGCGCTCATCCTCCACGATCTCGGCAGCGTGTTCACCGAGACGGGAAGCAGTTTCGCCCTCCACGATCTCGGCGGTGTGCTCACCCAGACGCGGAGCCGGTCCCGCCACTCGGCCCGGTGTGCGCGAGAACCAGGTCGGCACACCGGGATAACGCACCGGACCGTACGGGGCCTCGACGGTTTCGAAGAAGTCCGCCGAGGTCAGATGCGGATTGTCGAACAGCTCGTCCAGGGTGCGCACCGGGGCGCACGGAATGTCACGCAGGCGCAGCAGTTCGAGCCATTCGCGTGTGGTTCGCTCGGCGAAGGTCTCCCCCAGCAGCGCGTACACGGCATCGATGCGTTTCGCGCGCTGGGCCAGCGTGGCGAATTCCGGTCCGGCCCAAGGCGGTTGCACCGCTTCCACGAATGCCGCCCACTGTTTGTCGTTGTAGACCAGTGCGGAGATGTATCCGTCCTTGGTGCGATACGGCCGTCGATTGCGGTCCACCGCGCGGTGGTACACCGCGGGCCCCAACGGTGGCGAGAACATCGCGCCGTTGGCGTGTTCGACGAGCAGGAACGCCGCCATGGTCTCGAACATGGCGACCTCGACCTCCTGGCCCTCGCCGGTGCGCTCGCGATGGAACAGCGCCATCGTGGTCGCGTACAGCGCGGTCAGGCCGGCTACCTTGTCGGCCATGATGGTGGCGACGTAACCCGCTGTGCCGGTGAGTTGTTCCTGCACCGAGGGCAGTCCACACTCGGCCTGGATGGTGTCGTCGTAGGCGGTCAGATCCGCATCGGCGCCGCGGCGGCCGTACCCGTAACAGTTGGTGTAGACGATGGCGGGATTGATCGCGGCGACGGCATCGTAGCCGAAGCCGAGTTGAGCGATCGCCTTGCCGCGCATGGAATGGATGAACACATCGCCGTCGCGGATCAGCTCCCGCAGTGCGCGTTTGCCTTCCTCGGACCGCAGATCCAGTACCACACTGCGTTTTCCGCGGTTGACGTTCACGAACACCCCGCCCATTCCCGGTTCGGGTCCGGCGGAGATGTAGCGGGTGTTGTCGCCGGCGGGCGGTTCGATCTTGATCACGTCGGCCCCCATATCCGCCATGATCTGCGTGCAGTACGGCCCCATCACCATGGCCGTCAGATCGATGACCCGCACTCCCGACAGCGGACCGGTGTGTGTCATATGTCCTCCACGTTCGGATTGCCGCCGCTACCGCCAGGAACGCCGGAGCGGAGGTGTCGCGAGCGCAAGGTGACGGAGGTGGCCGGGGCGTGATTCGGTGCGCAGCATTCCGGGACGACCGGGCCCCGGCGGCGCGTCTGCCAGAGTATCGGATTAATCCTTGCAAGGATAGTAAAGATACTGATATCAAAGGGAGCGTGGAAAGTAGCACCGGCGCGGCGTCCCAGCGCAACCGTCCGGGCACGATCGCGCGGGTACTCGACACCGCCCTGCGAACCCGTCCGGACTCTCCCGCGATCGAGGCGATCTCGGGCATCTGGTCGTACGCCGAACTGAACGAGCGCGCCGATCGCGCCGCCGGTGCGCTGTGGTCGCTCGGCGTGCGCCCGGGCGACCGCGTCGCGGCCTGTCTGCCCAACGATCTGGACATCGTGGCCGCCTTCCACGGCGTCGCGCGCATCGGCGCGATCTGGGCGGGCATCGGCGAGGCACTGTCCGAGAGCGAGCAGGCCGGGCTGCACGCCACCTGCGAGCCGGCGGTCCTGTTGGCCGGGGAACGCTGCCGCATCGAGCCTCCCGGCCGCATCGACGCCTCGCGCTGGACCGATCTGCGGGAGCACGCCGAACCGGCCCCGCACATACCGATAGATCCGCACGCGCCGGCGGCAATCGCCTTCACCAGCGGCACCTCCGGACACCCGAAAGCCGTGGTGCACAGCCACCACAACCTCCTGCTCCCAGGCGCGACACTGGTCCAGACCCGCGGCTGGGGCCCGGACCTGCGCAAGGGCGACAGCTTCCCCCTGACCATCCTGAACCTCATGGTGCTGTCCACCCTGCTCACCGCGCAGGCGGGCGGCTGCGCGGTCATCATGGACCGGCGCGATGTGGACGGCGTCGCCGAGTGGATCACCACCCGCCGGGTGACGGTCTGGAACGGCGCACCCGCCCAGGTATTCGATCTGGCGCGGCGGCGGCATCTGAATCTCGATTCCCTGCGAGAGGTCTGGAGCGGCGGCGGTGACGCCGGCGAGAATCTGTTCGCCGATTTCGCCGCCGCGCACGGCCTGACCCCCAGGGCCACATACGGTCTCACCGAGGCGCCATCGGTCGTCTCGATCGACCCCGTCGGCCGCGAGCGACGTCCGCGCGCGAGCGGGAAGCTGCTGCCGCAGTACGACGTCGCGGCCTACGACGATGCGGGTCGCCGACTTCCGGCCGGGGAACTCGGCGAACTGTGTCTCACCGCGGCCGAGACGGGACCGTACGCCGGACAGTGGCGGCCGCCCCTGGGGCACTGGGACAACGGCGGTATCCGCCCGCCGGAACCCGGCCCGTTCGCGACCGGTGATATCGGCACCGTCGACGCCGACGGCTGGCTGAGCGTGCTGGACCGCAAGAAGCTGGTCATCATCCGCGGCGGGGCCAATATCTATCCGCTCGAGGTGGAGCGCGTCATCGCCGCGGATCCGGCCGTCGCCGCCGTCGCCCTGTGCCCGGTGCCGGACGAACGACTCGGCCAGCGCGTCGCGGCCCTGATCCAGAGTGCCGATGGCACAGTCGATTTCGACGCCCTCGAGGCGCGGTGCCGCGCCGGGCTCGCGAGGTACAAGATCCCCGAAATCTGGTGTGCCGTACCGGAACTGCCGCTCAACGCGATGGGCAAGGTCGAGCGCACCCGGCTGCCCGAACTGCTCGACCGGCACCGGTCACCGCACCCCCGCACCTACTGACGATTGGGTAAGTACGTGGCCGACAACGCCGCCGGACCGGAATCCCCCGGTGACACCGCCGCCCGCATGTTCGATCTGCACGACCGGGTGGTGATCGTGACGGGCGCGTCCTCGGGGCTGGGCGCGGCCGTCGCCCGAGCGCTGGCCGGCCTCGGCGCGCGGGTCGCGGTGGTGGCCCGGCGGCGCGACCGGCTGACCGAGCTGGCCGAGGATATCGACGGCGCGGCGATCCCCTGCGATCTGTCCGACCTGGAAGGGGTCGGGCAGCTGGTGCCCGCGGTGGTCGACGCGCTCGGCCCGCCGGAGATCCTGATCAACGCCGCGGGCAACAGATTCGGCGCCGAACGCGCCGAATCCGAGCCGCTCGCCGACGTGCGCCGCACCATGGATCTCAACCTGATCGCGCCGTTGTTGTTGGCGCAGCAGGTTTTTCCGCACATGCGCGAGGCCGGTCGCGGCTCGATCGTGAACGTCTCCTCGATCAGCGGACGCGTCGGGGTGCCGGGCATTCCGCAGGCCTCCTACGCGGCGAGCAAGGCGGGCCTGTCCGGGCTCACCGCGGAGCTCGCGGTGCAGTGGGCGCGCCATTCGATCCGGGTCAACACCGTGGCCCCGGGCTTCTTCCGCAGTGAGATCAGCGATTCGCTGTACGACAGCGAACGCGGGGCGGAATATCTGCGCCGCAACACTCCTCTGCCCCGGCAAGCGGTCGCGGGCGATATCACCGGGGCCATCGTCTGGCTGGCCGGTGACGCGGCGGCCTATGTCACCGGCCAGACGATCGTCGTGGACGGCGGCTGGACCGCACGCTGAGATATGAAATCAGAAAGGACTTCCCCCGCTATGTTTTCCGCACTCGTGATCGACAAATCCGATGCCGGGCAGACGGTTTCCGCGACCAGCCTGGCCGAGGACCGGCTGCCGGACGGCGACGTCACCGTCGAGGTGGAGTACTCGACGCTGAATTACAAGGACGCCCTGGCGATCACCGGCTCCTCGCCGATCGCGCGCACCTTTCCGCTGGTGCCCGGCATCGACCTGGCCGGTGTGGTGACCGAGAGCAGCCACGCCGAATTCTCCGCCGGTGACCGGGTGCTGCTCAACGGCTGGGGTGTGGGCGAGAAGCATTGGGGCGGACTGGCTCAGCGCGCTCGCCTGAACGGAGACTGGCTGGTGCCGCTGCCGTCGGCGTTCAGCAGCCGTCAGGCGATGGCGATCGGCACCGCGGGTTATACCGCGAGCCTGTGCGTGGAGGCGCTGCACCGCTTCGGCGTGCGGCCGGATCAGGGTGAGGTGCTGGTCACCGGCGCGACCGGCGGCGTCGGCAGTATCGCCATCGCCCTGCTCACCGCGGCGGGTTTCACCGTGGCCGCGGCGACCGGTAAGACCGCCGAGGCCGACTACCTGCGCGGACTCGGCGCGACCACGGTCGTGGACCGTGCCGAACTCGCCGAGCGCGGCAAACCGCTGCAGAAGGAACGCTGGGCCGGCGTGGTCGACACCGCGGGCAGTCACATCCTGGCCAATGCCTGCGCGCAGACCCGTTACGGGGGCGCGGTCGCCGCCTGCGGCCTGGCTCAGGGCATGGACTTCCCCTCGACGGTCGCCCCGCACATCCTGCGCGGGGTCGGCCTGCTGGGTATCGACAGTGTGATGGCGCCGCGTGAGCGGCGAATCACCGCCTGGGAGCGGTTGTCCCGCGATCTGGACACCGCCGCGCTGGAATCCCTGACCGAGGAGATCGCCCTGGCGGACGCCATCGACGCGGCGAGCAAATTCATCGACGGCACGGTGCGCGGACGCATCGTCGTGGACGTCAACCGGTGAGAGCGACATTCGGATCCCCCGGGCCGCACGGAATCACCACCCCGGGAGAACCGGCAAGAAAGGTAGCGCAGCAATGAGTACTTCATCGAGCAAGGCCGGTAAGAGCAAGGCCGCCGATCCCGACGCCGTGGAACTCGACCTGTCCGATGTGGAGCCCCGGGTGGGACAGCCCGTCGGCGGCGGACAGCTCTGGGAACCGTGCAGCGCCTCGGATATTCGCCGCTGGGTGATGGCGATGGACTACCCCAACCCGCTGCACTGGGATCAGGAGTTCGCCCGCGAATCCCGCTACGGCGGCATCGTGGCACCTCAATCCATCGCTGTCGCACTGGATTACGGCCACGGCGCGGCCCCGGCGTGTGTCGGCCGGATTCCGGGCAGCCACCTGATCTTCGGCGGTGAGGAGTGGTGGTTCTACGGCTGCCCGGTCCGGCCGGGCGACAAGCTGTTCCAGGAGCGTCGATTCCACGACTACAAGGTGGCGCCGACGAATTTCGCCGGGCCCACGCTGTTCCAGCGCGGCGACACCACGCATCGCAATCAGCACGGCGCGCTGGTCGCCCTGGAGCGGTCCACCTCCATCCGCTATCTCGCGGCCGAGGCCACCAAGCGCGGCATGTACGAGAACCAACTCGGCGAACTCAAACGCTGGACTGAGGCAGAACTCGACGAGATCGGCCGCCTGCGCACCGAGTGGCTGATGTCCAATCGACTCGGCGTCTCACCGCATTTCGACGAGGTGAAGGTCGGAGACACCCTGCCACGCCGGGTGATCGGGCCGCACAGCATCGCGAGTTTCACCACCGAGTACCGCGCATTCCTGTTCAACATCTGGGGCACCTTCCACTGGGTCACGCCGCAGGGGGTCGATGATCCGTGGGTGTATCAGGATCCCGGCTGGACCGAGGGTTTCGCCTTCGACGAGGAGGGCGCCCGGATCGACCCGCGGCTGCGGGACGGGCTGTACGTCGGGCCCTCGCGCGGGCATATCGACCAGGACAAAGCCGGTAAGGTCGGCATGGCCCGCGCGTACGGCTACGGCGCGACCATGGGCGGCTGGTGCACCGACTACCTGGCCTACTGGGCGGGCAACGACGGCCTGGTGCGGCATATCAAATCCGACTTCCGGCTCCCGTCCTTCGAGGGCGACGTCACCTATTTCGATGCCGAGGTCGTCGGCAAGGAACCCCAGTCGGCTTGGGGCGTGCCGCTGGTGCAGGTGAGGCTGCAACTGACCAATCAGGATGGCGGCGTGCTGGTCAAGAGCACCGCCGAGGTCGAACTGCCGCTGTAGCGGCGGAAGGGGTCGGCGATGGATACCACTGCCGCACAGGATATCTCGATCGTTTCGGGACCGCCGCTGGACAGTGAGCCCGGGCTCGGCGCGCTGACCCTGCCGGGGTTTCTGCGCGAGGTCACCGAGCTGTACGGCGAACGCGAGGCCGTGGCCGCCCCCGGCGGTGACGGCGTCGTGCGCTGGTCCTACACCGACCTGTGGGAACGCGCGATGGCGGTGGCCCGCGCGCTGCGGGCGTGCGGTATCGGTCGCGACGGCCGGGTCGGGGTGTTGATGACCAACCGTCCCGAATGGCTCGCGGCGGTCTTCGGCGCGAGCCTGGCCGGTGGTGTGGCGGTGCCGCTGAGCACCTTCTCCACCGCCGCGGAGCTGGATCAGCTGCTGCGACTGTCCGGTGTGTCGGTGCTGCTGTTCGAAAGACGAGTACTCAGCAAGGATTTCGCGGAGATCCTGGCCGGGCTCGAGCCCGCGCTCGGCGAGGCTGGGCTCGGACCGCTGCGGTCGGCGCGCTATCCGTTCCTGCGCCGTCTGGCCATGCTCGGACCGGCGCTGCCCACCGCCGCGATCGACACCTGGGACACTTTCCTGGCCCGGGGCCGCGGCGAGCCCCGTGAGCTGGTCGAGGCCACCGCCGCCGCGACCCGGCCCAGCGACACCGGCGTGCTGTTCTTCTCCTCCGGCTCGACCAGCGCTCCCAAGGGCGTGCTCAGCGCACATCGCGGTGTGACCATCCAGATGTGGCGATTCCGGCGGCTTTTCGGATTCGGTCCCGAAGACGATGTGCGCGCCTGGGTGGCCAACGGATTCTTCTGGTCCGGGAACTTCGCGCAGGCGCTCGGATCAACCCTGGCCGCGGGCGGATGTCTGGTGCTGCAACCGACTTTCGACCCACCGGCGGCACTCGAGCTGATGCAGGCCGAGCGGGTGAATTTCCCGGGCGCTTGGCCGCATCAGTGGGCTCAGCTCGAGGCCGCGCCCAACTGGGACACCGTGGATCTGAGCGCCATGCGGTTCGTGGACTACCACACCCCGATCGCGCACCATCCGAGCGTATCCACGATCTGGTACGAGCCCGGCCGCGCCTACGGCAATACCGAAACCTTCACCATCACAACCTGTTTCCCGGCCGATACGCCCGACGAGGTGCACGCGGGCAGCAGCGGCGTCGCGCTGCCGGGGGTGACGGTGAAGATCGTCGACCCGATCACCGGTGCGGTCACAGCGCGCGGCGAATCCGGCGAAATCTGCGTCAAGGGACCGACTCTCATGCTCGGTTACCTCGGCACACCGCTCTCGGAAACCCTGGACTTCGACGGCTATTTCCACACCGGCGACGGCGGTCATCTCGACGCGGTCGGCAGGCTGTTCTGGGAGGGCCGCCTGACCGATATCATCAAGACCGGCGGCGCGAACGTCTCACCGCTCGAGGTGGACGAGGCCTTGATCGGCTATCCGGGCGTGAAAGTGGCTCGCACGGTGGGCGTTCCGCACGACACCCTGGGCGAAATGGTGGTGGCCTGCGTGGTACCGCACCAGGACGCGACACCGGAGGCCGAAGCCATCCGCGCCCATCTGCGCGAGCGCCTGGCCAGCTACAAGGTTCCACGACACGTGCTGTTCTTCGACGAGTCCGATATCGCACTGACCGGCAGCGCCAAGATCAAACCCAGCGATCTGCGCGCACTGGCCGCCCGGCGACTTGAGCAGGACGCGAATTCGCCTGCCGGGCAGTGATTCCGACGTTGCGGGAGGTCGCCGCTCAGTACGCGGCGATCTCCAGCAGCGCGTCGGCGACGGCCTGCGGTGCGGTGATCATCAGATCGTGGCCGGTATCGATGTCCCACAGCCTGCCCAGCGCCCGGGCCTTGGCGACCAATTCCGGGTCGCGGGTGGCCAGGGTCGAGGTGCACACGATGTGATACTGCGGAAGCGCCCACAGCGCATCCTGATTGCGCAGGTCGAGCCGGTCCTCGAAACATTTCCACGGGTGCGCGGTCAGCCGCTCGCGCATCCAGTCCGAATCGCGCGGATCGGTGACCCCGTAGAACAGCGGGGCCTCCGGCGCCGGCAGCAGGACGAGTTCCACCCCGTCGACGGTCTCGCCCATGGGGCGCGTGGATTCGATGATCGGCCCGGCGACGTCGACCAGCGATTGGCCGTTCACCGGATTGGCCGCGTCCAGATAGACGATCCGGCCGATGCGTTCCACGGCACGGTCGGCCGCGCCGGTGATCACCATGCCGCCGTAGCTGTGCCCCACCAGGATCACCTCACGCAGATCCTCGTAGTGCAGCAGCGCGGCCACATCCTGGATGTGGGTCTCCAGACCGATTCCCGCCGTGCGCAGATGGGCGCGCTCGGCCAGTCCGGACAGGGTCGGCGCGTACACCTCGTGACCGGCCCGCTGTAGCAATTCCCGCACGTACCGATAGCACCAGCCGCCGTGTCCGCCGCCGTGCACCAGGACAAAGGTAGCCATCTCACTCCTGAAAACATGATTCTCGTTCCGAGAGAGTTTAGTTACCTACGGGCTTCGTTGCCGGGGAACCGGGCACTCTGCCCGCGCCCACCGCGGAGGCCCCGTTGCCGCACCGCAGCGGGCGTCTTCGCCCGGTACGGATTCGGCTCCGGTCACCACGGTTCCGGCCTCAGGGCCGGTCCGCGCCCGCGTCGCGGTACCGCCGCGCCAGCCTGCGGCGGTGGGCCGCCGGGGAACCGAACAATGCGCGGTTCAACATGGCGCGCTTGTGATAGCGGTGGATGCCGCTCTCCCACGTGTAGCCGATTCCACCGTGCAATTGCATTGCCTTACCGGCGATTTCGACCGCAGCCGCGCAGCCGTGGGATTTCGCCATCGAGACCGCCACCCAGGCGTCGGCATCTCCCGCGACCGCGTGCCGAACCGCGGCGGCGACCAGATGCCTGGCGACGGTGATCCGCACGAGCATATCCGCGCAGGCGTGTTTGACCGCCTGGAAGGATCCGACCGGACGGCCGAACTGCTCGCGAACGCCCACGTAGGCGGTCGTGGCGTCCAGCATCACGGCGCAGAGCCCGAGGCTGTCGCAGGCGATCGAAAGTGCGGCGCGGTCGTGCAGGCGCCGCACCGCCGACTCCGGGTCACCGGCGAATCGCCACACCGAATCCGCCGACACCGCAACGTCATCGGCGGTGACGCGGCCGAAGATCCTGGTCTCGTCGAGCACGGGCTGGGCGGCGCGCACGAGCCCGGTCGCCTCGGCGGCGACGATGACCGGTACGCCGTCGGGGTCATCGGCCAATATCAGTAGCCGATCCGCGGTCGTCACGTCGAGCACGAATTCCGCGTCGCCGGAGAGCAATAGTCCATCGGAGCTGGTGCGGAGGCGAAACGGCGGGGTGGCATCACATTCGTCGGGCGAGGCGGACAACGCCACGGCCGTCATCGTCTCGCCCGCGGCCAGCGCGCGCAGCAGATCGTCCCGCCCAGCCGTCTCGGCGAGCAAACCGCAGGTCCCGGTACCGAGCGCCGCCCCGAAATACCCTCCGGCCGTCGCACGCCCGAATTCCTCGAGCACGATCGCGGTCTCGGCGAAACTCGCTCCGGCGCCGCCGGTCTCATCCGGTATCTCCAGGCCGAGCCACCCCAGATCCGCGAGCCTGCCGGGCGTGAGTCGCGCGGCATCCCGCGCGGTCAGCACATCCCTGGCCACCGAACGCAATTCATCGTGCAGCTCGGCGAATTCCATGGCGTCCCCGATTGTTCCGGTCATCGTGCCCCGCTCGGTTCTCGGGGCAGCCCGAGGCCGCGTTCGCCGATGATGGTGCGCTGAATCTCGCTGGTACCACCGGGAATCGTCCATTCCCACGACCCGAGGAAATCCAGCGCCCACGCGCCGGACTCCCAGCCGCCCGATCGCGGCTTGTGCAGCACCGTGTGGGCGTGCACTCCCCCGAGCTCGGTGCCGAAATCGGTCATTCGCTGCAACAGTTCGCTGTAGTACAGCTTGACGATGGACGCATCCGCCGGTCCCGCGGTCCCGGATTCGTGCCGTTCCACCAGATCTCGGCACAGCAGCCGCAGTCCGGCGATCTCGGTCTCGAATCCGGCGAGCCGATCGAGCAGCGCCGAATCATCATCGGCCGGGCACGCCCGCACCAACCACCGGAATCCGGCATTGCCCAGACGCTCGGCCAGTTCCAGCATGGTCAGCCCGCGCTCGGCCCCGAGTGTCCGCTGCGCCACCTGCCATCCGGCGTTCTCCGCGCCGATCAACCCGCCGGCCGGAATGCGCACCCGGTCGAGGAATATCTCGCAGAAATGCGATTCGCCGGTGGCCTGGCGGATCGGCCGCACATCGATTCCGGGCGTCCGCATGTCCAGCAGGAAATACGAAATACCGTGTCGCTTGGGCGCGTTCGGGTCGGTGCGCGCGAGCAGCAGACACCAGTCCGCGAACTGCGCACCGCTGGCCCATACCTTCTGGCCCGTCACGACGTAGTCCTCGCCCTCGCGCCGAGCCGTCGTCGCCAAGGCGGCCAGATCCGATCCCGCCGCGGGTTCGGAGAACCCCTGCACCCAGATCTCACCGTCCAGAATGGCGGGCAGATGCCGCTGCCGCTGCTCCGGCGTCCCGGCTGCCAGGAGCGTCGCCGCCGCATGGTGAATCGCCACGAACGCCAGCACCGAGCGCGGCGCATCGTGCGCCGCCAATTCCTGATACAGCACGATCTGCTCGGCCACCGGCATCCCCCCACCCCACTCCCCGGGCCAGTGCGGCACCGCGAATCCGGCCCTGCGCAACCGCTGAAACCATTCCTGCTGAAACGTGACGAATTCCGCATCCGAGGCGCCCGTCTGCGCGGCCCGCCAATCCGCCGGAATCTCGGCCCGACACCAGCCCCGGACCTCGGCACGAAACTCTCGTAGCTGCCGCGGCCCGGTCATCGAGCACCCGCTCTCTTCGGATCGGCGGACGTCACACCGATTTCCCTCGGCACGTTCGCATCCCACCGCCGATCGCGGCAACCGGCCCCCGCGCCATCCGAGCCCGCGACCACCGCATACGACAGCCGCGCCCCTCGGGTGGACCGCAACGAAGGCGGCGCGGCCGCGTCGGCCCGGGCGGTGCGCGGCGTCATCGGCTTTTCGTCCTGTCCCGCAACGCCTGCAGACGTTCTCGGTGCTCCCGGGACTGCATCGTGACGACCTCCGCGGCGAAACCGGCCTGCATCGGACCGGCGAGCGCCTGCGAAAGATACATGTTCACAACACGTTTGGTGCTACGCAGGGCTTCGGCCGGTTGGGCGGCCAGGCGCTCGGCGAGGCGGTGGGCCTCGTCGAGGAGGTCGCCCGGTGGGACCACGCGGCTGGCCAGGCCGAGTTGCACCGCGGTATCGGCATCGATCCGGTCGCCGGTGTACAGATACTCGCGGGAACGCAGAATGGGAGTCAGCAGCGGCCAGAACGCCGCACCGCCGTCGCCCGCGACCAACCCGACCGCGACGTGCGGATCGGCCAGGTGGCCCCGTTCGGAGATCAGCACCACATCGCACAGTACGGCGATACTCGCGCCCAGGCCCACGGCCGGGCCGTTGACCGCGGCGATCACCGGGAGCGGAAACCGCAGCATCTCCTCGATGATCTGCGCGCCCTCGCGAATGCTCTCGTCCCGTGCGACCGGATCGCCGAGGAACGAGGTGATCCAGTCCAGATCGCCGCCCGCACTGAACGCCCGGCCCGCACCGGTCAGGATCACCACTCGCGCCCCGGTATCGGCCGCCAGCTGCCGCCAGACGGTGGCGAGTCCGCGGTGCAGGTTCACATCGACGGCATTGAAGTCATCCGGCCGATTCAGCACCACCGTGCGCACCGGCCCGTCGCACCGGACTTCCAGCTCGCCGGGTAGGTCGTAACGCAATTCCTCAGCCTCCCTGAATGTTTCGGCCGCTCACACCGCCGCCGGATCCGAGAACAAGCCACGCAATCCGCGTCGTCCCAGACCGCTGCCGAGCAGTTCCTCGGTGGTCGACCGCCCGAACGGCAGCCGCCGAATCGGCTGGCTGTACCGCGAGATCCAGGACAGCGTCGATTCATCGCAGAATCCCAGGGCCCCGTGCAGCTGATGCGCGACCCGGAAGACCGTATCGGCCGCCTCGAGCGCGGCCAGCCGCAGAGCCAGCGCGTCGTGAACCGCCGCCGGATCGCCGGACCCTATGCTCCACAACGCATACCGCGCGAGCATCTCCACACCACGCCGCTCCACCTCGGCATCGGTGAGCTGGAATTGCACCGCCTGGAATTGCGCCAGCGGCTGCCCGAACTGCTCCCGCACCAGCACATGCGCCCGAGCCAGATCCACTGCCCGATCGAGCATGCCCAGCAGCGTCCAGCACGGCAGCACCAGCCCCAGTGCCGCATCCACCGTCCCACCGGCCCCCTCGATCGGCCCGCCGAACTCCAACTCGGCCACGAACATCGACGTCCTCGGTGGCCAAACATTGTGCCGCACAGTCACTTTCCGCCGCAGACCATCGACAGTCACCGCGGCCCAGCGCAGATCCAGGCCCGCCACGGGCGCGGCCGCCTCCCCTTCCGCGACCACCACGAGCCCGTCGACCCCGGCCTCCTCGGGCCGCGCCAACCGTTCGGCCACCGGATACGGAACGGCCAGATATCCGGCACTACGGCACAGCGCCGCGGCAGCTTCCAACTCGACTGCGTCGGACCGAGGCGCGAGATCCCACGCCCCGAGCCCCGCGAGCACCTCTGCTACGACGGTCTGCCGCACCTCGGGCTCTTGCTCGGCCCGCTGAACCAGCTCATCCCCTCCGGCAGCAGCCAGTGCCCGCTTCGCCTGGACACCGAATTCCCTTGCTTCGGAACATAACTCGATATTCATACGGCACACTCCAGCCCGTCCGGACCAATCAGCCACCGCACGGCGGTATTCTCGGGCACGCCTTCAACTCCGGCCGCGCGGTCGATTCCCTGCCCGTGCTGCCCAGCAACGACCGTACGCGCCGCCACCACAGGATATTTCGATGTCATGCCGCATTCCTGTGCACAGGTAGCGGCCCCGGCGTCGCCCGCCCAGCGGCATCCGCCGCGTCTCGATCTCCCTTCAGACGACCATCGCGGCGTGCACGACCCGACGAATCGCTGTCGCATGCCCCGGCGCTCATGCCGCATTCCGCTTCCCGTGGCCGCCCCCCAGCAACGCACGCGCCAGCAGAATCCGCTGGATCTCGATGCTGCCGGAGGCAACGGTGGCGGCATGGGCATAGCGGGCATGATCGGCCACGGCTCGCCGGAAGCGTTGTCGCGCTGCGGAATCGCCGGTGGCGAAGGCGGCGATCTCCGTCAGGACCGCGCCACTGTCCTGGTCCAGGCGAGTGACCGCGATCCGGTAGGCCGCCGCGTCGGCCGGGGTGATCTGCCCGGAATCCTGCAGGGACACAACCTGGTACGCCAGCAGGCGGGCGCGCCGGCAGTGCGTCAGCATGCGCGCCCATCGGCCGCGCAGTCCGCCGGGCAGCGCGTCCCAGTCCTCGCCGAGCACCTCGGGCGCGGCCTGGAGCAACCGTTCGCAACGCGCGTAACGGGCGATACCGACCCGTTCGAAGGACAGCACCTCCTGCACCACCGGCCACCCGCCGCCCACGTCGCCGAGCACATCGGCCTCGGTGGCGCGTACGCCGTCGAAGAAGACCTCGTTGAGATGATGCGGTCCCAGCATCGACCTGATCGGCCGGACCTCGATGCCCGGATCGGTCATCGGCAGCAGGAAAACCGTGAGCCCCTGCTGTTTTCGTTCCTCCTTCGAGGTGCGCGCGAGTAGGAAGCACCATTGCGCCATACCGGCGTAGGAGGTCCAGATCTTCTGCCCGGAGATGCGCCACCCGTCACCGTCCCGGCGCGCGGTGGTCCGCAGGGAGGCCAGGTCCGAACCGGAATCGGGTTCGCTGAACCCCTGACACCAGATAACCTCGCCGCGCGCGATCGGCGGCAGATGTTTGTGCTGCTGCTCGGGCGTACCGTGCCGCATGATCGTCGGTCCGACCCAGTTCACGCCCATGTACTGTGCGCCCCGGGGCTCGTGATGGGCCCACATCTCCTCGCGCACGACGGTCTGTTCCCAGATCGAGGCGCCGCGCCCGCCGAATTCGACCGGCCATGCCGCGCACAGCAGACCGTGTTCGGCGAGCAGGCGGGAAAAGCGCTGGGCGACTGCGAGATCCGCGGGGTCGTCGGTGAACGCGCCGAGAAAGTCCGAGGGAACCTCCGCCGCGATCAGCCGACGCAGTTCGCCGCGGAGTTCGGCGGCGGCCTCACCCATCGTGAAGTCCATGAACCGGACAGTACTTCAATCCTCATAAGGATAGCAATATTTGAATGGTCACTAACCCCTGGGTAAACTCGCACGCGTGACATCACCGATACGGGCAGGTCAGGCGCAACACCCAGGTTCGCGGCCCGTCTCGCCGCTCGGACGCGTGGCGGGTGCGAGGAACGAATGCCCGACACGGGGCCGAACGGTGAGACCTCCAGGGCCGCAAACCCGCCGGAGCGAAGCGGAGGCCGAAACCACGGGGCGGTCTTCGTGACCAACGCCCGGCGCGGCCGGATCCCGCAGCGCCGCATCGCGGAGACCGTTGCCGCGGAATTGCGCAACCGCATCCTGTCCGGTGACGACGATTACCGCCTGCCCACCCAGGACCAACTGGTGCAGGATTTCGGAGTGAGCTACCCCTCGATCCGCGAGGCGCTGCGCATTCTCGAGACCGAGGGCCTGGTGACGGTCCGGCGCGGCAATGTCGGCGGTGCGGAGGTGCACCGCCCCGACCAGTCCTCCGCCGCGTACCACCTGGGTCTGGCCCTGCAGGGCGCCCGGGTCACCCTCGGCGACCTGGCCGCCGGGCTGCGCACGCTGGAACCGATGTGCGCGGCCGAATGCGCCCGTCGCGAGGACCGCGCCGAGGCGATCGTCCCCGCGCTCGAGGCCAATATCGAAGCCTCCGCGGAACTGATCGGCGAGGGTCTGCCCTTCACCCACACCGCCCGCGACTTCCACGATCTCATCGTCTCGTTCACACCGAACGCGACGATCCGCTACGTGGTCAGCAGCCTGGTCGCGCTGTGGTCCTCCCAGGAGGAGGCCTGGGCCGAGGTGCTCACCAAACGCGGCGAATACCCGTCCGAAACCGAATCCCAGGAGTCGGTCCGCACCCACCGCCGCCTGCTGGAGGAGATCGCCGCGGGCCGCGCCGAGGCCGCCGAGCGCCTCTACCGCGCCCACCTCACCGCCACTCAGGCCCTGGTGCTGGAGCGTTTCGACAACGGCATCGTCAACGCCACCTCCGACCTGGCCCGCCAGGCCATCCAGTCGAGTCGGGGCCCGCGAGTCTGAGCCGACGCGAGGCCGCTCGACGGGCACGAATCACGCAGCTCCGCCGAGGCTCACCACCGCGGCGATCTACTCGCGAACCCATTCATCCGGACACTGTCTGTCGTTCGATTTCCGAAGCGTCGGCCCCGGAGGCCGACCGCTCGTTCGCATCGGTGCGCCCATATCCGAGCTCGCGGCCGTTCCTCCGATCGACCGTGGGCCGCAGCAGGTCCGGATGACGGCAATCGCCGCCACACGAGGCTGCCCGGCTCCATCCCCACCACAGCGCCGGGCAGTGTAGCCCCGGAAAAACACCCCTTCAAGTATTGCTATCCTTATGAGGATTGAAGTAGCGTAGCCCCACGCAAAGTGGCGTGCGTCACGACCGCCGATTCGGCCGGGTCGGCCGCCACCTTCGGACAAAGACCGACGTTCTCTTCAGCATGGGAGGCCCCGCCGTGAATCAGGCGGCGCGCTACAGCAGCACCACTCCGGTCACCCTCGCCGAGGGTTGGAGCCTGCGACGACTCACCCCGCCGAGCCGACTGTTCGGCGCCAACGGATTGCGCACCGGTCCCGACGGGCGCGTCTACGTCGCCCAGGTGGCGGGCAGCCAGATCAGCGCCCTCGATGTGACCACGGGCGATCTCGAAACCGTCAGCGCCAAGGGCGGAGACATCGTCGCCCCCGACGATCTCGCATTCGATCCCGGCGGCAACCTCATCGCCACCGAGTACATGGACGCGCGGGTCAGCGTGCGCAATACCGATGGCAGTACCCGGGTGATCCGCGCGGATCTGCCCGGCGCCAACGGGATCACCGTGCACAACGGCCGCCTGTTCGTCAACGAATGCCGGATCGGCGGACGCCTGATGGAATTGCCGCTGGACGGCAGCGCACCGCGCGTGCTGCAGGACAACCTGATGATGCCCAACGCCATGGAGGTCGGCCCCGACGGCCTCCTCTACTACCCGGTCATGGGCTCCAACGACATCTGGCGCATCGATCCCGACGGCGGCGAACCCGAGCGTGTCGCAGGCGATCTCGGCACGCCCGACTCGGTCAAATTCGATCCCGCCGGACGCATCGTCTCCACGCAGGTGCAGACCGGCGAGGTACTGCGCATCGACCCGCGCACGGGGGAGCGTCGGGTCCTGGCCCAGCTCGCACCCGGCCTGGACAACTGCACATTCGTCGGCGACCGCCTGTTCGTCTCGCACTTCTCCGGCGAGATCACCGAAATCCTCTCCGGCGGTGCGACAAAGACGATGCTCGACGGCGGCCTGATGTGGCCCCTGGATCTGACCGTCGATGCCCAGGGCAACCTCTATGTCGCCGACGGCACCTTCTTCTACGTCCTGCGCGACGGCGAACTGCACACGCTCGCATCGCTTTTCAGTGCCGGAACCCCGGGGTACGTGCGCGGCGTCAGCGCCGTCGGCCCGGGAGAATTCCTCTGCGCCACCTCCGGCGGGCAGATCGCCTACTACCGGCTGCACCCCGAGCCCGAGACCGAGCTGGTGGCCGAGGGATTCGATCAGCTCTACGGCATCGCCGCAACCCCGGACCGCACCGTCGTCGCCGCGGAACTCGGCACCGGCCGGGTCCTGTCGGTCCGGGCCGGCGGGGCCGATGTGCTCGCCTCGGGCCTGCGAGACCCGATGGGCGTCGCCTTCGGTCCGGACGGAGCGCCACTGGTATCCGAATCCGGCGCCGGACGGATCGTCTCGATCGGCTCCCGGGTGGACACTGTGGTGGACGGCCTGGACACCCCGCAGGGAATCCTGGTGCGCGGCAACCGGTTACTGATCGTCGACGTCGGGCTCAACGCGCTGATCGGCGTCGACCTGGTTACCGGCGAGCGCCAGACCATCGCCGCCGGCCTGCCGCTGGGCGCACCTCCGGGAGTGGTCCCCAAACCGCTGCTGGGCACGCCCCCGTTCTCCGGCCCGATGGGTCCGTTCGCGGGTATCGCCGCCGGACCGGACGGCACGATCTACCTGTCCGCCGATGCCGAGGGCAGCGTCATGGCGTTGCGCTGCACGGAGTGATCGCGATGGCCGATTCCATCCGGGAAGCCTTCTCCGCCAACGAGTTCTTCGGCCTCGACGGCCGCATCGTCATCGTCTCCGGCGCGGGCGGCGGCGGTATCGGCACCGCGGTGACCCGTTCGGTCGCCCGCGCCGGAGCCACCGTCCTGGCCGTCAGCCGATCCCCGGAGAACCTCGCGAGACACGTCGAACCGCTTGCCGCCGAGGGACTTCCGGTCATTCGGGTAGTGGCCGACGCGGCCACCGAGGAGGGCATCGCCACGGTCATGCGGCGTGCCGGCGAGACCGAGGGGCAGCTCTATGGCCTGGTCAACGTCGCCGGCGGAGCCGCGCCCGGCACGTGGATGCCCGCGACGCGGGTGACCCGCGCGGACTGGCAGGCGCTGTTCACCCAGAACCTCGAGACGATGTTCTTCTTCAGCCAGGCCGTCGCGGCGGAACTGAAATCGCGGTCCCTGCCCGGTTCGATCGTCTCGGTCTCCTCGATCAGCGGGATGAACACCGCGCCCTTCCACATCGCTTACGGCACAGCGAAAGCCGCGCTGGTCGCGGCCACCCGGACGCTGGCGGTCGAACTCGCGCTGGACGACATCCGGGTCAACGCGGTCGCGCCGGGCGTCACCGAGACACCCGCCTCGGGCACCTACGTCGACACCGATCCCGAACGCGACCGCCGCGCCATCGCCATGGGCCGCCGCGGCACCCCGCAGGAGCAGGCGGGCGCGATCCTGTTCCTGCTCTCCGAACTGTCCGGGTACGTCACCGGGCAGACCCTGCTCGTGGACGGCGGCCTGAATCTCAAGTGGACCCATCTGGGCGCCGACAACACCTCCCTGTTCCTGAAGGACGAATCGTTCCGCGCGGCCATCACCAGGAGTGAACCATGACCGAGACGACAGCCGACGACCTCTCCACCCCGAAGACGATCGGCGTGGAGGCGTACATCTCCCCGGAATACGCTCGCGCCGAGAGGGATCGGCTGTGGGCCAAGGTGTGGCAGCAGGTGTGCCGGGTGGAGGAGCTGCCCCGGGTGGGCGATTTCCTCACCTACGAGATCCTCGACGATTCGGTGATCGTCGTGCGCACCGCCGAGGACGCCATTCGCGCGTACCACAACGTCTGCGCGCACCGCGGCCGCCGATTGGTCGACACTCCGCCCGGCGCGCACGACGCCCGCGGCAGCCGCAAACAGTTCGTCTGCGGATTCCACGGCTGGCGCTACGACCTGCAGGGCAACAACACCTTCGTGCCCGAACGCGGGGACTGGCCGTGTGGGCTGTCCGAACGCAACGACGGCCTGAACGAGGTCCGCCTGGACACCTGGGGCGGGTGGATCTGGATCACCCTGGACCCGGCGGCGGAGTCACTGCGCGAATATCTGGAACCCGCTGCCTCCCTGCTGGATCCGTTCCAGCTGGAGAATATGCGGTACCGGTGGCGGCGCTGGCTGACCTTCGACTGCAATTGGAAGGTCGCCTTCGAGGCGTTCATGGAGACCTACCACGTGCCCTACACCCATCCGGAATTCATGAATTTCGGCAATTTCCTGGGCTGGGGTCGCGCACAGGGCAAGCACAGCAATATCGGCTACGACGCGCCCAAGGGTATGGAGGAGAACCAGGGCAAATTGCGCATCGGCAGTGGTGCGGACGCACGCCTGTCCACCGCGCAACTGCAGAATTTCACCTGGGAGAACGCCAACACCAACACCACCGAATCGATGGTGGCGGTGGCCAATCGGCTGGCCGACGAGCTGCCCGAGGGCACCCCGCCCGGTGAGGTGCTGCGGTACTGGCTGGACACCTGCCGGCGCGAGGACGCCGAACGCGGCGTGATCTGGCCGACCATCGACCCCGAGATCGTGGCGAAGAGCGGCACCTCCTGGCAGATCTTCCCCAATTTCCAGATCGGCCACGCCCCGAACAACATGCTCTGTTACCGATTCCGGCCGTACGGATTCGACCCGGACAAATGCATTTTCGAGGCCTCGGTGTTCGAATTGTTTCCGCCCGGCGAGGAACCGGAGACCGAATGGATCTACACCCCGGTCGGTGACGAGGGCTGGCGCACGGTGCTACCCCAGGACTTCGACAATATGGCCGCGGTCCAACAGGGCATGAAATCGCGCGGATTCTCCGGTCCCAAGCCGAATCCGTACCGCGAACGCACCATCGTGAACCTGCACCACAACCTCGCGTCGTACATGGGCACCGGCGAACCGACCGAACTGGCTTGAGCAATAAAGGAATTCGAATGGACAACTGCTCCCCTACGCAGACCCCCGAGGTCGACCGGGAAGCCCTCCGGCAGAAGTATCTGGCCGAGCGCGACAAGCGGCTGCGCCCGGAGGGGCAGCAGCAATATCTCGAGGCCGAGAACGAATTCGCCGACTTCTACGAGGGCGATCCGCATATGCCCGTCGAGCCGCGCGAGCCGATCTCCGGCGAGATCGAGGTGGCGGTCCTCGGCGGCGGTTTCGCCGGCCTGATCGCCGCGCACCGGCTGCAGCAGGCCGGGGTCTCCGATTTCCGGATCATCGAGCTGGGCGGCGATTTCGGCGGCGTCTGGTATTGGAACCGATACCCGGGAATCCAGGTCGACTCGGATTCCTACTGTTATCTCCCGCTACTCGAGGAGACCGGCTACATGCCGAAGGAGAAATTCTCCCACGGCGACGAATGCTATGAACACGCCCAGCGCATCGGACGGCATTTCGGGCTCTACGAGCACGCGCTGTTCCACACCCTGATCCGATCGCTGGAATGGGACGCTCGACTCGAGCGCTGGCGGATCACGACCAATCGCGGCGACGCGATCGAGGCCCGCTTCGTGGTCATGTGCCAGGGCCCGTACAACCGGCCCAAACTGCCCGGCATTCCCGGAATCGCGGATTTCGACGGGCACATCTTCCACACCGCGCGCTGGGACTACGAGTACACCGGCGGAAATCTGCACGGCGGCCTGGACAAGCTGGGCGACAAGCGAATCGCCGTGATCGGCACGGGATCCAGTGGGGTGCAGGTGATTCCGCATCTGGCAGCGGGAGCGAAGCATCTGACGGTCTTCCAGCGGACTCCGTCCTACATCTTCGAGCGGGACAACCACCCGACCGATCCGGAATGGGTGGAATCCCTGCAACCCGGGTGGCGCGCGGACCGTCAGCGCAACTTCCACAACGCCGCCTTCGCCTTCTACTCCCCCGGCGAGCCCGACCTGATCTGCGACGGCTGGACCGAGGTCGCTCGCAACCTGGCCGCCAAACTCAACGAGACGAACGGCTGGGCGGCCCTTGCCGATCCGGCGAAATTCCTCGAGCTCAAGGAGATCGAGGACTACCGCTCGATGGAACGGCTGCGCCGGCGTATCGAGCAGACCGTGCACGATCCGGAGACCGCGGAGATCCTCAAGCCGTACTACCGCAACATGTGCAAGCGGCCGGTGTTCAACGACGACTACCTGCCGACCTTCAACCGGCCCAACGTCACTCTCGTGGATGTCTCGGCGAGCAAGGGCGTGGAGCGGATCACCGATAAGGGCGTCGTGGCGGGCGGCGTGGAGTACGAGGTGGACTGCATCATCCTGGCCAGCGGCTTCGAGATCACCACCTCGCTGGACCGGCAGTACGACATCGAACCGTTCACAGGTCGCGACGGCCGCTCGTTGTACGACCACTGGGGCAAGGGTTTTCGCACGCTGCACGGAATGACCACACACGGTTTCCCGAACATCTACTTCACCGGATTCATCCAGGGCGGTGTCACCGCGGCCACGACGCTGATGTTCGAACAGCAGGCCGACCACATCGCCTACATCATCGCCGAGGCGACCGCGCGCGGAGTCACGACCGTGGAACCCACCGAGGCCGCCGAACAGGAGTGGGTCCGAACGGTCCGGGCCAATACCGTGGACAACAGCACCTTCGTCACGGAGTGCACGCCCGGTTACTACAACAGCGAGGGCGAGCCGAACGGCCGTTCGTTCCTGGGAGATCCGTTCTGGGGCGGGTTCTACGTACTCGAGGAACTGCTGCGGTCCTGGCGGGACGCGGGCGATCTGGCGGGCATGTCCCTGAAGGAAGGGTAATCCGTTGTCCGCATTGCGATTCGATGATCGGGTGGCCGTGATCACCGGCGCCGGACGAGGTCTCGGCCGCGCCTACGCACTGCTGCTCGCCGAGCGGGGCGCATCGGTCGTGGTGAACGATCCCGGCGCCAGTGTGCGCGGCGATTCCCCGGACGACGGGGTGGCCGGCGAGGTGGTCCGCGAGATCACCGCGGCCGGCGGGACCGCCGTCGCATGTACCGCATCGGTGGCCACCCCCGAGGGCGGCCGGGCGATCGTCGATTCGGCGCTGGAACATTTCGGCCGCCTGGACATTCTCGTGCACAACGCCGGGAACGTCCGTTACGGATCGCTGACCGAGCTGAGCTACGAGGATTTCGAGGCGGTCGTGGACGTGCATCTGCGCGGCGCGTTTCACGTTGTGCGCGCCGCCTTTCCGGTGATGCGCTCGGCCGGATACGGGCGGGTGGTGCTCACCTCCTCGATCGGCGGCATCTACGGCAATAAATCGGTCGCCAACTACGCGGTGTCCAAGGCCGGGGTGATCGGACTGTCCAACGTCGTCGCGCTGGAGGGCGCCGACGCGGGCATCACGAGCAACGTCATCATTCCTTCGGCGCTGACCCGGATGGCCGCCGGACTGGACACCTCCGCCTATCCGGATATGCGCCCGGAGCTCGTCGCGCCCGCGGTGGGCTATCTGGCGCACGAATCCTGTTCGCTCACCGGCGAATTACTGGTCGCGATCGCCGGACGGGTGGCCCGCGCGTACATCGCCGAAACGCCCGGGGTGTACCAGCCGTCCTGGACCGTCGAAGAGGTGGCCGGCCGCATCCAGGAGATCCGCGACCCGCACGACTCCTGGATTCTCCCACCGCTGTCGGCGCATGCCGACCACATCGGCAGAAGTTTCGCGATGGCCGCCGAACCGCGGCCGGATACCGGCCCGGCTTCGGTCGGAACCAATTCCCCTACTACCTGATCAAGGAAGCAGGCACAGCATGGCAGCAGTGAAGGTTTACGAACGCATTCTCGACCTCTTCGAGGCCGAGGGGATCAACACCATCTTCGGCATTCCGGATCCGAATTTCGTACATCTGTTCCACCGCGCGCAGGAGCGCGGCTGGACGGTGGTCGCCCCGCACCACGAGGAATCGGCCGGGATGATGGCCGAGGCGGTCTCGCGCATGACCGGAAAGGCCGCGGTGTGCATCGGCACGCTCGGCCCGGGTATCGCGAACCTTTCCGGTGCGATCATGTGCGCCAAGGTGGAGAACTCCCCGGTGATCTTCCTGGGCGGCCAGCGTTCCCGGATCACCGAGCAGCGAGTGCGTCGCGGGCGCATCCAGTTCGTGCAGCAGGCCGCGCTGGTCGAGAACGCCGTGAAGTACAGCGCCAGTATCGAATACGCCGATCAGACCGACGAGATCATTCGTGAGGGTCTGCGCAAAGCGCTGTCCGGCACGCCGGGTCCGGTGTACATCGAGTACCCCTCGCATGTGATCCTCGAGGAGCTGGACCTCCCACCGGTGTTGCCACCCAAGGCATACCGGCTGATCGGCCAGACCGCCGGACCCGATCGCATCGCCGAGGCCGTCGAGGCGATCCGGGCCGCGAAGCAACCCGTACTGCTGGTCGGGCACGGAGTACATACCGCGCGGGCCGGCGCGCAGGTCAAGGAGCTCGCGGATCTCGTTGCCGCACCGGTCATCCAGACCTCCGGCGGCACCTCGTACATCGCCGGACTCGAGGATCGCACATTCCCGTACGGCTTCTCCCCCTCGGCGGTCGAGGCGGTCGTGCAGTCGGATCTGTGCCTGGCGATCGGCACCGAACTCGGTGAACCGGTGCACTACGGCCGCGGACGACACTGGGTGGCGGGCGAGGCGAATCGGAAATGGATTCTGGTGGAACAGGATCCGGCCGCCATCGGGGTGAACCGGCCGATCGACGTACCGCTGGTCGGTGATCTGCGCGCGATCGTGCCGCAGCTGAGCGAGGCGTTGCGCGACACTCCGCGCAGCCCGTCGCCGGAACTGGCGGGGTGGATCGAACGCGATGCCGCGCGACTGGCCGAACTCGCCGAATCCGCGCCGTCGGGAATGTCGCCGGTGCATCCGGCGCGGATGATCGTGGAGGCCACCCAGGTCTTTCCGGCGGACGGGATCATGGCCCGCGACGGCGGTGCGACGACGATTTTCGGCTGGACCTATTCGCAGGCCAAACCGCACGACGTCATCTGGAACCAGAACTTCGGCCATCTGGGCACTGGTCTGCCGTACGCGGTCGGGGCCTCGGTCGCCGACGGCGGTAAGCGCCCGGTCATGCTGGTCACCGGCGACTCGTCCTTCCAGTTCCAGATCGCTGAGCTGGAAACCGCCGCGCGCCTGAACCTTCCGCTGGTCTGCGTGGTGGGCGTGGACTACGCCTGGGGCCTCGAGGTCGGGGTCTACAAGCGCACCTTCGGGCAGGGTTCGCTGGAGACGGGCGTGCACTGGAGTACCGGAACCCGGCTGGACAAGGTCGCCGAGGGATTCGGCTGCTACGGCGAATACGTCGAGCGCGACGAGGACATCGCCCCGGCGATCAAGCGCGCCTACGCCAGCGGTAAGCCCGGCGTGATCCACGTCGCGGTCGACCCGAAGGCCAATTCGGAAGAGATGCCCAGCTACGACGAATTCCGCACCTGGTACGCCGAGGGTATGCAGTAGCACCGGGACGAGAGCGAACGAATCATGCGTGAATATTTCAAGTTCTATATCGACGGCGAATGGGTCGATCCGGCCGAGCCGGCCGCGTTCGAGGTGATCAACCCCGCCACCGAGGAGGTCGCGGGCCGGGTCTCGCTCGGTTCGGCGGCCGATGTGAACCGGGCGGTCGCGGCCGCGCGCCGGGCCTTTCCGGCCTGGTCGGCCACCAGCGTGTCCGAACGGCTCGACCTGCTGCGCGCCATCGAGAGCGAATATGCCGGGCGCCGTGGCGATCTGGGCGCGGCGCTCACCGAGGAGATGGGCGCACCGGCCGCTCTGGCCAACGGCTTCCAGCTCGATCTGGCGGCCGGACATCTCGCCGAGGCGATCTCGGTGCTTGCCGGCTTCGCGTTCTCCGAACGGCGCGGGCAGACCCTGCTGATCAAGGAGCCGATCGGCGTCTGCGGGCTGATCACGCCGTGGAACTGGCCGCTGAATCAGATTGCGGTGAAACTCTTTCCGGCATTGGCGACCGGCTGCACGATGGTGCTCAAACCATCCGAGCAGTCGCCGTTCAACGCCCAGATCGTCACCGAAATCCTCGATGCGGCAGGCGTTCCCGCCGGGGTGTTCAATCTCGTGCAGGGTGACGGGCCGGGCGTCGGGACGCAGCTGTCGGTGCATCCGGACGTGGATATGATCTCCTTCACCGGATCCACCCGCGCGGGCGTGGAGATCGCGCGCAATGCCGCGGCCACCGTCAAGCGGGTCACCCAGGAACTCGGCGGCAAGGGCCCGAACCTCATCCTCGACGATGCGGAATTCGCCGCCAACGTGGCCAAGGGGGTCACGGGCATGATGCTGAACTCCGGTCAGACCTGTAGTGCCACAACGCGAATGCTGGTCCCGACACACCGGATGAGCGAGGCGATCGACGCCGCGCGCAAAGCCGCAGAACAGATCACCGTCGGTGATCCGGCCGAGGACGTCACCATCGGACCGGTGGTGTCGCGGGCGCAGTTCGACAAGATCCAGACCCTGATCCGGAAGGGTATCGACGAGGGGGCCACGCTGGTCAGCGGCGGCACCGGGCGGCCCGACGGGCTCGAGCGCGGATTCTTCGTCAAGCCGACGGTTTTCGCGAACGTCACCAACGATATGACCATCGCCCGCGAGGAGATCTTCGGTCCGGTGCAGTCGATCCTGGGCTATACCGATATCGATGACGCGGTGGCCATCGCCAACGACACCGTATACGGCTTGGCAAGCAATGTCGCCGGCACCGATCTCGACGCCGCCCGCGCGATCGCGGCCCGGATCCGCTCGGGCTGGGTCTCGATCAACGACGCCGTCGACTTCGGCGCGCCGTTCGGCGGATATCGCCGCAGCGGCAACGGACGCGAGTGGGGCGAATACGGATTCGACGAATACCTGGAGGTCAAGGGCATCCTGGGCTACGAGCCCGAGGCATAGCACCCATGGGCGCGTTGTCGGGCAAGGTCGCCGTCGTCACCGGGGCGAGCCGCGGTATCGGGAAAGGTATCGCGCTCGCCCTGGCCGAACAGGGTTGCACGGTGTACGTGACCGGCCGGACGGTGACGCCCGGCTCATATCCGCTGCCGGGCACGGTCGGCGAGACCGCCGCCGAATGTACCGAGCGGGGCGGGCAAGGCATCGCCGTACGAGTGGATCACGCCCGCGACGATCAGGTGGCGGACCTGTTCGACCGGGTTCGGCGGCGGTCCGGACGCCTGGACATCCTGGTCAACAACGCGTTCTCGCTGCCGGAGGACCTCACCGATCCGGCCCCGTTCTGGGACAAGCCCCTGACGAACTGGGAGATGATCGACGTCGGGGTGCGGTCGAATTTCGTGGCGGCCTGGCATGCCGCCGCGATCATGGTGCCGCAGAATTCGGGTCTGGTAGTGGCGATCTCGGGCTACACCGGGGTGAGCTATACCTACGGAGTCGTCTTCGGCACGGCGAAATCCGCGGCGGACCGGATGGCCCGGGACATGGCCGTGGAGTTGAAACCGCATGGCGTGACCTCGATCTCGCTGTGGCAGGGGTTGACCTGGACCGAGCGGGCGCAACGGAATCTGGCGACCGTCCCGGGGCTGGACGGACAGCCCGCCACGCTGCCGCACAACGGATGCTCCCCCGAGTTCCCGGGCCGCGTGATCGCGGCCCTTGCCGCCGATCCGGATGTCCTGGCCCGCACCGGCGGCACCTACATCACCGCCGAACTCGCCGGTGAATACGGCATCACCGATATCGACGGCTCGGTGATCGAGTCGCTGCGCGCGACTCGCGGCGAGCCGATCTGGTCACCTGTGTGACCGTTGCCGCACAACGCATTACGGAGAACTCGATGACCGGATCGCTCGACGCGGAAACCCTCGCCAGAGTCGAGGCGCTGCTGGACCGGCAGGACATCCTCGACGCCCTGACCCGCTTCAGCCGGGGGATGGATCGCTTCGATCGGGACCTGTTCCTGTCCGCCTTCCATCCCGACGCCACCATCGCCGCAGGCGATTTCGTCGGCGGACCGGTCGAGCTGTTCGACTGGTCGAGGGCGATGCACGAGGCCGGACAGATTGCGACACAGCACAATTTGCTCAATCTCACGGTGGACATCGACGGCGACACCGCACACTCCGAGCTGTACTACCTGTTCGCCGCGCGAAATCGCGACGAGAGCAATTGGATCGCGGGCGGTCGTTATCTGGACCGTCTCGCCCGGCGCGACAATCGGTGGCGAATCCTGTTGCGCACCAACGTGATCGAGTGGTCCGGGATGGTCCCCACGATGCCGATACCGTTCGCCGACGTCCCCGGCATCCATGTGAACGACAGACCCGCACGCAGTACCGAGGATCCCTCGTACCGACGGCCACTGATCAACCTGCGAGAGCCGAACATCCCGGCCTGAGCGGTGAATCGAACGCACGACTGTGCAGGAAGGAGCGTCGCATGTCCGCACTCGCCACCGAGAAATTGAGTGAGACGGTCGGGGTGAGGATCCTCGGCGTGGACGCCGAGCGGCTGGTCACCGACGAGGAGCTGCCGGGGCAATGTCTCGAACTCCTGGAACGGCACAGCGTGCTGCTGTTCCCCGAACTGCACGCCGGGGACGAGGCCCAGGTGGCGTTCTCGCGGAAGCTGGGGCCGCTGGCGCGTTTCCCCAACTTCCCGAACGAGCACGTCATGATCATCAGCTTCGATCCGGACAATCCGAATGCGAAGTACTACCCCAGTAACGACTACTGGCATATCGACGGATCCATGGACGAGGTGCCCGCCCGCGCCTCGATCATGAGCGCGCACGTCATCACCGAGGAGGGCGGCGAGACGGCGTTCGCCAGTACCTACGCCGCCTACGAGGCGTTGTCCGAGCGGGAGAAGGAACAGTTCGCCGGGTTACGGGTGATCCATCGCATGGCCCGAATCCAGAGCCGTACTTTTCCGAACCCGACACCAGAGCAGAAGGCCGACTGGGCCCGCTTTCCGGATCGGGAGCATCCGCTGGTGTGGACGCACGAATCCGGCCGCAGGTCACTGGTTTTCGGTGCCTCCGCCGCACACGTGGTCGGCATGGATGCCGACCGAGGTCAGGCGTTGCTGGACGAATTGCAGGAGCGCGCCACCACCCCGGACCGCGTCTACACGCACACCTGGTCGGTCGGCGACCTGGTCATCTGGGACAACACCGGGCTCGTGCACCGGGCCTGTGAATTCGACCGGTCGCTGCCGCGGCGCATGCACCGATCCACTCTCATCGGACAGGAGCCGATCCAGTGAGCAGCACACAATCCCCGCGCACGGCCATCATCACCGGTGGAGCCTCCGGAATCGGCGGGGCCATCGCCCGGCAGTTGGCCGCCGACGGCGCGCTGGTGGCGATCTTCGACCGGGACGGGGAGGCGGCCCGAGCCGAGGCGAAAGCGATTGCGGGCAGCGGGTATCGAGCAGCCGGCTACGAGGTCGACGTGACCGACCGGGCCGCGATCGACGCCGGAGTCGCACAGGTGCGTGAGCAGCTGGGCGCACCCGGGATCCTGGTCAACAGCGCCGGTATCACCGTGGCCGGGCCCTCCCTGGAGGTCACCGCGGAGACCTGGAACCGGGTGCTCGCGGTCAATCTGACCGGCACCTTCGAATGCTGCCAGGCGGTACTGCCGGACATGATCGCCGCCGGGTGGGGACGCATCGTGAACATCTCGTCCTCCAGCATGCATTCGGGCGTGCCCGGGATGGCCGCGTATGTGTCCTCGAAGGCGGGCGTGGTCGGGCTCACCAAGGTGCTGGCACTGGAATTCGGGCGAAAGGGCATCACCGTCAACACGATTCCGCCGGGCTTCATCGAGACGCCCATGATGCGGGACACCCTGAGCAAGGGCGTTTTCGATATGGATCTGCAACTGGCCAAGACGCCGGTGGGCCGCATCGGCCAACCCGAGGACATCGCCGCCACCTGCGCGTTCCTGGTCAGCGAGCAGGCCGGCTACATCACCGGGCAGGTCATCGGCGTCAACGGCGGCCGCAACACCTGAATTCGTTCCGCCACAACAGGAGTCATCACCATGCCGCGCATATCCCCACTGCCGAAACCGGACTGGTCACCGGAGATGGCCGCATTCGTCGACGGATTCCGCACCTCGGTCATCGGCAACAGACCGACCGAGGAGAACCAGAGCGGAGCCCATCTGCTCGGCACTCTGGCGCGCTATCCCGCACTGGCCCAGCCGTTTCTGACCTTCAACCGTCATCTGCTCTCGGGCACCTCGCTCACTGCCCGGCAGCGCGAGCTGCTCGTCCTGCGGGTGGCATATCTGCGGCATTGTGAGTACGAGTGGGCACAGCACGTCATCCTGGGTGAGCGCGCGGGCCTGACGGCGCAGGAGATCGCCCGCATCGGCACCGCAACCCCGGCTGCCGAATGGCAGCCGCTCGAACGAGCGATGCTCGACGCGGTGGACGAACTGCTCGCCGACGGCATCATCGCCGGCTCGACCTGGGCCACATTGTCAGGTGAACTGGCCGAGCACCAGCTGATAGACCTGGTCTTCACCGTCGGCACCTACGCCATGGTCGCCATGGCCCTGCGCTCCTTCGGCGTCGAGCCGGAGGAAGCGCTGCGGCAGTATCTACCGAACCAGCAGAAAGGTTAGTATCCATTTAGGAGAATGTTATTCTCTCCGAGAGGAGCGACATGCGACGGCCTACGCGATCAGCCCGCGACAGGCGCGGCTGCCCGTTCACCGCGCCGACATCTCAGCGCCCGATCCACGCCGTGACGAGCGAGGCCGGTGACTGCCATGACTGTTGAGTCCCGTCCCGGCGCAACCGAGCCCGAGGCCCCCGCGTGGTCCCAGGCCGAGCTCCTACGCCTGATGAACGTCGAACCGCAAGGCGCGGGCCGGTATCTGGCGCCCGCGCACGGACCCACGATCCGAAATGTGGTGGAGGCCGGGCAGATGCTCGGCAGCGCGGTGGTGGCTGCGGCGAAAGAGGTTTCGCGACAACGGGTTACCTCGGTCTCGATGATCTTCTCCCGGGTAGCGCAGCACACCGAGCCGATGGCGGTGGAGGTCGATATGCTCCGTTCCGGGCGCACGCTCGGCACCGGGCAGATCCATATCCGCCAGCACGATTCGCTGTGCTGTGCGGGCATCGCCCTGCTCGACGCGACCGCGCCCGATCTGGTGCGTTCGGCCGCCCCGATGCCGCGGGTGGACCCGCCCGATGGCCTGCGGTCGATGGACATACCGGGGACCGAGGTCGCGGGCCGCGACATCCGCGTGGTGGACGATGCCTACGATCCGGACCCCGATCGGATCGGCCCGCCGGAGTTGTTCGTGTGGACGCGATTTCGCGACGCACCCGACCACGACTACCTGCACGCCGCGCTGCTGACCCAGTCCACCACGCACTGGACGGTCGCCGCCGCCCTGCGCCCGCACGCGGGATTCGGCGAGGCCATGGCCCATCGGAGCATATCCACCGGAATCACCATGGCCACCATCACCTTTCACGACGATGCCGATGTCTCCCAGTGGCTCCTCTACGCCACCCGCATCAGCTATGCCGGACGCGGCCACGCCCAGAGCGAGGGGCAGATCTTCACCCGGGACGGCCGCCTCGTCGCCTCGTACGGCGTCCATGCCATGGTGCGCGCCTTCCCGCCACGCGGCAGTTCCACCGGCGAATTGCTGTAAAGTCCTGGGCCGCGGCAACACCGGTGAGCCGCACCCTGAAACTCATCGGCCCCGATGACGGTTCCGTCATCGGGGCCCGGGGAAACGGGGAAGGCGTGGGTTCGGGTCTGCGCTACTCGGCCGCCTCCAACGACAGCGGCGTGCCGGTGTGGAAGAAATTGATCAGCCCGCCGATCCGCACGCAATGCTCGGCGCAGCGCTTGTAGTGGTGGATCAACAGCGCCAGATCCATCGCCACGGCGTGACCGTGCGGCCATTCCGGCGCCGAGACCCGGGCCAGCACCTCGGCACGCAGTTCGGCCAGCTCCGGATCGGGCGGAACGAGAGCGTCCCCCTTGCCCGGAGACGCGGCGATGGCCGCATTGGTCGCCGCGATCAGGTCGGCGGTCGCGCGGCCGATCGCCGTGAGCTGTTCGGCCACCTCCGGCGGCGCCAGCGGTTCCGGGAAGTACCGCACCGCCATCTCGGCGATACCGCTGATCAGTGAGCCGATCCTGGACAGATCGTCGGTGATCCGGATGGCGCTGACCACTTGACGTAGGTCGCGAGCGACCGGCGCTTCCAGTGCGAGCAGAATGACGGCCCGATTCTCGCAGGCCGCATATCCGGTCTGAAGTTCTTCATCGGCCGCAAGGGCCTCGTACGCGGCGGTCAGGTCGGCCCGAGCCAACCCCACCGCGGCTCGTTCGGATGCCAGGGATGCCAACTCCGCGAGCCTCCCGAGCTCCTCGCTGAGCGCCGCGAGTTCTGCGGCGAATTTAGTTCGCACGCCGTAATCTTCGCTGTTTCCCCCCGCATATGCACAACTTCCACGAAACCATCCGCTCGGTCCGTTCGGTTTCCGGTATAAGCGCCTCGGATTCCCACCACGTAGCTGTCCGCTACCAGCGTCGTAGCGTCGTTCCGGAAGGTGAAGCGCGCTACGGACATCGGTCACGATGAAGCTCGGCCGGGCATCGAGGCGGCTCGGCGGTCGTTTGCGGATCCTCTGGGCGCCAAGACTTTCGAATGATTCTCGCGGGAGACGGCGCGGCTGTCCGATGCCGAGGCGCCGCGCACCCGCTCGCGGCCCGACGCCGACCGGGCAGCCTGGCCGGGGTATCGGCGCAAGTTCCGGCGGCCGGGCCGGCTCTGGCGCACTCGGTCCGGCCAAGGTAATGATGACTGGCATGGATGATCACAGTGTGGCTGCGCAGTTGGCGGCCGAGGCCGGTGAGTTACTGCTCGAAATCCGGCACGAGGGCGGCGCGGCCGGGGATCGGAAGTCGAACGAGTTGCTGTTGCGGCGGCTGGCCGAATTGCGGCCGGACGACGCCGTCCTGTCCGAGGAGAGCACGGACAACCCGATCCGGCTCGAACGCGAGCGCGTGTGGATCATCGACCCCCTGGACGGCACCCGCGAATACGGCCAGCCACCCCGCACGGACTGGGCCGTACACGTGGCCCTGGCCGTCGACGGCGTCGCCGCCCTGGGCGCGGTGGCGCTCCCGGCTTCCGGCCTCGTCCTGCACACCGGAGAACCCCCGGTCCTGCCCCCTGCCACGGCCGGCCCGATCCGCATCGTGGTCTCCCGAACCCGCCCACCGGCCTGCGTCCACCTCCTGGTGAGACATCTCGACGCCACCACCCTGCCGATGGGTTCGGCCGGCGCGAAAGCCATGGCCGTGGTGCGCGGCGAAGCCGATATCTACGCGCACTCCGGCGGCCAGTACGAGTGGGACTCCTGCGCACCGGTGGCGGTGGCAGCCTCCGCGGGCCTGCACGTGTCCCGCCTCGACGGCTCACCCCTGCGCTACAACCGCCGCGACCCCTACCTGCCCGACCTGCTCATCTGCCGCCCGGAACTGGCCGAAGCCGCACTCGGCGTACTTCGCGCGGCATCCTGAGCGTCCCGCCGCGACGGCACCGAGCAGCTTTCCTTGCAATCCTTGTAGGCATTGCACCCTCCCTCTCGTGAGAATAAAATTCTCCTAAAACGTGAAGGAGACTTACATGCCCAAGCGGGACCTGCCATATCCCCTGTTCGATGCCGACAACCACCTCTACGAGACCAAGGAGGCGCTGACCAAGTTCCTCCCGAAGCAGTACCAGGACGCGGTCAAGTACGTGGAGGTGGACGGCCGCACCAAGATCGCGATCCTCGGCCAGATCAGCGAGTACATCCCCAATCCGACCTTCGACGTGGTCGCCGCGCCCGGGGCCATGGAGGACTACTTCAAGAACGGCAATCCCGAGGGCAAGAGCATGCGGGAGATCTTCGGCAAGCCGATCCGCTCCACCGATGCCTTCCGCGATCCGGTCGCGCGCCTGAAGGTGATGGACGAGTTGCAGATCGATCGAGCGCTGATGTTCCCGACACTGGCCAGCCTCGTCGAGGAGCGCATGAAGGCGGACCCGGAGCTCATCCACGCGGTCATCCACTCGCTCAATCAGTGGCTCTACGAAACCTGGTCGTTCAATCACAAGGACCGGATCTTCACCGTGCCGGTGATCAGCCTGCCGATCGTGGAGAAGGCCATCGCCGAACTGGAATGGGTCGTCGAGCGCGGCGCGAAGGCGATCCTGGTCCGCCCCGCGCCGGTGCCCGGTTTCCGCGGGCCGCGCTCGTTCGCGGTGCCGGAGTTCGACCCGTTCTGGAAGCGCGTGGTCGAACTCGACGTACTGGTCACCATGCACTCCTCGGACAGCGGCTACGCCCGCTACGCCTCGGAATGGGATGGGACGCAACGCGAGATGCTGCCCTTCGTCACCAACACCTTCAAGATGGTCAACGCCTGGCAGCCGATCCGCGACGCGATGGCGTCGTGGGTGTGCCACGGCGCGCTGTACCGGTTCCCGGAACTGAAGATCGCGGTCATCGAGAACGGCGCCGCCTGGCTGCCGGGCCTGCTGGACGATCTCGCCTCGATCTACAAGAAGGCCCCCGAGGGCTTCCCCAGCGACCCGGTCGAGATGATAAAGAACATCTACGTCAGCCCGTTCTGGGAAGAGGACCTGATCGAGCTGTCCGGCCTCATCGGCGCGGACCACGTCCTGTTCGGCTCGGACTACCCGCATCCGGAGGGCCTGGCCGAACCAGCCCGCTACGTCGACGAGATCAAGGACCTCTCGATCGAGGACCAGTCGAAGATCATGGGCGGCAACCTCGCCCGGCTGCTGAACGTCTGACCGGCACCCGGAACGGCGGACCTTCGCCCCCGGCGCGAATCGCCGGGGGCGAAGCCGATGCCGGGCTGGATCACGAATACCACGGCAGTGCAGCAGCATTCAGCCGACAGCTCGCCCGGCCCCGCGCACCGCTGCGAGCACACCGCCGTCGACCAGCAGGTCCGCTCCGGTCATGAAGCTCGCCCGATCCGACAGAGCGAAGGCCACGACGTCAGCCACCTCGTCGGCGAGACCGGTGCGGCCCAACGGAGTTCGCTCGATCAGCGCCGCCATGCTCGCGTGCTCGGCCGCCTCCTGGCGCCCCTGCGGGGTATCGATCAGGCCCGGCGAGACCGAGCAGATGCGCGCTCCGGCCGGACCCAGGCGCACCGCTTCCCGCTGCACGAAACGATGCACGCCGCGTTTGGCCCAGCCGTAGGCGACGCCCGGAATCTCCACCGCGGGCCCCAACACCTCGTGCAACCGGTCGAGGAAGCGCGGCTCGAGCGGATCGTCCAGGATCGCGAGGGCGGCGGGGTCCGGTGTCGTGGGATCCAGCAGCGGGGCCATCGAGGCGAAACAGACTGTGGCAGTGCCGGATACCGCCAGTGGCCGCAGGGTCCGCGCGAGCAGCGCGGTGCCGATGAGATCGACGGTGAAGATGCGTCGCCAATCCGCCATGGTCGGGGAGATTCCCGCGGCATGGGCGACCGCGCGCAACTCGCCGAGATCACCCGCCCGCGCGGCCAAATGCGCCAGCCCCTCGGCATCGGTGACGTCCAGCTCGACCGCTTCCACCGTGACGCTGGGGTTTTCGGCCGCCAGCACGTCCCGGGCGGCATTCGCCGTGGCCGCGTCCCGGTCGACCAGCAGCAGCGCGCCGACCATTCCGGCCACCCGCTGCGCGCAGGCATATCCCATGCCGCGACCGGCGCCGGTCACGATCCCCACGGCGGTCATGCGACACCACCCGACGCCTCCGGCGCGGCCCAGCAGCGCGAAAGCCCCGATTCGGCGGCGCGATCCACCAGCTCCACCCGGAAACCGTCGGCGCTGCGCAGAAATGCGAAGAACAGCCCGCCCTCCGCGCCGGGGCGGGTGGCCTCGGCCAGATAGCCGTGCCGCAGCAATGCCTCGGTGTCGGCGGCGACATCGTCGGACCAGAAGCCGATGTGGTGCACCCCGGCCTCCCCCGCCGGATCCCACAGCGTGTCCGCCACGCTGCGCACGACTTCCAGACGCGGAACCGTGACCGAGTACACGCACCGCAGATCCAGGTCCACGGCCTTGCCGTCGGGCAGATCCACCGTGACGGGGCCGCCGACCTCCGGCCCCCACTCGTAGCCGAACACCTCGGTCAGGCGCGTCACGGTGACGTCGAAATCCGCCGCCACTATGCCGATGTGGAATTGATCACCAGGCTCAAGAATTGCATTCTTCATCACGAGAAGGATATTCTCACCTCTGAGAGAGGAGGCGCAATGGCATGGGATTTCGAGACGGACCCCGAGTACCAGCGCAAGCTCGACTGGGCCGATGAGTTCGTCCGCGAGGAGGTCGAGCCGCTCGATCTGGTCTGGGAGCACGAGCAGTTCGTACCGCTGGACGGGCCACGCCGCGCGGCGATCGAGCCGCTCAAGAAGCAGGTGCGCGAACAGGGATTGTGGGCCACACACCTGGGCCCGGACCTGGGCGGACAGGGTTACGGACAACTGAAGTTGGCGCTGCTCAACGAGATTCTGGGTCGCTCGTCCTGGGCGCCGATCGTCTTCGGCTGCCAGGCCCCGGACACCGGTAACGCCGAGATCATCGCCCACTACGGCACCCCCGAGCAGAAGCGGCGCTATCTGCAACCGCTGCTGGACGGCGAACTGTTCTCCAGCTATTCGATGACCGAACCGCAGGCCGGCGCCGACCCGACCCGCTTCGAAACCCGCGCCACGCGCGACGGCGACGACTGGATCATCAACGGCTGGAAGTTTTTCTCCTCCAACGCGAAAACCGCGGCCTTCCTGATCGTCATGGCCGTGACGAATCCGGATGTCAGTCCGTACCAGGGCATGTCGATGTTCCTGGTGCCCACCGGCACCCCCGGCATCGATATCGTGCGCAACGTCGGACTGTACGGCGAACCGTTGGACGGCGGCTCACACGCGCTCATCCACTACGACAACGTCCGGGTGCCCGCCGAAGCACTGCTCGGCGGCGAGGGCCAGGCCTTCGTCATCGCGCAGACCCGCCTCGGCGGCGGCCGGATCCACCACGCGATGCGCACGATCGGCTTGGCGCAGCAGGCGCTGGACATGATGTGCGAGCGCGCCCTGAGCCGCGAGACCGCCGGAAGTCGTCTGGCCGACAAACAATTCGTGCAGGGCTACATCGCCGACTCCTACGCGCAGCTGGCCCAGTTCCGGCTGTTCGTGCTGCACACCGCGTGGAAGATCGACAAGTACAACGACTACAAGAAGGTCCGCAAGGACATCGCCACCGCGAAGATCATCATGCCGACGGTGCTGCACGACATCGCCTGGCGCGCGATGCAGGTCCACGGCGCGCTCGGCACCACCAACGAGATGCCGTTCTTCCGGATGATCCACGGCGCGGGCGTGATGGGTCTGGCCGACGGCCCGACCGAGGTGCACAAGGGCACGGTCGCCAAACAGGTACTGCGCGATTACGAACCGACCGACGGCATGTGGCCCACCCAGTGGATTCCCGCGAAACAGCAGGCCGCGCGGGAGAAATTCGCCGAGTACCTGGAGCACGAGGCAGGCAACCTGTGAGCATCGAAAACGGTTCTCACACAACGCGAATCGAGCCCACTCGAATGGAAGCAGGGCAATTATGAGCATCGACACCGCCCGGCTCGCGACCTGGATGGACGAGCAGGGCCTGCCCGGCAAGGGCGAGCCGCTGGAGGCGCGATTCCTGTCCGGCGGTACCCAGAACGAGATCTATCGCATCAGCCGGGGTGAGCATGTGTGCGCGATCCGCATGCCACCGCCCGAGGCGCCCGCCGACCGAGATGCGGGCATTCTGCGCGAGTGGCGGATCATCGAGGCGCTCGAGGGCACCGACGTCCCGCACACCGCGGCGGTCGCGGCCTGCACCGACGCCTCCGTCCTGGGCCGGACGTTCTATCTGATGGGTTTCGTCGACGGCTGGTCGCCGATGGATCACCGCGGCGTGTGGCCCGAACCGTTCGACTCCGATCACACCCTGCGCGCGGGGCTGGGATATCAACTCGCCGAGGGGATCGCGCTGCTGTCCCGGGTGGACTGGAAGGCCAAGGGACTGCACGATCTGGGCCGCCCCGACGGTTATCACGAACGTCAGGTGGCGCGCTGGCTGAGCTTCTACGACCGGATCGATGGCGCGCGCACCCTCGACGGCATGGACGTGGCGACCGAATGGCTGCGCACCCACCGGCCGTTGGACTACCTGCCCGGTCTCATGCACGGTGATTATCAATTCGCCAACGTGATGTTCGAACACGGCGGCCCGGCCCGGCTGGCCGCCCTGGTGGACTGGGAGATGGGCACCGTCGGCGATCCGAAGCTCGATCTGGGCTGGATGCTGCAGGGCTGGCCCGAGGATACGAGCGATCCCGCGGTGGCGAACAAGGGCTACGCCAATATGCAGTACATGCCCTCACGGGAGCAGATCCTGGCGCACTATGCCGAGGTCTCGGGACGTCAGGTCGACGATATCGACTACTACCTGATCCTCGCCAAGTGGAAATTGGCCATTGTGCTCGAACGCGGCTACCAGCGCGCCAAGGGCGATGTGAAATTGGAATCGTTCGGCCCGGTCGTGGTCGACACCATGCGTTCGGCCGCCGAACTGGCGGAAAGCACGCAGTACGCATGATGACATCCAGGAAGGAATCTCGATGACCGAGAACACCGATGCGAACAGCGAACTCGTCGTCGAACGGTCCGGCGCGGTACTGATCGCTCGCCTCAACCGGCCCGAAGCACGCAATGCGTTGAACGGCAATCTGATTCGCGGCATCGGCCAGGCCGTTATGGATGCCGAGTCGGATCCGGACATCCGCGCGATCGTACTCATCGGCACCGGCGACCGCGCCTTCTGCGCGGGCATGGATCTGCGCGCCTTCGCCGAAGGTGAGGGCTTCGGCACCGATGCCGCCACCGAGGCGTACGGGCGACTGAGCAAGGGGCAGGCGAGCGTGCCGGTGATCGGCGCGGCCAATGCCACGGCGGTCGGCGGCGGCCTGGAGTTGCTGCTGGGCTGCGATCTCATCGTGGCCTCCTCGGCCGCGAAATTCGGTTTCCCCGAGGTGAAGCGGGGCCTGTTCGCCGCTGGCGGCGGCACCACGGTCGGCACTCGCATTCCGCTGGCCATCGCACTGGAACTGCTGCTGACCGGCGATTTCGTCAGTGCTGCACGGGCATACGAAGTCGGGCTGATCAATGCCGTCGCCGAACCCGATGAAGTGCTGTCCACCGCACTGGCCCTCGCCGAGCGGATCGCCGCCAACGCGCCGCTGGGCCTGGCCGCGTCCAAAGAGCTCGCACGGCTGGCGGTTACCGATGCCGACAAGGCCGAGGCGCGTCTGAAGACCTGGCAGGCAAAGGTTTTCACCAGCGCCGACGCCAAGGAGGGCGCACGCGCCTTCGCCGAGAAGCGCACCCCGCAGTGGCAGGGTAACTGAGATGCGCGCGGTGGTCTGCCCGGCCTACGGGCCGCCGGAGATCATCCGCATCGAGGAACGACCGTCACCCGCACCCGGACCGGGACAGGTCCGGGTGCGGGTCGGGGCGGCCGCGGTCAACTTCCCCGATGTGCTGGTGATCGCGGGGGAATATCAGATCAAGGTGCCGCCGCCGTTCGTGCCGGGCAGCGAATTCGCCGGGGCCGTGGTCGAAGTCGGCGGCGATGTCACCGATCTCGCTGTGGGTGACCGAGTGACCGGCACCGGCATCGTCGGTGCGTTCGCCGAGGAGGTGGCCGTACCCGCCGCCGGGCTCGCACCCATCGCCGACGGCGTGGACGACCACCGCGCCGCGGCGTTCGGCGTCGCCTATCGGACCGCGTACCACTGTCTGCGGTCCGTGGCGCGGGTGCGCACCGGGGACCGGCTGGTGGTGCTCGGCGCGGGCGGCGGGGTCGGCCTCGCCGCGGTACAGCTGGGCGTACACCTGGGCGCGGAAGTGACCGCGGTGGCATCTTCACCCGAAAAGCTGAGCGCGGCAGCGCAATACGGCGCGGCTCAACTCATCGACCACACGGCCGGCGACCTGCGCGGCGCGCTCCGCGAGGCACTGCCCGACGGTGCGCACGCGGTACTGGACCCGGTAGGGGGCCGGCTGTCCGAACCCGCACTGCGCTCACTGCGGCGCGGGGGCCGATTCGTCACCATCGGCTTCGCCTCCGGCATCATCCCGCAGATCCCGCTGAACCTGGTGTTGGTCAAGGGAATTCATCTCCTCGGCTTCCAGTTCCAGGACCTGGATCCCGACGAATTCCGCCGCAACGAGCAAGAACTACGCCGACTGCTCACCACGGGACAGGCGAACCCGCACATCAGCGCGGTCTACCCGCTCGACGAAGCGGCCACCGCCCTGCGCCGGGTCGCCGACGGCCGAGCCGTCGGCAAGATCCTGATCGACCTCACGGCGACCCGCTGACGACGGGCGAATGCCCGACGCCGGTCCGCCGAACCGGATTCTTCAGCCGATGAAATCCGAAATATATTGCCGGAAGGTCTATTTCGAGTCTTCTCGTCCGTTACCTCGCGCTCGACGGCCGACATCGATACAATGACGTCCGCTCGTATGTTCGTGATGGAGGGTAGTGCCGAGGTGGGACGTCACCGGAAGACGCCGGAACCAACGGTCCGGCGTAAGTCGATGATCGCATTGTCCGGTTTGGTTCCCGGGGTGGTCTCCGTAACTACCCTTGCTACACAGGCATCGGCCGCGGAGGTCGCGCCCGCGGTCCAAGCGATCGCGCTGCCCACCGGGTCGGCCTCCGGATCGGCGGGCACGGGCTCCGCGGACTCCGGATCGGCCGGCGGCTCGAGCGCTCCGGAAATTCCCGGGATCGCGGCGACCGCGTACAAGGTCGCCGCTGTCGAACTCGCTGTGGAGCAACCTCAGTGCCACATGCCGTGGCAGTTGCTCGCCGGTATCGGCCGCGTCGAATCGCACCACGCGAACAACGGGAACGTCGACATGTTCGGGACGGCCCGTCAGAAGATCTACGGCCCGGCTCTCGATGGCACGCTGCCCGACAACGAGGTGATCCGCAACAGCGCCGGCAAATTCATGCGCGCGGAAGGACCGATGCAGTTCATGCCCGCGACGTGGGCACGCTACTCACGGCCGGGCGGCAACCCGCAAAATCTCTTCGACGCGAGCTACACCGCCGGAAATTACCTCTGCTCGGGCGGGCTGAACATGCAGAACCCGGCACAGCGAACAGCCGCGATCCTGCGCTACAACCATTCGATGGCCTACGTCACCCAGGTCATGGGCTGGGCCCATCGTTACCAATAGCGCGCCCGAGTCGAGACGCATTCGACCTCACGCAGTGGCACCGAGCCGGCACGCGATCTGATAGACGTTGCCGAACGGATCGCGCACCATCGCCCGCCGGTCGCCGTACGGTGTGTCGAGCGGAGCCTCGATGGTGACGGCTCCAGCGGTCACCGCACGCTGATATGTCGCGGCGACATCATCGACATAGATGTACAGGAATGCCGGAAACCGCTCGCGCTCGCCGGATGCCGACACCATCACCAGTGAGTCGCCGATCCGGACCTCGGTCGGTCGATTCGGCTCGACCTCGCCGACAGCCCCGAATACCGTCCGCAGGAACGCAACCGCGCCCGGTTGGTCATCGACCACCATGCGTGGCGTCACCGAGTGAAATCCCGGCGGAAGAGCAGAAGCCGTAGTCATCCGGAAAGTCTTGCACGCGAATTTCCCGACCGTACCGGCCCGACCCGCTGATGCCGCAATCCGCTCGTCGAAGACGGATTCGCGGGCATCCTCGCCGGTGGCAAGGCTCGTCGAGGGCGTCGTGGGATACTGGTTGTTCTGCCGTCGATCAGCGGGGGTCGAGTTCAACCGGTCGGGGATCGGCGGGACGAGCAGGAGAGATCGGTGAGTCAGCCGTCGCGATTCGACACGGACGCATTGCGCGCGTTGGTCGCGACATTGGAAGAGCTCATCGGCCAAGCGTCCCGCACGGTCGACGAGTTGAAGGCGGCCATCGCGTCCGCCGACATATATACGACGGACGGTGCTGCGCAAGCGTTCACCGCGACGTCGACACCGATACCGGAGCATCCGGAGACGCCGCAGCAGCGTGCCGCCGATTCCGCTCCGCTGCCTACTCCGTGGTCCCGTAGGCGAGCGACGATACCGGCACCTCCGGTAGACCGTCCGATCAGGACGGGGCTCGACACCGTGCCACCGATGCCCATATCCGCGCCCATGCCCATGCCGCCGCCCAGGCCAATGTTCGTGCCCACACTCGCGCCCGCGCCCGTGCCGACGTCCGCGCCCCTGCCCATGCCGACATCCACGCCAACGCCTGCGCCCGTGCCGACATCCACACCCATGCCCGTGCCGACGCCCACACCCACGCCCGTGCCGATGCCGATGCCCACGCCGACGCCCGTGCCGATGCCGATGCCGATGCCGATGCCCAGCGTGACGGCCATTCCGACCGATCTCGAATTTCTGCTCCCGCGGAGGACAACGACACCGCCCCGTGCGGACGAGCCCGGCGAACACCCCCGGACCGAGGACACCGGCGAGTCGCTGCGGATCGTTCGGACCATGGCGGCCAGTCACAGCCTGGAAACCATAGGGTTCGACCGCGACGGCATCGATGTGCGCACCGTCCGGGAGATCGCCTCGGCCATCGATCGTCTGCTCACGAAGTACCCGATACCGTTGCGCGGCATCGCGATCGGCGAATCGCGGGACGGCTCCGCGAATGAGCTGTCGCTGCGCCAGGACATCGCCCTGTGGATCGTGCTGGACCGAGCCGCCCTGCCGCGGTCACCGGTAGTGCGCTCGGCGTGGTGGCGACGGTCCGGACGCGGTTTCGAGCGGGCGGTATGCACAGTTGTGGTTCGCGAATACGCCCACGTCCTCGACCGCGCCGGCGGTTTCCGGGCCCACCAACAAGCCTGGCAGACCGTTCTCTCCGACTCCCTGAGCAGCCGCAGGACCACCTACGACCTGCTGGATCCCGCCGCAGCCCTGGTCGACGGCTTCACCGAGGTGAACCTGCGTGGCAGGCGCGCCGGAAAAACCGCGAAACTTCTGCACGACGCGCTTGCCAACGCCGCATCCGGCCCGAGCACGCCGGTCGACTCAGCCGAGGTTTCCGTGGCTCGGCACGGCCCGTGAGCGGTGGGCAGAGCGCGGACCGGTTTCCGCGTGATCGCGGCATCCGCACTACCGCACAGGTGAGCCACACCCGCTACAGAATGTCCTGCGGTAGTGCGGTTTTCGGCGAAGTGGGACACAGTGCGTCGAGCGGACCCCGCACTCCGCGCACGTCGGAGACCGGAGCCTCGACAGCGGATGGCGCGTCGTTCAGAAGCCGTGGGTGCGCAACCAGGAGTCCAGGTCGTCGCGGAACCGTGCCGCTGTGGGTTCCAGGGTCAGGCCGTGGGTGGCGCCGTCGACGATGTCGGTGGTGACGTCCCTGCTGCCGGTGAACAGCTTGCCTTGGAAGCGAGCGCGATTCACGTCGAACACTCGGTCGCCGGTACCGGTGAGAGTCAGGACAGGGACACGGATCGCGCCGAGGCGGGCGGGGTCGATCAGGGTCGCCTCGGTCAGCGAGACCATGTCACCGCACGGGTTCAGCGCACGCATCGGCGTTGCGGCGGCGAGTACGTTCGGCGGCGACTGGGCGAGGAAATCCTGTTGGTAGGCTTGGACATTCGGGGTCAGGTAGCTGTATCCGGGTGCGCCGGCCGGGGACTTCTGCCCACCGGTGAGGCAGGTGGCTCCCCAGGACAGTGCGCCGACCAGTTGTTCGGGGGTCAGGGCAAGATCGGAGTACGACAGCACGCCGAGGGCGTCCACGTCGTCGAAGGAATACGCCTCGATCTGAGCGACCGCGCCGCCGAGCGAATGTCCCAGCAGCGCAACGTGCTGGAAGGCCACCGCCCCGCCGTCCGCCGAGTAGTTGCCCGATCGCAGAGCCTGGACGATCTGATGAACGGCGGTCGCCTGGCCGCCCACACAACTGAGCGTCCCCGCCGGCTGACCGCTCGCGCCGTAGCCGAGCCGGTCGATCGTGACCGATACATGCCCGCGCTGGGCCATCTCGCGCACGTGGTCGTAGCCGGGCACGGCGTCGAACCGCCAGAACCATTCACCCAGCTCGAGACCGTGGAGATACAGCGCCGCGCTGGTCGCGGTGCGCCCTGCCAGCGCATCCGCCGGGCCGGTGAGGTGTCCGTGCACCCGGTAAATTCGGCCGTCGGTTCCGCACGGCACCCCGGAGGCGTTCACATTGCGGACCGAGAACGTGATCGCGCGGTCGACGATGCCCCCACCGGGCGCCGCGGCGGCCATCGGAGCGGCCGGAACGGCGAACGCCAGCACGAAGATCACCGCGGCCAGGACGAAGCGGGAAAAGCGCATAGTTCCGAACCTCTCTGACAAGGTGGCACTTTCGGATGCCGGAACGCTCAGCCGCCCCGGCCGGTGCTGTGCCGTGCGCGAGGGCGCGGCACAGCAAGATACGCCTCGGGCCGATCCTACGTGCCGACGGCTCCAGGACCGTGGTGGATTGCCGGGCCCGGAAGATCTAGCGGGCTGCGACTCCCCGAGCCTGGTCGGGTGCCCTGCGCGCCAGGATCTTGCGATGACAGATGCGCCAGCCTTGCGGTTCGCGCCGGAGCGTGTCCTCGTAGACGACCGTTCCACTGGTCCCGTCCGCATTGACCGCGAGCCCCTTGGATCGCGCCCGCACCCGGTCGCCGTCCTGTGCCACCAGAACGATATTGGTGACGTGATGCCCCAGCGGCTGCGCCGGGTCGTCCTGGTTGTCGCGGGCCAATTTCTGTAGCGCCGCAACACCGTGGGTCGTGCCGAGCCCGAAGTCCTCCAGGTCCAACACCAGATCATCGGAGTACAGCTCACCCCATCGATCCCAGTCGCGGTCGTCGGCCACATGTCCGTGCAGCGCGATCGTCTCGTGAATCGCGAGTCGATCCGCCGCGGTGATGTCCAACATTCGAACGCCTCTCACAGAAGTGGGGAACTCCCCGTTTATGACACGTTAGGCTAACCGGGGAGCTCCCCGTTTCGCAAGGAGAAATATGGCCGACCGCCCACGTCGCGCCGATGCGCGCCGCAACTACGAATCGGTGCTGGCGGCCGCCCGGGAGGTATTCGACGAAGTGGGCGTGAACGCCCCGCTGGACGAGATCGCCCGGCGCGCCGGGGTCGGGAACGCGACGATGTACCGGCACTTCCCCACCCGCCGGGACATGGTCATCGCCGTGTACGCCGAGGAGGTCACCGCGCTGGGCGAGTTGGGCCGAGCCCTGCTCGACGACCCCTCGCCCGCCGATGCGCTGTTCACCTGGCTCCGGGCTTTCGTCGCGCACGTGTCCACGAAAGGTGAACTCCCCCTGGCCATTGCGGACGACGACGCCGGACAACGCTCGGCGCTCTACCGGGAATGGCACGAGACGATGCACACCGCCGCGGCCGACCTGCTGCACCGGGCACAGCTTGCGGGCGCACTCGAGCCCGACCTCGACGTGGCCGACCTGCTCGCCGCGGCCAACGGCATCGGACGCGCCGCGGCCGACGCCCCCCAGATCGACCGGTTGCTGGCCATCGTCCGCGCCGGGGTCACCCGCGGCACGGAGTGCCGCGGACCAGGCAGCCCGTAGCGACGTCGCCGCACCGGCATCGCGCGGCCTTTCCCCGGAGACCTGCGAAACACACCGACGCGCCCAGCGGCGAAGCGTATCCGTACGCCGGAAGCCGCCCGCGAAACGAAAGGCTCACCAGCACCAACCCAAAGGTTTTCAGTACAGACTCATCGTCCAACCACCCTCGAAGTACATAACGAAGCCCGAGCCTCGACCACACAACAACAAACCCCCGAACACCGAAAACCCCGAAGCGAAGCGAGGCGAAATACCAACGCGCCCAGCGGCAAAGCGTATCCGTCCCGCTGGAAATCGCCCGCGAAGCGAAAGGTTCAGCAAGACCAGCTCCCAGGTTTTCGGCGCCGGAGCGAAGCGGAGACAATTAACGCAGACCCAGGTCTTTCGCGACGATGGTCTTCATGACCTCGCTGGTTCCCGCATAGATCCGCGCCACGCGGGCGTCGGCGTAGAGCCTGGCGATCGGGTATTCGAGCATGTAGCCGTAGCCGCCGAACAGTTGCAGGCAGCGGTCCACCACGCGGGCCTGAACTTCGGTGCAGAACAGTTTGGTGCGGGCGGCGTCGGCGCCGGACAACTCGCCCTCGACCAGATCCAGGACGGCTCGATCGATCATCGTCTGCGCCGCCTCGACCTCCGCCGACATCGCGGCGAGTTCGAACTTGGTGTTCTGGTAGGAGGCGACCGGCTGGCCGAATGCCTTGCGCTCCTTGACATATTCACTCGTCGCGGTGATCGCCGAACGCGCCTGGGCGACCGAGCCGACCGCGACGGTGATCCGCTCCTGGGCCAGATTGTGGCCGAGGTAGCCGAATGCTTTGCCCTCTTCGCCGAGCCGATTCGACTGTGGCACACGGACATCCTCGAACGACAGCTCCACGGTGTCCTGCACCTTGCAGCCCAGTTTGTCCAGGATGCGACCCTTGGTGAATCCGGGTCGACCGCTCTCCACCACGATCAGGCTCAGACCCGCGCGGCGGTTGTCCGGGTCGGTGTCGGTGCGGGCGACCACGATCACCAGATCGGCGAGCAGACCGCCGGTGATGAAGGTCTTCGCTCCGTTGATGACGTAGTCCTCGCCGTCCCGCACCGCGGTGGTGCGGATGCCCGCCAGATCCGAGCCGGTACCGGGTTCGGTCATGGCGACCGCCGTGAGCAGGGTGCCGTTCGCCAGTCCGGGGAACCACCGGCGACGTTGCTCCTCGTTCGCGTACTCCAGGAAGTACGGCAGGATCACATCGATCTGGGTGCGCACGGTGCTGAGCGTGACCAGCGCCCGATACGCCTCCTCCTGCAGGACCGCGTTGAATCGGTAGTCCCGCACTCCCCCGCCTCCGTATTCCTCCGGAATCGCGGTGCCCAGCAGTCCGAGTTCGCCCATCCGCTCGAAGATTTCGCGCGGCATGCGGCCCGCGCGTTCCCAGTCCGGGTAGTGCGGGACAACTTCCTTATCGATGAAATTCCTTGCCAGCTCGCGGAATGCCTCGTGATCGGCGGTGTAGAGAGTGCGGCGCACGACGGCTCCTTCAGGACGCTAGTTCGACGATGGTGGCGTTGGCGGTTCCGCCGCCCTCGCACATGGTCTGCAGGCCGTAGCGAATTCCGTTGTCGCGCATGTGATGAATCATTCGCGTCATCAGCACGGCGCCCGAGCCGCCCAACGGGTGTCCCAGGGCGATGGCGCCGCCGAGCGGATTCATCGCGGCCGGATCGGCGCCGGTCTCGGCGAGCCAGGCCAGCGGAACCGGCGCGAATGCCTCGTTCACCTCGAACACCCCGACGTCTTCGACGTCGATTCCAGCCTTGCGCAACACTTTCGCCGTCGCGGGGATGGGTCCGGTCAGCATCAGCACCGGATCGGCTCCGGTGACGGCCCCGGCCCGGTACCGCACCAGCGGGGTCAGCCCGAGTTCGCGGGCCCGGTCGGCGGTGGTGACCAACAGCGCCGCGGCGCCGTCGGAGATCTGGGAGGAGCTGCCCGCGTGGATCACGCCGTCGTCCTGGAAGGCGGGCTTCAACCCCGCGAGCTTCTCGGCGGTGGTACCGCGGCGGATGCCTTCATCGGCGGTGACCGTCCCGGAATCCGTTGTGACCGCGACGATCTGCGCTTCGAACGCGCCCCGATCCTGCGCGGCGGCGGCGCGCTCGTGCGACTGTGCCGAGTACTCGTCCAGGCGAGTGCGCGTGAAACCCCACTTCCGCGCGATCAACTCGGCCGAGATGCCCTGGTTGAACGAGAAGTCGTCATATCGGGCGAGCACCTTCGGCCCGTACGGCACGCCGGTGGCGCGCGCCGACCCGAGCGGCACCCGGCTCATCACCTCGACGCCACCGGCGACCACGACGTCCTGCTGTCCGGAGGCGACCGCCTGGGCCGCGAAATCCAAAGCCTGCTGGCTTGATCCGCAGGCCCGGTTGATCGTGGTGCCCGGGATCGTCTCCGGCCAGCCCGCGGCCAGCACCGCATAACGGCCGATATTGCTCGACTGATCGCCCACCTGGGAGACGCAGCCCCAGATCACATCGTCCACGATGACCGGATCGATATCGGTGCGCCGTGCCAATTCGTCGAGCACGACCGCCGACAGGTCCGCGGCGTGCATACCCGACAGGCCGCCGTTCCGTTTGCCTACCGGGGTCCGCACGGCCCCGGCGATGACTACCTCACGCATCTGCTTCCCTGGTCTTCTAATCGTCGCGGCCGCGCACCGCGGGTCGGTGCACGGTCCAGCGACCGGTGAAATGTGCTACGCGCTTCTCGGCGAAGGCGGCGAACGCCTCGGGGGCGTCCGCGGTGGCGAAATTGAGTCCCTGCGCGGCGGCCTCACCGGCCAGCGCCTCACGCAGGGTGTGCGCGGCCCCGGCATTGAGCAGCGCCTTGGTCTGGGCCAGCGCGACCGACGGACCCGAGGCCAGCCGTGCGGCGAGATCACGTACGTACGAATCGATCTCGTCCTCGGGCACCACCCACGTCACCAGGCCCAGTTCGCGAGCCTGAGCCGCATCGATGGTCTCGGCCAGCAATGCCAGCCGCTTGGCCTGCTGCAGGCCGACCAGTTTCGGCAGCAGCCACGAACCACCCAGATCCAGGGACAGGCCGCGCTGAGCGAAGATCTGCGAGAATCTCGCCCCCGGCGACGCGACGACCAGGTCACACCCCAGGGCCAGATTCCAGCCCGCCCCGACCGCGACCCCACGCACCTGGGCCACCGTCGGAACGGGCAACTCGTGCAGCAGCAGGGCGACATCGGTGAGTTCGCGCATCCGATACACCGGATGACTGTTGTCGGGCGGCGTGGAGATGTCCGCCCCGGAACAGAACTCCCCGCCCGCACCGGTGATCACCACCGCCCGCACCGAACGATCGGCCGCGGTGTGCCGCAACGCATCCGCGAGGGCCAGCCACAATTCGTGGTCGATGGCATTCTTGCGTCGGGGGCGGTTCAGGGTCAAGGTCCGCACGCCGCCGGTGTCATCGACCCGCAGGACAGGTTCGCCGGACATTACACCTCCTGAATCGTTGCAGCGCTGCGGAATTCGCATCGCCTCGTGGATCGGGTACAAGCCCTTTCGGGCCATGCGGCTTCGACGGACCGGCATGCCGGGTCCGCAGGTCCTGGGAGCAACACCGAGCACACCGCGATCACGCCGACTCCCGGCGTGGCTGCTCGTACCGCGCGCCGACTGCTCCGCTTTCCCTGAGTCCAGCGATATCATCAGCACTGCAACCGAGTTCGGCGAGCAGGTTGTCGGTGTGCTCGCCGAGGCCGGGCACCGGCCCCATGGGCGGTTCGAAGCCGTCGATCACCGCTGGAGGAAGTACCGCGACGATGCGACCGCCCGGGGTGTCGATGGTGCGCAGGCGATGCCGGTCCACCAGTTGCGGGTGGTTGATCACCTCGCTGGGCCGGTTGTAGCGGGAGTTGCCGATTCCAGCGGCATCGGCGACCTTCTGGATATGTGCCAGATCATGTGCGGCACACCAGCTTCCGATGGCCTCGTCGAGTTCCCCGCGATGTTCGCAACGGCCGGAGTTGGTCGCGAAGCGGGGGTCGCCGGCCAGGTCGGGGCGGCCGAGCAGATCACGGGACAGCCGCTGCCATTCCCGATCGTTGGTGGTGCCCAGGACGACGGTCTGGTCGTCCGCGGTGCGGTAGGCGCCGTAGGGGGCCACCGCCGGAGAGCTCATCCCCAACGGCACCAGATCCACGCCGGAATACCGCGCGTAGTTGAGGTGATACCCCATCATCTCGGCCATCATGTCGAACAGGCTCACCGCGATATTCGTCCCCGGGCCGGGCCCGTTGCGCAGCCGGCCGCACAGGGTGGCCAGAATCGACAGCGCCGCATACAGTCCCGTCGTCACATCCGCCATCGGCGGACCGGGTTTGGCGGGTTCCCCGGCGGTGCCGGTCACCGCGCACACCCCGGACTCGGCCTGCACCAGCAGGTCGTAGGCACGTTTGTGAGACAGCGGCCCGCCCGCGCCGAATCCATCGATCTCGACCGCGATCAGCCCCGGATGCCGCGCCGACACATCCTCCGGAGCCAAGCCCAGCCGCGCGGTCGCCCCGGGCGCCAGATTCGACACCAGGACATCGGCCCGATCCAGCAGCCGATGCAGGAGTTCCACGCCCGCATCGGATTTCAGGTCGAGAGTCACCGATTCCTTGCCCCGGTTGCACCACACGAAGTGGGCGGCCTGGCCGTGCACCACCTCGTCGTAGTAGCGGGCGAAATCACCGCCCGACGGATTCTCGACCTTGATCACCCGCGCCCCGAAATCGGCCAGGGCGCGCGTGCACATCGGCGCGGACACGGCCTGTTCCAGTGCGACGACGGTGATTCCGGCCAGCGGACCGGCGCTGCGCTCCAGCATCACATCACCATGCCGCCGTCCACCGGCAGCACCTGGCCGGTGATGAAGGAGGCGGCGTCGGTGGCCAGGAAGACGAACGCGCCCGCGACCTCCTGCGGATCGGCCCAGCGCCGCAACGGAATCCGGTTCAACATCTGCTTGGCGAACTTCTCGTCCGTGCGGATGGTATCGGTCATCGGGGTGGCCGCCAGCGGCGCCAGCGCGTTCACCAGGATGTTCTTGCGAGCCAGTTCGCGGGCAAGGGATTTGGTGACGCCGATGATGGCTGCCTTGGCGGCGGAGTAGTTCACCTGCCCCAGGGTGCCGACGATTCCGGCGGAGGAGGTGACGTTGATGATCCGGCCCTTGCCGTCGGTCGGCAGATAGGGCAGCGCCGCCTGCGAGCAGTTGAAGGTGCCCATGGTGTGGATCTCCAGCAACCGCCGCACCGAATCCGCGGTGATATCGGCGAACATGTGCGGATCGGTGACACCGGCGTTGTTCACCAGGATATGCAGGGTGCCCCCAGCCAATTCGGCCGCGCGGGCGGCAGCGGCATCGGCGGCCTCGCGATCGGACACGTCCAAGGCGAAACTCGCCGCGGTGCCGCCGTTTCCGGCGATCTTCTCCGCGACCGCCGCGGCGGCCTCACCGTTCACGTCGGTGACCAGCACCGCCGCGCCCTGGGCCGCCAGTGCCTCGGCGACCGCCGAGCCGATGCCCCCGGCGGCTCCGGTGACCAGCGCCGCCCGCCCGCTCAGATCGAACAATCCGTTGTTGCCTGCCATCGGCCGACTCCCTGTGTCTCTAGGTGATTCGTATACCGGGTGACTCCGCGTCCCGGGTCACTCCGCGTCTTTCCTGTCGCGCTCGCGACACCCATCGGTTCCAGCAGCCCGTGGCAGGGCTCGGAAACTCCTGCGGCTCAATAGCTCCGGGGCAGGCCCAGCGTGTGCGAGCCCAGATAGTTCAGGATCATCTCCTGGCTGATCGGCGCGATCCGCATCACGCGCGCCTCCCGGAAATACCGCGCCACGTGATACTCCTCGGCATATCCCATCCCGCCGTGGGTCTGCAGCGCCCGGTCCGCGGCGGTGAATCCCGCGTCGGCGCAGAGGTATTTGGCGGTGTTCGCCTCCCGCCCGCACGGCTTGCCCTGGTCGTAGCTCCAGGTCGCCTTGCGCAGCACCAGTTCCGCGGCATCCAGGTGCGCCAGCGAATCCGCCAGCGGGAATTGCAGGCCCTGATTCATCCCGATGGGCCGGTCGAATACGACGCGCTCCTTGGCGTATCGCACGGCCCGATCCAGGGCCACGCGCCCCAGTCCCAACGCCTCGGCGGCGATCAGCATGCGTTCGGGATTGAGCCCGTCGAGCAGATACTTGAAGCCCATCCCCTCCTCACCGACTCGATCCTCGACCGGAATCCGCAGCCCGTCGATGAACAGTTCGTTGGAGGTGACCGCATTGCGACCCATCTTCGCGATCGGCCGGATGTCCACGTGCGCGCGATCCAGATCGGTGAGGAACAGCGTCATGCCGTCGGTCTTCTTGGCGACCTCGTCGTAGCGCTGGGTACGGGTCAGCAGCAGGATCTTCTCCGACTCCATCGCCTTGGAGATCCACACCTTGCGGCCGTTCACCACATAGTGGTCACCGTCGCGCTTGGCGAACGTGCTGATCCGCGACGTGTCGAGTCCCGCACCGGGTTCGGTGACGCCGAAGCATACGTGCAGATCACCGTTGGCGATCCGCGGCAAGGTGCGCCGCTTGAGCTCGTCCGAGCCGTGCACGACCACCGGATGCATGCCGAAGATCGACATGTGGATGGAGGTGGCCGCGTTCATCCCGCCGCCCGAACGCGAGACCTCCTCGGCCAGCAGGGTGGCCTCGGTGATGCCGAGGCCGTGGCCGCCGTACTCCTCGGGAATCGTGATGCCCAGCCAGCCGCCCTTGGCGATCGCCTCGTAGAACTCGGTCGGGAACTCGTGCGCGGAATCCTTGGCCATCCAGTACTGGTCGTCGAACTTGCGGCACAGCTCCGCGACGGTCGTGCGAATCAGCTGCTGATCCTCGGTGAGCTCGAAATTCATGCCGCAGCTCGTCATCGTGGGACTCCTTTCCGCCCGCAGGGGCCGGACTCTTCGACTCGGGCCCGCCGACGAGCCGGGCACGCAACACTAGGGAAACTATATTCTCTTATTTGGAGAATCACCATCCGATCCCGGGACAAACAGGGTGGAACCGACAGCACGCCAGGTCGAAGCACACTCTCCGTGGCCTCGATTTTCCCAGGCCGCAGCCCCGGCGTTGACTAACGCACGGCTTCATGGAAATCTAGTCCTCAGTTTTAGAGAATCCGATTCTCACGAGAGGAGGTCGGCATGCGCCTGCCGCCGCTACCGGCGGACCAGTGGGACGACCGCACCCGCGACGCGTTCCGCGCCCTGCTGCCCCGCGCGATGCGCAACCCCGAGTCCGCGGGTCCAGCCATGGCACCGCTGGCCCGGCACCCGGACCTGACCGAGGCATTCCTGGGCTTCAGCGTCCATCTGCTCTTCCGGTCCACCCTGCCGCCCCGTCTGCGGGAACTGGTGATCCTGCGGGTGGCCCACAACCGCCGCTGCGACTACGAGTGGGTGCACCACATCGCCTTCGCCAAGGAGGCAGGACTGACCTCCGCGGAGATCGACGCCGTCGCTCGCGGGGAGGGGACCGACGAGTTCGATCGCCTCATCCTGTCCTGTGTCGACGAGCTCGACGCGAAATCCGAACTGTCCGACGAGACCTGGGCCGCCCTGGCCGAGCGCCTGGACGAGAAACAACGCATGGACCTGGTCTTCACCATCGGCGGCTACATCGCGATGTCCATGGCGCTCAACACCTTCGGCGTACAGCCCGAGCCCGATCACTGAGAGGTAAATCCCTTGCCACACTTCACAAAACCGGCTGCCGGCAGCTGGACGGAGAATTATCCCGAACTGGGAACCGAGGTGGTCGACTTCACCGACTCCACCGATCCCGCCTTCTACGCCGACGAGCAGGAGGCGATCTTCAAGAAGAGCTGGCTCAACGTCGGACGCGTCGAGCGCCTGCCCAAGGTCGGCAGCTACTTCACCCGCGAACTCGCCTGCGTGAACGCGTCTTTCGTCGTGGTCAAGGACCACGACAAGCAGATCCGCGCGTACTACAACATCTGCCGCCACCGCGGTAACAAGCTGGTCTGGGAGGACTACCCGGGCGAGGAGACCGCCGGAGTCTGCCGCCAGTTCACCTGCAAGTACCACGCCTGGCGGTACAGCCTCGAGGGCGATGCCACCTTCGTCCAGCAGGAGAAGGAATTCTTCGACATCGACAAGAGCAAGTTCGGGCTCAAGTCGGTGCGCTGCGAGGTGTGGGAAGGGTTCATCTTCATCAACCTCGACGACAACGCGCAGCCGCTCGAGGACTACCTCGGCGCGTGGGCGAAGGGGCTGGAGGGCTACCCCTTCCACGAGATGACCGAGGTCTACAGCTACCGCGCCGAGATCGGCGCCAACTGGAAGCTGTTCATCGACGCGTTCGCCGAGTTCTACCACGCACCGGTGCTGCACATGAAGCAGGCGGTCAAGGACGAGGCCGACAAACTGCTCGAGGTCGGCTTCGAGGCGCTGCACTACGAATGCTGGACCCCGCACTCGATGGTCTCCTCGTGGGGCGGCATGGCCCCGCCGAAGGACCCGAACATGGTCAAGCCGATCGAGCGGGAGCTGCGCAGCGGCCTGTTCGGACCATGGGACCGCCCGGACATCGAGGGCCTGGACCCGCTGCCGTCGGGCGTCAACCCCGCGGGCCACAAGGCTTGGGGCGTGGACGAATTCGAGGTCTTCCCGAACTTCGGCATCCTGATCTGGGCGCCGGGCTGGTATCTGACCTACCACTACTGGCCGACCGCGGTGAACAAGCACATCTTCGAGGCGAATCTGTACTTCGTGCCGCCGAAGAACGCCCGCGAGCGGCTGCGTCAGGAATTGGCCGGGGTGACCTTCAAGGAGTACGCGCTGCAGGACGCCAACACCCTCGAGGCGACCCAGACCATGCTCGAAACCGGTGCGATCACCGAATTCCCGCTCAACGACCAGGAGGTGCTGCTGCGCCACCTGCACATCACCGTCCAGAACATCGTGAAGGAGTACCGCAATGCCCGCGCAGCCAGCTGAGACCAAGACCCTGCCCGCCGAATTCGCCGACCTGCAACGGTTCTCCGACTGGATCCTGGCGACCGAGCCCGAGCGCTACGCCAAGCGACTGGCCTCCTCGATGGAGCAGATGCAGGACGTCTACGAGACCGTCTTCCCGCGGTTGCAGGAGGCGCTGGATCACATCGAGAAATTCGATTGGAACGATCTGCCCGACGAGCAGCGCCACCTGTTCCACCTGCTGCAGTCGCTGGTGATGGTGTCCTTCCCGGTGGAGGTGTGGAAGCAGCCCCGGGTGCCGGACTCCGGCGCGGCCTATCTCGATGTGATCGCCGAGCCGGTGGTGTAGGCCATGCTCACACTCCAAGCGGCCGGTCTGCTCGACATCGACACCGGCGAGATCATCCGGCCCGGCGTCGTGCACGTCGAAGGCGATCGCATCGTCGGGCTGGGGGGTCCGGCGCGCGGCGAGGTCTTGGACCTCGGTGATGTCGTGCTGCTGCCCGGGCTGATGGACATGGAGGTCAATCTGCTGATGGGCGGTCGCGGGGAGACCGGCCTGTCCTCGAGTGTGACAGATGATCCCGCACTGCGGATGCTGCGTGCGGTGGGCAACGCCCGCCGCACGCTGCGTGCCGGTTTCACCACCGTGCGCAACCTCGGCCTGTTCTGCAAGACCGGTGGTTACCTGCTCGACGTCGCGCTGGGCAAGGCGATCGACCGGGGCTGGATCGACGGCCCCAGGATCGTGCCCGCCGGACATGCGATCACCCCGCTGGGCGGACATCTGGATCCGACCATGTTTTCCGCCTTCGCCCCCGACGTGCTGAAGCTGACCCTCGAGGAAGGCATCGCCAATGGGGTCGACGAGGTGCGCAAGGCGGTGCGGTACCAGATCAAGTACGGCGCGCAGCTGATCAAGATCTGCGTCTCCGGCGGCGTCATGTCGCTCACCGGAGCCCCTGGCGCGCAACATTATTCGGACGACGAACTGCGCGCCATCGTGGACGAGGCACATCGGCGCGGCCTCAAGGTCGCCGCGCACACGCACGGCGCGGAGGCGGTCCGGCACGCGGTCGACTGCGGAATCGACTGCATCGAACACGGATTCCTCATCGACGACGAGACCATCGACATGATGGTCGAGCACAACACCTGGCTGGTGCCGACCACCCGCCTCGCCGACGCCATGGACATGTCCCACGCCGACGAAGCGCTCAAAGCCAAAGCGGCCGAGATGTTTCCGAAGGCACGCAGCTCGGTTCTGGCCGCGTACAAGGCGGGCGTGCGGATCGCGGTCGGCACCGACGCACCGGCCATTCCGCACGGCAAGAACGCCGACGAACTCGTCGCGCTGGTCTCGCGCGGGCTCGATCCCTTGGACGTCGTGCGCGCGGCGACCGTGAACGCCGCGGATCTCATCGACGCCGAGGACCGCGGACGGCTGGCCGAGGGGATGCTGGCCGACATCATCGCCGTGCCCGGCGATCCGATCCAGGACATCACCGTCACCCAGAACGTGCGGTTCGTGATGAAAGGCGGCAAGGTCTTTGTCCAGCGATAGCGGTTCACGATACGAGGACCTCCTCGACATCCAGCAGTTGCTCGCCCGGTACGCGGTGACCATCACCAAGGGTGATATCGACGGCGTGGTCGGGGTGTTCACCCCCGACGGCAGTTACAGCGCATTCGGCGACACCTATACCCTGGACCTGTTCCCGGACCTCGTCGCCGCCGCACCCAAGGGCCTTTTCCTCACGGGCACACCGCTTCTGGACATCGACGGGGATACCGCCACCGGCACCCAGCCGCTGTGCTTCATCGACCACAGCACGCACGACATGCGGATCGGCTACTACAGCGACACACTCGTGCGCACCGAGGACGGCTGGCGGCTGCGCACCCGGAAGATGACCTTCATCCGGCGCAACGGCGACCACGATTCGGGCATTCCGCACGCATTCGAGAACACGCGGCAGTAATGCAATCCGGTGGAATGACCGGGGCAGCAACGACTCCGGCCATCCGCGTCACCGCCAACCGCGGGCGACACCAGCCGATCGGTCCGGGTGACGGGCGGTAATTCATCGGGCCGGGCCGCCAGGCGAGGTCCAGGCAGCTCCGAAGAGAGTGCAAAACACATGGATATCAATGAGTTTCGGTCGGGGGTGCGCGCCTGGCTGGACGAGAACGACCTGTCGCCCGGCCCCGATCACTCGCTCGACGGCGAGCTCGAGCAGCTGTGCCGCGTGCGTCGCGCGCTCTACGACGCGGGATGGATGCGGTACGGCTGGCCCGCCGAGGTCGGCGGGCTGGGCGGCCCGGCCGTACTGCGGGCGATTCTCGGCGAGGAGGTCGCCATTCGCGACCTGGCCGAACCCGGGAACTACTCGATGATCGAGGTGCTCGCACCGACGATGATCTCCTATGCCCGCCCCGAACTGGCCGCGGAGATGGTACCGCGGCTGCTGTCCGGGCGCGAGCAGTGGTGCCAGGGGTTCTCCGAGCCCGGCTCGGGCAGTGATCTGGCCTCGCTGAGCACGAAAGCCGTTCCGGACGGCGATCATTGGGTGGTCAACGGGCAGAAGGTGTGGACAAGTCTGGCCCAGTACGCGGCGCGCTGCGTCCTGCTCACCCGGACCGCACCCGGCCACGACGGGGTCACCGCCTTCTTCCTCGATATGGACACTCCCGGCATCACCGTGCGCCCACTGCGCACGATGCACGGCGTGGACGAATTCGCCGAGGTGTACTTCGACGACGTCCGCATCCCGGCCGACCGCATGCTGGGACGTCCGGGCGACGGCTGGCGGGTGGCGATGGATCTGTTGCCGCACGAACGCTCGACCTGCTTCTGGCATCGGATCGCCTACCTGTTCACCCGATTGGACCGAGTGCTCGACCAGACCACGATCGCCGACGACGCCGAACTCGGGGCGGCCTATCTGGCCCTGCACACCGTCCGATGCCGATCGCGGGAAACCCAGCGGCGCTTGGCATCCGGCGCGTCGTTGGGTCCGGAGACCTCGGTGGACAAGATCCTGCTGGCGACCGCCGAGCAGCAACTGTTCGACACCGCCCGCGACCTGCTGCCCGGCGCGGTGGAACTGCGGGATTCCCCGTGGCGCACCGAATTCCTGTACTCCCGCGCGGCCACCATCTACGGCGGCACCGCCGAGATCCAACGCAATATCGTCGCCCGGCGACTGCTGGATCTGGGGAAAGAACAGTGATGCGCGCTGGGCGGGTCGGACAGCACACGAACCCTGATCGCTCCGCCGGCCGAGGTCTCCGCGCGCCGAGGAAGGAAAGTCCCGATGACCGACACCGATTCCGCAGAAATCGAGCTGATTGCCGAGAGTTTGAGTAAGGCGATGGGCTCCGCCTCGGGAGCCGCGCTCGATCGTGCGCTGGGTGAGCTGGGGTGGACCGAGATGCTCGCCGAGATGCCCGATGTCGCGATACCTCTGGTGTTCCGGCTGCTCGGGGAGACCGGTGCGCATGCACCGGTGCTCAACGACGTACTCGCGCAGGCTTCCGGAAATCCGTTGGGCGGCACCGTGGCTCTACCGTTCGCCGGTGGATCGTGGGTCGTCTGGGAGCGCACGGACCAGCCCGGCGGCACGGTCGACGAGGATCTGCCGCTGCATCCGACGGCACCGGGTGCGGATATCCCGCTCGGCCCGGGACGTCGGGCGCTGGCCTGGTGGCTGATCGGCAGCGGCCGCACCATGCTGGCGCTCGCACGACGACATGCCCTGGACCGCAAGCAGTTCGGACGTCCGGTTGCTTCATTCCAAGCGATCCGGCACCGGCTGGCCGAGACGCTGGTCGCGCTGGAGGGGGCCGAGGCGACGCTGAGCACCGCCGACGACGAATTCGGCGCCCTGCTGGCCAAGGCCGCCGCCGGACGGGCGGCACTGCTGGCCGCGAAACATTGCCAGCAGACGCTCGGCGGGATCGGGTTCACCGCCGAACACGAGTTACAGGGACATATTCGGCGCGTTCTCGTGCTGGACGGATTGCTGGGCAGCACAAGGGAATTGACTCGCGAAGCCGGGGCACGAATCCGCGCGGAGGGATCCGCGCCCCGGTTGGCGCAGCTGTAGAACCGGTGATCCGCGGCAGAAGGGCCGGTGCGGATCGCACCGGCCCTTCACTCGTCCGCGCCGAACCAGGCTCAGCTACAAGCCGGCGACTTGCCGCCCTGCATCGTCATCAGCTGGCAGAAGGTGGCCGCGGCGACCTTCCACTTGCCGCCGTCCTGCACCGCCTTACCGGACTGGTTGGGCAACACCGGACTTCCGCCCATCAGGATCGTGTACGTCACCGAGGCGTGGGTGGGATCGTCGAGGGTCACGGCCGACACGGAGGCCGAGGTGCCCTGTGCCTGCGGGTTGCTCGCCTGGGCCTGGAGCACCGGCGCGAACGCGTCGCCCTTCTCCACCAGGGCGGCCTTGTCCGCGGCGGAGGTCTTGGCGTCGAAGAACTTCGTGAAGACCTCGGTGATCGCCTGCGTGGTCGCGGCGTCTGCCTTGGTCCCGGCGCTCGACGTGGTCGCCGCCGCGGAACTGGTCGCGGCCGCCGTGGTCGATTTGCTCGTATCGCTGTTCGACGAGCCGCAGCCCGCCAGCACGGAGGCGCCGACGGTCACCAGGACGGCGCAGATCGCGGTCCGGCGGAAAAGGGTATCGCGCATGGGTATATTTCTTTCCGGAAGGAATTTCGGACTGGGTGATATTCCGCCGCGGGTGCTTCGGCGGAATCGATCTATGCGGTCGATACGAGCCGCGAGCACCGATCCGGCGCATCGCCGACCCGAGATTCGTGTATTCAACTGCTTCGCCGCCGTGTCACGTATGGCGAAGCACTGCCGGCGTATTCGAGTGGGATGCCGACAGCAGCCATGTTAGCCAAATACTGGTCCGAGGTGTGCGAATCTCGCGATTCCGCCGGAAATACTTCCAATTATTTCAACTTCTCCTTCATCTCGGCCAGATGCGCGAGAATCGGCATACCGGTATGACTCAGCGCGTTGCCGTGGCCGGTCTGATGTACGTCGAACACCGATTGAATGGCCGCGTAGAAGCCCTGGATATCAAGGGTCTGATTCACCGCGCGTTTGGCCTGGCGCAGGCCGAACGGCGGCATCGTGGCGATGTGCCGGGCCAACTCGGCGGTCTCGTCGTCCAGCGACTCACGCGGCACCACCTTGTTCACCATGCCCACCTGCTCGGCCTCCCGCGCGGTGACCGGACGTCCGGTGAACAGGATCTCCTTGGCCTTGCGCGGACCCAATTCCCAAGTGTGCCCGTGGTATTCGACCCCGCCGATGCCCATCAGCACCACCGGGTCGGAGAACAGCGCGTCCTCGGACGCCACGATCAGATCGCACGGCCAGCACAGCAGCAGCCCGCCGGAGATGCACCGCCCCTGCACCGCCGCGATCGACGGCTTGGGAACATTGCGCCAGCGCAGCGAATATTCCAGATATCGGCGCGCCTCGGTCGTGTAGATCATGTCGAGCGTGATCTTGTCCGGCCATTTCCCGCCGCCGCGCAGATCGTGCCCGGAAGAGAAATGTTTTCCCTCGCCCCGCAATACGATCACCGTCACGTCCTCATCGGCCGCAGCGCGCGTCCAGGCCTGATCGAGTTCGTCGAGCAGCTCCGGGTTCTGCGCATTGGCGACCTCGGGGCGATTCAGGGTTATGGTCGCGACCTTGTCGGCGACCTCGTAGCGGATCAACAAATCGGGCTCCTCACCTATCGGGGGAGGCCGAGTACGCGCTCGGCCACAATATTGCGCTGAATTTCCGAGGTGCCGCCGGCGATCGTCCCGGCGAAACTCCGCACATACCGTTCGAACCAGCTGCTGACCATATTGTCGTTGTTGAGCGGAGTGAACGGCGCGGTCATCGCCGGATGATCCAGACCGTCGATTCCCTTGGCGTACAACGCCGAATCGGCCGCACTCTGCACCGCCTCCGAACCCAGCAGTTTTAGCACCGACAGCGAGGCCACGTCCTGTTCGCCGCGCGCCTCGCGGGCCAGCGCCGCCGAACCCAGCAGCCGCAGTGCCTGATTGTCCATCGCGAGCGTCGCGTACCGGTCCCGGTCCAGCACCGTCCTGGGCCGGAAGTCCTCGAGCAGTTCCTGCAGCCGATCGGCGAAACTGAGCCACAACAGGGTGCGTTCGTGCCCGAGCGAACCGTTGGCGACGCCCCAGCCGCCGTTCAGCGGGCCGACCAGATTCTCCGCGGGCACCCGGACGTTCTCGAAGAAGACCTCGTTGAAGTCCAGATCGTGCGGTCCGCAGATGGAGGCGAACGGCCGCCGGGTCAGTCCGGGCGAATCGGTGGGGATCAGCAGCACGCTGATTCCCTTGTGCTTGGGCGCATCCGGATCGGTGCGGACGAAGGTGAGCAACACGTCGGCGTCGTGCGCGCCCGAGGTCCACACCTTCTGTCCGTTGACCACGAAATCATCGCCGTCGCGCACCGCGCGGGTGCGCAGCCCGGCCAGATCCGAGCCCGCACCCGGTTCGCTCATCCCCAGCGCCGCGGTGATCTCCGCGCGCAGAATCCTTCGCGCCCAACGGGTCTTCTGCTCCTCGGTGCCGAAGGACAGCAGCGAGGCCGCGATGATGCCCAGACCCTGTGGGTTGAAGCTCGGGTAGATGCGGCGGTACGAGAGCTCCTGCAGATGTACGTACTGCTGCAGGATTCCGGCGTTGCGGCCACCGAATTCGGGCGGGTTGCCGGGCAGCAGCCAGCCGTTGTCGAACAGCAACCGCTGCCACTCACGCGCCCAGGGCGGCACCTCGGCACTCGAGATCGGCCGATCCGCGGCGGCGGCGACCTTGTCGGGCAGGTTGTCGGCGAGGAAGGCGGCGAATTCGGCCCGGAACTCCTCGACCTCGGGATCAAAACTCAGTTGCACGGTACTCCTCGGCGATCAGTGCGCGGTGCTCGGCGGCGCCGCCGAGCAGCAGCTCGCCGGACTTGGCCCGTTTGAGCGCGAACTGCAGGTCGTTCTCCCAGGTGAAACTCATCGCGCCGAACAGCTGCATGCCGTGGCGGAAGACCAGCGCCTGGCACTCCCCCGCGGCGGCCTTGGCCATCGCCGCGGCGATGCGCCGCCGCGGGTCGTCCTCGCGAATGGTCAGCGCCGCGAAATAGGCCAGGGCACGGGCTCTTTCGATGGCGATGTGCATATCGGCGGCCTTGTGTTTGACCGCCTGGAACGAGCCGATCGGCACCCCGAACTGCTCGCGGGTGCGCACATGCTCCAGCACCAGATCCAGGACGCGGCGGCAGGCGCCGACCATGGTCAGCGCCATCCCGGTCAACGCCACATGGCGGGCGCGCTCGGTATCGGGGCGCAGATAGTTCTCCTCGCGCACCCGCGCACCGGCCAAACTCACCTCACCGATGTGCAGCACCGGGTCGAACACCATGCTGCGGCGGGCACTCACCTCGGCGGCGGGCACCACGAACACTCCGGCATCGGTCACCACCGCGAACTGTTCGGCACGATCACCATCCAGCACGTGCCGCGCGGTCCCGGTGAGGACCCATCCTCCGGCATCACGGAAGGCGTTGACGCCGTCGTAGATCGCCGTCCCGGAAACTTCCGGCCGCGCGAATTCCGGTGCCAGCGGCGCGAATTGGGTCATCGTGGCCAGATAGGGCGTCGGATCGGTCGCGTATCCGAGTTCTTCGAGCACGATCCCCAGCTCGACCGCGGCAGCCGGATCGGTCAGCTCGGTCCAGCCGTGCCCGATGTAGTTGCGCCACAGCGCATCACTGTCGGCCCCCTTGTCGGCGATCTCCCGAATCAGCGCCGGCGGGCACTGTTTGGCCAGCACCTCGCGCACCGTGTCGTGCCACAGCCGCTGGTCGGAGTCGAACTCCAAAAGCATCGCGGACAGCCTCCTTGCCGGCAGATTTTCCCGGGCAGCGCAGCGGCACGAGCCAACGCTCGGCCGCCACGGCTGCCTTTCATCGTTCTGTAGCGAGAATAACATTCTCGCTCAGTGGAAGTAATAGTCTCCAACATGTCGCAGAACACGCCACCCAGCAACCCGATGGAAATACGTTCTCCGGTACAGTGCATTCATGTTCTCTTCACATAACCGAGGAGCCGTGAGCCCGTGAGTGAGTCCGCGAGCACACCGACGACACAGCCGTGGGCGTCCCACGTCGAGGTGCAGTCGTGAGCAGCCCCAGCGAAGAGCCCGCCTGGAAGCAGCGCGCCGTCGAGCGTTCGCTGCGCACCGCCAAGTTGCGCGCCGAGCAGCGCGTGCAGCGGTTTTTGGATGCCGCCCAGGCCATCATCACCGAGAAGGGCACCACCGACTTCACCGTCCAGGAGGTGGTGGACCGCTCCCGCCAGTCACTGCGCAGCTTCTATCTGCAGTTCGACGGCAAACACGAACTGCTGCTGGCACTGTTCGAGGACGCGCTGAACCGCACGGCCGATCAGCTGCGCGCCGCCGCGGACGCCAAGAGCGACCCGCTGGAGCGGCTACAGGTCACCGTCGAGCTGCTGTACGAGCTGTGCCGTCCCGATCCGAATGCCCAGCGCCCGCTGTTCACCGATTTCGCACCGCAGCTGCTGGTCTCGCATCCCTCCCAGGTGAAGGTCGCGCACGCTCCGGTGCTCGCGCTGTTCACCGAGCTGATGGAACAGGCACAGGAGGCCAAGCAACTGCGCAGCGATGCCAATCCGCGCCGAGTGGCGGCCATGGTGATGCAGACGGTCATGTTCACCGCGCAGTCCAATGGCGGCACCGACGAGGAGACCACGCACCCGATCAGCGCCGCCGAGGTCTGGAGCTTCTGCGCGCACGGCTTCGCCCGCAAGTGAGAATCTTATTCTCAATCTTCGAGAGTTTCACTTACACTCGGGTGTATGCCCGACCTGTGGAGTGATCTTCTCGCCTGCCTCGAACTGTCGACCCGGTCGTCCCTGGACGATGAGATCGTCTTCGAGGGCGCCAACCAGCAGCTGGAGTACTACCGCGTCTTCGGCGGGCAACTGCTGGGCCAGTTCGTCCGCGCGGCCGCGCTGAGCTGTCCGCACAAGTCGGTCAAATCGGTGCACGCGCTGTTCGCGCGGGAGGGCCGCACCGACGAGCCGATCCGCTACCGGGTGCGTCGCCACCACGAGGGCCGTTCGTTCGCCACGGTGAGCATCGTCGCCGAACAGGATTCCGGTGTCGCGGCCACCGCCTCGATCTCGCTGCACGCGCCCGAGGACGGACCCGAGCGGCAGAGCGTGCCCGCGCCCGCCGTGATGCTCGGCGACGAGCACAAGGTGGAGTGGGGCCTGCTGCCGTGGGAGACCCGCGCGGCCGCCGATCTGGACGATGCCGCCTCCGGGCCACCGGAATTCGAGTTCTGGATGCGCACGCCGCAGGTCTCCCCGGAACTGGCGCCGGCGATCCTGGCCTACGCCACCGACCTCAATCTCATCGGCACCGCGCTGCGTCCGCTGGAGGGAATTCGCCAGAGCGGCAACGGAACCGCCTTCCGTTCGGCGGTGACCTCGCACAGCCTGTGGTTCCACCGGACCTTCCGCACCGACGAATGGCTGCTGCTGCGTCAGGACAGCCCGATCATGTCCGGCGGCCGGTGTTTCGGTCGCGGCGATGTCCTCACCGAGGGCGGGCAACTGGTCGCCTCGTACGCGCAGGAGGCCATGGTCCGCTTCCCGCAACCCGGCACCGAGTCGGCGGTGAAGTGAATAATGGAGCCGAATACGTTGCTGGACCACACTTCTCACCGCGATCCGGATAAGCCCCGATACCGGGTGGTGCAGTGGGCGACCGGCACGATCGGCACCCGTGCGCTGCGCGGGGTGATCGAACATCCGGATCTGGAACTCGTCGGCCTGCTGGTGCACTCGCCCGACAAGGCCGGGCGGGACGCGGGTGAGCTGTGCGGTCTACCGCCGACCGGCGTCCTCGCGACCGACGACATCGAGCGGATCATCGATCTGGACGCGGACTGCGTACTCTACATGCCGCTGATCTTCGACGGCGACACCGTGGTCCGCCTGCTCACCGCCGGCGCGAATGTGGTGACCACCTGCGGGGCCTTCCACCATCCCGCGAGCATGGATCCCGCGCTGCGGCACCAGGTTCAGCACGCGTGCGGGCTCGGTCGGTCCTCGGTGCACAGCACCGGGAGCAGTCCCGGATTCATCAGCGAGGCCGTACCGCTCGTGCTGTCCTCGATTCAGCGCCGCTTGGACCGCCTGGCGATCGACGAGTACGCCGACCTGTCCCGACGGGATTCGGCGGCCATGCTGTTCGACATCATGGGTTTCGGCCGACCGCCGACGGAATTCGATCCCGCCCGGGCCGAATATCTCGCCGCGAGCTTCGGCCCGTCGCTGCGCCTGGTGGGCGACGCCCTGGGCCTGCCCGTCGACTCGCTCACCGCACACGGCGAGGTCGCCACCGCACGCGAGACGTTCACCATCGCCGCGGGCACGATCGAGCAGGGAACCGTTGCGGCGCAACGCACCACGATCACCGGCCTGGTCGGCGGCCGACCGCTGCTGAGCTTCCGCGCCACCTGGTACTGCGGCAAGGACATCGAACCCGCCTGGGACCTGCACGACACCGGCTGGCACATCTCGGTGGAAGGCGACGCCCCGCTCGAGGTCACGCTCCACTTCCCGGTCCCGCTCGAGCGCATGGCGGAGATCTCCCCCGCCTACACCGCCAACCGCGCGGTCAATGCCGTGCCCGCGGTGTGCGCTGCCGAGCCCGGTATTCGCACCACACTGGACCTACCGCACATCATCACGACACTGGGCTGAGCCTCACGAAACCGGGCTGAGCCTCACGAAACTAGGCTGAGCGCGATTCGATTGCGGCGCACTGTACTGCACTTCAGACGGCCGTAATGCGCACTCACCGTGCGTAACTCGCAGTCACCGCATATGACGAGCCGCTCACGGTTGTGCCGCCCTGGACGGGCGCACGTATGCACAGATGCGTTTGGGCACAGAGCAATTCGCATCGGATGGCTTGGCCCGGAGTTAGTGGCCGTCGGCTGCCAGATCTGCGAGCAACGCGTCCACCCGGGCCTGGGCTCGCTCGGCGACGCCCGCGCCGGGCGCGGCGTGGACGCGCCCCTGTTCCACTGCTGTGAGCGCCGCCTCGGCTACCTCTCGAGGAGAGAGGATTCCGCCGCGGGCCGCGGCCAGGGTGCGCATCGAGGGGGCGGGGGCGTCGGCGGGCGGGGGTGTGATCGCACCGAGGGTGGCCGAGTTCCGGCCGAGCGGGGTGTCCACCAGCCCGGGGCACAGGACGGTCGCGCCCAGGTTCGGTGATGCCTGTTTCAGTTCCAAATCCAGGGTTTCGGTGAGACCGACGACCGCGTGCATCGTACCGGTGTAGGGGGTGCGATCCGGGAGCGGGGTCAGGCCGCCGGAGGAGGCGGTGTTGAGGATGTGGCCGGCGCCCCGGGCGATCAGCAGCGGCGCGAAAGCCTTGACGCCGTGGATGACTCCGAGCATCTTGATGCCGATCATGCGCTGCCAGGTGCGCGCGTCCTGCTCCCACATCGGGGTCGCGGGGCAGACGACTCCGGCGTTGTTGCAGACCAGATCCACGCGGCCGTAGGCGGTCATGGTGGCCCGGGCGAGCGCCTGCACCGAGGGCTCGTCGCTCACGTCGGCGACCACGGCGGTGACCTCGGCTCCGGCGCCGCGCAGCGCGGCCGCGGCTTCGGTCAGGCCGTCCTGCCGGATGTCCGAGAGGATCAGGCGGACCTCGCGGGCGGCGAGCGCCTCGGCCAGGCCGTAGCCGATACCGCTGGCGCCGCCGGTGATGACGGCGACCTGGCCCGACCGTATCTGCATCACGGCTCCTCTTCATCGGAACCCTTGCGGTGCAACGGGCTCGAACGTGCATGGAAACTACATTCTCAATAAATGTACACACCATTCTCACGCCTGTGAACAGCCGGCGCGCCGAATCGAAGGTATTGCTTTCGCTATATCTTACGATATAACTTGAGAGCGTGAGTCCACGACGACCTCCTATTCCAGGCGGCATCGGCCCGGGTCCGGGGCGGTTCTTCGGGCCCGGTGAGCTGCGGCTGGCATTGCTCGCGCTCATCGCCGAGCAGCCCGGCCACGGCTACGAACTGATGTCCCGGCTGGAGGATCGCTGCCGCGGCGCGTATCGCCCGAGCGCGGGCGCGGTCTACCCCACCCTCCAGCAGTTGGAGGACGAGGGGCTGGCCACGCTCGAGATCGACAGCGGCAGAAAGGTTTTCCACATCACCGTCGCGGGCCGAACCGAGGTGGACGCACACGGCGAGACCGTGGAACAGATCTGGGACCGCGCCACCGAACGCGGTGAGTGGGGCATGTTCCGCGATCCCGACGCCGCCGAGATCGTCGGCCCCGCACTGCGTCTGTTCAAGACCGCGGTCTCGGTGATCGTGCACTCCCACGGCGACCCGGAGGTCGTCGACCGGGTCCGGGCGGTCCTGACCGAGGCCACCGGCGAGCTGCGGCAGCTGAAGACCGAGATCAAACACGCACACCGGGCTCATCATCAGCAGCGGCGTCGCGGCCGCCGCACCGAGTGATCGCATCTCCCGATACGAAGGTATTCCCATGGCGCACAACGACACTCCCGCGCACACGACCATCGCCGAGGCGAATCCGCCGACCGACTCGCCCCGCGGCCTGCGGAACCGCCTGATGGACCGCTTCTTCCTGGAGGGCCAGGTCCTCGAGACCGAACAGATCGCCGCGCGCATGCGCCGCATCCGCATCGGCGGACCGGCCCTGCGCGGCCTGAATTGGTCTCCGGGACAGCAGATCCGGATCGCGACCGGCGATCCGAACGCCGAGGGCGTCATGGGTCGGATCGGCGATCTGCGCACCTATTCGGTCTGGCACTACGATCCGGACGCCGCCGAGATCCACATCTGCGTCATGGATCATGGCGAGGGCCCCGGCGCCGTCTGGGGCCGCCAGGCGAAACCCGGTCTCGCCGTGCGCTTCCGCGGCCCCGAGGGCTCGTTCACCCTCCGCCCGGACGCTCCGTACCACCTGTTCGCCGGGGAGGAGACCGCCTCGGCGGCCTTCGGCCCGATGTTGCGCGCGGTCCCCGGCCACGTCCCGGTCTACGGCGCGGTCGAAACCGCCACCGAGACCGACCGCCTCCCCCTGCACCGGGCCGTGGCCCTGACCCGCCCGCTGCGCGGCACCGCCTCGGCCGCCCGGTCGCAGACACTGCTCGACGCGGTCCGCGCGATCGACCTCCCGGCCGAACCCGGTATCGCCTACCTCGCCGGAGAAGCCAGGACTATCCAGATGATCTCCGGATATCTTGTCCGGGAACGGCATTGGCCGCGACGGTCGGTCGTCACCAAACCGTTCTGGACACCCGGCAAGCGCGGCATGGACTGACAGCGCGGCGCGCGTACAGACCGCCGTGCCGGGTCCGGCCGCGAACTCCGCCGACAGCGACCGCCGCCACTCAGCACAGCGCCCATTGGGCCGGAATCCGGTCGGCTGCAAACAGACCCAGGTCGATCAGGGGTGCCCTCACGTACCGCGAACTACCGGGCCGCCGACCGGCGAACTCAGCGCTTGGCGGCGGTGAGCTTCGCGATATTGGCCTTGAAGTCCTCGCTCTGGAAGGTGAGATCCTCTGCGGTGAGCGCGAAATCGAGAGTCTGCAACACCGTGTGCTCGAGCTGCATGTTGAACAGGCGTTTGGTGCTCTCCACCGCCTGCTGGGGCAGTTCGAGAATGCGCTGCGCGCAGGCCAGGGCCTCGGCGACCGGATCGGCGACGACGTGGTTGGCCAGACCCATCTCACGGGCCCGCTCGGCGGGGATGCGCGCACCGGTGATGGCGTACTCCTTGGCCAGCAGCATGCTGGTGTGCAGCGGCCAGGTGAGCGGGCCGCCGTCGGCGGCGACCAGGCCGACCTGCACATGCGGATCGGCCAGGTACGCGGTCTCGGCGATGTAGACCAGATCGCTCAAAGCGACCAGGCTGCAACCCAATCCGACGGCAGGTCCGTTCACCGCGGCGATCACCGGAATCCGGCAGCGCGCCATCCCGAGCACGATGTCGCGGCCGTCGGCGATGGACTTCGCGCGCAGGTCGCGGTCGTTGCTCAACTCGTCGAGATAGCTGAAATCCCCGCCCGCGGAGAACGCGCGCCCGGCGCCGGTCAGCACGGCGACTCGCGCGGTGGGATCCGCGCTGAGCCGCGGCCAGAGCCGGGCCAGCCCCGAGTGCAGCGAATCGTTGACCGCGTTGAGTGCGTCGGGACGGTTGAGGGTGATGATCCGGACCGGCCCCTCGGCGCGGACGTCGATTTCGGCGGGCATGTCGTACATGTCAAACTCCCAATCCCAGGATGCGTGCGGCGATGATGTTCTTCTGAATCTGCGAGGTGCCACCCATGACGCTCTGCGCCCGGCTGTACATGTACGAGCCGAGCAGTTCGGGATCGCGGCTGCCGCCCACACTCAGCGCGGCATGTCCGACCGACTGATCGACCCAGGTCATGAGCAGTTTGTCCAGCGATCCGTCCGGACCGTGGGTCACCCCGTCGAGCTGCTCGGAGAGCCTGCGGCGCACGTGCAACCGCAGCATCTCGGTCTGCACCGCGGCCCAGGCGAGTTCGGCGGGCGGCGGCCCGTCCACTCGGGAGGCCAACTGGCGCACCAGCTTTCCGTATCGCGCGGCGAATCCGAGGGTGGAGGGCTCGCGTTCGTGCCCGACCACGGTCATGGCGAGCTTCCAGCCGTCGCCGGGTTCGCCGACGATCTGATCGGCGGGCACCGTCGCGCCGTCGAAGCGCACCTGCCCGAACTCACGGGTGACACCGCTGATCATCTTCAGCGGCCGCTGTTCCACGCCCGCCTGATGCATCGACAGGATGAACGCCGAAATCCCCTTGTGCCGAGGCACATCCGCATCGGTGCGGGCCAGCAGCAGACACCAGTCCGCGACATCGGAGTAGCTGGTCCAGATCTTGTGCCCGTGGATGACGTAGTGGTCGCCCTCGCGGGTGGCGGTGGTCGTCAGCGAGGCCAGATCCGAGCCCGCACCCGGTTCGCTGAAGCCCTGGCACCAGCGTTCGGTGCCGTTGATCATCCCGGGCAGGAAGCGCTGATGCAATTCCTTGCTGCCGTGCCGCCCCAGCCCCTGCACCAGATAGCCCAGGCTCGGGCGCGGCGGCGCTCCGGCGATCGCCAGTTCCTCGTCCAGGATGACGTCGAAGACCGGCGGCAGCTCCTGCCCGCCGAACTCCCGCGGCCAGGTCACGCCGAAGAATCCCGCCGCGTACAGGGCCTGATGCCATTCGCCCTGCCGCGCCCAGTACTCATCGCCCGAGGTCGGGAAGCGTCCGGCGGTCTCGGCCAGCCAGTCGCGCAGGCGCGACCGGAATTCGGCCTCTTCGGGTGAATCACGAAAGTCCACAGTCGATCTCCTCCAGACGCACAGGGAACAGTTCTGTCGAGTTCAGCGCGCGCCGCAGATAGACGTGCGCCAGGCATTCCCAGGTGTTGCCGATACCGCCGTGCACCTGGATGGCCGTCTCGCACACCGTCAACGCGGACCGCGCGCAGTACAGCTTGGCGATCTGCCCGGCCCGGATGGCCTCGCCGGGAGTGAGTTCGTCCACCGCCCACGCCGCATGTCGCAGCACGCTGATCGACCCCTCGATCAGCGCCTGACTCTCCGCGAGCAGATGCGCGACGGCCTGATAGGAGCCGATCGTATTGCCGTACTGCTCACGCACTTTCGCGTAGTCGACCGCGAGAGCCTGTGCGCCACGGGCACATCCGACCAGGTCGGAACTGGTCGCGGTGAGCGCCAGCGCCTGCCAGCGGCCGAGCTGGTCGGCGCCGAGTTCGCCCAGCGGTTCGGGGACACCATCGATCAGCGCGTCATGTCTGGTCAGGTCCGCGCCGGGTGAATCCTCGCCGACGCCCGCGGCCAGCAGCCGGGATCCCGCCACGATCAGCACCCGGTCGGCAGCGCGGGCATCGATGGCCCGATCGTCGACGGCCACGGTCCAGCGGGTATCGGCCTGGCCGGACTGTCCGCGCAGGTCATCGGCCAGGACCGGGCCGAGGAACGGCACGTCCACCAGTCCGCGCGCGAACTCCTCGGCGACGATCGCGACCTCGACACCGGTGGCCCCGTCCGAGCGCAACGCTCGCCAACCGGTCTGCGCGACCGTCGACTCCAGCCTGTGCACCCGGGCCTGGTCGTCCAGCCCCAGCACCGAGCCCGGTCCCAGGTCGTCGGCCAGTTTCGCGGCGGCGTCACGCAGCTGCCGCTGTTCACTCGTGTATCTGACGTCCATACTGCTCCTTGAGAATTCGGCGCAACACCTTGCCCGACGGCAGGCGGGGGATCTCGGATACGAAGACCACGCGGCGCAGCCGCTTGTACCCGGCCAGACGGTCCGCGACCAGCGCGGCCAGTTCGTCGGCGGTGACTTCGGCGGCGCGGGTGACCGCGGCGACGATCGCCTCGCCGTCGCCCGGGTCGGCCACACCGAACACCGCGCAGTCGGCCACGGCCGGATGCGCGTGCAGTACGGCCTCGATCTCGGCCGGTGCGACCTGGAAGCCGCGCACCTTGATCATCTCCTTGGACCGGTCGGTGAGCCGGATCCAGCCTTCAGCGTCGATACTGCCGACGTCGCCGGTGCGGTACCAGCCCTCGTCGAACGCGCTCGCGGTCGCCTCGCCGGGGAGATATCCGGCCATGAGCGAGGGGGCGCGAGCCTGTAGTTCGCCGATCTCCCCCGGGCCCAGCGGTTCCCGGGTCTCCAGCGAGATCACGCGCATCCGCACGCCCGGCGCGGCCTTGCCCACACTGTCCAGCCGCGCACCGCCGATCGGGCTGCACGCGATGACCGGCAACTCGCTGGCGCCGTAGGCGGGCAGCCAGGGCACACCCGTTCGGGCGGTGACGGTTTCGGCGACACCGGGTGCGACCGGCGTCGCACCCCACATGATGTAGCGCAGCGAGGACAGATCGTAGGACTCGAGTCCGGGATGGGCGGCCAGCGCCAGAGCGATGGGGGCCACGGCCATTTCGACGGTGATCCGGTCCTCGGCGATGCAGCTCAGCATGCGTTCGAGGTCGAAGCGCCGGTGCAGCCGCATCCAGGCGCCGGCCTGCAGGACGGTGACGATGTTCAGCAGGCCCAGGATGTGCGAGGGCGGGGTGAGGATCTGCAGGCGGTCATAGGAATTCAGCTCGAGCACGCTGATCCAGTGCTGTACCGCCGCGGCCATCGAGGCGTGCGTATGTCGCACTGCCTTGGGCAGACCCGTTGTGCCGGAACTGAACACGAGTACCGCATCGGACTGCGGATCGGGCCGGGTGGCCGGATGCGGACGCGGGGTGATCGGCTCGTCCAGATGCCGCATCGGCAGCGCCTGCGCGAGCAACGGCGAATCGCCCACGCCGAGAACGGGTTCGGTCAGTGCCAGTGCGTGGTCGATCTCGGTCCGCTTCCAGGCCGGACTGATCAGCACCACCGTCGCGCCCAGCTGCCACAACCCCAATACCGCCATCACGAATTCCGGCCGGTTGGAGGACATCAGCGCGACGCGGTCACCCGGCCGCACGCCACGTTCGGCCAGTTCGGCCGCCAGGCCCGCGGCGAGACGGTCCAGTTCCTGCCGGGTGTACTCGCGTCCCTCGAAGACCAGCGCGACCGGATCGGCGCGGAGCGGCCCGATAGCGCCCGGCGCGCTCACGGCGACTCCCGAGTGGTGCACGACACCATCGCGACCGTCCAATCTCATTGATGAGAATCTAATTCTCTCTATACTAGAATCTTAATACCAGAGGAGGGTAGTTCATGGCGAGACCACCGATGTTCCAGCGCGCGACCGTCACCAGGATCAGCAAGGAGAGCGCGGACGCACGCACCTTCGTGCTGGCCCCGCACGAGGGGCCGATCACGTACCGTGCCGGGCAGTTCTGCACATTCCGGGTGAATGTCGACGGCCGGGCCCTGTTCCGCTCGTACTCGATGTCCAGTGCGCCCGAAACGGATGGCGAACTGATGACCACCGTCAAGCGGGTGCCCGGCGGCGCGGTCTCGAACTGGCTGCACGACAACGTCGTCGAGGGCGACGAACTGGAGATGTCCCAGGCCGCGGGCCGATTCTGCCTGCGCGAAACACCGGCGCCCCTGCTCGGATTCACCGGCGGCAGCGGGATCACCCCGGTCCTGTCGCTCACCAAGAGCGCCCTGGCCACCACCGACCGGCGGGTGCGACTGCTGTGCGCGGACCGGGATCGCGCGTCGGTGATCTTCGACACCGCGCTGGCCGACCTGGCGGCGCGGTATCCCGGACGACTCAGCGTGATCCGGCACCTGGACTCCGACAGCGGATTCCTCACCCCCGAGGCGATCGCCGAGTTCGTCGGGTCCGACGGGGACGCCGACAGCTACGTCTGCGGGCCCGAACCGTTCATGGAGATGATCGAGAAGGCCCTGCCCGGACCGGGCCTGATCTTCAGTGAGCGATTCGGCGCTCCGGCGCCGGTGCTGCCCGAAGCCGGCCCCCTCGACACCGCGACATCGACGACCGCGGCTCCGGTCGCTCCCGCCGGGGCGGCAGCCACGGGCGAAGGCACCGTCACGATCATCCTGAACCGCAAGAAGAAGACCGTCCCCCGCAACGAGGGCGAAACCCTGCTCGAGAGCGCCCGCCGAGCGGGTCTGACCCCGCCCTTCTCCTGCGAGGCGGGCAACTGCGCCACCTGCATGGCCAAGGTCACCGCGGGACATGCGACGCTGCGCCAGAACAACGCCCTCACCGACGACGAACTCGCGGAAGGCTACGTACTGACCTGCCAGGCCGTCCCCGACACCGATTCCATCACCGTCGACTACGAGTGAGACCCGAGAACGCCCTCCCGCCCCGGCCCCGCGAAGCGGATCCCAGCCGATCCGCCCGCGGGGCCTCGCGCGTACCGGGAGTCTCACCCGTCGCGCCGCCGGATTGCTCCATTTTCCGCGCCACGCCACGCAGTTGCCGAATCACGGTGCGGCGACGCATGACTCGGCCGCTCGCCCGGGCTGCTCGAACGTCCGTGGCGCAACGCCTCTCGATGCATGCGCAGCGGACTCCAACTCCCGCGTCCGGACCCTCGTCGCACGGCATCTCTGTCGACGATCGGCCTCGTCCGGGTTCGGCAGTTGCCGATACCCGGCGATGCGGATCGGCTTCCGCCCGCACACGAAGCATCTCGCGAATGCGGTGCCGAGATGTTCCCGGCTCCGGTATCCCGCTGCACGAGAGTGTCTTTCAATACCCGGCCTCGCCCAGGACCGGGGGCGGGCCGTACTCGGGCTCGTACCCGGCGATCTTGATCGGGTTGCGGATCAGGCGGAAGTCGCCCGCGGTGACGATCGCTTCGGGGGTCGCGGCCAGCGCTTCGGGGAGGGTGCGCACCGCTGCTGCGGGAATTCCCAAGGGGCGCAGCCGATCCTGCCAACCGGCGGCCGTGTCGGCGGCCAGGGCGGTGGCAACCGCGGCGAGCACCTCGTCACGACTGGAGGCGCGCTCGGCCATGGTCTCGAAACCGGCGACTCCGGCCTCGGCGGCGAAGGTCTTCCAGAATCCGTCATGGGTGATGAACAGCGCGAGATAGCCCTCGGCGGTCGGGAAAAGTTGCGCCGGAACGTAATACGAGTGCGCACCGAAGGGACGGCGGCGGGGTTCGGCGCCGGTGCCCAGATAGGCGGCGGCGTGGTAGTTGAGCTGGGAGAGCATCACGTCGTAGAGCGAGACGTCGACCTGTCCGCCGCGGCCCGACACGATCTGCGCGAGCAGGCCCAGCGCGGCGGTCAGACCGGTGGAATTGTCCGCGGAGGAGTATCCGGGCAGGGTGGGTGGGCCGTCCGGATCGCCGGTCATGGCCGCGATGCCGACCGATGCCTGGATGACGTAGTCGAAGGCAGGGTCATCGCCGCCTTCCAGGCCGAATCCGGTGACGGCCACGCACACGATCCGCTCGTTCCAGCGGCGCAGTGCGGCATAGGTCAGTCCGAGCCGCCGGATCGCCGAGGGCTTCAGGTTCACCAGCAGCGCATGCGATTGCGCGACCAACTCACCCAGCCGATCCTGTCCGCCGGGCGAGGTCAGATCGATGCACAGGCTCCGCTTACCGCGATTGAGGCTGGCGAAGTAGGTGTCGCTGACCTGCCGGGAGATCTCGCCCGAGGCCGGTTCCAGCTTGGTCACCTCAGCACCCAGATCGGCCAGCATCATGGTCGCGTAGGGCCCGGCCAGCATGGTGCCGACTTCCAGGACCCGGACCCCGGCCAGCGGACCTCCGCCGGTCGCGTCCGGATCCGGCGACACTCGTCCATCCGCTCGCATCTGCATCACCCGTTCTCCGCGAACCTCGCCGACGCGCGATCCGCCCCGACGTTCCGACCCGAATGCCATTGCCCTGCAGGGACTAACGCAACTCCCGCGCGACCTCGGCGATCATCTCGCGGGTGCGGCGCTTGGAGGCGCGCAACTCGTCGAGCGTGTCCCCGATCGGCAGCAGCCGCACCGACACATCCGTCGCGCCGGCCTCGGCGTACCGGCGCAACCCCGCCACGATCGCGGCCTCGTCGCCGGCGACGCACATATCGCCGATATCCCGGGCGTCGCCCTGATCCAGCAGCCGTTGATAATTCGGCGAAACCTCCGCCTCGGCGAGAATGCGGTTGGCTCGCTCCTTCGCCTGATCCACCTCGTCCGGACGGCACAGGCACACCGGCAGCCCCGCCACGATGCGCGGAGCCGGGCGGCCCGCATCGGCGGCGGCCTTGGTGATCTTCGGCGCGATGTGGTCGGCGATCGCGCGCTCGTCGGCCATCCACAGCACCGTGCCGTCGGCCCGCTCCCCCGCGATGCGCAACATCACCGGTCCCAGCGCGGCCACCAGCACGGGGATCGGCGCAACCGGCCCCAGGTCCAGCGGATTGTGCACGGTGAACGCCTCGTTCTCCACATCCACCGAACCGGGCCCGCGCAGTGCGGGATCGAGCACGTCGAGGTAGTCGCGAGTGTAGGCGGCCGGCTTGTCGTACGGCAGGCCCAGCATGTCCCGCACGATCCAGTGATGCGACGGCCCGACGCCGAGCGCGAGCCGCCCGCCCGCCGCAGCCTGGGCCGAAAGCGCCTGCCGCGCAAGAGCGATCGGATGTTGCGCCTGCAAAGGCACCACGGCCGTGCCCAATTCGATGCGCGTGGTCTTCAGGCCCATCAGCGCGATGGTGATCAACGCGTCGAAATCGGTGGGTATCTGCGGAATCCACGCCGTGTCCAGACCGGCGGACTCCGCCCATTCGATATCGGCCAGCATCCGGTCGAGCTTGCGCGCCGCATCGCCCTTCTCCGGGCCGATCATCACTCCGATACGCACGAATTTCCTCCAGTTCCAGGCACTTTCACAGTGCGGCCGCGATTCTCCGCGGCGTGATCAGGACGACGCCGCTGTGCCGGTCAAGGCACGGATCTCGGCGACCAGGACTTCCAGCGCGGTGCCGGTCGGGAACACCGCCGCGGCACCGGCCTCCTCCAGTCGCGGCACGTCCGCCTGCGGAATGGTGCCGCCGACGACCACGGCGATATCCCCGGCGTCCGCGGCCCGCAGCGCGTCCACCACCCGCTTGGTCAGCGCCAGATGCGCACCGGACAGGATGCTCAGCCCCACCACGGCCACATCCTCCTGCAGCGCGATCGAGACGATGTCCTCCACGCGCTGGCGGATTCCGGTGTAGATCACCTCGAAACCCGCATCCCGCAACGTGCGCGCGACGATCTTCGCGCCGCGATCGTGCCCGTCCAACCCCGGCTTGGCGACCAGTACCCGCGCGGCCATCAGAACACCACCGGCTGCTGGAATTCGCCCCACACCGATTTCAGCGCGGCGGTCATCTCCCCGACCGTGCAATAGGCATTGGCGCAGTCGATCAGGCGGTCCATCAGATTCTCGTCTCCCTCGGCGGCGGCGCGCGACAGTGCGTTCAGGGTGGATTGCACTGCGGCGGACTCCCGTTCGGCCTTCACCTTGGCCAGGCGTCGCAGCTGCACCTCGCGGCCCTGCGCATCGAGTTCGTAGGTGCCGATATCGGGTGCGGGCTCATCGGAGACGAACCGGTTCACCCCGACCACCGGACGTTCGCCCGATTCGATCTGCTGATGCGCCTTGTACGCCTCGTCGGCGATCAGGCCCTGCAGATAGCCGTCCTCGATGCAGCGCACCATCCCGCCGTGCTGGTCCAGATCGGCCATGATCTCGACGATGCGGGCCTCGGTCTCGTCGGTCAGCGCCTCGACGAAGTACGAGCCGCCGAGCGGATCCGCGACCCGGGTCACACCGGTCTCGTAGGCCAGGATCTGCTGGGTGCGCAGCGCCATGGTCGCCGATTCCTCACTGGGCAGCGCGAACGGCTCGTCCCAGGCCGCGGTGAACATCGACTGCACCCCGCCCAGTACCGAGGCCAGCGCCTCGTAGGCGATCCGGACCAGATTGTTCTGCGCCTGCGGCGCGTACAGCGACGCACCACCGGAGACGCAGCCGAACCGGAACATCGATGCCTTGTCCTTCGTCGCGCCGTACCGCTCGCGCACGATCGTGGCCCAACGGCGCCGTCCCGCACGGTATTTCGCGATCTCCTCGAAGAAATCGCCGTGCGTGTAGAAGAAGAAGGAGACCTGCGGAGCGAACTGATCGATACTCATCCGCCCGCGTTCGACGACGGTGTCGCAGTAGGTGACGCCGTCGGCGAGGGTGAACGCCATCTCCTGCACCGCCGTGGCCCCGGCATCGCGAAAGTGCGCGCCCGCCACCGAGATCGCGTTGAACCGCGGCACCTGCGCGGCACAGAATTCGATGGTGTCGGCGATCAGCCGCAGCGACGGTTCGGGCGGCCAGATCCAGGTGCCGCGCGAGGCGTACTCCTTGAGGATGTCGTTCTGGATTGTGCCCGTGAGCTTTTCGCGCGGAACACCCTTCTTCTCCGCGGCCGCGACATAGAACGCCAGCAGGATCGCGGCCGTGCCGTTGATGGTGAAGCTGGTGGAGATCTTGTCCAACGGGATTCCGTCGAACAGGATCTCGGCATCGGCCAGGGTGTCCACCGCGACACCGACCCGGCCGACCTCCTCGCTCACCTCGGGATCGTCCGAGTCGTAACCGCACTGGGTCGGCAGGTCCAGCGCCACCGACAGACCGGTGCCGCCCTGTTCGAGCAGGTAGCGGTAGCGCCGATTGGACTCCTCGGCGGTGCCGAATCCGGAGTACTGGCGGAACGTCCACAGTCGCCCCCGATAGCCGGAGGCGAAATTTCCGCGCGTGAAGGGATACTCGCCCGGCGCGGGCGGATCGGCTCGCCGATCCTGCGGTCCGTACACCGCTTCGAGCGGTATACCGGACGAGGTCTGCACTTCGTTGTTCATCAGTGAATACGGTACTTGCCAAAAAAGAGAATGCCAATACCATCAGGAGTGAATGCCTGATCACGAACCTGTTGCGACCGAGGAGCACGATGTCCGACCACCTTCCGCTGACCGATCGCACGATGGTGATCTCCGGTGCGAGCCGCGGCATCGGCCTGGCGATCGCGATCGCCGCCGCCCGGCAGGGGGCCAATGTGGCACTGCTGGCCAAGACCGCCGACCCCCATCCGCGCCTGCCCGGCACCGTGCACACCGCCGCCGCGGAAATCGAGGCGGCGGGCGGCAAGGCCGCCGCCGTGGTCGGCGACGTACGCCGCGAGGAGGATGTCGAGCGGGTCGTGAAAACCGCGGTGGAGCGCTTCGGCGGCGTCGACATCTGCGTCAACAACGCCAGCGCCATCGCGACCGAACCCACCGAGCGGCTCGCGGCCAAGAAGTTCGCGCTGATGACCGATATCAACCTGAGCGGCACCTTCCTGCTCACCCGGGCCTGCCTGCCGCATCTGCGCAAGTCGGCGAATCCACATGTGCTGACCATCGCCCCGCCGATCAACATGAATCCGCGCTGGCTCGGCGCGCACCCGTCCTACACCCTGTCCAAGTACGGGATGACCCTGCTCTCACAGGGTTGGGCCGCCGAATTCGCCGATGCCGGAATCGCTTTCAACTGCCTGTGGCCGCAGACGTACATCGCCACCTCCGCGGTGGCGAATCTGCGGGACGGTGATGATCAGCTGGCCGCCGCGCGCAGTCCGGAGATCATGGCCGACGCCGCGATGGCGATCGTGTCCCGCCCCTCGCGCAAGACCACCGCCAACTGCTTCCTGGACACCGACGCGCTGGCCCACTATGCGGGGGTCAACGACTTCTCCCGCTACGGCGGCGGGCCGAATCCGACACCGGATCTCTTCCTCGACTGAGCGAGCGAGCAGGGCGAGAGCGTAGCAAGCGAGTTCTGAAAATGGTGCTTGTGCAATCCGAGAATCCGCTTACCATGAATGCCTAGCGAGACCTCGATCACATTCGAAATCGCATTCATATTGCCCTGCTTCAGGAGCTTCCCATGTCCACCACCGAAACCAGTCCTCCGCCGGACCACCTCGACAGCCCTGTCGAGAACGACACCGGCCGCTTGGACGGGGCATCCCGCGTGCGGATCTTCGCCATCCTCATCGTGATCGTCCTCTACACCGAAGTCGTCCCGCTGCAGTACACGATGGTCTCCGCAGCCCTGCAGAAGATGACCAAGACGTTCAGCACCGTCGGCGGCAACATCAACTGGGCGGTCATCATCCTGGGGTTGGTAGGCGCCGCCGCGACGCCGCTGATCGGTAAGGCCAGCGACGCCTGGGGCAAGAAGAAGCTGTTCCTGGCCACCGGAGTCTGCTTCTTCGTCGGCTGTGTCATCTGCGCGTTGACCAGCAACTGGACCATCTTCCTGATCGGCCGCGGCCTGGCGGCGTTCTCCATCGCCAGCCAGGTCGTCGCCTACGGCCTGATCCGAGACCTCATCCCGCGCAAGTACATTCCGCTCGGCGTCGGCATGATCGGCGCGGGCCTGGGCTTCTCCGGGGCGATCGCACCGCTGATCGGCGGCTTCCTGGTCGACCACTTCGAGTGGCGCGCGATGTTCTGGTTCCTGGCCGCGTTCACCCTCATGCTCACGCCGCTGGTGATCTGGGTCGTGCCGGAGACGAAATTGCGGGTGCGCGAACGCTTCGACCCGTTCGGCGCGATCCTGCTGTCCGCGGGCGCGCTGTTCACCCTGCTGTACCTCGACAACGGTCAGACCTGGGGCTGGGGCCGCCCGTCGGCGCTGGCCTGGCTCATCGGCGGTCTGGTCATGCTGGCGCTGTTCGTCGTGGTCGAGTTCCGGGTCTCGCGGCCGATCATGGATATGAAACTGCTGGTCAACCCGAAAGTCAGTCTGACCCTGCTGATGACCGCGTTCGGCGTCGGCATCACCGCGGTCCAGCCGCTGGCCCTGGGCTATATGACCCAGACCCCGAACGTCGACGGCCTGCGCGAGAACGTCGTGCAAGGCGTTGTGGCACAAGCACATCAGATGACCGGGATGACCCTGCCGGCGAGTCTCGTGCACGTGAACTTCGATCCGGGATACACCTACGGCAACGGCTTCAGCATGCTCGGATACGCACTGCACGTGGGCATCTGGGCCGGCCTGCTCGGCATGGTCGTCGGCCCCTTCGCCGGTGCGATGGCACGGCGACTGGGTGCGCGGATTCCGGCGATACTCGCGTTCAGCATCCTGACGATTTCCGGTATCGGATTCGTCGTCTTCCACTACAGCTGGATCACATATCTGGTGCTGTATCTGCTGGCGGGCATCGGATTCGGCTGCTTCTACGCCGCGGGCCCCAACCTCATCATGGATGCGGTGCCGCAGGAACAGCAGGGCATCAGCGCGGGCATGCTGGGGGTCACCATGAGTATGGGTTCGGCCATCTGCATGGCGGTCACCACCGCGCTGCTGAACAACCATCCGGTCAAGGCGCACATCGACGTGATGGGACATTCCACCGTCCAGACGATCCCGCAGGTCTTCGCCGACCGCGGGTACACGCTGAGTTTCTGGGTGGTGCTGGCCACCACGATCGTCGCGCTGATCATCGCCGTGCTGATGCGGCACGGCCGCAGCCCCGCCACCGGCGGTGCGCCGGTGACGAGCGAGGCATAACGAAAAATTCGGTGCCCGAACATGTTTCGGGCACCGAATTTTCGCGGCCGCGATCAGCGGGCCGAGGTCCGCTCCATCGAGGAAGTCACCGGGCTGTCGTGCCCCAGGTGCGCGTCCACGCCCTGCACGGCGTCACCGTGCACACTGACCTGCATGACGACCGGCGCATAACCGCTCACCACCACGGTGTAGTCGCCGTCGGACAGATTGCCGAAGGTGTAGCTCCCATCCGCACCGGTCGTCATGGTGTCCACCACGTGCCCGGCCGGATCCATCAACGTCACCTGCGCGTCGTGCAGCGGCCGATCGTCCGAGCGGACCCGGACCACACCGCTCAGCCGCGCGCCGGGCCGCAGCATCACCGAGATCTCGGTGATGCCGGTGCCGCTCACCAGCACCGGAACGGCCGTGGGGTGGAAGCCGTCGGCGCTCACCGCGACGATGAATTCCCCCTCGGGCAGATCGGACAGACCGAACCGGCCCAGGATATCGGTCTCGGCAGAGGCCACCACCTCACCGCGCGGGTCCAGCGCCGCGACGCGCGCCTCGGGCACCGGATCCTCGCCGGGAACGCGAGTGACGGTTCCGGCCAACGTGCCCATCCCGGCGAGGGTCACCTCGCAGGCGGTCGGGACCGGACCCACCGCGACCGTCGAGGCGTCGGGACGGCGGCCCTCCGCCGAGGCGATCAGCACATACGAGCCCGCGGCGGGCACGGCGAGTTCGTAGTACCCGTCCTGGCGAGCGATCGCACGCCCCAGCTGACTGCCCGACATCGAGATCAGTGTCAGCGTCGCGCCGGGCACCACGGGCCCGCCCGCATCGCGCACCCGGCCGTATACCGAAGGGCCGGTGACGGTTTCGGCGATCGTCTCGGCCGCGTAGCGGTCCGCCGCAATCTGGACGGCGGCCGGGACGACCCCGGCAACCGGCAGCGAATCGACTTCCGCGGCAACGAGATCGGCCTCCTCCGCGGTATGCGCGATCGCGGCCTCCGCGGCGGCGGACGCGGCGCGACGCACCGGGATCAGGATCGCGATCACCGCGGCCACGATCGAGACGCCGCAACCGATCAGCAGGCCGACCCGGAATCCGCTCTCGGTGGGGATGCTGCGTCCGGCGAAGTTCACGCTCATCTGCGCCAGCACCACGCCGATCACGGCCGAGGAGACCGAGGTGCCGATCGAGCGCATCAGGGTGTTGAAGCTGTTGGCCGCGGCCGACTCCGTCACCGGCACACCGCCCATGATCAGCGCGGGCATCGCGCCGTAGGCGAATCCGGTGCCCGAGCTGATGATGATCGTCACCAGCATCAGCGTCCAGGGGTTGCCCATCAGTACCATGGACACGCCGTAACCGACCGCCATGATCAGGCAGCCGATGGTCAGGGTCACCTTCGGCCCGCGCGCCGCCGACAGCTTCGCGCTCGGCGCCGAGAGCAGCATCATCATCAGGCCACCGGGCGCCATGAACAGGCCCATCGCCATCATCGACTGGCCCAGGCCGTAACCGGTGATCTTGGGCAGCTGCAACAACTGCGGCACGATCAGCGACTGCGAGTACATCGCGACACCGATCCCGATCGACGCGAGATTGGTCATCAACACCTGTGGACGCGCGGTGGTGCGCAGATCGACGAGCGGTGCGCTGGTTCGCAATTCCCACCAGCCCCACAGCAGCAGCACGACCACCGTACCGATGAACAGCCCGATGATGCTGCCGCTGCCCCAGCCCCACGAACCGCCCTTGGACACCGCGAGCAGCAGGCAGACCAACCCGGCGCCCAGGCCGATCGCGCCGAGTACGTCGAAACGCCCGGTCGAACCGGCGGGCGAGATCTTCGGCAGCGCGATGTAGATCAGCGCCGCGACGATCACCCCGGCCACCGCGACGCCCCAGAACAACACCCGCCAGTTGCTGTACTGCACCACCGCGGCGGACAGTGGCAGCCCCAGTGCGCCACCGATTCCCAGTGACGAGCTGATCAGCGCGATACCCGACCCGAGCCGCTCGGGCGGCAGCAGATCGCGCAGCGCGGCGATGCCGACGGGGATGATGCCGACGCTCATTCCCTGCAAACCACGGCCGATGATCATCGGCAGCAGCGAGGAGGACAGCGCGCACACCACCGAACCCACGATCAGCGGGACGGTCGACCCGAGCAGGACCAGGCGTTTCCCGTACATGTCACCGAGGCGGCCGGCCACCGGCGTGCAGACCGCGGCGACGAGCAGGCTCGCGGTCACCACCCAGGTCGCATTCGACGTCGAGGTGTGCAGCAGCTGCGGCATCTGGCCCAGCAGCGGAATCACCAATGTCTGCGTCAATGACGCGACGATGCCGGCGATCGCCAGCACCGCCAGGACGCCGCCGGAGCGGGCGGCGGCTTTAGTTTCGGCCACGTCAATCTCCTTACGAGTCACGCCGTTGATATGTAGTATGCATAGTATGTGCGCAATGCACAACATTTGCCGAGTGCACAAGGATGTGGCGTCCGTCTCGGTGGCGGCCCACAGCGAGCACGGCAGAAGGGAGTTCGGCATGGACGGGCCGGTTGACCTGGTCGAATTCGAGAGCATGCTGCTCACGAAGTACACCCTCAACCCACGCTTCCGCAGCGGCGACGGCCTGCTCGAGCGCAGCGCCTACCTACTGCTCAGCCGCATCGAGCTGGCCGGACCGCAATCCATCCGGCAGTTCGGCGACGCACTGCGCCTGGACGCCTCGACCCTGAACCGCCAGACCCGGGCGATGTTGCGGGACCGGCTCGTCGAGCGCATCGCCGATCCCGACGGTGGCATCGCGCGCAAATTCCAGCTCACCGAGGCGGGCCGTCGCCGCCTGCACGCCGCCCGCGCGGTCAACGTCGAGGGGATGACCCGGGTGATGGCCGACTGGACCGCCGATGACATCGCCGCCTTCGCCGCCTACCTGCGCCGCTTCAACATGGATATCGAACGTCTCGACGGCCGCCCGTGGCCACACCCCGACTCCCGCGAAACCACCCCGGCGAACCCGCACTGACGCCGGGCCGCGGACTTTGCCGCAGCCGCGCTATCAGGTCAGCGAATTCTGTTGTGGTGGTTCACTTCTCACGGTGGCGCTCGGCGCGTTCGAGTGCCACCGCGCGGCGCATCACCTCGCGAGCGCGGGTGCGGTCCCCCGCATAGTCGTAGGCACGGGCCGCGCGATAGTTGTTGCGCCAATCATCCGGCGCGGCTTCCCATTCCGCCTTGATCTTCTCGAAAAGCGCGTCGGCGGCGTCCTTCTCGATCCGGCCGGACGGGCGGCGCGGCAGATCGGAGACGTCCAGCTCACGACCTTCCTCGTGGATTCGCCGGGCCAGATGCTGATGGGCCAGCGCCGCACGGATACTCGTGGCCACCACCCAGATACCGATGAGTCCCAGGATGAAAACGCCGATGCCCATCGCGATACCGGCGGCCTTCCCGGAGGCGATGAGCGCCACCGCGATCCGGCCCAGCAGCAGGAAGTAGACCACCAGGGCGACCACCAGGAACACGATCGTCCCGACGGTCCGCACCAGGCGTCCGTTGTCGTTCGTCTCACTCACAGCAGGCCCCGAACGCACTCGGCCTACTTCCACCCGGTTCGCCGCACTCGCCGGTCGGAGCCACCGAACACCCGCTCACAGGTCCAGCAGGGGGTCGAGGCCGACGGTCAGGCCGGGCCGCGACCCGATCTGCCGCACCCCCAGCAGCACCCCCGGCGCGAACGAGGTCCGGTCGAGGGAGTCGTGGCGAATGGTCAAGGTCTCGCCCTGGGTACCGAACAGCACCTCCTGATGGGCGACGAGTCCGGCCAGCCGCACCGAATGCACCCGCACCCCGTCGACGCTCGCCCCCCGCGCGCCGTCGAGTTCGGTAGTGGTCGCATCGGGGCTCGGGCCCACGCCGGCACTTTTGCGCGCCTCGGCGATGATGCCCGCCGTGCGGTACGCGGTCCCCGACGGCGCGTCGGCCTTGTTCGGGTGATGCAGTTCGATGACCTCCACCGAATCGAACCAGCGTGCGGCCTGTTCGGCGAACCGCATCGACAGCACCGCGCCGATCGCGAAGTTCGGCGCGATCAGCACCCCGGTCGCCGGCTGATCCGCGAGCCACGCGCGCACCTGCGCGAGACGGGCCTCGTCGAATCCGGTGGTGCCCACGACCGCGTGAATCCCGTGTTCGACCAGCCACCGAAGATTGGGCATCACCACATCGGGATGGGTGAAATCGACCACCACCTGCGCACCGGCCTCGGTGAATCCGTCGAGCGCATCCCCCTTGTCGAGTCCGGCGACCAGATCCAGATCCTCCGCCGCCTCGACCGCCGCACAGATCGCCTGTCCGACCTTGCCCTGCGCGCCGAGTACACCCACCCGGATCCGGTTCGCGCTCACCCTTGACTCCTCACATGCCGGTCGACAACCTCCGCCGAGCCTACTGCGCTGGACCACCGTCGACCCGACGCCCCCGCACGGCACATGAGGTCTCAGTCGAAGACGATGACCTGCCGTAGTCCGTGCCCGGCCGCGAGCTCGTCCATCCCGTGGTTGATCTGCTCGAGCCGGAGCCGGGAGGAGACCAGCCGCTCGACCGGCAACCGGCCCGCGCGCCACATCCGCACATACGCCGGAATATCCCGGGCGGGCACCGCGGACCCGAGGTAGCTGCCGATGATGGAACGTCCCTGAGCGACCAGGCCCAGCGGTGAAATATTCGCCCGCGCTTCGGGATTCGGCAATCCGACGGTCACCGTGGTACCACCGGGCGCGGTCGCGGCGACCGCGGTTTCGAAGGCCCGCACATTGCCCGCGGCCTCGACCACGATCTCGGCGGTGACCGCCTGCTCGGCCAGCTGGGCCGGGGTGTAGACCTGATCCGCGCCGAGTTCCGTTGCCAGAGCCAGTTTTTCGGGCAGGGTGTCGACCGCGATCACCTCGCTGCCCAACTCCTCGCGCAACGAGGCCGCCACCAACACCGCCGCCATCCCGACCCCGCCCAGCCCGACCACCATGACCCGATCCCCCGGACCCGGCGTCGCCGAATTCAGCAGCGCCCCACCGCCGGTCAGCACCGCACAGCCCAGCACCGCGGCGACCTCCGGAGGTACGTCGTCGTCCACGGGCACCACCGAACGCCGATCGACGACCGCGTGCGTGGCGAATCCGGACACACCCAGATGATGCTGGACCGTCTCGCCGTCGCGCCGCAGTCGCCTCCCGCCGCCGAGCAACTCACCGGCATTGTTCGCGACACTGCCGGGTACGCACGGTGTGCGACCGTCCGTCGCACACCCCTCGCACTCCCCACAGCGCGGCAGGAACGTCATCACCACGCGCTGCCCCACCCGCAGATCGCTGTCGCCCGGACCGATCGCCTCGACCCGCCCGGCCGCCTCGTGCCCGAGCAGCATCGGCACCGGACGCACCCGGTTCCCGTCCACCACGGACAGATCCGAATGACACAACCCGGCCGCCTCGATCCGCACCAGCAGTTCACCGGGGCCGGGTTCGCCCAGGTCCAGCTCGCCGACCACGAGCGGGCCCGATTCGGCGTACGGCGCGGGCGCACCGATGCGTTCCAGAACTGCACCACGAATCTTCATGATTCGAAAGCTACCGCCTCGCCGCGGGACGCCGGCGCGATCCGCGGCACGAATCCGCGCGGCCTACAAGTGGTAGTCGTACGCCTTGGCGGTGGTCCGCAGCCCCTCGTCGAACAGCAGATACCGCAGGTCGATCGGCATGTCCTGCCAGGAACGCAGGTCGCGCTCGCCCTCCAGGCCGAGATTGTGCACCTTGTGATCGAAGACCGTCATATCGAACCCCGCGGGATCGAGCCCGGTGAATTCGCCGACGTCGCGGGCCGCTACCTCCCGATCGGCGATGAAGTCCTCGTAGCGCACCGATAACACCGGTATCGAGCCGGTTTCCAGGAACGAGGTCGCGATCCGCTTCCAGTGGCCGAACGACAACTCGGTATCCGCGCGGGTCCACCAGCCGCGACTTTCCCATTCGTCCAGACTGGACAGCACATCGCGAGGATCACGCACGATGAAGATCACCCGCAGGTCCGGCAGGTATCGCTGCAACCGCGTAGCGAACTCCAGGTCGAACCGAACTTCCTTGAATCCCCATACCCGGGCGTCCGGCGCGTGGAACAGCCGGGTGAGGAACTCCGTCGACGCCTCCCGCATCCGCTCCGGCTCCGGCATGAGATTCGCCAGGAATCCCTGATGGCCGTGCACCGCGAACTCCGTGCGACCGGCCTCGCCGAGCACCTCGCTGTGACCGATCAGCCCATCGACCGCATCGAGGACCTGCCCGAGCCACCCGTGCTGCTCGCCCCAGATGAACGCCTCGGGATGGGAGGAGATCAGCCGCTGCACCAGCGTGCTGCCACAGCGCTGACCAGCGCCGAAAATCAAAAGCGGAGAGGACACGTCGCGATGTTAACTTGCGGGTGGAACCTGTGCAGCGCCTGTGCCGCTCAGTTCGCCGTCGGCGGCAAGGGGGCCGGAGGCCAGGTCTCGGGGGTGATCCGCGAGGGTTTGCGGGTCGGATCGACGTCCCAGTCGACGCGAACCCCCACCCAGGCTTTCGGAGTGTCGAACCGGGTGCGCTGGGTCTCGAAACGTGCTCTGCGGAAAGTGATCTCGCCGAAGAAGTCGCCGTCTGAGAAATCTGCCTCCCGGCCCTCGAAGACGGTGTCGTCGAGCGAGATCGCGCCGTGGTACTCGGCGGCGGAGAAGTCGACGGTGAGCGTCGGGCTGCGCCGCCAACGCGAACGGGAGCCGAATCGCGCGCCGTCGAAGGCGACCCGCGCGGCATAGAAGCGGGCGCGGGCGAACGATATTCGGGCACTGTCGAATTCGGCCCCCTCGAAACGCACCGCGGTGCCGTCGAAGGTGGCGCCGCCGAATTCTGTCCTCTCCGTGCGGAATACCGTCTCGGCGAAAGATGTTCGCTCCCCGAGGAAAGCCACGTCGCCGAAAATCACAGCGGGCCCGCGAAATACGGTTCGATCGAAGGAGACCGGCGATTCGAAAACCGCGCCTTCCAAACGTGTTCCGGCTCCGGGTAGTTCGGTACCGGCTCGCTCGGCCGGGGCGAACTCCGCGTCCCGGAACAGGGTCGTGCCGCCGCGAAACTCACAGCTGCGAAACGAGATGTACTGCCCGATGAATCGCGCGTGCTCGAAAGTGGTGGCCCGCTTGCCGATGAACACCGCCCGCGCGAAATAGGTGCGCTCGCCCGCGAAGACCGCGTACCGGAAGTCCGAATCCTCCAGCACCGCACCGGAGAAGTCGAAATTGCACTGCGACCAGGACACCTCGGCGGACGCGCGCACATGCGCGACGGTCACGTCGACGACGGCACGACGCACCTCCCGGTCGTTCTGCCGCAGTTGATATCGCAACTCCCGCTTGACTCCCGCCTCCTCGACGGTTTCGGTGCGCTGTGCCAGATGATCGGCCCCCGACTCCGGGTCGTACGGCAGTCGCAGATATCCGCACAGCACATCGATGCACTGTTGCCGCCGACCCGGTGCACCGAATTCGTCGGCGACTCCGGCCATGGCGTAGACCCCGGCGATTCGCACCGCCACATCGGCATCGCCGAGTTGTCGCGCTGCCGCCCCGAACAATTCGACGAATCGCCCGCGTTCACCATCGCGCTGTTTTCGATAGGCGACGACCAATGCGACCGCACCGCCCACCCCGGCCGCCACCGACAGCGCGATCTTGGTCAAATCGACCTGGTCGGGCGTCTGTGCCTTGGCGCCCAGCAGAATCCACAACACCCACCAGGCCAGAACCGCGATACCCAGTCCGCCCAGCACCACGAACACGACCGACAACAACAACGCGGACCGCTGCAATCTGCCGGTGAGGCGTTCCCGGGTTCTCCCCCTCCACCGCATAGCGGCATGGTAACCACAAATCGCCGCCCGCGGCAGTGCGAGCGGCGATCCGTGGTCAAACCCGTTCGGCCCGCTGGCCACGCACGCCGATCACCGCGGCGCCCACGCAGGCCAGCGCCACCACGATCACGAACCAGGGGAAGATCGCGGCCATTCCCCACCGGGTCGCGGCCCATCCCGCGAGCACCGTCGGCAGCGCCATCGCGGTATACGCGAGCAGGTAGTACGCCGACATGGTCTCCCCGCGCCGGTGCTGCGGCACCACATTGGACAGATGCCGGAGCGATCCGCCGAAACCGAGTCCGAAGGTCGCACCCAGGAACACTCCAGCCAACAGAACCAGCACCCAGTTGCGGGTTGCCAGCGCCGGAATGGTCAGCAGCAGCGCGACGGCCATGCCCAGATCACCGCCGATGGCCGCGCGCCGGGCCGGGATTCCGGTGGCGAACAACTGCACGAGCGCACCGGACGTCGCGGTCGAGGCCACCACCGCACCACCGAAGATCAAATTGTGCACACCGGTTTTCGCCGAAGCCAGCGACGGATACAGCGAGAGCAGAACGCCGAGCACCGACCACGCCGCCATCACACCCAGCGCCGAGAACCAGAAATCCGCCCGAATTTCTTGCGGCACCGCGGGTTTCGCAATCCGGATGCGTCCGGCGACACGCGCGGTATGCGGTTCGCGCATGACCAGCACCCCCGCCCCGATCAGCAGGCACAGGATCGTGATCACCAGATACGGAGTCCGCAGCGGATGCGGGACGTACTGTGCCAGCGCGGCCGAACCCAGAATCGCCACGGCCATACCGACATTGAACGACACTCCGCTGAGTTGCCCGGACCGCGCGCCGTGCGCGGGCCTGAGATCCAGCAGCGCGGCGGCTCCCGCCACGACCATCGATCCCACCGCGAGACCGTGTAATGCCCGCGCCAGCACCAGCATCGCCACATTGTCCGCGAAGACGAACACCACGAGCCCGACGATCATCGTCCCGATTGCCCCGAGCAGCACGGGTTTTCGACCCACCACATCGGAGATGCGGCCGGACACCAGCACCGCTGCCAGGGCCGCGACCGCGTAGACGGCGAACACGATCGTGGTGGTGAACGGTGAGAAGTGCCACTGCTTCTGGTACAGCCCGTACAGCGGCGCGGGTGCGCCGGACACCCCGAGCGCCACCCCGGTGGCCAGCAGTATCAGCGCGTACGCCCAGGGTTGCACAGCCCCTTTCACAGGGGTCGGGGCTGTCGCCGCGTTCGCTACCATGTCGCTCCCCATCAGGTAAGTTTGATTATTATCGAACTCAACGACCGTCGGCTCGGTTTGATTCCCATCAAACCCGAAGTGAGGTGGGTCATGGTGAATGCGACAGCGACAGTGGAGTCCTTTCCGGTCGGCTCGGTCCAGGACGTCCTGGCCGCACTCCAGGACCCGGTTCGCCTGGAAATGGTGCGCCGCCTGGCGAACGCCGGTATCGCACAGCGTTGCGGCGCCCTTTACGACACGATCAACAAATCCACCGCGACCCACCACCTGAAAACCCTGCGCGAGGCCGGTCTCACCGAACGCATCATGGATGAGGGCCAGGTCTACGCGCGCCTGCGCCGCGCCGAGGTGGACGCCGAACTCCCCGGTCTACTCGATTCGATCGTCGCCGCCGCCAACCGCGCACACACCGACTGATCACCGAGCGCGCAACCCGTCCAGCACGAACGTGAGCCGGCGCCGCCGGGCCGGTGCCCCGACGTTCTCGCACAGCTCCACGCGGTTCCGGTCGTGTTCCGACGCTGCCGGATGACACTGAAGATCGGCTGAAGATCCGGACGCCATCGAGCCCCGCTCGGGCGGCTTTTTCCCAAGTCGTACAGCATTTCTCGGGCGTTTCGGGCCACCTGCGACATCGGGCGGGACTGGCTACGCTCGCCACCGTCCGATCCCACACACAGGAGGTACTCGAGATGCGAATTTCCAAGCTGCGGTTGGGAATTGCCACCGTCGTCGGAGCGGTGGCGTTCACCGGCATCGGTGCGGGCGCGGCCTACGCGTTCCAGCCGCATATGCTCACCGCGCGCGGCGACCTGCAGTCCGCCCAGGGCGAGTTGCAGCAGGCGGTCCCGGACAAGGCAGGTCATCGGGTCAACGCCGAGCGTCTCGTACAGCAGGCGATCAACGAGGTGAATGCCGGAATCCAAGCGGGCGCACAGTAATCGAACGAGTCGGGGAGCCGCGGGCCTGGTTCCCCCGTGCGCGCGGGAACCAGGCCACCGCCCGAAGCAAAGGTGTCCGCTGACCAGGCTCAATCCGCCAAACGGCGTACCGCGACCGGCAGATCCCGGGCGCGGCGGTAGGGGCCCGCTACCGAGACGGCGAAAGGGCGGGACAGCAGGGTGCGGGCTACCGCCGAGACCTCGGCGGTAGTGACCGAATCTATGCGGGTGAGGGTTTCCGAAACGCTGCGGTGGTTGCCGTAGCTGAGTTCGCTGCGGCCGATGCGGTTCATGCGCGAACCCGAATCCTCCAGGCCCAGAACCAGACCGCCACGCAGTGAGCCCTTGGCGCGGGCGCATTCGGCGTCGGTGATGCCGTCCGCGGCAACCTCTTCCAGGACATCGCGCGCCAAACTCGCGACCTGGCCCAGGTTTTCGGGCTGACAGCCCAGATACACCGAGAACGCGCCGGTATCGGCGAAGGTGTCCACGCTGGAATACACCGAGTACGCCAGGCCGCGCTCCTCCCGGATGCGCTGGAACAGCCGCGAGGACAGACCACCGCCGAGCACGGTGTTCAGCACCGACAGCGGCCAGCGCTTCTCCCCCTCGTGCCGGCCGAACGCACGGACACCGAACACCAGATGCGCCTGCTCGCTGTCCCGGTACGTCCACTGCAACTGCGGGGAAGTGTGCGTGCGGAACCGGCCCTCCCGCCGCGGGGCGGGCTCGCGAACCGGATCGAGCCGGGCCGCGAACGCCCGGTGCACCAACTCCACCGTGTGCTCGTGCTCGACGTTCCCGGCCACCGCGACAACCATCCGGTCCGGACGGTAGCGACGCTGATGGAATCCGCGCAGCTGATTCGCGGTCATGGACTCGATGGACTCGACCGTGCCGATCACCGGGCGGCCCACCGGATGATCGCCGAACAACGCGGTGAGGAACGAATCGCCGACCATGTCCTCCGGATCGTCGTCGCGCATCGAGATCTCCTCGAGCACCACCTGACGCTCCACATCCACGTCCGACGCCCGGCACAGCCCGTTGAGCACGACATCGGACACCAGATCCACCGCCAGCGGCAGATCCTCGTCCAGCACGTGCGCGTAGTAACAGGTCTGCTCCTTGGCGGTGAACGCGTTCAGCTCACCGCCGACCGCGTCCACGGCCTGCGCGATATCCAGTGCCGTGCGGGTCGGAGTCGCCTTGAACAGCAGATGTTCCAGGAAATGCGCGGCGCCGGCCACGCTGGGCCCCTCGTCGCGCGAACCGACGCCGACCCACACCCCGACCGATGCGGACCGCACCCCGGGCACATGTTCGGTGACCACGCGCAACCCGCCCGGCAGCACGGTGCGCCGCACCCCGCTGTCTCCGGGCAGGGCGAGGGTCGTCTTCAGCAGAGACGAACCCCCCTGCTCGCTGTCCAGGAGCAAGGGGGTCGAAAGCGCTGCGGCGTTCTTCTTCGTCACACCAGAGTTTTTACTCGGCACCGGCCTCGACCGCAGCACTCTCGTCGGCGGCCGGAGCCTCGGCGGCCTCTTCCTCCTCGACGGGGACGAGGGAGATCTTGCCGCGATTGTCGATGTCGGCGATCTCCACGCGCAGCTTGTCGCCGACGTTGACCACGTCCTCGACCTTGCCGACACGCTTGCCGTTGCCCAGCTTGGAGATGTGCACCAGACCGTCGCGGCCCGGCAGCAGCGAGACGAACGCGCCGAAGGCGGTGGTCTTCACGACCGTGCCCAGGAAACGCTCGCCGACCTTCGGCAGCTGCGGGTTCGCGATGGCGTTGATCGCGTCGATCGCGGCCTGCGCCGACGGACCGTCGGTCGCGCCGACGAACACCGTGCCGTCGTCCTCGATCGAGATGTTCGCGCCGGTGTCCTCGGTGATCTGGTTGATCACCTTGCCCTTGGGTCCGATCACCTCGCCGATCTTGTCGACCGGGATCTTGATCGCGGTGACGCGCGGGGCGTAGGGGCTCATCTCGTCCGGGGTGGCGATGGCCTCGGCCATCACGTCCAGGATTGTCAGGCGCGCGTCGCGGGCCTGGTTCAGCGCGCCCGCGAGCACCTTGGACGGGATGCCGTCCAGCTTGGTGTCCAGCTGCAGCGCGGTGACGAAGTCCCGGGTGCCCGCGCACTTGAAGTCCATGTCACCGAAGGCATCCTCGGCGCCGAGGATGTCGGTCAGCGCGACGTAGCGGGTCTCGGTCTTGCCCGACTCGTCGGTGACCTCGTCGGAGACCAGGCCCATCGCGATGCCCGCGACCGGGGACTTCAGCGGCACACCGGCGTTCAGCAGCGACAGAGTCGAGGCGCAGACCGAACCCATCGAGGTGGAACCGTTGGAGCCCAACGCCTCCGAGACCTGACGGATGGCGTACGGGAACTCCTCCTGCGAGGGCAGCACCGGAATCAGCGCACGCTCGGCGAGTGCGCCGTGGCCGATCTCGCGACGCTTCGGCGAACCGACGCGACCGGTCTCACCGGTGGAAAACGGCGGGAAGTTGTAGTGGTGCATGTAGCGCTTGGAGGTCTCCGGGCCGAGCGAGTCGACCTGCTGCGCCATCTTCACCATGTCGAGGGTGGTGACGCCCAGGATCTGGGTCTCACCACGCTCGAACAGCGCCGAACCGTGCGCCCGCGGAACCACCGCGACCTCGGCCGACAGCGCGCGGATATCCGCCAGGCCGCGACCGTCGATGCGGAAGCCGTCGGACAGGATGCGCTGGCGCACGAGCTTTTTGGTGACCGAGCGGAATGCCGCGCCGATCTCCTTCTCGCGGCCCTCGAAGTCCTCGGCGAGGCTGGACAGCACCGCGAGCTTGATCTCGTCGGTCTTCTCGTCGCGCTCCTGCTTGCCCGCGATGGACAGCGCCTCGTTCAGCTCGCGCTTCGCGGTGCCCTCGACGGCGGCGTAGACGTCCTCGCCGTACGGCGGGAACAGCGGGAACTCCTCGGTGGGCTTGGCGGCCAGCGTCGCCAGGTCCTGCTGCGCGCGGCACAGCCGGGCGATGAACGGCTTGGCGGCCTCGAGACCTTCCGCCACAACGGTTTCCGTGGGCGCCTGGGCGCCCTCCTCGACCAGCGCGATGACCTTGTCGGTGGCCTCGGCCTCGACCATCATGATCGCGACGTCACCGTCGACGACCCGGCCCGCGACGACCATGTCGAACACCGCGCCCTCGAGCTGCTCGACGGTCGGGAACGCCACCCACTGGCCACCGGCGGCGGAGCCGCCCTGTCCGCCACCGATCAGCGCGACACGCACGCCTCCGACGGGCCCCGAGAACGGCAGTCCGGAGATCTGGGTCGACGCCGAGGCGGCGTTGATGGCCACCACGTCGTACAGATCCTTGGGATCCAGCGACATGACCGTCACGACGACCTGGATCTCGTTGCGCAGGCCGTCGACGAACGACGGGCGCAGCGGGCGGTCGATCAGACGGCAGGTCAGGATCGCGTCGGTGGAGGGACGGCCCTCGCGGCGGAAGAACGAGCCGGGGATGCGGCCCGCGGCGTACATGCGCTCCTCGACGTCCACCGTCAGCGGGAAGAAATCGAACTGATCCTTGGGCTGCTTACCGGCCGTGGTGGCCGACAGCAGCATGGTCTCGTCGTCCAGGTAGGCCACCACGGAACCGGCGGCCTGCTTGGCGAGACGTCCGGTCTCGAACCGGACGGTGCGGGTGCCGAAGGACCCGTTGTCGATCAGGGCGACCGACTCGAACACACCCGGTTCGACCTCGACGGCCGAGCTCACTGTGTCTGTCATCTTCTTTTCCTCAACCTCTCGTCTTCGCCGGATCCAGCGCACGTGAGCGCGATCCGACTGTTCAGCCCTCAACCATGTCCCCGGCTGAGGGATCAGGCCGTACCCAGGCTTGGGCGCGCGACAACCCTCCTGGTTGCTACGCGTACACCCGACCGGTTCCCCCTCGACTGTGTCTCGGGGTGGAGAATGGCGACGCGGAGGCGGCCATCGATCGAAGCCCCACGGCGGAGTCGTCTCCTGCCGAAAGGCCACTACCGAGGACCGACGCCACGAGGACGGATGCGTACGGCATGTGGCACCGCCGTACCGGAACCTCACGAGGTCCGCATGCACGACTAGCCGACGGGGAGATTGTATGCCTCCCCGTCGGCTGCCCTGTCAACTGCCTCACTGTGTCGCTGCGGAAACCGGGCGATCTCCGACATCGCGAACAGTCCTAGCGACGCAGGCCCAGACGCTCGATCAGCGAACGGTAACGCTCGATGTCCTTGGCCTGCAGGTACTTCGACAAGCGACGACGACGACCGATCAGGGCCAGCAGACCGTGCCGGGTGTGGTGGTCGTGCTTGTGCACCTTCAGGTGCTCGGTGAGGTCGGAGATCCGCTTGGACAGCAGCGCGATCTGGGCCTCCGGCGAACCGGTGTCCTTCTCGTGCAGGCCGTACTCCGCGAGGATGGCCGACTTCTGCTCGGTGGTCAGAGCCACGAATCACTCCTGATGTTTCAGTCCGCGCTCGAGGGACCGGGAACGAATCCCGGGCGGGCGCCGCCGCGAACCGCAGCAAACCCGACGAGCCAGCATACCGGATCACCTGCGGCGATCCGAATCGGTGTCCGCGGCCGCCACCGGTCCGGTTGCGACGATTACCCGAGAGGTAATCGCTTTCATTCCCCCGGGGCGCGAATATCGGTGGCACACCACAGAACAGGAGAAGACGATGCCGTACTTCCAGAGCACCGACGACACCACCCTCGCCTACGAGGTGTACGGGTCCGGCGCACCGATCGTGTTCCTGGCCGGGTGGTCGCTCGACACCGATATGTGGGAGCACCAGGTGCCGTACTTCGTCGAGCGGGGTTACCGCTGCATTCTGCTCGACCGGCGCGGACACGGCCGCTCCGATCGTCCCGCCGACGGCTACGACAACGACACCCGCGCCGACGACGTCGCCGCGCTGCTGGATCACCTCGATATCCGCGATGCGGTACTGATCGGGCACTCCGGCGGCGGCGCCGAAGCGGTGCACTACCTCGCTCGCCACGGTCAGGACCGGATTCGGCGCTTGGTGCTGGTAGCCGCGGCGGTGCCGAAGCTGAGTTGGAGCCAGGTCCATCCCGCCGGCGTTCCGCAGGCCGCAATCGACGCCTCCATAGCGGCGCTGTGCGCCGACCGGGCCAAGTGGATGACCGATCGAGCGCAGGGCTATTTCGCGACCCATCTCGGTAACGACGTGTCCGCGGCACTCATCGACCAGGAGGTCCAACGCTGTCTGTCGGCCGCCCCCTGGGCCGCGAAGACGATGCAGCGCGCGATCGCAGAATCCGATCTGCGTCCCGATCTGGCCGAGATCACCATTCCGGTGCTACTGCTGCACGGGCTCGCCGATCAGTCCATTCCGATCGAGCCGACCAGCCGTGTCGCGGTGGAGCTGTTGAAGGACGCCGAACTGAAGGAGTACCCCACCGCCGGACACGGGCTCTACGTCACCCACGCGGCCGAAATCAACGCCGACATCGCCGAATTCATCTCGGCGTGAACGGTTTTCGCGACCCCGGACGACACCGAGCGCCGACTGATCCCACTCGCGCCACTACTGCCCCATACCTTCGAGGCCGCGAACGACACCGAGAGCCGGGCTACCGCCCGGGTTCGGCGAGCAGTTCGCGGGTGCGGTCCACGTCGCGGGCGATCTCGGCGGTCAATTCCTCGACCGAGGCGAACGCGCGCATCGGGCGCAGGTGTTCCACGAAATCCACCGCGACGTGCTGCCCGTACAGGTCGGCGTCGGTGTCCAGGACGAAAGCCTCCACGGTGCGGGTGCGGCCGGAGAAGGTCGGATTGGTGCCGACCGAGATCGCCGCCATCATCCGTTTGCCCGGCTGGGTCGTGCCGACGACCGCGCCGGGGGTCAGCACGGTGAACCATCCGGCGTACACGCCGTCGGCGGGGATGGCCGCGTGCATGGGCGGGGCCACGTTCGCGGTCGGGTAGCCCAGATCGCGGCCGCGGCCGTCGCCGTGCACGATGACACCCTCGAGCCGGTGCGGGCGGCCCAGCGCATCGGCCGCCGCGGCCATATCACCGGCGTCGACGCAGGCGCGAATGTAGGTGGAGGAGAAGGTGACCGCGTGCTCGCCGACCAGTTTGACCCCGTCGACCTCGAAGCCGAAACGCCCGCCGAGCTCCTGCATGGTCGCCACGGTGCCCGCGGCCTTCTTGCCGAAGGTGAAGTTGTCCCCGACCACGACCTCGCACACGTGCAGCTTCTCCACCAGCAGATCGTGCACGTAGCGCGCCGGGGTGAGCTTCATGAACTCGTGGGTGAACGGCATCACGCAGAAGACGTCGACACCGAGTTCCTCGACCAGATCCGCGCGACGGGTCAGGGTGGTCAGCTGCGCGGGATGCGAACCCGGGCGCACCACCTCCATGGGGTGTGGGTCGAAGGTCATCAGCACCGAGGGGACGCCGCGCACGGCCGCGGATTTCACGGCGCGACCGATCAGCTGGGCATGACCGCGGTGCACGCCGTCGAACACCCCGATGGTCAGGACGCAACGGCCCCAGTCAGCGGGCATCTCCTCGAGACTTCGCCATCTCTGCACACACCGCAGCCTAGTCACGCCCGCTCGGGGCGGGCATTCCGCGGTGTGGATGTTCACAGCCGCGCCGGACGCGGATCCGTCGAGCGTCACGCACGCGTCATCTGCTCCGGGAGTCGCGCATTCGCCCGCACGCCACCCGCACCGCTGCGGCTCGGTCGTGGCGACCTGCCCGGCTAAGCTCGTTACGTGCCCGGAAAACGAGATATCGCCACCCGACGTGAGCTCGTCGACCCCGCCGTGCCGCCGGTATCCGAGGGCTCCCCGTACACCGAGCCCGGGTCCGGTTCCGGCGGGAGTGTCGCCCCGGTGCTGTCCTCGGTCGCGCAGGACTATCTCAAGGTGATCTGGACCACGCAGGAGTGGTCACAGGAGAAGGTGACGACCAAACTGCTGGCCGAACGCATCGGCGTCTCGGCGTCCACAGTGTCCGAGGCGGTGCGCAAACTCGCCGATCAGGGCCTGGTCGAACATGCTCGCTACGGGGCGATCACGTTGACCGAAGAGGGCCGCCGTGCGGCCGTCACGATGGTGCGCCGCCATCGGCTCATCGAGACGTTCCTGGTCAACGAGCTCGGCTACGGCTGGGACGAGGTGCACGACGAGGCCGAGGTGCTCGAGCACGCGGTCTCCGAGACGCTGATGGAACGCATCGACACCAAACTCGGTCATCCGGACCGCGATCCGCACGGCGATCCGATTCCCTCGGTGGACGGTGCGGTGCCCACTCCCCCCGCGCGGCAGCTCAGTGATTTCCAGGCCGGTGAAAACGGCCGGGTGGCACGGATTTCCGATTTCGACCCGGCGATGCTGCGGTATTTCGATTCGGTGGGCATCGCGCTGGATACGCCGATCACGGTGGTGGAGCGGCGAGATTTCGCGGGCACCATCGCGATACGGATCGGCGAGCAGATCGTGGATCTGGGAAGTCCGGCCGCGGAAGCCATCTGGCTCACGCTCTGAACGCCTCGCGGGAAACGAAGGCGGCGGCCCGGACGACATGCCGGATATGACTCGTCGAACCGTCGCGGTATTGCTCGGTCCGGCCGCAAGCCTGGTCTTTGCGGGCACGGCAGCGGCCGGGACCACGATTCCCGCTCCCCCGCCGACGTTGCACTGCCATACACCCTGGCAGTTCCCGCACGAGCAGAACGGGCGTTGGACCTGCGTCGGCGGGCACGGGCCGGTGGCGCCGCGGGGGCGGCATCACTGATGCGAATCACGGTGCGGCGTCAGCGAACCGACGACGGCCCTCGCCGCCGCCGACGCCCGAAAGCGGCTCAGATGCTCATCGAGCGACCGGCGGCGGTCGTATCCGAGACAGTGCCAGGTAGGCCCGTAGGCAGCCACCGGTCACCATCAGGTATTCGGTGCTGCGGCCGCTGTGGATCTGCCATATCTTCATCGGAGTCGACAATCCGGCGCGCAAGACTGCGCCCGCACCGAAAGGGTGACCGTATGCCTACGCCCGACCGTGAAGTCAGCTTGTTCCCGGAATGGCTGGATCGCATCCAGACCCGGTACATGAATCCGGTGATACGGCCGCTGGCCCCGTATCTTCCGTGGTTCGCCGTCGTCGAACATCGGGGGCGCAAGTCCGGCCGGGCGTATTCGACGCCGGTCAACGCCTTCCGCTTCGACGGCAGCCTGTGCGTTGGCCTGGGGCACGGCCGCACCGACTGGGTGAAGAACGTGCTCGCCGCCGGCGAGGCCGAGGTGCGGATCCTCGGGCGCCGGCGGCGGATCGTCAATCCCCGCGTCGTGGATCGCGAGGAAGCCGGACCCGGGCTGCCACTGGCCGCGCGCCTCGCCGGGGCCCGGGTCAAGCTGTTCCTCGCCGATATCGCCACGGACTGACCGGCCTGTCGGCGAGCCGGCATCCCCGCCAGGGACCACACCGGCAGCGATATTCGCCCGGCACACCGCCGAGCCGCCGTGATCGCGACGGCTCGGCGGCCGAAACCGGTTGTCGCGTCAGGGAATCAGGCTCACCGCGCGCTCGGCGATCGCCGTGCCGACCTCCGTGGTGGTGCTGGTTCCGCCCAGGTCGGGGGTGCGGACCGCGCCCTCGGCCAGCACATCGCAGACCGCGCGGTCGATGGCGGCCGCGGCCGCGCGCTCGCCCAGATGATCGAGCATCATCGCGGCGGCGAGGATCTGGGCGACCGGGTTGGCTATGCCCTGCCCCGCGATATCGGGTGCGCTGCCGTGCACGGCCTCGAACATCGAGGGCGTATCGCGCTGGGGGTTGATATTGCCCGACGGCGCCAGGCCCAACCCTCCGGTGACAGCCGCGGCGAGGTCGGAGAGGATGTCGCCGAACAGGTTCGAGCCGACGATGACGTCCAGCCGGTCCGGATGCAGCACGATCTCCGCGGCCAGCGCGTCGACATGCATCTGTCGCGTCTGCACGGCGGGGTATTCGGTCGCGATGCGTTCGAAGACGCTGTCCCAGTACGGCATCGAGTGGATCAGGCCGTTGGACTTGGTCGCCGAGCACAGCCGCCCGCCGCGCTGGGCGGCCTGCTCGAAGGCGTATCGGATGATCCGCTCACAGCCCGCGCGGGTGAACACCGATTCCTGCAGGACGAACTCCTCCGGACGGCCCGGATTGTGGATGCCGCCTATCTCGGAGTACTCGCCCTCGGAGTTCTCCCGGACGATGAGGATGTCCAGATCCGCCGCGGTGCGGTCGCGCAGCGCCGATTCGGTGCCCGGCAGCAGACGCACCGGACGCAGATTCACGTACTGCCCGAACGCGCGGCGCAGCGGAATCAGCAGACCCCACAGGGAGATATGATCCGGCACCCCCGGAAAGCCCACCGCGCCGAGCAGAATCGCGTTGAACCCGGCGAGCCGGACCGGGCCGTCCGGCGGCATCATCGATCCGGTGCGCGAATAGTTCTCGCACGACCAGTCGAATTCGGTCCATTCGATACCGGGCAGTACCGCGTCCACGACGCGCACCGCCTCGGCGGTCACGTCGACCCCGATGCCGTCGCCGGGAATGGTCGCGATTCGGTAGGTACTCAACGAATCTCCCTCACAGTGTCTGATGTATTCCGGCGCCCGCGTCGCGACGCTCAGAGCTTCACGCCGATGTACTTGGTCTCCAGGAACTCGTCGATTCCGGTAAACCCGCCCTCGCGGCCCAGGCCCGACTCCTTCACCCCGCCGAACGGGGCCGCGGGGTTGGAGATCACGCCCTGATTCAGTCCTACCAGACCGGTTTCCAGCGCCTCGCTCACACGCAGGCCGCGGCGCAGGCTCTCGGTGTAGACGTAGCCGATCAGGCCGTAGGGGGTGTCGTTGGCGCGTTCGACCGCCTCGGCCTCGGTATCGAAGGCGGTCAGAGCCGCTACGGGACCGAAGATTTCGGTGTGGCACATCGCGGCGTCGTCCGGCACACCGGTGAGAACCGTTGCGGGATAGAAGTTTCCGGGACGGCCGTCGGCTTCGCCGCCGAGCAGAACGGTCGCGCCGCGCTGTTTCGCATCGGCCACCAGATCGGTGACCTTCGTCACCGCGTCGGCGTCGATGAGGGGGCCGACCACCGCGTCCGGCTCGGTGCCGCGACCCATCGGCAGCGCGGCCATCCGCTCGGTCAGGCGGCGGGCGAAATCATCGATGACGTTGCGCTGCACCAGAATTCGATTCGCAGCGGTGCACGTCTGGCCGATATTGCGCATCTTGGCCGCGAGCAGGCCCTCCACGGCCTCGTCCAGATCGGCGTCCTCGAACACCACGAACGGCGCGTTGCCGCCGAGTTCCATCGAGGTGCGCATCACCGTGCGAGCGCATTGTTCGAGCAGGATCTTGCCGACGGCGGTGGATCCGGTGAAAGAGAGTTTCCGGGAGCGCTCGTCCATGATCATCGGTGTCATCAGTGCGGCCGGATCGGAGGTGGTCACGACGTTCACCACACCCGCGGGCAGTCCGGCGCGAACGAGGATGTCGGCCAGGGCCAGCATGGACAGCGGGGTCTGCTCGGCGGGTTTGACCACGCAGGTGCAGCCCGCGGCCAGGGCCGGGCCGATCTTGCGGGTGCCCATGGCGAGCGGGAAATTCCACGGCGTGATGAGCAGGCTCGGGCCGACCGGCTGGCGGGTGACCAGGAAGCGCGAACCGCCGCCGGGCGCGGGCATGTAGCCGCCGTCCAGGCGGACCGCCTCCTCGGCGAACCAGCGGAAGAACTCTGCGGCATAAGAGATTTCGCCCCGCGCCTCGGCCAGCGGCTTGCCCATCTCCAGGGTCATGATCAGGGCGAGACGATCGGTCTCCTCGAGCAGCAGGCGGTAGGCGCGCATGAGCAGATCGCTGCGCTCGCGCGCAGGGGTGCGCGCCCAATCGGCCTGCGCGCCCGCGGCGGCCGCGAGGGCGTCCAGACCGTCGTCGGGTGAGGCGTCGGCCACCTCACACAGCACCTGCCCGGTCGCCGGATCCTCGACCGGCAGCCGCGCGGCGGTCCGGCGCCAGCCGCCCCCGATGAACAGTCCCGTCGGGACGCTCTCGATCGCCAGGCGTTCGGCCTCGTTCACGTCTTCGCTGGTGTGCGTCACTGCCTGCTCCTCAATCCCCGCAGACCATTGCTGCGGCCCTGCCCGCCATGATATTCATATTGTCAACAATCCTACAACAGACAATCCGACCCGACTTTCCGAGGCGGCTACCTATGTCCGAGCTTTCCCCCCTCCTCAAACAAGCCACTCCCGTCACGGTCGACCACGGCGAGGGGTGTTACCTGTACGGCACCGACGGCCGCCGGTATCTGGACTTCACCGCTGGTATCGGGGTCACCAGTACCGGCCACTGCCATCCGCGGGTCGTCGAGGCCGCCCGCGCGCAGGTCGGCAGCCTCATCCACGGTCAGTACACCACCGTCATGCATCGCCCGCTGCTCGAACTCACCGAGAAGCTGGGCGCGGTGCTGCCCGAGGGACTGAACTCGCTGTTCTTCGCCAATTCCGGCAGTGAGGCGATCGAGGCCGCGCTGCGTCTGGTCCGGCAGGCCACCGGCCGGCCGAATGTCATCGTGTTCCACGGCGGTTTCCACGGCCGCACCGTCGCCGCGGCGACCATGACGACCTCCGGCACCCGGTTCTCGGCCGGATTCAGCCCGCTGATGGGCGGGGTGCACGTCGCACCGTTCCCCACCGCGTACCGATACGGCTGGTCCGAGGAGCAGGCGACGGAATTCGCACTGCGCGAACTGGATTACCTGTTCGCGACGCTGAGCTCCCCGGCGGAGACCGCGGCGTTCATCGTGGAGCCGGTGCTCGGCGAGGGCGGCTACATCCCGGGCAACACCGCGTTCTTCCAGGGTTTGCGCGAGCGCGCCGACCGGCACGGCATCCTGCTGGTGTTCGACGAGATCCAGACCGGATTCGGGCGCACCGGAAAGTTCTTCGGGCATCAGCACTTCGACGTGCGGCCCGATGTGATCACCATCGCCAAGGGACTGGCCAGCGGTTTCCCGCTCTCGGGTATCGCCGCGTCGGAGGAGTTGATGGCCAAGGCGTGGCCCGGTTCGCAGGGCGGCACCTACGGCGGTAACGCGGTCGCCTGCGCTGCGGCCGTCGCGACGCTCGAGGTCATCGAATCCGAAGGGCTGGTCGAGAACGCCGCGGTGCGCGGACGTCAACTGGTCGAGGGCGTCCGCAAATCCGCCACCGCCGCGGTCGGCGACGTCCGCGGTCTGGGCCTGCTGGTGGGATCCGAATTCACCACGGCCGCAGGGGAACCCGACACCGCCACCGCGAGCGCGGCGCAGCGCCTGGCCGCGCAGAAGGGCCTGCTGCTGCTGACCTGCGGCGCGCACAGCAATGTCGTGCGGATGATTCCGCCGCTGGTGGTGTCCGAGAGCCAGATCGACGATGCCCTGGCCCTGTGGTCCGACGTCCTCGACGAACTCTAGGAGCCGCTATGGCGCGCTATCTGACCATCACCCTGACCAAGTCCGGAATCTCCTGCCGTGCAAGGCTTCTCGATGACGAAGCCCCGCTCACGTGTGCCGCGGTATGGGATGCCCTCCCACAGGAGGGCGACGCGTTCCACGCCAAATACGCCCGCAACGAGGTCTACACCCTCGTCCCCCGCATCACCGCCGCACCGCACCGCGAAAACCCCACCATCACACCGATTCCCGGCGACGTCTGCCTCTTCGACTTCGAACCCTGGGAAATCGGCAACCCCGCCTACGGCTACGAACCGGGCTCCGAAGCCCACCACGCCCAGGGCGCGACCGATCTCGCCCTCTTCTACGGACGCAACAACCTGCTCATCAACGGCGACGTGGGCTGGGTTCCCGGCAACGTCTTCGCGACGATCGAAGAGGGCCTGCCCGCCCTCGCCACCGCATGCAACAACCTGTGGCTGCGCGGCGTCGAAGGGGAAACGCTCGCCTTCGCCCGCGCGCAATAGCGAGGCATCGCCCGATACGCCGGAGCCCGGTCCACCAACCTCGTTGGTGGACCGGGCTCCGGCGTATCGGGTGCGGTGTTGGGTCAGGAAGCGAGCACCGTCTCCGCGAAACGGGCTACCGCCAGGACCAGGTCATCCGAGTGGCGGGGGCCGACGATCTGCAGGCCCACCGGCAACCCGGCGGCGGTCGTGCCCGCGGGGATGGAGATGGCGGGCTGCTGGGTCATGTTGAAGGGGTAGGTGAAACCGGTCCACTGCGGCCAGCTGCTCAAACCGCTGCCCGGGGGGACGTCGTGTCCGGCCTCGAAGGCCGGGATGGGCATGGTGGGTGTGATCAGGACGTCGTGGGCGGTGTGGAACGCGCCCATCACGATGCCGACCTCGGCGGCGATGGCGCGGGCGTCCAGATAATCGACCGCGGAACAGGTCTTGCCGCGATCCCAGACCTCGCCCAGGGCCGGATCGACGCGGTCGCGGGTGCCCTCGGGGAATTTCGAGAGCATCGTCGCCGCCCCCGCGGCCCAGAGCACTTCGAAGGCATCGAGCGGATCGGCGAATCCGGGGTCCGCGGCCACCACGTGCAGGCCCGCCTCGTCCAGCCGGCGCACCGCCGCGTCCACGACCGAGGCGACCTCCGGATCGACGCCGACATAGCCCAGCGTGCCCGAATAGGCGACCGTGCAGCCGCGCACATCGCGGGCGAGCTGGCTGCGGAAGGTCGTCAACGTGGGGGCGAGCGCGGTGGGGTCGCGCGGATCGGGCAGCGACAGGATGTCCATCAGCAGCGCCGCGTCCTCGACGGTGCGGGTCATCGGGCCCGCATGCGCGAGCGGTCCGAACGGGCTCGCCGGATACAGCGGGATGCGCCCGTGCGTCGGCTTGAAGCCGACGATGCCGCAGAACGAGGCGGGGATCCGCACGCTGCCACCGCCGTCGGTGCCGACCGAGATCGGGCCCATCCCGCCCGCGACCGCTGCGGCGCTACCGCCCGACGAACCGCCCGCGGTCTTGGATGGATCCACCGGATTGCGAGTGATACCCGTCAGCGGGCTGTCGGTGACACCCTTCCACGCCAGCTCGGGGGTCGTCGTCTTGCCTACGAACACCAGGCCGTCCTCGCGCAGCCGCGCGGCCACCGGACTGTCCACCGGCCACGGCACATCGGCCTGGATCGAGGTGGAACCGCGAAGAGTCGGCCAGCCCTCGGTCAGGAAGATGTCCTTGATCGAGATCGGCACCCCGTCCAGCAGCCCCTGTACGTGCCCGGAATGCCAGCGCGCCTCGGACTCCTTGGCCTGTACCATCGACCGATCCGGATCGACGAGACAGTACGCGTTGACCGAATCGTTGCGAGCGGCGATCGCGTCCAAGATCGCGCGGGTCGCTTCCACCGGCGATAACGCACCCGCCGAATATGCCGTGACCAGCTCGACCGCCGTCATGGCGGCAGGCTCGGTGGGAATATCGATATCGGGGTGGGCCATAGCTGACTCCCTTCAGGCGGGCACGTAACCCAGCCTCTTGTCGACCACGTTGTCCAGCGGCCGGCCATCGATCCACTTCCGGAAGTTGGCGGCGAACGCCGCGACGATCTCGCGACGCCATCCGACGAAATCACCGGAATTGTGTGGCGTGAGGTGAACATTCGGCAGATCCCACAGCGCATGGCCGGGCGGCAGCGGCTCGGGATCGACGACATCGAGCGCCGCACCGGCCAGAGCACCGGCCCGCAGTGCGGCGACGAGGTCGTCTGTCACTACTGATTCCCCACGACCCACGTTGATGAAACGGGCATGTGGTTTGAAAGCCGAAAAAGCTCGCGCGTCGAACATGTCCCGGGTCTGCGCGGTCAGCGGCGCGACGGCGACGACATAATCCGCTGCGGGAAGTTCGGCGTGCAGATCGGTGCCGACGGTGCCGAAATCGGGATCGTCGGTGCGCGGGCGACGCCCCAGCCCCCGCACGCGCATACCCGCCGCACGCAGCAGCCGCGCGATCGCCCGGCCGATCGATCCGGTACCGACGATCAGCACCGACGCACCCGCGATTCGTTCGGATTCGCGATGACGCCACTGGTGATCGCGCTGCAGGCGCTGCGACTCCGGCAGGTCCTTGGCAAAGGAGAGTATCTGCGCGAGAACGTATTCGGCGATGGGCGTATCGAAGACGCCGCGGGTGTTGGTGACGGTGACATCGCTGGCGACGAGCTCGTCGAACAACACCGAGTCGACACCGGTCGCGCCGACGTGCAACCATGACAAGCGGTCCGCCGCGGGCCACGCGCCGGGCAGCGCCGTGGTCAGGAAGTCGTAGACGAACAGTGCGTCGGCACCGCGCAAGGCCTCGGCCAACCCGTCCGCAGCCGTGTAGCGAACCTCGGCCCGCTCTTCGACCGGTCGCATCAGCTGCGCATCGGGCCGAGTGCCATCGTGCAGAACGGTGACTATGGGGCCCTCTTTCACATTGACAGACTAAAAACGCATCGTATGATTGTCAACAATCCGATCGTGTGCGGAGGAATACCAGGCTGGACGCGAGAGGGGCCCTCGTGGAACTGAATTTGCCCGAATTCGACGGGCCGGTTGCCCAGCGGGGCATTGGCATCATCGCGCCGTTCGATCTCGCGCTGGAGCGGGAACTATGGCGCTGGGCGCCGCTCGAGGTGAGCCTGCACCTCGCGCGCACCCCGTACGAACCTGTGCCGGTTTCGGTCGAAATGGCCGAATTGGTCTCCGACGCAGTGCATCTCACCTCGGCCACCCGCAACGTGCTACATGTGGATCCCGAGGTGATCGCCTATCTGTGCACCTCGGGCAGTTTCATCAAGGGGCTGGAGTACGAGCGGTCCCTGGTCGAGGCGATCTGCCGTGCCGGCGCCGCCGACGCGGTGACCACGTCGGGGGCGCTGGTGGAGGCGATCACCAAACTCGAGATCAGCCGCCTGTCGGTGATCACCCCCTACGACGAGATCCTCACCCACAAACTGCACGACTTCCTCGATGAAGCCGGCTGTGAGGTCATCCGCTCGGACCATCTCGGCCTGGGCGGCGGCATCTGGAAGGTCAGCTACCGCACCATCGCCGAGCGCATCATCAACGCCGACGATCCGCAGGCGCAGGCGATCTTCGTGAGCTGTACCAACCTGCCCACCTACGACCTGATCGAACCGCTCGAACAGGCCCTGGGCAAACCCGTGCTCACTGCGAACCAGCTCACCATGTGGGCATGCCTGGGCCGGATGAAACTGCCGATGATGGGGCCCGGCAAATGGCTCCAGAACGTGTTCTGACCGAAGGAGACCCATGACACCGACGATCGGCTTCATCTACCCGGACCACGCCGCCGAGGACGACTACCCCCGCGCCGCGGCGGTGCTGGGCGTGGACCTGCGCGTCGTCCACATCTACGGCACCGATCTGCACGCGGTGCCCGAACTGCTCGATCTGGGCAGCCCGGCCCGGCTGCGCGAGGGTGCGGCGCTGCTGGCCGAGTACGAGCCGAGCGCGGTGGTGTGGGCGTGCACCTCTGGCAGTTTCGTCTACGGACCCGAGGGGGCGCGCGAGCAGGTTCGCGGGCTCGCCGAGGCCGCCGCGGCGCCCGCGTCGAGCACCAGCTTCGCCTTCGTGAACGCAGCGAGGGCGATCGGGGTGACGCGGGTCGCGGTATGCGCGAGCTATCCGGACGACGTCGCCCGGCTGTTCGTGGAATTCCTCGCCGCCGAGGGGATCGAGGTGCTGTCGATGTCCAGCGCGGGCATCGACACCGCCGCGGAGGTCGGCACGCTGACCCCCGATCAGGTCATCGAACTGGCGGTGGCCAACGATCACACCGAAGCACAGGCGCTGTTGATTCCCGACACCGCCATGCACACCCTGGAAGTACTGCCGAAGCTCGAGGCGACCCTGGGCAAACCGGTTCTCACAGCCAATCAGGTAACAATCTGGGAGGGGCTGCGCCTGGCCGGATATGCTCCCGACACCGCACCGTCGCCCGGTGCCCCGTCCAGCTCCGTCATCGAACCAGTCGGGCCGGAAAAGCAGGGACTGGGAAAGCTATTGTCCGAAAGGCTGATTCATGTCGGTGATTGAATTCGAGCCGGTGAATCGGCAGTCCACCGCCGAGATGATCGCCGACCGGCTGCGCGACGCCATCATGCACGGCGCCCTCGGCCCCGGCGCACAGCTGGTCGAGGCCGATCTCGCCGCGCAGTTCGACGTCTCGCGCGGTCCCGTCCGAGAAGCCATGCAGCGCTTGGTATCCGAGGGTCTGCTGCACAGCATCCGGCACCGGGGCATCTTCGTCATCGAGCTGACTCCCGAGGACGTGGTCGATGTCTACCGGGCGCGCACCGCCATCGAGGGCGGCGCGCTGGAACTGATCCTGGACGGACGTCGCGCGATCGCCTACGAGGCCCTCGGACCCAGCGTCGCCGACATGCTGACCTGCGCCGAACGCGGTGACGCCGTCGGCGTCTCAGCCGCCGACCAGGCATTCCACGAGGCGCTCGTGGACAGCGCCGCCAGTGCCCGCCTCACCCGCGCCGCGCGCACCCTGCTGATCGAGACCCGCATGTGCCTGGGCGCCCTGCAAACGGCCTACCCGGACATCCGTGATCAGGCCCGCGAACACGTCGAGTTGCGCGAGGCGATCGGCCACGGCTCCCCCGCCCACGCCCGCACCCTCCTGATCCACCACATGCACGACGCGGTCGACCGCTTACGCCCCCTGCACCAGCCCGAGCCGGAAGCCCAGCCGGACGTGAGCTGAAAGTCATTGCGCCACAAAGCCCGGACTCCGTTCACGCGGTTCCGCACGAAGTCCGCCGCAGGCCGGCCTTACGAGGCGCGCAGCACCCTGGGCAACGGCCATCGGTATCGTCGCGTCCCGTGCCGACCAGGGGGCTGCGGCGGACCGGGCCGGACTGGCATATCCCTGCGGCTCAGTCGATCAGGCCGCGCGGGCGGACCACGAGGACCGGTGCGGAGCGTTTGCCCTTCTCTTCCAGGAGAGCGATCGCTCGGCCGTCCTCGGTGAGAGCGGCGTGGACGCCGCGTTGGCCGATCGGGTCGAGCCAGCGGCCGTCGCGCAGGGACTCGGCCTGTTCGGGGGTGACGGTGCGGTGCGGGAAGGCCAGGCGCGCTGCGGAATCGATGTCGAGATCGAGGGTCGGGTCCTCGGCCAGCGATTCCAGGGTGCGGGCGTGGTCCAGGGTGAACGGGCCGACTCGGGTGCGGCGCAGGGCGGTGAGATGACCTCCGACGCCGAGGCTTTCACCCAGATCTCGGGCCAGGGCGCGGATGTAGGTACCCGAGGAACATTCCACCTCGACGTCCAGGTCCACGAATGTGGCTGTGCCGGTGTCGATATCGCGGCGGGCGAGCAGATCGAAACGAGAGACGGTGACCGGGCGCGCGGCGAGTTGCACCTCTTCTCCCGCGCGGGCGCGGGCGTAGGCGCGTTCACCGTTGACCTTGATCGCACTGACCGTCGCCGGGATCTGTTCGATATCGCCGGTCAATCGCGCTGCGCCGGAGGCGATATCGGCGTCGGTGAGATGAGCGGCCGGCGTGGTGGCCAGGATCTCGCCCTCGGCGTCGTCGGTGACCGTGGACTGTCCCAACCGGATCGTCGCGGAATATGCCTTGGTGGTCAGGCTGAGCAGACCGAGCATCTTCGTGGCGCGCTCGACGCCCAGGACCAGCACGCCGGTCGCCATCGGGTCCAGCGTTCCGGCGTGGCCGATCTTGCGGGTGCGCAGGATCTTTCGGCACCGGGACACCACATCGTGGCTGGTCATACCGCCTGCTTTATCCACGATCAGCAGGCCGCCGAGGACATCCACCAGCGCGGGTTCGCGGCCCATCAGCCCACCACGATCGCGGTCAGGATCAGCCCCTCGCCGATCTGCCAGCGCCCGTCGAAGGACAGCAGCGGTGCGCCGCCATCGGTGGTCTGCCCGGGAACCAGCAGCTCGCTGCGGAAACCGCCGGAGGTGCCGTCGTCATCGATGGTAAAGGTGATGTGCGCGTCCTCGAATCCCAACCAGCGCAACGTCAGCGGGAACCACGCCTTGTAGGTGGCCTCCTTCGCGCAGAACAGCAGCCGGTCCATGTGCAGGCCCGTCGCCGGAAGCGCGCCCGCGAGCCAGGCGCGCTCCGCGGGCAGGCTCACCGATTCCAGCACACCCTCGGGCAGCGGACCGTGCGGCTCGGCATCGATCCCGATCGACCGCCAGCGCAACCGATGTGCCAGCGCCGCGGCCCGGTACCCATCGCAATGGGTGAGACTGCCGACGACACCGCGCGGGAACAGCGGCATTCCCCGCTCCCCCTTGCCGATCGCCACCTGCGGCTCACCCAGCTGCGCCAGCGCCTGCCGCGCGCAATACCGCGCGCCGATGAAATCCCGCCGACGCTTCTCCACCGATTTGGCGATCAGATGTTCCTCGCCCGGATGCACCCGCAGATCTTCGGGATACCGAACCAGTTCCGATGTGGCCACACCGCTGGGCAGAATTCTGCCGAGTATGCGTGCGGGCTCTGCTCGTTCGGTATGTGCACCGGTCCCATCGTGGTCGGACACGCTGCCTGCCGCGCGCATCTCGCTCGCCGACTCCTCGATGACCGCCTCCTGAATCGATGTTCAACCTGCTCCACGAGCCTAGCCGAGGGCTCGGATGCGTTGTCCGGGCAGCTATCGGGGAAGGCGGGACTGCCGGATGACTCAGGCGAGGCCGCGGCGACGTTCTGCCATCTGACGCATCTTCTCGGCGGCCTCGGCCATTTCCGGGGTGACCTTGAAATGGCCGCCCCACTGATTCAGGTCGTCGGGACCGTAGTGCGGCGCAGGCAGGATCTGACGCAGGAGTTTGTCGGGCAGACCGCGACGTTTCCATTCCCGCGGATAACCGAGCGAGACCTCCTCGAAGCGGACGCCGTCGTAGTGCGTGGTGCGCGGAATGTGCAGGTGACCGTAGACCGAACAGACCACGTTGTACCGCGTGTGCCAATCGGCGGTGAGTTCGGTGCCGCACCACAGCGCGAATTCCGGATAGAACAGCATCCGAGTGGGCTCGCGATTCAGCGGGAAATGGTTGATCAACACGACCGGGGTGCCGGGCTCGAGATCGTCGAGGCGGCGGCGGGTGTACTTCACCCGGGCCTCACACCACGCGTCGCGAGTGATGTACGGGTCCGGGAAGAGCAGGAATTCGTCGGTCGCGACGACGTTGCGGTCCCGGGCGATGCGCAGCGCATCGGTCGCGGTGTACGCGCCCTCGGGCATCCAGGAATAGTCGTAGAGCACGAACATCGGCGCGAGCGTCACCGGGCCACCGAACTCCTGCGACCCCTCGCCCTCCCATACCGGGAAGGGATCCTCCGGAGTGAGTACGTCCAGGTCGCGGCACAGCGACACCAGATAGTCGTAACGCGCCGCGCCGCGCATCTGCACCGGGTCCTTGGCCGTGGTCCACAATTCGTGGTTCCCGGGCACCCAGATCACCTTGGCGAACCGCTCTCGCAGAATGCTCAGCGCCCAGCGGATATCGTCACTGCGCTCCCCGACGTCCCCGGCGACGATCAGCCAGTCCTCGGGCGAGTCGGCGCGGATCGCCTCGACCACGGGCTTGTTGCCCTGATGCCCGACATGGATATCGCTCACCGCCATCAACTTCGGAACCACCCGGCACAACCTCTCTGCTCGCCCGCGTCCCCTGCGTAACCGCGGCCATCCCTGTCCACATTCCCATGCCTCCGGCTCCGCGGACCAACCGCGCTACGCCGGCAGTTCCGCACCTACCCGCGCCCAGCGGCCCGAAACCGCCCGGATACCGACCGCGACCAGGCGCGCGACGATGAAACCGCTCAGCCCCGCCCAGATTCCGGCGATCCCCCAGTGGAAGACCAACGACAGCCAGATCATCGGCAGGAATCCGAGCAGCCCGGCGAGCATCGTAGTGTTGCGCAGATAGGCCGCATCGCCCGCGCCGAGCAGCACGCCGTCCAGGGCGAAGACCACCCCGGCCACCGGAATCAGGGGGACGAAGAACCACCAGATGACGTGGACGCGATCGAGGACCTGCGCGTCACCGGTGAACAACTCCGGCACCAGGACGCTGCCCGCCGCGAAGATCACCGCGAGCACGACGGCGAACAGCGTCGACCAGGCAGTGATCCGCCGTGCGAGCCGCTGCGCACCGGCCGCCTGCCCGGCGCCCAGCGCCGCGCCCACCAGCGTCTGCGCCGCGATCGCGAGCGAATCGAGCGTCAGGCCGAGGAAGTTCCACAGCTGCAACACCAGCTGATGGGCGGCCACCGAGGGCGCGCCGAACCGGGAGGCCACCGCGCCCGCGGAGACGAAACACGCCTGAAAGGCGAAGCTGCGCATGATCAGATCCCGGCCCAGCCGCAACTGATCGCGCATCACGTCCGGCTGCGGAGCCAGCGGAACACCTTGCCGCACAAGCGAACCCAAGAACAGCCCACCCGACACCAGCTGCCCGGCCAGATTCGCCGTCGCCGATCCGGCCAGCCCCATACGCGGCGCGCCCAGCAGACCGTGCACCAGCGTCGGGCAGAGAACGGCCGAAGTCACCAGTCCCGCGATCACGTACACCAGCGGACGACGTATCCGCTGCACACCGCGCATCCATCCGTTACCGGCGTTGGCCAGCAGAATCATCGGCACCCCGCAGCAGGCGATCCGCACCCAGGTCACGGCCGCGTCAGCGATATCGGCCCGGCCCGCGACCGCATGGGTGATCGGTCCCGCGAACGCCTGCAGCGCCACGATGATGGCCGCCCCGATCCCGATCGCCAGCCAACTTGCCTGCACACCCTCCGCCACGGCCCCGCGGGTGTCCCCCGCGCCGTGCCGCCGGGCCGCCCGCGCGGTGGTGCCGTAACTGAGAAATGTCAGCTGAGTGCTGACCAGCCCCAGGATCAAGCCGCCGACCGCGAGCCCGGCCAGCGCCAGCGCACCCAGCCGCCCGACCACCGCCATATCGAACAGCAGATAGATCGGTTCGGCCACCAGCACGCCCAGCGTCGGAATCGCGATCCGCAGAATCCGGCCGGGGCCGGCCGCGGTCGGTGCGGCGGCCTGCGGCGTCACTTCGTCGCGCACCATGTCACCGGGCACCGCGGCCACCCGTCCCACACCGAGAGCGTCCATACGCACCGCCGGACAGCACCCCTCCGATCGAGTCCACCACAACCCTTCCCGATCGCCCGACAAAGCCGACACCACGATCGCACAGGGGTCCGACAGGTCGCCTACCGGGCACGATCCGGATACATCCCTTCGCCACATCACGCAGCCGATCGCGGTCGGCGCGAAGCAGCACCGACGATTACGGCGGATGCGCCGCTCGACCGTCGAGGGCCCACCGACGCCCGTCACGACGACTCGGTTCACCCACACAGTTACGGCAACCGCGGGCTAACCGACGGTGTCGAGAGCGGTCAGCAATGCCGCGACCAGGTTTTCGGGGGTTCCGGTAGTCGTGTAGCCCGCCGCATAGCGGTGTCCGCCGCCCCCCAGAAGTGCCGCGACGCAAGCCACATCGACGCCGTCGTCCGCGCCGATTCCCGACGCGCGAGAGCGCAGCGAGACCGTCCAGAGTTCGTCGGTGGTGCGAGATTCCTTGAATACCACCGCGATCGCGGCTTCGGCAGTCGTGCGGATGACATCGATGACGCTCTCGACCTCCTCCGAGCGCACCCCTTCCATATCGGCTCGGCGTACGAAGACGTACACCAGGCCGGCGCCACCGGCCGCGGCCGGCTCGATCCGCGCGGTACCCAGAACCCGCGAAAGCATGCCGAGCCAGCCGAACGGATGCGTGTCCATCAGCGTCCGGGTGATGCCCGCACCGTCGATTCCGGTCGCCAGCAATCTTTCGGCCAGCTTGTGCGTGCCCGGGCCCGCCCACTTGAACGAACCGGTGTCGGTGACCAGCCCCGCGAACAGGCAGAAGGCGATGTCGTGATCGATCGGCTCACCCCAGGCATCAAGGATGCGGGCCAGCAGCGCGGTGGTCGACTCCGCGGTCGGGTCCACCACGTTCACCGAGCCGAAAAAAGTGTTGGAACGATGATGGTCGAGTACCAAAGTCGTTGTCGCACCGTCGATCCGGTTCGCCAGGGCACCGAGCCGACCGGCACTGCCGCAGTCCACGGCGACCAGCACGTCCACGTCTGCGGGCACCTGCTCCGGCGGCACCAGATGTTCGGTCCCCGGCAGCGAACGCATCGAGATCGGTAACTCGGCCGGCGCGGCGAACGAGACCCGCACGGGTGTCCCGCGCCGGTGCAGCACCTGCGCGAGAGCCAGTCCGCTGCCGATGGTGTCGGCGTCGGGCTGAACGTGACACAGCACGGTCACCGACCGCGCCGTATCCAGAACCTGCACGGCCGCAGCGAGATCGGCCGCCGGCGTTACTGCTGTCATGGTCTCGACCACGTTTCCTCTGGCGATGGGGCGGCCCTCGATGCGATCACACCGAGCGCCGCGCCGCGTACTGGAACGGCTTTCCCACCGCGGCGACCACGAAACCGTGATCAGCCTTCCTCGTCCGGTTCGGTCTTGTACGGATCGGCGTCCCCGGCGTGCTTCGCGTTCGCCGCGACCTGGGCCACCCGCTCGTCGACCGCGCGGGCGCGGGCCAGCAGTTCCTCCATCTCCCGCGCCGCATCCGGCACGGTGTCCAGCACGAAGGCCAGCGAGGGGGTGAACTTGATCCCTGTCGCCGCGCCGACCTTGGACCGCAGTACGCCCTTCGCCTTGTCCAGCCCCGCGGCCGCGGCCGCGTAGTCGGGCTCGGACTGCAGATTCTGGCCGAGCACGGTGTAGTAGACCGTCGCTTCGCGTAGATCACCGGTAACTTTGGCATCGGTGATCGTCACGAAGCTCAGTCGCGGATCCTTGATCTCGTATTCGATCGCCGTACCCACGATCGAGACGATCCGCTTCGCGAGTCGGCGTGCCCTGGCTTGATCCACCATGGCGTCCTCCTGAAGTATCCACTAGCGGCGGACACGATGCCGCCGGTCAGTCCTCTGGCCCGAAGATTCTGCGGCGTACTGCCAGCAACTCTATCTCCGGGCGGGCCGCAACGTGGCGTTCGCACTTGTCCAGCACCTGGGTGAGATGGCCCATCTCGGAGCTGACCAGGGCGACGCCCAGTAGCGTGCGGCGATGTCTGTCGTGCTCTCCGCCCTCGGCCGCGCACACGCCGAAACGCTGCAACTCGGCCACGATCGGGCGGATCACGGAACGCTTCTGCTTCAGCGAATGAACGTCGCCGAGCAAGATGTCGAACTCGAGCGCTCCGACGAACAAGGGCTCACCTCATCTGTTTTTCAGCGGTACCGACCCGACCGCACCGCCGCCGTTCCCGCGCCTCCAGCCGGAAGACCCGGCCGGAAGCGCGGAACGACGACGATGTGACAGGTACGGAAATCCGCTCAGTCCCGCGGCTTCTCCCGAAGCTCGAAAGCCTCGATGATGTCGCCTTCCTTGATGTCGTTGTAGCCCAGGGTGATACCACATTCGAAGCCCTCGCGAGCCTCCATGACATCGTCCTTCTCCCGGCGCAACGACTGCAGCGTGGTCTCGGCGACCACCACACTGTCGCGGAGCAGGCGCACCTTGGCATTGCGCTTGACCGACCCGGCGGTGACCATACAACCGGCGATATTGCCGATCTTCGAGGAACGGAAGATCGCCCGGATCTCCGCACGCCCCAACTCGACCTCTTCGTAGATCGGCTTGAGCATGCCCTTGAGGGCCTTCTCGATCTCGTCGATGGCCTGGTAGATCACCGAGTAGTACCGGATGTCCACGCCTTCACGGTTGGCCAGCTCGGTCGCCTTGCCCTCCGCGCGCACGTTGAACCCGATGATGATCGCGTTCGACGCCGAAGCCAGGTTGACGTTGGTCTCGGTGACGCCACCGACACCGCGGTCGATGACCCGCAGCCGCACCTCGTCGCTGATCTCGATGCCCAGCAGGGCCTCCTCGAGCGCCTCGACGGTGCCCGAGTTGTCGCCCTTGAGGATCAGGTTCAGCTCCGAGGTCTCCTTCAGAGCGGCATCCAGATCTTCCAGGCTGATCCGTTTGCGGCTGCGTGCGGCCAGCGCGTTGCGCTTGCGCGCATTGCGGCGGTCGGCGATCTGCCGCGCGATGCGGTCCTCCTCGACGACGAGCAGGTTGTCACCCGCGCCGGGCACCGACGTGAAGCCGATGACCTGAACCGGCCGCGACGGCAGCGCCGCGTCCACGTCCTCGCCGTGCTCGTCGACCATGCGGCGCACACGCCCGTAGGCATCGCCGGCGACGATCGAGTCGCCGACCCGCAGGGTTCCGCGCTGGATGAGCACCGTGGCCACCGGACCGCGACCGCGGTCCAGGTGCGCCTCGATGGCGACACCCTGCGCGTCCATGTCCGGGTTGGCCCGCAGATCCAGCGCCGCGTCCGCGGTCAGCACGACCGCTTCCAGCAGACCCTGGATGTTGATGTTCTGCCGGGCGGAGATGTCGACGAACATGGTGTCGCCGCCGAACTCCTCGGCCACCAGGTTGTACTCGGTCAGCTGCTGGCGGATCTTCTGAGGGTTCGCACCCTCCTTGTCGATCTTGTTGACCGCCACCACGATCGGCACGTCCGCGGCCTGCGCGTGGTTGATCGCTTCCACCGTCTGCGGCATGACGCCGTCGTCGGCGGCCACCACCAGCACCGCGATGTCCGTGGACTTCGCACCGCGGGCACGCATGGCGGTGAACGCCTCGTGACCCGGGGTGTCGATGAAGGTGATCAGGCGATCCTCGTCGTTGACGTTCGTCAGGACCTGGTAGGCGCCGATGTGCTGGGTGATGCCGCCGGCCTCGCCCTCGCGGACGTTGGTCTTGCGGATGGTGTCCAACAGCCGGGTCTTACCGTGGTCGACGTGGCCCATGACGGTGACCACCGGCGGACGGACCTGCAGCTCGTCCTCGCCGCCCTCGTCCTCGCCGTAGGTGAGGTCGAAGCTCTCCAGCAGCTCGCGGTCCTCGTCCTCCGGGGAGACCACGTGCACGACGTAGTTCATCTCGCCGCCGAGCAGCTCGAGCGTCTCGTCGTTCACCGACTGGGTGGCGGTGACCATCTCGCCGAGGTTGAACAGCGCCTGCACCAGCGAGGCCGGGTTGGCGTTGATCTTCTCGGCGAAGTCGGACAGCGACGCGCCGCGGGCGAGCCGGATGATCTCGCCGTTACCGCGCGGCAGCCGCACGCCGCCGACGGCGGGCGCCTGCATCGAGTCGTATTCCTGGCGCTTCTGCCGCTTGGACTTGCGGCCGCGACGCGGCGCACCGCCGGGGCGTCCGAACGCGCCCGCGGCACCGCCGCGACCACCCGGACCACCGGGACGACCGCCGCCACCGGGACGACCCCGGAAGCCACCGGCCGCGGGAGCGCCCGCACCGGCACCGGGACCACCCGTGCCGGCGCCACCGCCGCCACCGCGGTAACCGCCACCGCCGCCACCGGGACGACCGCCGCCGCCACCGGGACCACCGCCCGGACGACCCGGACGACCGGCGCCGCTCGGCCCGGGACGCGCCGCACGCTGCGGCATCGCACCCGGATTCGGCCGCGGCGGCATCGAGCCGGGGCTGGGACGCGGACCACCCGGACGCGGGCCACCGCCCTGCGCCGCGGCCGGACGCGGACCGCCCTGACCGGGGCCGGGACGCTGGCCGGGCGTCGGCCGGGGACCGCCGCCCTGCGACGGACCCGGACGCGGGCCGCTGGGCCCGGGAGCCGGACGCGGCGCGGGCCGCTCGGGCGCCGAGGAGAACGGATTGTTGCCCACCCGAGGGGTTTTCGGGCCGGGCTTGGGGCCGCCGGGACGCGGGCCGCCGCCCTGCGCGGCAGCCGGACGCTGCTGCTGACCCGGACGCGGGCCCCCGGGAGCCGGGCGCGGGCCGGAGCGGTCCCCGCTCGGACGCGGAGCGTGCTCCTGCGGCGCGGGCTTGGCGGCCGGACCCGGCTTCACCGAGGGGCCCGGCTTGGCGGCCGGAGCATTCTCGGCCCGGGGAGCCGGTGCCGGGGCCTTGGCGGCCGGAGCCGCAGGCTGCTGCGCCGGAGCCGCGGGCTGCTGCGCCGGAGCCGGGGCGGGACGCGGACCCGGACGGGGACCGGGCGTCGCGCCGGATGAAGGTTTGGGTCCCGGACGCGCGGACTGACCCGGGCCGGGGCGGGGGCCGCCGGACTTGGCGCTCCCGTTCGCGGACGCGGATTTGGATGCGAACGATTCCCGCAGACGACGCGCGACGGGTGCTTCCACCGTCGACGACGCCGATTTCACGAACTCGCCCTGCTCCTTGAGCGTTGCGAGTAGTTCTTTGCTCGTGACACCGAGTTCCTTGGCCAACTCGTGCACGCGGGCCTTGCCTGCCACTGCTCTCCTCACTGAGAGGTCGAGCGTGGCGTTCCGTCACCTGTGGACGGGTGGCCCGCACGACCTCGGGTTATCTCCGATGGACGTTCATCGCTGGTACTTCACGGTGTGCTCATGAGTGCTCGTGCCTGTTCTCGACGTAGTGCTCAAGGGCTGAGATATCCAGTTTTCCGGACACTCGTAGTGCTCTGCCGAACGATCGGCGCCGTTCCGCAGTGCTCAGACAAGCTGAAGAGGGGTGCAGCCAGGCACCCCTTCCGGGAAGTCTGCGCCGCGGATCGGGAACGACCGCAATGCTGTCCGTTCCGGACGATTGCGCCACGATCCGCAACAGATCGGCGGCCAGCTCGCGTTTCCGGCATCCGACGCACGTCCGGACGGGTCCGGTGCGCGGCGGGTCCGAAGACTCGCGCTGAGCCAACGTCCACTGTACCGCTGCCATGTCCGGAACCCCGCATCCAGCCCTCTGGTTAGTTACCAACCTGTCATCCCGTGCGAGAAATCTCTCACCCGCGCTGGGCCTCCGAACGCACCGGACCGGCCGCGTCGGGCGCCGCATCGCTGCGGATATCGATCCGCCAACCGGTCAGGCGCGCGGCCAGGCGGGCGTTCTGCCCCTCCTTGCCGATCGCCAGCGACAGCTGGAAATCCGGGACGACGACCCGCGCGGCACGGCCCTCCGCATCGACGACCGTGACCGAGACAACCTTCGACGGGGACAGCGCATTCCCGACGAACGTGGCCGGATCGTCCGCGTAGTCGATGATGTCGATCTTCTCGCCCGCCAGCTCGCTCATCACGTTGCGCACGCGCTGACCCATCGGGCCGATGCACGCGCCCTTTGCGTTCACACCCGACACGGTGGTCCGCACGGCGATCTTGGAGCGGTGCCCGGCCTCGCGGGCGACCGCGACGATCTCCACCGAACCGTCGGCTATCTCGGGCACCTCCAGCGCGAACAACCGCCGCACCAGGTTCGGGTGGGTGCGCGAGAGCGTGATCTGCGGACCCCGCGGCCCGCGCGAGACGCCCACGACGTAGCACTTGATCCGATCGCCGTGCTCGTACCTCTCTCCCGGCACCTGCTCGGCGGGCGGGATCACCCCTTCGGCCCCGTGCGCCTCGCTGCCGATGCGCACCACGATGGTGCCGCGGGCGTTCATGCGGGCGTCGCGCTGCACGACGCCGCCGACGATATCGCCCTCGTGGGTGGAGAATTCGCCGAAGGACTTCTCGTTCTCCGCATCGCGCAACCGCTGCAGCACCACCTGCCGCGCGGTCGTCGCGGCGATACGCCCGAATCCCTCGGGGGTGTCGTCCCATTCGGAGATGACGTTGCCGTCCGCGTCGAGTTCACGGGCCATCACTCGCACCACACCGGACTTCTGGTCGATGTCGATGCGGGCGTTGGGCTCGTGTCCTTCGGTGTGCCGGTAGGCGGTGAGCAGCGCGGACTCGATCGCGGAGATCACGGTCTCCATCGCGATGCCCTTGTCCGCGACGATCGCGCGCAGGGCTTCGATTTCGATGTTCATGCCATGGTCCCTTCGGTCGAAGCTGCCGCTGATTGGATTGCTCCCTGGTCGTCCTGTGCCCCGGGCGCCGGGCGTCCGGGGGCGACTCCCCCGGCGAGTTCCATCTCCGCCGCGCCCGGCGCGGAGAATTCCACCTGGACCACGGCGCGCTCGACGTCGGCGAGCGGAATGTGGACGCGGTGAGGTTTACGCCGTCCGCCCAGTACCAGGGCCACCTCGGTCTCGGTGACCTCGCCGACCCGGGCGTCGAACTTGCCGTTGCCCTCGGGAGTGGGTGCATCGGACCGCAGGGTGATGCGCACCTTGCGGCCGCGGGCGCGGCGCCAGTGCCGCGGCAGGGTCAGCGGACGTTCCACTCCGGGCGTGCCGACCTCGAGCAGATACGGGGTCTCACCGAATTCACCCGCTTCGTCCAGGATCACGGAGATGTCGGTACTCAGGTCCGCCACGGCGTCCAGATCGACGGTGTCATCGCTGTCGACGGTGACCACGACCCGCGCCTGATCCTTGCCCGCGCCCGACACGGCAACGCCCTCGAGATCGAACCCTCGACTCTCGACGAGCTCAGCAACGAGCTGGCTCACCCTTTCCTCGGTCGGCATCGGCATGTTGGGCGGCTCCTGGTTCAGTTGTGGCGGGGTGGAGTTGTCGGTATCGGTCCTGGTCGAACATGGTCGGCGCGGGGCGGCTGCGGAATACTCCGTCGGAGGTCTAGCGTAACGCGCTGCAAGAGTGTAAAGGACCAGCGTCCGTTCTCAGGTTTCCCGTGCTCACAGCGGCCGCCGCGGGCTCCGGTCGCCCCGATCGGCCCATCCGGCCGCGAATCCGCGCAGCGAACGCGTCCGGACCGGAGGAGAATTCGCCGGGCGAACCGCAGGAGCCGGCACAGCGCGGGCCGCGGTGCGCCCGCCGTCCCCGGTCGGGACGATCACTGGCACGATGTACGCGTGCCGATCAGTCAACGCATCCATCCGCCGGGCAGTTCCGCGCCGCCCACCGCCGGTGCGGGGATTTCCGTCCCGCTCGACCGCCGAGCGTTGCTGCGCGTCGCGGGCGGTGGTGCGTTCGCGATCATGTCGCTGAGCGCCGCGGCCTGCGCGAAGGACAAACCGCTCGAGCCGGATGCACTACTGCCGCACGAGGTTTCGGCTCGAACCGATGCGGTGTGGGCGAAAGCCGCCGCGGCCACCGCACCCGATCGCGCCGCAGCACTGACCGTCATCGCGACCCAGCGCGCGGCCCACGCCGACGCCCTGCGCGCGGAGATCGATCGAGCCATCGGCCTCTACGGCGACGGCACCAAACCGAAGTCGGCGAGCCCACCGGTCACGCCTCCGGCGGCCCCGTCGCCGCCGCCGACCCTCGACGCCCTGCGCACCCGCCTGGCCGCGGCGCAGAAGTCGGCCGCCGACGCCGCACCGGCGAATTCCGCCTACCGCGCCGGGTTGCTGGCATCGATCAGCGCGTCCTGCGCCGCCCACGTGGAGGTTCTGCTGACTTGACGGTTCTCCTGCCTGAAGACAGGAGATTTCCAACTCAGACCGCAACCGAACCACCCACCCGGAGGAGGCGATCCGCTTGTCTTACAACCTCAACACTGACGTGGCCCCGTTCTGCCACGGCCAGAACCACTCTGGCGGCGTTCCGATCGCGGCTGTCGACGTCGTGAACGACGGAGCATCCAAGGGGAGATCCTGATGGGGACTGCCGATCAGCAGGCGTTGACCGATGCGCTCAACGCCGAATACGCCGCCGTCTACGCCTACGGCGTCATCTCGGCCTACGCGGCCGCCGACCGCAACCGGATCATCGTCGACTTCACCGCGGCCCATCGCGCCCGCCGCGACGCCACTATCGATGCCCTGGAGGCCCTCGGCGCGCCCGTCCCGAGCCCTGCGGCCGCCTATCCGCCGCCGTCCCCGGTGAACGACCCGATCCCGGCGGCCAAATTCGCCGTCACGGTCGAAACCGATACCGCGATCGCCTGGCGTTCGGCCGTCGAACGCGCCGAGTCCGCGGCCGTGCGCCGCACAGGCGCGCAAGCGCTGGCCGACTGTTCCGTCCGCCTGGCCACCTGGCAGAAGATTCTGGGCACGAATCCGGCGACGGTGGCCTTTCCCGGCAGGGCCTGAGCAACCAGCTGGGCGAACGTCCTCGGATCACCTGCCGCATGACGTTCGCCCACACCAGGGTGAGGGCGTAGCCGCGCATCGCCCTGCGCGCGCAGCCTGCCCGCCGGTACTCGCGGAAAGGTCGCCCATTGCACCGGACCGCGATTCGGCGCGCGCCCATACCGTGCGTCGAAAGCTCCGCGCCGCAGCGATATCCGACTCACCTCGACCTGCCGGTTCAGCCCTGTCGGAGGGGAACCGGTAAATGCCTCGGTGCGCGGCGGCGGGCGGGCCCGATCCGCCGAGCAGTGACCGAACTCGAACGCGACCCGGGTGTCTTCCCGCGAGGCCTCGCCTCCGGTCAGATCAGCCGCGCACCTTGTCCAGGACCGCCTGAACAGCGCTCTCGGCCGGAATCTCGTCGCCGGTGCCGGCGAAACGGTCGCGGAGTTCGACCTTGCCGTCGGCCCAGCCGCGGCCGACGACCAGGACCAGGGGCATCCCGAGTAGTTCGGCGTCCTTGAACTTGACTCCGGGGGATGCGGTGCGGTCGTCGAGCAGGACCTCGAGCCCGGCCGAATCCAACTGGGCGGCAACCTGTTCCGCACCGGAACGGGCGCCCTCGTCCTTGTTGGCGATGACCACGTGCACGTCGAACGGCGCGACCTCGCGCGGCCAGCGCAGGCCCTTGTCGTCGTGCATCTGCTCCGCGAGCACCGCGACCATGCGCGAGACGCCGATGCCGTATGAGCCCATGATCAGCCGGACCGGTTTGCCGTTCTCACCGAGGACGTCGACCTCGAAGGTGTCGGTGTACTTGTAGCCGAGCTGGAAGATGTGCCCGATCTCGATACCCCGCGCGGCCACCAGTGTGCCGCGGCCGTCGGGCGAGGGGTCCCCGTCACGTACCTCGGCGGCCTCGATGGTGCCGTCGGGGGTGAAATCGCGCCCGGCGACCAGGCCGACCACATGGCGTCCCGGTGCGTCCGCACCGGTGATCCAGGAGGTTCCGGTGACCACCCGCGGGTCGACCAGATAGCGAACCCCGTTGGCCTGCAGCGACTTCGGGCCGATGTAACCCTTCACCAGGAACGGGTTCGCGGTGAAGTCGTCCTCGGTGAGCAGTTCGACCTCGGCGGGTTCGAGCGACGCACCCAGACGCTTGTCGTCCACCTCGCGGTCCCCGGGCACGCCGATGCCCAGGATCTCGGTCTTGCCGTCCGGGTGACGCAACTTGACCATGACGTTCTTCAACGTGTCCGCGGCGGTGACCGGCCGGCCGTACCGCTCGGCGATCCCGGCGCCGTTGGCCCAGTCGACCAGCGAGGCGATGGTGGGCGTGCCGGGGGTGTCGTACTCCTGCACGGGCGCCTGACCCGCCAGCGGAATCTCCGCGGGCGAAGGGGTGACGACCGCCTCGACATTCGCCGCATATCCCGATTCGCGGCAGATCACATAGGTGTCCTCACCGACGGGGCTGTCGGCCAGGAATTCCTCCGAAGCGCTGCCACCCATCGCGCCGGAAGTCGCCGCGACGATCACATAACTGACCCCGAGCCGGTCGAAGATCCGCTGATACGCCTGGCGGTGGGCGTCGTAGCTGGCCTGCAGACCCCGCTCGTCCAGGTCGAACGAGTACGAGTCCTTCATGACGAATTCACGGCCGCGCAGAATTCCCGCGCGGGGGCGCTCCTCGTCGCGATACTTGGTCTGGATCTGGTACAGGGTGACGGGCAGATCCTTGTAGGAGTTGTACTCGCCCTTCACCGTGAGGGCGAACAATTCCTCGTGCGTGGGTCCGAGCAGATAATCGGCCTTCTTGCGATCCTGCAGACGGAACAGCGCGTCACCGTATTCGGTCCAGCGGTTGGTGGCCTCGTAGGGCTCGCGCGGCAACAGCGCGGGCAGCGAGATCTCCTGCGCGCCGATGCCGTTCATCTCCTCGCGCACCACCTGCTCCACCTTGCGCAGCACCCGCAGCCCCAGCGGCAGCCACGAGTAGACGCCCGGCGCGATCCGGCGGACGTATCCGGCGCGGACCAGAAGCTTGTGGCTGGGCACCTCGGCGTCGGCGGGATCGTCACGCAGGGTGCGCAGGAACAGGTGCGAGAGACGGGTGATCACGGATGCAAAGAGTAGACCGTGGCCTCGGCACTCGGATCGGCGAGCCACCGCCTCCCCACACAGGCGCTTCGCGCCGGTACCGTATCGGCTCGTGCTGGTGCTGCTGCCTCCCTCCGAAACCAAGTCCGACGGTGGAAAATTCGGTCCGCTCGACCTGGACGAGCTGTCCTTGCCGCAGCTCACCGCCGTGCGCGACAAGCTGGTCACCGAACTGGTCGAACTTGCCGCCGATCCCGCGGCCGCCCGCGCGGCCCTGGGCCTGGGCAAAGCCGCCGATGCGGAGATCGCCCGCAACGCCGCGCTGCGCACCTCGCCCACGCGGCCCGCGCTCGAGCGGTACACCGGAGTGCTCTACGACGCACTGGACGCACGTGCGTTCACACCCGCGCAGCGCGCGAAGGCGCGGGCCCGGCTGGCCATCGGCTCGGCCCTGTTCGGCGTGGTGCGCGCGGGGGATCCGATTCCGGCCTACCGCCTCTCGGGCGGTTCCAAGCTGCCCGGATCGGCAACGCTGGCCTCGCTGTGGAAACCGGTGCTGACGCCCGCGTTGCGGGAGGAGACCGCCGGGCAGTTGGTCGTGGATCTGCGCTCGGGCACCTATCAGCAGCTGGGCCGGGTCCCCGGTGCGGTCACCGCGGCCGTCCTCACCGAACGTCCGGACGGCAGCCGCACGGTGGTGAGTCATTTCAACAAGCATCACAAGGGCCTGCTGGCCCGCGCGCTGGTGCTCAGTCGCGCCGAGCCCACCGATATCGCGGGTCTGGCACACATCGCCGAAAAAGCCGGATTGCGTATCGAAATCGCCTCCTCCACCGAACTTCTCGTGCTCACCTGAGATGAATTTCCGGTATCGCAAAATTGAACGCGGCACATCGGAAAACGCAACTATTTTCGCGAAATCCCAGAGTGTGCAGGCATTTCCGCAGCAACTGCCGCGTAACTTATTGTCCCGCTTGGGAACGAAGGCGTCCGTGCCGTAATGTCTTCGGGACGCACCGGATAATGCCGCGCATTCATTCCCTGTGATGTCGAGGAGCTCGGCGTGGGTATCCATTCCCTACGTGAAGACAAGGCCGCACGCGAACGCGAAGACAAAGCACTGCGGCAATTGACCGATCGACTGGTCGCGGACTACACGGACACCCATGCCGAGCAGGACGTCCATACCGCGATCGGCGCCGCGCGCAGCCGCTTCGACGGACACACCATCCGCGACTTCATTCCGATCCTGGTCGAGCGGGTCGCCCGCCGGACGCTCGACGGCGAACCCGAGGCCACCGCCGAGTCCGCGGCGACGGAGCCGGAATCGAATGCGCCGCGGCCCACGGGAGCCGGTATCGCGAACCGATTGCGTTCCGCGGCAACGGATCTGCTGCCGCCGCCGTGGCGCGGCCGCAATCTGATCGGCCCGGTCGCCGCCGCGATCGTCGTGGTGGTCGTGGTGGCGCTCGCCTTCGGCACCGGCGGATCACACCAAACCAGCACGGCCGCAACATCTTCGACGACAACCCTGCACGGCGTGATCGGCTCGGAAAAGCTCGCCTACTTCAACGACCCGAAGGTGATCGCCGAGCTGGCCCGGCACGGGCTGCGGGTGCAGGTCGAGTCGGCCGGGTCGCGCCAGATCGCGACGTCGGTGGATCTGAACAAGTACGACTTCGCCTTCCCGTCGAGCACTCCTGCGGCGGAAGTGGTTCTGCGCGAGCGCAACATCACTACGCGCTACACGCCCTTCTCCTCGCCGATGGCGATCGCGACCTTCAAACCCATTGCGGATCTGCTCACCGCGGCCGGTGTCGTGCGGCCCGGTCCGGTGCCGACCCTGGACATGAAGCGCTATCTCGATCTGGTGAGTGCGGGGACGCAGTGGAATCAGTTGTCCGGCAACACCGTCTATCAGGTGCCGAAGAACGTCCTGGTCTCCACCACCGACCCGCGCAGCTCCAACTCCGCCGCGATGTACCTTGCGATCGCGAGTTACGTGGCCAACGACGACACGATCGTGCGCGGCGCCACGGCCGAGGACAACGCGGTGCAAAAGGTTTCGAAACTCTTTGTCGGCCAGGGTTATTCGGACAATTCCAGTAAGGGCCCGTTCGACGAGTACCTGTCCGGCGGCATGGGCCCGACGCCCATGGTGCTGATCTACGAGGCGCAGTACGTGGAGGCGTCGGTGGCCGGCCGGATCACCCCGGACATGGTGCTGATGTACCCGTCGCCGACGGTGCTGTCCCGGCACACCCTGGTACCGCTGAACGCCAACGGCGATCGTCTCGGCAAGCTGCTGTCCACCGACCCCGAGCTACAGCAGTTGGCCGCCGAACACGGTTTCCGCACCGGCGATCCGGCCCAATTCGCCTCGGTGACAACGGAATACCACGTGCCGGTCACTCCCCAGCTGGTCGATGTGGTCGATACGCCCAGCTACGACACCATGGAGCATCTGCTCGACGGTGTGGCGCGGGCCTACAACTGACCGGTCAGCGCGCTGCCCGATGAGCACGGCCCGATAATTCGGATGCGCCCTTCCGGCGAGTCCCGTACCGTCTGTTCGTCGCTCGCACTCGGTTATGACTCCAGGTGTGGCACAAGGTTTTCCGACGACTGCTGCACGGTACGAGAACGGTGCGGAGGGAGGCATCACCATGACCAAGCTCAATCAGATCATCGCGGTGGAGAAGGGCGTCAAGAGCGGAGCGCTGCGCGAACTCGCCGAGGTCCAGGCCGGGCTGCACAAGCCCGCCCTGCTGGCCGGCATCTCGCGGTCGTATCAGCCCAAGGACGAGGAGGGTGAGCAGCTTCCGCCCGAAGCGACTCGCGTGCAGCTGAAGTCGGAGGATGTGCTGCGCCGCACGGCCAACACCCTGACCCGGCTGTTCGACGTCACCGCTACCAAGGACTGGACCAACTGCCAGGCCACGGCCGATGTGATCGTCGACGGCGAGACGCTGCTGCGCGACGTCCCGGTCACCTATCTGCTGTTCCTGGAGAAGCAGCTCGGCGAGCTGCTGGCCTTCGCCAAGAAGCTGCCGGTGCTCGACGCCGCCGAGGCGTGGGTGTTCGACGACTCCTCGGACACCTGGCGGACCGATGCGGTGCGTACGATCCGCACCAAGAAGGTTCCGCGCAACCACGTCAAGGCCGAGGCCACCGAGAAGCACCCGGCCCAGGTCGACGTGTACTACGAGGACATCGCGATCGGGTACTGGACGACGACCAAGTTCTCCGGCGCACTGCCCGCCCGTCGCGTCAACGAGCTCGCCGACCGGATCGAAAAGCTGCGTCAGGCAGTGCAGTTCGCCCGCGAGGAGGCCAATGCGACGGAGGTGACCGACCGCAAGGTCGGCGAGGTCGTGTTCGGATACCTGTTCCGCTAGTACCGGGTCCGGGAATGCCCGGATCCCCACGGAATTCCCCCGCGGTGATCGCGGGGGAAGCGCGAGGAGCGCAAAGCTCAAACTGAACATGAATCTGATTCGCGGTATCAGTGCGGGTTCGAACCCCGCCCCGGGCACGGGCCCGGGTAGCCCAATTGGTAGAGGCAGCCGCGGCAATCTCAGACTCTCGCTCCAGATTGAGTATTTCGCCGCCGAACTCGAGCAGGCGGGAAACGGACGACCGCGACGAGGTGCCGGCTCATCTCCGGCTCTCCGCGCTCTCATGCGGAGGTGGTCCAACGGTAGGACGCGTCGCCGAGAACCTGATCCGTTCCCGCATTGTCCGAGTGCGAAATGGCGGCAACACGGCGCCCGGCGGATGGCAAAGCCGCCGGGTGCCCCCAAAACTTCCGGCGCTCGCTACCTCGCCACGCCGATGTCCTCGTACCACAGCTGCGGATGCTCGGCGATGAAGCGGCTCATCATGTCCACGCAGCGCGAATCATCGAGCACCGTGATCGACACCCCGGCTTCGGCGAGCCACTCGAGTCCGCCGGTGAAGGTCCGCGACTCCCCGACGATCACCGCGCCGATGCCGAACTGCCGCACCAGGCCGCTGCAGTACCAGCACGGCGAGAGCGTGGTCACCATGACGGTGCCGCGATAGTCCCGCCGTCGCCCGGCATCACGGAATGCGACGGTCTCTGCGTGCAGGCTCGGATCATCGTCCTGTACCCGCCGATTGTGTCCGCGGCCCAGGACGTTGCCCTGCGCGTCGAACAGTGCGGCACCGATCGGAATCCCGCCCTGCGACAGCCCCAACCGAGCTTGTTCGACGGCCACGTCCAGCATGCGTTCGGCGGTGATCATGGAACTCATGCTGCCCTACGTGCCGCGACCACAGTTCGGCAGTTCGCACGCAGAGGTCCGATCCGGCTGAGCGATCAGACCTCGGATCGGCCGAGCGGTGAAAGGGCGGCGGTTGACGTCATACCCCGCCGGACCCCGCGGTCATGTCACGGATCAGCAGGGCGGTGTGCAGGGAGGTGCGAATCTCACCGTCATCCAGATCCACGCCGAGGATGCGCTCGATGCGGGCCAGGCGGTCGTAGAGGGCCGGGCGCGAGATGTTCAGCCGCCGGGCGAGTTCGGTCTTGTTGCCCGCCAGATCCAGGAACCGCCGCAACGTCGGGGTGAGGTCGCCGCGGTGGCGAATGTCGTGGCGCAGCAGGGCGCTCAACTCCGTCTCGGCGAAACGCTGGACGCCGGGTTCGTTGCGGATCAGCGACAGCAGCCCGCGCAGTCGCACATCGCCGCTGCGGTAGTACGAGCGCGGCGCGGTCGATTCCAGCGACAGCGCGATCTCGGCGACGTGCGCGGCATGTGCGAGTTCGCGCGCGGCGTCCAGCAGCGATTCCGAATCCGCGCCCACACCCACCGCGATCCGCTGTACACCGTCGGTGCGGCGCAGCTCCGCGGCCAGTGCGGCACAGATCTGTTCCAGCCGGGGGTCCAGCTCGCCGTCCCGGCCGAGCCCCAGGATGAGGGTCAGCTGTTGTTCCTCCGCCGCACTCAGGGCGGTTGCCCGGCTCAGCGCCACGCCGTGGCCGGCCGCGTCCAGCAGTGTGGCCGCACGCCGCTGCCGGGCCACCGGATCCGGCTCGCTCACTGCGGCCACCCGGACCGAGACCGGTACGTAGCGAGCACGACGGGCCAGGCCCAGTGTCGCGGCGCGGGCCACCGCTTCCTGCTCGTCGATCACGCGACCGGCGACCATATCCTCGATGAGGCCGGTCTGCGCCTGCCGATGCAGCCCGAACCGATCCTTCTCGATCATCCGGTGCAAGGTGAGCGTCTGCGCGGCCCGCTCCAGGACCATCCGCGCCCGGGCCGAGGGGATGCTCTCCGAACGCAGCAGCAGCCGCCCCCAACGCTGGGTGTGCGGGCCGACCGGGACGGCGCTGTCCGCATCGTCGGGCAGCATGCGCGAAGTGGTCTCCCAGTTCTCCAGCAGCGCCGCGGCCGAGGTGCGCCGCGCCGACACCGCCAGCACCCGGTGCGCCAGATCCTCCAGGACCACCGACGAATCCAGCAGGGTCGCAGCGGTTTTCACGATCTCCTCGAGTGAAGCGCGGCGCACGCTGAGGGTGGTGAAGGTTTCGTGCACCGACTGGGCGAATTCCAGTTCGGCATACTGATCGGCCACGATCATCCGATGCACCGCCTCGGTGACCTCCACGAACCGAGTGATCCGGCGCAGCGAGATCACCGGCAGCCCGAGCCGATCGGCGACGGTCGCGACGAAGGTGGGCAGTTCGGCGACGTACCGGCCCAGTTCCACGACCAGACCCGCCACCCCGGCCGCGGACAGTGATTCCAGGTAGGCGCCCGTAGCCGGGGCCCCGTAGGCCAGCGGCTGGCCGGTGGTCAGGATGAGTTCCCCACCCGAGACGAGAGTGGCCAGATCCGCGGTCTCGCTGACGTGCACCCAGCGCACCGGCCGGTCCAGGCCCTGCGCGCCGCCGATCACCCGAGGTTCGCCGCCCCGGACCACGGGCATGTCGAGAATTTCGGCGACAGTGGGCAGCACCGACGAATCGTAATACATCCGGGCTCGAAGCCGACATTTCGTCGGGCGTCACTCCGGCCGCGGCGGGACACAGTGGAAGCATCAGTCCGGTCCGGATTCGAGGAGAGATATGCACACCATCGCGCATTGGGTCGACGGCAAACCGTTCGCCGGAACCAGCGAGGCGACCGCGCCGGTGACCAATCCCGCCACCGGCGAGGTCAGCGGACAGGTCGCGCTGGCCGATACCGCCGATGTCCGGGTGGCGATCGAGGCGGCCGCCGCGACGTTCCCGGCATGGCGCGACACCTCGCTCACCCGGCGGGTCCAAGTGCTGTTCCGCTTCCGCGAACTGCTCAACGAGCGCAAGCAGGATCTGGCCGCGATCATCACCGCCGAACATGGCAAGGTCCTCTCCGATGCGCTCGGCGAGGTGACCCGCGGTCTCGAGGTCGTCGAATTCGCCTGCGGCATACCCCATCTGCTCAAGGGCGGGTTCACCGAGAACGCCTCCACCAAGGTCGACATCTTCTCGATCCATCAGCCGCTGGGCCCGGTGGCGATCATCTCGCCGTTCAACTTCCCGGCCATGGTGCCGATGTGGTTCTTCCCGGTCGCCATCGCCGCGGGCAATACCGTGGTGCTCAAGCCGAGCGAGAAGGATCCCTCGGCGGCGCTGTGGCTCGCGCGACTGTGGGCCGAGGCGGGCCTGCCCGATGGAGTGTTCAACGTGGTCCAGGGCGATAAGACCGCCGTCGACGAACTGCTGGACAATCCGGCGATCAAGGCGGTGTCCTTCGTGGGCTCCACGCCGATCGCCCGCTACGTCTACGAGCGCGGCACCGCCGCCGGGAAACGGGTGCAGGCCCTGGGCGGGGCCAAGAACCACATGGTGGTGCTGCCCGATGCCGATCTGGATCTGGCCGCCGACGCCGCGGTCAACGCCGGATTCGGCTCTGCCGGTGAACGTTGTATGGCGATCAGCGTCCTGGTGGCCGTCGGCGAGATCGCCGACGACCTGATCGCGCGAATCACCCAGCGCGCCAAGACGATCAAGACCGGTGACGGCACCCGTGACAGCGATATGGGGCCGCTGGTGACCAGGGCGCACCGGGACAAGGTCGCCGCCTACATCACCGCCGGGGAATCGGAGGGCGCCACGGTGGCGCTCGACGGAAGAGATGTGCGGCCGGACGGCGGTGCGGACGGATTCTGGCTGGGACCGACCCTGCTCGACCACGTCGGCCCGGGAATGAGCGTCTACACCGACGAAATCTTCGGGCCCGTCCTCTCGGTGGTTCGCGTCGCGACCTACGAGGAGGCGCTGGCGCTGATCAATGCGAACCCGTACGGCAACGGCACCGCTATCTTCACCAACGACGGCGGCGCGGCGCGGCGTTTCCACAACGAGGTCGAGGTCGGCATGATCGGGATCAACGTGCCGATCCCGGTGCCCATGGCCTACTACAGCTTCGGCGGCTGGAAGGCCTCGCTGTTCGGCGACTCCCATGCGCACGGAACGGACGGCGTGCACTTCTACACCCGCACGAAGGCCATCACCTCCCGTTGGCTCGACCCCAGCCACGGAGGTCTGAACCTCGGCTTCCCACAGAACAGCTGACCACGGAGAGGGGAATTCCGGACGATGGCGCAGAGCACCACACCGATCCCGGACACGCCGCTGCCCAACGGCCTGAGCGTCACCGCCGCCCGTGCCGAGGCCGAGCGCGCCTACGAACTGGACCGCAGGCACGTCTTTCACTCCTGGTCGGCCCAGCGACGGCTCGATCCGATGACGATCAGCGCCGCGCAGGGTTGCTATGTCTGGGACGGTGCGGGCCGCCGCCTGCTGGACTTCTCCTCGCAGCTGGTGAACACCAACATCGGCCACCAACATCCGAAAGTGGTTGCGGCCGTTCAGGAACAGGCAGCCAAGCTGTGCACGATCGCGCCGCAGCACGTCAACGCGGCGCGATCGGAGGCCGCCCGGCTCATCGCCGAGCGGACCCCGGGCGAGCTGAAACAGATCTTCTTCACCAACGGCGGCGCCGACGCGGTCGAACACGCGGTGCGGATGGCGCGGCTGCACACCGGCCGCACCAAGGTGCTGGCCCGCTACCGCTCGTACCACGGCGGAACGGATCTGGCGGTGAATCTGACCGGCGACCCGCGCCGCTGGCCGAATGATCGCGGCGCCGCCGGAGTGGTGCACTTCCACGGCCCGTTCCGGTACCGCTCGCAGTTCCACGCGGAATCCGATGCGCAGGAGTGTGAGCGCGCGCTCGAACACCTCGAGCAGACCATTGTGCTGGAAGGATCCGAGACGATCGCGGCGATCATCCTGGAGTCGGTCCCGGGCACCGCGGGGATCATGGTGCCGCCGCCCGGATATCTGGCCGGCGTCCGCGCATTGTGCGATCGCTACGGCATCGTTTTCATCGCCGACGAGGTGATGTCCGGTTTCGGGCGCACGGGGCGATGGTTCGCAATCGAGCATGCCGCCGAATTCCCCTCCACCACTACGGAATTCCGCGCTGTCGTGCCCGATCTGCTCACCTTCGCCAAGGGGGTCAACTCCGGATATGTTCCGCTGGGCGGCGTAGCGATCGCACCCCATATCGCGGCGACCTTCGACGACCGGGCGTACCCCGGTGGGCTGACCTACTCCGGACATCCGCTGGCCACCGCAGCGGCTGTGGCGACGATCACGGCGATGGCCGAGGAACGCATCGTCGAGAATGCCGCCGAGATCGGCGAGCGTGTGCTCGGCCCCGAGCTGGGCGAGCTGGCCGAGCGGCATCGCTGTATCGGCGAGGTGCGCGGTCTCGGCGTGTTCTGGGCCCTGGAACTGGTCCGAGACATGCGGACCCGCGAACCGCTGGCGCCCCTCGGCGGCACCGCCACCGTGATGCGCGAAGTGGACGCGGCCTGCCGCGCGGCCGGACTCCTGCTGGCCGTGAACGCCAACCGCCTGCATATCGTGCCGCCGTGCACGATCAGCGAGGCCGAGGCGAAGGAAGGACTGGCGATCCTGGACGATGCGCTCACCCTGGCCGACGTACACGCCGCCTGAGTTCCACGCGAGCACCCGACTCCCGCACCGCCGACCAACGCGATTCCCCGCACCAATTCCGTTGTCGGGGCCATGTACGCAATCCGCAGTCGCCGAACCGCGGATGAGACACCGGCCGTAGCGATACCCGGCGGCGGGTGAGATCCCCTGATCGTTCCACCGTCGAGCAAACTCTCGGAGGAAACGCACCGCGGGCCGGCACCGGAACGGTACGGTTCGGCCATGCCCCTTCGACCCCAACGTTGGACGCCGCCGAAGGCCACCCCGCGCGCCCGCGAGAGCCACAGCGTGCCGCCGATGCCCGAACCGCGATTGCTCGACCTGCCGGGCGCCGTTCCCGAGGACGTGGTGCTCGCGCCGGACGGCCGGATCGTGACCGGGATCAGCGGCGGCGCGATCCTGCTGGTCGATCCTCGCGACGGCGCGGTGGAGCAGATCGCCGACACCGGCGGACGACCGCTGGGACTGCACGCCGACCCCGACGGTTCCCTGCTGATCTGCGATTCCGAGCGCGGGCTGCTCCGGTTGAGCGCACCGCACGGAACGCTCGAGGTCTTGGTGGACGAGGTGGACGGGGACCGGCTCAACTTCACCAGCAATGTCGTCGCCGATGAGGACGGCACGATCTACTTCTCCGCCTCCACCCGCCGATACTCGTTCGACGACTATCTGGGCGATTTCTTCGAACATTCCGGCACCGGACGACTGTTTCGCCGCACGCCCGACGGCCGGGTCGAAACCCTTTTGGACGGACTGCAATTCGCCAATGGTGTGGTGCTCGCCCCGGACCGCTCGCACCTTCTGGTCGCCGAGACCGCGGCCTATCGCATCACGCGGTACCACCTGTCCGGCCCGAAGGCCGGCACCTCGGACCATCTGATCGAGAATCTGCCCGGGCTTCCCGACAATATGGGCCTGGGCAGCGACGGATTGGTCTGGGTCGCCCTGGTCACACCGCGAAATCCGTTGCTGGACATGCTTCTTCCGCTGCCCGGCATACTGCGCAAACTGATTTGGGCGATACCAGCCGGTATGCAGCCCAAACCCGTGCGCACCGCCTGGGTACAGGCCTACGGCTTCGACGGCACGCTCGTTCACGACCTGCAACGCGAGGGAGATCGCTACGCGATGGTCACCGGGGTCGCCGAACAAGACGGCACCCTGTACTTGGGCACCCTCGCCGAGCCCGCGATCGCCGTGGTCCGGCTCGCTCCCTGACCGCATCGACATTCGCGCTCACCGCCCGGTCGTGACCGGCTCGACCGGGCCCCGGTACCCACCGCCGCGCCGCGGCGACATCGCCGCCAGCCCGCAACCACTCGATTCGCGCGAGGTCCTGCCGCCCGGCCGGGGTGTGTAGATCGCCGAGAGGTCGAGCCGCACCGGGAACGGCACGGCGGTGGACAACGTGCCGCTGTGGATCGGAGTGGGCGCCGGAACATATTCGCGCGATTCCTGATCGAGCCAATACTGATAGACGATCGGGCGATCGTCCTGCCCGCGCTCGACCCGCCAGAAATTGGCGATCCCCGCCGCGGCGTACACCCGCGGGGTGCGGTACCAATCGTCTCCTCCGGAATCGCCCGAGACGATCTCGACCACGAGCACCGCCGCGGCCGCCGGAATCCCCTCGGCGGCATACATCTCGACGGCCGACTCGTCGACCACCACGACGTCCGGTCTCAGGGCACTGCACTCGCCGAGCACCATGCGCTGGTCGGGACGGATCGCGTACGGAGCCCGCCGCGCGGACCCCAGCGCCCGCACCAATGCATCACGAATGAGCCTGTGCCGGTACCCGATTCGCCCGCGCACGACGACCTCCCCCTCCACCAACTCCCAGTCGTACGGTAGATCCAGCGCACTCACCTGCGCACAAGACCACCCGCCCCGCCCGACCTCCGGCCGCTCGCCGAACCCACCGGTCATCCCCACGGACATATTCCCCTCCATCCCCTACGCGAGGGCCCACTCCCCCGACCCGCCCCACCCTAATCACGCGCAGCCGCTCCCCACCAGCACAAACCCGCAGCCGCACCCCTTGGACGACGAATTTCCCTGTACCCCACCATAAAGCGAGTGCATCCAACGGCAACCAGTGCGACAGCCGCCACCGACCGCCGGTGCGAGCCGCCGACCTCAACCCCACGCGACGAACTCCCCGTGTCCGTCACCATCGCCGAATGCGTCCACCCGAAACCAGCGCGACGCCATCGACCACCCCACCTGCACGCATACCGCGCACGGCGAACCATTCTGTCCGCCATCATGAATCGAGTGCGCCCGGCGAACAGGGTGCGGCATTCACCACCGCTCGACCACATCAGGGCGAAATACGCTGTCCACCACCGGATTCGAGGGCAATCACAGGAAGCGGGCGCGGCGCCCGGTCATCAGCGCGTGATCAGAACTGCTGCGATTCCTTCTCCGCGTCCTGAGCGAGCGCGAGCTGGCGCGGGGTGTAGCGCAGGGTGAAGCCGATCAGGCCCACGATCAGAGCACCGAAGCCGCAGATGAGCAGTACCAGGGTGTAGCCGCTGCCGAGCGCTTCGATCTGGGCCGCGGTCATTCCCGCCGCACGTCCGGTACGTCCCCCCATGGACAGGGTGCGGGAGGCGGCGATGGGGGTCAGGATGCCGACCGACAGCGGGGTGCCCAGGCTGAAGATCATCTGGCCGATCGCCGAGAGCGGGCCGACCTCGGCCACCGGCACACCGACCAGTAGGCACAGCGGTCCGGTGACGATCACCAATCCGACGCCGAAACCCGCCCCCAGCAACAGGATCAGCAACGTCGGCCAGTATTGGACACCCCCGTCCAGCGTCGATCCGTAGACGCCCGCGGCGGCGAGGAACACACCAGCCAACACCAGCAACCATCGCGGCTTGACCATGACGACCGCCTTGGACGCCACCGCCGTGCCGACCCCGGCGCCGAGGGTGAACGGAATCGAGGCCACCCCCGCGACCAGCGGGCTGTAGCCCACGACATTCTGCAGGAACTGCGCGACGAAGTAGGTCATCCCGCCCAGCACACCGGACCCGAGCAACAGCGCCACGAATGTCACCGACCGGTCGCGATTCTTGAACAGCGACAGCGGCAGCACCGGATTGTCCGCATACCGTTCCACCGCGATGAAGGCCACGAGCAGTACGGCCCCCGCGATCAGCGAGCCGAGGATCACCGGACTGGTCCACCCCCAGTTGGGTCCCTCGGTGGCGCCGAGCACGACCGCAGCGCACGCCGCCGTCCCGAGTACCGAACCGGGCACGTCCAGCGCCAGCCGGTGATGAGCGGTGTCGCGAAGCACGAAAATCGCGCCGAGCACGATCAGGATGCCGATCGGAACGTTGATCAGGAAGACGAGCCGCCAGTTCAACTGGGTGAGCGCGCCGCCGATCACCAATCCGCCGACCGAACCGATGGCCTGCATGGAGGCGAAGATCGCGATGGCGCGGGTACGCACCGGACCGGGCGCATAGGTGCTCACCACCAGGGCCATCGCCGACGGCGCCGCGATGGCACCACCGATCCCCTGGACGCCGCGGGCGAGTATGAGCATGACCTCGTCCTGCGCCAACCCGCACACCAGCGAGGACAGGGTGAACACCGCGACGCCGATCATCAGCACTCGCTTGCGCCCGAACAGATCACCGATGCGTCCGCCCAGCAGCATGAGGCCGGCGAAGGTCAGGCCGTACGCGGTCACCGTCCAGGCACTGCCCGAACTCGACAGCCCCATCTGCTCCTGCAGACGCGGCAGCGCGAGGATCACGATGGTCCCGTCCAGGATCACCATCAGATTCAGCCCGCTGAGCACCAGAATCGGCAGCCCGAAAGCCCGCTGGGTCATCGGAGAGTCCATTGTCGCAGCGGGGTTATCTGGCACAGTGAGCCACTGTAACCGATCCCGGCCGGGTCAAAAACGAGCCGGTTCGGGCCGCACGGGCCACCTTCGACCGCCATTCCTCCAGCATCCCCGGCGCTCGGCGCCGCCCGCACACAACCCGCAACTCCATACCTGTCGGCGGCCCGCCCCTATCCACCACGAAAGGGACGGACCGCCGGGGGAATCCACTACAGCTGGGCCCAGACCGACTTGGTCTGCAGATACGCCTCGATACCCTCACGACCGAATTCGTGGCCCCAACCGGACTGCTTGTAACCGCCGAACGGCACCCCGTGGTCGAAGACCAGCTGACAGTTCAGGGTGACCGTGCCCGCCTGCAGGCGCTTGGCGATGCGGTGGGCGCGACCCAGATTGGTCGTCCAGGCGGTCGCGGCCAGGCCGTAGGTGGTGTCGTTGGCCAGGGCCACGGCCTCGTCATCGTCGTCGAACGGCAGGATCGTCACCACCGGTCCGAAGATCTCCTCCTGGTACAACCGGCTGGTGGCGGGGTCGACATTGGTCAGCACGGTCGGATGCACGAAATAGCCGGGCCGGTCCAGCCGGTGTCCGCCGGTGACGACCTCGACGCCGTCCCGCTTGCCCTCTTCGATGTAGCCCATCACGCGGGTGAGCTGTTTGGCGCTGATGAGCGGGCTGATCATGGCCCCCTCCTCCTTGGGCCCGCCCAGCTTCAGGTTGTTCGCGACCGTCGCGATGCCCTCCACGACGCGCTCGTACACCCCGCGCTGCACGAAGATCCGCGATCCGCAGACGCACCCCTGACCGGAGTGCACGAAGATCCCCATCGCCGCCATCATGATGGCCATGTCCAGATCGGCATCGTCGTAGATCAGCACCGGTGATTTCCCGCCGAGTTCGAGCATGACCTTCTTGAGATTGCCGGCCGAGGCCCGCACGATCTCCTTGCCGACCTCGGTCGAACCGGTGAAGGCGATCTTCTCCACGTCCGGGTGCGCGGTCAGCGCCGCGCCCGCGGTGTGACCGAAACCGTTGAGCAGGTTGACCACCCCCTCGGGCACCCCCGCTTCGGCGATGATGCGGTCCAGCAGCAGGGCCGACAGCGGCGTCTCCTCGGCGGGTTTGACGATGCTGCTGCACCCCGCGGCCAGCGCCGGGGCGATCTTGGCGCACGCGTTGAACACCGGACCGTTCCACGGGAAGATCAGCCCGACGACGCCGTACGGCTCCTTGAGCGTGTAGGCGTGCATATCGGCATACGCGCCGGATACGCCGCCGGTCATCTGCACCTCGTGTGCGGTGCCGTTGACCTTGGTGCACCACCCCGCGTAGTAACGGAAGAATTCCGCGCAGGTGGGCACGATCATCTGCGCCTGCGCCAGCGGCATACCCGTATTGAGCGAGTCGAGCTGGGCCAGATCCTCGGCGTAGTGATCCATCAGATCGGCGATGCGCCACATGATCTTCGCGCGCTCACGGCCCGGCATGGTGTGCCAGACACCCGATTCGAACGATGCCCGCGCCCGCTTCACCGCCTCGTCGACGGCCTCCGGCCCGCAGTCGGTGAATTCGGTGATCGGCTCCTCGGTCGCCGGGTCGATGACCGGAATGACCTCACCCGTTCCGGGCAACTTGCGTAGATCGTCCAATACCGACTGCAACGTCATCGCGGTACCTCACTCTTGAAAAATGGAAGTTTGATTCTCGATCGCGAGAATAACATTTCTCAGTGGCATGCGTCAGCATGCTGCGACCACTCACCTCCACTCTCGCGGCCCCCGAGAGGGACCTGGCCGGCTTCAGGCAAGAATGCCGAATGCTCTCGGCACCAATGGATTACGCACGCCGATAGCCCCGGCACGGCAGTGCCGGGGCTATCGGCTCGCGCGGCCCATCACGCACCCGGCCCGGACAGCGCGAACGCCATTTCGACACGGGCACAAGGACATTGCGGGATAAGACCGCGAATTCACTTGGCGGAGACGAGATCTCCGTCGTACCGACAGCTCGGCGGCGGCAGCTCACGAGTGCGGAACGCCTCGGTCAGCTCGGCCGAATCGCCCGGTAAGCCCGCCGCGGCCAGCGCGCACGTCTTGAACACCCGCGCCGCGTTGCTCATTCGACGGGATACCGGCTCGATCCGCTCGTCCAGTTCCGCGGGCAGTCCGTCCCCCCACAGCGCGACCTCGACAGGCCGGCCATCGAGGTATTCGTGCACGCCGTCGCGCACACGATCATCGGACAGATACGTCTGCGAGGCCACCGCCACCGCGTTCGGGTGCATATCACGCTCGAGGACGGTCAGGGCCTGCTCCAGATCCAGCACCGTCGCGCCGAGAATTCCGAGTGAGCGAACGTTCGAGCACTCGGCGACCAGGGCGGTCACCTCCCAGCCCGCACTCGTCCGATCGAAAACCCATCCGCCCGCACACCGCACCACTTCCGCGACGGTCGGCGCGATGACCACCAGGTGGTAGCGCAACGGATGCCTTCGTACATGAGCCCGCCAGCGGGCAACCTCCCAGATACCTCGGTCAATGGGATCGACAGATCGTACAGCCATATTTCCATCCCGCTTCTCGAACGTGAAGATCGCGGCAGGTCCTTCGGCTGGGCCACTACGCAGCACCCCGCCGTAACGACAACCGGCGGAGGCGATGAGCCTCCACCCGAGGGTGACGGCCACTCGCGACGCCGGGATCGCACCGGAGAGCATGCGACAGATCAGGGCTGGTGACCGTAGCGCCGCATTGCTCCACGGGGGAATCTACCGATCACACAGTAACCCGGTTACCTCGAGTTGTGGCAAGTCTGGCGCAAGTTGATATGTGATCCACGTCACATGGAAAGGTGATCGTACAATCCCACTCCGGGAACCGCGGCAACCCCGGTAATCGCGGGATATAACCGCTGTTCACAGCCGAAATCCCGTGGCCTGCCGGGACACTCGGCGACGATTATTCGGCTGCCGCGGTCCGCGCGGAATCCGGGATCGCGGCATCGAACCCGGCGGTCGGGCCGATGACGATGATCGCGGGCGGCCGGATGCCCTCGGCGCGTACGCGTTCGGCCACGGTGGACAGATCCGCGCGCAGCACGCGCTCGGTGCGCAGGCTGCCCTCCTGGACGACCGTGACGGGCGTGTCGGCGGGACGTCCACCGTCCAGAAGTGCGGCCGCGAACTTTTCGATCCGCTCGACCGCCATCAGCAGGACCAGCGTTCCGCGCAGCCGGGCCAGCGCGGGCCAATCCACCAGCGAGTCCGGGTGATCGGGCGCGATATGCCCGCTGACCACCACGAACTCATGGGTGACCCCGCGATGGGTGACCGGGATCCCGGCCAGTGCGGGCACGGAGATGGCGCTGGTGACACCGGGAACGACCGTCACCGGAACGCCCGCGGCCACGCACGCCTCGAGTTCTTCGTAGCCGCGCCCGAATACGTACGGGTCACCGCCCTTGAGCCGCACGACGAACTTCCCGGCCTTGGCGCCCTCGACGAGTGCGGTGTTGATGGCCTCCTGGGCCATGGAGCGCCCGTACGGGATCTTCGCCGCATCGATCACCTCGACATCGGGGGCGAGTTCGGCGAGCAGTTCCGGCGGTGCGAGCCGGTCGGCGACAACGAGATTCGCCCGCGCCAGCAATCGCCGTCCGCGCACGGTGATCAAATCCGGGTCGCCGGGTCCGCCGCCCACGAGTGCCACGCCGGGTGCGGCCGGTTCGGAATCGCCGGTCACCACACCGGATTGCAGCGCCTCGAGCAGGGCGTTGCGCACCGCGGCCGAACGACGATGCCGACCACCGGCCAGGACACCCAGGGTCATGCCGTCGTATCGGGCGGTGGCCGGAGTGACCGCCGTACCCAGCCGGGCGTTATCGGCGCGCACGCAGAAGATGCGCCGTTCGGTCGCCTCGGCGACGATCGCGGCATTGGTCTCGGGCTCGTCGGTACAGGCGACGGCGTACCACGCGCCGTCGAGATCGCCCGCTGCGTAATCGCGCAATTCGACCTCGATCTGCCCCGAGGCGGCCATCCCCTCGACGGCCGGGGTCACGGTCCGGCTGATCACCCGCACGTCGGCGCCGGAGGCGATCAGCAGCCCCAGCCGACGCTGGGCCACCGAGCCGCCGCCCACGACGACGACGCGGCGGCCCACGAGATCGAGCCCGACGACATAGTTCGGGTCACCTGTTTGCTGGTCGTCCTGCGTGTTCGGCACAAGTTTCGAGCCTACGGGCCGCGCGTTCGCCCCCGGCAACCACCCACGACCCGCCCGGCGCCGTTCAGAGACGTCCACGCACCGCCGTCGGGGTGACGCGCACGATCACGCGCTCGCCGTCGTTCACCGAAGCCGGGTTGAACTCGGCGTAGGGCTTGCCGGTGTACTTGTGCGACAACCGATCCGGCAGCTCGCGGGCGGTATCGGGGGTCACGGTGACGCTGCCGCGGATCTCCGCGTAGACGTACGGATCACCCGGCGGCACGATCATCACCGTCACGCGCGGATCGCGCGCGACGTTCTTGTACTGCTGCCGATCGACGGTGGTGGAGTAGACCAACTCGTCGCCGTCACGTTCGAGCCAGATCACGGTGAGGTGCGGCTGCCCGTTGCGACCGACGGTCGCCAGCGTCGCGAAAACGGCGGTGTCGTCCAGGAGTTTTTTCAGATTTTCGGAGAACTCGGCTGTCATACCGAATGCGAACCCCGCGCGCCGCAACGGAATTCCCGCGCACCCGCGCCGTCTTCGGGTCGAACCGGCCGAATCATGGCCGGGACATCCGGGCGGGCCGGGCCCGACGTCGAGTCGAGGCACTAGGGGTGGCGCGGATTGTTCTGGACCCAGTGGAAACCGGTGCTGCGCAACGGCAATCGGTCGGCATCGAAGTGTTCGAGCGAAATGGTCACCCGGTGGAGATTCAGTTCACCGGTCAGCACCGCACGGTCGGACACAGGCTGCTGGAAGGTCAGAACGCCCGTGGGGCCGGTCCGGCCCGGCACAGTCGTAATCGTGATCCGGTGCGCCGCCGGATCGACCGTCGCGGGCAGGCTGTCCAGGGTGCCGTCCATATGCTGGAACTCGAACGTGCCGGGATGGTCGAAGATGACCCGGTACCAGCGGTCCCCGTCGGTGACCAGCGGCGGCACATCCTGTCCGTCCCGGGTGAACCGCGTGACCGTCCATATGCCGTACAGCGCAGGCTTCGGCCGGCCGGTGCCGTACAGGTGCCAGTTCAGCCACTGCATGTGGCACAGACCGATGACCACCCAGACTGCCAGGAGGACCTGAACCAGTGCCGCTGTCCGCCGGGCCCGTGGTGTGTGGAACGGATAGGGCGCGGTCGAAGGTCCGGCGGCGCGGCCGAGCAGCAGCACGGCGACCAGCCGCCGAGCCTCCGGTGCGAGCAGGATCAGGCTCAGCAGCAGCAGATGTCCGGACAGAATCTTGACCGGCACGTCGAACGTCAGGTTCAGCAGGAACACCTGGGCCATGTCCACCACGCTCAGCATCGCGCCCAGCACCGCGGTACGCGGGATGTACAGCATCAGCCCGGCCAGCACCTCGGCCAGTCCGAGCGACATCTCGTACGGATGGGACGATCCCACCTGATTCCACAGCACCGCCATCGGGGTGAAATGCCCGTACGGTTCGAGCAGCGTGCTCAGGGACGGTGCGCGCATCTGCGTCGGAATCAGTTTGACGAATCCGTAGAAGAGCATCTGCCCGCCCAGGAACAGCGGCAGCACCAGCAGCGCCCAGCCCGCGAGCGTGCGGTATTCGAGCCGACGCCGGTCCAGCAGCGACCACACCGTCGTCGCGACGAGCGTCACGACCAGCAGGCCGAAGACCTGCACCCAGTAGATCGCCTGATCACCGCTTCCATTCGGGTAGAGCCGCACATCGCTCGCACCGAACACCGTGCGCCCCAACCAGCCGAGCGCCGGTTCGAGCCACTTTTCCGGACCGGTCGCCGACCGCTGCGGCAACCAGGTGCGGAACCAGCCCGCGAATACGGTCGTGATCTGCGGGATCGTCAGGCACAACAATCCGGCGTAGATCAGAAAGAACCGGAAGGCGATGCGGGTGAACGGGTTCCATGCCGTCGAATCACCCCGCTCCGGCCGGATCTCCGATACATCGTCCCGCTCCTGGACACCGTCGCTCATGCTCGCCCTCCCGATCGAACCCACGCAACCGAAACCGATTCCCGCCGGACACTCCCCACGAATATTCCGGCTCTCTTGATACATCCCGCGGCGACACGCTCAGCAGGCCACCCCCGACGACGGCAACCACCCATCCCGGTCATCGGTACCGGCGAAAAAGGGCTACGGATTCCACCACGCGCAGCGACTAGAACGCGTTACATTCCCTCCATCGTGCCGCCGCGCCCGAACCGGATCGCGACACGGCACGCAGGCATTTCCAGCAGCCAGGAGGTCCCGATCATGTCGGACGATTCCGATCCAGATCCCGAACAGCGGCGACAGCTCACCACCAGCGCCCGGGATCTCGACGACCTCGCCGAACGCCTGACCGGCTGGCTGGGCGACAAGGTCGGCTGCGACGGCACACCGGCGCTCACCGATCTGCGCCGACCGCAGGCGGGGGGCATGTCGAGTTCGTCGGTCTTGTTCGACGCCTCCTGGCAGGTGGACGGGAAGACGATCGGCGGCTCCTACGTGGCCCGGATGGCGCCGGAGGACGATTCCTTCCCGGTTTTCGAAACCTACGACCTGGCACGGCAATACGGGGTGATGGCCGCAGTCGGTGAACACAGTTCGGTGCCCGTGCCGCCGCTGTGCTGGTTCGAGGCGGACGAATCCGTGCTCGGTGCACCGTTTTTCGTCATGACGCGCGTGGACGGCCGCATCCCCGAGGACAATCCGCCGTACGTATTCATCGGCTGGCTGTTCGATGCCACCGCGGAGCAGCGAATGCTGCTGACCCGCAACACCATCGGCATCATCGCCGATATCCACGCCATCGCCGATCCGGCGGCGAGATTCCCGGCGTTGGTCGAACCCGGCGACTCGCTGCGCCGGCACGTGGATGCCACCCGATCCTGGTACCGCTGGGCCCTGGCCGAGGACGGATACGCGATCCCGCTGCTGGAGCGGGCATTCGACTGGCTCGAGCGGCACTGGCCGCAGAATCCGGGCGCCGACGTGCTCAGCTGGGGCGATTCGCGACCGGGCAACATCATCTACCGAGAGTTCGATCCGGTCGCGGTGCTGGACTGGGAAATGGCCGCACTGGGCCCACGCGAGCTCGACGTGGCGTGGGTGATCTTCATCCACCGGTTCTTCCAGGACCTGGCGACGCAGTTCGGTCAGCCGGGACTGCCGGATTTCCTGCGCCGGGAGGATGTGGTCGCGCTGTACGAGCAGGCCACCGGATATCGCCTGCGGGACCTGGACTTCTACCTGGTCTACGCCGCATTGCGGCACGGGGTGGTGATGGCCCGGGTCAAACGCCGGATGATCCACTTCGGCGAGGACACCGACACACCCGACCGGGACGACTACGTGATGCACCGCAAGAGTCTCGAGGCTCTGCTCGACGGCACCTACGAATGGGACTGACAGCATGGGATCGACGGCTATGAGCGAATCCGACGGCCGGGGCATCGGCCCGACCCCCGCACCCCTGGACGAGTTTCCGATCCACCAGACTCCGCTGTCGCTGGCCCGGGTCGGCACCAGCGACCGGAACTTCTACGACCGCAGCTATTTCAACGGCCACGACCGGGACGGGGGCACCTTTCTGGTGACCGGCCTGGGCGTCTATCCGAACCTGGGCGTCATCGATGCGTACGCGGCCGTGCGGCGTGGTGAAACCCAACGGGCCGTGCGCTTTTCGACCGAACTCAGCGAGCGCGGCCTGGACCAGCGGGTCGGCGGCTATCGCGTCGAGGTGCTCGAACCGCTCGACCGCATCCGGATCGTTTGCGAGCACGAGGATCTCGGTTTCGACCTGACCTGGACCGGAGCCTTCCCGGCGATCATGGAACAGCCGCATCTCATTCTGGCCGGGAATCGGCCGATCATCGACGCGTCCCGGTTCGCGCAGGTGGGCTCCTGGGCGGGCACGCTGCACGTGGACGGAACCGATATCGCGGTGGATCCGCAGGTCTGGACCGGCAGCCGGGACCGGTCGTGGGGGATCCGGCCGGTCGGAGAGACAGAACCGGCCGGACGCGCCGGCGCCTCCGGACCGGGCGGCTTCTGGTGGATGTACGCGCCGCTGCGCTTCGAGGACTTCGCCATCGTGGTCATCGTGCAGGAGAATCCGGACGGATTCCGCACCCTCAACGATGCCACCCGGATCTGGGCCGACGGCCGGGTCGAGCAACTCGGCTGGCCGCGCGTGCATATCGACTATCGTTCCGGCACGAGGATTCCCGTTGCCGCGCGGCTGGAAATGACAGCCTCGGACGGGAAGCCGGTGGAGGTGCGGATCACGCCGCACACCTTCATGGCACTGCATATCGGCTGCGGCTACGGCGGCGATCCGGATTGGCAGCACGGCATGTGGAAGGGGGCGGACTGGTCCTCGTCCAGCAGTTACGATCTGACCGATCCCGCTGTCGCCGCGCGCATTCCGTGGGGTGCGATCGATCATGTCGCGAGCGCTCGATGTGGTGACGCCGAGGGCTGGGGCCTGTTCGAACACGCCAGTATCGGGCGGCACGATCCGACCGGCTTCGCCGATTGGACGTCCGTGGCGCCCTGAGGCGGACGCGGCGGTTCGACGCCGATCGTGCCCCGGTCCGCATCGCGAATCAGGGCGCGGGATCTGTCGTCGCCGTGTTCTATGGTTCCCTTCATGTCCAAGCTCCGGCGTCGGGTGGTCGCGGCCGCGGAAGCGGCAATGGCCCAGTACAAGTACGTGTCCACGGTCGATGTGCTGGTCGGCTTGGGCTGGTTGACCTCGGCGCACGTCGAGCGGTGGCGGCAGGGGCGAGCGCCCTCGCTGGCGAAGCTGGCCCCGGTGGACGCGGGGCGGTTGCGCGATGTCGCGGATCTGCTTGGCGAATGGGCGCGCGAGGGCGGGCTCACCCCGAGCGATACCGCCTATCTGTCCGGCAGCCGCGATCGTGCGCCGCTGAGCTTCGTCGGCGACGGTGACGAGGCGGTGTTCCGCACGCACTGGCTCTCCCCCGACCTCAGCCCGGCCCGCCGCGAGCAGATGATGCAGCGCCAGAACAAAGCGCCCGATCTCACGGTCGTCGCGGTCACCGGAGACTGGACCTGCGCGGAATGTTCGGACACCGAGCCGTATCAGATCATGTCCGATGCGGGGCCGCTGTGCCTGACCTGCGCGGATCTCGACCATCTGGAATTCCTGCCCGCCGGGGATGCGGCCCTGAGCCGCCGCGCCAAGAAGGAGAGCACCCTGGCCGCGATCGTGGTGCGGTTCAATGCCCGGCGCAAACGTCATGAACGCGTGGGCATCCTGGTCGAGGAACAGGCGCTGGCCCGCGCGGAGGAACAGTGCCTGGCCGACGAGGACGCGCGGCTGCGCCGCCGCGAACGCGATACCGCCCGGCGTGCGGCTCAGGACGTCGAATTCCAGATGCGGATGTCCGCCGAGATCCAGCGGCTGTTCCCGAATTGCCCACCGGAACGGGCCACCGAGATCGCCGACCACGCCGCGGTGCGCGGCAGCGGGCGGGTAGGACGCAGCGCGGCCGCGAAAGTTCTTGCCGCCGAGGCGGTCACGCTCGCGGTCATCGCCTCGATCCGCCACCTGGACACCGACTACGACCGGCTGCTGATGGCGGGTACCCCGCGCAAGGAGGCCCGTGCGAGGATCCGACCGGCGCTGGACCGGGTACTCGAATCCTGGCGGGGGTGAGTACGGCGAACGGACCGGACCTCGGATCGGTTGTGGCTGTTTCGCGCCCTGGTCAACCTGCTCCGCAGCGGGCCACCGCGACCGTCACCGAGCCCAGGACTGTTTTCGGGATTACGAGGTAACCTGCGCCACAATACTTCTCGCAGGCGAGGAGGGCGGCGGCCTCGGCGACGCTGGAGGTGGCCACAGCGGCTCTGGTCCGGGATGCGGGATTCGGGACAGGCACTTCGGCGAGTACATCGGGGGTGAACGCGGTCACCGGAACACCTAATTCGGCTGCGGCCGCGGAGAATCCCGGTTCACCTGCTCTACGGTCGATCGTCGCCAGACAACGGAAGTTCTCGTCTCCCAGCACTTCGCGCACCGCGCGCACGATATCCGCGGCGTCGGTCGCAGGTCGGTATCCTACGCCGACGACGAGTTCGCCGCTGCCGGAACGTACTTCACACATCGGCGCGCAGGGCGGCGTAATCGGCTGCGGAAGTAACGAATCCGGCGATGATCGCGGGGTTTCCGGCGGGGTGGGTGTGCAGGTAGGAGGCGTGCACTCGATGGGTCACCGCACCCTCGCGCACGGTGGCGCCATCCGGTGAGCGCCACGCCCATGCCGCTTCGTCGACTATGGCGGAAATCAGTCTGGTCCGGTGGAATTCGTGTCCGCGAACCCGTTGCCCGGCAGACCAGAGCGGAGAATCGGTCAGCGCCACCGCGTCCCGATAACCCAGTGTCAATCGCGGACCGAATTCGGCGACCGCGTCGACTACCCCGGCCATGCGATGTCCGTCCAGACTTCGGGTCAGATAGAGCAGTCCCGCGCATTCGGCGTGCACCGGCATACCGGCCTGCGCCGCGGCGCGCACCGCGTCGAGCAGCCGATCGTTCGCCGAGAGCTCCGCCGCATGTTCCTCGGGGAAGCCGCCCGGCAGTACCACACCCGCTGTGCCGGCGGGCAAGTCGTCACGCAGGGGATCGAAGACCGCCACTCGCGCACCCGCCGCCGCCAGCAGTTCGCGATGTTCGGCGTATCCGAAGGTGAACGCCGGACCACCGGCCATGGCGATCACCGGACCATCGCCGACCGAACCGCCGGTCGCATTCGATTCGGGAGCACCGGCGGTATCCGCGGGCCGTGGGCCGCCCACACGGTCACGTGCCCCCCACATACCGGTAGCAGGGTTCGTCGAAGCGTCCACCGACGCGCACAATTCCGCCCCCGGTTCCCAGCTCGGCCCGGACACCCTCGCCCCAGCCAGCCGGGCGATCGCGGCCAGATCCACATGAGCGGCGACCAGTTCGGTCATCGCGTCGACCGCGGACCGCGCGGCGTCGCCGTGTTCCACCGCGGGGATGAGGCCCAGATGTCTCGAGGGAACGGACAATTCGGCCATCCTCGGCAGCGCGCCCAGCACTGGCAGACCGACCCGGTCGCACGCGGAGCGCAATACCTGTTCGTGTCGTTCACTGCCGACGCGGTTGAGAATCACTCCGCCGAGCCGGATCTCGCTGTCGTAGGTGGCGAATCCGTGCAACAGGGCGGCGAGGCTCTGGCTGTGCCCGCGCGCGTCCACGACCAGCACGACCGGCGCGCCCAGCAGCGCCGCGACCTGCGCGGTGGATCCCTCCGCGACCGACTGCGCCTGGTTCTCATCGATGCGACCGTCGAACAGGCCCATCACGCCCTCGACGACCGCGATATCGCACCCGCGCGTCCCGTGCCGATACAGCGGCGACACTCGCTCCGCGCCCACGAGCACCGGATCCAGATTCCGGCCCGGACGTCCGGCGGCCAGACCGTGATATCCGGGGTCGATATAGTCCGGGCCCACCTTGAACGGCGCCACGGTATGTCCCACGCGCCGCAGCGCTCCGATCAAACCCGTTGCGAGAGTGGTCTTTCCGCTTCCGGAGGCCGGTGCGGCGATGACCACCGCGGGTGTGCTCACCATTCGATACCGCGCTGACCCTTACGGCCCGCATCCATCGGGTGTTTGGTCTTGGTCATCTCGGTGACCAGATCGGCGGCATCGATCAGCGCCTGCGGCGCGTCCCGGCCGGTGATCACCACATGCTGATTACCGGTGCGGGCGCGCAGGGTCTCGACCACCTCGTCCACATCGACCCATCCCCATTTCATCGGATAGGTGAATTCGTCGAGGACGTAGAACCGGTGCTGTTCGGCGGCCAGGCGGCGGGCGATCTCGTGCCAACCGGCCAGCGCGGCCGCGGCGTGATCCTCCTCGGTGCCCTGTTTGCGGGTCCAGGACCAGCCCTCACCCATCTTGTGCCATTCGACCGGGCCGCCCACGCCGGTCTCCTCGTACAACCGACCGAGGGTGCGGAACGCCGACTCCTCCCCGACCTTCCATTTCGCACTCTTCACGAACTGGAACACCGCGATGTCGAACCCCTGATTCCAGGCCCGCAGCGCCATCCCGAACGCCGCGGTCGACTTCCCCTTGCCGGGCCCGGTATGCACCGCCAGAAGAGGCTGATTACGCCGCTGCCGAGTGGTCAACCCGTCATCGGGCACCGTCTCGGGAACACCCCTGGGCATCGACACCGCTCCTTCCGCACGCGAACTGCTGCTCCACGTTGCCACACCCGGCCAACACCCCGGCCCCCACCCCAGGCCGCACCGCGGCGGCGCAAGAAGCTTGCCGACGCCGGCGCGCGGACTCGCCCGCTCCCAGGAGCGGCCCCGTTGACGGGTCGTACGCTGGATTCATGCCGGAACTTCCGACCGTGAGCGCTGTCGATCGGGTGCTCGACATCGTCGCGGGCCGTCGGGTGGCGGTGTTGACCGGGGCGGGGTTGTCCACCGACAGCGGGATTCCGGATTATCGGGGGCCGAGTTCGCCGCCGCGCAATCCGATGACCTATCAGCAGTTCGTCGGGGATCCGGTGTTCCGGCAACGGTATTGGGCCCGCAATCATGTCGGCTGGCGGCGGATGGATGCCGCGCGGCCGAATCCCGGACATCGCGCGCTGGCCCGGCTGGAGCGTGCGGGCGCCGTCAGCGGGCTGATCACCCAGAACGTGGACCTGCTGCACACCAAGGCGGGCAGTCGCCGGGTGATCGACCTGCACGGCACCTACGCCCGCGTGCGCTGCCTGAGCTGCCCGACCCTGATCTCGCGGATGCGCCTGGCCGACCGGCTCGAAGCCGCCAATCCCGGCTTCGCCGACTCGGTCACCGATGGCCTGGAGGTCGCCCCCGACGCCGACGCCGTGGTCACCGACACCGCGAACTTCCGCATGGTCGACTGCGAACACTGTGGCGGAATGCTCAAACCCGACATCGTCTACTTCGGCGAGAACGTCCCGAAGGACCGCGTGGCGGAGGCATACGACCTGGTCGAGGCCGCCGAGGTCCTCCTGGCCGCGGGCTCCTCACTCACCGTCATGTCGGGCCTGCGCTTCGTACGTCACGCCGCCAAAACCGCCCGCCCGGTCGTCATCGTGAACCGCGGCCACACCCGCGGCGACCCGCTCGCCACCCTCACCGTCGACGCGGGCTGCTCCGAACTGCTGACCGCGCTCGCCGATCAACTCACCACGTCCGCCACGCAATAGCCCACGCGCCCGAGGCACTCCGCACTCACTCGCACGACGGTCGGCGAGCGCACGGCGTAACGATCAGGCAGCACGGACTCCGGAAACCTGCGACCGCACGACACCTGCCACGGCATCGCCGGTGATCTCGGCCAAGCGGATGTATGTGGCGCGCAGGTCGCGGGCGAGGTCGGCGGCGAGGCCGAGGCGGATCATGCCGCGTTCGCAGTCGACCACGACGCCGGTGACACCGTCCCGAGCCAGGACGCGGGCGGCGGCGCGGGCGCGCGGGAGTGGGTCGGTGCCGCCGGTGGCGCGGCCGTCGGTGAGCAGGACGACCATCGCGCGGCGCTGCGGATCGCGCACGCGCTCGCGCCGAACCACCTCCCGCGCCTCGACCAGGCCGCGCGCCAGCGGGGTCTTACCGCCGGTGCGCAGGCCCGCCAGGCGACGCACCGCGATATCCACCGAGGAGGTCGGCGGCAACACCAGTTCGGCCTCGCTGCCGCGCACGGTGATCACCGCGACCTTGTCGCGCCGCTGATAGGCATCGCGCAGCAGGGCGACGATCGCACCGGTGACCGCCGAGAGCCGATCCCGGGCGGCCATCGAGCCCGACGTGTCGACCACGAAGATCACCAGATTGCCTTCGCGCCCTTCGCGATACGCACCGCGCAGATCCTCCGGTTCCAGCGCCAGCGGACCCACGATCCGACCGCGGGCGCGCTGCTGTGGCGCGGCGGCGAAGACCGTACCGAGCAGATGCAGTCCGGCCGCGGCATCGGGTATCGCCCGCACGACGCGTCCGTGCCGGGTGCTCGCTCGCGAACGCCGTCCCGGCGCGCCCTCGCCGACGCCCCGCACCTCCCAACGAGGCGGCCGGGCAGTCGAATTGGCCGGAGCGCCCGCCCGGCCCTCGGGCGCGCCGCCACCGCCGCCGGGCGTATCGGGGCCGCCGTCCGGATCGTCGTCGGGCGGACCGCCGGGGCCCTCGGCACTCCCCTGCTCGGGCATCGGATCATCGGGCGGCGGAGTCTCCGATTCGCTTGCCGGACCGGAGGATTCGCCGGAGTTCTGTTCGGCTCGCGCGGCCTCCTCGGCGGCCTGCCGCATCGCCTCCTCCAGCTGTTCCTCGCTGATGCCCGGCTCGTCGAACGGATCACGCCGAAGCCGGTGCGGCAGTGCGAGTTCCGCGGCGATACGCACGTCATCGGCTGTCACACAATTAGTTCCACGCCACGCGGCATGTGCGGTCGCCGCGCGGGCGACAACCAGGTCGGCACGCATACCGTCCACGTCGAAGCCGGCGCACAACGCCGCGATACGGCGCAACTCCACATCGTCCAGCTCCACCTCGCCGACCAGGTCACGGGCAATGAGAATGCGGTCGGCGATCTCCCGGTCGGCCGCGGCGTACCGGGCGGCGAATCCGTTCGGGTCGGCCTCGTAGTCCAGGCGGCGACGCACGACGGCCATGCGCACGTCCACGTCGCGGGAGGCGGCCACGTCGACGGTCAGCCCGAATCGGTCCAGCAGCTGCGGACGCAGCTCGCCCTCCTCCGGGTTCATCGTCCCGACCAGCACGAACCGCGCCGGATGTGAATGGGACACCCCGTCGCGTTCGATATGCACCCGGCCCATCGCAGCCGCGTCCAGCAGGACGTCGACCAGATGGTCGTGCAGCAGATTCACCTCGTCCACATAAAGCACGCCGTGATGCGCGGCCGCCAGCAGGCCCGGCCGGAACGCCTGCTCCCCGTCACGCAGCACCCGCTGCAGATCCAGCGAGCCGACCACCCGATCCTCGGTCGCCCCGACCGGCAGCTCCACGAGCCGCGCGGGCCGCTCCGCACCGCGTTCGTCGGCCACCGGCGGCAACAACTGTGCCAGCGCCCGCACCACGGTCGACTTCGCGGTCCCCTTCTCCCCGCGCACCAGCACACCCCCGATCCCCGGATGCACCGCACACAGAATCAGCGCCAACTGCAACTGTTCCTGCCCCACCACCGCCGAGAACGGAAACCCGGCCTCTCTGGCAGCAATGGGCGGACCAGCGACGACATCAGCGACGGACTCGGACATTCCCCAACTCTATTGCCGCGTCGGCGAGGCATTCCCCCGCCCCTGCTGTGAGCGTGCGCGGCGAGAACGGCGAGGATCTGCACGACCGCTTCCCCGAGGACTACGAACCGTCCGACCGGCAGGCTCCGGCAGACACCCGCGGACATCCGGACCGGCCACGGAAATGCGCACCGCTCAGGCGTTTTCGACTGCGGGCGCATAGACTGCGCGCGTGCGTGATCTGGCTGCGGGGTTCGGATATCTGTTGCAGGGGCAGCGGTGGGTGGCGACGCATCGGCGGCGGTTCGGGTATGCGCTGGTGCCGGGGCTCATCGCGCTGGTGTTGTACCTGGTCGCGATCGTCGCCGTGGCGTGGTTCGCGGGAGACGTCGTCGCGTGGGCGACGCCGTTCGCGGATCATTGGGCATCGCCGTGGCCGGGCGTGCTGCGCGGCTTCCTGGACGTGTTGTTGCTGGTGTTGTGCCTGTTCCTGGCGGTGATCACGTTCACGGCGCTGACCTTGGCGCTGGGACAGCCGTTCTACGAGGCGCTGGCCGAGCACGTGGACCGCAGTCAGTCGCCGGGCGAGGCGCCACCGGGACCGGGTGTGCCGGCTTGGCGAATGTTCACGGACGGCATCGCGCTGGTGCTGCGAGCCGCGGTGTGGGGCGTGGTGCTGTTCGCGGCCGGATTCCTGCCTGTGGTGGGGCAGACGGTGGTGCCCGTGCTGGGCATCGGGGTCACCGGATTCTTCCTGGTGCAGGAATTGACCACCGTTCCCATGCAACGTCGCGGAATTCCCATGCGCGACCAACTCACATTACTGCGCTCACGCCGAATGTTGGTGTGGGGATTCGGAATTCCGCTCGCGGCGGCATTCCTGGTGCCGTTCGTCGCGATCGTGCTGATGCCGGGCGCGGTGGCGGGCGCGACCCTGCTCACCCGCGAAGTGCGCAACGAGCCGATCTCGCCGCACTGAGACGACCGAGCACCTGAGGACGACCGGAATAGACGGTCCCGCAAGCACTTCCGGGCCGCGGGACCGGCAGGCTAACCGCGCCGCATCGGAATGTGCGGGATACCGTCCTCGATGTACTCCTCGCCGTCGGTGACGAAACCGTGCTTGGTGTACATATCGATCAGGTAGGTCTGCGCATTGAGTCGCACTGTGGCCGAACCTGTTTCGGCGAGCGCGGCCTGCAGCAGCCGGGTGGTGTAGCCGTGCCCGCGGGCCTGCGGCGTGGTACACAGCCGGCCGATGCGGAACGACTTCACCCCGTTCTCGTGCTCCTCGCACAGGCGCAGCGTGCTGATCGCCTCACCCTCGTCGTCGAGCCACAGGTGCCGTGTCTCCGGCAGCAGGTCGAGTCCGTCCAGCTCCGGATACGCGCACTTCTGCTCGACAACGAAAACCTGGACGCGCAACTTCAGCAGCTTGTACAGCGTCGCGGTGTCCAGATCCGCGGCCCACGACCTTTTGAGAGCAACCGTTGACATCATCGCGTCTTGCTATCACATCGCTCAGCTCTGCGCGAGTTCTGCCGCCGGTGTGTTCTCGGTCAGACCGAGTGCCTTGGTCGACCAGTCCCAAACCTCGTGGTACAGCGCCTGATTCTCGGACAGCTTGACACCCAGCGAGGGAACCATGGCCTTCAGCTGCGGCGTCCAGTTCGCGTACTCGCGCGGGAAGCAGCGCTGCAGCACGTCCAGCATGGCCGAGACACAGGTGGACGCGCCCGGCGACGCGCCGAGCAGGCCCGCGATGGAACCGTCGGAGGCGGTGATGACCGCGGTGCCGAGTTCGAGCACACCCCCGACGCCCTTGCGCCGAATGATCTGCACACGCTGACCGGCGGTGATCAGCTCCCAGTCGTGACCGTCGGCGCGCGGGATGAACTCCTCCATCGCGTTCACCTTGCCCGCCGGGGACTTCAGCAGCTCGCTGACCAGGTACTTGACCAGGCCCAGCTCGGTCACGCCGACGCCGAGCATCGGGGTGAGATTGCCCGGACGGATCGACTTGAACAGATCGCCGTACTTGCCGTCCTTGAGGAATTTCGGCGTCCAGCCCGCGTACGGACCGAACAGCAGTCCGCGCTTACCGTCGATGACGCGAGTATCCAAGTGCGGCACCGACATCGGCGGCGCACCGACCGCGGCCATGCCGTACACCTTGGCCTCGTGCCGGGTGATCAGTTCGCGGTTGGTGCAGCGCAGGAACTGGCCGCTGACCGGGAATCCGGCGAAGCCCGCGATCTCGGAGATACCGGCCTTCTGCAGCAGCGGCAGTGCGTAACCGCCCGCGCCGACGAAGACGAATTTCGCGTTCACCGTACGGGTCGAACCGGTACGGGTGTTGCGCACCTTGACAAGCCAGCTGCCGTCGGACTGCTTGGACAGGTTGCGCACCTCGGTGCCGAAGGCGATGTCGACACCCGAGCGGCCCAGATAGGCCAGCAGCTGCTTTGTCAGCGCACCGAAGTTGATATCGGTGCCCTTGGAGCTCCAGTTCAGCGCCACCGGCTCGGCGAAGTCGCGGCCCTTGGCCATCAGCGGCAGCCGACGGGAGAACTCGTCGGGTGAGTCGATGAACTCCATCCCCTCGAACAACGGGTGCCGGGACAGCGCCTCGTACCGCTTGCGCAGGTACTCCACACCGTCCGCGCCGTGGGTGAAGCTGACATGCGGGACCGGGTTGATGAACTCCGAGGGCGTGCCCAGCACGCCGTTCTCCACCGCATAGGACCAGAACTGCCGCGAGACCTGGAACCGCTCGTTGATGTCGACAGCCTTGGACACGTCGACCCCGCCGTCGGCGGTGCGCGGGGTGTAGTTCAGCTCACACAACGCGGAATGCCCGGTACCGGCGTTGTTCCAGGGGTCACTGCTCTCCGGGGCGGCAGCGTCCAGGCGCTCGAACATCGTGATCGACCAATCGGGCTGCAGCTGGCGAAGCAGCGCGCCGAGGGTGGCACTCATGATGCCGGCACCGATGAGGACTACATCGGTCTTTTCAGTCATCGCAGCGTTCGGCACGGGTAGATCGACTTCCTTGTCCTTGTGCGCGGTCGCCCCCGGGCGGACCAACCTGGGCATTGTGTTGTGCGTCACCGGAATTCCGGCGAATACGACGGGTTCGAGGTTACCCGCCGTTCACTTCAACCTGATTCTGCCCCTCGGCATGCCCGTTTTTGAAACCGCCACACCTGCTGCGAGCGGGCTACCTGTGCCGAGACGCCGCTGAGCGGGTCGAATATCGTGGAGGCTGTGACGAACGAGACGCCGCTGGCCGGGCCGCGGACCGAATCCTGGCAGCCCGATGTCCTCGGTGCGGGATACGAACAATGCCGAATACCGCTGGGTTCCGACCCGGACGGCGAGGGCACGGTCGAGGCCACCCTGGTCCGATATCTGGCGACGACCGAGGCGACCGCCGCGGTGCTGTACGTCCACGGATTCACCGACTACTTCTTCCAGCGGCACCTCGCCGAGCACATGGCCGCCCAGGGCCACCACTTCTTCGCGCTGGATCTGCGCAAGTGCGGGCGTTCGCTGCGCTCGGGGCAGACCCCGCACTACGTCACCGATCTGGCGATGTACGACGCCGAGTTGAACGAGGCGCTGCGCCTCGTGCGCGAGGAGACCGGCCTGCCGGTGCTGGTGATGGGCCACTCCACCGGCGGACTGGTGACCTCGCTCTGGCTGGATCGGCTACAGGCTGCCGAAGGCGTTGCCGCACAGGGGATTACCGGACTGGCACTGAACAGCCCCTGGTTCGATCTGCAGGGCCCGGCCTACTACCGGACCATCGTCGGCAACGCCGTGATCGGCGGTCTGGGTCGGCTGCGCGCCATGGCCACCCTGCCCGGCCAGACGATCACCACCTACGGCGACAGCCTGCACCGGAGTGCGTCCGGCGAATGGGACTACGACCTGGACTGGAAGCCGCTGAGCGGATTCCCGGTACATTTCGGCTGGTTGCACGCGATCCGGCGCGGGCACGCTCGGCTGCATCAGGGCCTCGACGTCGGCGTTCCCGCTCTGATCCTGCGTTCGAAGGTGACCAAGTTCATGCGCGCTTACGGCCCCGCGGCCGACGTCGCGGACACCGTGCTCGACGTGCGCCAGATCCAACGCTGGTCCGGTTGCCTGGGGCAACGCACCAACGTCGTGCCGATCGAGGGCGCCCGGCACGATGTGTTCCTGTCCTCGGAGGCGGTGCGGCGGCAAGCGTTCACCGAACTGGACTCCTGGCTGCGCTGGCTCGCCGGTCACAACTCATGACGGTGCACCCCGCTCGCCACTCCTGACCCTTGGTCCCGCCAACCTCGCAGTACGCCGACTCCTGGTTCGCGGTGCGGGTGAGCCTTACAGCGCCGCGAACCCGCCGGAGCGGAGCGGAGGCAGAGGATGCGGAGCGGAGGCAGAGGATGCGGAGCGGAGGCAGAGGATGCGGAGCGGAGGCAGAGAATACAGCCTCACCACTGGCCGCTGCGCAGCACGATCTCGGTGGCGAATTCCTGCGCCGCCTCCGCGGCCGGATCGGTGACGTCGACCTGCGCGACGCGGAATTCTCCATAAACGTGGCGGGCGGCGGCCTCGGCGGCCGGGCGCGACAGCTTCTTCGTCGCGACGACGGTGGTGGGAATCTCCACGGCCGGGCAGTTCGGGTCGGCGACGGTGTCGTCCGCGCCGGGAGCGGCCGGATGTCCCCGTCCGGCGACGACCAGGCCCATGAATCGGCCGAAGCCCCGGGCGGCCAACTGCCACGCCAGGTCGGCGCCCGCGCCGTAACCGGCGAGATTGGCCCACGGGACGCCGAGGTCGTCCAGGATCGCGTAGACACCCGCGGTGTCGAGCCCCTCGATCGATTCCAGCACGATCGTGCGCAGGTCCGAGGTGTGCAGGCGGGCGCACACCGCGTCGTAGACATCGGCCGGAGCGCCCGCGTCGGGGAGCAGGACGACCGTGTGCCGGAACTGGGAGCCATCGATTCGAACGGTCCAGGCGCGGTCACCGACCGCGATCCGCCGTGTTTCCATGCCGTCCCACGGTACACGGCCCAGGGCCGGTGAACCTCGTGTCGCTGACCACGCACCGTCGCCATGGAGAGCTCCGCCACGCGCCGTCGTCGAATCGTCGCGGTGGCCCACTCACGGCCGGTCAGAGAGCTGTTCCACCCACAGGCGGCCCCGGCGCCCGACGGTCGTACCAGCCGTCCGAATGCGCCCGAACTCCACGACGAGACGAGACCGCGCAACCTGAGCAGAGCCGGGCGATGATCACGCGATCGACCTGCCGTACTGGCAGCAGCGCGGGCGAACCGAAGTCGTCCGGACAACGCTCGAGCATTCCGGTTCGAGCGGGACGAACAGTTCGGAAATGGTTGGCGCAGTCAAGCATTCGGGTTGCGTGACGCCGCGAGGGTGGGCAGCCCGGACGGTGCGCCGGCGGTGATCAGGCGTTCCAGTGCGGTCGTGTCGAGATGCTTCTCGATCAGATCGGCGAGTAGGTCGAGCTGGGACTCGCGTTCGTCGACGGTCGAAATATCCTCGGCGACAAGGAATCCGGAACGCCCGGCCTGCGCGGCGACCTCGCGCAGCCAGGCCCGGCGGAAGTCGTCGGACTCCATCAGGCCGTGCAGGTGCGTACCCCGGATCGCACCGCGCGCACTGCCTTCCGCGCGACCGTCGTCGAGCTCGAGCCAGGCGGGATCGCCGGTACGGCGGGCGCGGCCGTAGTGGATCTCGTAGCCGCTCAACGGGATTCCGGAACCGGCGGCCCGGCCGGTGGTGCGGCGCAACACCTTCGGTTCGGCGAACTCGATATCCAGGTCCAGCAGGCCGAGGCCGGCGATCTCCCCGGCACTCGATTCGACCTCGTCCACGATGCGCCGGGCCAGCATCTGATATCCGCCGCAAATACCCAGGATCGGCCGTCCGGCCGCGGCGCGCTCGCACAGCGCGTCGGCGATTCCGTTGCGGCGCAGCCATTCCAGATCGCTCACAGTGGATTTGCTGCCCGGCAGCACCACCAGGTCGGCATCGGCCAGCCGGGACGGATCGTCCGCCCAGCGCACCGACACCCCGGGCTCACAGGCCAGCGCCTCGACGTCGGTGGAGTTGGAGATACGCGGCAACCTGATCGCCGCGACGGTCAGCCATTCGGTTCCGAGCGGCGGACGCGGGCGACCGACCGGCGCGTCGGCGACGGTGCCGAGAGAATCCTCGGCGTCGATCCACAGATCCTCGGCGAAAGGCAGAACGCCGAGTGTGGGCCGGCCGGTGAGTTCGGCGAGCGTATCGAGTCCGGGCCGCAGCAACTCGACATCACCGCGGAACTTGTTCACGATGAATCCGCAGATGAGCTGCTGGTCTTCGGGTTCCAGAATCGCAACGGTCCCGAACAGATGCGCGAGCACACCCCCGCGATCGATATCGCCGACCAGCAGGACCGGCAGATCCGCCGCCCGCGCCAAACCCATGTTCGCCAGATCTGTTGCCCGCAGGTTGATTTCGGCGGGCGATCCGGCTCCCTCACAGATCACCACATCGAATTCGGCACGCAGGGCAGCCAATTCACCGGCCACGACCTCGCGCAGCTGCCGCCGATGCCGGAAGTAGTCCCGCGCCCCGACCGTATCCACGGCCCGGCCCCGGACCACCAGTTGCGAGCGCCGATCACTTCCGGGCTTGAGCAGCACCGGATTGAACCGCACACTCGGCTCCAGCCCGCACGCACGCGCCTGCAACGCCTGCGCCCGCCCGATCTCCCCCCCGTCGAGCGCCACCACCGAGTTGTTCGACATGTTCTGCGCCTTGAACGGCGCCACCCGCACCCCGCGCCGCGCCAGCATCCGGCACAAACCGGCCACCACGACACTCTTGCCCGCATCCGAGGTCGTCCCGGCGACCAGCAACGCCCCTTTCACCACGCCACCGTATCCGGACGAGGCGCCCTCGGCACCGGCACATCCGCGGGCCACGCACTTTCCCCGGTGACGAACCGCCGTACGTCACCGCCAGCCGAAACAGCTCGGCATCTCGACGCTCGCCACACGCGAACACCTGTGTGACACAGCCCTATTCGCGAGCGGACATCGAACCGACGCACGATGCCGCGAACCTGACTCACTTGTCGCCCCGGCACAACCGGGCACCGCGTGCGCAGTTCGAACCACGGGGCGTGCGCATCCTCACGGGAGGGTGAGGATTTCCGCGCCGGTGTCGGTGACGACCAGGGTGTGTTCGAACTGGGCGGTCCACTGGCGATCCTTGGTGACGACGGTCCAGCCGTCATCCCAGATCTCGTAGTCGATGCCGCCGAGGTTGATCATCGGCTCGATGGTGAAGGTCATGCCGGGTTCGATGACCGATTCGATGGCGGGCTGGTCGTAGTGCAGGATGACCAGCCCGCTGTGGAAGGTCGGGCCGACGCCGTGTCCGGTGAAGTCGCGCACCACGCCATAGCCGAAGCGGTTGGCATAGGACTCGATGACGCGGCCGATGACGTTCAGCGCCCGGCCCGGTCGCACCGCCTTGATCGCCCGCATGGTCGCCTCGTGGGTGCGTTCGACCAGCAACCGCGCCTCCTCGTCCACATCACCGGCGAGGAAGGTCGCGTTGGTGTCGCCGTGCACGCCGTCGATGTAGGCGGTGACGTCGATGTTGACGATGTCGCCGTCCTCGATGATCGTCGAGTCCGGGATGCCGTGGCAGATCACCTCGTTCAGCGAGGTGCAGCAGGATTTGGGAAATCCCTTGTAGCCCAACGTCGACGGGTACGCACCGTGATCGCACATGTACTCGTGCGCGATGCGGTCCAGATCATCGGTGAGGACGCCGGGCGCGACGGCCTTACCCGCCTCCTGAAGCGCCTGCGCGGCAATCTTGCCCGCGACACGCATCTTCTCGATCGTCTCGGGCGTCTGCACCCATGGCTCGCGGCCCTCGTTGACCGTGTTCTTCCACGCGTACTCCGGACGCGCGATCGATCGCGGAACTTCACGGATCGGGGACTGGACACCGGGGAAGAGCGGCTTGCGAGTGCGGACTGCCATGGAACAAGACTATCGGTATCCGCCCTCGAGAATCCCGGCACTCCGCAACGCCGACCCCGGCGGAATTTATCCGGACCACGGTCCGTTTAGGCTGTCGACATCGGCAGCACAGGAGGAAGAACAATGGAACTGGGACTGACGACCTTCGCCGAACGGCATCCGGTCGGCGAGCGACCCGCACCGAGTGCGGGCGAACGGCTGCGACAGGTCGTCGAGGAGGCCGTCGCCGCCGAACGCGCCGGTCTGGACGTGTACGGCGTCGGCGAACACCATCGCGAGGATTTCGCGGCGTCGGCGCCCGCGGTCGTCCTGGCGACCATCGCCGGGCGCACCGAACACATCCGGCTGACCAGCGCGGTGAGCGTGCTCAGCTCTGCGGATCCGGTACGACTGTACCAGGAATTCGCGACCCTGGACCTACTCTCGGACGGTCGCGCGGAGTTGATGGCCGGACGCGGCTCCTTCACCGAATCCTTTCCGCTGTTCGGGTACGACCTGGCCGATTACGACGACCTCTTCGACGAGAAGCTCGCCCTGCTGCTGCGCCTGCGCGCGGACGAGCCGGTGAGCTGGACCGGCCGATTCCGTCCCGCACTGCACGACACCGTCGTCCAGCCGCGCACCGACCGGCCGCTGCCGGTGTGGATCGCGGTCGGCGGCAGTCCCGAGTCGGTGGCGCGGGCCGGACTTCTGGGCCTCCCCTTGGCCATCGCCATCATCGGCGGTCAACCCGCCCGATTCCGCCCGCTGGTCGACCTGTACCACCGCGCCCTGGAGCAGGGCGGACACCAACCGCAGCCGATCGCGGTGCACGCCCACGGCTACATCGCCGACACCGACGAACAGGCCGTGACCGACTTCTACCGGCCCTACGCCGCGGCGATGAGCGGGCTGGGCCGCGAACGTGGCTGGGGCGCAATGACTCCCGACCAGTTCGAAGCCCTGCGCTCGCCCGCCGGATCACTGTTCGTCGGCACGCCGGACCGGGTCGCGGAGAAGATCGCCGGGATTCGCGACACCCTCGGCCTGGACCGCTTCATGCTGCACCCGAGCGTCGGCACTCTGCCCCACGATCGCGTGCTGCACACGATCGAACTACTCGGCGAGAAGGTCGCTCCCCAGATTCGCTGAGACGCCGTACGGTCCGAGTGCGCGAGAGAGCCGTCCCGCAGAACGCGGTTCCTCGCCACGCGCGACGATCGCTGGGAGTCGGTCGCACCGCGCGAACCTCATTCGCGCAGTTGGGTTTCGAAGGCCATCCGGTCGCCGCGATAGAGAGCGCGGACACGTTCGACCGGGATACCGTCGGCGTCGACCGTGCGCCGGTGCAGCAGGATCATCGGAAGTGCGGTGGTGCACTCCAGCAGAGCCGCCTCCCGGGGCGAGCCGAGGACGGTTTCGATGCGTTCGATGGCCGAGCCGAAGACGACGCCCGAGGCTCGGATGGCCGCGTAGAGCGACGTGGTCGGGTCGTAGGTCGCGCGCAGGGAACCGAAGCGGGCGGGGGTGAGATAGGTGCTCTCCAGGCCGACCTTCTCGTCGTCCGCCAACAGCACGCGTTCGAGATGCATGACCGTCCCGCCGGGCGGGATATCCAGCGCGGCGGCGGTTTCCGGATCGGCGGGAATGTCGTCCCAGCCGACCAACAGACGGCCCGGTCGGCGGCCGAGGCCGATCGCCCCCTCGGTGTACGAACGCAAGGACAAGGGCTGCACCATCTTCGGGCGGGAGACCACCGTGCCCCTGCCCTGGCGGCGAATCCGGCCCTGTACCAGCAACTCTCGCAGCGCCTGCCGGACGGTCTCGCGTGCGACCTCGAATCGCGCCGCGAGTTCGCGTTCGGGCGGCACCGGATCGCCCTCGCGCAGGCGATCCAGGATGGCCTCGATTTCGGTCCGCACCCGGTACGCCTTGGACATCCGGCCGAAATCGGCGCTCACGCCGGATATCTCGGTACGGGCCGATGCTGCGGCCTGCGGACCGGGCAGTGCCCGCGGTTCGCTCGCGAGATCGCTCACACCACGATTCTCGGCAATCCCTTTCTCGCCGCGCACACCGCCCCCGCGCCGAGCGAGCCCGCTCACCCGATCGTGGCGCCCGGCGCCCCTGACATTCACCCCGACAGCATACCCCAATTGGTCTATACCAATTGTTAACCCAGTGTTGGTGCGGGAAACACCAGACGGTCTAGACCATTGCGCATGATTTCGGTCATGCGATTGGTCATCGTCGGCGGCGGAATCCTCGGCACCGCACATGCCCTGGCCGCGACCGGCCGCGGGCATACGGTCATCCAGCTCGAACGCGAGATCGAGGCCCGCGGCGCCACGGTCCGCAACTTCGGGCTGGTCTGGGTATCGGGCCGCAGCGCGGGCGAATTGGAGTTGACGCTGCGTTCGCGCCGGTTGTGGGAGGAGATCGGCGGCCGGGTCACCGGAGTGGGATTCCGTGCGGCGGGCTCGATCACGCTGGTGCGCACCGAGGCCGAACTCGCCGTCGCCGGGGCCGCCGCGGCGGGCCCGAACGCGGACGAGCGCGGATTCGAACTCCTCGATCCTGACCGCGTGCGGGAATTGAATCCGGCCCTGCGCGGCAAATTCCTTGCCGGACTGCACTGTTCGACCGATGCGGTGGTGGAGTCGCGCCAGGCCATGCCCGCGCTGCGCGCCTATATGGAACGCACCGGCCGCTATACCTTCCATGCCGGAGCCGAGGCGCGCACGATCAGCGGCGGAGTCGTGGTGGACGATCGCGGCCGCCGCTTCGAGGCCGACCTGGTTCTGGTCTGCCCGGGGGCGGCGCATTCGGGCCTGACCCGGGAACTGGTGGGCGACATACCCGTTCGGCGCGTCCGGCTGCAGATGATGCAGACCGCCCCGCTGGGCGAACCGCTCACCACCGCCATCGCCGACGGCGACAGCTTCCGCTATTACCCGGGCTTCGCGGGCGAGGCACTGGAGCGGTTGCGACTCGAGCAGGCGCAGACGTTCACCGCCGCGCAACACCGCATGCAGTTGCTCTGCGTACAGCGGCTGCACGGCGGCCTGACCATCGGCGACACCCACGAATACGACGAGCCGTTCGGCTTCGACGTCGACGAGGCCCCCTACGAACACCTCACCGCCGTCACCGAGGAACTCCTCGGCCGCCGGTTGCCCCCGATCGTGCGCCGGTGGGCCGGTGTCTACAGCCAGAGCACCGACCCGAACGCCATCGTCACCCGCGCGCGAGCCGACGACGACGTGTGGGTCGTCACCGGTCCCGGCGGCCGCGGCATGACCCTGGGCCCCGCCATCGGCGAGGAAACCGCCGACCTGCTGAACCTCTGAAGGTCCCGACTCCGCGAAGGGAAATACTTTGTCCGACGAACGCATCGAGTTGGCCGTACTGGACATGGCCGGAACCACGGTCGCCGACGGCGGCCTGGTGTTGCGCGCCTTCGACGCCGCCGCCACCGCGGCGGACATCCCCGCGCGGGGCCCCGAACGCGAGGCGGCCACCGATTACGTGGTGCGCACGATGGGCCAGTCCAAGATCACGGTATTCCGCGCGATCCTCGGCGACGAGGAGCGCGTCCAGCGGGCCAATCGCGCCTTCGAGGCCGCCTATGCCGGTTTCGCCGCCGAGGCGACCCCCATTCCCGGTGCGGCACAGGCGATCACGCGACTGCGCGAGGCCGGGATCAAGGTCGCGCTGACGACAGGTTTCAGCCGCGGCACCCAGGACTGCCTGCTGGACGCGCTGGACTGGCACGAGATCGCCGACCTGACCCTGTGCCCCGCCGAGGCCGGACGTGGCCGCCCCTATCCGGACATGGTGCTCACCGCGCTGCTGCGCCTCGGCGCGGATGCGGTGGATCGTGTTGCGGTACTGGGCGATACGGCCAGCGATATCGAAACCGGCCTGGCCGCGGGCGCACGCGTCGTGGCGGGCGCGCTCACCGGCGCGCACACCGAGGACCGGCTGCGCGAGGCCGGCGCCACCCACATCGTGCCCTCGGTGGTCGAATTCGCCGACCTGCTGCTGGCCGAACACCCCCGACCCTTTCATCGCTCTCTTCCGCTCTGAACGAAAGTTGCAGTCATCGTGCGTATTTCGATCTCCCGCCTCGCACGCACCACGTTGATCCCGATTTCCGCCGCCGCCCTGACCCTGTCCGTCGCGGCCTGCGGCGGCACCGGTACCAGCGCGGGCGACGGCAAGACTGTCACCGTGTACTCCGCCGACGGCATGGCCGACTGGTACAAACCCGAATTCGCCGAATTCACCAAGCAGACCGGCATTTCGGTCAACTACGTGGAGGCCGGTTCCGGTGAGGTGGTGAACCGGATCGACAAGGAGCAGTCCAATCCGCAGGCCGATCTCGTGGTGACCCTGCCGCCGTTCATCCAGAAGGCCGCCGAGCAGGGGCTGCTCCAGGACAGCGGCGTCGACACCGGCGCGATCGCCGCGGCCGACAAGGATCCCGCCGGCAAGTACGTCACCCTCGCGGGCAACTACCTGACCTTCATCGCGAACCCGTCGGTCCACACCGAGGGCATCACCTGGGACGATCTGCTGAAGCCCGAATACAAGGGCAAGCTGCAGTATTCGACGCCCGGACAGGCCGGGGACGGCACGGCGGTGCTGGTTCTGCTGCAACAGCTCTACGGCAAACAGGGCGCACTGGACTACCTGGCAAAGTTGCAGGCCAACAATGTCGGCCCGTCCTCCTCGACCGGCAAACTGCAGACCAAGGTCGACAAGGGTGAGCTGCTGGTCGCCAACGGCGACATCCAGATGAACCTCATCGAGATCAAGGACAACGGGGCGAAGTTCGGCCTGTTCTATCCCGCGACGGCCGACGGCAAGCGCAGCACGGTCGCCCTGCCGTACGTCATGGGGATGGCCAAGGGCGCACCGCATCGCGACGCGTCCGCCAAGTTGATGACCTTCCTGCTCTCGGCCGATGTGCAGAAGACCCTGGGCCCGGACGCGATGGCGATCTCGGCACACACGGACCTCAAGGACGCCCCCGCGGGAACTCCGTCTCCCGCTTCGTATCTGAAGGACGTCACCGTGCTGACGCCGGACTGGAACAAGGTCCTCGACGATCTCGACGGCGATGTCGCCGCGTATCAGAAGGCCACCGGCAGCTAGACCGAAACCCCCAGGAGCGCAGCATGTTCGCACCGGCGACCTCCGCCACCGGCACCGACGCCGCCACCGGAACTTCCACCGAACCCGCGATCGTCTTCGATCGGGTCGGCGTCAGCTACGGTCGCGGCCGTCGGGCCACGACCGCCCTAGCCGAATTCACCCTGCGGGTGGCCGCCGGTGAGACGGTCGCGCTCCTGGGGCCCAGCGGTTCCGGGAAATCCACCGCGCTGAAGGCGCTGGCCGGATTCGTGCGGCCCACCTCGGGTGCGGTCCGGCTGGCCGGACGCGATGTCACCGATCTGTCGCCCGCCAAGCGCGGCATCGGCGTGGTCGTCCAGTCCTACGCGTTGTTTCCGCATATGCGGGTGTTCGAGAACGTCGCGTTCGGCCTGCGCTCACATCGGGTGCCGCGCAGGCAGATCCGGGATCGGGTGCGCGAGGTGCTGGAGATGGTCGGAATGGCCGACTACGCGCAGCGGTTGCCGCGCGAGCTGTCCGGCGGCCAGCAGCAGCGGGTGGCGATCGCGCGGGCCCTCGCGATCCGCCCCTCGGTGCTGCTGCTGGACGAGCCGCTCGCGGCCCTGGACGCGCAGTTACGCCAAGCCATGCTCGCCGAACTCCAGCAGCTGCGAAAAGCTCTGCCGGACACGGCGATGCTGTACGTCACCCATGACCAATCCGAGGCGTTGGCCCTCGCGGATCGGATCGCGGTGATGCGCGATGCCCGTCTGGTCGACGTGGACACCGCCGAGAACCTGTGGCGGCGACCGCCGAGCAGTTTCACCGCGGCGTTCCTGGGCGGGGCGAATCTGTTGCCGTGCACGGTGAAACATATTGCCGGTGACACCGCACTGGTCCAGTGCGGTGAACGCACCTTGCGTGCACAAGCGCCGAAACCCGGTGTCGGGCAGCTCGACTGGAAGCCCGATGACGACGGCCTGCTCTGCATGCGCCCGCACACCGTGCAGATCTGCTCCACCAACGAGCGCGACGCCGTCCTGGCCACCATCGTCTCCCGCGTATGGCGCGGCGCGACCAGCAGACTCCAACTGGACGTCACCGGCCTGCCGATCGAACTCACCGCCGACGTCCCCGGCCCGCTGGACATCGCGGACGGCGCCGTCGTCGGCGTCCGCCTCCCCGACCCGGCGGGCACGCTCATCCCCACCGCGGTCGGTGCGAGGCCGGGGGCTTTCACATGATCCGCACCCGCCCCACCGAAGCGGCCTCAGCACAACATAATTCAACCGTCATGCCACGAGCCGACGACGCACTCGATCCCCGCGCGGAGGCGCGTATGCGGCCACGCGACACTCGACGAACTCGGTACCGCACGCCCATCGGGCCCTGGGGGCACACGGAGGTCGATTGGGGGCAGCCGGATACCGAGAACCTCCCCGTACGGTGCCATCACACCACAAGAGTTGTTGCGGTCAGACCACATCGACCGGCCGGTTCGTCGGCCGGGTACCCGGTCCATGAGGGGGATTGGGTACCCGGTCGCACCATGTACGCCGGAGGGGAGTGGGCCCGATGAGCACCTCACTCGCCGTCGAACCGTCCGTCACGGGCGCAACCTCCGAACGGGAGGCGGCGCAGCGCAGCTGGCGGCCGATCGTCTGGTCCACCCCGCCGCTGCTGGTGGTGTTGCTGTTCGCGGTCTACCCGGTGGTGCGGGTGCTGACCGAATCCACCGCGAAGTCCGGGGCCTGGTCCCAGGTGCTCGGGTCGGCATCGTTCCGGAACGCGTTGTGGCGCACGGTATCCATCGCGGTCTGCTCGACCGCCGGATGCCTGGTGCTCGGTTCGTTCGTCGCGGTGGTACTGGCCTTCGTCCCCTTTCCCGGATCGGGCGCGGTGGGGCGGCTCATCGATACGGTGCTGACCCTGCCGTCCTTCCTGATCACGCTGGCGTTCACCTTCCTCTACGGCAGTGCCGGCGCGCTGGACGCGCTGCTCGCCCAGCTGACCGGAAACCACTCCCGCGCACTGAATTTCCTGACCACCCCCACCGGAGTCGTGCTCGCCGAGATCACCTACTTCACCCCGTTCGTGGTCCGGCCGCTGCTGGCCGCGTTCGCCCAGCTGCCGCGTGAGCAGTTGGACGTGGCCGCGAGCCTGGGCGCCTCACCATGGCGGGTGCTGCGACGCGTGGTGCTTCCCGAGGCGTGGCCCGCGCTGGCGGCGGGTGGCAGTCTGGTTCTGCTGTTGACGCTCAACGAATTCGGCATCGTGCTGTTCACCGGGGCCAAGGGCGTCATCACCCTGCCCGCGCTGATCTACACCCGCGGCATCGTCACCTTCGATCTGCCCGGCGCGGCGGTGCTGGCCACGGTGCAGGTGGCGCTGTCGCTGGCCCTGTACATCGCCTACCGCCTCGTCTTCGCGCGGCTCGCCGTCTCCCGCACGACCCAGGAGGGCTGATCATGCTGGTGTGGACCCGTCGCGGACGCGCGGTGGTACTCGCGGTCTTCGCACTGGTGGTTCTCGTGGTGTTCGCCGCCCCGATCGCCACCGTGGTGGCCGCGGCGCTGGCGGGCCGATGGACCGGTGCGCTGCCCGCGGAGCTCGGGCTGGGCAATTTCCGGCACGAATTGTCCGGCGAGCAGGCCGCCGGCCTGTCGGTGAGCCTGCAGACCGCCCTGCTGGCGGGCGCGATCTCACTGGTTCTGGGCACCTGGGCCGCGCTGTCGGCCCGGGAAGCGCCGAGCTGGTGGCGGCGGCTGACCGACACGGTATTCCATCTGCCGGTCGCGGTGCCGTCGGTGGCGATCGGGCTCGGCGTGCTGATCGCCTTCAACCAGCGGCCCATCCTGCTCGGCGGCACGAAATGGATTGTCATCGTGGCACATTCGGTGCTGGTACTGGCCTACGCGTTCAGCGCGGTCGCCGCGGCGCTGGACCGGCTCGATCCGAGTTACCGGCAGGCCGCCGAATCCCTCGGCGCGAGTCCGGCACGCGTGCTGACGCGGATCACCCTGCCTCTGCTGCTGCCCGCACTGGGCGCGGCCGCCGGTCTGGCGATCGCACTGTCCATGGGCGAGCTGGGGGCGACCGTGATGGTGTATCCGGCCACCTGGAAGACGTTGCCGATCAGCATCTTCGCCGATACGGATCGCGGCCGGGTGTTCGATGCCGCGGCAGGCACCACGCTGCTGGTGGCGGTCACTCTGCTGGTCCTGCTGATTCTGGGCCGGGTACGCGGCCGCGCGGTATTGCGTTGAGCTGGAGGGTATTACGCCGGACCGCAGGTTGATCCGATCACTGCTCGGGCAGCCTGCGACGGCCTCCGGCCACATCGATGACGAGATCGGTGTACCCGTCGACGAGTTCGGCCAGGTGGTACCAGTGCTTGTGGGTGGTGTCGCTGCGAGCGCCCTCCCGGTCGATGGCCTGGTTGGCCTCGACCCAACTGCGTGCCATCCGGTCGATCACCGCGCCGAGGCTTTCGGTGTGCAGCGAAGCGCCGTTGCGGTGCTGGGGCATCGCCCGCTCGACCCAGCCGTTGATGTCGTCCACGAGTTCGCCCCGCTGACAGTCGATCTCGGCGGCCATCATGGGGTCGCGCAGCCGCACGCGACGGGCGTGCATCTCGGCCAGCGCCCGCGCCGATCGCAGGAGTACCTGGTCATCCAAGCGTCGTCCCTGAAACGCGCACAACAATTGCGGCGCCGTCGGCAGCACACCAGCTATCGACATCGTCATTGCCGCACCCCGAAAAATCGGGACTGCACCAATATTTGCACCAACATAATTGGTCTCCGGATTGAGTTGTACCGGTCATCGGATCGGTGGAACACGACTAGGTTAGCTCGAATCATGCACGCACAAATGCAAGAACGCAAGATTGCATCCGCATCGGTTCGGTCAACCTCCGTTACCTTCTACCTGCGCAAGGATCGCCTGAGCCACATCGGCTTTCCGCCACGAAAGCACACCGGCCGCCCGGTTTCCGATCATTTACTGGACACGTCATCGCCAGACTGCACGGTACGCATTCCCCTGCGTCGACCTCCGGTGAACAACCGGCCTCGATTCCAGCCGGAACAATCAGCGCCGCAGCGGAAGTTCGCCGAAAGTATGCTGAAAAGTCCTCGGAAATAGCTCGGCGGATCAACCCGGACGGACGGTCCGGTATCCCGGTCACGGTCGGTGCGCCGACTCCGCCACGAGAACCGAAGCTCCGACTTCGCGAACCAGCCTCTCGTCGCGCCGCGTCCGGCACGAATCCCCCGTCCATTATGATCACCCACCTGCCACAACGCACGGGCGTGGTCCCGAATCGTGCACCTGGATCCCGATGCCCGGAACGTCCGGAACATCACGAACCGCATATCGCATCGATTCCCGATCCGTATCGTTGCGTGCCGGTTGCGGAGGGTCGGCAACCGCCGATATCCGCAGATGGCCGGGTTCGTGCCCCACTCGGCACGCAAGGCGAATAGGCTCTGCCCCAGACACATCGACGCATGCGGAACGCACGAGCGCATTCCGACGAGTGCACACGGGAGAGGGCGCGATGGCAGGTAAGCGCACTGTGCTGACGGTCCAGCTCAGACGGCTGGCGGTACTGCTGCAGGAGATGCGGGAGGAGGCCGGGATCAGCAAGGAGGAGGTCAGCTCCCAGACCGGGATCAACGTGACCACGCTGTACCGGATCGAAACCGCGCAGGCCCGCCCGCAACGACGCACGCTGATGACGATGCTCGACCTGTACGGCGTCGCGGAGGAGCGTCGCAACGACGCGCTGAAGCTCCTGTCCGAGGCGCTCAAGCCCGGTATGTCCCGCCCGTTCGAGGCCGCGGTGTCCGAGGTGTACGCCGCCTACATCAATTTCGAGACCGAAGCCCTCTCGGCGCGGCTGTTCCAGACCTCGTTCATCCCCGGCCTGCTCCAGACCGAGCGGTACGCCTGGGCGGTGCTGGACACCGCGATGCCCAAGGTCGAGGCGTCGGTGATCGAACAACGTCTGCGCGCGCGCGTGGAGCGCGGCAAGGTCCTGGCGCGCGAGGGCAATCCGCTCGAGCTGTGGGTGGTACTGGACGAGGCCGCGATCCGTCGCGTCGTCGGTGGCCGGGACGTGATGCGCGATCAGCTCGAACGGCTCAGCGAGTACTCCGACAAACGCAACGTCATCCTGCAGGTGCTGCCCTTCGACGCCGGCGCCCATCCGGCGATGGTCGGCTCGTTCGTGGTGCTGGACTTCCCCGAACCCGGCGACCCGGAACTGGTTTACGTCGAGGGCATCGCCGGCGACGACATCGTCGAGGGCCACAACGAGATTCGCCGTTTCGGGGTGATGTTCGACCAGCTCCGCGCGATGGCTTTGAGCCCGCGCGATTCGGCCGCCCTGGTCGCCGAGGCGGCCGCGCGACTGCGCTGAGCGGTTCAGGTCCGGCTGGCGCGGTTGTAGCCGACGACGGCCGGTATCGCGAAGACGACGATCGCACCCACCGACCAAGCCACGGTGGCCAGCAGCGGCACCCGGACCGGACCACCCAGGGACAATCCGCGCATCGCCTCGATCGCATACGTCATCGGCTGGTGCGCCACGATGGGTGCGGCCCAGCCCGGGTAGGCCGCCAGCGGCACGAATCCGGTCGAGAAGAACATCATCAGCGATGATCCGAGCGAAATCGCTTCCACCAGTCCGGATTTGGCGGTGAACACGGCCGCGGCGGTGACCAGGGTGGCGAAACCGAGGCCGTACAGCACGGGCACGCCGAGCAGCGCTATCGCGGCCGGAATCCCTTGGTGGAAGCGGAATCCCAGCGCGACGCCCACCGTGAACAGCACGACCGTACAGGTCAGGATCCGCACCGCCTCGGCCACGATGCGCGCCATCAGGCCCGAGGCGCGATGCACCGGCAGCACCCACAGCCGCGCCAGCAGTCCCGCATCCCGTTCCCGGCCCAGGGTGATCGCCCCCGCCAGCGAACCCGACATCACCCCGACCAAGGTCACCATCGGCACCGAACCGTAGAGCGCGCTCGCTCCGGAGAACGCCGTGACCTGATGCCCCAGAACGGTATTGATCATCACCAGCAGCAGCGCCGGGAAGCCGAGCGACTGCACCATCGTCACCGGATCGCGACGCCACCGCACCAGCAGCCGACGGGTCTGAATCATCGTCTGCGGCAACAGGTTCCGCAGTATCTCGGTGCGACCGGCCACCCGGGGCAGGTCCGTGACGGCCGTCATCGATGCCTCCGTCCCGCGACCACCGCCGAGGCGACGCCGAACAGCACCAGCCCGGCCAGCAGCCACAGCAACCCCGGCCCGAGCACCGCCCAGCTCACCGTATCCGTGTCACCGGACAGCGCCCGCATCACGTTCACGAATCCGGATACCGGCTGATTCCGCGCGAAGCCCTGGATCCAGCCCGGGAATTGATCGGCCGGTGCGAATCCGGTGGACACCATGCCCAGGATCAGCTGCGGCAGCACCAGCGCCTGGGTGGTCGCCTCCGGACTGCGCGACAATGCGCCCAGCAGATCACCCAGCAGACCGAGCAGCAGTCCGACCAGTACCGAGAAGAGCACGAAACCTACTGTGTGCCAGGCAGTTCCACGGAATCGTGCGCCGATCACGTACCCGCACACGATCGCCGCCGATACCGCGACGACGATGCGGTACAGCGTGGCGGTGGTGCGGGCGGCCAATGGCGTGACGACCGGCATCGGCATCGAGGCGAACCGGTCGTCCAGCCCGTCGCGCGCATCGGTGGCCGCCCGCAGCGCCGCCGCACCGGCGCAGAACGAGACCGCCTGCATCACGATCATCGGCATGAGGAATTGCGCATAGCTGCCGAACCCGTGCCCGAACGACATCACCCGATTCAGCGGAACATAGAACCCCAGCGTGAACACGCTGGGAGCCAACAGCGCCGTCACCAGCTCCCCGTTACGCACCGACGCCCGCACCATACGCAGCGTCAACACCCACCACTGCCGGGTCGCGGACGGCACGGATGCCGATTCGCCGCGACCCACAACCGCGGTGTACGCCTGCATCGCCGCACCTCGTTCCGACTCACGCGCCGACCGGATGAGCTCTCATCACACCAGACGAAACATCCTGAACAGCGCATTGACATGACCGGCCGGATGCACCGATTCGCGCACCCGGCCCCGACACTCGCTCAGAACACGTCCCCATCACCGCGCAGGTTCACCGCGGCCCGAGACTTCCCCATCAGGTTCCACCTCGACGGTACTCACCCTCCGCCGTACAACATCACAACGCCCCTGCACCCAGCACTCGAACACATCCCGCACCGCGGAAAACCTCCCCTGCTGACGACCCGGCCGACCGCCCTGCACGCGGCGGCCCGGCACCTTCGGCCCGCCGCGGGTGCGCCTGGTCCGGAACACCTCGATGAAACCGTTCGGCGGACCGGGCGAGTGCGGTGCGGCTACCCGATCCCGTACCGACGCAAGCACCCCAGGGTGCAGATCACCCCACCCTGCGAGGCGTACACGCAGCACTGGGGTTGCTGCCGAATCTCGTTGCGGGAAACGAGAGTTGAGGTACCGCGAATGCGGGGGTGCTCGAATCCGAAAGAGAGATGACGATGACGAAGCCGATTACGCCGTCCGGCGATACCTGCCATCCCACCCGGCCGCAGCACCCCCTCGCTCCCGCCGGACAACGTCACCGCCCGGCGGTGGCGGGTGTCGACACGCCCGATCCGCGCGAGCTGGATCGCTGGTCGAACCGGCTGGCCCGGATGCTCGTCGAGCACGGAGCCCGCCCCGGCAGCTGGATCGTCACGGCCGGTCTGCCCGCGCTCGAACGCGCGGTCACCCGCTGCGCCATCGCCAAGATCGGCGCGACCGCGACCCCGGCGGTCTGCACCGACACCCGCGGTCGCGCTCACCTCGGTGTGACGACCAAGGCCGCCCGCGGCGGATTGTCCGACGACATCACCTGGCTGGTGCTGGACGATCACACCACCCTGGTCCGCTACCTGACCGGTTCGGACGCACCGCTCACCGAGGCCGAACGGAACACGATCAATCGAGTGCACTGATCCGCGGGCGCGCACCACCCGGCAACCGCTGCGCAAGCGGTCCGGCGATCCGTTTCGCGCGGCCGTCGCGCTGTCAAGCCCCCGTACGGCCGTTGTGACGATTCAGCACGGTGAGTGCGCGCCTGGCACTCGGCCGCGCACTATGCTGACCGCCGTGCTCGAACCCAACGCCCCCGTCGCGCCTCACCCCGACATCGCCCGACTCGCTCCGCTGCTGGGCGTCTGGCGCGGTTCCGGACACGGCGAGTATCCGACCATCGAATCCTTCGATTATCAGGAGGAGATCCACTTCGGGCACGTGGGCCGGCCGTTCCTCACCTATCGTCAGCGCACCCGGCACGCCGCCGACGGCCGCTCGCTGCACGCGGAAACCGGCTATCTGCGCTGTGCGGGCCCGGATCGGATCGAGCTGATCCTCGCGCACCCGACCGGCATCACCGAGATCTGTGAGGGCACGCTGTCGGTCGACGACGACGGCCTGCACCTGGACATGGGCTCCACGTCGATCGGCCGGACCACCACCGCCAAGATGGTCACCGCCCTGGGCCGCACCTTCCGCGTATCCGGCGACACGATCGACTACACCCTGCGCATGGCCGCGGTCGGGCAGCCGGAACAGCATCACCTGGCCGCCAGCCTGCGACGCGCGGAGTAATACCGAAGCGAAACCAAATCGAGACCCGTCCACCGACCTGCGCAGCAGCCGGGTTTCGACGGCTTTTCCCCTGATTGGGGGGTTGTCGGCACGGAGCGTCCCGTTCTACCGTTTCGTGACCAGCTAACAACTGGCGATCACAGTTTCGGGACCCTTCGATCTCATACGCCCCCACGGGAGAAACCCTCATCGACAAGGGAGAAGCCCATGAAGCGGTCGACATTAGCCGTCATCACGGCGGGCATGATTCTGGCAGGTACCGGGGCCGTCGAAATCCTCGGCGACTATTCGGTCAGCTCCACCACCCCCGACCAGAACACCGCCCCCGCCGTCGCGCACGGCGACCTGAAACCCATATCCCAGCGCTGAGTCTCCACCGACCAATCCGCCACCGGCACGACGGTTCACCGGCGCGTAGCACCCTCATCCCGCTGGACCCGTACGCCACACTCCGACCATTCGGTGGCGACTGAAAACCCTTATGCCACCGCCGAGCTCGGGCCGAGCGCTACTCATCGCCGTGAGATTCCACGGCGACTCGCGGCTACCTCACCCCGCGCCTCGCCGACGAAATCACGCTTCGCCCGGTGGGAGCGCGGCGAGCATGTCCCGGGTGACGTCGACGGCGTTGTCGGAGCTGCCGCCGTCGACGAGCAGGGTCGCCCAGGCCATATCGCCGCGATAGCCGATGAACCACGAGTGGGATCCGCCCTCGACCTCGGCCTCACCCGTCTTGCCGTACACCTCGCCCTGGTCGGCGATGCGGGTGGCGGTGCCTTCCAGGACCACCTTGCGCATCATCAGCCGGAGCCCGGCGATCACCGTCGGGGCGGGCGCGGGACGCGGAGCGGAGACCTTGGTCGGATGTCCGGACAGCAGGTACGGCACCGGTGCGGAGCCGTGGGCCACGGTCGCGGCGACCAGGGCCATGCCGAACGGGCTGACCAGGACCCGGCCCTGGCCGATACCGTTCTCGGTGCGCTGGGTCAGGTCGTTGGTCGGCGGGACCGAGCCGGAGACCGTGGTGAGCCCGGTGATCGAATAGTCCGGGCCCACACCGAATCTCGTGGCCGTCGTGGTGAGCGCGTCGGCGGGCAGAGCACTGGCCAGTTTCGCGAAGGAGGTGTTGCAGGAGCGCGCGTACGCCTGCGACATCGGCACATCGCCCAGGCCGAACTCGTCGTAGTTCGGAATCGTGCGCTCCCCGATGACGATTCGTCCCGGACACGGCAGCACCGTATCGGGCGTGGCGGCGCCGGAGGCCATCGCCGCGGCAGCGGTCACCGTCTTGAAGGTGGACCCCGGCGGATACAACCCCGACATCGCGATCGGCCCGTCCGCATCGGCCGGTTCGTTCTGCGCCACGGCGAGTATCGCGCCCGTGGAGGGTTGTACGACAACCATCACGGTCTTGTCCGGCCGCCCGTCCACGGCCCGCTGCGCGGCATTCTGCACGGCCCGGTCGAGACTGAGCGCGAATGATGGAACAGGCTGCGGCGCAACCTCTTTCAGCACATCGGTATCGACGCCGTTGGCGTTGACGGTGACCACATCCCAGCCGTCCTTACCGTCGACCTCGTCGATGACGGTCTTGTGGACCTGCGCGATCAGATCCGGGGCGAAGCCGCGATCGGTGGGCACCATATCCCACTCCTTCGCGGTGGTGACCCCGGGAAGCCCCAGCAGATCGCCGCTGACCTGGTTGAACTCCACCTCGCTCAGCAGTGCGACGGTGTACGCGGCACCGGCTCGGCGCGCGGCGTTCGCGATGCCGTTCGCGGTGATGGTGTCGTCGAACCGGTGCAGTGCCGCGGCGAGCGCCCAGGTGCTGTACCCCGGATCGGTGGCCTGCGCCAGGGTGAACGTGATCCGGTGTACCACACCGGGAATCAGCACATCGGTCCCGGAGCGTTCGTTGACGCGGGCACGCGGCGCGGGCGTCTCCCGCAACGCCATCGTCTGGGTGTCGCCGAGCTGCGGATGGATGTCCGAGGCGGTCCACCGCAGCTGCCAGCCACCATCGACGCGCCCCATCTGCAATTGCCCGGTGTAGGTCCAGACGCGGTTCTTCGCCAGATGCCATTCGTAGGTGTAGTCGACGGTGGCGGTATCGCCGCTGACCCGAGCCGAGCCGGTATGCGCCGACATCGTTCGCGCGCCCAAGTTGTCCCATGCCGAGGCCAATGCCGTGGCGGCCTTGTCGGGCTGATTGGTGAGCCCCGCCGCCGCCTGCACATCGTGCCGGGCGAAGTCGGCGACGAAATCGGCCGCGGCGGCCAGCGGCCCCTTCGGCCCCGTCGCACACGCGTCCGCCGATACCGCGACCACCACGGCCGTCAACACCACGCCTGTCCGGCGACGCAGCTGCCGACAGTTGCGGAGTGACAGCGGAATTCGCAGTTTCACCATCGGGCGAAATGGTATCCAGCCAACGCCCCGCCAACCGGGCGACACACGGCACGGACAGACAGTACGGGCCGGTCAGTCCACCAGAATTGTGGCGAACGTGCCGATCTGCCGGAATCCGATGGCCGCATACGCGCGGCGGGCAACCTCGTTGTAGCTGTTCACGTACAGACTCGCCGTGCGCCCGGACGCCACCACCGAATTGGCCACCGTCGCGGTGCCCGCGGTGCCGAAGCCCTGCCCGCGCCGGTCGGGATGCACCCACACACCCTGAATCTGCCCGGTGCGCCGGGACATCGCACCCACCTCGGCCTTGTACACGACCTGTCCGTCCTCGAAACGCGCCCAGGCCCGGCCGGACTGGATCAGACTCGCCACCCGCCGCCGATAGCCGCGCCCGCCGTCCCCGGCGCGCGGATCCACCCCGATCTCCTCGGTGAACATCGCCACCGCGGCCACCAGATATCGATCGATCTCATCGATGCGCACTCGGCGCACCGCCGGATCGGCGAGCACCGCCGACGGCCCGTCCAGGGCCAGCAGCGGCTGTTCGGGCCGCACCTCGCGCGGCGGCCCCCACCGGCCACTCAGCAGCTCCCACAGCGGCAGCGCCAACTCCTGACGCCCCACCACCGAAGAACACACCCGCGGCCAGCGCGCCGCACGATCGGCGAACGCCTTCAGATCGTCGGGACCGCCGCGCAGCGGAATCAGATTCGCGCCGGAGAAGCACAGCGACTCCGCCGGACCGCCCCGGCTCCAGACCTCACCGAGCCCGCTGCGGGTCTCGATGCCGTATTCCTGTAGCCGGGCCACCACCATGCAGGACGCGACCGGATCGGCATCCAGCACCTGCAACACCCGGGACAAATCGCGATTGGTCAGCTGACGCGCACCGGACAACCGATTCCGTCGAGTGGGTTCCAGCACGCTCCGCACGATCACAGCCTGCCATGAACGGCCGGACCGTGCGGAGATTTGCGCCGGTCATTACCCGACGGTGACAACCGGCTCGCCCGAACCGGAGCCCTCGCCCATCTCCTCGGCGATGCGCATGGCCTCCTCGATGAGGGTTTCCACGATCTGGTGTTCCGGGACGGTCTTGATGACCTGGCCCTTCACGAAGATCTGCCCCTTGCCGTTGCCCGAGGCGACGCCCAGGTCGGCCTCGCGCGCCTCACCCGGACCGTTGACGACACAACCCATCACGGCCACGCGCAACGGCACCTCGAGTCCGTCCAGTCCGGCGGTGACCTCGTTGGCGAGGGTGTAGACGTCGACCTGCGCGCGTCCGCAGGACGGGCAGGACACGATCTCGAGTTTGCGCGGACGCAGATTCATCGACTGCAGAATCTGGTCGCCGACCTTGACCTCCTCGGCAGGCGGCGCGGACAGCGAGACCCGGATGGTGTCGCCGATCCCCTCGCTCAACAGCGCGCCGAACGCCACCGCCGACTTGATGGTGCCCTGGAACGCCGGCCCCGCCTCGGTGACGCCCAGATGCAGCGGATAGTCGCTCTGCGCGGCCAGCTGGCGGTACGCCTCGACCATGACCACCGGATCGTTGTGCTTGACCGAGATCTTGATATCGCCGAAGCCGTGGTCCTCGAACAGGCCCGCCTCCCACAGCGCCGATTCGACCAGCGCTTCGGGGGTGGCCTTGCCGTACTTCTCCAACATCCGCTTGTCGAGCGAACCGGCGTTGACGCCGATCCGGATCGGGATGCCCGCCGCGCCGGCCGCCTTGGCGACCTCCTTGACGCGGCCGTCGAATTCCTTGATGTTGCCCGGATTCACCCGCACCGCTGCACATCCCGCGTCGATGGCGGCGAAGATGTAGCGCGGCTGGAAGTGGATGTCGGCGATCACCGGGATCTTGGATTTGCCGGCGATGGTGGCCAGCGCGTCGGCATCCTCCTGCCGGGGGCACGCCACGCGCACGATATCGCAGCCCGAGGCTGTGAGCTGCGCGATCTGCTGCAGGGTGGCGTTGACGTCGTGGGTTTTGGTGGTGGTCATGGACTGCACCGAGATGGGGTGGTCGCTACCCACCCCCACAGTGCCGACCATCAGCTGGCGCGTTTTGCGTCGCGGTGCGAGGACCGCCGCTGGTGCGGCGGGCATACCCAATGCGATGGCACTGGTCACGTTCGGCTGCCTACTTTCCATATCTGCTCCACCGGATCTGTTGCCGAGTCTAGTGCTGCCGAATTGGCGGGCGCTGTGTGAGCCTCGATGCAGGGCAGGCCGGACCGGCCTGCGGCAGGTATTGAGCCGTACACAAGATATTCGGCGCACTACGACGGCTGGTTGGGTGCAACAGGTTTCACACCTGGACGACCCCCGTGACCGGCTCGGACCGCGTGGCAGGTGTGACCGATCACACAGCGCCGGACTCGGCGTCGGCCCTGCTCGGTCGTCCCCGCGTGAGAACTGCCGTATACCAACGCAATCCGGTTCATCACAGATGAGGGCGCGCCGGTCGACGGCGCGTCCGACAACGACATGGCTACCGGCATGATGCCGATTGCACACCGCGTCACCACCGTGCTAGCGTCGCGGCGATCGTGATCTATCAGCAGGAGGTGAGCCCCATGAACGCAGTATCCGCAGTGGGTGCTCCCCCGCAGTCCACGATCGCGCGGCTGAAGTAGTCCCGCCGGGAGCGCCGTCAGGCAATTCGCGAAAGGCGACTCCCGTGAACACAACACCTTCTTCAACTCCGCCCTTCACCTCGACGACGGCCTCCGACCGGCCGGGATCAGCCCAGGATCAGCCGCAGGTCGACGCGACCGGGCGGTTGCGCGCCACGGGTGAGCGCGCGTTGGTCCTCCACGGTGGTGGATCGGCCGGCAACGCGTGGGAGATCGGCGTCATCGCCGGTCTGTTGGATGGCGGACTGGATGTGACCGAGGCTGATCTGACCATCGGAACGTCGGCTGGAGCGACGGCCGCGGCCCAGATCACCAGCACCTCCCCGGCCGACCTGCTCGCCGCCATCCTCTCCGCCGCACCTGGCCAGCGGCCTGGTCCGGTCGGTCCCGGCGGTGGACGGGGTCCCATCGGCCCAGCGGCGAACCACATGGAGGTGACGAACCGGATCATCGCCGCCGCCGAGGATGCGGCCGACATGCGCCGCAGGATGGGTGCGGCGGCGCTCGACACGGACGCGGCGTCGGACGGCTCCGGGGCAACGCGGTGGCGCGCCACGGTCGCGGCACGACTGCCCGGCGTGCACTGGCCGGAACGAGCGATGCTCATCACGGCGGTCGACGCCCGTACCGGCGAGCCGGTCGTGTTCGACCGCCACAGCGGAGTCGACCTGGTGGACGCGGTCGCCGCCAGCACTTCCAACGGCTTCGGTGTCCCTCCCTACAGCATCGGCGACAGCCGATACATCGACGGCGGCTACCGACGCAACGAGAATGCCGATCTGGCAGCCGGATACGCACGGGTGCTGGTGCTGTCGCCCTTCGGCGGTCGATCGCGGCATCCGCTGGAGTGGGGCATGCAGCTTGCCGCGCAGGTCGACGAACTGCGCGCGGGCGGCAGCAGGGTCGAGACGATCTTCCCGGACGACGCCTCGCTCAACGCGTTCGGTGTCGACATGATGGATCTGTCGACGCGTCAGCCCGCGGCTCGAGCTGGTTACGACCAAGGCAGAGCCCTTGCCGAGCAGCTCACCGGATTCTGGCGCTGACGCCTGCCGATCGGGTCGCGCTCGGGCGGCGGTCATTCTCGGCGTGGTTGCCGCCGATGACGCCGCCCGGAGCGGGCGGGCTCCCGGCCGATCGGCTCGCCCGGGACGCCCCGGGGATAGTCGGGGCTCTCGCGTTGCCTACCGATCGAACCCACCCTCCGAGAGCCGATCGGTGAACGCATCCCACTCGAGTGAACCGAAGATCAACGCCGGGCCGGACGGATTTTTCGAGTCGCGGACGCCGACCATGCCCTCGTTCAGATGGGCGACTTCGACGCATTCTCCGCCGCTCACGCTCCGGCTACTCTTGAACCACCGCGCACCCGATAGATCAATGGTCATGATCCGTACTCCTTCTGCCTCGCCTCGATGAGACTGCGGGTGTCGTTCTCGCTCAAGGCTACTCGCTCGATGTCGGTCCAAGCGGCCCGATACATCTCGATCTCAGCAGGTTTATCCAGGTAGAGCGCACCGGCAATGCTTTCGAAATAGACGATCGGCGACTCCGTGAGAGCTGGATTCAGATGTTCCGGAAAATCAAGGAGGACAAAGTCTTTGCTATACAAACCCAGATGCACAGGAGCCCCGACGGCAACAGCCCGGATTGAAACATTCGGAAGCTGGCCGATCTCGAGAAGGCGGCACATCTGTTCGACCATAATCTTCTTGCTGCCCACATTCTGATGGAGTACCGATTCTTTCAGGAGGGCTTTCAATTTGAAGTTCGGATCACCAAGCCGTTCCTGCCGTTTCGCGAGTAGCCCGAGTTCGCTGTCGAGGTCCACGGGCCGCCCTTGCAACCCCCACAGTGATTGCCGATACTCAGGAACCTGGAGCAATCCCGGCAGAATCGCTGATTGCCAGGTCGAGTAGCTATGAGCCGCTGCCTCGAGGCCGATATACAGCTCTACCCACGGCGAGAATCCACCTGCGAACGACTGCCACCACCCGTCCTTCCGCGACTCGGCCGCGAGCCAGAGCAGAACCTCCCGGTCCTCGTCGGCGACCTCGTACAGGTCACACAGCAGATTGACGGTCACGCGCTTGATAGTGCTACTGCGTCCGGTTTCCAACCGCCACAACGTCTGTGCACCCATCTCGCACCGCCGGGCGGCGTTGGTCCGGGTCATCTTGCGCCCCTCTCGGAACTCACGCAGACGGCGACCGAGCTCGCGGCGCGGCAGAGAACTGTTGTGCGGTTCGTCAGACACTGAAACACCTACCTTCCGTTTGCGGGACCACCGTTCTGTATGACGTTCGGACTCGTTCCATTTCAAGTGGAATGTCTCGATCGTTCCAAACCAGATGGAGTGATTTCGTCTCCGGGCGAAATCCAACGGTGGCCTCCCACCGTACCCGTTCGGTGATTTACTGGGAGGCGTTCGTGACCACCGGTTCTCATCGGTCGGTTGTCCATTTCATCAATGCCACAACACTTTTCCAAAACGAACTCTTTCACACGACATTTTCCGAATTGCAGTTTCCCAAAAGCACCTGCACCAATCGCGTGACGTTCCAAACTGACAACCGACCAGAGGAAACGAAACATGCTGTACTACACCAGAACCGGCGAAACCATTGTCATCCCGTCGACAGTGTGTGAACGCGCCGAACTCGGCCTCGCGCACGACCAGATGCAGCGCCACCTGGACTGCCGGATCGACAGGTGCGCCTGGAAGTGGGTCGCCCATGCGACGCTCGTCCACCACGGCCGCGTCGTCCCACCACTCACCGGTCCGCACGAGCGAGCGTATCGCCGCGGCCTCGCCTTGCCCGTCGAGGCGACCGTGACGCGTGCACCGAATATCACTGAGCCGCAAACATTTCAGAAGATCCTCGACGGTCTCGACCGGCTCGCCCGGGAACTGCGCGGACAGGGCGATGCCCCATGAACCCGATGTCCGCGTGGGATGAACTGTCCAGCATCGTCACCGTCATCGCCGGGTCCGCGGTAGCCGTACTCGCCGTCGGCTGCGTGTGGCCGACTGCCCACCCGAACCGCCGCCGGCCCTCGCAGGCCCGCCACTCGCGACCACTCGGTAAGCCCGCACCCTCGAGCTGCCGAGCCTTCCCGAACTGCCACTGCCCCAACTCATCAGCCTGCACCTCGACCTCACAACGCCGCCGCCCGCCCCGGCCCCCGGTGGGAGCAACCGGCCAGGTCATGCCAGCGGCTCGGCCGGGATGCCCCACGCTCTCACCCTGTAGCCCTCCCTCTCAGCCGTTCACCCTGACCGACGCCCACCGCGACATGCAACTCCACCGTGACCACACCTGCGCCCGCAAACGCGCCGCCTTCGCCGCCCTGGTAGCCGCCGGATGCATCACCCCCGACTCCAGCCGCCCCCGCCAGCCATGACCGAAAAAGACGAAATTCATAGTACTCCAACGACATTCGTGCCGTTTTGGCTCGATGCGATAGCCCTCACCGCCCGCGCCGCCACCCTGGGCTACCGCCTCGTCCGCGACAACCCGACCCCCTACCAATGGCAACTGCTCGACCGCACCGACAACACTCCCCTCTACACCGCGGACACCCTCGAAGACATCGAAAACTGGCTCGACACATAGCCGTCCGCCACTTCGGCCAACGACACCGAGGCGAACCACATCGGTTCAGCACCCCTGAGCAACCGCGCGGCTCGACCCACACCAGCCCGACAGAGGTTCGGCCTGCGCAAAACGCCGAACTCCCGGCATATCCGAACGCGGCGTGAGTGGACGGTTCGCAAGTGAGACGAACGGCTCCTACTGGCGGGTGGAGAGTTCGCCGAGCAGCTTCCAGGTCCGGCGCTGGTCGTCTGTGCCTGCCAGGTCGGTCGAGGTGAGTACCACCTCGGTGGCGCCCGCGTCGAAGTAGCGCTGGATTTCGGCGGCAACAGTGTCTTCATCGCCGATAACGGCCAAGTCGGCGGCCCGTGTCGCGCCTTCGAGCTCGATCACCCTGCGGTAGGACGGTACCTGTTCGTAGAACGCCAGTTGGTGCACGGCCTTGGCGCGCGTGCCCGCGATGTCCGAGGTCACCACGCCCGGCACGAAAGCGACGATGCGCGGGGCGGCCCCGGCGGACTTGGTCACGGCGGGGACGATGTGCTCCCCGAGTGTCTTCGGTCCCGCCAGGTACGGCAGGATGCCGTCGGCGAGTTCGCCACTGACTCGCAAAGCCTGTGGGCCCATTGCGGCCACCAGCACCGGAACCCGTGGCCGTGCCCCGATGACGGCGGTCGGCAAGGGCGGTGTGACGGTGAACAGTTCGCCGTGGAAGTCGGCGGCCTCGGTGTCGAAGAGTTCCCGTAGCCCGGTGAGGAATTCGCGCAACCGGGCGATCGGCCGATCGAACTCGGCACCGAAAGCGCTTGCGGCAAGCGCTGATCCGAGGGCCAGACCCAGATGGTAGCGGCCGTTCGTCGCGGCTTGCGCGGTCTGGGCTTGCGCGGAGACCAGCAGTGGATGGCGTCCGATCACTGGAATCGCCGAGGTGCCGACCTGTAGTTCCGGAACCTCGCGGCCCACTATCGCGGCCAGCATCGGTGAGTCGTAATCCATCCGCTGCCCGAACCACACCGAGCCCACGCCGCGCTCCGCCACAGCTCGCGCCTGTTGCACGATCTCCTCGACATAGTTGACGACAGGCGTATGGGCCAGTGCGACTCCGAGTGTCATGGCCGGACCAACATTGTTCTCCGCGTACCTATTCCGCCGCGGCGGGACAGTCTTCGCTCGGGGACCCGGTACCGGCATCCGCAGCCTGCCCGGATACAGCCCGGCCTCGCGATTCTACGGCAACGCTCTGAAAACTAGCAAAGCTAGACAAAGTAGCGGGCCGATGTTATCGTTGCTCCAGTTTCTAGCGCCGCTAGATCATAGAAAAGGGAGCCGAAATGCTCGTTGTCACCGGCCAGATCATTGCCACCGTCGCCGTTCTCGCCAATGCCGTCATCTATGGCACCGATGTCTGCGGGGCCGTGATCATGCGGTCCGTATACCGCAAACTCGATGACGCGACCGTGACCATCAGCGCCGGATGGGGTCACTATTACGGCGACAGGCGCATGCCGGTCTTCGGCGCGGGCGGTGTGGTCACCGCCGTGCTCACGCTGCTGATCGCGCTGTTGGCCGGGCAGATCGGCGCCGCCATCGCGGCGGGGATAACGGTGGCGGCACTGCTGACCTGGCTCGCCTGCTACGTCCGCATCGCCAAGCCGATCAACACCCAGCAGACCGCCGCCGCGCAGAGCGGCATCATTCCGGCCAATGCCCGTGCGCTGCAGGACAAGTGGGACAGCATTCTGAAGTACCGGGTCGCCCTGCAGTTCATCGCCGTCGCCGGACTGTGCGCCACGCTGATCCTGTTCTGATCCCGGAGCGCGGGGCAGGCCGCGCACCCGACAACTTCCGGCTCATCGCCGGGGGCACACATGATTTCGAAATCACCGAGGAGTAACCGACATGACCTTCACCATCAATGAACAGAAGTTCCTGGCGGAGGCGGGGATCGGCCGGCTGGCGACCGTGTCGCCCGACGGCGTTGTGCAGAACAACCCGACCAGCTATCGAGTCAACGCGGACGGCACGATCGACATCGGAGGCATGCGCATGCGTGCCAGTCGCAAGTACCGCAATGTCGAGGCGGGCAGCCGGGTGTCGTTCGTCGTCGATCAACAGGTTTCCTTGGAGCCCTATGTGATTCGCGGCATCGAGGTACGGGGCACGGCCGAGGCGCTCGCTGACCAAGAGCCGCCGTTCCCACCCCAGGAACGCGCGGTCATCCGGATTCACCCCGAACGGGTCATCTCCTGGGGCATCGACGGCGGATCCTTCGACTTCACCAGTCGCGGCGCCGAGTAGCCGGGCATCGCGGGCGATCCCCGCGAAAGGCCGTCACCGATCGAGAGGAAAACAGCCGGGAACGACTACCGGCTCCTCGCGGATTCAACTCTTGGACCGGCGCATGAGAGCGGTGACTCGGAGGGGAGGGCACGCCGGATCATCCGGAAGTACGAAGGCCGGCTATCCAGGCGTTCCCGGATGGCCGAGACCGACGAGTTTGGTCAGGAATCGGTCGAGTTGTTCAGCGGCGGGGGGCCAGGGCATATCGGGTTCGTTGATGCGTTGGGCGAGCATGCCGTTCACGGCGGTGCGCAGGTCGATGGCGACCGTGGTCGGGTCGTCGGCAGGGGCGAGGTTCGCGTCCATGCAGCGCCGCACGGCGTCGACGGTGCGCTGGACCATCACCTCCTTGAAGGGCATGCCGAGCCTGCGGTGCACCGAACTCTCGTGCAGGACCTTGTACAGACCGGGATGCTGCTCGGCCCAGGCGACCTGGGCCAGCATTCGCGCGCGCAGGCCGCGGCCGGGATCCGGCGCACCGGCATCCGCCATGTCGCCGACGCCCACCAGTTCCTCATGGCAGCGCTGAGCCACCGCGAGCACCAGCGAATCCCGGTCGGGGAAGTGCAGATACACCGAGGTGGCGGCGATCCCGATGGTGCGGGCCACAGCGCGCAGCGACAGCGCCTCATCGTCGGCGAGTTCGTCGAGCATCCGCATCGCGGTCCCGACGATCTCCTCCCGGAGCATCTCGCCGCGGCCGCGAGCGTTCGGGCGGCGGCGCGGGGCCGAGATCTCGTCCATAACAGGCATTGTAACCGGACAGCCATAGCGCTACATTTATAGCGCTACAGCTGTAGCGCAACATCTGTTCATAAAGATAGGAATGGTCGCCATGACCGCAGTCACTCCCTCCCCCGGGACCGAGGTCACCGCACTGGACGCGATGTTCGCGCAGATGGACGCGGCCACCGCTCGGCACGTCAACGGGATATCCGGCCTGACCGACCGGGAGAAGGCGCTCCTGCGCCTGACCGCCGACGTTTGCGCCCAGACCCTCGGGCTCCCCTTCGAACTTCACCTCCGCGCCGGACTGCGCATCGGCGTGAGCACGGCGGACGTGCGCGCTCTGCTGCGCCTGATCTCCTACGACAGCGGCTATCACACGGCGCTGGCCGCATTCGATCGCCTCGCCGAGCTGGAAACAGCTCTGGGCCTGCCGCGCCCGGACGTCGCGGAACTACCCGGCGAACTGCTGACCACCGGACCCGACGCCCCACTGTCGCCGCTGCCGGACCCGGTGCGCACCACCCTGGCCGAGCTGGATCCGCACTTCCTGGACTACTTCGATCTCCAGTCCCGGATGCGCACCCCTTCCGGTCCGGACACCCTCACGGTTCGCGAAAGAGCCTTCGCCACAATGAGTATCGATATCCACTACCAAACCCTGGGCGACACCTTCCGCATCCACGCGCAACGAGCTCTCGGCGGCGGCGCGACCGTGAACGACGTTCGGGACGTGTTGCGCTTCAACGCCCAATTCGGCGCCACGCGAGCCTGGCAGGCATGGCAGGCATTTCATGCCCACGCCGCCGAGGCGGGATGGGACCTCGGCTGACGCCGCGCCGCGACGGCATTCACCGGCCGCCCCGCGGCCTGATCCCGCAACAGACCGAATAGCCCGGCACACAACGTAATCGGCAGTTACAGACGTTCCAGGGGACGCCGCCGGCGCGAGATGATCTCGGGCCGGTCGGTCGATCGAACAACTGTGATCCAGATAACAAGTTACACGACATATATGTCGTGTAATGTATCGATCATGACCAACACACACCCCACCCTGGTTTTCGTTCCCTGCTTCTCCGGTGCCCCCTGGAGCGCCGACCAGCTGGCCCCTTACGGCGACCTGCCGGTACGCACCCTGCGCCTGCCCGAAGGCGTCTCCGACATGGAGGAATACGCCGACCATGTCGCCGCCGCCGTAGCCGACCTGGACGACTACGTGCTCGTCGGCGATTCCTTCGGCGCGAACATCGCCCTCGCGCTGGCCGTGCGACAGCCCGCGGGTCTGCGAGCCCTGGTGATGTCGGGTGGGTTCGCCGCCAACCCGGTCTCATCGGCGCCGTGGAAGGTGCTGATGCGCACCATGGGCAAGCTGCGCGGACCGCTGTACCGGCAGATGGTGTTGCGCACCCACGCACACCGGCTGGCCTCGCCCTTCGACGGCGAAGGTCAGATCCCCTGGAGCGAGGCGCGGAGCCGGAAGTTGTTCCTGGACAGCACCCCTGCCGCTTCGTTCGGTGCGCGGGTCGTCGCTGCGCTGAACGCCGACTACGTCGCCGCCCTGCCTCGCGTGCAGGTGCCCACCCTGATCATCACCCCCGAGCACGACGAGCTCATCGGCGAAGAAGCCGCCACGATCATGCGGGAGGGCATCCCCGATTCCCGCGAGGTGGTGTTGCCGCGCACCGGTCACATGTTCCGGTTCTCCCACCCGGCCACCTACGCTGGCGTGGTGCAGAACTTCCTGACCGAAACAGTCCCCGACGCGACGGTGGGCGATGCGGCGCGCTGAACATCTGCGCTTCGCGATCCTGGCCGCCCAACGCGAAGGCAACAGGCTGCTCGCCCAAGCACTCAAACCGCTCGGCGTCACGCCGTCGCAAGCCGAGGTGCTGCGCCTGCTGCAACAACGAGGCCCCTTGTCGCTCAACGGAATCGGACAGTTACTGGTCTGTGAGAGCGGCAACAGCCCGAGCAGGCTCGTCGACCGCCTGGTCGCGCTCGGCCTGGTCGATCGCCGCACCGCCGCCGAGGACCGCCGCCACGTGGAAATCAGCCTCACCCCCGAGGGCAACCGAGTCGCTACCGCGATCGCCGAGGTCGAGCAAAACCTCTACGCCATGATCGACGCCGTCGCCGAAGGTCACGACACCGACGCCCTGCTGAGCTTCGTGCACAGCTTCGTCGACCAGTTGCCCTCCGGCCAAGCACTGGCCCGGCGCCTCGACGACGGGTGACACCCCGTTCCGCCTCTTCCAACTCGTAGGCGGCGCGCGCCTACCGCTCACCGGCAGGCGCGCGCAGTCGCCGGAACTGGAACGTTGCCGGCTGCCGTTCACGCCCCGTCGGCACTGATGTCGACCACGAGGACGACCGCGCGACCGATCGGTGTCGTCGACGATGGCCGGGCCCGGAACAGCGACGGCGCCTTTCCTGTCTACATGCCGAAGCGTGCACGCCGCACGGTCTCGACCGCCTCGGCGGGACCGCTGAGTTCCACCTCCGCGGCGCTTCGGCGGCCGAAGAGATACAGCAGCAACTCGCCCGGGAGGCCCGCGACACGCACCGTGGGTTCTCCCCGCCGAGCTCTGACGGTCTCGGCTGTGCCGGCCCACTCGAGTTCGAGTCCGGGGCCGTGCAGACGTCGGGCGAGCAGCCATGGTGCGCGGCCGACGTTGTACCAGAGCGCGGCGTCCATGGCCGGCGAGTTCGTGCGGGGACCGAGGCCGTTGGCCCGGCGCACGTCCTCGTGGTGAACGAAGAACTCGTTGAGGTTGGGGACGCGGCGCACCCATCCGATGCGGAAGAAGCCCGGTGGCGGCCCGCTTCGGATGGTAGCCACCAGCGTGCGGAAGTCCTTGTGTGCGAGCGCCTTTCGTCGCCGTTCCGCGAAGCGACCCCATGCACCCGGTACGACCAGCCCGGGCGCGGCCAGAGCCTGGCGCTCGCGGAGTACCAGGTGTGCGGCAAGGTCACGCGTCGTCCACGGTTGGAGAAGCGTCGGCGCCTCGGGACCGAGTTCCTCGAGCAGGTCGGCGATGCGTTCTCGCTCGACGGCGTCGAAGAGCGGATCTGCCATGCCCGGAAGTGTAGCGAGCGCCACATCCTCAGCTACGTTCGTCGACACGAACAAATCGGGCGTCGACATGTGTGAGTGATCCGCAAGATCGCCCGACGCCTATAGCGCACCGAACGACCGGTATGCGGCCATAGCGGACGCCCTCGAAAGGGACATGCTGGAACAGTCGCCGAGACCTGTGGATGGGGAGGTGGCCGCCCGGAGGAGCGGCCATCGAACACCCCGCCGCGCCATTTCAGACGATTTCGACGGATGCGCCGGAGGATATCCGGCGGTACGGGGCGCCGATGCCGGGACCGTTGTCGCCCAGGAAGCCGGTGACCATCGCGACGCCGATGTCGTTGAGTGCACCGTCGTGGACGGCGAGAGCCTGGCGCGGGGCCACTTCCCGCACATAGTCGATCAACTGTCCGGTGGTGGACCAGGGCCCGTGCACGGGCAGCAGCAGGGTGTCGACAGCGACGTCCGGGACGGTGAGGGCGTCGCCGGGATGGAACAGGGCGCCGTCGATCAAGAACCCGATGTTGCCGACACGCGGGACGTCGGGATGGATGAGCGCGTGCCAGGTGCCGTACACCTTCACCTCGAAGCCGGCCGCGGTGAACACCTCACCCGCACCGACGGCGGTGACTCGCGCACCCAGGCCGTCCAGCTTCCGGGCCACCGCGGTGTTGGTCCAAATCCGCAGGGCCGGATTCTGTTGTGCGGCTTCGCGAAGCGTCGCTTCGGAGAAGTGGTCGAAATGTTCGTGGGTGACCAGGACCGCATCGGCGCCCTCCAACACCCGCGCATCGGTGAGGCCACCCGGGTCGACCACCAGGCGGTGGCCGTCGGTTTCGACACGGACGCAGGCATGACCGAACTTGGTGAGTTGCATGAGTCTCCTCGGGGTTCCCGAATAATACAACCTAACTGTACAACACAGTTGTACAGTTAGGTTGCCTTGTTCGGATAGGATGGAGCAATGGACGACGCACTTGCCGAAGATCTGCGGCACGCGATCGGTGAGCTGGTCCGCGCGGTGCGGGTCACCGACACCATGCCGGCCGGAGAAGCGGCCATCCTCGGCTTCCTCGACCGTGATGGCCCGCACACCACCGCCGAACTGGCGCACCGGCGCAACGTGACGCACCAGTCGGCCGCCAAATCCATCAAGGAGCTGCTCCGCGCCGACCTGGTGCGCACCGACCCGCACCCCGATGACGGCCGCAAGCACCTGCTGCACATCACCGATGCCGGCCGTGCCCGCCTGCGGCGCGAACGTACCCAGCGCGCCACATCACTGGACAGCGCCATCCACACCACGCTCAGCCCCGACGAGCGGCAGCAGCTGCGGGATTGCGTCCCGTTGCTGACCCGCATCACCACACATATGAGCGCAACCCGCCCGTGATCGGGTCACGGCTGAGTCACTGCCGAACAACCTCGAAAACACCTGTGCGAGAAGGTGTGTGATGTCGCGAGGGCCGATCGCGCGGCTTGGGGACGTCGAGCGCTTCCCCCGCGAGAATTCGGCCACTACTACCCCGACCGAGCCGACCAGATGCATCCGCACTTTCGCAACACACCGAAAAATCGCCTGACGCGGGGACAGCGCATCGATATTGTGGCCCAGTAGCATTGGGGGTGCCTCGCATGAGGCGTGTCACGGAATCAGGGGGTGACGGTGTCTGGCCAGGTGACTCTCGTGTTGGTGCACGGCATTCTGTCCGGCGGCAGCAAGTGGACTCCCCTCGCGGATCTGTTGCTACGCGATGATGACCTGGCCGGCCAGGTGAAGATCATGCAGGTGGAGTATCCGAGCAAGGCTGTCGAACCCTCCCCGAAAAAGCAGCTTCCCGATCCGGACACGGTGGCAAGCTATCTCGGCACCCGGCTCGCCGAGGAGCTCGAACCCGACCGACCGGTTGTCTTGGTCGGACACAGTCAGGGCGGGCTGATCGTGCAACGCTATCTCGCCCAGGAGTTACGCGCGGGGCGCGGTTGGGACCTGAGACGAGTGCGGCGGGTCCTGATGTTCGCCACTCCCAACTCGGGCTCGGAATACCTCCTTTCGCTGCGTAAGCGGTTCAGCCGCAATCCGCAGGAAATCGAACTGCGCCCGCTCAACGAGAAGATCATCGAGACGCAGGCAGTCATTCTCCAGCAGGTCGTCTACGCAAAAGAGTTCACAGCGACGACCGCGCCGATTCCGGTCGAAGTGTTCGCGGGAATGTCGGACCGGATCGTACCTCCGCAATCCGCGAAAGCGGCTTTCCCATATCGTGGCGACCTCCCGGGCGATCACTCGACGATAATCGAGCCACGCTCGGTTGACGATTTAGTGTACGTGATCGTCAAAGCCCGTTTGCTTCGCGCGCTTCGAGGAAGCGAGCCTGGGACCGGCGATGTAGCAGCGGCGGCCAGTGTGGCGAAGTTGGAAGAGCGGATCGACCGTGGTCTGCAATCGCAGCAGGCACCGCCGCTGTCGGGATTTCCACTCAGCGAAGACGCGGTGAAGGCGATCACGACAGCGCTGGCGGAGATCGAAGATCTCGACGATCCGGCTACTCGCGAGCAGTTCGTGAGATCGATGCCCCGCAATATTCAGCAGCGGCAAGGTTTCGGTGGCACCAACCCGAAGTTGCAGTTCACTGCGCTCGTCCAGCATTGTGCCACTTTCGAGCTGGCCGGGCGCCAAGCGCTGACGAGCAGTCTCGAATACTTCTTCTCCGACATTCCCGCCGGGATACGCGCACTCGGCGTCATCGATGAGCACTGGCCCCTAGCACCGGAGGGCAACGCCTCACACACCGCGTAGGCGCGACGGCGAAGCCGACCAGGCCGCCGCGCCGCGTACACACAAGTCGGGGATCGACTCGCCTGCGGGTGTCCGGACGCCGCCGGTACCGCCATCGGAGTCCGCGTCGCACCGGGCACGCTGGGCTGCGGTGCTGTTCAGTGGGGTTGTGGTATTCAGCTTGCTGATTCTCGGTGCTTGCTGGGTCGTCGATCGGGGTTCGGCCCCGGGTGGATTCGACACCACCCTGATCGGAGCGGATTTCGCCGATCGCAACTGCAAAGACGGACAAGTTTTGCGTGCCACGGAGGACAATCCGAAATTCCTGTTGCGAATCATCGGGTCAACGCGTTGCAGGACCGCGTGGGCCGATATCGAGTGGCTCGGCCCATTCGATCAGCAGCCCGACCAGATCGAAGCCAGCATCTATCCGATGGGGTACGACCGGGCCGGACCACAAGCTCAGGTGGTGCGAAAGTCGGACACCCGCTACACGCGGACCGGCATGATCGAACGCGGCAGTCGCGGATCTGTGTGCGCGGTGGGGGGCGTGGTGGTCGACGGCCACCGATCGACATCGCAGGACGAGCTGTGCGACTGATCTATACGCAAAAATGCGCCCCTACGGTGTGAAAGTTCAGCGAGTCGAAGTCGGATGACGCCCATGCCGATACGCACGCGGTGCTCTTGGGGTTATTCAGCCGGACGTAAGGAGTCCACGCGGATGTCCCATTTTTTCCAGTCTTGATCTGGTAATCACCTGCCCTTGCCGTTCGGCCTTCGACGGTGATCTCTTGTTCCAAAGTGACGACGGAGGAGTACATTCCGCCGAACAAGACGACCCGGGCCCAGTTGGCATGACACGGCGAGGACCAACGAAGCTCGAGATAGCCGATGACTTTGCCTCTGGTGGGCCCACGATCACCTGTGAGCGGCCTCGACGCGACCACATACGCGCCTGCGCAACCGCGAGGGTCGCCGTCACCGCCTTGGTCGGCTCGAGCTACCGCTGGGCTGGACATTGCCACAGCGATCAGGGCCGATGCGACGGCGGCGGAGACTGTTCTTCGAAACATCGTGCTTATTCCCATCTTTCGAATTCGACCTGCGACTCGTGGCCCAGACGAAAAAGCCTGATCAGCAACGGTAGATCTCACGACCCCGACCTGTCTGTCCGTCGTTTCGCGGACAGCACGCAATCCGGATCTTCAGTCGTCCCGAACCGATCACCGCGCCGCCAACGGCTCCGGCTACTACATGCAGATCGCTGGATCGACCTTGACCTCGGTCGGACCGTTGCTCACCGATCCGGTTGCGCACAAACGGTCGGTCGGATCGTGTCGGACGATGACCATGGTGTAAGCCGAATCGACGTTGTACTCGTCGGCGAACTGTCGGGTGGGCCCCTGCGGATCCGAGAACTGGAAGATCGTGACCGTGATCCGATTTCCGAACCCGGCGTTATCCGTACGAGTCACCTTCGCCCACGCGGCGTCGCACGCCGCCGAGTAGAGGATCTTCAGTTCGAAGGCGCCGCCCGCAGAGCGGGCGCTGTTCGCGGTGACGACATCTTTCAAGCAGTCGGTACCCAAAGGATCGCCCCCCGTAGCGATTATCGCCCGCGCAGGCTGCGAATCATTGCGGACAATCCATCGCGTGGTCAAGGCGGTGAGGGTGATGGTGACGATCAGCAGGGCCAGTACGAGCACCACCCATTTCCAGTGTCGAATCACAGTGTTCCCCGCCATCTTTCGTGTGTGATGCCGATTCAGAGCTCGAGCAGTACGCAGCGGCCGAGCTGGTCGGCGGAAGTTTGGCGCCACGAACCTGTGGGAGATCGATCGATAAGCTATCGGGATGCTTCGACCATCGTAGCGAAAATGCCTGGGCGGCTGCGGAATTTCGCGAGTAGCCGTGGTGAGGCGTGATCGGGACGCAGACGTATCGACATCGCCGCACCGGTGTTGCTCCCGGACCAGCTCAATCGTCGAAAACTATGTCCATATAAATGATTTCGACGACTGTGCGCACGCGGCCAATCGACACGACCTCGCGCGCAAACACACTCGAATGTCGGCATAACGTCGACACGGGGGCACACCTACAATTCTGGTCGGTATCTTCTGTCTGCTCAACGCATGCCAAGCGGCAAGAGCGTGGGCCGAGCCCGATCCGCGCGAGAATTCGGTGGCCGCGGCACATCTGCGGGATGCATAGTTCGAGGATGGCGATCGAAGGTGTGGACGATGCCGGTTTCATCTGCCGGGAGGGTTCGATGGATCGGATCCAGCCCGAGTTCACCGCTGTCGTCGATCGGTTGCGCACCGCCCTGGCCCGCGTCTTCGGCCCGGACCGGCTGCACAGCGCCTACCTGTACGGCAGCGTCCCGCGCGGTACCGCGATACCCGGGACGTCCGATCTCGACGTCCTGCTCGCCCTGCGCCGTGAACCGGTCGCTTCGGACCGGTCGGACGCGGACATCATTGCCGCCGAACTGGATAGCGAATGCTGTGAGATCCGTGGTGTCGGTATCGAAATCGCGAGTGCGGCGAAGTTGTCGAGCGAGCTCGAGCGCTACGACCTGGGTTGGTTCGTCGCCTGCTTGTGCACGCCGTTGCTCGGTGACGATCTGGCCGCTGGCCTGCCGCGCTACCGGCCGAGTGCGCTACTGGCCCGGGAGACCAACGGAGACCTGATGCTGCAACTGCCGCGGTGGCGGTCGCAACGCGCGAACGCGTTCCGCGACCTGTCGCGAATCCGCTTGTCCCGCAAGGTAGCCCGTCGAATCGTTCGCACGGGACTGACGCTGGTGATGCCCCGGTGGGGCGGCTGGACCAGTGACCTGATCCGATCGGCGGAGGTATTCGGCGACTACTACCCCGACCGAGCCGACCAGATGCATACAGCGGCCGCCATCGCCCGGACGCCCACCGCCGATCCGGCCGCGCTCGGCATGCTGGTCGACGAGCTCGGGCCGTGGCTTGCCGCCGAATACCTCGCAGTGCACGGACCGAAGACACCTCGCCCCTGACCGGAACCCAGCCGCATGCACACGGTTACCAAGCGCGCCAACGTATCCCGCTGCGACAAGGGATGGCATGAGCGGGCGAATGCATCCCGATGACGAAGTCGCTCCAGGCGATCGACGCCGCGGCCTGGGTCACAGTAGCGGAGGCGGGTTCATTCCTTGTCCAGTCGGTAGGTTTCATCGATGGCGCCGGTACGCGCAAGCAAGGGGATGACTCCTGCGACGCCGGCGAGTTTTACTTTGGCGCGTAGCTGAAATCGTACGTTCAAGGGTTCGTCGGGCGGGCTGGTGACAAGCAGGCGAAGCTCGCGGTCCGCATGGAGGTATCGGTTGTCCAACGTGAGGAAGTCCCAGTAGCCGCGGGTGAAACCGGTTCCCGACGAGACGATTTGCGGGTAGTAGACGGTGCGTTTCTGGGAGTATTGCGGTGAGAGGTCGGCTCCCAGTGCGTTGGATGCGACGGTGAATTTCATTCCCAGTCCGACGGTGGTGGTCAATTCCACGGGCCGTTCGTCGACGACTTCCCGGGGGACCATGTCCGATATGCGGGCGGTCGGTGTGGGCGTGAGGTCGACTGTGAGTCGCGACCACTGGAATCGGCAGCGCGGATCGGAGTGCACCGCGCACATCAGTGTCACGTCGTAGCCGAGTATTCCGTCGTCGCTTTCGACGGGCACGGCCGTGTTCTTCGCGAGCGCAATCCGATTGCGCCGCAGCAGTAGTCGAATATCGCGATCGCCGATGATGTCGGTGGCGGTTTCGGGTCCGCGTTCGTCGGCGAGCCCTTCCTCGTCGAGATCGAGTTCCACGTCTGCGAAGGTGTGCATCGTATTCCTATTCCCAATCGCCAATGAGGATGAAGGGCGCCCATCGATGGAGTGAGTTCCATCGATCGGTGTGCTCCGCTACCTCGACCACGGCCCGGCGGAGTGCTTCGGCCTTGGTCGAGGTGGGTAGGTAGGTGTAGAACCTCGTCATGATTTCGGCAGTGGAATCATCGGCCACCCGCCAGAGGCCGGCCACCACGCTCGGCGCACCCGCGTACAGAAAACCACGCACGAGCCCCATCAGGTCGTCGCCTGGATGGTGTCTGCTCACACCGGTCTCGCATCCGCTGAGTGTGGCCAGCCATAGCCGCAGCCCGGACAACGCGGCGACGTCGCGAGCGGTGAGCAAGCCGTCTGCCAGCCGCAGCCCGGACGCCATCGGATCGTCGGCGTCGAATGTGGCATGCCCGGCGTAGTGCACGACATCGGCATCGATGAGGGCGGCCGTGAAGGCTCGGCGCGTAACGGCCTCGCCCAGTAGCGGTTCGGTGGTGAAGAATTCGGCCACGCTCTGAGATTCGGTTCTGGCGTGTGGGAGATTCCGGCCCGGATCGCCGAATACCGCTACGCGCCGCAGGCTGTCCGGGCGGACGGTCGCGCGGCAGGCACGCAGAACCGATGCGCTCGAGGTGTATGCGACCGGATTTCGTTCGATCAGATACCGGCCGTCGAGCCGCAACGCGTGCAGGGGCAGATAGTGCAGGAGTCCGTGTGGTGCCAGAACGACCAGCTCGTCGCGCCGGGCCCAGGTGGCGATAGGGGCGATGATCGAATCATAACCGTGCCAGAGTTCTTCGAGCCCACTGTGCACGAGGTCGCGTACACGACCGGCACTGCCGAAGTTGGTCAGCACGAAGCGTCGTAGCGAATCTCGTTCGATCGCAACCGAAACCGCCCGGGGCTCGGCCCAGTCGGACCGGACACCGAGTATCACCACGCGGTCGGCGGTGGTGAAGTACTGCACGAACAGCGTCGATTGGTCGAGCAGCGTTTGGGATTCGGTGTAGGACAGCGGTTTCGCGCCGCCCTCGGCGGCGGCACCGAGACGCTCGGCCAGTGCGCGTGCCTTGGCGCGTTCGCTCCAATCGAACGCTTCCGCCGGGCGACCGAGCGTGACACAGGTGGCCACCATTCTCTCGTATGCCTCGACGCGGGGTTCGCCGCCGAGGAACTGCAGACGCTCGGCTTCGTCGGCGAGGCTCGAGCGGCTGTTCTCGATCTGCTCGATGGCCTTGCGGTAGTACTCGTGTGCCGTGTCCGGGTCGTGCTGTTCGTGCGCCCTACCCGCGCTCAGATAGGCGAATCGAAGAAATCCTTCGGCCCCGAGCCGCTCGGCGTCGGCAACCGCATCGAGCACATACCGACGCGCTTCGGCGACCTGGGCCTGGCCAAGTTTCACCCAACTCATGCCCAGGCGGGCACCCAACCCCACCGACACCGGGGCTCCTGGCGCCGACGCCAGGACCAATGCCTCGCGGTACCACTCCTCGGCTTCGTCCGTTCTGCCCTGCACGCGGTGGGCATTGGCTATTCCACTCAACGCCATAACCCGGTGGTGTGCCGGCGAACTGGTCCAATCCTTGTCCTCGAACTGTGCGACATCGGTCAATCGGAGTATCCGATGCAGCCATTCCAGACTTTCGCTGTAGCGGCGCAGCGAGAACAGGAACGTCGCGCGATTGCGGCTGAAGACGCACTCTCGCATGGTGTCCCGGGTATCGACAGCGATGTCCAGGGCTCGGTCGATCAACTCCAGTGCCTGTTCGTTGTCGTGCAGGACCATCCCCACGACGCTGGCGCGGAAGGAGAGGCAGTCGGCATACGTCTCGCTGACCCTCTTGCTGAACGTCCTGATCAGGGCCAGTTCCTCGGGTGTGCTGCCGTCGCGTGTCACTGCGGTCGACAACAGCGATCGACAACGTGCGATCAGCCCACTGTCACCTTCGAGACGGGCCAGTGCTGCATCGATGTCCGCCAGAGCGCCACCGACATCTCCCAGATCGCGCCGCGCGCTGCCCGCTATCGCGCCCAGCTGCACCAATTCGTACTCGGCGCGCCACGTCACGAGCGCCAGCTTCGAACCGCCGGACCCGAAAATCCGCGTGCGCAAGTCCCGCGTCCCGTGCCGGGCAATCCGTTCGACCCGCGCAATGGTCTGTCGCAGGCGTGCTATTGCCTGTTCACCCTGCGCGATCGCACTCAGAGCCTCGGCATGCCGACCGGCCCGATGCAGATTCTGGGCCAGATTATGCAGTACCGCAATATATTCGACGATCCCTTTGCGCCTGCGGCAGATGCGCGCGGCCCACCGATCCCACCACACGGCCCGCGCGGGCTCCCCCGTCATCGAGTACGTCACACCGACGAACGAGACCACCTCCGAGCGTTCGGCACCCGGTTGCAGTAGCGACAACGGCACCGAAAGCAAGGCCATCACTCGGGCGAGGCGCACCCGTCCGCGCCGTGCGGCATCGCGAGCGGTTGCCTGCAAGGCCGACTCCAGCGCGAGCACGGTCGTCGCCCCCAAACAGGTCCCGGCCAGCACAGGCACCGCATACCAATTCAGAAGGGGCGCACCGGACCCCGCGAACGATCCTATGACCGCCGCGGCGATGCCGATCTCGATCAGCTCCCGGATGCCGAGCAGAACCAGCACGATCACCATCGTGGACCCGGCCAGCTGTTCCAACGCCCCCCGAACCGCCCACATCGCGAACGCCACTGGGACTGCGGTGAACAGCGGCGACATCCGCCACACTCCGCGTTGCCGCAGCCGCCGCGCTGTCACGAACCAGCCGGCCGACAACACCGACACCAGGACGGCCGGCGCCCACCAGCGCGCGACACCGGACGCGAGCGAAACGGGCAACCACCACGCCAGCAGCCCGATCAGGTAGTAGAAGGCGAACTTTCGTGCGAACTCGGCACGGCCGGGCATCCCCATCTCAGCCCGGGAGGACGTCGAGCCGCGCGCCGGTGATCAGCAGGATCACATATCCGCTCACCGCCGTGGCTATCTTGCCGATCCGGCCCCACGTCTCGATCCTCGACCCGGCCGGGTAGTCCTCGTCGACATCGACGCCGTCCCACCAGTGCAACCACCCATCGAAATACGAGATCTCCGCAATCATCGCCCATCCCCATCGAAAACGCCGCTACCGCAAGAATATCCACTGCGGAGAATGTCAGGAAGGAATCGTCCGGCCCGGCGACCGAGTCGCGGGGCAGGCATGCCGAGATCTGTGAGACTCGTTGTGCAGAAGGAGCTTCCGCAAGCCTCGCGTTGCACTCGGGTAGGGATACGGGTGTTCTGAACGCCCGGCTCAGCCGCCGCCGCGCTCAGGTCCTTCTTCGCTACCGCGCCAACCTGATTACCGCCCCTGGCAGACCTCGGAAGACGTCGCATACGCCCTGCCACGCGTACCGGGCGATGCGGAATTTCGGTGCGGGCACGCCACCGGGGCAGGCCGATTGCTGCCCAGCCGCACTTCGGGCGACCGCGCATACCGCTACGCGGGCAGATGCCGGCGCGGCCGATACCGGTGCGGACTTACGTCTTCAGGCCGCCGCGACGCTCGAAGTCCGTCGTCGTCTACCGTGCCGACCCGATTGCCGCCCCTGGCAGACCTCGGTCGCATACGCCTTGCCACGCATACCGGGCGATCCAGAATTTCGGTGCGGGCACGCCACCGGGGCAGGCCGATTACCGGTGCGGACTTTTCGCCTTGTGAACCCCTGATCACTCGCGGCGGGCGGACACCTCGACCGCGTGCGTGCCGAGCAATTCCGAAAGCGCGGACTCGAGGTCGTCGACGATTTCCGCGGTGTCCGGGACGGGTACGTCTTGCCAGCCGGGACCTGCCAGCAGGACTCGGGCGCCGCGTTCGGCGCATGTGCGCACAGCCGAGAGCAGGGCGGTCGATTCCTGCTGTGACCACAGCACCGCCGCCGAGCCCGATCCGCTGCGATCGAGGGCGTCACCGAGGGCGGAGGTGGGGACGTTGGGGCCGAGCATATGGGCCGGGACGTCGCATTCGGCGAGTGCCGCGCGCAGTACCTCGAGTGGCAGGGAGTGCGCTTCGCCGCTGGTGCAGGCGAGCAGTACGGGGGCCGCGGATGCGTCGGCCGGCGGCGGGATGGCGCGGTGCAGTGCGACCGTAATGCACCAGGACAGCAGGTGTTCGACGTCGATGCATCCCTCGCCCGCCCCCTGCCGCTGGACTATTTCGGCGAATGCCGGGCGGCACAACCGCTCCCAGGTGTCGACGACGCCGAACGCCTGAATATGGGCCAGCAGCAACGACTGCAGTCCGGTGGGCTCGGATGCGAATGCGGCGTCGAGGAGTGCGGCGTGGTCACCGACGACCGGCGCCGGTCCGCGCACGGACTCGGCCGCTCGCGCCGGGCTCGATCCGCTCCGTACGAGCACGACCATGCGCTCGAGTCGAACGATATCGGCCTCCGAGTAGAGGCGGTGGCGCCCGCGCTGATGCTGGGACGGGCCGATGCCGTAGCGCTGATTCCAGCTACGCAGCGTCGCGGTGGGGATACCGATGCGCTCCGCGACGGTGCGCACCGAGAATCCGGTCGCGTCGTTGTCGGGCGGCGAGTCAGCGGACATGGCGATCATTCTGCCTTTCGCGGGCATGGACGCCGCAACGTCACAGCGCTGCGGCGCCCGCGCGACGCGGGACGAAGCGGGCGGCGACCCCTCCATTATGCATCGATTGCGCATCGATAGATGTAGGATCACTGTGTCGTCGAACTCGAGTGCATCGAACGGAGGCCGCTGATGCTCGCACATCGCTCACAGATGGACGGACTCGGCGGCGTCGATCGGGGCGACTCGGCGATACATCGACAGTGGCGCGCGGCCGCCGACCGCGCGACCTTCCCGACGTCGATCGTGAAAATGCCTGGCATATAACCGATTCGGTGATCAGGAGACAGTATGCGATGTGTGGTGTTCGGTGCCACCGGCTACATCGGTGGCCGGCTGGTACCCGAACTGCTGGCCGCGGGCCATGAGGTGCGGGTTCTGGCCCGCACCCCGGCCAAACTCGACGATGCCCGCTGGCGCGACAGCGTGGAGGTCCGCCGCGGTGACGTACTCCGCGCCGACGATGTGGCCGCGGCTTGCGCCGATGCGGATGTGCTCTACTACCTGGTGCATTCGCTGACGCGAACGGATTTCGACGATGTCGACCGCCGCGCGGCGGCACTGGTGGCCGAGCAGGCCGCCCAGGCGGGAGTGCGCCGGATCGTGTATCTGGGCGGCATTGTTCCGCCCGGTCAACGGCTGTCCCGGCACCTGTCCTCCCGCGCCGAGGTCGGGAGAATCCTGCTCGGGGGATCGGTACCGGCCATCGCGCTGCAGGCCGCGGTGATCATCGGATCCGGGTCGGCCAGTTTCGAGATGCTGCGCTATCTCACCGAGCGGCTGCCGGTGATGGTCACCCCGCGCTGGGTGCGCAACCGCATCCAGCCGATCGCGGTGCGAGATGTGCTGTACTACCTGACCCGGGCGGCCGAACTACCGCCGGATGTGCGGGGCGCCTTCGATATCGGCGGCCCGGACGTACTCACCTACCGGCAGATGATGCGCGATTACGCGGCAGTGGCGAGGCTGCCGCGGCGGGTGATCATCCCGGTTCCGGTGCTCACCCCCTGGCTGTCGGCACAATGGGTGAACCTGGTCACCCCGGTCCCCAAGGCGATCGCCGTACCGCTGATGGAATCGCTGATCCACGATGTGATCTGCAAAGACCACGCGATCGCGCGGCACATACCCGATCCGGCGGGCGGGCTGACCGATTACCGCACGGCTGTCGAATTGGCGTTGGCGCGCATCCGAGACCTGAACGTACCCACCCGCTGGTCCGATGCCGACCAGCTCGGTCGTGAGCCGTCCTCTCCCCTGCCGACGGACCCCGCGTGGTCGGGCGGCTCGCTCTACGTCGACTTACGGGAACGGCCCACCCGGGCCGATCCGGCGACGCTGTGGGCGATGATCGAATCCATCGGTGGCGAACACGGCTGGTACTCCTTCCCGCTGGCGTGGTCGTTGCGAGGTTGGATCGACCGGCTGGCCGGAGGCGTCGGACTGCGACGCGGGAGACGCGACCCGCATCGGCTGCACGCCGGCGAAGCGCTCGACTGGTGGCGCGTGGAACGCATCGAACGGCCGCACACACTCGTATTGCGCGCGGAGATGCGGCTGCCCGGACGAGCGTGGCTGGAGCTGAGCGTCGACACCGACCCGCGTGGCACGATCTACCGGCAGCGTGCCGTGTTCGAACCGCACGGCTTGGCCGGACACCTGTACTGGAAGGCCATCGCTCCCTTCCACGCGCTCATCTTCGGCGGAATGACGCGCAATATCACCGGAGCCGCGGAAGAGGCTGTATCCCAGCCTGTCTCATAACCCGCGGCATGGGACGCCGAGCCCAAAGCGCGCGAGCGAGCCCCTGACTCCCCACCGCAGCGCGCCGCGGTGTCCCGACGCGGGCGCGATGCACGAAAATATCGAAATCCAGGCTTTCGATTCGATCCAGGATCTCCGAATACAGCGTGAGCGCGGTAGTCACGCAGGGCCGCGACCGCGGCGCGAGCATGGCGATGCCCACGCGGGCGTAGTTGTAGATGTCGCGGGTGTACGCGTGCTGGGCGATCAGCGCCCTCCGGACGCGGGGGTCGGTGCGGCGGTGCGCTTGACACCACTGCAGCAGATCTCGGTCGACGCCGTGCGCCGCCAGCTCGTCGGCCGGCAGATAGACCCGGTCCCGGAACAGGTCCTCGTCGACGTCGCGCAGAAAGTTGGTGAGCTGGAACGCCTTTCCCAGCGCTGCGGCGTACGGCGCGGCCTCCTCGATCGGGCACACCGTGCCCAGTACCGGCAGCACCTGTAACCCGATGACTTCGGCGGAACCGTAGACGTAACGGTCCAGAGCGCGTCGATCCGGATAGTCGGTGACGGTGAGATCCATGCGCATCGAATCCAGAAACGAGTCGAACAGTGCCGCGGGAATCCGGTAGGAGCGAGCGGTATGCGAGACGGCCGGGAGAACGGCGTCGGCGTCGGCGTCCTCGGCAGCGAACTGCTCGGCCAGCGCGTCCAGCCGCGCCGCGCGTTCGGTAGCCGGGCGGCCCGGGTCGATGTCGTCGAGAATGTCGTCGGCGCGGCGGGCGAAACCGTAGAGCGCATGGATCGCCGGGCGTTGTTCAGGGGCCAGCAGCCGGGTGGCGAGGAAGAAGGTCTTACCGTGGCGCGCGTTGAGAGTCCGGCAGGCGCGATAGGACCTGTGCAGTTGCGCGTCGGTGCGGCTGGTGTCGATGAATGCGATGGGAGACATGGGCTTCCGATCAGCGGATGGCGGCGGCGGTCGATGCCGCGAAGGCGGACACGGTTCGGCGCGCGGGACGGGAAGCGGGGACCGGACCGGTGATCCGGTCGGCTGCGAGCCGACCGGAGACCAGCACGGGTGGAATACCCACGCCGGGGACGGTGCTGCCGCCCGCCAGCACCACGTTCGCCAGTCCCCGGATCATATTGGCCGGGCGGAAGGGGCCGGTCTGAGTCACGGTGTGCGCCAACGCGAACGGGCTGCCGGCCAGCATTCCCTGCCGGGCCCAGTCGGCAGGCGTGGTGATGTGGAGCAATCGGGGATCGGACAGCGGAACCGGCAGCCGATCGCGGACGGTGTCCAGTATCTCCTCGGCGTAGTCGGGACCGAAGCGGTCCCAATTGATCGGTCCCCGAACAAGATTGGGTACCGGCGCGAGCACGTAGAGCAGATCCCGGCCGACCGGGGCAAGCGTGGGATCCCCCGCGGTGGGCCGGGTGAGCAGCAGCGACGGATCCGCCATGACGCGCCCGCGGGTGATGATGTCGGAGAACGTCTCGTCCCAGGCCCGGCCGAAAAGCAGATGGTGATGCGCCGCCTCGGGCATCGCCCCGCAGCCCACGTGCAGGACCACCGCGGACGGCGCCGCGGTGGGACGCAGCGGGCGGCGCGGAGAGCAGCCGGCCAGCCGGTAGGTTTCGGACAACTCGGTGGTGAGCACGACCGCATCGCACGGGATCCGCTCGCCGGTCGCGGTGACGACCGCGCGGACCCGAGACCCGGTGCGTTCCAGGCTCTTCACAGCGGTGCCATAGCGCATGACCACTCCGGCGTCCTGGGCCGCGGCCGCGAGAGCGTCGGGCAGCGCCCGCATGCCGCCACGCGGGAACCAGACGCCGGCGATCGCGTCCATATAGGCGATCACCGCGTAGGCCGCAATCGCCCGACCGGGCGCGACGCCGGCGTAGAGGGACTGGAAGGTGAACAGGCGGCGCAGATCCGGATCATCGATATATGCGGCGACGGCCCGGTCCCAGCGGCGGAATCCACCCATCGCCGCGAGCCGGGCCAGCGAAGGACTCAGCGCCGAAAGGGGCGAATCGAAATTCGCCGCGATGAACGAGTCGAATTCGGCGTGGTAGAGCCGGGTGAGCCAGGCACGAAGGCCCCGGTATCCCGCCGCTTGCCCGGCCCCCGCGAAGTCGGTGATCGCGGCGGCCATCCGATCGCCGTCGCTGTGGACCTCGAGTTGGCGGCCGCCGGCGAAATGGGCGCGATAGGCCGGGTCCACGGGTATCAGCGACAGACGGTCGCGCATGTTCTCACCGACCGCCGCGAACACCTCCTCGACGAGATGCGGCATCGTCAGCACGGTCGGGCCGGTGTCGAGGCGATAGCCGTCCACGTCGACGCGACCGGCGCGGCCGCCCGGGACCGAATCACGTTCCAGCACTGTGACCTTCCGGCCGCGACCGGCCAGATGCAGTGCCGCAGAGAGGCCGGCGAGGCCCGCTCCGACTACGACGACGTGGTCGCTGCGACCGGTGGTCGTGCGCATGTACTTCCTCCTCATGACTGCTGGGTGGTGCAGATGTGTCCCATTCCGTCGAGTACGCGCCGCACGGGTTCGGGCAGGGCCGCGCTCTCGACGATCCGCCGGGCCTCGCCGATCCGGTCGCCGATCATCGCCTCGATTCGGTCGGTCGCTCCGGAGGCGGTGATCAGTGCCCGCAGTCGCTCGGTAGCGTCGGCGTCGACGATCGGTGCGGACAGCAATGTATCGAGTTCGCGGCGGGCGGCTGGTTCGGCGAGCTGCTGGGCGGCGATCACCACGGTGGTGGCCTTGTGCTGGGTCAGATCCCCGTCACCGGGTTTGCCGGTGGCGTCGGCGGTCCCGAATACGCCCAGCAGGTCGTCGCGCATCTGGAACGCCTCGCCCACCACACGTCCGTACCGACTCAACGCCGACAGGAGGGGCTCGTCGCATCCGGCCATCGCCGCACCGAGCTCGAGCGGGCGGCGCACGGTGTAGTTGCCGGATTTCGCTCGCGCCACCACCAACACCTGTCCGAAATCGGGCTCGGTGCGGACATCGTTGAGCAGATCGCCGAGCTGACCGACGGCGAGCTCGATGCGCATCGCGTCGAATCGAGGCCACACCCGCTCCAGGCTGTCGGGGTGAATTCCGCTGTCGCGCAGCATCTTGTCGGCCCACACCAGGCAGATATCGCCGAGCAGTACGGCCGCCGACTCGCCGAACCGTGCGGGGTCGCCCGGCATCCGCCGGGCCCGGTGCGCCTCGGCGAAGGCGATCTGGCCGGTCGGTGCGCCGCGGCGGAGGGCCGATTCGTCCATCACATCGTCCTGGATCATCGCGAAGGCGTGGACCAGTTCCAGCGCGGCGGCGGCCCGCAGGGCGGCGGCATCGGGTGCTTCGCCGCACAACCAGCCGATGTACATGAAGGTCGAGCGCAGACATTTGCCGCCCGCCACGTACCGGCGCGCGATGTCGTCGACAGCGATGCCGCGCACGGAGCCGATCCGGTTCCGGCGCAGGAATGTATCCAGCTCGGTCAGAACACGGTCTCGCACGGCCGCGCGCCAGCGCGCGACCCCTTCCGTCGTATTCACCGAGTGGTCGGCGAGAATCGTTGCGGGGGAATGTAATCGGTGCAGTTTTTCGATGGTGGCGGTCACGTCCACTCCTCGGTTCGGCGATGCGACGCTGTGGGTGCCAGTTGGACCTTTGAGGCAGGGAGCGGGGCGAGGGCCGCATACTTCGGCGCGTCCAGGGTTCCTCCCTCGAAGGTCCGAGCTCAAGACTACAGCAAACGATGCATGAATGATGCACCACCATCGGGATTAATCCGCTACGGCGAGCGATGCGAGTCGGGAACACCTGTACCGGAAACCGTTTTCAACTGCGAGTTCATGTCGACACATGCCGGTCGGTGGGCCATACCGACGATCTGCGTCGATAATCGGAAACGCATCGCTTATGCATCGAATTGTGGGGTACCATCGCTGGGAAGAACCAACCAGAGGAGGCCCCGATGTTCCGTTCTTCCGCGCGTCACGCACTGTGCGCCCTCGCCGCCGGCGGTGGTATCGCACTGATGTCCGCCACATTGCCGGCCGCGCCGGCACTGGCGGACTCCACCAGCGCCTGCCCGGCGCCGGGCGCCGGCTCGGTCACCGACACGAGCGCCGATTCCGCCTGTTCGGCCGCCAGTGCCGGAGGTAGCGCGGCGGCCGCCTACGGGATCAACGGTACGGCCACCGCCAATGCCGGGCCGACAAGCTTGTCGCTGGCCATCGCGCAGGGCGGCGGGGTCGCCCGGTCCACCTCGGCACCGATGTCCGGTCCCGCGGCCATCGCGGTCGGCCCCGGCGCGCACGCCGATCTGACCGGCGTGCGGCCGGGCCTCGCCCTCGGCATCGCCGGACCGGGTGCCACGGTCTCGGTGTCGGGCGTCGGTAGACCGGTGTGTACCGGCGGGCCGGGTTTCGCGGGCGACTTCCAGACCCTGCAGGGCTGTCTGTCCATGCCCTGACGTCGACGTCACAAGCATCCGGCGTGGCGTACCGGAGTGATCCGCCCCGAGACGGGAGCGAACCGCGCATCGGCGCGTAGTCTCGAATGCGGCAACCCGCCGGCGAGTGTGTCTGGTCGTGCCGGCTTCCCTCGAAGCCCCGGGAGTCGATGTGGATCCACTGACCGAGGAATTGCGCCGCGACCGCTCTGATCGGGCGAGCTCCGTCGCCGCCACACTGAGGGCACGAGATATCGACGTCGTAGCGGTCACCTGGGTCGACACCAGTGGCATCGTCCGGATGAAAGCTGTTCCGGTGGAACGTTTCTCGCATGCCGCCGCATGGGGCATCGGCGCCTCTCCGGTCTTCGACGCCTTCCTGGTCGACGACTCCATCCTGACCGAGCACGTCGCGGGCGGTCCCACCGGCGATCTGCGGCTGTACCCCGATGTCGAGCGGGTGACCGCGTTCGCCGCCCTCCCGGGCTGGGCGTGGGCGCCCGCGGACCGCTACACCCAGAACGGCACGCCGCACCCGCGCGATCCCCGGTTGCTGCTACGCCGCCTCGTCGGCGAACTGGCCGACGACGGCTACGAGTTGCGCACCGCGATCGAGTTCGAATGGACAGTGTCGCGCCCCGACCCGCTCGACCCCGATGCGTTTCGCCCCGCCACCTCGGCGCCCGCCTACGGCATGGCCCGAGTGAGCGAACTGGCTCCATATCTGCGCGAGGTGGTGTCGAGGTTGCGCGACAGCGGCATCGCCGTCGAGCAGATACATCCCGAATACGAGGTGGGCCAGTTCGAATTATCTGTTGCCGCAAGCAATCCCGTCGACACGGCGGACACCGCGGTCCTCGTGCGCGAGACCATCCGGGCGGTGAGCGGCGCGCACGGATTGCGGGCCACGTTCAGTCCGATGGTCGTGCCCGGCGATGTCGGCAACGGCGGCCATGTTCACCTGAGTCTGTGGCGCGAGGGCATGAACCGAATGTACGGCGGCCCAGGGCCTTCCGGTATCGGCCGGGAGGGGGAGAACTTCGCCGCGGGGATCTTGGACCACCTGCCCGCACTGCTGGCCCTGGGCTGCCCGGCAGTGGTGAGCTATCTACGGCTGCGGCCCAGTTGCTGGGCCGGCGTCTTCCGATGCTGGGGGTTGGAGAATCGGGAGGCCGCCCTGCGCTACGTCACCGGCAGCGAGGGGGAACGCGAGCACGCGGCCAATATCGAGATCAAGACGTTCGATGCCGCCGCCAACCCCTACCTGGCTTCGGCGGGCCTGCTGGCGGCGGGCCGCGCGGGCCTGCGGACGGGCGCGACCCTGCCCGAGCCCGTAGCCGGGGACCCGGCCCGGCTGGACTCCGGCATCCGAGCCGCGCGGGGCATCACACCGTTGCCGACCACGCTCGCGGAGGCGGTGGCGGCATTCGACTCCGATGACGTGCTGTGCGCGGCCTTCGGCGACGAACTCGCCGACACCATCAGCAGTGTCCGGCGCGGTGAGATCGCGCTGTTCGCCGACGCCACCCCCGAACAGATCGCCGATGCCTCCCGGTGGAGGTACTGATCCTGCTGTTCGACCGAGCGCGGGAGCATACTGGCGGGGTGAGCGATCAACGAGGCGTGCCGTCCTTCCACATCGACCAAATCGACCATCCGGAGCAGGACCTGATCGTCCGAATACTCGACGACCAGGCCGCTCTGCCGGGTGTGGTGCGGATGCGCGAGTGGGCGCGTGCCGCATTGGCCCTCCAACCCGGCGAAACGGCTCTGGACCTGGGTTCCGGAACCGGAACCGAGGTGGTGGAACTGGCCGCTCTGGTGGGCGATGCCGGCCGGGCCATCGGTATCGATCCGAATCCGGCGATGCTCGCCGCGGCGCGCGAGCGCACCGCGGATGTGAAGGCCGAATTCCTCGAGGGATCGGCCTACGATCTGCCGCTGCCGGACGCATCCGTCGACGCGGTTCGCTGTGAGCGGGTCTATCAGCACCTGGACGATCCCGCGAAGGCCACCGCCGAGATCGCGCGGGTGCTGCGACCGGGCGGACGAGTGGTGCTGATCGACAGCGACTGGTCCACCGCGATCTTCCACCCCGGCGATCCGGAGCTCATCGCCGCGTTGCAGCACCGGATGGCGGCCAACAGTCCGAATCGCAACTCCGGCAGGCGTTTACGCGGCCAACTGGTCGAGGCGGGCCTGGTGATCGACGATATCGGGTCCGAGGCCGTGATCTGGGAACCGGAGTCGGTACTCGCGATGTGCGCCGCGATCACCGAACGGGGTGTTGCCGACGGATCGATCACCGCTGCCCAGCGCGACCGCGTCCTCGCCGATATCGAGCACGGCGCGAAAACCGGCGACTATCACTTCTCGGTGACCATGTTCGCGGTGGTGGCGCACAAACCCTGATCCGCGCATTCGGCGCGCCCGGCCCATCGAAACCGGGCGGGACCGGTCATCCGAGCGAAGCAGCATCCGAGCGGGCCGAGCAGGTTACGAACGGGAGCACCGCATGAACGATCATCCGGAACATACGCCCCGGGTTACGGCTTTTCCGCGGATCGACGACTACGCTTTCATCTCCGATTCCGAGGTCACCGCCCTCATCGCGCCCAGCGGCGCGATCGAGTGGATGTGCCTGCCCCGGATGGATTCGCCCAGCGTGTTCGGGGCCATCCTCGATCGGTCGGCCGGGTCGTTTCGCTTCGCTCCCGCCGACATCTCGACCCCGGCCGATCGCCGGTACCTCCCCGGGACGATGGTCATGGAGACGAGCTGGCGCAGTGGCGAAGGGTGGGCGACCGTTCGTGATGTCCTGCTGGTCGGGCCCTGGCGACACCAGCAGCCCGGCCGCAGTGCGCACCGCCGCGCGCCCACCGACTACGACGCCGAACATATCCTGCTGCGCATCGTGCACTGCGAGACCGGCCAGATCCCGTTCGTTCTCGACTGCCACCCCGCCTTCGACTACGGCCGAACTCGCGCCGGGTGGGAATACCTGGACAGTTACCACCTCGCCCAGGCCGGCGCCGAGGGCGTCGATCTGCCGCTGCGGCTGACCACCGACCTGCGTCTGGGCATCGAGGGCGGCCGCGCGCTCGCTCGCACCCTGCTCAAGAGCGGCGACACCCGCTTCTGCGCGCTGTCGTGGGGAAGCCGGGCGGCTCCCGAAAACATCGAGGAGGCCCGCGAACGGCTGGTGCGGACCGTACACCACTGGCGGCACTGGCTGGCCGGCGGACGGTTTCCGGACCACCCGTGGAGCGCCCAACTCACCCGCAGCGCCCTGACCCTCAAGGGCCTGACCTTCGCCCCGACCGGCGCCATCGTCGCCGCACCCACTACGTCACTACCGGAAACCCCTGGCGGAGAACGCAATTGGGACTATAGATACATGTGGATCCGAGACTCGGCCTTCGCGCTGTGGGGTCTGTACACCCTGGGCTTCAACTGGGAGGCAAACGACTACTTCTCGCACATCATCAATCTGGCCGAGGGCGACGAGGACATGCAGATCGTCTACGGCATCGGCGGCGAAACCGACCTGCGCGAGCAGACACTGGACAACCTTCGCGGTTACGAGAATGCCGCCCCGGTACGGATCGGCAACGATGCCTATCGCCAACGCCAGCACGACGTCTGGGGCGCGGCGCTGGACGCGGTCTACCTCTACGCCCGTCATCAGGACCAGATCGACGCGCGTACCTGGCCGCTGCTGCGGTGGGCGGTCAAAAGTGCGCTCGCGGTATGGTCCGAACCCGATCACGGCATATGGGAAGTGCGTGGAAAGCCGCAACACTTCACCTCCAGCAAAGTCATGTGCTGGGTCGCCGCCGACCGCGGCGCGCGCCTGGCTCGGATTCACCAGGATTTTCAACGGGCTGCCCGCTGGCAACAGGCGGCGGCGGACATCCGGGCCGACATCTGCGCCAACGCGGTCGACTCGCGGGGTGTCTTCACCCAGTACTACGGCGGCACCGCGCTGGACGCCTCGACGCTGCTCATCCCGCTGGTTCGCTTCCTGCCTCCCGAGGACGAACGGGTGCGCAAAACTGTGCTCGCCATCGCCGACGAACTCACCAGCGACGGACTCGTCCTGCGCTACCGCACCGACGAAACCGATGACGGATGTACCGGGGAGGAAGGCACTTTCACGATCTGCTCGTTCTGGCTCGTGTCCGCACTATCGGAAATCGGCGAGAAGCACCGGGCCAAGCAGTTGTGCGAGCGACTCCTCGGCTACGCCAGCCCGCTGGGCCTCTACGCCGAGGAGATCGCCCCGCGGACCGGCCGGCACTGGGGCAATTATCCCCAGGCGTTCACTCACCTCGCCCTGATCAACGCCGTCATGCACGTGATCAGGGACGAACAGATCGAGTTGCGCACCGCGCTCGGCGGAGAATCCATCGCGCCTCGCCTGGACGATGCCACGTTCACCGGCGGATACATCCACATCTGAGCACGCCCGATGCCGGGCCCGCTGTTATCCGCTCGCGGCCGAGAACCTTTCGGGCGCTGGATATCTCACCGTCGGCCGCTACGGCACCAGCGGACCGGACAACGCGCGCTCACCGGCGGCGCGGTCGCCCGACCATGTGAACGCGGGGTCGGAGAGAGGCTTGCGCCCCCACAGCGCGAGGAGCAGATCCGCGGCGGCGCCGGACAGTTGGGCAGCCGGTTCGGCGGGGCCGTAGATCCAGCTGCCCCCGGTGTCGGTGGCATGAATGCGAATCGCCGTATCCGGCTCGGTAGCCAAGGCGCGCTTGATCATTCGAGGCGCGAAGAGTTCGAAAACCTCCGCGATGCCGTCGGCGGCCGGGTCCGGCGCGAACGGCGCGGGTGTGCCGAGGGCGTTCTGCCCGTCCCACAGGTGCATCAGCGTCTCGTGCATCCGACGCCGCCGCCAGAAACCTACGGTGCGCGGCAGCTGGCTGGTGAAGGTCCAGGCCGGAGTCCGCGGATCTGCGGACAGCGCCGCGACGAGCGCGGACGCGGTGTCGTCGAACCAGTCCCGCAACCGGACCGGATCCGTGGGCGCGGGTTCACCGTGGTGATCGCCCCGCCCCTCTCGCACGCCGATCACCACCCACATATTGCCGTTGCCCAGGTGGTCGGCCAGATCGAGGAAAGTCCAGTCCCCGCAACTGGGCACGGGCGCGGACAGGTCCAACTCGGGGGTGATGAGCGCACCGAACTCGATCAGCTTTGCCCGCAACACGGCAAGGTGGTCCATACCGCTCACTGTATCCGCCACATCACAATCCCGCTCTCGACGAAACAACCGGGCCGACAACCGGTTCTGGCGCGCAACGACGACTCTCGGTCAGGCCCTGCGCACCATCGGGAATCCACACGATCCGGCAACACACCGTGGCCGACGCCGACACCGGATGCCTTGTCGGGACAGGTGATCAGAAGACAGCGATCGAGATCCCCGTTCATCGGCATGACCGCGCGGACCGCGAGAGCGCCTGTCGGCCAACGATTGTGAGGTGATCGATGCACGAGTGTGCGGCGATGCGGTGCGTTCGGATCGGAGCCGGGATCGGCGGTAAGCCTGCATATCGCTGGTTTCGGTTCGGTGTCGGTGCTCGATGGCACCATTGGCCCGTGACTACTTGGCATCAGTTCGAACAGGAGGCGTCGGAGCTCGCGGCACAGGTGAAGCTTCGATTCGAAGCACACGAGACCCATGTTCTGGCCACCCTGCGCAAGGATGGCAGTCCACGAGTCAGCGGTTCGGAGGTGGACTTCCGTGGGCCCGATCTGACATTCGGTTCGATGCTCGGCGCGGTGAAAGCCCGTGACCTGCAACGTGATGGCCGGTGTGCGATTCACGCTCACCCGTCCGATGGCGACGCCAAGGTAGCGGGCGTAGCCATCGAGGTCACCGATGCCGACGGCAAGGCAGCGCTGACGACGGGAAGCGAACCGCCGGGCGATTTTCACGCCTTCCGGCTCGATCTCACCGAAGCGGTGCTCACCACGGTCGATCAGGAAGAGCAACTACTGATCGTGCAACTCTGGCGGCCGGGGCGCGGAGTCACCGTGACCCGCAGACGCTGAGCCGCGGCCGGACGCGCTGTCCGCAGCGCCTGCGTATGCGCTCGGCCCGTCACGTGCTCTGCCTACCCGAATCGTCGATCACCCAGGCGGCGATTTGTACTCGGGAGTTGAATCCGAGCTTGGTGAGGATATGTTCGACGTGGCCCTGGGCGGTGCGTTGGGATATCACGAGTTTCGCGGCGATCTGCTTATTGCTCAAGCCCTGAGCGACCAGGTCGGCGACCTGTCGCTCGCGATTGGTCAAGAGATCGGCGGGGCGCGAGGCCGGAGCAGTGGTGACCTCCTTGCCGATCGCGAAGGTGACCGCGGCATCCATACCCATCGCCTGACCGCGCCGGAACGCGGTGACGAATTTTCTGCTACCGAGTGCGCGACTCGCTGTCTCCTTACATCTCCTGTGGAACAGCGAGGCGTCGGGAGAGACGATCGTGGCACTGCCCTCGGCCGGCCACATGGTGTCGGTCGCCCCCATCAACACCGCGGCTCGTTCGGGATCGGCATCCGCCACAACCCATGCCAGGGATTGAAGAACGAACGATGCGGAAACCGGGCTGTTCAACTCGCTGATCAGACGCAGCGCGGTCTGCAGCAGCCGCTGCGCGCGGTCCCGATCGCCCTGTTGCCAAGCGGCCACACCCATTCCTCGAAGGGCGGCACTGCGATAGGCCATCTCGCCGGACGGTTCCGTATTCGGATGCCCCGTCAAACGACCCATAGCCCGCTGTTCACGCAGAAAACGCGCCCTGCTATCAGCATCCAAAACGCCGGTCGACACCTTCACCGCAACAATCCGATCCAAAGCAGGCTGCCAACACCGATACACCACACCGAAACCACCACGACCGATCTCCACCGCATCCTCGAAACCCGCAGCCCCCAACTCCGCCGCGACAGGTGTCAGAACCTCACGACGCGTATGCAAAGCTTCATCATCATTCATCGGCCACTCGGGGCATCCTGCGACTCGGTGGACACCAGGCATCCTTTGCTCATCGTTCGCCACGCCCAGCCTATCGCCCGAAATCACATATCCGCGCGGATAGCGGGATCGCGTCCGCGGACACCGTTTTCTCTCGGTCGAAAACCGTTGTTGCCCAAGGGAATCATCCGGGCCCGGGTACGTAGGATGTCCGGGTGGACGTCTACCGCGCGGTGCAGACCAGACAGTCGATTCGGGCCTTCACCACAGCGACCGTGGATCGAGCGGTCCTGGAACGGGTGCTGAGTGTGGCGGCCCGTACACCATCCGGGGGCAATATGCAGCCCTGGCACATCTATGTGCTGAGCGGTGATCGGCTGGCGGAGTTGAAGAAACGAGTCGGCGAGCGGATCGCGGCGGGTGATTCCGGGGACGAGCCGGAATTCGCGATCCACCCGCCCGATCTGGGCTCGCCGTACCGGGAGCGGATGGCCGACATGGGTGCGCGCCGCTACGGCGCGATCGGCATCGACCGCGACGACGCTCGCGGACGAGCCCGCGCCAGAGCCGAGAACTGGAACTGCTTCGGCGCGTCCACCGCCCTGTTCTGCTACCTGGATCGCGACATGCCCGCACCACAATGGGCCGACGCGGGCATGTACCTGCAAACGGTGATGCTGCTACTGCGCCAGGAGGGCCTGCACAGCTGCGCCCAGATCTCCTGGTCCGAATACCACCGCACGGTAGCCGAGACGATCACACCCCCGCCGGGGCGAATTCTGTTCTGCGGCATGTCCATCGGTCACCCCGACCCCGACGTCCCGCATCCGTACAGCGTCCGAGCCCCGCTGTCGGAAACCGTGACGTTCCTCGACTGAGCGTCACCGATTCGCACGCACCGGCCGGGCCCACACCGGAACGCGGCGAGGACCTACGAAAGCTGCGACGCGCCATTCCACGGTGTGTGAACCGAGCGACCTGTTACGACCCCCGACCGCGTGCGGCCTGCGACACCGACCCGGCTGAAATCTCGGTGAGTAGAACCCTTCTCCAGCGTGCCCGGCCGCCCTGGCGCGGCTGATCGAGTCGACGCTGGAGAAGAAGGTCTGCCCACCGTGAGCGCGATCGGGATCGCCGCGCCGATTCTGTTGCTGCTCTTGCGAATTCTGCAGGGGTTCGCGCTCGGCAGCGAATGGGCCGGAGCGGTGTTCGGCGGTGTAATACAGTCCGCGCCGGCCTGCGGATATCGCGCGGCGACCGCGGTGATCAGTGTCGTGGCGACGCGATTCACCGACGAGGACGACCGGCTGACCGCCTGAGCATCCGGCCCGCGGGAACCGGTCCCGGGGCCGGATGCGAGGGCATCACCCGAGGGTGGCCACCTTGGCCGTGCCCTTCACGACATTGCCGTTACGGTCCACCAGCGCGGCGCGGACCTGCACACGCTGACCTCTCGCCATCGGCGTGCCCTGCAGGACCACTACGGCCGAGTGCTGGGCACTGTCACAGGTGAAGGCGTTCTGTGTACCGGTCGCGGAGGGGTGGTCGGCATCCGGCGCACCTGCCATCACCTTGACCGCGGTCACCCCGGCAGAGGGATCGCAACTGTAGTTCACCATGACATTGGTGGGTCCGATACCCGTGACATCGATGCCGTTGGCCGCGAACGCGGTCCCCGCGGCCAATGCCACGGCCGCACCCACACCACCTGCGACGGTAGTCAACCGGGCGGTATGCCGGAACTTGCCGAAAATCGCCATAGTCGTCATTCCTCCTGTGTAGCGGACATGGATCGCTGGACACACTCAGAACGCATCACGGCGCCGGCTGTGCTGCGCGCCGCACGACCATGGTCCCGCACACCACCCCGCCGCCGCTACCCACCCCGGCCGATCACCCCGCGGCAGGGCGCATACAGCCGCGCAGGGAGTCGATATAGGCGGACATGGCGTCGCGATTGCGGGTGAGCAGATCGACGCGCTCGGTCAGGCGGTCGCGCTGATGTTCCAGCACGGCGATGATCTCCGGTGTGGCGTCGGCGAAGTGGATGTCGCTCGGGTCCTGCAGGCACGGCAGGATCTGCTTGATGATCCGCGTCGGTAGCCCCGCGTCCAGCAACCCCCGGATGTGCACCACCTGATCGACGAGCCGCTCGTCGTAGTCGCGATAACCGTTGGCCGCGCGCTCGACGCGAATGAGGCCCTGCTCCTCGTAATAACGCAGCAGACGTGGTGCGGTCCGCGTGCGCTGCGCCAGCTCCCCGATCCGCATATGCCGCTCCTCACAACAACTTCCGATTGACCCTCACATATGTGTAAGAGTTCGAGCATAGCGATATGAGCACAGACATCACCCTCTTCGACTACAGCCCGATCATCGACCGCGCGCCGATCCATTGGCCCGGCGGCAAGCGTGTGGCCTTCTACGTCGGGCTCAATATCGAGCACTTCTACGTCGATCTGCCCGGTACCGCAATCTATCCGGGCACCACCGCGCTGACCCCGGACTCGCTCAACTACGGCTGGCGTGACTACGGCCCGCGCGTAGGCATCTGGCGACTGATCGACACGTTGGACAAGTACGGCATCAGGGCCAGCGCACTGCTGAATTCCGATGTCGGCGAGCGGTATCCGCAGATCATCCGCGCGGGCGTGGATCGTGGGTGGGCGTGGCTGGCGCACGGCAGCAGCAACAGTCACTTGCACAGCGGACTGTCTCTCGAACAAGAGCGAATTGCCCTGCGCGATATCGTCACAACCATCGAGCGCAGCACCGGGCAACGGCCGCGCGGCTGGATGGGACCGGGTCTCACCGAAACTTTCGACACACCGCGGCTGCTCGCCGAGCTGGGCGTGGACTACGTCCTGGACTGGACCAACGACGACCAGCCCTATCCGCTGAACGTCCCGGGGATGCTCAGCGTCCCGTATTCGGTGGAGCTCAACGACATCGGGATCTTCGTGAGCAAGGGACTCACCGGGCCCGATTTCGTCCGGATGGTCGTCGATCAGCTCGACCAGCTCTACGAGGACTCCGCCGACAGCGGCCGCGTGCTGCCCCTGGCGCTGCATCCGTTCGTCACCGGCCAGGCATTCCGCCGCCGCTATCTCGACGAGGCCCTGGAGTACGTCACCAATCACCCGGGCGTCTGGGTCGCGACCAGCGACGAGATCGCCGCGCACTATCGGCAGACGGTGCTGAACAGGGAATAGTCGTACCGGGGGCCAGGGCGGCCGTGACGGCGTCGGATCGGCCGCATCGAGCAAGCCGGGGCGCGTTCGACGAATTCGCCCGCAGCCGTCGACGGACCGGACCGACCGCCGCCCGGCGCGACGGGATCCGGCCGCGCTCACCCGGCCACGTCCCCACAGGCCGCTAGATTGGGCTCATGCGGATGGCAATGGCAGCGGAACTTCCGGACGACCCGGAAGCGGCTGTAGCGCTGCAGGACCGGCTACGCGGGCAGGTGGACCCGACCGATCCGGCCCCGCCCCGGTTCGAGACGGTCGCGGGACTGGATTCGGCCTACGACGAACAGGGCAACGTCGTTGCCGTCGTGGTGGTGCTGGACACCGCGACGCTGGAGCCGATCGATCGGGCGACCGCGCACGGAACGACCCAATTCCCGTACATTCCAGGGCTACTCGCATTCCGAGAGCTGCCGACCATCCTCACCGCCCTCGAAAAGCTGGATACGACACCGGATCTGATGGTGTGCGACGGACAGGGCCTGGCTCATCCGCGCCGCTTCGGACTGGCCTGTCATCTGGGGCTGCTGACCGGCCTGCCCACCATGGGCGTAGCGAAGTCGTTGTGGGGCAATGCTTGCGAGCCCGGGCCCGAACGCGGCTCGATGAGCGACATCCTCTTGGACGACGAGGTCGTCGGCCGGGCGGTGCGCACCCAGCCAGGGGTCAAACCCGTCTTCGTCTCGGTCGGACATCACATCTCACTGGATACCGCATGCGCGACCACACTCGCTCTCGCGCCGCGTTATCGCCAGCCCGAGACCACGCGCCGGGCCGACCATCTGTGCCGAACCCTGTTGCGCGAGAAGGCCCTGCCCCGGTAGCTCGGCCGCCCGCGCGCCGGGCCGCACCGCATACCGGATCCGAGCCCGTTCCTCAGAAGAGTTTGATCGGGTTGACGATGTCCGCGGCCAGCACCAGGATCATGTACGCCCCGCCGATGACGACGACCACATACGTGGCCGGTAGCAGCTTCATGTAGTCGACCGGGCCGCCGGCCTCCAGACCGCGCCGCCCGCGCAGCAGGTTACGGATCTTCTCGTAGAGCACCACCGCGATGTGCCCGCCGTCCAGCGGCAGCAGCGGCAGGATGTTGAACGCGCCCAGGAAGAAATTCAGGCTGGCCAGCACGAGGATGAAGACGTTCCACAGGCCGTGCTCGACGGTCTCACCGCCGATCTTGCTGGCACCGTACACACTGACCGGGGTATTCGGATCACGTACACCACCGGTGACCGCGTGCCACAGGTTCACGACCTTGGTGGGCATCTGCGCCAGCGATTCGAAAGTCTTGCCGAACATATCGCCGGTGAACCCGATCGAGGCGGGGATGGCCGTGAGGACGTTGTAGTGCGAGGTGTCGTAATAGTCCTGCAGGACGCCGATCTTGCTGGCCTCCACCGGCGTGGCGGCGGGCTTGTTCGTCTTCGGGTCGATCGGGTAGCTCTTCACCCGCACGGGGTCGACCGTGATCTGCAGGGTCTTGCCGTCCCGCTCGACCGTGTAGACGATCGGTCCGGTGCGGTCCTTGGTCTCGGTCGCGATCTGCTCGATGTTCTGCACGGCCGTGCCATCCACCGCGACGATCTTGTCGCCGCGGCGCATACCCGCCACCTGGGCCGGGCCCGCACCACTGCACTTCTGATGGGTGCCGTCGGCGTTGTCCGCGCCCACACAAGCCACCGCGATCTGGTTGGCCGGCGGGGAATCCAGACGCGGCAGCCCCCACCCGACCGCCAGGATCACGATCAGGATGAAGCCGAGCAGGAAGTTCATCAGGATGCCGCCGACCATCACCACCAGGCGTTTCCAGGTCTTCTGGCGGTACATCGCGCGATCCAGATCCGCCGGATCGATCTCGTCCAGCGCGGTCATCCCGGCGATATCGCAGAAACCGCCCAACGGCAGGGCCTTGAGGCCGTACTCGGTCTCACCGCGGCGGAAGGAGAACACCTTCGGACCGAATCCGATGAAATAGCGGCGCACCTTCATACCGGTGGCCTGGGCGGCCCACATATGCCCGCATTCGTGCAGCGCCACCGACGCCGTGATACCGAGGGCGAACAGCACGAACCCGATCGCGAACCCCATGCGGTGTCGAACCCTCCTGTGTCGATCAGGCATGAGCCGGGAGCCTGTGTGGTAACGCTCCGCTGCCGCCTGGCGGCCCTTCCGGCTCATGCCATAGTCAGTTGCCTACGTACGTGCGCGCACGCTGTCTCGCCCACGCGTCCGCCGCGAGCACTTCGTCCAAGGTACTGGGTTCCGCGCGCCACTGGTCGGCCGACTCGACCACAGCCGCGACCGTGCGCACGATACCGGGAAAGCCGATCCGCCCGTCGAGGAATGCCTGCACCGCGATCTCGTTGGCCGCGTTGTAGGTCGCGGTCACGGTTCCACCCGCCTGACCTGCCTGCCTGGCGAGTTCGACCGCCGGGAACACAGCGGCGTCGACCGGCTCGAACTCCCAGGTGTGCGACCTCGTGAAATCCAGCGGCGCGAGGACGCCGGGCACCCGGTCGGGCCAGCCCAGGGCCAGTGCGATCGGCAGCTTCATATCGGGAGGGCTGGCCTGGGCGATCGTCGAGCCGTCCGCGAAGGTGACCATCGAATGCACGATCGACTGCGGGTGCACGGTGACGTCGATGCGGTCGTACGGGATGCCGAACAGCATGTGCGCCTCGATCAGCTCGAGCCCCTTGTTGATCAGGGTGGCCGAGTTGAGGGTGTTCATCAGGCCCATCGACCACGTCGGATGCGCCTTGGCCTCGTCCGGGTTCACAGATTCGAGCATCTCGGTGGTCCAGCCGCGGAACGGGCCGCCCGAGGCGGTGAGCACGAACCGGTCCACCTCCTGCGCACGTCCGCCGCGCAGGCATTGCGCCATCGCCGAATGTTCCGAGTCCACCGGGACGATCTGACCGGGTTTGGCCGCCCTGGTCACCAGCGAACCGCCGGCGACCAGGGATTCCTTGTTCGCCAGCGCCAGGCGGCGGCCCGATTCCAGGGTGGCCAGAGTCGGTTCGAGTCCGAGCGAGCCGACCAGGGCGTTGAGGACGACGTCGGCCTCGGTCCGGCGCACCAGTTCGGTGACCGCGTCCGGACCGGCAAGCCGCACACCGAGTTTCGCGGCGGCGGCCGGATCGGCGACGGCGACCTCGGTGGTGCCGGTGGCTCGGATCTGCTGCGCCAGCAGGTCGGTGTTGCCGCCCCGCGCGGCCAGTCCCACCACCTGGAACCGGTCCGGGTTCTCGGCGATCACCTCGAGCGCTTGCGTACCAATGGAACCGGTGCTGCCCAGGAGCAGGACTCTCACTATGTCGGACACCACTCCATTGTTCCGCATTACGGAAGCTGACACCTGCTCACCCCGCTGGCTACGACGGGCAGTCGTATGTAACGATGATGTCCGACAGTTCTACCTGTAACCGATGGGAGCGAGCAGTGGCCGGCAAGGATATGGAACACGCCGAGAACAGCGGCGTCGTCACCAAGGTCGACCCCGCCGAGGTTCCCTCCGCCGCCTTCGGCTGGAGCGGTGAATCCCGGATGACCTTCAAGGTCGCGGGCGTGGTCGTGGCCCTCATCCTGCTCGCCATGCTGTACGAGAACCAGCAGGGCGCGTCCACGGGCTGGACCGGTTACATCTACCTGATCCTGTTCGCCGCGACCATCCTCGGCATCCTGGTCCGCGACACCGTGCTGAAGAACAAGCCCAAGTAGAACTGGGATTCAGCCGCCCGGAGCCCCGCGCGGGGCACGACGAGAGACCGTCACCGGGCGGTTTTCTGTTGTCCGAGAACGGTTATCGACCGCGCCGACCGCGAGCGTCCCGCTGCCCCGCCCTGCTCGCGCGTGCCCCTTCGGCTTTCGCGCCACCGGCCTTCGCGGCGCCCGATCGGGTACCGGCCCTGCCGCTCGCGGACTTCCCACTCGCCTTGCCGCCGCCCGAACGCGATCGCCCGGACTGCGCTCCCCTGCCATCGGCTGCGCTGGCCTTGTTCCCGGCGGACTCGCTCTTACCCTCCGGCGCCGCATCCTGCTGCCGGCCGCGGGTGCTGCGGGCGGTGCGGCCGCGGACGACGCCGATGAAATCCTCCACCGCCGGGTTGTCCACGTCGATCGGCCAGGCCAGGGCGATCTCGGTCGGGGGGAGGTCGGTGACCGTGCGGTAGACGAGATCCTTGCGGTGGTGCAGGCGGGCCAGGGAATGCGGCATGATCGCCGCGCCGCCGACCGCCGCGACGAGTTCGACGGTGCCGGACAGGGCGTCCAGGTCGCCGGCGTCCTGCATGCGCTCGTCGGTGAGGTCGGTCGTGGCGACCTGCTCGAACAGCGCGATCGGGTGATCCTTGGGCACCACCACGACGGGCAGTTCCCGGTACAGCGGTATCGCGTGCAGTCCCTCGCGGTCGATGGGCAGGCGGACGAAACACATGTCGACCTCCCCATCGCGCAGCGCGGACTCCTGCCGCGCCTGCGGGATGCCGATCACCGCGAGCGAATCGTCCGCGAACCGCTCCGCCCAGATCCTGGCCCACTTGGCGACCGTCACGCCCGGCACGTATCCGACCCGCAGCGCATCGGGAGCACACTCGTTCATCCGACCAAGCGTATGGGATACCGCCACCGGAATGCCCACTGCATCTCGCAGGAAATCCGAACGGCCCGCGCCGGCTCGGGGTGAGATGACGCTGTCGATGCTCGACCCGACCCTGGGTTCGAGAGTGCTACCGCGGATCGTCCGGAAGGACATCGGCGGGCCGGCCGGTGTCGTCGAGGGCGTTCGCGAGGCCGTCGGTGCGGGGGGTTCCGTAGCGGGACGGGTCGCCGGGGTCGGTGGGGGTTCGCAGGGTCTCCGCGATCTCGGTGAGGGTGGCGGCCAGTCGGGGCGCGTTGTGGCGGTAGATGTTCGGGTGCGGGACGCCGCGGAAATCGTGGGGCATCCAGATGTCGTGGAAGACTTCGGCGGTGACCACGGGATCGGGTCGGGCCAGATCGATGTCCAGTAGCAGGATTTCGTCCTCGGCGTGGGGAATTCCGTTCTCGTCCAACCAGGTTCCCGGACCGGTGAGGACCAGGTCGCAGATCGTGGCGTCCGGATCCAGACCGGGTGGGCGCGCCTCGGTCAATGCTCGGGCGACGGCGGGATCGTCCAAGCGGCGATCGAGCGGAATCGTGGTCAGCACCCCAGGGACGATCCTGCGCCCCACGCACCATTGGCAACGCACCCGTTCGGGACGTAGCAGGCCGTGCCGAACCGTGATGTCGGCGAGCCGGGCGGCCACCTCGAATTGCGCCGCTCGACTGCCGACCGCCTCGGTGGGCCACCACGTCCAGGTGAGGCTGAAATGGGGAGTGCGCAACAGCGTCCGATCAGACATCGCTCACCTCACCCGCCGGGGAATACCGATCCGTCTCCGGGAATCGTACGGGTGGTGCCGTCGGAGAACCGCAGGTAGTAGGTGAGACTGCCACGCTGGGCCGACTGCGCGAGGCTCTGCGCGGTCGCAACGCTCAGTTCCGAGGCCGGGAAGGGCACGTCGAGGATGCCGACCTTGTGGTCGGCCGGTGCGTTGATCAGTTGTCGCACAATGCTGTTCGCGGCATTGCGGGGATTTCCGGTCTCCTTCAGCTGATAGCCGTAGAGCAGGTGACCGTCCGGCGCCTTCACCCCCACATCGATGTCGTAGACCCCGTCGGCCTTCCGCTCGAAGACCAGATTTCGCTGACCGCGGCGATACAGCTCGTCGCCGAAGCGCAACTGCTGCGCCGCCGCGCTGCGTCCGGTCACACTGGACTGGGCCAGCGCAGATACCTGGTCGGCATAGCCCTCCATATCCTTCAGACGCTCCGAACCGATGATGTCGGCGACCTCCGCACCCGCGGGCGTGCGATCACCGGCCCGCAGATTCGCCAGAATCTTGGCCCGGTCTCCCTGCTTGACCGGCAGGCGACCCAACGCGGCGGAGACCGCCTCCTGCTGATCGGCCCGCATCCCGCCGGCGCCGGGCGCCCGCGAGGAGATCCCGTTGTACTCCCGAGTCCACTGCTGCTGCGGAATCGGGCTGCCCGAATCGGTATGCCGTTGTGCGGCATCGGCGACGTCCTCGGGCTCGTCGGGATTCAGCGCGGGAACCTTCCGACCGTTACCGGTCACCTGTTTGCGGACCGCGTCGACCTGGGCGTTTCCCATCGCCCGGACATGACACACGACCCTGGCCTCGATCGGGAACGTCTCCCCCTCGTACGACGCGACAGGAGGGATGTAGGTCGCGGTGCAGGTGAGCGTCTTGGAGCCGTTGGGAGGCATGACGGCCTCCCCCTGGCACTCCGGGCCCAGGTTCATCGCGACCTCGGCCGACATCGTCACCTGATAGGTGAAATCGACCGATTCGACGGTGATTCCGGGACCGGCCTCGATGGTGTTGGAGACGTCGAATTCCACCGTGCAGGTGCCCTGGCACGGATTCTGCAGGAAGTGACCGGTGACGGTGCCGTTCAACCGGACTCGTGAGTCGATGGCATCGGACAGGGTGTTCACCTGATCCGGCATCGCGTCGTAGAGGTCCTCGGTCTTGTCCCCGTCCACCGCGCCGGCGTTCAGGTCCATCTGCGGCAACTGCGGCTCGCCCGGATCACTCGCGCCCGCGTCGACCACGATCCGATCGATATCGGGAACCGGGTCGCCGGAATCCGGCGTCCCGGACGGGACGGGACCACGATGCACCGGCGTGTACCGCGCGGGCAGCACGGACAACCGGGACGGCGAAAGGCCCACGGGCACAGGGCCGGACACTGGCGTAGTCGATGTCTCGGCCGACCACCGCACCCCGGCAGACGGCGATGCGCGCAACGGTGCTCCGAACGACGTGATCGGGATCGTCTCCGCTACAGGCGATGACGTTGCCGCCGAGGGGATTCCGGGCAACAAGGCGCCGACCGGACGCGTCCCGGGCGACGGTGTCGCGGGCGGCGGCGCGAGCGACGACGCCGCGGGTGGTCGTGTCGCCGGCGGCGGAGTTACCGGCGCGGGCGTTCCCGGAGTCGGCGAGGCGGGCGCGGAAGTTGCGGGAGCCGGGGTCGCCGACGACGACGGCGCCGTGCTCTGTGGCCCGGACGGAGGCGTCGTGGGCGAATGCGCGGTGTGCCGTACCGGATCACTCAGATAGACGGTGACATTGCCGCTGGTCACCGGCGTGGAACGGTGGCCGCCGATATCCACGGGCGTACCGATGCGCAGCGGTCTGTCATGTGCCGCAGCAGGATCCAGAGCGACGGCGAGGTTGATCGGCGCCAGGACCGTGGCGGGGTCGGCGGTGAACAGGGTGGGCGGGGCCAGGACCTTGCGTCCTGCGTAGTTCGCGGCGGCGTCGGCCGGGGCGCCGAACGCGGTCCAGGCATCGGCCGCGCCCTGGAGAAAGGATTTCCCGCCCGTCGCGAAGTAGTTCAGCGACGCGCCCGAGGAGGTGGCGACCGTCCCGGTGGCCTCGCCGACATTGGTCACCGTCAGGTCCACCTGCAGCCACTGCGATGGCGAATTCGCACCCCCGAGCATCCTGCCGGTGAAATGCACGGCCGGAGTGCGAGTCAAGCGCAGCTGCGCCGTCGCCAAATTCTCCCGGGCGACCTGCCGGCGTTGCACGGCGGTATCGGATACCTGCCCGATCCGCACCACCGTGAACACCGCCAGCCCCACGACCAGCAGCACGGACAGGATCGCGAGAACGATCGGCAACCCTTGAGAACGACGTTGCGGCGCAGGCGAATTCGGCGGCAGCGAATAGCCGGGCGCACTCGTGGCCGGCGGAACTCCGAACGAATGACCTGGCGGCACCGGATAACCGGGCCTCGAAGCGTCGGTCACGGCCCCTCCTCGCGAGTCGGTCACCCCTCGCGCCGACCGGGACAATCGTACGACGGAGCACCGACAGGCACCAGGAAGATTCCGCGCCGCAACATCATCGGGCAGCCGCGCCGACGCGCGCTAGAGTCCGTGCGCTCGTTCACCACCGACCACGGCGGCGACCTTCGCCTCCGTCGCCGCGGAGAACGGCGATTCGTAGTCGGCCACGGCCTGTGCGGTCTCCTCCAGGATCAGATCGGCGTTGATCTGCGCACCCGCCATCGCTCCGGCCGCGGCGGACGCGCCGACCTGGGCGAAGGGGTCGGTGACGTTGCCCGCCAACCAGATTCCGGCGACCTCGGCCCGCCCCAGCGGATCGGATGGGATGTACTCGCCTGCGCCGCTGGGATGTTCGACCGGGTGCAGACCGATTCCGGTGAGGAATGCGGCGCGAGCGGCCGAGCGCGAAGCGACGGCCAGCGCGGCTCGTGGGACGACCGTGCCGTCGGCCAGGCGCACACCGGTGATGTGCTCGCCGGTCACCTCCACCGCGGCCACCGCACCCTCCACCACGCGGATGCCGCGTGCGGCGAGCTGCACGGCCTGCTCGGCGGACAACGCGGGCGCGGTGTGCGCGAAGTAGACCACGTCATCGCTGAGCTGCCGGAACATCTGCGCCTGATGGATCGACGCGGGTCCGGTGCCGAGCACCCCGATGGCCCGGTCGCGGATCTCCCAGCCGTGGCAGTACGGGCAGTGCACCACGTCGCGGCCCCACTGCTCGCGCAGTCCCGGAATATCGGGCAGTTCATCGACCACGCCGGTCGCGACCAGCAGCCGGCGCGCCCGCACCGACCTGCCGTCCCCGAGACGCACCACGAATCCGTCCTCGTCCCGCACGACCGCGGCGACCTCGCCGGTCACCACGGTTCCACCGTATCCGGCCACCTCGGCGCGCCCCCGGGCCAGCAGTTCGCCGGGCGGAGTGCCCTCGCGTGCCAGCAGCCCGTGCACCCCGTCGGCGGGCGCGTTGCGGGGCGCGCCCGCATCGATCACCGCCACCGATCGCCGGGACCGGGCCAGCATCAGCGCCCCGTTCAGCCCAGCCGCACCGCCACCCACCACGACCACGTGGTATCCGTCCTGCAATTGTTCGGTCACCATGACCACCTCCTCGGCACACCACACTCCGGACCACATCCAGTTCCGGCAAGTAGATTTGCTGAATCAGCAAAATTCCGCCGCACCGGCCTTCGCGCACATCGGTCGTGCCGCGCTGTGGCCGAGCAGCGGGTCCACGCCGAGACCGCGGTGATACGTGGGAGACTCGTCCGCGTACCGATTCCGACTCACCGGAGGTGGCAGCACCGATGAAGAGCACCCGGATCGTCCTGGCCGCACGCCCGGTCGGCATGCCCGAACCCGAGAATTTCCGGACCGAGACCGTCGAACTGCCCGAACCCGATTCGGGTCAGGCCCTACTGGAAACGCTCTATCTCTCACTCGATCCGTACATGCGCGGACGGATGAGCGACGCGCCGTCGTATGCGCCCCCGGTGCAGCTCGGCCAGACCATGGTCGGCGGGACGGTCTCGCGCGTCCTCGAATCACGTGATCCCGCAGTGCGATCCGGCGACATCGTACTGGGTTACGGTGGCTGGCAGACCCATTCGGTGGAGCCGGTGCGGTATCTGCGCCGCCTCGACCCGGCCGCGGCGCCGGTGAGCACCGCGCTGGGCGTACTCGGAATGCCCGGATTCACCGCCTATTCCGGGCTGCTCACCATCGGCCGCCCGCAGCCCGGTGAGACGGTGGTCGTCGCGGCGGCCACCGGGCCGGTCGGCTCCGCGGTCGGGCAGATCGCGAAGATCCACGGCGCCCGCGCGGTCGGCATCGCCGGTGGCCCGCAGAAGGTCGCGCTGCTGCGGGAACGCCTCGGTTTCGACGCCGCACTCGACCATCGCGCACCGGATTTCGCCGAACAGCTCGCCGCCGCGGTGCCGGACGGCATCGACGTCTACTTCGAGAACGTCGGCGGCGCGGTCTTCGACGCGGTGTTCCCACGGCTCAACTCGTTCGCGCGAATTCCGGTGTGCGGCTTGGTCGCCGACTACAACGCGACCGACCTGCCCGAGGGGCCGGACCGGCTGGGGCTGCTCATGTCGGCGGTGCTGCGCAAGAGCCTGACCATCCGCGGCTTCATCCAGACCGAATTCGCCGGTGAGCAGATGCCCGCCTTCCTCGAGCAGATGCCGCAGTGGATCGCACAGGACCGGGTCCGCTATCTGGAAGACGTGGTCGAGGGATTCGACGGCACGATCGAGGCGTTCCGCGGACTGCTGGTCGGCAAGAACCTCGGCAAACTCGTTGTGCACGTAGCGGACTGAAGGGATGTGAAACATGTGTCGCGCCGCGGCGATACCTGTCGTGTGAGCACCATGTCACTGCCCCTCGCGCCGGCCGAACGGCGTGCTGCGGTGCGACGGCTCGTCGCCATCTTCGGCTCGATGAACGATCTGATCGACCTGCTGGACGTCGATCCTCGCGATCCCGCCCTGGCCCGCGCCCGCGCCACTCGCGACCTGATCGGCGAACTCGTCGTCGACCTGGCCGGAACCGCCACCCGCCGGTCGGCCTGATCCGATCCCGTCTGGTGGGGACCAGGCGCGCGATCCTGCAGATCGTGCTCCCGAGCCACAGCCGCTCTGCCGCACAGTTGGCGCTGCACGAACTTCTCCACCACGTTGACCAGGTAATTCACGAATTCGGTGACGAATGATTGGACCTGACATATAGGTATGCCTTACCTTTGGCAGGGTGAACTGGGCTGAGGCTGTACCGAACCTGCTGATCTGCCTTCGGGAAGGTCTCGAGGCCGGTCTCGTCGTGACCATCCTCTTGGCCGCGTTGCGTAAGGCGGCAACCGCGGAGCGTCCCGTCTCCACCGCACCGATCTGGCTCGGCCTGCTCGGCGCGATCTCGGTGGCGGGCAGTTTCGCAGCGGTGCTGACCTATTCGACCAGTGTGCTGTCCAGCTCGGCCCAGCAGGCGGTCGGTGGCGTCCTGAGTGTGCTCGCCGTAGTCATGGTGACCTGGATGATCTTCTGGATGCGGCGCACGGCGGCGACGCTGTCCAAACAGTTGCGCGGCGAGGTCGTGCGCGCCGCGGCCCTGGGCGCGGGTGCGCTGGCGCTGACCGCATTCCTCGCGGTCGGCCGGGAGGGGCTCGAGACCACGCTGTTCGTCTGGACCGCCGTCAAGGCGTCCGGCGCCACGGTGGCCCCGCTGATCGGCGCGGCGCTCGGCCTGATCATCGCCATCACACTGTGTTGGCTGCTGTATCGGCAAAGCGTGCGGTTCAACCTCGGAGTGTTCTTCAATCGGACCGCCCTGCTGCTGATCGTCATCGCGGCCGGTGTGCTCGCCTATGGTCTGGGCGATCTGCAGGACGCGGGGTGGCTGCCCGGCCTGCACTGGGTGGCCTTCGACCTCACCGCACACGTCGACCCGAACTCCTGGTGGGTCTCGATCATCTCGGGTATCACCGAACTCACGCCCAAGATGACGGTCCTGCAGGTCGTGTCCTGGGTGGTATATCTGGCCGTGATCATTCCGCTGTTCGTGCGGGCGGGCCGACCGGCCGCGGCACCGGCCGCTGCCACCACCACCGCCCGAGCCGCCGAGCCCACGCCGGACTGGTGGGAGCGCGTGGCCGGACCGCGCCTGGCGCTCGTGGCCACGGCCCTGGTTCTGGTCCCCGTCGTGGCCGCGGCCATCGCGATCGCGCTGCTGCCCTCCAGCAGCAGCGGTTCGGTCCAGGCCGTCACGATCGGCGAAAGCTCGTGCGCACCCGAGTGGAAGTCCGGCAAGTCCGGCACGCAGACCTTCCAGATCCAGAACAAGACGAGCAAGGCGGGCGAGATCAACCTGCTCGACGCGGGGGGCGCGATCGTCGGCGAGATCGAGACCATCGGCCCGGCCACCACCGCGGACATGACCGCGACGCTGGGCAACGGCAGCTACACCATCACCTGCCTGATGTCCGGCAAGCCCAAGACCACCTCGCCGACGGTGCAGGTCAGCGGCGCGTCCGGGAATACTCCGCCCGCGGTCCAGCCGGTCACCGCGAACGACCTGACCCCGGCCAACAACGCCTACCAGGCCTACGCCGATCAGGCGCTGAGCAGGCTCGCGAGCGCGGTCACCGCGATCGGCAACGATGTGCAGGCCAACAACATCCCTGCCGCACAAGCAGATTGGCTCGCCGCGCAGATGGAATGGGAACGTGTCGGCGCGTCCTACAACAGCTTCGGTGATGCGGGCACCGCCGTGGACGGGCTGCCCGATGGCCTCCCCGGCGGCGCCTCCGACGCGGGTTTCACCGGCCTGCACCGGATCGAATACGGCCTCTGGCACGGTCAGGGCCCCGATCAGCTGATGCCGGTGATCGGTCGGCTCGGCGGCGACATCGCCGACATCCGGAAGAATCTGAGCAGCGACGATCTGGCGGGCGATCCGACGAATCTGCCGATCCGCGCGCACGAGATCCTCGAGGACGCTCTGCGCGATCACCTGTTCGGCATCGATGATGAGGGCTCCGGATCGGCTTATCCGCTGACCGACGCCGATATCGACGTCACCCGCACGGTGCTCGACGAACTCGGCCCCCTGCTGGATGCCCGCGCACCCGGCCTGCGCACCGAATTGTCCGCCCACCTGGACACCCTGCACGCCGCCCTGCTGGCCACCCAGGACAACGGGCAGTGGCGTGCGCCCGCGCAGACTCCGCAGCCGCGGCAGCAGGCCGTGCGAGCCGCGCTCGGCGCGGCGCTGGAAGACCTCGCCCGGGTGCCGCGGTTGCTCGAAGTTCCACTCGCGCACTGAACTTCGGCCCCACACCCCACACCCCAACACAGTAAGTAGGACCTCACGATGGATGTCAGTCGCCGCCGATTCTTCTCGGGCGCCGTCGCGGGTGCGGCCGGGACCGCGCTGACCGCCGGGGTGCTCGCCGAGGGCGCTCGCGTGGACGCCGCCGCGGCCGGTACCGGGCAGAGCGCGATGGCGTCGTCGTATCCATTCCACGGCACCCATCAGGCCGGAATCCTGACCCCCGGGCCCTCGGGCAAGCAGAACGCCGCCTGCTTCGCCGCGTTCGACGTCACCGTCGCGAACAAATCCGAGCTGGCCGATCTGTTCAAGACGCTCACCGGCCGCGCGCGCTTCCTCACCGCCGGTGGCGCCGCGCCGGATCTCGGTGTGGGACAACCGCCTTCGGACAGCGCGGTACTGGGCGCCGATATCCCCGCCGACGGCCTGACCATCACCACCGGCGTGGGCGCGAGCCTGTTCGACGACCGGTTCGGGCTGGCGAAGCTCAAGCCCGCCAAGCTCACTCCGATGCGCACCTTCCCCAACGACGCCCCCGATCCGGCGTGGACGCACGGCGATCTGCTGGTGCAGCTGTGCGCGAACCATCCGGACACGGTCCACCACACGATCCGCGATATCACCCGGCAGACTCGTGGTGCGCTCCAGTTGCGCTGGAAGATCGAGGGCTACAACTCCCCGCCGCGCCCGTCCGGCACCGGCCGAAACCTCCTGGGCTTCAAGGACGGCACCGCCAATCCGACCGGTTCGAACGCCGAATCGCTGATCTGGACCGACGCCGCGGACGAGCCCGCCTGGACTCGCGGCGGCACCTACCACGTGGTGCGGCTGATCCGCATGCTGGTGGAGTTCTGGGACCGCGTCTCGATCACCGAACAGGAGAACATGTTCGGCCGCCGCCGCGATTCGGGCGCGCCGCTGGACGGCAACCAGGAATTCGACACCCCGGACTACGCCGCGGACCCCAAGGGTTCGGTCATCCCGTTGGATTCGCATATCCGCCTTGCCAATCCGCGCACCCCCGACACCGCGCGCCAGCAGTTGATCCGCCGGTCCTACAACTACGACCTCGGCGTGGACCCCAACGGCAACCTCGCCACGGGCCACATCTTCTCCTGCTATCAGCAGGATGTGAAACGCCAGTTCGAGGCCATCCAGACCCGCCTGGTCAACGAACCGCTCACCGACTACGTGCAGCCGTTCGGCGGTGGTTACTTCTTCGCACTCCCGGGCGTCGCGGACAAGAACGACTGGTACGGCCGCGGGATGCTCGCCTGATCGCGCCCACGCGTACGTGGGACCGGCCCGGATCCGGCGCTGCTCAGCGCGAGTCGTCCGCGAGGCAGACCGCCAAATTCCGCAGCCCGTCCCGGATGCGGGATTTCACCGTGCCCACCGGTTTACCCAGCCGCTCGGCGACCTCGGGATAGGTGAGTCCGCCGTAATAGGCCAGCACGATGGTTTCGCGCTGTAGCGGCGTCAGCTCGCGCAAACCGCGAACGACCGCCCGCTCGTCCAGCGTCTGCTCTACCGCTTCGCAAACCACGTCGTGGTCCCGCGGACGATTGAGCCTGCCGAAGTGCGCGTCGCGGCCGATGGCCGCGGATTCGGCGCGGATCCGGTCGACCGCGCGCCGATGGGTCAGCATCTCGAGCCAGTTCAGAGGGCTCGAGAGCCGTTCGTCGTAGCGGCCCGCGAGCAACCACACCTGCAGGTACACCTCCTGAGCGGTCTCCTCGGCCAGCGCGCGGTTGCGCAGTAACCACAGCGCGTACCCGAACACTCGATGACTGGTCTGCCGGTACAACGCCGTGAACGCCACGCGGTCGCCGCCGCTCACGGCGTGCAGGAGTTCGACGAGGTGGCGGCGGTCGGTGTCCTGCTCGGCTCGCGCAGCACCGGGGGCCCGCCCGAGGATGGGCTCATCGATGGCTCGCGAACCGCGTACCGGATTTTCTGTTCTGATCACGCTCGCACCTGCAGCAATCCTCCGAACAACATCGGAACGATCGGTATTCGCAATACCGGCCGCAGGGGCTGCACGGCCGATCGGACGCAAGGGGCTTCGCGCAGCACCACCCGCCGGTTTGGTCGGGCCACGAAACCTCTCGCATCTGCCGACGGAACCCACTGGGGCGGCACACCGAAACGCACCCCGTATGGAGGCTGAAGCTCGAGTCGCATCTCGACACTGTTCGGATCCACATGTCACTCTCACGATCATCGGTGTGCGCTGACCAGCGGGAGGCCGCGCGGGACGTCGGGAGACCGCGACGGCTGTGGTCCGCGCGCACCGACCGAGCCGCACGTCCGCGTGAGCCGGCATCGTATGCTGGAGCGTGCAGCTGGTTCGCCGTGGTGAAGCTGAGGAGCCCCGAACTCACCCTCCGGCGTCGAAGCCCGGCCGCCGACGGTTTCGTACCCCGGCCCGGGTGAGAGGGAACCCGGTGAGAATCCGGGACTGTCCCGCAGCGGTGAACGGGAACGACCGCCGTCACAGGCACTGGGTGCGAGACCTGGGAAGCGACGGCCGTTAGGACCAGCCGGGCAGCACCGTCTGCCGCGGTCGATTCATCCGAATCGGCGCCCGTGAGTCCGAAGACCTGCCGTCTGTGCCGGATACGCCGTATCCGGCGGCCGTCGCCCCGCGGAAAGGGCGTGCGCCGAGTGGAACCGGGCACGGTGTCATGCTGTGAGGGCTCCATCAGCGCACGTTCGACGGGTGGCGGTCGTCCACTGTCGAACAGGAGCACAACCGTGCCTGATACGAACACCACATTCACCGCGACGGTGCTGGGCGCGCCGCGCATCGGCCCGCACCGGGAGCTCAAACGGGCCGTCGAATCCTATTGGGGCGGGCGCATCGATGCCGCCGAACTGCATCGCGTCGCCGCCGATCTGCGCACCGCGCAACTGACCTCGCTGCACGCGGCCGGGCTGGATTCGGTGCCGGTGGGCACCTTCTCCTACTACGACCACGTCCTGGACACCGCGGTGCTGCTGGGTGCCTTGCCCGAACGTGTGCAAGGCATCGAGGACGAGTTGGACCGGTATTTCGCCGCGGCCCGCGGCACCGACGCCGTCGCTCCGCTGGAGATGACCAAGTGGTTCGATACCAACTACCACTATCTGGTGCCGGAAATCGGTGCGGCGACGCAGTTCTCACTGCATCCGGACAAGCCGCTGGCCGAATTGCGCGAGGCGCGGGCGCTGGGAATCCCGGCCCGTCCGGTCGTACTGGGCCCGATCACGTTCCTGAAGCTGGCCAAGGCGGTCGACGGCACCGACCCGCTCGATCGGCTGGCGGACCTGCTTCCGCTCTACGAGCGGTTGCTCGCGCTGTTCGCCGAGGCGGGAGCGGGCTGGGTGCAGTTGGACGAGCCGTCGCTGGTGACCGACCTCACCCCGGCCGAATCGGCCGCCATCGACACGGTGTACCGGCGTCTGGCCACAACGTCCTCGCGGCCGAAGATCCTGGTCGCCGGCTATTTCGGCCGTCTCGGCGAGGCGCTGGAACCGTTGGCGCGCACCGGTGTCGACGGTATCGCGGTGGATCTGGTCGCCGATGAGACGGCCGATCTGCCGGTAGCGCGGACGCTGACCGAGATATTGATCGTGGCCGGCGTGGTCGACGGGCGCAATGTCTGGCGCACCGACCCGGATGCGGCTCTGGCCACGCTCGCGCAGCTGTCCGACGGCGGCGCGGCGGTGGCGGTGTCGAGTTCATGTTCGCTGCTGCACGTGCCGTATTCGCTCGAGCCGGAGACCGACCTCGAGCCGCGGCTGGCGTCGTGGTTGGCGTTCGGCGCGGAGAAGGTCGCGGAGATCGTCACGCTTGCGACTGCCCTGCATCAGGGGCCCGGCACGGTGGCCGAACAGCTCGAGATCGCCCGCACGGCACTGCGCGATCGCCGCAACGACCCGCGGCTACACGTCGAGCGGGTCCGCACCCGGCTGGCCCGGCTCGACACCGCCGACACCCGACGCGCCCCGGCCGATCAGCGTCGCGAACTCCAGCAGGCCCGGCTCGGTCTGCCGCAGTTGCCGACCACCACGATCGGCTCGTACCCGCAGACCGGCCGGATCCGGCTGGCCCGCGCCGCGCTGCGCCGCGGTGAGATCGACGCTGCCGAGTACGCCGCCCGGATGCGCGCGGAGATCGCCGAAGTTGTTGCGCTGCAGGAGGATATCGGCCTGGACGTACTGGTGCACGGCGAGCCCGAACGCAACGACATGGTGCAGTATTTCGCCGAACAACTGGGCGGATTCGCCGCGACGTCCAATGGCTGGGTGCAGTCCTACGGCACCCGCTGCGTACGGCCGCCGATCATCTACGGCGACGTCACGCGGCCCGCCGCGATGACCGTCGAGTGGATCTCGTACGCGCAGTCCCTGACCGGTAAACCGGTCAAGGGCATGCTGACCGGCCCGGTAACCATCCTGGCCTGGTCGTTCGTGCGCGACGATCAACCCGAGTCCGATACCGCCCGGCAGATCGCCCTGGCCATCCGGGACGAGACGATCGACCTGGAGGCCGCGGGCGCCGCGATCATCCAGGTGGACGAGCCCGCCCTGCGCGAACTGCTCCCCCTGCGCCGGGCCGACCAGGCCGAATACCTCACGTGGGCGGTGGCCGCCTTCCGCCTGGCGACCTCCGGCGTGGCCGATACCACCCAGATACACACCCACCTGTGCTATTCGGAATTCGGCGAAATCATCGGCGCCATAGCCGAACTCGACGCCGACGTCACCTCCGTGGAGGCCGCCCGCTCGCATATGGAAGTCCTGGACGACCTCAACGCCGCGGGCTTCGACCTGGGCGTGGGCCCCGGCGTCTACGACATCCACTCCCCCCGCGTCCCCACCCCGGAGGAGATCACCGAATCCCTGACCCGGGCCCTGAAAGCCGTTCCCGCCCAACGCCTGTGGGTCAACCCGGACTGCGGCCTGAAAACCCGCGCCCCCGACGAGGTCATCGCCTCGCTCCGCAACATGGTCACCGCCGCCGCAACGCTGCGTCAGGCATGACCTGACGCACCCGCCGGCCGGTGTCGCCGACACCGGCCGGCGGACCGGTCCGGCCCGCCTTCGGCGACCGGGCCGAATTCGGCGACACGACCCGGACGAACAGCAGAACGTCCGCGGCGGTCAGTCCATATGTTCGATCTGGCGGATCTTGTTCATGGCATCGAGGGCGGCCACCTTGTAGGACTCCGCGAGGGTGGGGTAGTTGAAGACGGCGTCGACCAGGTAGTCGACAGTGCCGCCGCACCCCATGACGGCCTGGCCGATGTGGACGAGTTCGGTTGCGCCGGTGCCGAATACGTGGACACCGAGCAGTTCGCGGGTTTCGCTGCAGACCAGGAGTTTCAGCACGCCGTAGGAGTCGCCGATGATCTGGCCGCGGGCCAGTTCGCGGTAGCGCGAGACGCCGACCTCGTACGGTTTGCGGTCGGCGGTCAACTGATCCTCGGTCCGGCCGATGAAGCTGATCTCCGGGATGGTGTAGATGCCGATCGGCTGCAGCGAGGACAGCGCCTGCACCGGTTCGCCGCAGGCGTGATGGGCGGCCAGACGGCCCTGCTCCATCGAGGTCGCGGCCAGTGCCGGGAAGCCGATGACGTCGCCGACCGCGTAGATGTTCGGCACCTCGGTGCGGAAGTATTCGTCCACGGCGACGCGACCGCGCTTGTCCGCGCTCAGACCGGCCTTCTCCAGGCGCAGGCTCTCGGTCATGCCCTGCCGCCCAGCCGAGTACATCACCACCTCGGCGGGGATTCGCTTGCCGCTCTCCATGATCGCGATCGCACCGCGCGGATGCCGCTCGACCGCGGCGACCGTCTCGCGGAAGCGGAAGGTCACCGCGAGGTCGCGCAGATGGTATTTCAGCGCCTCGACCACCTCGATATCACAGAAGTCGAGCATCCGGTCGCGCGATTCCACCACTGTCACTTTGCATCCCAGCGCGGCGAACATGGAGGCGTATTCGATCCCGATGACGCCCGCCCCGACCACGATCATCGACTGCGGCACCCGGTCGAGCTGGAGAATTCCGTCCGAATCGATGATGGTCTTCCCATCGAAGTCGACCGTTTCCGGGCGCGCGGGCTGGGTTCCGGTGGCGATGACGATGTGCTCGGCAGTGACCCGGGTCTCCCGGCCGGTGCCGTCCATCACCTCGATCGTATGCGCGTCCAGGAACGACCCCATCCCGGGCAGCATCGTGATGTGGTTGCGGGACAACTGATTTCGGATCACATCGACCTCGCGGCCGATCACGTGCTGGGCCCGGGAGAGCAGATCGGTGACGGTGATGTCCTCCTTCACCCGATAGCTCTGGCCGTACATCTCGCGCTGGCTCAGGCCGGTCAGATACAGCACCGCCTCGCGCAGAGTCTTGGACGGGATCGTGCCGGTGTTGATGCACACCCCGCCGATCATGTCCCGCCGTTCCACCACGGCGGCTCGTCTACCCAGTTTCGCGGTGGCGATCGCCGCCTTCTGACCGCCGGGGCCCGATCCGAGAACCAGAACGTCGTAGTCGTACATGCGGCTCAGTCTGACAGCGAAAGGTGAAATCCACAGATGCAATCGGCATCGCGCCGGTCGATCCAGGGGCATCATGGTGACCACACCGCGGCCGCACGATTCGCGAACTACCGGCTCGGGAACCCATAAGCCCAGGTGAGAGTGCGAATGTCGGAAAAGATGTTTTACCGCCGCGCGCACGGTTACCCGGGGAAGAACGCCGACGACGACGCCGGCGTCGATGATCGGGTTCGAAGACTGGCCCACGCAATCGAAGACAGGCCACGCCCGTGGCCGTCCGTCCCGACAGCGGAAGGAACCAGACATATGCTCATGCTCACCCCCACAGCCATCGAGGCCGTACGCACGATCACCTCCGGTGATGGTGCGCCCGCGGAGGCGGGCCTGCGGATCTTTTCCGCAACCGAGAACACCCAGGCGCTCCAGCTCGCGGTTGCCGCATCCCCGGCCGAGCAGGACCAAGTGCTCAGCGCCGAGGGTTCCCGCATCTTCCTGGACGAGAAGGCCGCCGCCTTCCTGGACGACAAGATCCTCGACACCGGCCTGGACGACTCCGGGCAGAGCACCTTCGTCGTGGCGCCGCAGGGCCAGAATCAGCCGGACCAGAACCCGCCGCAGATGTAACCCATCGAGGTGGTTTCGCTGTGCCCCAACGCTTTTCGGTTCGCAAGCGCTCGGCGCACCGCCCGGGGAACGACGGAAAATCGCACCACCGTTGACATCGACGATCCCTGGCTGTCCGGCCGATCACCGGACAGACCAGGGATTTCGCCTACGAAGGCCACCTCGGCGGGAGTCCGCTCAAATCTTGGACGGATGAGCGGCCAGTGGTGTCACCATAATTCTCATACCGGCCGCCCTCGCGGCCCTGGTCACCCACCTGCGCGACGTCCGCGACCGAGGCCCCGGTCTCGTCCTGCTCACCGGTCGCTCCGGCGACGGCCGAACGACGTTGCTGCGCGAACTGACCGCACACCACGACGGCCCGGTCCGCTGGTCAACCGCCGCATCGTGGGAAACCGGCTACCCGTTCGGCATCATCGATCAACTCTTCCCGGGACTCGTCTCCCCCGTCCGCCCTACCGATGCCGCGGGTTCGGACAGCGCCACTGCGACACCAGCCGAGACCGCAGACCATCGGAAGTACCGAACCCTCGGCAGCACCACGGGCTCCACAGCGCCCGCAACGCCCACGATAGTTACGGGTCCCACAGTGACCCCGGCCCTTTCCGGATCAGCCGCCCTCGGCGGTGCGGCAGCGACGTGCGCGGCGGTCGAGGATTTCGGCGACGGACGGGGGCCGGTCGAGATCGCGGCGATGATTGCCGAACGAATCGGTAGTGCCGAGACGGTTCTGATGGTGGTGGACGACGCGCAGTGGGCCGATGTCGTTTCACTGCAGACTCTGGCATCTGTGGTGCGCCACTATCGTGACGCCCGGCTGCTCGTCGTGGCGGCGATGGTTGTGCGGGATGCGGATTTCCCGCCGGAGGCTGTCGAACTGTTGCACCGGGTCCGCACGGACACAGTGCGAATCGATCCGCTCACCGCCGCCGAGATCGGGCGGATCGCCGCGCGGCACGGGCTCGCGCTCCATCCGTCGATGGCCGAGCGACTGCGTGCGCATACCGACGGCGTGCTGCGCGACGTCGAGCAACTGCTCACCGAGGTTCCGCCGCGGGTGTGGTCGGGCTTCGATCCCGACCTCCCGGCACCGACCACGGTGGCTGCGAAAGCACGTGCGGCACTGGGTGATTGCACGAGCGCAGCGCGGCGACTGATCGAGGCGACGGCTGTGCTCGGGGCCGGCAACCCGGTACGGGATGTGGCAGCGCTTGCGGGAATCGACGACGATCTGCTCACTGTGCTGGACGAGGCGGTCCGGACCGGACTGGTGCGACCGGGGCCACAGGGACTCACCGAGATCGGTCCGGCCGACTCGATGCTGCGCGCGGCGGTGCTGGCGGATATGGGTCCGGCCGCGACGGCCGAACTGCGCTGCCGCGCAGCCGAATCGACCGAGGATCCGGTGCGACGACTGCGACTGCTGGTGGCGGCCACACCGGTGCCGGATGCCGATCTGGCCGATCGGCTCGACGAGCAGGCAGACGAGCAGGCGGCGAAGGGCGCCTGGGGAACCGCGGCCTCGCTGCTGCGAGATGCCGGCCGCCTCACCGCCGATCGGCTCACCCGCGAAAGGCGATTGACCCGAGCGGTGGACGCATTGGTCGGGGCGGGTGACATCTTCGCCGCCACTGCGCTGATCCCGGAGGTGGAAAGTCTGCGGGAGACGCCGCTGCGCAATGCGGTCCTGGGTTATCTGGCGATGGTGCGCGGGCGGCCCGCCGAGGCGGAGACCCGGCTGGCCCGAGCCTGGGATCTGGTGAACGCCGAACGGGAACCCGATGTGGCGGCACTGATCTGCCAACGCTATGTGCTGCATGCGCTGTGCCGTTGTCGCCCGAAGGATCTGGTGGACTGGGCGGATCGCGCCATCGCACTGGTCGGACCCGGTGCCCCGGCGGCGGTCGAGGCGGCCGCGATTCGCGGGCTGGGCCTGATGTACGGACACACCAGTGCGGCGCGGCGATCATATTCCGAACTCTCCCGCCAGATCCCGACCGGCGCTCAGGTGCAGCGCATGATCATGGGACGCGGCTGGCTGAATCTCATCACCGACGCATTCGACGACGCCCGCTCGGATCTGGAAAGCTCCGTCCCGACAACCTATCTCGGTGGTTCCACGCGAATTTCGCTGTGGGCCAGGGCCTGGCTGGCGCGCGTCCAGTTCCTCACCGGCGACTGGGACGATGCGTTGCACACCGTCGCCGAGGCCGCCGAACTGGTGGACCGTACCGGCATGGCGCTCTCGGCCCCGCTGCTGCATTGGACCGCGACATCCGTGCACTGTCTGCGCGGCGATTGGCATGCGGCGCAGATCTCCTTACGACATGCCGCGGCGGGGCCGCAGGATTACGAAATCATGCGGGTGCCTTCGTATCTGGCCCGCGCACAGTGGGCCGAGGCGCGAGCGGACTCGGCCGGAGTGCTGCGCGCGCTGCGTCCGATGACCCAGGCGTGGGCGTGGAACGGCCCCGACGATCCGGGCCAGTGGCCGTGGGCCGATATGTACGCGCTCGCACTGATCGCCGAGGGCGCGTACGATGAGGCCGAGGCATTTCTCCTCCGGCACGAGCGGCACGCCGCCGAACTCGTCCGTCCCTCGGCCCAAGCCCGCCTGCGCGCGGCACGTGGCCAATTGTCCGGTGCGCGCGGCGATCTCGATCATGCCCGCGCGGCCTTCACCGAAGCCCTCGAACAGCTCGACGGTATGCCCCTGCGGTACGACCGCGCCCGGGTGCGCCTGAACTACGGGCAGATACTGCGTCGCGCCGGTAAACGGCGTGAGGCCGACGCCGAACTCTCCACCGCCCGCGACCTTTTCGCCGCACTTGGCGCACATACCTATGTGATCCGCTGCGACCGTGAACTCAAGGCCGGAGGTGTGCGGGCCCAGCGCGCGGACCGGACCGGTGACCAGCTCACGCCGCAGGAGCGGGCCGTGGCCGCACTGGTCGCCCGCGGGCTGCCCAATCGGGAGGTGGCGGCCGAGCTGTACATCTCCACCAAAACCGTTCAGTACCACCTGACTCGCATCTATACCAAGCTCGGTATCCGCTCCCGCGCCGAACTAGCGGCACTGCGGGAGAACATCTGACGGGATCGGCGATCGGATGAGCCATGTCCGGTGGTCACCCGCCCTCCGTACCGGGCGGTACCTGCCGGACAACAGTCGCACCACGATGGATGTACGCGGAATGTGGACACTGTCACATCAAGATCCGGAAATGATCGATCCGTACCTGAGCGTTTGCTGACTAGTGACTAATTCTCCGACTCCCGGTATGTTCTCAAGAGTGGAGGATGCTAGAGAGTTGCTCACCTATCAGGTGACGATCTCGCGGCCCGACAACTACGGCGAGACCTGGTGGCAGGTCGGCAATGCGGGCAGCCCTGCCCAAGCCGCCGCCGCACTGACCGAACTGGCCGTTCGCTGCGCGCTGGAACCGACCTCGCCCACGGGTCGCTGCTGGTTCGTCTGCGACGTCCGTTTCGCCGATAACGTGCAGGTCGACTACTTCGTAGGCTCCATCAGCACCACCCATCTGGGCGATCAGCTCCGCGGCGCGGCAGCCCGCGTCCGCGAGGTGACCGACGCGGCCGCCCAAGCCGCCCACCCCCCGCTCCCTCCGAACGGCCCCCGCTGACCGACCCCGTACACAGCGGCGGGAAGCGAATACACATTCGGCATACAGCTAACTCTTAGCAATATTTAATCGGCACAATCGGACCTCGCCGATCGAGCCCAACGGACACCTCGCATCGAAAAACCGGTCTCGCCATCCAATGTTCCCGCGCGCCAGACCGTTTCGGCAGTCGGCAAGCGACGGTGCGTGATTCGCACGAAACCGTCACCGAGGGCCGGATGGACTTCGCCGCGGTTCAACGCCCCACCACGAGGCCCGCCGCCTCGATCCCGAGCGTGCCGCCGTGGCCTGAGCCCACAGGCTCGATATTCGAATTACCCACCAGCACAGGCGAAGTCGAAGAGGCCTTCGACTCGGCGAAGTCTCCCGCAGCCCAGCGCAGACCTCACCGGCCCCACTGCGGCCGACCCCCTGCTGATTTATCCAATATTGTGTTGTATAAATAAGGTATGAGGTATGCGATCAGCGGACCGCGCACGGTAGGGCGCCGCGGGGTCGACGCGCAGGCCGGAATCGGCCGATGAGTCCGTCACCAGCCGATCCCGTCGGCCGAACGGCCCGTACTCACGGTCGACGTGCCGATGTTTTGTCGGCGCTGCGCGCAGCCCGCGAACCGTTGAGCATCCTCGACCTGTCCACTCGACTGGGACTGCACGCCAACACCGTGCGCTTCCATCTCGACGCATTGGTGTCGGCCGGGCAGGCCGAGCACGTGCGGCCGGAACGCACCGGCCCGGGGCGGCCCGCACAGATGCTTCGCGCCCATCGTGGGATGGACCCGACAGGCCCGCGCAACTACCAACTGCTCGCGCGGATCCTGCTCGCCGAACTCGAGAACGCATCCGATCCGGCCGCGCACGCGCTTCGGGCCGGGCGCGCCTGGGGCCGCCGGCTCCCGCCTCCGGACACCGGGAAATCCGCCACCGATGTCCTGCTGAGCACGTTGGCCGAGCTCGGCTTCGACCCGCGGCTGGATTCGGCGGATCGGGAACGAATCCTGCTGCGGCACTGTCCGTTTCTGGATTTGGTCGAGGACCGTCCCGCACTGGTGTGCGCGGTGCACCTCGGCCTGATGCGCGGCGTGCTGGACGCCCGGCGCGCCTCGGTCACCGTCGACCGGCTCGACGCGTTCGCCCGGCCCGATCTGTGCCTGGCACATCTGACCACCACCGGCGGGGAGTATCCCGCCGCAGAACAGACAGGACACATCCCATGAGTTCCGCCCAGGCCGTCATCACCGCCATCCTGTTCGTCTGGCTGGGCATGGTGTTGGCGATCTCGTTCCTGGAAGCGCCGTTGAAATTCCGCGCACCGCAGGTGACTCTGCCGATCGGACTCGGCATCGGCCGCATGGTGTTTCGCGCGCTCAATACGATCGAGGTCGTCTTCGCCGTGGTCATAGTGGTGGCTCTGCTGTTCGCGCCGTACGGCGGCGTCTCGGTCGCGGCGGTGATCGCCGTGCTGATGCTCGCGGGCCAACTCCTGTTCGTCCGCCCCGGACTGACCCGCCGCAGCGACGCCGTTCTCGCGGGTGCGGACGCTCCCCGCTCGAACGCCCACTACGCATACGTCGCCCTGGAGGTGATCAAGGCGATCGCGTTGCTGGTGGGCGGGATCCTCGTGCTGACCGACGCCGTCGTCTGAGCGCGAAGCCGACCGGGTGATCCGCGGCGGACTCAGTCGCCGGGAACCGGAGACGCCGCCTAAGCTGAGGCTCCGAACGTCCGGCGAACGGGGGAACCGATATGAGGCACCATTCCCGGCGACTGGTCGCCGCCACCGAACCCCACATCGAATCGCAAGTACATCGCAGTCCTGATTTCGATCGTGGTGGTGTCGGCCGTCGCGATCAGCGTCGGCCTGCTGGCGCGGATCGCGTTCGCGAAGGAGATCTCGGGTAAGGCCATCGCGGTTCCCGGGGCGTCGTCGGCAGCGCATGTACTGGCCGACGGCGCGGTCCGGATCGGGGATCCGCATGCGAAGGTGACGGTCCGGGTCGTCATGGATCTACAGTGCCCGTACTGCAAGATGTTCGAGGCGAACAACGGGTCGGTGCTCGAGGGCGCGGTACGCGACCACACCGCCGCGGTCGAGTACAGCGTCATCACCTTCCTCGACCGGGCGAGCACCACGCAGTATTCCTCCCGCGCCGGAAACGCCTCGTTCTGCGTCGCGAATTCCGGCCTGGAGCACTATCAGTCATGGCTGGCCGCGATGTTCGCCCAGCAGCCCGAAGAGGGCAGCGACGGCCTCACCGACGAGCGATTGATCGACATCGCCCGGACGGCGGGCTACACGGAAAACGCTGTGGCGCAATGCATCACCAACCGCAGCTATGACACATACCTGCGCGCGAAGACCAAGGCGGTGCTGGCCGGCGGGGTGCACTCCACGCCCACCGTCACCGTCAACGGCAAACAGATCACCGCCGGCGGCGCCCTGCTGTCCCCCGGCGGGCTCGCCCCGTTCATCGCGGCGGGCTGAGCGCGGAAGACGTGTTTCGCCGCGCTCGGATATCGGGCGATGATGTCGGGGAGACCTGTTTCAACACCCCTGATCGTGCAGGCCGCGACAAGTGGCGGCAACGACCCCGGTGATCGACCGCATCATCACCCGATCGCGACGTCGAGTAGATAGGCGGCGGCAGCCAGTGCGAGGAGCAGGTAGAGGCCCGGGAAGGCGATGTTTCGGAAGACGCGGGCTCTGATGTGAGCGGCGATCGCGCCGACGAAGAACAGGGTCAGGCCGATTCCCGCCGCCACGCCGAGCCAGGGCAGGGCGAGCAGTCCGGCGATGAGCCCTACGGCCCCCGCCAGTTTCAGTGTCGCCAGGTACGGCACGGTGCCCGCAGGAACGTGCACCTCGGCCGAATTCCGCATTACGAACCCGGCCCGGACATAGTCGGCGAGCGCGATGGCCGCGTTCGCCGCGATGCACACGATCGTGGCGACGAACAGGGCGGTCATGCGCAGCACCGGCTCTCGGTGCGTTCGACGATCGCGAGATTCCGGCGCAATGGGGTCCGGGACCTGACCTTCGGTACGCTCATCAGCAGGTTGCTCCCTCGTGTGGTGGTGGACTTCGGAACAGAGATTCGGTGGTCTCGTTCGTCCCGACGTCTCACGCCTCGGAAAGGTGACACCCGGTGGTATCCGATGTGGAATTCGAAGCGGCCCGACCACAACTGACCGCGGTGGCATTCCGATTGCTCGGATCGGTGCACGACGCCGAGGACGCCGTGCAGACCACGTGGATCAAGGCATCGACCGGCGACGCGACCGATGTCCGCAACCCGGCGGCGTGGTTGACCACGGTGCTCACCCACGTCTGCCTCGATCAACTGCGCACGCGACATCGCCGCCGCGAGGAGCCGCTGCTCGCGGACATGATCCCCGCCGAGGCACTGGCGGCGGACGAGAGCTTTCTACAGCGCGAGAACATTTCCCGGGCCTTGATGGTGGTCCTGGACCACCTGACCCCGCCGCAACGCGTCGCGTACGTCCTGCACGACCTGTTCGACTTCCCGTTCCGGGAGGTGGCGCGGACTCTCGCCACCAGCTCCGACAACGCGAAGAAACACGCCAGCCGGGCGCGTCGGCGCATCGAACGAGCCGATCCCGAACCGGCGACCCCCACCGAGGCGAGCGCGGTCGTCGAAGCATTCCTCGACGCAGCCGCCGGTGGCGACATCGACCGCATGCTCGCGCTGATGACCGAGGACTGCGTGCGCGCCGCCGATCCCGCGCTGGTGCCGCCCGGCGCGCCGCCGGTCGTCGCCGGCGCTCGCGCGGTCGCCGAGGAGACCACACTGTTCGCCGACCGGATCCGCGCCGCGGTCCCGATGGTGATCGCCGGCCGGGCGACTCGTGTCATCGCCCCGGGCGGCCACCTCCTGGCGTTCGTCGACGTCACCACCCGGAACGGTCGCGTCAGCCGGATCGACGTCGTTCGTCCTCGCATGCCGCGGGATCGACCCGATCTCGCCGCCGCTCACCAGCGCTGATCAGCGGCGTCGCGGCCTGACGATGCCGGATCGCTCGGTAAGGAGGCGACAGGGTGGCCGAATTGCCTGCGGTCCGACGCATGCGCCGCGCCCGGCATGGTCCGGCCGCTGCCGATCAGCCGGCAGGCCAGGACCGCCCGAGCCGACCCCTGCCGGGTATTGACAGCACGCAGATAGCGGGCGATGATCGAAACTATGGAAACTAAAATAGTTTCTTCAGTTTCCAGCCATGAACGCGCCGAGGCGATCCTCGACGCGGCCGGCCGGTTGTTCCTCGCCCCCGGTTCGGGCCGGGTCAGCATGGACGATCTGGCCCGTGAGCTGGGGATGGCCAAGAAGACGATCTACCGCCACTTCCCCGATAAGCACACCCTGATGACCGCTGTACTCGACCGGCAGTTCGGCACGATCGAGCGGACTCTGATCGCGGCGGCCGAGGAATCCCGGGACCAGCCGTTCTCCGAGCAGGTACGCCGGTTCCTGATAGCGGCGTGCGGCGAACTCGAGCGGATAGGGGCAGCCCAGCTCACGACCGGACGCGGCGACGCCGTCCTGCGCCGGCACGTGGAGCAGCGCATCGACACGGTCGTCTACCAGCGGCTCGATGAACTGTTCCGGGACGGGTATCGGCACGGACTGCTGCGCGTACCGCCCGAACTGCTCGGCGAGATCGTCCGCGGCGCCGTGGAGCGGCTGCTCAATTCCCGGCTGCCGCGCGAACTCGATTGCACCGCAGCCGATCTGCTCCGCGCGACCGTGGACACGGTCCTGTACGGAGCGATCCGGCCCGACAGCGAAAGCGAGGTCACATCATGACCGATACAACCGGCAGGACAACCGGCAGGGTGGCGTTGGTGACCGGAGCCGGCAGCGGAATCGGCGCGGCCACCGCGCGCCTGCTGGCCGAACGCGGCATGCGCGTGGTGGTCGATTACCTGCGCAACGCGTCAGCGGCCGAGCAGGTCGTGGCCGATATCGAGGCCGCGGGCGGCCAGGCGATGGCCGTGCGGGCCGATGTCCGCGATGCCGCGGCGGTCAGCGCGATGATCGACCGGGTCGAAGCCGCCTGGGGCGGTGTCGACGTGCTGGTGCACAACGCGCTGACCCCCTACGCGATCAAGACATTCCAGGACATCAGCTGGGAGGAGCTGGGCGGCAAGCTCGACGACGAACTACGCGCCGCCTTCGTCGTCACCAAGGCCGTACTACCTGCCATGACCGAACAGGGCTGGGGGCGGCTCATCTATCTCGGCGCCGTCCCCAGCCGCCGCCCCCGTGCGGGGATGATCGCGCTGGGCACGGCCAAGGCCGCGCTCACGCAATTCTCCCGCTTCCTCGCCCAGGAACTGGGTCCGCGGGGCATCACGGTCAATGTCGTCGAGCCCGGCCCGGTGGCCGAGACCAAGATTTCGCAGGTCATCGACGATGAACAGAAGCAGCGCCAGGTGAACGCCACCCCGCTGGGCCGGCTGGCGCGCCCGGACGACGTCGCTCGCGTCATCGCCTTCTACGCCGAAGCGGACAACGCCTTCATGACCGGGACCACCGCCGCGGTCAACGGCGGAATGGCCATGTACTGAAAGGACAGTCGTGGACACCATCGATCTCGCCTACGTCGGGCGAGGCATGCACGAAGAACTCACCGCCTACATCGCGGACCAGGAGGACTTCTACGCAGACGAGGGCGTGCACGTCGCCCTTCGCGACGGCTGCGCCTGGGACGAATCCCGGCTTCGGCGCGTCGCCACCATCGGCCTCGGCCGGGCCCTGCTCTCCCGCCTGACCAGCGACATCCCCTGGGTCGCACTCACCGTCAACACCCACCGGCCGTTGTTCTGGTTCCTCACCCGCCCCGGCGTGACCTCCCTGGCCGACCTGGCCGGTCGACGGCTCGCGGTTCACCCCGCGCACACCGCACCGGGCTGCTTCGCCCGCATCGTACTGCGCCGGGCCGGGCTCGATCCCGACCGCGACGTCGACTGCGTCGTGCGCCGGCCCGGTGACTACGGGATGGATCTGCGCCGGCTGCGCGAGGGCACGATCGATGCCGCGTATGTCGGCAGCACCATGGCGCCGGAGGCCGTCGCCGCCGAATTCGGCTGGCAGTTGCCGGGGTGGGTCGGCGACCACTTCCGGATCCCCACCGTCGGCGTGGCCGTCGACCCCACACACATCGCGCCGGACGACCCCGCGGTCCGGGCCGTGGTACGCGCGCACCGACGCGCCCTGCGAGTGATCCACGACGATCCCGACACGACGGTGCGGTACATCCGGACCTTCCTGGGCCGCCACACCACACAAGAGGCCCGCGCGCACTACGACAGGTTCATCGCACCGCATTTCACCACCGACGGCCAGGCAGACCTCGAGGTCGCGGCCGCGGCGATCACCGCCGTCGCCACCGAGCTCGGCGTGCGAGAAACCGTCACCGCGACGGAGTTCTACCGCACCGCAACCGCTTAGGGGTTCGGCGGCACCGCCATCGAGAACGATCCGGAAGAGGAGGCACTTGTCATGGATGTGTACGAAGCGGTCAGGAGCCGGCGGGCGGTGCGTGCATTCACCGATCGGCAGGTTTCCGAGACGGTGCTCGAGCGCGTGCTGTCCGCCGCGGCGTGGTCGCCGTCCGGGTCGAACCTCCAGCCCTGGCACACCTATGTGCTGACCGGCGAGTCGCTGGCCGAGCTGAAGAGGCGCGCCGGCGAGCGCGCGGTCGTCGGCGACCGCTGGGACGAGCCCGAGTACCGGATGTATCCCCCGGAGCTGAGCTCGCCCTACCGCGAGCGACGGGCGGATTTCGGCGAGAAACGCTATGGCGCACTGGGCATTTCGCGTTCGGACTGGGATGCGCGACGCAAGGCCGCGACCGAGAACTGGGAGTGTTTCGGCGCGCCCGCGGCCCTGTTCTGCTACATCGACCGCGACATGGGCCGACCGCAATGGTCCGACGTCGGCATGTACCTGCAGACCGTTATGCTGCTATTGCGTGCCGAGGGCCTGCACAGCTGCGCGCAGATGGCATGGTCGGTGTACCACAGCACCGTCGCGGAGATCATATCCCCGCCCGACGGGCTCATTCTCTACTGCGGTATGTCGATCGGCTACGAGGACGTCACGGTGGAGCAACCACGCACCGGCCGGGCGCCGTTGGATGAGACGGTCACGTTCGTCGATCGTCGGCACCACACGACAAGTGGCAACACCCGCACCGATCCCAGCGCGGGCCGACTCGAGAATCATCAGGCACCGCCGAATCACCAGGCGGCACCGGCTCATCAGCCGCACTCCCTCGCCCCGAACGTCCAGGGGCACCGAGATCCAGCACAATCGACCGTAAGGGGAATCTCATGAAGATATCGGTTATCGGCACCGGACTCATCGGCTCGCAGGTGATCGACGACCTGACCGCGGCAGGGCACGAGGCCACCGGGCACTCCCGCTCGACCGGTATGGATCTGCTCACCGGCGACGGGCTCGACGACGCGCTGCGCGGCGCGGAGGTCGCGGTGAACCTGACCAATTCGCCCACCTTCGACGACGACTCGATCGACTTCTTCCGCACCTCGGTGACCAACCTGCTGGCCGCCGCGCAGGCAGCGGGCATCGGGCACCTGGTAACGCTGTCGATCGTCGGCGTCGATCAGGTGCCGGACATGGCCTACTACCGGGCCAAGGCACTGCAGGAGAATCTGGTCGAGACGGGCCCGATTCCGTACTCGATCGCGCGCGCCACCCAGTTCATGGAATTCGTCGCACCGACGATGGAATGGACAACCGACGGTGACGTCGTGCGCCTACCCCCCACCCCGATACAGCCCATCAGCTCCGCCGATGTCGCCGCCGCGGTCGCCGAGGTCGCCGGGGGCGCGCCGCTGCGCGGTATCCGGAACATCGCCGGACCCGACGTCTTCACACTCGACGAATTGGGACGGATAACCCTGGAGGCCAGGGGCGACCACCGGCACGTCGTCACCGACCCGACCGCCGGCCTGTTCGCCCTGGTCAAGGGCGACGTACTCACCGCACCGGAAGACGCCCGGCTGGCCGGCACCCACTACCGGGACTGGCTACGGTCGCACTGACATCTCGCGGCAGCTCCTGCGAGCGGCCCGTTCGCCACGACCGAGCGGGCCGCCTCGAGTGCGAGTTCGCGACCGATTCCCCAGGCCGCACCCGCGACGAATCCCCTTGTCGCCGGCATGCTTCCTACTCTCTTCCGGGAGAGACCGAGCGGCGGCGGACGCCGGCCAGGCACGATCACACGCACCGAACTGCGCGTCAATCTATACATATGAATAGCATTGAACGTAGGGTGTGGGAGCTGCCAGCACAAGAGTGCCACCCAGGGGAGAACAGTTATGACCGCTTTGGAACGGCCGAAGAAGACCGCGCTGCTCGTGGCACAGCGCATCGTCGAGGACATCAACGCCCGCGGGAATCAGGTCGGAGATCGACTGCCCCCGGAGAAAGCGATGCTCGAGGACTACGACGTCGGCCGCGGCACGCTGCGAGAATCGTTGCGGTTCCTCGAATTACAGGGCGTCATCACGCTCAAGCCGGGCCCCAGCGGCGGCCCGATCGTGCAGCAGCCGGACAGCTCCGCACTGGCCACCTCGCTGAGTCTGCTGTTGCAGTTCCAGCAAGCGCCGTTCCAGACGGTGATCGAGACCCGCGCCGCGCTGGAACCGCAAATGGCCCGGCTCGCCGCCCAGCGAATGAGCGAGGAAGACGTCGCGAAACTGTTCGCGATCGTCGAACTCGAACGGCAGAACCTCGACGACCACGCGGGATTCCTGGCTCAGACGCGGCGGTTCCACACCGCCGTGGCCGAAGGCTCCGGCAACCTCATCTTCGCGGCACTGTTCAACGCGCTGTTCGACATTCTCGACGGGGCCGCGGTCGGCATCGAGTATCCGCCGAGGCAGCGGCGACTGACCGTCGACACGCAATCCTCGATCGCCACCGCGATCTCCGAGCGCGATGCCGACCGCGCCGAGGAGTTGATGGCCACGCAGATGCGGTTGCTGGCCACCCACACCGCGAAGCACTACGCCAAAGTGCTTGCGGCGCCGGTGATGTGGAAGATGTGAGATGACGATGGCGACCCGACCGATCCTGGCCGACGACGAGGCCGATCGGGTCGCCGGCGGCGTATACCCCGTCGACTGGGCCGCAACGCCTTCCGGCGGGCACCCCGACCCTCAATTCCTGCGCATGATTATTAGCTGCGTGTAGGATCGGCTGAGTGTCCGGGGCCTCGGGAGATACGTCGCATCGCGTGCCCGACTGGGTCGAGAGCGGAGTGCCGCTGCTCACCGGATACGCCGACGGTTCACCGCTGATTCCTCCCGGCTCAGCGGCGACCGTCGCCCGGCGGCACACCGACCGGATCGCGGCGGCGACCGGCGGCCGCGTCCGGTTGGACGGGGCCCGGTTGCTTTCCGAACGGGCGGCTTTCACCGGATTCGGACGCGGCGGCACCACCTCGGCTGGCGGACACTGCCGCCTGCTGCCCACCGCCGATGGCTGGGCCGCGGTCAGCTGCGCCCGCCCCGACGATCCCGTCCTGCTCGGCGCACTCGTCTGCCGGGAGGTCGGCGACGATCCCTGGCCCCACGTAGCGCACTGGCTGCGCAGACACACCGGTGCCGAATTGGCCGAGCGGGCAGAACTTCTGGGCGTGGCCGCGGGACCCGTCGCCCCGGTGGGGGCGACCGTGCCACAACCACTCTCACCGCGCTCGGTGAACGGACTGCGAGTAGTCGACTTCAGCGCACTCTGGGCGGGGCCGCTGTGTGCACACCTGCTCGGTCTGGCTGGAGCGCACGTCATCAAGGTCGAGACGCCCACGCGCCCGGACGGTGCGCGCCGCGGCGATCCCGACTTCTATCGGCTGCTGCACGCGGGTCACGAATCGGTGGTCCTGGACCCGGACGTCCGCGAGCAACGCACCGCACTCGCCGACCTGGTCGCCTCGGCGGATATCGTGATCGAGGCCTCGCGCCCCCGCGCACTCGCCGGATTCGGGCTCGACGCACAGGGTTTCGCGGACTCCGGCGGAACCTGGATCTCGATCACGGCACACGGCCGGGCGTCGAACCGGATCGGATTCGGCGATGACATCGCCGCCAGCGCGGGACTCGTCGCCCGCACCGACGACGGCACACCGGTTTTCGTGGGCGACGCGATCGCCGACCCACTGACCGGACTGGCCGCTGCGGTCCTGGCGATGTCGGCCCCCGCCGACGGCTCCGGCCGGCTGTGGGACGTCGCGATGTCCGCGGTCGTGGCCGCGACGCTCGATCCCGCGCAGGTCACCGAGCCGATCGACGAATCACGAATCCTCGCGCCGAGCCGCCGGGAGGCGACCGGCGAGGCGCCGCTCAGCGGCCGCGACACCGACGCGGTTCTCGCCCGGTTGCGCAGGCAATCCGCATGACGGCGTTGCTGATTCGCAATGCCGAGGTCTCCGGTACGCGCACCGACGTCCTGGTCCGGGACGGACTCATAGCCGCGGTCGGCACGTCATCGGCACCGCCCGGAGTTCCCGTCCTCGACGCCGGTGGCGGCGCACTCCTGCCCGGCCTGCACGACCACCATCTGCACCTGCACGCGATGGCCGCCGACGCGAACTCCGTCCGCTGCGGTCCACCACACGTTCGCACGGCCCGCGAACTCGCCGATGCGCTGGCCACGGCTCCCGGTACGGGTTGGATCCGCGGGGTCGGCTACGTCGAAACCGTTGCCGGACTGCTCGATTCGAGCGCACTCGATGCGCTGCACCGCGAGCGGCCGGTCCGCGTCCAGCATCGCAGCGGTGCGATGTGGATGCTCAACTCGGCCGCGGCCCGCCTCGTCGGCCTGGCTTCGGCGGCGGAGCACGGGGTGGAACGCGACGACAGCGGTCACGCCACCGGCCGCGTCTGGCGTGCGGATACCTGGCTGCGCTCACGATTGCCCGACACCGGGCCGCCCGACCTCACCGCGGTCGGCATCCGGCTCGCCCGGTTCGGGATCACCGGAATCACCGATGCCACACCGGATCTGAGCGTGCACTCGCTCACCAGCCTGATCGACGCGGCAGCATCGGGCGCGATTCCGCAACGGCTGAACCTACTGGGCGTTCCACTCGGCCACCCCGGCGATCCCGCCGTCACGACCGGGCCGTACAAGATCGTCATCGCGGATTCCGGCCTGCCCGATATCGAGACGCTGGAGGCCACCGTCCGGCAGTCGCACGATCGCGGACGCCCTGTCGCGGTGCACTGCGTCAGCCGCGAGGCTCTGCTCATCCTGCTCGCCGCATTCGATGCCACGGGCGTGCTTCCGGGCGACCGGATCGAACACGGTGCGCTGGTTCCGGCGGAGTCCATCGACGTGCTGCGACGTCTCGGGATCACCGTCGTGACCCAGCCCGGCTTCATCGCCGATCGCGGCGACGACTATCTGCGCCGCGTCGACGCCCGCGATCTTCCGGATCTCTACCGCTGTCGGAGCCTGCGCGATGCCGGTGTGGGCCTTGCCTTTTCGAGTGATGCTCCGTACGGCCCCGCCGATCCTTGGCAGGTGATCGCCGCGGCCACCGTGCGTCGCGCTCCCGACGGCGTCGTCGTCGGGGACGGTGAGACGCTGCGGGCATCCGAAGCCCTCGAACGCTATCTGGCGCCGCTGCTCGATCCGGGCGGACCCGCCCGGGCCGTCGTCCCCGGCGCGGCGGCCGATCTGGTACTTCTGGACCGGCCGATCGCGTGGGTGTACTCGCGGCCGAGCGATGCTCCGGTGCGCTGCACGCTCATCGACGGACGAATCGTCCACGTGCGGTAGGCACTGCACCGAACATCGCAGCGCACATCCGATCGGCACCGTGCATCAGAGCCTGAACCCGGCGCGACCCCGTCACGCACCACCCGGCGCCGCCGGGCCTCGCCGGGAACGTACCGTCTCAGCGCCCTGCGCCCCCGGCAGCCTTCTTGGCGGCGTTCACCACGCGCCGCCGCCGATGATCAGCCGCTGGATCTCGCTGGTGCCCTCGTAGAGCCGCAGCAGTCGCACATCCCGGTAGATCCGCTCGACCGGGACCTCCCGCAGGTAGCCCGATCCGCCGTGCACCTGCACCGCGAGATCGGCTGCGCGGCCGACCATTTCGGTGCAGAACAGCTTGGCCGCGGACGGGCCGATCCGCCGGTCCTCGCCGGAAACGTAGCGCGCCGCGACCTCGCGAACCATCGCCCGGCCCGCCATGACGCCGGTCGCGATATCGGCGATCATCGCCTGCACGAGTTGGAAGTCACCGATCGCGGTTCCGCCCTGTGTCGCCGTCGCGGCATACCCGCTCGCCTCGTCGAGGGCGCGTTGCGCGGTACCCACCGACAACGCCGCGATGTGAACGCGGCCACGGGCAAGCGAGGTCATCGCCGCGCGGTAGCCCACATCCTCGCTACCACCCACGAGCGCGGCGGCGGGAACCCGGACGTCGGTGAAATGCACATCGGCGGTCCAGGCGCCCTCCTGCCCCATCTTGCGATCCTTGGGGCCGACTTCCACTCCCGGCGTGTCGGCGGGCACGAGGAAGACCGCGATACCGGTGCCGTTCTCGTCCGCCGGCCGGGTCCGCGCGAACACGATGAACAGGTCCGCCAGCGGAGCATTGGTGATGAAGCGCTTCTGACCGGTGATGACCCAGTCGTCGCCGTCGCGAACGGCCCTGGTCCGCAATCCGGCCGGATTCGATCCCGCCCCGGGCTCGGTGAGAGCGAACGAGGCGACGACCGCACCCGAGGCGATGTCCTCGAGCCACCGCGCCTTCTGCTCATCGGTACCGAACCCCACCAGCACCTGGCCCGCGATGCCGTTGTTGGTGCCGAACATCGAGCGCAGCGCCAAGACCGTGTAGCCGAATTCCATCGCCAGCTCGACGTCCTGGGTCAGATCGAGCCCGAGCCCGCCCCATTCCTGCGGGATCGCGTAACCGAACAGGCCCATCGCCGCCGCATTCGCGCGGATGTCCTCGGGAATGCTGTCGGTATCCGCGATCTCCTGTTCCCGCGGCACCACTTGTTTGCGGATGAACTCGCGAGTCTGCGCCAGGATATCAGCGAAATCTTCCGGACCGACTGCCGCAATGCTTGCCATGATGGAAGTATCACCCCAACGGAGGATCCCTGGATGACCCCCACGAACCGTACGGATGATCGCCCCCTCGCCGGGCTCCGCATCGTCGAGATCTCGAGCTTCGTCGCCTCTCCCCTGTGCGGCCTCACGCTGTGCCAGCTGGGCGCGGAGGTCATTCGAGTCGACCCTCTCGGTGGCGCCGCGGATATCGATCGGTGGCCACTGACCGCCACGGGGGAATCGATCTACTGGACCGGACTCAACCGCGGAAAACGATCGCTGGCGCTCGATCTGCGCAGCGATTCGGGGCGCGACATCGTGCAACGCCTCATCTGCGCCCCGGGCGACGGCGGCGGCATCCTGGTGACCAATGCGGGCGGGCGAGACTGGCTGAGCCACGAAACACTGTCCGCGCTGCGCTCCGACGTCATCACGCTGGAACTGCTCGGCCAGCGCGACGGACGACCGGCCGTGGACTACACCGTGAATGCCGCGCTGGGCTTCCCGCAGATCACCGGACCACTGGAGCACACCGGCGTGGTGAACCACGCCCTGCCCGCATGGGACGTCGCGGCGGGCCTGCATGCCGCGCTCGCGGTCACCGCGGCCGTCCATCGCCGCGAAGCCACCGGGGCGGGCTCGCGGATCGTGCTACCGCTCGAGGATGTCGCCCTGGCGACGGCGGGTGCGCTCGGTTATCTCACCGAGGTGCAGATCAACGGCAGTGGGCGGCCCGCCACCGGCAACGCCGTATACGGAACGTACGGAACCGATTTCGTCACCGCCGACGGCGAGCGGTTCATGGTCGTCGCACTGACCTCGCGGCACTTCCGGGATCTGATGGCCGTCACCGGAACCGAAAAGCTCGTCGACGCGATGGAGTCCGCCCTCGGCGCGGACTTCGGCCGGGAAAGCGACCGCTACGACCATCGAGAGGTGCTGACCGCGCTGTTCGCGCGCTGGTTCCGCACGCACAGCGCCGACCACGTCGCCCGGGAGCTGGCCGCGTCCTCGGTGCTGCACGAGCGATACCGCAGTTTCGAGCAGGTGGTCAGGTCCGGAGAGCTACAGGCCAATCCACTGTTCGCCGAGCTGGCACAACCGCGCATCGGCACCTATCTCGCCGCCGCCATGCCGGCCTCCTACGACGGTGCTCACCTGCGGACCGGACCGGCCGCGAGTTTGGGGGCCGACGGCCCCGCCGTCCTGCGCGATGTCCTCGAACTCTCCGATTCGGAGATCGGCGCACTGGAGAAAGCCGGTGTTCTCGCGATCTAGCGCGACCGGCCGGATCAGCGCGGCCGACCGCCATCGCGCACACCTGTGTGTGTACCGCACGACGCCACCGACTCGAAAGAATACATTGCATGTACCGTTATATAACGGTACATTTTTCAAGTGCATAATGACGGCGGTGTCGCCGCAACCTCATGGTGGCGACGTGTCAGCGACGAGGTCGAGACGGTCGGTGTGGCGCCGGTACCCGACGACCAGCGAAACGCCACTGCCGGAAAGCTTTTCATCACGTGGGCGATGACCGCGGCCTCGGCCATGACGCCGCTGATCGGCGCGATTCTCTACCCCTACGGCCTGTGGTACACGATCGGCGCGATGGCGGTCAGCTGGCTGGTCTTCCTCATCCCGTGCGGCCTGTTCTCCGAGATGGGCCGTGAGCTGCCACTTACCGCGCTGGTGGTCGCCCGCCGCACCTACGGCCGGTCGGCGACGTTTCTGCTGTCGACCTTGTTCTCGTTCGTCAATATGGCCTTCTTCGGGCTGAATGCCGCCGGTGGCGCCCATATCCTCGCCGCGCTGACCCATACCGGCGCGGCGCCCTGGTACTGGATCATCGGCGGCTCGAACGTGGTGCTGGTGCTGTTCGGGTTCAAGTGGCTCGAATACTTCTACCGCTACACGGCATTGCTGTTCCTGACCTGTTACGGCGCGCTGACCGTCTATCTGGCAACGCACTATTCGCTGCACGTCCCGCCCCGGACCGCCCCGATGCAGTGGGGCACGGCGATTTCGGTGATCGGCGGGTTCTGCATCCTGTCCTGGACCTACAAGACCTCCACGGTCTCACGCTTCTGCCTCCCGGCCGACCGAACTCCCCAGCGGCGCTGGTACTTCCTCGCCCCGAGCCTGGGCATCATGCTTCCGAACCTGGCCATGGGCATCATGGGCGCGTACTCGAAGGAGGCGACCGGCGACTGGAATATCGCTGTCTCCGGCGCGCACATCCCGGGGTGGGGCGCGGTGGCAGCGCTGGGCGTGGCACTGGCGATCATGCACATCAACGCCATGAACCTCTACCCGGCGACCGTCGATATCCTGGTGTCCCTCAACACCATTCGCACACCGCGCAGCTGGGAACAGCCCATCGCGACGATCGTGCTGGGCATTCTCGGCGTTCTACTCGCCCAAGCCGGAATCCTTTCCCACGCGGAAACTTTCGTTACCGACGCCGGAGAGCTGCTCGGGCCCTTCACATTCGTCCTGATCGTCGACTGGCTCTGGGGACTGCGCGACAAACACGATATCGACAGCTACTTCCGCCCGGCCCGCACGACCGCCGACCGGTGGCGCCCGGCCGCCCTGTCCTGTTTCCTGGCGGGTTTCATCGTCAGCTTCTGGGGCACACACTTGCTCCCCGGGACCTTCTACCACGCCGTACCCCTGAGCCTGGTCGGCTCCCTCACCGCAGCCCTGAGCTACGCGACCGTTCTGTTCGTGCGGCGTCGCCGCTCGCCCGGCGAGAACCCGCCGGATCAGATGGTGCCGAGAGTCTGCTCGAGCGAGTCCAGGTTCTGACGCAGTCGCTGCAGGATTCGCCGCGGGCCGGTGCCGCCGTCGGTATCGGCTTCCGGATCGATGACGGTTCGGGTCGCCATTTCGGCGAGTTGCGCGGCCGCGGCGGGACCGTCGTCCTGGCCGGGATGGTGCCAGAAGGCGATCCAGTTCAGCATCCCGATGATGCCGAGTGCGGTGGTTCGAGAATCCGCGGGGTAGAACTGGCCGGCGCGTATGCCGTCGTCGATGACCTTGATGAATTCCTTGAGGACCTGGCGACGGCTCTTGCGGTAGGTGTTGGCGAGGGCATCGGGTAGTTCGGCTTCCGAGCGCAGGAGCAGGCGGAAACGCTCGGGCGTCTGCATTTGATGCAGTGCGATGGACAGCGCCATTTCCCGCAGCCGCTGGGCCGGGTCCAGGTCGTCGCGCTGATTGATCTTCTGCAACTGCTGCGCGGGTTGCTCGGCGATCTCGATCACCAACCGGGCCAGCAGTTCATCCTTGTTGGCGACATAGTGGTACATCGCCGAACGTGTGAAGCCGGTCGCCGATGCGATGTCCTGGAGAGTGGTTCCGGCGAAACCCTTTTCGGCGAACAAGCGGGTGGCGTGTTCCATGATCTCTTGTTCGACGAGTTCGCGCCGTGACGTGCTCTGCGTCGCGGCATCGGTGCCGGACACCGCGCCCCCTCGGCCGCGGGCGGGGCGTCGCGCGGCGGTGTCGCGTGCTTCGGTGGTCACCTTGGACAGGGTATGCGGTGTCATGCCGAGACACGATCCACGGACGCGGGTTCCCGCGTGGTGTGCGCAACGGGGGTCGAGAACACCAGGTGCGCACGCCCGCTCGCCAGCGCCGCCGCCGCATCCGCCCGATGTTCTTCCGGTATCTCCACGACGATGGTCGCGGTGGAACACCACGTGGCACGCTCGGCGACATCGAGACGAGTCAGCACGTCCGACCGCGACGGACCGCCGGTGAGCCACACGATGCCCGAATCCGGAAGTGCCGCGACAAGTGCATTCGCCCGCGCGTCCCATGCGGAGTCGGTGTCGATCTCGACGATGTGGGTCGTGGGATCTTCCCGAAGGGCGGCGGACGCGAGTCGCGTGGAGAATGTTCGGCCGGATCGCGCCAGCGGCTGCGCGAGCACCCAGTCCACCAGTCCGGCGTCGGGGACGGTGTCCGCCCGGACCCCCGCGTAGCCGGCGACTCCGTGGTGGACCACATTCGGCGCCGACGTCGCGAACCGTTCGAGACTCACCTTTCCGGCGCGGGTCATGTAGTTGATCATGAGTTGGTCGACAGGAAGGGCAGTGCGGTCGGGGAACGAGTCCCACCATCGCTCACTGCGGGCGGCAATGGACTGCAAGTGCTCGACGTCGGGACGACGGACCCGCTCATATTCCGCCAGGGCGTCCTCGAGCGTCGAATTCCCGATGATCGCCCGGTCGAGCGCGATGGCGTCCTCCATGGCGAGTTTGGTGCCCGACCCGATCGAATAGTGTGCGGTGTGGGCGGCATCTCCGAGCAGCACGACATTGTCCGCATGCCAGCGTCGGCACGTCACGGTACGAAAGCGGAGCCAGCGGGTGCGATTGCCGATGAGGCGATGTCCGGAAAGTGCGCCGCTGAATGCCTTCTCCAGGTAGAGCAGAGACTCCTCATCGGATTCCGACGCGGGCGTCCGTTCGGTGGAGGCATCGAATCCGGCCCGCTTCCACGTGTCCTGGTCCGTCTCGATCAGAAATGTACTGCGGTCGGCGGAGTACGGGTACGCGTGCGCGACGAAAGTACCGTGCTCGGTGGTGACGGGGGTGAACACGGCGCTGGGAAGTGCGAAGTCCGTGCCACACCACAGATACAGGCCGGCCCCGGTCCGGATCCGCGGCTCGATTCGGTCCGTGAGGGCGGATCGAGTGGCGCTGTTGACGCCGTCGGCGGCGACGATCACGTCGGCCCGGAGATCACCGATCGTGTACCGCCGGCCGAATCGGAGCCGGACTCCGGCCGCTTCGGCGTGCCGCTGAAGGATGGTGAGCAGGGTCGTTCGGGCGATCGCCAGTAACTCACCGTGCGAGATCCGGGAGATCTCGTCACCGATCCGCATCGACATCTCGTGCGGGTGCGCCGCCGCGACGATGTCCTCGAGTGACAGAGAATCGGCCGCTCGCAGATTGCGCTGCGTCCGGGATGCCAGGCCCACCCCGAAACCGAAGGTCGTGTCCGGGGATCCCTGCTCGTAGACGGTGACCTCGGCGTCGGGATGACTGCGCTTGAGTAGGCGTGCCGCATACAGTCCACCAGGGCCGCCGCCCAGTACAGCCACTGTCCTCAGTTTCATGAAAACTCCTAATAGGTTCGCAGGGAACAGCTTTCACAGCTCGTTCGGGCCGGGGGCCCCCGATCGGAGAGTGGATGTCGCTGTGCGTGCGCATTCCTCGGCCAGCTTCCGGCCGATGTCGTTGCGCAGCTGTTTCTTATCGATCTTTCCGACGTTGGTCTGCGGAAGGGCCGGCACCCACTCGAGCCGCTCGGGCCATTTGAACTTCGCGACGCCCAATGCCTCCAGGTGTTGCCGAACCTCGGTCATCGTCAGTGCCGTGCCGTCCTGCGCGATCAAATACGCGCACGTCTTCTCGCCGAGCCGGGCGTCGGGCATCGCCACGACCGCGGCGTTGGCAATATTCGGGTGCTTGACCAGCAGAAGCTCGATCTCCTCGGCATTGATCTTCTCGCCGCCGCGATTGATCAGGTCCTTGAGCCTGCCTTCGATCGAGATGTATCGCTGTCCGTCGATCACGGTGATCTTCGCCAAGTCGCCGGTTCGATAGAAACCGTCCGAGGTGAATGCGGTTCGATTGTGTTCGTCCGCATCGAAATAACCCGCGATGGTGTACGGACCACGACAACTCAATTCGCCGACACTGCCGTCGGGGAGTTCGGCCTGGCCGCCGGGCTCGAGGATGCGGACTTCGTCGTCCGCGGACAGGGGCGTGCCGACCGTCCCGAACCGCGCGGCGGCCGGCGCGTCCAACGGCGTGACCAGGAACATGCCTTCCGACATACCGAACATCTGCCCGGCCCACCGCTGCGTCCCGGCATCGGCCCGCTCGAAAATCGAAGAGGTCGGTTTCGCCCCGGACATGACGATCCGTCGCAGCTGCTGTCGCGGCTCGTCGAACTCCGGCGAAAGCAATGCCTGGTAGTGACCGTGCCCGATGAGGACGTCCGTGGCATGAGCCTGCGTCATCAGCGGGAATGCCGTTGCGGTATCGGCGGTCGCCAGGATCAGGCACCCACCGACCGAATGAGCCCCGTGCAGCCCGCAGGTTATTCCCGCGTTGTGAATGAGCGGAATCAGGTGGGCGACTCGGGTGTTCTCGTCCCACCCCAGACGCCTGGCGTACAGCAGTGCGTTGTTCCAGTACTCCACGTGCAGTCGCGGGATCACCTTCGGGGCGCCGGTCGTTCCACCCGAAAGCTGGAATGCCACAACGTTTTCCGGATCGATCCCGGATTGGATGCGGTCCACGGTGGCACGCGCGTCGTCGGGCGTCAGCTCGGCCCCGAGCGATTCGAGCGCGATCAGGCCCGCGCCGTCCGACGGTGCACCGACGGTGATGATGTGCCGCAACGTCGGATGGCCGGTCCGCTGTTCCCGGGCGAAAGCGATGAGATCGAACGAGGTTCCACCCTCGACCAGATGAGCCACCGCGGCCACCTTGCGACTGATGTGCCCGATCTCGTGACCACGGTGTGCGGCCAATGTCGCGACGGGGACCAGGCCCGCCTTCAGACATCCGTACCACGCCCACACGGTCTCGAGCCGGTTGGTGACCTGGAAGACGATCGGATCTCCAGGTTGCAGGCCGAGCCGGGCGAGTCCGGCCGCGATCCGGTCCGTGCGGAGATCCAGTTCACCGAAGGTCACCGTTCCCTGCGCCGCGATCACCGCTGGGCGATCGGGAAATCGCCGGGCGATCTCGCGCAGTCGCTGGGCAAGCGGTGTGTCCGTCCAGGCTCCGGACCTGCGGTATCGCTCCATCCGCTCAGCCGGATACCCGACCAGCCGGTGCTCCCAGCGGGCTCGGCCCGGCCGAGCTGTGACCGTCATCGACTCGCCACCGCAGGCAGCAGCCGGGCCAGTTCCGCGATGTGGTCCGGGTGATCGGCGGGCACGATGCCGGAGTAGACGGCGGTCCAGCAGCCCGGGCAGCACTGCTGACGGAAGACGACCTCGGTATCGACGTATTCGGCGGGATCGGAGGTCACCTGGGCACCGGCGGCGCTCGACGGGCCCTCGTACCGCGCGAGAGCGAGCTTCCCGGATTTGTCGTCGCCGAGCAACCGCCCGCAATGAGCGCATCCGATGACGCGGGCCTCGCCGATCGTGACCTCGACGAGGTTGTCGTCGAGTCGGCGGGCATCGGTCAAATCCAGTGTGGCGCCCTGGTTCGGAGGCTGCGAGGAGCGGTCTCGCCGATGCTCTCGTATCGATGTGCGGAGTTCCTCGGTCCCGGCGGCATCGACCGCACCGTCGACGACGCGGACGCCGTACCCGCTCTCGGCACCGGCGAGCGTGACCTTGCCATTGCGGACATCGGCCGCGACCGCCTCGGGTTCGCGCCGCAGCGGATCGCCGTACCCGCCACCGCCTTGCCAATGCATGTACAGCACCTCCCCCGGAGCCAGGAAGCTCTCCGCGTAGCAGGCGCCCAGTTCGTGTGTCCCGGCCAGTTCCTCCAGCGAGCCCGGAATCCGTCCCTCGGCCAGCATTGCGGCGACACCGGAGTCGCGAGCGAGGACCTCCAGTCCGGTGTTGCCGGGCAGGCCACCGGCCAGCCCGCCGTTCTGCGCCACGGCCTTACCCGCCGAGGCGAAGATCAGCCCCATCGGCAGGCTGGTGCCGTACGGGGTCACCGCCAACGACGCGCTCACGCCGCCTCGGTGACGGCCCGGTCCGCCGGAATCCGGCTCCTCACGCCGCCACAGGGTCAGCAGGGGATAGAGGAACTCGGTCATCTCGGTGTCGGGGATGCGTCCCATCGGAATGCAGAACAGTCCGCCGGTATCCATTCCGTCGGCCACCGGTCGGGCGCCGTAACCACCGGCCATCGGCTCCATGATGATGTTGAGGAAGGGCACCGGCTGCTCGGGCCGCTCATCCAGACCCGCGACCACCGCGGTGTCCCAGGTACCGCAGCACGACGCCTGGACATTCTTACCCAGCTCGATGTGCCGATCGAGCATCTGGGCCAGACATTCGGCGATCAGGTTGCCGGTGAGCCAAGCGGGTCCGATCGGGCCGCGGCTGACCGCCGCGGGGAAGGTGGCATTGTTGAGCGTCCCCTCCTCCGATACCAGGTCGAAGCAGCGCATGAGCCCACCCGCCGACCACGGGATGTCGCCCGCGAGAATCGGGAGCAGAGCCAGCATCACCCCGCCGCGCATTCCGGCATAGGTGCAGTTGATGACGCCCGACTGCGGATCGGTGCCGGTGAAGTCGAAGACCAGATGGTCACGATTCTTCGTCATCGCCACGGTGATCTTGTGCACCTCGCGGTCGCCGACCTGGGACTGGTCCTGATAGCCGGTGGCCCGCCAGGTCCCGTCGGGCAGATCGGTCAACTTCGCCCGCAGCCGGGTCTCGGCGTCGGCCATCATGCGCTTCATGACCGCTTTCACGGTGTCCGCGCCGTACTGTTCGATGACCGCGAGCAACCGGTTGCGGCCCACCGTGTTCGCCCCGATCTTCGCCCGCAGGTCCAGGCCCACCAGCATGGGCACCCGCGAACGGCGTACCCAGGCATCGGCGACGTCGCGCTGGAGTTCGTAATCGCGGACGACCTTGATCGGCGGGGTGGGCACCGATTCGGAGAACACGTCCTTGGCCGCGGGGTCGAACGATCCGAGCCCGGAGCCGCCCAGATCGGGTTCGTGACAGATCGCGCTGGTCCAGCCGAACAGCTTTCCGTCGTGGAACACCGGTTGGTACACGATCACATCACTTTGGTGCAGCCCGCCACCGACCCACGGGTCGTTGCACAGGAACATGTCACCGGCGGTGATGCCGGGGTTCGTGGCCCGGTTCCGCAACGTCCAGTAGATCGCCAGATCGACCGCACCGACCAGCATCGTGTTGTAGAGCCCGACCTGTACCTCCTGGCCGAGTTCGTCGCTGATGGCGAAGTCGAAGTCGTTGGCGTCGGTCACGATCGGTGAACCCGACATGCGCTTGAGGGCCTCGCCCATCTCATCGGTCACCGACCAGAGCCGATGCCGGATCACCTCGTAGGTGAGCGGGTCGACACTGTCGATCTGTTCCTGGGTGACGGTGTGCACGGGCACCGACGGCGGCAGCGAACGCCGCAGGGCGTCGAGGTCCGGGGGTCGGCTCGCGAAACCTTCGGAACCGGGGATCGGTGTGGTCATGGTTCTGTACTCCTGTGGCGAGATCTGGTTCGGACTCGGACGGTCCGGGTCAGTCGACGGTGATGTGCAAGTTGCCGAGCCGGTCGATCGAGCCGGTCGTGTCGTGTGGCACCACCACGGTCGTGGTCGGCACTTCGATGACGGCGGGCCCGCGCAGGACATGGCCCGCGCGCAACTTCGCGTAGTCGTAGATATCGGTGTCCACATAGCCGCGCCGACCATCCAGGCACACTTTTCTGGTTCCCACGTGCGCCGCGCGCGGGTCCGATGATTCCGCGGCGGCCAGAGCCGGCAGTTCGGGCGTGAACGGCAGGACGCCGGTGCCGCGCACCCGGTAGGTGATCGCCTGGATGCCCGCCTCCCGGAATCCGCTGTCGGGACCGTAGAGGTCCGCGTAACGCTGTTCGAACATGGCCGAGGCCTCCGCGATTTCGGCGGCGCCGAGCGCACCGGCCGGGATCGGCGTCGCGACCTCCGCCAGCTGCATCGTGTACCGCATATCGATCTCGCGGCTGATTTCGATCGTGGCGAACCGCAATCCCTGCCGCGACAGCATCTCCCGGACCTGCTCTTCGAGTTGTTTGAAGTTCCGCTCGACACGCGCAGGGTCCAGCGGCATCACCGCGGGGTCCGAAAGTTCCTTGGCCAGAACGATATTCGAGGATGCCAGGCCGTAGGCGGAGAACGCCGACGCGACCTGGCCGAGGGGCACGACGACATTCTCGACGCCGATCTCCTGTGCGTAGAAACCGCAGTGCGCGGGGCCTGATCCGCCGAAGGCGTACACGATGAACTCGCGTGGGTCGTGCCCCGCCTCGACGACGGTCTTGCGTAACAGGTCACCGGTCTGCGCGTTCTGCACCTCGTAGATCGCCGCAGCGGCATCCTCGACCGACAGGCCCAGCGGCTCGGCGATGCGGGCCCGGATCGCCTGCCTCGCGAGCTCGAGGTTCAGCGCTTTTCGGCCGCCGAGCAGTCCACGCTCGGGAAGGATGCCGAGCACGAGGTTGGCGTCGGTGTTCGTCGGTTCGGCGCCGCCCTGCCCGTAGCAGGCAGGACCCGGGACCGCCTGCGCGCTGTGCGGCCCGATCTGCAGGTTCCCGCCCGCGTCGAGCCAGGCGATCGCGCCGCCACCGGAGCCGATCGCGTGCACCTCCAAGGTGGGCACGTTGATCGGATGGTGGTTGATGATGGTGGTCGACGAACGTACCGGCTCACCGTCCACGACGAGTCCGGCAAGAAATGTCGTTCCGCCGGCATCGGTGGCGATGATGTTGCGGTGGCCCAACTGCCTGCCCAGTGACACGGCGCCGACCACACCACCGGTCAGGACCGAACCGACGGTGGAGATCGCGTTGCCCGGCGCTTCCGCCGCCGCGACCGCCCCACCGTTGCTCTGCATCACCAGCAGCGGTCCCGCGAGCCTGCGATCACGCAGCTTGCTCTCCAGCTCACCGAGATAGTTCCGTAGTCCCGGGCCGATCTGTGTGCTCATGATCGTGGTCGCGTTGCGCGCGAACTCGCGGATCCGCGGGCTCACCTCACTGGACAGGGATACGAACACGGTGGGGTCGATCTCGTGCACGATCTCGCGGATCCGACGCTCGTGCGTCGCGTTGCGGAAGGACCACAGCAGCGATACCGCGATGGCCGAAATCCCGTCGGCGAGCAGGGTTTTCACTGCTGAGCGCACTTCGTCCTCGTTCAGCGCCACCACGACGCGGCCGTCACGATCGACCCGCTCGGTCACCTCGAGCGCGTGCCGCTTGGCGACCAGCCCGTGGGATTTGCTCTGGTCCAGCACATTCTGCAGCTGTTCGGCGGAGCGGCCGAGGTAGCGACCCTCGACGTTCATGATGTAGATCGAGTCGCGGTGCCCCTTGGTGGTGAGGAAGCCGACGTCCGGCACCTGGTTCATCACCAGCGCGTTCAGCGACGACGTGGTGCCGTGCGCGATGTGGTGGGTGTCGGCCAACATGTCCTCCAGCGGCCGTCCGAGCTGTTCGGCCAGCACGTCGAGCACATCCATCACGCCCTGGGAGTAATCCGGTGGCGTGGACGGCGCCTTTCCGGCGAGTACGAGCCCATCTCCGTCGTCGAGGACGGCGTCGGTGAACGTGCCACCGACATCCACACCGATCACATATGCCATTGCCGCTGCGCTCCTTCGGACAGTGGTGAGGCCGAATCCGACCAACCCAACCTGTTTTACGATGGCGTCAAGTATTTGACGTGCAAGACGACATGTCAAGGGGCTTCGGTGACTTCGATCACTTCACTGCCGTCAAAGGCGTTGCACGCCAGGCCAACTCCACTCCGACACTCATTACGGAGCGATAGATGACAGCCCGGTCGCTCGCACGAGGCACACGGACACCCACCCCACTCGCACCAGCCACACCACCCTTGACTAATCTGTCTCAATCGTCGAATAATTTTCGCACACGTCAAACTTTTGCTGAATGGCCTTCGAGGAACAGATCGGAAGGAAAGAGATGCACAGACACCGGATCGGGCTGGTGGTGCCCAGCTCCAACGCCACCGTCGAGACGGAGATGCCCCTACTGCTGTCGCGGCATCCCGAGGCCGAGTTCTCGTTCCACTCGTCCCGGATGCGGATGAACACCGTCTCCCCGGAAGGGCTCGCGGCGATGAACGCGCAGCGCGAGCGGTGCATTCTGGAAATCGCCGACGCATCCCCCGAGGTCATCCTGTATGCCTGCCTGGTAGCGGTCATGGTGGGCGGGCCCGGGGAACACCAAAGGGTGGAGAGTGCTGTCGCCGAACAACTCGCCACCGGCGGCTCCCCGGCACTCGTCCGCTCGAGTGCCGGAGCCTTGGTGGAGGGATTGCGGGCGCTGCGGGCGACGCGAGTCGCACTGGTCACTCCGTACATGCGACCGCTCGCGCAGCAGGTCGTGCGGTACATCGAGGCCGAGGGCTTCACCGTCACCGACTGGCGGGCGCTCGAGGTCGAGGACAACACCGACGTCGGATGCATCCCCGGTGACCAGGTCATGGCAGCGGCCCGATCGATCGACCTGAGCGACGTCGATGCGCTCGTGATCTCGTGCTGCGTCCAGATGCCCTCATTGCCTCTGATCGAGCCCGCCGAGCAGGAGTTCGGCATTCCCGTGCTGTCCGCGGCGACCGCCGGTGCCTACAGCATCCTGCGCAGCCTGGGCCTCCCGGTCGCCATACCGGGCGCCGGCAGCCTGCTGCGCGCGGACGCCACCGTCGCCGCCGGCTGACCGACCACCGTTTGGAGTCATCATGAGCGAACTCGCACACACCGTCCGGGGCGTCGACCACGTCGCCTACCCGACTTTCGACCCTGCCGCGACGGTCGCCTTCTACCGTGACGTGCTCGGATTCCCTGTCGTGCATTCGATCTGCGCGGCCGGGTGGGGTCCGGACAAACATCCCGATTTCATTCACTTCTTCTTCGATATCGGCAACGACGATCGCCTGGCGTTCTTCTACTACTTCGGCCTCGAGCCGCTCGACGGCGGACCGCAGGGCGACGCGTACTCGCGCTTCGAGGCAGACGTGCCGATCTGGTTCATCCGCTCGCGCCACCTGGCCATTCACGTCGACGGCGAATCCGAGCTCCTCGAATACCGGCGCCGTCTGGACGGCAGCCGATGGCCGGTGGAAATGCAGATTCAGCACGAAACCATCGAATCGATCTACACCCACGACCCGAACGGCTACATGATCGAGATCACCCGCGCGCTTCGCCCGGTCACTCCCCAGGAAGATCTCGACGCGAATCTGACCATCGACGCGCTGGTCGAGGTCGCGTCGCAGCCGAACCCGAGCATGGCCGCGCTGCTGGCCCGCAAGGCCGAACTCATCGTCGAGCGCGCGGCGGCCTGGCAGGACGCCCACGATGCCCGCTCGGCCGATGCCGGGGTGGTGGCGAAATGACGACGCTGTTCATCCTCGACGTTCCCGAGAACAAGCCGGTCACCGAGGTGGCCGGACACGATTCCTCGATCACCGTCGACCGCGTCGGACCGTATTTCAAACTCACTTCGGCCGGGCCGATCGTGATCGATCGCCGCGCGACCGGCTGCCGGCACGCCGTCTGGTACAGCAGTGTGGCCGGTCTCGTCGACTCGGTCATCACGCAGTGGGACAAGGACGCGATGAAGGTGGAACCCCGATGACCCGATCGGCCGAACGCCTCGGCGCCGGGCGGTACATCGAATCCGCACAGGCCCCCGAATCGACGACGACCTCCGTGCACGAACTTGTCACCGCGGACGGCGCCAAGGTCTCGGGCGTGCTCCGCACCGTCCCCGGAGCACGCACCGTGATCGCCCTCATGCACCCGCGCCAGGACCTCACCCACCACGTGCTCGTGCCCGAACTTCTCGCCCGCGGGCTGGCGGTGTGGACCCAGGGCACCCGGTCGCCGAACAACGACATCGCCTTGATCCACGAACAGGCCCTGCTCGATGTCGCCGCAGGCCAGGTCTTCTTGCGCGACAAAGGATTCGGACACGTCCTCACACTCGGTCATTCCGGCGGCGGCACGCTGTTCGCCTTCTACCACCAGCAGGCTGGGCTGCCTCCGAGCCGGCGTCTGTCCACCACCCCGGCGGGGCGGCCCGTCGATCTCGCCGGCGCGCAGATGCCACTGCCCGACGGCGCCGTCTTCATGGCGCCGCATCCCGGCCAGGGCGCGCTGTTGCAGCGTTCGATCGATCCCTCGGTTCTCGACGAGAGCGACCCGCTCAGCGTCGATCCCGCGTTGAATCCGTTCGACCCGGCCAACGGCTTCGCCGAACCCCCGCACACCTCCACCTACCCCCCGGATTTCGTGGAGCAGTACCGTGCGGCGCAGCGAGAACGCATCGAACGCCTGGACGCGACAGCGAAGGATCACGTCGCACGCGCATCCGCCGCACGTCGGCGATTCAAGGAGTCCGGCGACCCGGTCGACCGGCGCGCCGCCCTGGCGCCCCGCGTGATGACCGTCTATCGCACCGACGCCGACCTCCGATTCGTCGACCTGTCGCTGAGCCCGAACGAGCGTCCGTACGGATCGCTGTTCGGTCGTCGCCCGGATCTGACGAACTACGGTCTGGTCGGCTTCGGCCGGTTCACGACACCGGATGCGTGGCTTTCGACATGGTCCGGGCTGAGCACCAACGCCGATTTCGTGCGCTGCGCACCCGGGGTGAGTGTTCCCGCCCTGTTCATCGAACTCACCGGCGATCAGGCCTGCTTCCCCGAAGACGCGAAACGGATGGTCGCAGCGCTCGGTTCGGCCGACAAAACCCATACCTCGGTGGCGGGAACCCACTTCGGTGGTCCGATACGCGACGGGGCTCCCACCGCGGCCGCCCTGGCGGCAGCCCAGATCGGCGGCTGGCTGGCCGGCCGATTCCAGTGACCGAAACCGCCGCACTCACCTGCTCTGGAAAAACTTCCCGGCCGGTGCGGCGGCGGCGCGCACCAAATCGGCGTACACGGGTCCGGCCATCGCCGTGTGGACCAGGGCCAGATGCAACTGGTGTACTCCGATTCGTTCCTCCCAGCCTGTCGCGAGTGGATGAATCTCCTGATAACCGGCGATTATCCGATCCAGGTACGGCGCGCCGCCGAACAAGCGCAAAGTGGCCAGATCGGTCTCTCGATGTCCACCGTGCGCGGCCGGGTCCACCAGCCAGACTTCGTCACGACCCCAGAGCAGGTTGTGCGGATGCAGGTCGCCGTGAATTCTGGCCGGCCCTTCGACCGGCGGGTCGAACCTGTCCAGAGCCGTCTCGACGGCCGCGACATCATCGGCGGTCAGAGCCCCCGCATCCCTCGACGCGCGCAGATAAGGCTCGATTCGGCGCAGCCGGTACCACTCGAGCCACGCGATGGCGCCGCTGGTCGGCGTGTTGTCCAGAGGTTGGGTACCGATATACCCCGCCCAGTCGGCGCCGAAGTCCGGACAGGGTGCCTGATGCAGTGCGGCCAGTCGCCGACCGAAGTCCTCGGCACTGGCTGGACTCGGTTCACCGTGATGGATCCACTGCAATGCGATTCCGCTCGAATCCACCGCGATGACCTCGGGCAGCGACGGGCCGCCGGGCACCGCGATCCACCGGAGCCCCGCTGCCTCGGCAGCGAAGAAATCCGCGGGCGGCATCTTCGGCAATCGTTTGGCGAACAGCTCACTGCCATCATCCAACGTCAGTCGTTCCGCGATGCACACATCGCCGCCGGACACCGGAGTGACCCGAATTCGCTGATGCTCGAGGAACATTCCGAGATGGCGTGGGTTGGCACGAAGCCAATCGAGGTCCATCGGCGCGATGGTACGCGACGGCGGCTCAGCGCAGCGCCTGCGCCGCCTCCTTGCCCTGTTCGATGTCGCGGGAGGAACAGCACAGCAGATCGATCCCGGCCCGATTGGCGGCAATGGCCCGGTTGCCGGTCGACCCATAGTGCGCGAGCGCTCCCGCTTCCAGTGCGTCGCTGATGATCAACCCCTGGAAACCGAGTCGCCGGCGCAGGTGATTCTGCAAAATCACCGGCGACATGCCCGCCGGGCGGTTCGCATCCAGCGCCGGATAGATCGCCCAGGACGGCATGACATGTGCTACCCCGGCTCGAATCGCCCGAGCGAACGGGACCATGTCGACCCCGGTCAATTCCTGTGCCGACAACGTGATCGTGACGGGCTTTTCATCGGTGTTCGCACCCGCCGGCGCGGAACCCAGGCCCGGGAAATGTTTTGCGCAGGCCGAGACCTTACTGCCCTGCAGGGTCCGGACGTATGCTTCCGCGCAGTCGGCCACCACCGCGGGGCGGTCGGAAAAGCTGCGCCCGTACTGGTCCAGAAAATCCCCCGGACTGCGGTGCACACCGAGCACGGGGGCGAGATTGGTGTCGAGATTCGCCGCGGCCAGCACGTGCGCGGCAGAGACCGCCTGGGCGTCCGCGGCGCGAGAGACATCCCCCGCGGCACCGACCGTCTTGGCGGATCCGGCCGGGCCGCCCGGCAACCGGTTGACCTGCCCACCCTCCTGATCCGTGGTCAGCAGCAGCGGCACCGGCGAAGCCTTGCGCAGCTCCGCCGCAATCTCGGCGAGCTGCTGTGTGGACGCAATATTGTCGGCGAAAAAGATGACGCCCCCGATTTGGCTCCGGGAGGCCAGTGTGAGCAATTCCGCCGGAGGGTGGGGGCCCTTGTACGAATAAATAATGCGTCGGCCGGCAGGCAGCGCCGCGGCCCGGGCGCGCATCGCCGGAAGCGCCATGACGCCGAATGCGGCAGAGGACACCGAGGTCAAGAACCGTCGCCGGCCGAGCATGCGTATCGTTCCGTTCGTTGGCAGAGTCGGATGGTCTCATCCACCGTAACCGCCACCGGGCACGGGCCGGCCCGCTGCCCCTCCACGCGCCGAACGGACTCCCGCACAAGAGGTTTCGGTGAAGTACCGCTCCGAACCCGGATCGGGTGCAACGGGGGTCGGGTCGCCGGGACCGCCACCCTCAGAGGCGGTCCGCCCTGCTCTCGGCGAGGTCGTTGAACCGGGCGAGCATCCTGCCCAGCACGCGTACGTCCTCCGCCGGCCAGGTGGCGAGCATCGCGTGGAAGCGTTGCTGGCGGGCGGTGCGGGCGGTTTCCACCCTCCGGCGTCCCTCATCCGTGAGGACCAGCAGGTGAGCACGGCCGTCATCGGGATCGGGCCGGCGCTCGATCAGCCTGAGCTGTTCCAGCACCTTCACTTGCCGGCTGATGGTGGCCTTGCCGACGCCGAAGTGATCGGCCAGATCGCTGGGCCGCGAACGAGCACAGTCGTATATGCCGATGAGCAGTCCGTACGCTGCGGGCTCGAGCTCAGGGTGCACCTCGCGAGCCACCTCGGCGGACAGCGCCCGCGCACGACGGAACAGCACGCCCAGCTCATGCTCGACCGCCCGATACGCCTCATGTTCGCGCGCGGTCGTGGTTCCCTTCGTCATCGGTCCTTCATCTGCCCTCATACCCGCAACCTATCGGTTTTCGCCGGACCGCCACGATCGGCGGTCCGGCGGATCCGGGTCATTCGGCGGGGTGGCCGAGCCACAAGTCGTGCGAATCGTCGCCGTGGCCGGTCAGCTCGATCCCACTGGCCACCACTGGGTACCCGGTGGCCGTGACGGTGTACCGGCCACCCGTCAGGCCGGTGAAGTCGTACTCCCCGTCGGGGCCGGTTGTCCGAACGCCGACCACGTTCCCGGCCGCGTCGAGCAGCCTGACGCGGGCGTCCGGGACCGGGCCGCGGCCCTCGGCTCGGATCGTGCCGCGGATCCGCATGCCGGGGCGCAGTTCGACCTCCTGGCGGGTCCGGCCGCTGCCGACCTCGACCGGCACGGCGGCCGGACGGTATGTGGCGGCACTGACCGCGAGCGTGTAGGCGCCGGCGGTCACCGCCGGGACGAGGAAGGCGCCGTCGGCGTCGGTCGCGCCGCCGGCGACGACCTCACCGCGTCCGTCCGTCACGACGACCATCGCGTCCTCGATGGGTGCGCCGTCCACGCCGCGGACGACTCCGGCCAGGGCGCCGGAGCCGATGAGCGACACGTCGAAGTCGACCGGCTCGTCGCCGACCACCAGGGTCGCGGCCTGCGGGTCATGATTTCCCGCTGCGGCGATCAGCACGTAGGTGCCGCCGCCGAGAGCAGGCAGGACGTACCGTCCGTCGGCACCGGTGGTCGCGCGGCCGATCTGGCGCCCACCGACGTCGATCAGCGTGAGCACCGCACCGGGCATCGGGACACCGCCGTTGCGGACGAAACCGCGAATCATGCCGCTGCCCTGCGACTCTCCCGTCCGGACGGTGGCATCGGCTGGTATCGGAACGGTGACCTGGCCGTTGGACCCGACCGGGTTCCGGGCAGCGGTGGGGACCAGCTCCGGGTGCACGGCGTGCCGGCCGCGCGCCGAGGCGTCGGTCACGGGCGTGGAGGGAGCCAGGGCGGTCGGCGGCTCTTGGCTGTTGGACGTGCGCAGCGGCACCTCCTTGATGAACAGGATCACGATCACCGCGATCAGTACGCACGGCGCGGCGTACATGAAGACGTCACCGACGCCGTGACCGTAGGAGTCCTGGACGACGCCGCGGATCGGGGCGGGAAGGGCGGACAGCTTCGGGAGCGAGTCACCGCTGCCGACCGCGTGAACGCCGATGCGCGCGAGGCCGTCCGTCATGTAATGGGTGATCCGGTTGCCCAGCAGCGCGCCGAGCGCCGAGACGCCGATCGCGCCGCCGAGCGAGCGGAAGAAGGAGACGGTCGAACTGGCCACTCCGAGCTCCTGCGGCCGGACCTGATTCTGCACGCACAGCACCAGGTTCTGCATGGTCATGCCCAGGCCCGCCCCGACGCAGAGCATGTAGATCGCCACCTGCCAGTAGGCGGTGTCGTAGCGCACCAGGCTCAGCAGACCGTAACCGGCGGTCATCGCCACAGCGCCGAACACCAGGATGTTCTTCCAGCGTCCCGTGGTGCTGACGATGCGCCCGGAGATCGTCGACGCGACGGCCAGGCCGCCGATCATCGGCAACGTCATGAGGCCCGCCTTCGTCGGCGAGTCGCCGCGGGCCAGCTGGAAGTACTGGCTGAGGAAGGTCGTCGCGCCGAACATCGCGACGCCGACGAACAGGCTGGCCAGTGTGGACAGCGACAGGGTGCGGATTCGGAACAGGTGCAGTGGCACGATCGGCTCGCTCGCGAAGTTCTCCGCCACGACGAACAGCACCGCCAGGACCACCGCGCCGCCGAGCATCGCGGCGGTCTGCCACGACAGCCAGTCGTACTTGCTACCGGCGAACGAGACCCAGAGCAACAGCAGAGCGGCCGCGCCGGAAACCAGTGTCGCGCCGAGCCAGTCGATCTTCACCTTCCGCCTGTTCGTCGGGAGGTGAAGGGTTTTCTGCAGAACGATCAGCGCGACGACGGCGAACGGCACACCCACGTAGAAGCACCACCGCCAGCCGAGCCAGGAGGTGTCGACGATGACACCGCCGATCAGCGGACCGCCGACGGTGGCCAGGGCGAAGACCGCGCCCATATAGCCGGAGTAGCGGCCACGCTCGCGCGGCGAGATCATCACCGCCATGATCACCTGCACCAGGGCGCTGAGCCCGCCGGCGCCGAGCCCCTGGATGACCCGGGCCGTGATGAGCATCGCGGGGTTGTGCGCCTGCCCGGCGATGGCCGAGCCGACGACGAAGATCACCAGGGCGAACTGGATCAGGAGCTTCTTGCTCACCAGGTCCGCGAGCTTGCCCCAGATCGGAGTCGTGATCGTCATCGCGAGCAGTGTCCCGGTGATCACCCAGGTGTAGGTGGTCTGGCTCGCGTGCAGATCAGCGATGATCGTCGGCAGCGCGTTCGACACGACGGTGGACGACAGGATCGTCACGAACAGGCCGAGCAGCAGCCCGGATAGAGCTTCCATGATCTGCCGATGGGACATCGGGACACCTGAATCAGGTGCCGTCGCGCGCGCCTCGGCCGGTGCAACGGTTGCCATCCAACTTCCTTTCGCGCCCCGAAAGCCCGTGGCGTGAGGGACGGTGCTGACCTCCGCGGCTCGCTACCACAAAACTTGGTTGCCTAAGGCAAGTATCTACTAGTTGGTTGCCGAAAGCAACTTTATTTCGATGGTTGGGTGAACCGAGCAGGCCACCACACTCCGCTGCGAGATACCCGAACCATCCGGAGCAGGAGAAGTGATACCCCGCACCGCATTCACCGCACGCTTGCAGTTCGCCGGCGGCTCATCCATCGCCGCCCGCTTACAAACCGCCTGACGGTCGGAATCCTGCCCGCATATTTTCGACGATCACCGAGCCGAAACGCTATGCCTCGGCGGCGAGCTGCCCACACGCAGCCGCGATCTCCTGCCCCCGCGTATCCCGCACCGTACACGCCACACCCTGCGCCTCGACCCGCCGAACGAACTCCCGCTCAACAGGTTTCGGCGACGCATCCCACTTCGAACCCGGAGTCGGATTCAACGGGATCAGATTCACGTGCACCCGAGAACCCAATACCCTGTGCAACTTCGAACCCAGCATGTCCGCACGCCACGGCTGATCGTTGATATCACGGATCAGCGCGTACTCGATCGAGATACGACGACCGGTCCGATCCGCGTAATACTTTGCCGCGTCGAGCACTTCGGCCACCGACCAACGATTGTTCACCGGCACCAACGTATCCCGCAACTCATCATCCGGAGTATGCAGCGACACAGCCAAAGTCACCGACAAACCCTCATCCGCAAGCTTGCGAATCGCCGGAGCCAAACCCACCGTCGACACCACCACACTCCGCTGCGAGATACCCAAACCATCCGGAGCAGGAGAAGTGATACGCCGCACCGCATTCACCACACGCTTGTAGTTCGCCAGCGGCTCACCCATGCCCATGAACACGATGTTGGACAGGCGGCCGGGGCCGCCGGGGACCTCGTCGTCGCGGAGGGCGGCCGCGGCGGCGCGGACCTGGTCGACGATTTCGGCGGTGGACAGGTTGCGGTTCAGGCCGCCCTGGCCGGTGGCGCAGAACGGGCAGGCCATACCGCAACCGGCCTGGCTGGAGATGCACAGGGTGTTGCGATCCGGATAACGCATCAGAACCGATTCCAGGAGGGTGCCGTCGCCGGCGCGCCACAGCGTTTTGCGGGTGGCTCCGTCATCGCACACCACGTGCCGGACCTCGGTCAGCAGCGGCGGGAACAGTGATTCGGCCACCGCTGCGCGCAGCTGCGCGGGCAGATCCGTCATCTGCTCCGGATCGGCCACCAACCGGCCGTAGTACTGCCGGGCGATCTGATCGGCCCGGAACTTGGGCAACCCCAGATCCTGAACCGCCTTGCGACGCTCGTCCGCATCGAGGTCGGCGAGATGCCGCGGCGGCATGCCGCGACGCGGAGCATCGAAAACCAAGGGGAGAGGGGTAGCCATAGCCCTACCAGTCTCCCATCCACTTCCCGGTCGATGGGTCCCGGGCCCCGTCGACTCGGTCACATACGCTCGGTGGCGCGCCCGGACGGTCGAAACGCCATGGGCGAGCCGGACCTCGAGATTACGGCAGGAATGGTTATGGCTGAAATGCGCCTGCCCTATCGGACCACAATGGTGTTGTGGCTGAAGATGTCGAACTGCGGGTCTATGCCGAACTCAACGATTTCGTGCCCTCGGCAGCGCGCTACGCGGCGCAATCGCGGCCGATCCGTCCGCATCAGACCGTGAAAGACATCGTCGAGGCCGCGGGCATCCCGCACACCGAGATCGACCTCATGCTGGTGAACGGCGAATCCGTCGACTTCGGCCACCACCCGCGGCCCGGCGATCGACTCTCCGCCTACCCGGTATTCGAGACACTGGATATCGGGCAGCTGACACGGGTACGCCCCCGGCCGTTGCGAGATCCGCGCTTCATCGTGGACGTCAATCTCGGCGGACTCGCACGGCTCATGCGGTTGATGGGACTCGACGCCCGATGCCGGTGGGATGCCGACGACACCGCGCTGGCCGAGGCCGCCTCGGCCGAGCATCGGATTCTGCTCACCCGCGACCACGGACTCCTGAAGCGACGCAACGTGACCCACGGCGTGCTCGTACATTCGGACCGGCCCTTCGAGCAGATCGTCGAGGTGATCCGCCGACTCGATCTGGCCGATCACCTGACACCATTCAGTCGCTGCCTGCGCTGCGGCGGCGTGGTCGCCGATGTGGCCAAGCAGGACATCATCGACAACCTCGAACCACTCACCCGGAACTACTACGACACCTTCAGGCAATGCCAGGAGTGCGGCCGGATCTACTGGGAGGGTTCGCATCAGCAGCGGCTCAACGACCTCATCACCGAGATCCGCGCCGCCATCAGACCTGATTGACGGGCGCGGCGCAGACCGCTGAGCGGATCCGCGCGCCGCGAGGGCTGCGCGCGTTCGCCCGCGGACGGCTGTCGGCCGGTATCAGAACCCGCTCTCGCCGAGGGTCATGACATCGGTGTCGATATCGGCGATGACCGCGTGATCGGCGGCCAGTCGCGGCAGCACCTGCCGGGCGAAGAACGCCGCCACCGCGACCTTGCCCTCGTAGAATGCGCGATCGGCGCCCTCGGGGGCCGAATCCAGTGCGGACAGTGCTGTTTCCGCCCCGACGACGAGGCGCCAGGCCACCAATAGATCCCCGACGGCGAGCAGGAAGGCGACCGAGCCCAGGCCGACCTTGTACAGCTCGGTAGGCTTCTCGGCGGCGCCCAGCAGATAGCCGGTCAGGGCGCCGGCCATGTCCTGCACCCGGTCCGCTGCGGTCGACAGCAGATCCTTCGTCACCTTCAGCCGCGGGTGGTTATCGGATTGCGTTGTCTCGCGGACCTTTCCGAGTACGTGCCCCAAGGCGACGCCGCGGTCGCGGGCGATCTTGCGGAAGAAGAAGTCCTGCGCCTGGATCGCGGTGGTGCCCTCGTACAGCGAGTCGATCTTCGCGTCCCGGATGTACTGCTCGATCGGGTAGTCCTGCAGATAGCCGGATCCGCCCAGGGTCTGCAGCGATTCGGCGAGATATCGGTAGGCCCGCTCGGAGCCGACGCCCTTGACGATCGGCAGCAGCAGATCGTTGACCCGGGCCGCCAGTTCGGGATCGACGCCCGAGATATGCTGGGCCACAACGTCGTCCTGATGCCCCGCGGTGTAGAGGTAGATCGAGCGCAGACCCTCGGCGTAGGCCTTCTGCAGCAGCAGCGAGCGCCGCACGTCCGGGTGCCGGATGATGCTCACCTTCGGTGCGGTCTTGTCGGCCATCTGGGTCGGATCGGCGCCTTGCACGCGGGTCCTGGCGTACTCCAGGGCCGTCAGATAACCGGTGGACAGGGTGGCGATAGCCTTGGTGCCCACCATCATCCGGGCCTGCTCGATCACCCTGAACATCTGCGCGATACCGTTGTGCCGCTCGCCGATCAGCCAGCCCTTTGCCGGGACCCCATGCCCGCCGAAGGTCAGCTCACAGGTCGCCGACGCCTTGAGCCCCATCTTGTGCTCGACATTGGTGACGAAGACGCCGTTGCGCTCACCGAGCTCACCGGATTGCAGATCGAAGTGGTACTTCGGCACGAAGAACAGCGACAGGCCCTTGGTGCCCGACTCGGCGCCCTCGGGCCGAGCCAACACCATATGCACGATGTTCTCGAACAGATCGTCCGAATCCGCGCCCGTGATGAATCGCTTGACGCCCTCGATGTGCCACGAACCGTCTTCCTGCCGAACGGCTTTCGTGCGTCCGGCACCGACGTCGGAGCCCGCGTCCGGCTCGGTGAGCACCATGGTCGCGCCCCAGTTCCGCTCCGTCATCAACGTGGCCCAGTGCCGCTGCTGTTCGGTGCCGATGCCGTGGACGATATCGGCCATCATGGAACCGGCGAGATACATGTGCGCGGCCGGCTGCGCGCCGAGGATGAATTCGGTCAGCGCCCAGGCGAGCATGGACGGCGCGGGGACGCCGCCGATCTCCTCCGCCTTGCCGACCCGCCACCAGTCGGCGTCGTGCCAGGCCCGCACCGCCTTCTTGAACCCCTCCGGCAGCCGCACCGAGTGGCTCTGCGGATCGAAAACCGGTGGCGTGCGATCGGTTTCGGCGAATGGCGCGGCAACCGGGCCCTCGGCCAGCCGGGCAGCCTCGGCCAGCATCGACCGTACGGTGTCACCGTCCAGGTCACCGAAGGCGCCCGACGCCAGCACGGCATCGAGTCCATACACCTCGAACAGGTTGAATTCGAGATCGCGCACGTTGCTCTTGTAATGACTCACGGAGCCAATGCCTTTCGAGAATGAGTGGGGTGCCGGGCGGGACGCGACGATGGGACGTCGCCCGGCCACACTCTGCGGCAGCCGCCAGCCGTTGGCAATCAGAAGTTAATGACCACTAAGTAAATACGCGCAGACAATCCGCATCAGGATGCGCAGATAGCAGGACAATTGAAGGCCATAAGTTAATGGCCGCTAAGTGATGCAAATCACTACACGGTCAGTCGGGGTCCGATCGGAGCCGATTGGATGCACTCGCCGACCACGACCAGGACATCGACCAGATCTGCGCGGTGTCGTAGCCTCGGATTGCGGACGGCATCAATGACCACGGTGGCGGCGGCACGGATCAGTACGCGCGCCACCGGCGGCGGCACGTCGGGCCGGACGGCCTGCAACATGCGGCCCCACTGGGCGATCCCGTCCAAGCGCACCCGACGGTACCGCTGCACCGCGTCGCGGGGCAGATGCCGCGTCTCGCTGACGGTGATCGCGAGCAGATCCGGTTCGTCGGCGCCGAAACGGGCGAAACTGCGCATCAGCGATCGCATCGATTCCTCGGCGCTGCGCCCCTCGGCGACGGCCCGCGCCAGCATCAGGCGCATCCATTCGTCCTGCCGGCGCACGATCTGGTCCAGCAGGTCGGCCTTGCTCGAAAAGTGGTGGTACAGAGCGGGTCCCGAAACACCCACGGCCGCGCCGATGTCCTCGATCCCGACCGCGGCGAATCCGCGCGTGCTGAACAACCGCGCCGCCTCCGCGAGCATCCGCTCGGACCGCAGCGCCCGATCCAGTTCCGTATTACCGGCCTCGGTACGCACCTGCCGCGCCTGACTACCGGTCACCGGTTCGGGCAGCCGGGCGGAAACCACCGCCGCGACGGCAGCGTCGAGCACCTGAGCCGCCATCGGCGGCGGCAACTCGGCGCGGTGATACGACGGGCTCACCGCCACCGAGAGCACGCACCAACTCAGCAGCTCGGCATCCGCGCGAGTCAGTTCCGGGCGGCGCGCCAGGATCCAGCGCCGCAGATACCCGGTGAGCCGTACGACGCGAACCAGCACGGCGGCCCGGTCCGCGGGTGCCAGATTCCGGAACTCCAGCTGCCACAGTCGCGGCAACCCCCGTAGTTCCAGCGCGACCCGAACCAACTCGACCGGCACGGCGTCGGCGCGGCCACCGGACCGGGCGGCCGCCGCAAGCCGGGTCAGGGTGTCGTCCAACCCGACCAGCAGGCACTGGCCCAGCAGTTGCTGCTTGTTGCGGAAATGCCGGTACACCGCCGTCGCCGAAATACCCACGGCCGCCGCGATATCCGCCATCGACGTGCCGTGATAGCCGTTGTGTGCGAAAGCGTCGACCGCGGCGTCGAGGATCATGCCGCGCCGGTTCGGTGGCCGCCTGCTCGTAGTGCTCATCAATGCCGAGTGTCCTCGACGCGCCCGCGACCGGGCGGGCCCGGGGCGTGCCGGCCGGGCATCAGCAGATAGGCCGCTATGGCCATGACCAGCGGCAGGAGGCTCACGGTCAGCATGGTGAGCCGCAGTCCGCCGGAGAAGTCCAGCCCGAGGTCCAGCCCGGCCGCCTGCCGCAGCAGATTCGGGTCGTATCCGGTACTCCCCGGGCTGAACGCCATCCCGCTGCGCACGGCATCAACGGCGTGTTCGGCCTGGTGCACGGACAACCCGCGTGACTTCGCGTCCGCCAGCCATTTCCGCTGGAAGAAGAACCTGAGCAGCAGCAGATAGACGGTGGGCCCGAGGGCATAGCCGGTCATCCCGAAGGCCAGCTGTGTGGAGGCCACAGTGCCGGAATGCCCGGGCGGGGCCTGGGAGAGAACTGCCTCGGAGACCGCTGTGGAGGTGACCAGCGATCCCAGATTGCACAGCCATACAGCCACCACGAGCAACCACAGCGCCATCGTAGGACTGGCGGTAGCCGCCAGCAGCAGTCCGCTGGCCGCCAACAAGAGCAGTCCGGCCACCATCACGGGCCGCGGGGTGTATTTCCCGACCACGCGCCCCGCCAGGATCACGGCACCGGCAATCAACAGTGTGCCGGGCAGATACAGCAGCCCGATCGCCTCGGGGGACAACGACAGCACCCGGGCGCCGAACTGGCCCAGGACAATGCCCAGCCCCGCGGCGAGAAAATTCAGTGCGAGTGCCGCGGCCAGTGCCACAACGAATGCGGAACTGCGGAACAGCGCCAGGTCCAAGGCTGGTTCGGGGGTGCGGCGCTCATGGAGCACGAAAAGCACGGCAGCGGCTGCGCTGAACACCAGTGTCAGCCAGGTCTGCGGCCGGGAGATGCCATTCTGCGCCGCCGCGAGGCCGATGACGAGGGTCAGCAGGGTCACACCGACCAGGCTGATTCCTGTCACGTCGAGCCGCCGGCGCTGTGCGACGGGAGTCTCCGGGACGTACCGGGCCGTCAACCCGAGCGAGACCAGGGACAACAACGGGGCGACCAGGAACAGAAACCGCCAGCCGCCGACCGCCACGACCCAACCCGTGAACGCGGGGATGACCCCGCACAGGACCATTTCGACAGCGACGAAAACACCGATGGCCGCCGGCCGCTTCTGCTCCGGCACCGAGGTCTTCAGCAGGGCCAGCGGCCCGCCCAGGAGCGCAGCCATTCCCAGTCCGTCCAAGGCGCGCATTGCCAGCAGGTAGCCGTAGCCGGGGAGGAATAGGGTCGCCAGGTTGACTGCCGTGACGACGCCCAGTCCCAGCATCAGCAGACGCTTGAGCCCGAACGCGTCCCCGAGATTGCCCGCGCCGAGGACAGCGGCGGCCATGACGAGCGTCGCCATACCGCTCGTCAACCCGACGAATTGCGGCGGCACGTAGAAAGCGCGGCTCACCTGCGGCAGATTCAGGCTCAGCACCAGCGGGTCGGCCACCGTGACGGTGAAGGCGGTGGCGAGTCCGAGGATGACCGCCAGGGGTGTTGCGTCGGCCTGTGATCGTGCCGTCGGCACCGCGAACACCTCCATATTTCTTCCCGGCTTCCGAGCCGGTCGGGACTGGGCATCATCCTGGCGAGAAGGTCACCACCAGAACGTCGCGATACGCAGGATGACCCCGATCCACCGGATACACCGGCGACACGCTGTGCAGGGTGCGACGGTCGTCCGCCAGCAGCAAGGTTCCCGGCTCGCTGAGCGTGGTCGTCAGCAGCCGTCTCCCGGCAGTATCGAACACCGAACTCTCTCCGCCGACAGCGTTCTGCCGTCCGATGAGAAGCGAAGACACCAGGGTGACGCCGTCCCGGTGTCGGCCCTCCGGTGTGGGCAGTCCATGCGCGTCTGCCGAGGCCCGCACGCGGAAAGGATGCACCTTCGCGTTCCACACCGCCGGATCGTCCAGGACTGCCGCGATCCGTGCCAGCAGTGGCAGCAGAGCCCGGAACAGGGTTGCGGACACGAAGGAATCGGTCAGCGGCTCGAAGATGCGATTCACGCCGATATAGAGCGGATTGCTGTCATCCGGCTGCACGAAGGACTGCTCATGAGGCAGCGGTACGAACTCCCCCTTCGCCGCTCGGATAGCGAAGCGTCCATAACGTCGCAGCCTGCACGTGCCTTGGTCGGATGCGTAACCGTCCGGGCACAGCCTGTCCCAGTGGGTACGAAAACGATCCCACGCCCGCTCATCCACCCCGAGGCACGATGTCGTGACATGCGCGGGCATGAGATGGACACCGTCGCAGACCAGCGCCTGCCGGGCGGCCTCTACCGGGTGGCCCGCGTGCGAACCCGGCTCGGGTGCCGGCGGCTTCGTCACCTGCTCTACCCCGTCGGTCATCTTGTTCACGGGGTGCCCTGCCTTCCGATGGGTACTGTTCGGCAGTCTGCTCTTTCCCGTAGTGTGCGCTTTCCCGCTGCCGCAACCAAGCCTCGAGCAGCAAAGATGCCGAATACCGCGTCGAATACACGGCAATGGGTAATCATCGAGCATGACCAGCGACGCAGCCTCGAGCCCGGATACTCCCCCGCGGACATCCGCCGCCCCGGAGTCGCCCGCGATCCCGGAACCTGCCACCGGCTCGAAACCGCCCGCAGTCCCGGACACGACGAGGCCCGACACCACCACCCGCCCACGGACGCGGTCATTGGGGACGCGTGTCGGATACGCCTGGACCAGCCTGGTGGCGGCCGCGATCATCGGCATCATCCTGCTGATCTTCATCCTGCAGAATCTGAATCAGGTGAAGGTCACGCTGTTCTTCTGGAGTTTCTCGCTGCCGCTGGGCGTGACCATCCTGCTGTCCCTGATCGCCGGATCGCTGGTGATGAGCCTGGCGGGCGGCTGGCGAATCCTGCAGCTGCGCCGCGCGGCCAAACGCCCCTGAGCGCTACCGGCGCACCAGACGCCGATACGTCACCTTGTCGAATTCGCGACCGAACTCGTCGATCGCGATCACGTCCATCTCACTGGAGAACACCCCGGGCCGAACATCCACACGAATGAACGAGTACCGGCTGTAGCGCACCCGTGACCACTGCACCGCCTCGTACTGCTGCTTCCCGTCGGCGTCCCACAGCCCACTGCGAGCCACCGAGGTATCGGGCAATTCGTGACCGCGGTAGCTCTCCCCGAACTCGAACTCGCCGTGCGCGGCGCCGCCCCCGCCGACGACGTAGTACACGGTGCCATCGGTTTCGGGATAGACGATCGCGTTGTCCGCCGCGACCCGTGTCGCGCGGCCGCGGCGGATCGGGTCGGTGCGCTCGAAACAGTGATTGTGCCCCTGCAACGCCAGATCCACGTCGTAGCGATCGAACAGTTCCGCGAACATCCCGCGCACACCACCGTCGCTCGCCGCGCCCACACCGGTCGCATAGGCGCATTCGTGGAAGAAGCAGACGATGAAGTCCACGGCCGGATCGGCCCGCTGCGCGGCCAGCGTCCGTTCCAGCCAATTCTTCTGCGCCCCACCGGAATAGCCGAGATTCGCCCGATACTGATAGCAGGCCTCGTTGGCATCGAGCGAGAGCACGGCGACGTTGCCGTACCGGAAGGAATACACCGACGGGCAACCGGACGGGCCGTTGTCGGGCATATCCAGTCGCGCGGTCAGCCCACCGTAGCCGTGTGTGCCGTACACCGCCTCCATATCGTGATTACCGGTGGCGAACATCCACGGCACCCGTGCGGCACTGCCCTCGATGGCCTGGAAGTAGTTGTCCCAGACGAACGGGTTGTAAGCGTCGATCTTCGGGTTCCGCGAGGTGCCGCTCGGGACGAACCAGTCCGGCCCACCGCCGTGCGAGGGGTCGGCGTAGCAGATGTCACCGGCCAGAATGTGGAAGTCCGGCCGACAGGCGACGATCTGACGCTGAATCGCAGCGGCATTGCGCGCTCCCGGCGCATCCCCCTTGCCGTACTTGTTCCGGTACCCGCCGGGGTGCAGCCCCGCGGGCTGTGCGGGAGTGTCGTCGATTCCCTGATCGCCCATCATGGTGAACCGGAACGGCAGCAGCGCCGCCCGTGAACTCGGCATGGCCGGAGCCGCCGAAGCCACCTCGCTCACGAAACCGTCGGAGGTGCGCCAGCGGTAGAAATGCGGAATCCGTCCGGGCAGCCCGTCCACGGGCGCGTGCACGTAGAACTGCTCGGCCGCGAGCACTCCGCCGTCCGTGCGCGGAATCTGGGTGAGCAGATTGCGCACCCGCGCCTCGACGCGCGCACCCAGCGCGGGAGTCGGACCGTGTTCGAGAAAAACCTTGGCGCCACCCGGATTACGCGACAACTGCGCGGAGAACCGCAACTGACTCGCCGCATCCGGGCCGAATCCGACATGCCGCCCGGCCACCGCGAGCGGAGCCCCGTCCGCATAGGCGAGCGTGCCGAAGGAAGAAAATCCCGCCGCCATCGCCGCGGCGGTACTGCCGCGCAGCAACGAACGACGGCTCACCACATGCCGTTTCAGATACGACCGATGCCAGTCGTACTGCTCGTCCATCGTCATCCGGGCGGCCAGGGCCGCGGGAATTCCGGTGTCCGGGGCCAGGCCGGGAGGGTTGAGCATGAGGGAAACCTTCGCGCCGAGAAGTGGGAACGGATATCCGGGACTCATCCAAGTCGCGCAAGATTACCGACACCCGACAGCCCGATGAACGCGGCCTTCCCGGCCTCGGGGAGGTTTCGGCGTCGAAGGGATCGACAGGCTGGGCACCCCGCCCGGCGAATTCACAGCAGCGCGGTCAGCACCAACCAGGACACGAATGCCGAGGGCAGCATCGAATCGAGCCGATCCATGATGCCGCCGTGGCCGGGCAGCAGGGTGCCCATATCCTTGATGCCCAGCTCCCGCTTGATCTGCGATTCGATCAGGTCACCGCAGGTGGCGACCAGCACCACCGCAACACCCAGCAGGACGCCGATCATCGAATTCGCCTGCAGCAGCAGGGTTACCGTCAGTAGTCCGCCGATGATGCAGAACACCAGGGAACCGCCGAATCCCTCCCAGGACTTCTTCGGGCTGATCGCCGGAACCATCGGATGCCGCCCGAACAGCACACCCGCGACATAACCGCCGACGTCCGAACAGACCACCAGGATCATGAACGTCAGCACCCGCAGATTGCCGCGCGGTTCGGACAACATCAGCACCGCGAACGAGGCCAGCAGCGGAATCCAGGCCAGTACGAAAACCGTGATCGCGGTGTCGCGCAGGAAATTTCGCGGTGTCGCGGCCAGGCCGTGATCGAACAGCCGCCACGCCATACACACCAGCGCCGTCAGGCCGAACGCCCCCGCGACGCCCTGCGCACCGAACGGCCACGCCAGCCAGATCAACGCCTGCCCGCCCAGCAGCAGCGGGATCCGGGGCACCAGCACGTCGGCCTCGCGTAGCCGTTTGGCGACCTCCCAGGTGGCGATCGCGATGGCGACCGCGACCACGCCGACCAGAATCCTCGGCGCGAACAGCAGGATCGCGATCAGGGACAGACCGAGCCCGAAACCGACCGCCAGTGCGGCCGGTAGATTTCGGCCCGCCCGCGAGGACTTGGCCGCCTCGGCCCCGTCGGCCTCGGGCTGCGACTGCTCCCCCTCAGCGGACGCCTGCTCCGAACCGGCGGGAATCGCCTGGTCCGGTGCGCCGGATCTACCGTCTGCTTCGCTCGCCGGCATGCCCTCGCCGGCCGCGGCTTGTTCGGCCACGATTGTCCCGTCGCTCACGACTCCGCCTCGCTGGCGCTCGGCTCCGCCGTGCGCGACGCGCGCTGTCTTGTCGGTTCACTCCGCTTCGCTGCGCTCACGACTCCACCTCGCCGACACTCGGCTCCGCCGTGCGCGACGCGCGCTGTCTTGTCGGTTCACTCCGCTTCGCTACGCTCACGACTCCACCTCGCCGACACTCGGCTCCGCCGTGCGCGACGCGCGCTGTCTTGTCGGTTCACTCCGCTTCGCTGCGCTCACGTATCCGTCCACTCCGTCCCCGCCCCGGGCAGGCACTCGCGCCCGGGGCCGTCAGACCTCGAGCAGCTCCGATTCCTTGTGCTTGACCAGTTCATCGATCTGCGCCACGTATTTCTGCGTGGTCTTGTCCAATTCCTTTTCGGCGCGGCCGACTTCGTCCTCGCCCGCCTCGCCGTCCTTCTGGATGCGGTTCAGCTCGTCCATCGTCTTGCGACGCACGTTGCGGATGGCGATCTTGGCGTCCTCACCCTTACCCTTGGCCTGCTTGACCAGCTCGCGACGCCGTTCCTCGGTGAGCTGAGGCACCGAGATGCGGATGATGTTGCCGTCGTTGGTCGGGTTGACGCCCAGGTCCGAGTTGCGGATCGCGGTCTCGATCGCACCCAGCTGAGTGCTCTCGTAAGGCTTGATGACGACCATCCGGGGCTCGGGCACGTTGATACTCGACACCTGGGTGATCGGGGTCGGCGAGCCGTAGTAGTCGATGACGATGCGCGAGAACATGCTCGGGTTCGCCCGACCGGTGCGAATGCCTCCGAGGTCGTCCTTCGCCACCCCGACTGCCTTCTCCATCTTCTCCTCGGCGTCGAAGAGTGCTTCCTCAATCACGACCGTTTCCTCCACAGCGTTAGTCGTTGTCGGTTCCGGGATCACGAGGGCGGGCATCCGGAGAGGACACCGCTCCCGACGCTCGTCAGGACCGAACCAGTGTGCCGATCTTCTCACCGGCGACCGCTCGGGCGATATTGCCCTTGGTCAGAAGATTGAACACCAGTATCGGCATCTGGTTGTCCATACAGAGACTGAAGGCGGTGGCATCGGCCACCTTGAGGCCCTGCTCGATGACTTCCTTGTGGGTGATCTCGGAGTACATCGTCGCCGCCGGGTCCTGCCGGGGGTCGGCGTTGAAGACGCCGTCGACGGCCTTGGCCATCAGCACGACCTCCGCGCCGATCTCCAGGGCGCGTTGTGCGGCCGTGGTGTCGGTGGAGAAGTACGGCATGCCCATACCGGCGCCGAAGATCACGACGCGACCCTTCTCCAGGTGCCGCTTGGCGCGCAACGGGATGTACGGCTCGGCGACCTGCCCCATGGTGATCGCCGTCTGCACCCGGGTGTCGACCCCCTGCTTCTGCAGAAAGTCTTGCAGCGCAAGGCTGTTCATGACGGTGCCGAGCATGCCCATATAGTCCGAGCGAGCCCGTTCCATCCCGCGGTCCTCGAGCTCCGCGCCGCGGAAGAAGTTGCCGCCGCCGATCACCACCGCCACCTGAACGCCGGTCGCGACCACCTCCGCGATCTGCTCGGCAACGGTCTGCACGACATCCGGGTCGAGCCCGACGTTGCCGCCGCCGAACATCTCTCCTCCCAATTTGAGGAGTACTCGGCGATAGCCCTTACGAGCCGGTTCCGGGTCCGACATCTGTCTCCTTCTCCTCGGCGGAACGCCATGCACACGCGAAAAGACCATCCGGTGTCGCAGCGAGCACGGGATGGTGACAAAAGCTGCGTCCATCCTGCCCTATGCCGGGACGCGACGGTGAGCCGACCCTGATTCGACGCACGGAGGGCTCCCCGCGCAGTGCGCGGGGAGCCCTCCGGAGTCGATCCGGCCCGGTCAGGCCTGGCCGACCTCGAAGCGAGCGAAACGGGTCACGGTGACACCGGCCGCGTCCAGCTGCGCCTTGACGGTCTTCTTGTTGTCGGTGACCGACGGCTGCTCCAGCAGGACGACGTCCTTGTAGAAGCCGTTCACCCGGCCCTCGACGATCTTCGGCAGGGCGGCCTCGGGCTTGCCCTCCTCCTTGGCGGTCGCCTCGGCGATCTCGCGCTCCTTGGCCACCAGATCCGCGGGAACGTCCTCGCGGGTCAGGTACTTGGCCTTCAGGGCCGCGATCTGCATACCGGCGGCACGAGCGGCCTCGGCGGCGCCCTCGCCCTCACCCTGGTACTCGACCAGCACGCCGACGGCCGGGGGCAGGTCGGTGGCGCGCTTGTGCAGGTAGGTCGCGACCGGGCCCTCGAAGGACACGACGCGGCGCAGCTCGAGCTTCTCGCCGATCTTGGCGGCGAGCTCCTGCACGACCTGGTCGACGGTCTTGCCGCCGAGCTCGACGGCCTTGAGCGACTCCAGATCGGCCGGGCGCGCCTTGGCGGCGGCCTCGACGACCTGGGCGGCCAGGGCCTGGAACTCGGCGTTCTTTGCGACGAAGTCGGTCTCGGAGTTGATCTCGACCATGACGCCGTCCTGGGCGGCGACCAGGCCCTCGGCGGTGGCGCGCTCGGCACGCTTGCCGACGTCCTTGGCGCCCTTGATGCGCAGCACCTCGACGGCCTTGTCGAAGTCGCCGTCGGTCTCTTCCAGGGCCTTCTTGCAGTCCATCATGCCGGAGCCGGTGAGCTCGCGGAGCCGCTTGACGTCAGCGGCGGTGTAGTTCGCCATCCTGGCGAGCCTCCTTAACGGGGAGTGGGTATCAGGTCGTAGCACCACCATGCCGACCGCTTCCGAACAGGAAGGGCCGGCACGGTGAACAAATCCGTTCTGGCGGCGGGGTTGCCGCCATCGAACGCCGCAGCGTCAGCTCTCGGCGGTGGCCGGCTCCGCGGCCGGGGCCTCGACGGCCTCGTCGGTGGAGGGGGTCGCCTGAGCCAGCAGTTCCTGCTCCCACTCGGCGAGCGGCTCACCGGCGCCGGCCTCGGGCTTGACATCGCCGCTGGCGCGCGCGGCACGAGCCTGCACACCCTCGGCGACGGCGGAGGCGACGACCTTGGTCAGCAGCGCGGCCGAGCGGATCGCGTCGTCGTTGCCCGGGATCGGGTAATCGACCAGATCCGGATCGCAGTTGGTGTCCAGGATCGCGATGACCGGGATGTTCAGCTTGCGAGCCTCGCCGACGGCGATGTGCTCCTTGTTGGTGTCGACGACCCAGATGGCCGAGGGGACCTTGGCCATGTCCCGGATACCGCCGAGGGTGCGCTCCAGCTTGTTCTTCTCACGCGTGAGCATGAGGATTTCCTTCTTGGTGCGACCCTCGAAACCGCCGGTCTGCTCCATCGACTCCAGCTCCTTCAGGCGCTGCAGCCGCTTGTGGACGGTCGAGAAGTTGGTGAGCATGCCACCGAGCCAGCGCTGGTTCACGTACGGCATACCGACGCGGGTGGCCTCGGCGGCGATGGACTCCTGCGCCTGCTTCTTGGTGCCGACGAACAGCACCGTGCCACCGTGGGCGACGGTCTCCTTGACGAACTCGTACGCCTTGTCGATGTAGGTCAGCGTCTGCTGCAGGTCGATGATGTAGATGCCGTTGCGGTCGGTGAAGATGAACCGCTTCATCTTCGGGTTCCACCGACGAGTCTGGTGCCCGAAGTGCGCGCCGCTGTCGAGCAGCTGCTTCATAGTTACGACAGCCATGGCTGCGTATCCCTCTTTCGTTGCTGGTTGTCGCAGGGGTCGGCGACCTCTGCCCTGGCGTCCACGGCCGCCGGAACCCCGTTTCGGGGACCAGCCGACGGCTTGTGCGCTGGGACGCGCGAAGTCGATCCGGGATGAGCGGACCGCCGATCCAGTCTACGAGCCAGCGGCCGGAACTCCTAAACGGGGTGCTGTGGGGCCCGGACGGGGTGGCGCCCCGGGCGACAATTTGAAGACGTGCGCATTCACATCACCGGCGTTGTCCACACTCGCCGAAGGTCGGGTTTCGCGACACGACCGCGCCCGGCACCGTGGAGATATGCGCCGCATCATCACGATCGTCCTGGGCTGGCTGGTGCTGCCGATGCTGCTGCCCATGCCCCGCGCCGAGGCCGGACCCGGGAGATTCGACTGGCCGCTGCACCCGCGGCCGCAGGTGGTGCGACGGTTCGACCGGCCGGTGCACGATTGGCTGCCCGGGCACCGCGGAGTCGATCTCGGCGGCGGCGCCGGGCAGCCCGTGCTCGCCGCCGGGGACGGGTTCGTCGTCTTCGCCGGAGAGGTCGCCGGTAAACCGGTGGTGTCGGTGGATCACGGGGGCGGGTTGCGAACCACCTACGAACCGGTGCGCGCGTCGGTCACCCTGGGGCGCAGGGTTTTTCGCGGCGAGACACTCGGCGTGCTCGAGGCCGGGCACGCGGGATGCGCTGACGCCTGCCTGCATTGGGGAGTGCGGCGCGGGCGCGAGTACCTCGATCCGCTCGGGCTGATCCGCCGCGCGCCACTTCGACTCGAACCGGTGCGGCCGGAACAGGGAGAGCCACCGTGATCCGGCGAGCCGGGGTCCTACCGCCGTGCGCCGGCCGGCTGGGCACCTTCGCGCTCGGCGAGCTCACGCTTCCACTGACGGAAGGTCTCCTCGGTGCGCCCGCGACGCCAGTAGCCCGAAATCGAGGCGTGATCGGCGGGGACGCCTCGCTCCTTGCGGATGTAGGGGCGCAGCTCGTGCATGACGACCTGGGCCTCACCGTGGATGAAGACGTGCACCCGCCCGTCCCGCCACGGTTCCGCGCGCACGGCCTCGGCTAGTGCGGCGCCGGGCTCGCGGTCGCCGCGGTGCACCCAATCCAGTTCGACGCCCGCGGGCCGAGGGACGTCCAATTCGTCTGCGGGACCGGCGATTTCGACGAACACACGCCCCACCGCATGCTCGGGCAGCGCAGCGCAGGCGGCCGAGATGGCCGGGAGCGCCGATTCGTCACCGGCCAGCAGATGCCAGTCGGCATCGGCTTTGGGCGCGTACGCTCCGCCCGGACCCGTCAGCTCGAGCTCATCGCCCGGCTGCGCCGCCGCGGCCCACGGCCCTGCCACACCCTCGGCGCCGTGATAGACGAAATCGATGGCGATCTGCTCGAGCTCGGGATCGATCGAGCGGACCGTATAGGTACGCGTGGTGGGGCCGTCCGGTCCCGGGATCTGCAGTTTGACGTAGGCGTCGGTGAAACCGTTGGGCGTGAAGGCCGCGAATCCGGGGCCACCCAGGTGAACCCGGATCAGATGATCGGTCAGGCGTTCGGTGCGCCGGACCACGAAGGACAACGGTGTACGAGCCACAAGGCACCTCCGGTGTAATTAGGATTACCTAATAAGGACAGTAGCATGAACTATCGCCGATAGCTCACGATATGTTTTTGACGGTAATTCAGCTGGGGGATCACGTCGTAGGCCAGGATGGAGTGATGGCAGACGAACCCGGTGCCCCACCCTTCACCTATCCCGAAACCGGTGCGACGAACGGGGAATTCCCGTCCGGATATCACCATTTCCGGCTGCGGCGGCGGATCGGAACGGGCCGCGCCCTGTTCGAATCGGCAGCGCAGGAGGTCCTGGCCTATCGCATGCAGCGCGGCACCGGCATCTTCGGCTCCGCGAGCACACCGTCGGCAGCGCCGGGCACCGCACTGACGGTCCGCCTGGGCATCGGTCCGCTCGCCATCACCGCGCCGTGTCGCGTTGTCTACGTCCTGGACGAGCCGAATCGTCGCGGCTTCGCCTACGGCACCCTGCCGGGACATCCGGAGATCGGCGAAGAACTGTTCGCCGTCGAATACGACCCCGCCGACGATTCCGTCAACGGCCTGATCGCCGCCTTCTCCCGGCCTGGGACCTGGTACACCCGCCTCGGCGGCCCCGTCGCACGCCTGCTGCAGAGCTACATCGCGAGAAAGTACATCGACGCAATTCGCCCCTGACCTGGGCTCGGGACCCACCGACGACATCGGCGGTCAGAACTGTCGACGCGCATCCGGGGGGCGGCAACAGCGGGGCGAATTCGCCGCGGCAGGCCGCGGTATTCCTGTCCCGGCACGCCTGTACCGCGCACATCTTGCTGACTGCGGACTCGCTGGAGAAGAGTGCGGGGCGAAACCGCGGCGGCTCAGGCCCGCGGATGCGCCTGGTCATGGACCTTTCGCAGGCGTTCGACCGAGACGTGGGTGTAGAGCTGGGTGGTGGCCATGCTGGCGTGGCCGAGGAGTTCCTGGACCACGCGCAGGTCCGCACCGCCCTCCAGCAGGTGCGTGGCGGCTGTGTGCCGCAGCCCGTGCGGGCCCAGGTCGGGAGCTCCGGGGATCGCCGAAACCACCTCGTGCACAACGGTTCTGGCTTGCCGCGGGTCGAGTCGGCGACCGCGGCGGCCCAGCAACAGCGCGCGTCCGGACTCGGAGTTGGCGAAGGCCGAGCGGCCCGCACGCAACCAGCTCTCGAGCGCTTCGTCGGCGGGCGCACCGAACGGGACCGCGCGTTCCTTGTTGCCCTTGCCCAGGACGCGGACCAGGCGGCGCTCCCGGTCGACATCGTCGATATCGAGACCGCACAGCTCGCTCACTCGGATCCCCGTCGCATACAGCAGCTCGACGATCAACCTGTCCCGCAGCGCCATCGGTTCATGTTGTGCCGCACCGGATTGCGCGGCGTCCATCACGTCGGCGGCCTGTTCGCGACCGAGCACCGCGGGCAGGACCCGATGTGCCCGCGCCGATCCCAGCCGCGGCCCGGGATCGATCGCCAGCCGCCCGGTGTGGGTGAGCCATGCGGTGAAGGTCCGCGCCGCCGACGCGCGCCGCGCCATCGTGGTGCGCGCCGCCCCGGCCCCCGACTGCTCGGACAACCAGGACCGCAACAACGGCAGATCGATCTCCCCCACCCCGGAATCGGCCGCCCGAGAACACAAATGCAGCAGCAGCGACCGCGCATCACCCAAATACGCCCGCACCGTATGCGCCGACCGATTGCGCCCGAGCCGCAGGTGCCGCCCGTACTCGAGCAACAACGCCTCCAAATCCTCGGGCAGAGCATCCATACCCTCAACACTCACCGAGCTCCGCCCCCGTGACAAGTCACCCCACCGCACTCACGCCGGATCCGTACCCGCCGACTCGCTGCCCCACCGCCTCGTCGCCCACCGCCTTCATCGACCGCACTGCGTGCTCGGACCATCCGGCCACCGGGCGGCACACCGGCGGAACAGTTCGAGTTCGAGTGGATCGTCGTGGCCACCAGCGCCACCGTGGCCGACTGTCACGGCAGACCGACGACCACTTCGAGACTGGCCGATCCGCGGCAGTTCCGGCTCGGTGACCGAGTCATGGTGGTCGACGACGGTTTCGGTGAGCCGCCGCCCGCCGGGCACTGCCGACAAGCTACATGCGGCCACGCCCTGCCCTGATCGGCTTGCCGACAAGCACGCCCCGCCCAGCCGTGACGGTCGCGAGATCGCGCTTTCCTTCCGCGGAGAGCTGCCGGCCGCAGGCATCGGCTATCGACCCGGGCGGAGGGTTCTGAACCAGCCGGATTCGTCGCAGCCGACCAGTCCCGCGAGGTCCAGGGCCGCGAGCGCGGCGCGGACGGATGGGAGTGGGAGTCCGGACTCGCCGGCTAGTTCGAGGGGGATTCGGGCGCCGGTTCTGGGGAGGGCAGCGTAGACGAGAGCCTCGTCGCCGTTGAGGGATTGTTCCGGGGTGGCGGTGTCGGTGGGCAGGGACAGACGCAGTGGGCCGGCCTCGTCGATGATCTCCTCGGCGCGGCCGACCAATACGGCTTCGCCCTCGCGAATCATGCGGTGGCAGCCCGCCGAGGAGGCGGATGTGACCGGGCCGGGGATCGCCAGGGTCGGACGGCCCAGTCGGCGAGCCCATTTCACGGTATTGCGCGCACCGCTGCGCAATCCGGCCTCCACGACCAGCACACCGTCGGCCAGCGACGCGATGATCCGGTTCCGCGCCAGGAAGTGATGTTTGTTCGCAGTGCTACCGGGCGGATATTCGCTCACCACCAGTCCGGTCTCGGCGATCTCGGCAAGCAGGCGTGCGTGTGCGGCAGGATAGGGCCGGTCCACCCCGCAAGCCAGGACCGCGATCGTCGGTGCACCGGCGACCAGCGCCGCGCGATGGGCGGCGCCGTCGATCCCGAAGGCGGCTCCGGAGACGATCGTCCAGCCGCGCGCTGCCAGGTCGCCGACGATTTCGGCGGTGACCCGCTCGCCGTAGCCGGTGCTGCAGCGCGCACCCACCACGGCCAGAGCCTGTTCGCCGGCGGTCAGCAACGACCCCGGACCCCGCACCCACAGCACCAGTGGGACCGCTGCTCCCGGATCACGGTTCGAGTCGAGCCGGCCCAACCCCAGCATCCGCCAGGCAGGCCATTCCGGATCGTCCGGTGTCACCACCCGCCCACCCGATTCGATGATGCTTTCCAGATCCCTTACCGCACAGTCGATTCCACGACGCTGCTCCGTCGGCCCACGCAACGACTCGGGCAGGTCGCACTCCCGTACCGCCCGCGCCGCCTCGACGACACCGACCCGCTCGATCAACGCCGACAACGCCGCACACGGCCCCTGCACGACCCGCGACAGGTACACCCAAGCCAGCCGCCGCTCATCAGCATCGTGCATCGCGAGATCCATTACGCCCGTGGCATTCTCATCTTCGTCAACAGCCGGTTCCGCGCTCACCGCTACCGCCCTGACACCGTCGCGACCACCAAACATCAACTCCCCATTCGCTACCGCCGGCCCGGCTCCGACACGATCAGGCAATCTCGGCTCCCTTCCCAACCGCGTCTCGGTACCGCCGTATCCGCCGGAAAACGCCTCCCCCATTCCAACCGCTCCCCCGGCGCCGTCAGCACGATCAACCGTCGTCGATCCATCACTCGGCGTCCCAGCCGCCACACCATCGCAGCCGCGCAACGTCGAGCCATGACTCACAGCCGCCGCAACGAGATCATCACAATCACCCGAAACCGGGCGATCACTCACCACCGATCTCCCGGCACCGTAGCCATCGCGGACGGTCGGCCGGGCGAGCACAGCGGCGTCTTCGCGCGACGTCGAATCCCCGCCCTGGGTGCGGGCATCGACGTGTTCGCCGGGCATCCGATCCGCCCCCGTGTTCATGCCGCACCGCGCTGGCGGAAGTTCAGGGCCTGCATCACGTCCTGAGTGCCCGGTCTCTCGCCGCCGCGCAGGTCACAGATGGTCCAGGCGACGCGGATGGCTCGGTCGGCGCCGCGCGCGGACATTCGGCCCTGTCGTAGCGCGTTCTCCACCGGGACCAGTGCCTCGGCGGGAAGCCGGAAACGTTGGCGCAGAGTGTGTCCGGGGACCTCGGCATTGGTGGTCCAGCCGTACTCCCGCCAACGCTCGGCGGCAGCCCTGCGTGCCGCCTCGACCCGGCCGCGCACCACCGCACTGCTCTCGGCCTCGGAGGAGGCGAACGCACCGGAAGCCTGCCCGTGCATCTGCACCCAGATGTCGATGCGATCCATCAGCGGCCCGGACAGCTTCCCGAGATAACGCCGCCGCGCCAACGGCGCACAGATGCAGTCGACATCACGCGCGGGGGCGCACGGGCAGGGATTGGCGGCCAGCACGAGTTGGAAGCGGGCCGGATAGCGGGCCACTCCGTCCCGCCTGGCGATGCGAATCTCCCCCTCCTCCAATGGAGTTCGCAATGCTTCCAGCACCTTCGTACCGATCTCGGCGCACTCGTCCAGGAACAGCACCCCGCGGTGGGCGCAGCTCACCGCTCCCGGCCGCGCCGAGCCCGACCCGCCGCCCACCATCGCGGTCACCGAGGTCGAATGATGTGGCGCGACGAACGGCGGGACGGTGATCAGCGGATGATCGCCCGGCAGAATTCCCGCCACCGAATGGATCGCGGTGACCTCCAGCGCCTCACGCTCGGTCAGCATCGGCAGCAGGCTCGGAAGACGTTGCGCCAGCATCGTTTTGCCGATTCCAGGCGGTCCGGTCAGCAGGACGTGATGTCCGCCCGCGGCGGCGACCTCCAGCGCCCAGCGCGCCTCGTCCTGGCCGATCACCTCGTTCAGATCACCGCAGGGCCGCTCGGAGGAGGGCAGCGCGCCCTCGGGCGGACGCAACTCTCCCTCACCGCGCAGCCAGCCGATCAATTCACGCAGGGTGGCAGCACCGAGCACGGTGATCCCGTCCACCAGACTCGCTTCGGCCAGTGCGGATTCGGGCACCACCACCGTGCTGCGTCCGGCAGCCCGCGCGGCGAGCACCGCGGGCAGCACCCCTCTGGCCCGCCGGACACGCCCGTCCAACGCCAGTTCGCCCAGCAACACCGAACCCGCCAGCCGCACCGACGGAATCGCGTCCCCCGCATCCAGCACCGCCGCGGCCAGAGCGAGATCGTAGACACTGCCGACCTTGGGCAGGGTGGCCGGTGACAATGCCAGGATGACCCGGCCGTCCGGCCATTTCTCTCCGGAATTGGTCACCGCGGCCCGCACCCGATCGCGCGATTCGTTCAGCGTCATATCGGGCAGCCCGACCAGGTGTATCGATGGCAGCCCCTGGCCGATATCGGCCTCGATCTCCACCAACTGCCCGTCCACGCCGGTCACCGCCACCGAGAACGCCCGGCCCAGCGCCATCAGAACACCGCTTTCAGATGTTCGATGACCGGATCGTCCTCGGGTTTCACCAGCACCGACACCACATCGAAGCGGATCTGCCGCCACGGGCCCTGCTGTTCGTTGAGCCACAGCAGCGCCAGGCGTCTGATGCGCTGCTGTTTGGTGAAGGTCACCGCCTCCGCCGGGACACCGAATTTCAGACCGGAACGGGTCTTCACCTCGACGAATGCGGTCACCCCCGCATCCCGCCCGATCAGATCCAGCTCACCGTACCGGCAACGCCAGTTCCGCTCGACGATCTCCATCCCGGCCGCACGCAGATACTGTGCCGCCAGCTCTTCCCCGTGTGCGCCGAGCGCCAGATTATGTGCCACCCCGTCAGGATCACCGAGCCGCGCTCGGGATCCGTCACCCCGAACTGGGGAAACAGAAAACCTGTGGACAACCCCCGGATGTGGACAACACGCGGCCGCCCCGCCGGACGCCGTGTCGGCCGTTATTCGGGCAGTCGGAGGTCCGGCTTCTCCAGCTCCTCGATGTTCACGTCCTTGAAGGTGATGACGCGAACATGCTTGACGAAGCGGGCGGGCCGGTACATGTCCCACACCCAGGCATCGGACATGCGCACTTCGAAATACACCTCGCCATCGGCGTTCTGCGGCCGTAGTTCGACGGAATTGGCCAGGTAGAAGCGGCGTTCGGTCTCCACCACGTACGAGAACTGGCCGACGATGTCCTTGTACTCGCGATACAGCGAGAGTTCCATCTCGGTTTCGTACTTCTCGAGGTCCTCGGCACTCATCTGGTGGAAAGTCCTCCTAATTCACGACGCCGCCCCCGGCGGGCTCGCCATACTGCGTGTCCTGACATCATCTCGCATGCGCGGTACCGGTAGCCAACCGCCTCGCTCCGGAACCGAGGCGGCGGACCGGCTCGACCTCGGCCCCGCCGATCATCCGCACGTTCCGCCAGCTCTGGCGATGCTCGCTGCTGGGCCCCAGACGATCCAGCGCCGCGATGTGCTCCGGCGTGTTGTACCCCTTGTGCGCCGCGAAACCGTAGCCGGGCAGTCGCCCGTCCATCTCGACCATCATCCGGTCGCGGGTCACCTTGGCCAGCACACTGGCCGCGGCGATACAAGCCGCCGTGGCGTCGCCGCCGATCACCGGCAGCGAGGGCGCCATGATGCCGGGCACCTTGAAACCGTCGGTGAGCACATAACCGGGACGCTGATCCAATCCTGCCACCGCTCGCCGCATCCCCTCGATATTGGCGACGTGGATGCCGATCGCATCGATCTCCCAGGCCGGAATCACCACCACCTGCCAAGCCAGCGCCCGGCGCTTGATGATCGGGAACAGTTCCTCGCGAGCGACCTCGGTGAGCTTCTTGGAATCATCCAGGCCGGCGAGGGAATCGTATGCCTTGGGCGCGAGCAGGCAGGCCGCCACGACGAGGGGACCCGCACAACATCCCCGCCCCGCCTCGTCGACCCCGGCGACCGGCCCCAGGCCGCTGCGAATGAGGGCCGCCTCGAGCGTGCGCAGACCACCGGCCTTGCGCATCACCACTCGCGGCGGCCAGTCCCCGGCTCGTTGCCCGTTGCGCGCCACTGCACCCACCGTTCGATTATCCGTTCGCTCTTCACAACTGTCTCCGCCGGACCGCCCTCGTGAGCCCGGCCAATGGAAACAGTCAGCCGCAACCGCTCAGTTCTGCTGCGGATTCTGGGATCGCACCGGGCCGATCCGCCCCGGCGGCCAGATCTTGAACACCGCCTTGCCACGCACATCCTTCACCGGGACGGTGCCGGAAAACTCATCGTCCTGATGTGCGCGCGAATCGGCGGATTCGTTGCGGTTGTCGCCCATCACCCACAGATTGCCCTCGGGCACCTTCACCGGGCCGAACTCCCGCCCGACCGGATTGATCGACAGCCCCATCGGCGTCTTGACCGCGAACGGCAGACCGGGCTGATACGGATACAGGTACCGGGCGTACGGTTCGTCGAGCGGCTTGCCGTCGACCAGCACCCGCCCTTGGGCGTCACAGCACTGCACGGTCTGACCGCCCACCGCGATCACCCGTTTGACCAGATCGTTCTCATCCGGCGGCACCAGACCGAAGAAGGAGAAGAAATTCTGCACGCCGCGCACCATGACGTTGCTGGAACGATTTGTGTGGTACTCCTTGTTCCACGATCCGCTCGGGCCCACGAAGACGACCACGTCGCCCGGTTTCGGGTCGCTGAAGTCGTACGTCAATTTCTCGACGTAGATCCGGTCGCCGACGCAGGTGGGACAACCGTGCAACGTCGGCTCCATCGACTGCGACGGAATCAGATACGGCCGACCGATGAACGTCACCACCAACGCCGCGATCACCGCCGCGATCACGATCAGAATCGGCAACTCCTGCCAGAACGGGCGTTGCTTCTTCTGCTTCTTCCCCCGCGATCGCCGACGACGCGGCACCGGCGCGTTCGCACCGTCGTGATCCACCTCGGTCGACGCCCTGGAGTCGAATTCGTTTGCCACGCCGAACAGGTTATCCCGCCCACACCCGCGCCGGTGACCGGGATGTCGACAAGTGCCGCAACGCGTTCGGGGCGATGTGCTCAGTTGGTCTGGGGATCCTGGGATCGCACCGGGCCGATCCGGTTCAGCGGCCAGATCTTGAACACCGCCTTACCACGCACATCCTGCACCGGCACGGTACCGGTGTACTGATCGTCGATATGTCCGCGCGAGTCGAGCGAATCGTTGCGGTTGTCGCCCATCACCCACAGATTGCCCTCGGGCACCTTGATCGGGCCGAACTCCCGCCCGACCGGATTGATCGACAACCCCATCGGCGACTTGACCGCGAAGGGCAAACCCGGTTGGTAGGCAGATATGTAGTGTGCATACGGCTCGTCGAGCGACTTGCCATCCACCATCACTCGGCCCTGCGCATCACAACACTGCACCGTCTGACCACCCACAGCGATCACCCGCTTCACGAGATCATTCTCATCCGGCGGCGCCAAACCGAAGAACGCGAAGAAATTCTCGATCCCCCGGACGACGGCATCACTCGAACGTGGCGAATGATAATCCTCGTTCCAAGAGCCGCTCGGGGCCTTGAACACCACGACGTCGCCCGGCTCAGGATCGCCGAAGTCATAACTGAGCTTCTCGACGTAGATCCGGTCCCTGGTGCAACCAGGACAACCGTGCAACGTCGGCTCCATCGACTGCGACGGAATCACATACGGCCGACCGATGAACGTCACCACCAACGCCGCGATCACCGCCGCGATCACGACCAGCAGCGGCAACTCCTGCCAGAACGGACGTTGCTTCTTCTTCGCCTGTTTCCCCCGCGGCCGGCGTGGCGTACGTCTGCCCGCACGAACGTCGTCGGATTCGCTCATCGTCTCATTGTCCTGCGTCACGACGAATAACCTAGCCGCACTTCGCCCGCACGTACGGATCGATACCTCGAGAATGGGATCTGTCATTTACCGCCGCTATCCACTTGCGGTGGCAGCGGATCGAGGGCCAGCCCAAGAGGATTCGGGGCCGGAGTAACGGGAAAGCCTGCCCGGCCATGCATTTGGCTTTTGATCCTGCTCGCACGTCGCGCGAGGAGGGCGCGATCCGGTCTCCGTTCAGGCGGCACTGGTTGACGCACTTGTAGAGCAGGTTCAGCCCCGATGTAGCCGAACTCGGCGATTTCGGCGAACATCAGCAGCACCGGAACACCGGGCTCAACGGGGCGACGGGCGCACAGGTGATCGCGGTAGGCGTCGACCGGGCACGCCCGGTATCGGGGCGGGCGGCGCAGGCCAGCGGTTCGGCCACTCGTGCGTGACGCCTCACGGCGACTCGGTCCGCGGCCGATGCCGCTCGAGAACACGGGGACCCGCTCCCGGAGCATCCCGCAGCCACCGGCTATGGTCGCCGCCGACCAGCAGATGAAACAGAAGCGATCGCAATTCTCAACGCATCTATTCGCAACTCGAGTGGCGGCATCGGAGTGTTCAACACGAGCAGGTCCGGGTCGTAGCCTTCGAGTTTCGTGAGCAAATTATCGTCGAACTCGTCCCCGAATCCGGCAACCACTGTTTCAGTAATCGCATTTCCGAAGCCTTGACAAAAAACTTGTCGAAGACGGCAGAAATCTTGACGCGACTCCGCTGTCAACACTCTTACAGCCACTGCGAACCGAGGCTTACCGCACAATGGACCGGCCACGAAGGAGCTCCGATAATGTTCCGCAACCGAATAGTCGTTCTCTTTCAATAAAAAGCTACCGTAGCAGTACGGCAGTCCGAGTTCGGCCGCAAATTTCGCCGACCGTTCACCAGTGCCATTTATCCATATCTCGGGAGTTGAGTTCGACGGCAGGAGTCCGGCCGAAGGCCCGTCGCGGAACGTCTCGACCAGGATTCGCAACGACTCGCTGTAGTCCACCTGACCGGGCCGTCTCAATTTTTCAGCCGCAAAGGGTTCCGCACCAGGACCACGACCGATCCCTAGATCGATCCGAGAGGGGAACATGCGGCACAACATATTGAATGTACCCGCGACTTTGAGTGGCGCATAATAGGGCAGCAATACAGAAGCGGTGCCGACCCGAATTCTCCGGGTCATCTGAGCGGCTGCGGCGATCAACACTTCAGGTGCAGCACAACTACTTGCATCGCCGTGATGCTCCGAAACCCAGAACCTACTCGCGCCCAATTCTTCGGCCGCCTTGCACAGGCCCAAACTATCATGAACGGCGGCTTGCGCCCCATCCTTGCCGAAAGGAAACACCTGATCGAAGGCGCAGATTTCCACATCATGTCCCGATTGTCGGCTCATACCAATTCCTCGCAGCCATCATTACCAAGCATTTCACCAGCTATCCCTGTGTTGGCGGCGCGGATGAGCAAGCGGCGATACGGTCCAGTAGACGGCGCCAGACACCGTAAGCACTGTCCTCGTCTTCGTGATGGAGACCGAGGCGGTTGCTGTGCATGTGCAACAACGTGCGCACGACATTTTCCCGCTGGGACCACAGGGAGCCGGACGCATCGAGGTCGTCCATCCGGGAGCGGAAGCACGTACCTTCCATCTCCCACCGATCGCCGACATGCCGCAGGACATCGACGGCTGGGCCGACACCGGTGTACTGGGACCAGAGCGAGCCGGCCGCCGTTCGGTAGAGGCCGCTGCCCGCGGACCTCGATGCCATGGTTCGCACCAGCGTTCGGCGCCGGGAGAAGTCCGGAATGAGGATACTGCCGATGCGTTCCAGGCTGAGTGCTGCCAGACACTCCCGCGGCAGGTAGCTGTCCGCAGATTCGCCCCGATGGTCGGCGAGGTAGCGCAGCAACTCGGCCACGGCAGTGCTGTCTGCGCAGAACAGGCATTCCGCGGCGTCGATCATGGCGGGACCGCCATAACGTTCGGTTTCCCGGTGGTAGGTCCCGAAGGAGAATTCGGTGATCCGCCCCGCTGCCACCAGATCGTGCGCCCACTCCGTGACCGCGACGAGGCAGGCGCGGCGTTGCTCGGAGTACGGGACGCAGAAACGAACCCGCAAGTGTGGCGCGGGGTCGGCGTAGCGGAGGAAGAAGGAGCGATCGATGCCATGCGCTTGCGTCAGCCGACTCGTGAGCGCGATGTACTGGTCGATGAGCAAGGTGTCGTGGGCATCCGGCTCCGCGTACAGCTTGACGTACAGCCAGTCACTACCGATATGTCGCATTCGTTCACTGTGGGGAATCGGGCGTATCGCCGAGGAGATCGGAGCGCGTGCTGCCGGAGGCGGCTGCGTGCACACGACCGGGACGACGACCTCTGCGGTGTATGAGCGCCCGAGGTCGTCGGTCAGGAAACCGTCGTCGGGCGCGGGCAAAACCTCTTCGAGCCGGACCGGCTCTTCGTGTTCCCCGCGATAGAGGGCGCGGCGCAATTCCGCCAGCGACAGGCTGCTGTCCAAGTCCAGCATGATGTGATTGTCGCCCTCGGTGAGGTAGACGTGGCGTGGCAACATCCACCGCTCACCCCAGTTACGCAGTGCCACAAGGAACTCCACGTCATCGGCCGTGTCCGCCACGCCGAGATCTGCCGGACGCAGGTGCCAGCACGCACGCCGGAGGATCACTCGGTCGCGGCGAACCCGGGGTAGAAAGGACGCGATACCTTCCAGGTTTCCCCAGTCGAATCCGGCGATGCCGCGGTATTTCGTCGAGGACACCTCCAACAGGAAGCGGCAGACGTTCGGCCCGGAAAGCAGGCTGAGCATGCTGTGCTGGGTGAAGAGCACCTCGCATCCCAAACTGCGGCTCCACAGATACAGTCGTCCGGAACGGACCCCGACGACGATGTCGCTCAGGGACAGCCTTCGCTCCGTGGGGGTGCCCGGCGACACGTTTACCGGCAGCTCCCAAGCGCGAACCTCGGGACGCACAGCAACGTTGACCGCTCTGCCCAGGTGCGGCAGATAAGCCAGTTCGACGAGCTCAGCCGCGCCGGCCTGCGCCTGCTCCGCCTCGGCCAGTTCCCGGAGACCGTCCCGGGTCCGATCATCGAGCAGATCGTAGAAGCGTGCGAAGGTCCTGCCTCCGAACGTGGCAGCCATACCTGTGAGCACTGCCATCCAGCGATCGGCGAGTTTGCCTGGGGGGCTCAGCTGGAAGTGTATGTCCAGAGCTGGGATAGCAGGGCGCTCGTCCGGGGTGGCAGCGCCGGTTTCGACGAACGCGGCCAGCCACCTGTCGTCGAGCACGATCTCCAGGCAGCGGTCCGCCAGGGCCGTGCTGGCCAGCTGGGTCAGCAGGGCGTCACGGGCTTGATGGTGGCGCTCGGCCGTTTCGGGGATCAGCGGGTAGGAGCGAGCAGGATTGCGGTACCCGGTCGGTGGCCCCAGCCCTGTCTCCGAGGAGAGCAATTCGAGGACCGGCACGTGCGCCTGCACGCCATACCGCTCGGTGAAGGCGGTTGCATAGTCCTGTAGCCACCTTGGATAGCGGAAGCTCGTACCGACAACCGCGGCCAGGGTCTGCGCCGCTTGTTCGGCAAGAGCCTGCACGTCGGCTGGCAGGACAGGTGGGCCCTCGGTGTGAAGGCGGGCGTCGAGCTGCAGCAGGTGACCCGCATAGTCAGGAGAGAGCGTGCGCGAGCATTCGGCGACGTGCGCCATCAACGGCGGCAACATCACCGCACTGTCTTGGTCACCACGATTGAAATCGTCGACCGCTGTGGCCAATTCCTTCAACGCCACTGCGGCGTTCTGGTCCACGATGGACGCCAAATCGGCCAAAGGGTCATAAGTGTCGCTGTGGACCAGCTGCGGCCTGTCGGCAACCATGAGGAAGTCCAGCTCGATGAGTTGCTGCAGCAGGCCGGTCACAGTATCGGCGGGGACGCTGGGGAATTGACCGGCCAGTTGTTTCCGCAGAGTCTCCAGCGCAATGGGGGTGTGTGCCAAGTCGATGACAGCGCGTACCGGCGGTGACAGGCGTACCGACACGGAGCGGCGGGTGTTGGCTCCGTAGGCGTCGGCGGTCGGCAACCAGAGCCGGCCACGGCCTTGGTGGATGAGATCGTTGGTCCTCACCCGCAGGCCCGAGCGGGCAGCGGAGCTGTCGGTCAAGGACTGAAACAGGTGCAGTACCCAGGCCATATCCATGCGGGCACGCGGCCTTGCCAGCACTCCGTCGTGCCACACCACCCGCGGCCGGCCCTGTGCCGCGAAGGTGCCGGTGGCTACGCCGGCCATCAGCCCGAATGGTGTCGCACGCACACTCATCCGATTCACATAGCGCAGGAGGCTCATCAGTGCGCGCTGCCGGTCCCGCTCGGAGTGTTCTCCGAACTGGCGCAGCGCTTTCGACAAGTCGGGCGAGGCCATCTCGACCGCAGCCGAAACCATTCCCGAACGCCACAAGCGCAGGACATCGTCGATCAACTGTTCCGGCCGATTCGGTACATCCGCCGGACTGGACGCAAGAAGACCGGTTATCGTCTCCGCGGGCAATGCCGGAGCGCGCAGCAGAAAGAACGGGCGAGCCGAATATACGGGCCCGGGGACGGCGAACGTGCCGCCGCCATGGTCGGGCAGTCCAGAGTTCACAGCAATCCTTCACACGAATCGAACAGCCGGTGCAACGCCGTTCACAACAGGTTTCGCACTGATAGGCATGGAGCCAGAAACAGCACATCTTCCCAGGTGCACACCGCCGTCGAGAGCGCTCCGGAGAGAACGGACAGGACTCCGGCCGCCCCCATGAGGAAACCCGGATCATCCACGAGCCGACCGACCTCACGCCGATCCGCGAGCACATAGGGGCGCCTCGGATCTGCCAAGGCGAGCACTTCATTCACCGATGCGTCTCGTGCCGCCTGGAACTCGGTCAAGCCCGTCACTCGCCACGCGCGCTGGAAGACCGCCGCAAGCCCAGCGTGACCATGACATAGTGTCGGCGCAAAGACGTCCCGCTCCCGGACACCCGCCGCCATCACCCGGCGCAGTGCGGCAACTGCGGTATCGGCGGGCTCGGCGGTGCCGGTCAGGGCAGCTGCGCTGAGCAGCACCATCGCGATGCCGGGAGAGCCGTAGCACCAGGCTGTACGTGCCGCTGGAGCGTCCGAAGAACGCACCGGCACATGTTGTGCGGCAGAGGCATCGAGCCATACTGGCCAATCCGGCCCGACCGTCTCGGCCAAGCGATGCGTGCACAGCCACAGAGCAATCTCGCGCACGCGTTCCCGGACTTCTCGACCGCCCACACCGCTGTGCGCCGCGGCGCACAGAGCCGCAAGAACTCCTGGGATGCCATGCGCAAGTCCGAGGTTGTACAGCCCGTGCGGGGAACGCTCCCGAACATCCGGTGAGCAGAAGCGCGGTGCTACGTACCAGCCGTGCCGTCCCACATCGTCGACATCTGTCAGCCGCATCAGGTAGGCCGTCAACCTGGTCGCGGCCTCCGTCAACACCAGAGGTGGGTCGGGTAATACCGCATACGCTCGCAACAGCGCCGTGAGCTGCCCCGCCACGCCCGCGATCACGTCATAGGCTTCGAACGGCACGCCGGTGCCGGGCTCGCGGAGAGCCGTGCTACCCAGCAGAGTGCCCAGATTCCCGGCCGTACGCGACAAAGTTGGCAGATAGCGCGGCTCGCATACGGCAAACTCGGTCACCGCCCATGCGAATCCCGCATATCCGTTGTACAGGCCGAGCCTGTCCGCTGGTCGCAATGCGGTCGAGTCGGCCGCCTGGCGCAGTAGAGCACGCGCCGGGTCCACCAGATCGGACCGGCCGAGTGCATGGCTTGCGTGGAGCAGCGCAAGAGCGATGCCGGAATAGCCGGACCCCAGAGTGATCGCCTCGTGAACGACCGGGCGCGGCAAACCGAGAATGGACGGATCCGCGAGCCTCGACAGCCGATCCGCAACCTCCTCGGTCGTGTTCCGCAGAACCGATATTTTCGTCATAGGAGAATCTCCAGAAGAACAACTGGACGGAAGGATTCTGGATAGCGAGATTTCGATCAAGGTGTCCGGCAGCCTATTTCGGTGGAGACGAATTGTACCGAGCTTCCGGCTGGGCGGAGGCCGAAGAGCTTGCCTCCGCCCAGCCGGAACTTCCGCTCAGCACAAACGTGCATCGCATGACAATCCGCCGCAGGAATAGCACGAGCTACCCATGCTCAAGACGCCCATCTGATCAGCTTCGACCACTGTGTCGACCCGAACATCCAAATCAAAGTCAGCATACATATAACACACCCCCTCTCATATGAATCCATATCCGACATGGAGCGCACGCCCGCAGGCGTGGCCGTATCCGCGCCCCCGCAGCCTTCGGCGATACTGCAACACCAATAGCAGTCGAATCTTCGACCGGCGGGCAACTTATTCAGGACCGGGCCGAATTCGACTGTACACCGGGGTTGTTCAGAAACATAGGCGCCGCAGCGGCCCAGATCGGCTAATCAGGAACAAAGCTATTACGATCAGCTCGACGGGCCAATGAATTCGCCAGATCTTGCCAGCTCTGCGAATGCTGCCGCGCTAGTTCGACAACCAATTCGGCACAATGCATTGGCAGACTGTCGGCAATCGAGTCCCACGTCGTCGGTTCCAGCGGAACAATATCCAGCATACGCAGCAGCCTGCGCCCCTGTTCTGTGAACCGCAACGACGGATCCGCGCGAAGCTGCCGGATCATGGCGCTCGAATCTCTCAGCCCCCTGCGGCGCTCCGACTGCCGATCAGGCACCGCTACGCAATGGACATCGCCCGTTCTGGTTGAAACCTCGGCTCCCCCGCCTGGTCGCGCCACAGTTGCGGAATCTTCGCGGATCTGACGTTGCGCTCTCTTCACCGTCGATAGCGAAGCACCCGTGGCCGATGCCGCTGCTTGCGCCGGCGCGCCGGGGTTGACCTCCAAGAACTCCAGCACCTGGCGACGTCGGTCCCCGGCCTCGATCGGACGGGAGACGCCGTCACTTCCCACTCGCTCGGCAGGCCAGTGCGGATTTTCCGCAGCGACCCCCCTCCGGATGACTGCAACAGTCTTGTCGGACAGCCCCACTACCCGGGCAACCCGCCGGTTCGACCACTCAGGGTAGTCGTGCAGTATGCGGTCGGCCGCGGCCCTCCGATCAGACAGCGACAACGGCAGTCCATGCGCACTGTTCATACGCACTGCCGCCACGAACGCCTCTCGCGCATCCCCGTCGAAATACACTGCATCGATTACGTTTGCCCCGATGCATTGTGCTGCCCGCAGCCGATGCACTCCATCGACGACCATCATTGTCTGCCGATGAACAACAATCGGCGGCAGGCTGTCAACCACTTCGGTCAGACTCTGCACGTGCAGGTGATTCTCCCCTGCGGCTCGCGGCGAACCACATACGCGAACTCGCTCGATCGGAATCTGCACGATCATCGGAGTCCCAGCGGCAGATGCCGAATAAAGCGCATGATCGCCACGGAGGGTCGATTTCTTCGGTATGTCGGCAACCTGTTTCATGAACGAACCCCTCCCACCCGTGCGCACAATATAATTCGTGGCGCATCGGATACGTTTTCACTATAATCAGTTTCTCGATCGAATACCGTCACCGACGCGTGGCCTGCGGATACATTCCGGTGCGCCGAAAACGCGCTAGCTCTCGGTCAGATGTCGGCATCGCTGGTGCGACAGCTGCCCCGCCCTAATTGCCATCGCCCGAACGCCCTCGCTCCCAGCGACTTCTGCGAAATGGCGCTCGCAGCGTCTCGGCCCGTCGACCGTTGATCGACGGTATGGTCGGCGGTATCCAAACCGGGCAGGAAGTTGGAGCTCGAAGAATCCGGCTGGTTCCTTCACATGGCCCAGAGACAGCCTGCGTTCGACGCCCTTGCGCGGGTGTCAGGAAGCGACCGTCTCGAACAGGCGGTTGAGCTTGTCGGTGAAGTTCCAGCGATCCGTCCCCGCCTTCTTTCTCGCCGCCGGACTCCAGCTTCGGGTCTCCAACCGTGGTTGACATCATCGAGCACCCCCATGACTCCGATTCGAGAACCGGCCCCACAGTAGGACGAAAGGTTGAGAGCGTCAACCTCTTTCGGCGGTAGACTCCAGCAGGATGGAGTATGGCTGGATGCCAGGAATCTCTGGGCGTACGCCGCTGTTGCAGCAACATCGTCAGCCCGGCGGTGACCGCGTCCTGGTCGCGGGGCCGGTCATCGGACGTGTCCGGTCAGCGCGGCAAGCTCCGAGCCGGCGGCCAGGATCGCCTCCAGGCTCTGCCGGTCGCCGGCATCGAGATTGGCCCCGACCACGTAATAGAAGAATCCCCTGGCCATTCGGCCAGGGGATTCGAACAACGCAATCCCGTCAGCGGGATGTGGTCAGCGCTTTTCCTTGATCTTGGCGGCCTTGCCGCGCAGATCGCGCAGGTAGTACAGCTTGGCCCGGCGGACATCGCCGCGGGTCACCACATCGATGTGATCGATGTTGGGGCTGTGCACCGGGAAGGTGCGCTCGACACCGACACCGAAGGAAACCTTGCGGACCGTGAAGGTCTCGCGGATGCCGCCACCCTGACGCCGGATCACGGCGCCCTTGAAGACCTGGATGCGCTCCTTGTTACCTTCGATGACCTTCACGTGCACATTGATGGTGTCGCCCGGCCGGAAGTCGGGGACGTCGCTGCGCAGCGACTTTTCATCGACGAAGTCGAGGGTGTTCATTTCCGTCCTTGTGGAGTTCGCGTGAACAGAGGAACCTGGCGGCGCGCACTGGGCGCTCGACCGGTTCGTGCTCCGGATATGGGCGGTGCGCTGGGCAGATCTGCCCAAGGCAACCCGAGTATTGTGCCAGAGGACATCGCACGACTGTTAATCGCCCCCGGTCCGGCGGCCGTGACCGGGAATTCTCGGCCGGGATTGCCCGATCGGATGCGGCGGCGCGGGCGCGGGAACCACCGTGCGAGCCAACTCCTCCTCGGCGGCGACCCGCATATGCGCCACGGGGTCGGGCTTCCCGGCGATCAGGTCCTGGACGAAGATCTTCGCACGGATCACCGGCCGCCGATAGCGGCGTTCGCGCCGGATCGCACGCTGCATCAGCCTGGGCCGACCGGCATATCGCCAGCGTGCCCACGGTGCGCCGGGTCGACTCAGCCGCAGCGCCCCGACGACCAGCAGGGGCAGGAAGAACATGCCGAACAGTCCGGTCCAGATCTTGCCCTTGGCGATGACGATCGCGGCCAGCATCAGATTGACCAGAGCGAACAGGCTCAGGAAGGTGCGGCCCGTTGGGCTGTGGTCATGCCGGATATTGCCTACGTCCAGCAGCCAGAGCGGATGAAAACCCAGCACCAGCAGTCCGGTTACCGCCAGGGCGACGAAGACCGCGTCGACCGAGGTGCGGCCCTGTTCCTCCCAATAGACGTCGCGCAGGTAGTAGATGAGTGCGAATTCGTCCAGGACCAGTGCGGCGCCGAGGCCGAATGCCGAGGCCAGCACGCTGACCGTGCCGACCCCGCTGTTGTAGACGGTGACCAGGCCGATCCCGGACACCAACACCAGCACCACGCCGAACACCATGTGGTGGATGTGCACATCGCCCGCGCGCAGGTTGCCGGGCCACCAGCGCACCTGCTTGCGGATCAACCGGACGCTGAGCCGGATCAGCAGGAAACCGACGATGAAACCGAGCAGGAAGCACAGCAGCGGCAGGTGACCGTGCGTCACCACGGTCTCGTCCAGCCACCGTCGCATACCTGCCATATCCCGTCGTCTCCGCGCCCCGGGGCACGGGGGCTACCGGGTCCGCGTTACCCGCCAAGCCACATTGTGCGGCACCCCGAGCCCCGGCAGGGCGCATCTCTCCAGATGCCGACCGCCGAGGCCGGGACCGGCGCGTACTCCGACGAGCCTACTTGCCGAATCCGGCCCGACGCAGGGCATCGGCCATCGCGCCGGTCGGCTCGGATGCGTTGCGGCGCTGCTGGTTCCGCCCCTGCTGGTTCCGCTCCGGCTGGTTTCGGCCCTGTCCTTGCTGGCCACGGCCCTGACCGCCCTGCTGCTGATTGCGGCCCTGCTGACGCGGATTGCCGCCGCCGCGCTGACCGCCCTGCTGACGCGGACGCGAATCGCCGCGTTCCGGCTTGCCCGCGCCGGGCTCGTCGTCCAAACGCAGTGACAGGCCGATGCGCTGGCGGGCCACGTCGACCTCCAGCACCTTGACTCGCACCACATCGCCGGATTTCACGATCTCGCGCGGATCCTTGACGAAGTTGTGCGACATGGCCGAGACGTGTACCAGACCGTCCTGGTGGACACCGATGTCGACGAAGGCGCCGAAAGCGGCAACGTTGGTGACCACGCCCTCGAGCACCATGCCCGGTTGCAGGTCGGCGACCTTCTCGATCCCGGCGGCGAATTCGGCGGTCTTGAATTCCGGGCGTGGGTCGCGGCCGGGCTTCTCCAACTCGGCGATGATGTCGGTGACGGTGGGCACGCCGAAACGCTCGTCGGTGAATTCACCGGGGCGCAGCCCGCGCAGCACGGTGGTGTTGCCGATCAGCCCGGCCACATCGCGGCCGGTGGACTCGAGCATGCGCCGCACGACCGGATATGCCTCCGGGTGCACCGCGGAGGTGTCCAGCGGATCGTCACCGCCGCGGATGCGCAGGAAGCCCGCGCACTGCTCGAATGCCTTGGGACCCAGCCGCGGGACCTTCAGCAGGGCGTTGCGGTTGCGGAACGGACCGTTCTGATCACGATGCGTGACAATGGATTCCGCCACCGACGAGGCGATGCCGGACACCCGCGACAGCAGCGGCACCGACGCGGTGTTCACGTCCACGCCGACCGCGTTCACCGCGTCCTCGACGACCGCGCCCAGCGATCGGGCCAGCAGCGCCTCGGAGACGTCGTGCTGGTACTGGCCGACGCCGATGGACTTGGGATCGATCTTCACCAGTTCGGCCAGCGGATCCTGCAGGCGGCGGGCGATGGATACCGCGCCGCGCAGCGACACGTCCATATCGGGGAGTTCCTGCGAGGCGTAGGCCGAGGCCGAGTACACCGACGCGCCGGCCTCGGAGACCACGATCTTGGTGGGCTTGTTCTCCGGGATGCGGGAGATCAGTTGCGCGGCAAGGGCATCGGTCTCGCGCGAGGCGGTGCCGTTGCCGATGGCGATGAGCTCCACGTTGAACCGGGCGACGAGCGCGCCCAGCACGGCCAGGGATTTCTCGGTCTGGCCCTGCGGCTTGTGCGGATAGATGACCTCGGTGGCCACCACCTTGCCGGTGCCGTCGACCACGGCCACCTTGACGCCGGTGCGGTAACCCGGGTCCAGGCCCATCGTGGCGCGGGTGCCCGCCGGCGCGGCCAGCAGCAGATCGCGCAGGTTGTTGGCGAAGACGTCGACCGCGTCCTTCTCGGCGGACTGCCGCAGCCGCATCCGGATATCGATGCCGAGGCTCACCTGCAACTTGGTCCGCCACGCCCAGCGCACGGTGTCCAGCAGCCAGGTGTCGGCCGCGCGGCCCTGGTCGGCGATGCCGAATTTCAGTGCGATGCGGCCCTCGAAGATGGTGCGTTCGCCCTCTGGAGCGGAGCGACCATCGGATGCGGCGGACTCCTCGGCATCGGGCTCGAGGTGCAGGGTGAGCACCTCTTCCTTCTCCCCGCGCAGCAACGCCAGAATGCGGTGCGAGGGCAGCGTGTCGAACGGTTCGCTGAATTCGAAGTAGTCGGCGAATTTCGCGCCCGCCTCCTGTTTGCCCGCGCGCACCTGCGAGGTGAGCCGCCCGCGCTGCCACATCAGCTCGCGCAGCTCACCGACGAGGTCGGCGTCCTCGGCGAAGCGTTCCACCAGGATCGCGCGGGCGCCGTCGAGTTGCTCTGCGGTGTACTGAGCCGGATCGGTGGTCGGGTCGCCGATCAGGGCGTCGGCCACCGGTTCGTGACCGGCTTCGCGAGCGATCTGGGCCTTGGTCCGGCGCTTGGGCTTGTAGGGCAGGTAGATGTCCTCGAGCCGGGCTTTGGTCTCGGCCAGCATGATCTGCTGCTCCAGCGCGGCGTCGAGTTTGCCCTGGCCGCGAATGGATTCCAGAATCGAGGCGCGACGCTCGTCCAGCTCGCGCAGGTAGTGCAGCCGCTCCTCGAGCTGGCGCAACTGAGCGTCGTCCAGACCGCCGGTGACCTCCTTGCGGTAACGGGCGATGAACGGCACGGTGGATCCGCCGTCGAGTAGCTCGACCGCGGCACGCACCTGCTCGTCCCGCACGTTCAGCTCGTCGGCCAGGCGGCGGCCGACGCTGGCCAGCTGGACAGGCGCGGCTCCACCCGGCGCGGCACCGGCGGCATCGCCGCCCGCGGCGCTCGTGTTCACGGCATCGTTGCTGACGGATTCGCTGCTGACGGTTTCGGAGGCTGTCGTCACGCCCGCAGACACTACCGCCGCACCCCGACAGGTAGCCACAGCCCCGCGCCGAATCGACCACAGCCGCACCCTTTTCGAATGGCCACACCCGTCGTGTCGTGCGGATCAAGCGCGCGCAATGCCCCCCGACATCGAATTCAACGAGCCGAGGAACCCAGGTAGGCCAGCAGGTCGTCGATCAGATCCGCGGGCGCCGCCCGGCCCTTGCCGTCCGCGGCGAGGTGCCCGGCCGCCGCCAGATCCGCCGCACCGTGTGCGAGAGCGCGCAGCAGCGCCGCCATCCGCTCCGGATCGCCCCCGGGCAGTGCGCGATCCGACTGCGCCTCGGCGACCAGGGCCGTGAGCGCCTGCTGCGCGTTGTGTGCGACCTCGGCCAGCTCCGGGGACTCGTTGGTCCAGCGACCGAAGACCAGTTTGAAGCGCGCCGGATGCTCCCGCGCCCAGGCTATGTACCCGTGCAGTACCGCACGCACCCGCTGCACCGGATCCGGTTGCCGTACCACCAGGTGCGCGAATTCCGTTGCCCGCTCGGATAACTCGCGCGCCGCGACGGCCGCCAGCAACGCCTCCTTGTTGGCGAAGTGCTTATAGGGCGCATTGTGCGACACCCCGGCCCCGATACCGACCTCACGCAGTGTCACCGCCTCCACCCCACCCGAGTCCAGCAGACGCAGGGCGGAATCGAGGAGGACATCACGGGTGCTGGGCGGCATCCGCATATCGTAATCCGAGGTTGACAACGTCAACCTCGCCGCCTAGGTTGACGTTGTCAACCTAATCTGATCGGGAGGAATCATGAACGCATCGTCGACCGCGGTGGTGACCGGGGCGACCGGCGGTATCGGGGAGGCCATCGCGCGCGGACTGGCCGCGACGGGCCGGAGCGTCGTGCTGGTCGGACGAGACGTGGGACGCCTGTCCGCGGCGCAGCGACGAATCCGGGCGGTGGTCCCGGAGGCCGACCTGCGGACCGAATTGGCCGATCTGTCGTTGCTGAACCAGGTGCGCGCCCTCGCCGATCGGCTGGACCCCACCGGGATCGATATCGTGATCAGCAACGCCGCGGTGGTCGCACCGCTCGCCGAGCACACCTCCGAAGGGATCCAGCGCACCCTGGCGACGAATCACCTCGCGCCCTATCTGCTGCTGCGCTCGCTCGGCGAGAACCTCGCCGCCACAGGACGATCCGCGCGACTCGTCGTGGTCGGAGCCGCACCTGCCGCACTGCGCCGGATACCGGTACACCTGGACGATCTGGGCTTCGCCGACGAGCGCGGTATCGGGATTCCGCCGAGCTTCCGGCCCTTCGTCGCCTACGGCCGCACCAAGAATATGAACGCCATGTTCGTCTACAGCCTCGCTCAGCGACTGGCGGGGACCGGTGTCACGGTGAACGGAGCGCACCCCGGGATCATTCGCAACACCGGCCTGGGACGCGATTCCGCGCGCGGACTGTTGCGCGCCTTCGCCTGGACGCAGTGGGTGAACCCGCTCCTGCCCGGCCCCGAGGCGGGCGCGGACACGCCCGTCTGGCTCGCCACCGCACCCGAACCGGATGGCATCACCGGGCGATTCTTCGTGCGCCGCAGGGAAGTTCGAACCGCGTCGCACACCACCGACCCCGCCCGGCTGGACCGGCTCTGGGCGGAGAGCGCCGCATTGACCGGCCTGCCCGCATGATCGACCGCCCAACGCGCTTACGGACACGCTGTGGCACATACAGATTCGTCAGTACCGCTCGGCGAAGGCGCGACCGCCGATACCGGAACCCGCGAGTTGTTCCACCGAAACCGTTACAGGAGTGCGCGGTCCAGAGGCCGGCACCCGGCCGTCGACCTTCGGTGAGTAACCTACGCGCGTTCCGGGCAGGGCTGGGTGAGCACACCGATCCGCAACGTCGAACGAGGCGAAATCACTGCGGCGGCAGCAGGTCCGGGCGACGCTCCCGGGTCCTGGACAGGGACTGTTCGTGTCGCCAGGCATCGATCCTGGCGTGATTGCCGGACAACAGGACCTCCGGGACGTCCAGCCCGCGCCAGGTGACCGGGCGGGTGTAGCTGGGTCCCTCGAGCAGTCCATCGGAGAACGAATCCTGTTCGTGGGACTGTTGATTGCCCAGAACGCCGGGGCGCAGGCGGACCACGGCCTCGGTCATCACCAGAACCGCCGCCTCGCCGCCGATCAGCACGTAATCGCCGATGCTGACCTCCTCGACCCGGACGCGCCGGGCCGCATCGTCGAAGACGCGCTGATCGATACCCTCGTAGCGACCGCAGGCGAAGACCAGATGACGTTCACCGGACCAACGCCGCGCGGTGGCCTGCGTGAACGGAACTCCCGCCGGTGTCGGCACCACCAGTAGCGCGTCGTCGGGGCAGACCTCGTCGAGCGCGTCGCCCCACACCGTGGGTTTCATGACCATGCCGGGGCCGCCGCCGTAGGGGGAATCGTCCACGGCCTTGTGCACGTCGTGGGTCCAGCGGCGCAGATCGTGCACGCCGAGTTGGACCAGGCCCTTGTCGATGGCTTTGCCCAACAACGCCGTTCGCATCGGCTCGAGGTATTCGGGGAAGATCGTCACGACATCGATGCGCAGTGCTGCGGAGGATTCCGCTGTCGAGAATTCCCCGACGCCCTCGGACATTGCTCTACTCCTTGTCGAGCAGTCCCTCGGGCGGATCGATGACGATCAGGCCCTCGGCGACCAATACGGTGGACACGATCGCGGCGACGAACGGAATCAGGATCTCCCGGCCCGGCCCGGCGGAAGCCTCCACGTCGTCGAAGCTCGCCGCCGCACGCACCGAAAGCAGTTCTCCCGCAGCCGAATGCAGTACCTCGTCCACGGTGCCGACCACGGTGCCGTCGGCCAATCGCACCGAAAGCCCCTCGAGCTCATGGTCGTAGAACTCGTCGGGATCCTGCGACGGCGGCAGATCGTCGGTGCCGACCAGAAGGATCATGCCGCGCAACGCATCCGCCTCGGAGCGATCCGCGACGCCCTGGACCCGAACCAACAGTCGGCCCGAATGTTCCCGAGCCGACTCGATCGTGTACTCACGCACCGTCGTCGCCCGCGGCAGCCGCCCTTTCAGGACGGCGCCGGGGGCGAAACGCAACTCGGGTTCGTCGGTGCGGACCTCCACGACGAGTTCGCCGCGCACACCGTGCGATTTGGCGACCCGCCCGACGACCAGTTCGATGGGCTCATCCCCGCTGGAAGCAGGCATCAACTCGCATCGGTGTCGACGACGTCGACCCGGATGCCCCGGCCGCCGATCCCGGATACGAGCGTGCGCAGCGCCGTCGCGGTGCGACCGCCGCGCCCGATCACCTTGCCCAGATCGTCCGGGTGCACATGCACCTCGACGGTGCGGCCGCGGCGGCTGGTGATCAGCTCGACACGGACGTCATCGGGATTGGCGACGATACCGCGAACCAGATGTTCGACGGCATCGGCAACAACCACGCTCATTACTCGGCCTCGGTCTCGGCCGGAGCCTCGGCCTCGGCATCCTTCTTCGCGGCCTTCTTCTTCGGCGTCACGGCCTCGGCGACCGGCTCGTTGTCGGCGGCAGCCAGCGCGGCGTTGAACAGATCCAGCTTCGACGGCTTCTCGGCCTTGGTCTTCAGCGTGCCCTCAGCGCCCGGCAGGCCCTTGAACTTCTGCCAGTCACCGGTGATCTCCAGCAGACGCTGCACGGGCTCGGTGGGCTGCGCGCCGACGCTCAGCCAGTACTGCACGCGCTCGGAGTTCACCTCGATCAGCGAGGGCTCCTCCTTCGGGTGGTACTTGCCGACGTTCTCGATGGCGCGGCCGTCACGGCGGGTGCGCGCATCGGCGACGATGATGCGGTACTGGGGGTTGCGGATCTTGCCGAGCCGGGTGAGCTTGATCTTGACAGCCATGGGCTATCGCCTTTCGATGACGGCTGCCCGCGGGCAGCCTGAGTGGTCACGGCGCAATTCAGCGACCCGCACGGGACACGGGCCCGGTTTTGCGTTCGAGTGCGTGACCGCCGCGCGGTACGTAACCGGAGACGGGCTGACACTGTCCTCGACGAGGACGGTCGTCAATCTTGCCAGATGCCCCCACTCACTCGGAAATCAGCCCCCGATCAGCGCACCTGCACCCTCGCGATCCCGACCGGAAAGCGGCCCCGGCGCCGTCATCACCGCACGGCATCGAGATAGGACCTGCCGATAGCCGACCGCCACGAAGGTCGCCCCGCACGGTCGGCGCGACCATCGGGAGCATCGAACCGGCTGTGCCCGGGTCAGCGGTGGCCGGTGACCGGGTCTCGTCGCTTGTGCACCCTGCCGCGCAGGACCACGTGTGTCGGTGTGGCGAGAATCCGCGGCGACGTGCGCGGGTCTTCCTCGTAGACGACGAAATCCGCCGGTGCGCCGGGTTCGATGCCCGGGCGGCCGAGCCATTCGCGGGCGTTCCACGAGGCCGCGCCCAGGGCGTCGTGGCGGGACAGGCCCGCGCCCGCGAGGGCGTCGATCTCGTCGGCGATCCGGCCGTGGCGGATCGAGCCACCGGCGTCGGTGCCGGTGTAGATGGGGACGCCCGCGGCGTGGGCGTCGGCGACGGTGTCGCGGACGCGGCGGTGCAGATCCCGCATGTGGGCGGCGTAGACGGGGAATTTGGCTGCGCCGTCGGCGATTTCGGGGAAGGTGTCGATATTGATCAGGGTCGGGACCAGGGTGGTGCCGTGGCGGACCATCATCTCGATGGTCTCGTCGGTGAGGCCGGTGCCGTGTTCCAGGCAGTCGATGCCGGCACCGATCAGGCCGGGCAGCGCATCCTCACCGAAGACGTGCGCGGTGACCCGGGCGCCCTCGCGGTGGGCGGCGTCGATGGCCTCCTTCAGGACCGCATCGCTCCACAATGGACGCAGATCGCCCACCGACCGATCGATCCAGTCCCCGACGATCTTGACCCAGCCGTCACCGCGCCGCGCCTGCTCGGCGATGATCTGCGGCAGGTCACGCTCGTCGTCCAGTTCGATGCCCAGCTCGCGGATATAGCGTTTCGGGCGGGCGATGTGCCGACCGGCGCGGATGATCTCGGGCAGATCCTCGCGCTGGTCGATGAAGCGGGTGTCGATGGGTGATCCCGCATCACGCAGCAGCAGCGCCCCGGCATCGCGTTCGGTCTCGGCCTGCGCGACCGCACCCGCGTCATCCTCGTGCCCGCCGCCGTAGCGAATGCCGACGTGGCAGTGCGCGTCCACCAGCCCTGGCACGATCCAGCCTGTGGCACAGAGGGTTTCGGCGTCGGGCACCGGTTCGAAGGAGATCCGTCCGTCGCGCACCCACAGATCGCGCATGTCCTGGTCCGGAAGTACAACTCCCCGCAGATGCAATCGCATACGGTCTCCTGCTCGCGCCGACGTTCTCGATCACAAACTACTGCGCTCGCACGCGGACGGGCCGGCTCAGTTCTTGGGGAACTTCAGCTTGGACAAATCGATCCCCTCAAGACCGGGCGGCAACTGGTCGAGCCCGTTGGGCATCCCGGACAGGTCCGGCATCCCGGCGGGCATCCCGGGCGGCATGGCGGGCATACCCGGCATGCCCGGGAAACCGCCGCGCACCTTGGGCGGAGTGGGACCGCGACCGCCCTTCTTGCCCTTCTTCCCCTTCTTGTTGGTGCGCCGGTTGCCACCGCCGCCCATACCCATCTGACGCCCCATCTGCGCCATCATCTTGCGGGCCTCGAAGAAGCGGTCGACCAGCTGGTTCACATCGGTCACCGTGACACCCGAGCCGTTGGCGATGCGCAGGCGGCGGGAGGCGTTGATGATCTTGGGATTGGCGCGCTCGGCCGGGGTCATACCGCGGATGATGGCTTGCACCCGGTCCAGCTGCTTGTCGTCGACGGCGGCCAGGGCGTCCTTCATCTGGCCCGCGCCGGGCAGCATGCCCAGCAGGTTGCCGATCGGCCCCATCTTGCGGATGGCCAGCATCTGATCGAGGAAATCCTCGAGGGTGAGCTCACCGCTGCCGATCTTGCGCGCGGCCTCCTCGGCCTGCTGCGCGTCGTAGACCTGTTCGGCCTGCTCGATCAGGGTGAGCAGATCGCCCATGCCCAGGATGCGGCTGGACATGCGATCGGGGTGGAAGACGTCGAAGTCCTCGAGCTTCTCACCGGTGGAGGCGAACAGGATCGGCTGACCGGTCACCTCGCGCACCGACAGTGCCGCGCCACCGCGCGCATCACCGTCGAGCTTGGTGAGCACCACGCCGGTGAAGCCGACGCCGTCGCGGAACGCTTCGGCGGTGGTGACCGCGTCCTGGCCGATCATCGCGTCGAGGACGAACAGGATCTCGTCGGGCTGCACCGCGTCGCGGATGCCCGCGGCCTGCGCCATCAACTCCTCGTCGATGCCCAGGCGGCCCGCGGTGTCGACGATGACGACGTCGTACTGCTTGTTGCGCGCCTCGGCGATGCCGTCCTGCGCGACCTTGATCGGATCGGCCGCGGTAATGCCCAGCGGATTGTCGCCGCCGCCTGCCGCGGGACGCCTGGAGGCGGCAGCCTGCGTAACCACGGCAGGCCCGCTCGTGCCGCTCGTCGACACAGTGGTGCCGGGATGCGGTGCGAAAACCGGGACCTCGGCGCGCTGACCGACGACCTGCAGCTGTGTGACCGCACCGGGACGCTGCAGGTCGCAGGCCACCAGCAGCGGCGTATGCCCTTGGCCCTTCAGCCATTTCGCGAGCTTTCCGGCGAGGGTGGTCTTACCGGCGCCCTGCAGACCCGCGAGCATGACCACCGTCGGCGGCGTCTTGGCGAACTGCAGCCGCCGCGTCTCGCCGCCGAGGATCGCGATCAATTCCTCGTTGACGATCTTGACGACCTGCTGCGCCGGATTCAGCGCCGCGGAGACCTCCGCCCCGTTGGCGCGCTCCTTGACCCGGGCGATGAATCCGCGCACCACCGGCAACGCGACATCGGCCTCGAGCAGGGCCAGGCGAATCTCCCGGGCGGTCGCGTCGATATCCGCCGGTGACAGACGCCCCTTGCCGCGCAGATCGCTCAGTACACCGGTCAACCGGTCGGAAAGGGATTCGAACACCGATCGCGCTCCTGATCTCGAGGGACGTCACTCGACATACCAGGGTAATGCGCGCATGCCGATCGAAGGATCCACCCTAGTCGTTCCCGGTTTCGGTGTTCACGGCACCGGTGGCCCGCACGCGTGCCGGACGCGCTATTCCAGCAAGCTGCGCCGCGGCCTCGGCGCCTGGCGGATATCGCGATTCTCATTGGCGACCATGCCGACCGCCTCGCGGGCGGTCAGTCCCAATTCCAAGGCCATGGAATCGAGTCCCGCCCACTCGGCCTCGGTCGGCGTGCGCCCGTTCACCGTGGCGGCGATGGTCATCGCGGTCACCGCCTGCTGCCCGGTCAGAGTGCGGCCGGGTAGCCAGGACACCACCCAGCGGTCTCCACCGACACAGCGGGCGATGTGCTGCGTCAAGTCACTGGTCATCGTCGATGCGGAAACGACTTCAATTGCCACCGGCTCGCTCCCTCGTGCTCGAAAAGCTCGGACAAGCCTCGAACAACATCCACGGCATGCGGGCCGCTATCACCGCCGACCCCTGAGCACACCGTCTCCGCCAATGTGACAGCACAGATCCGGTCTGATCGTAGAGTGACATGCCCTACTGAAGCTTCAGGTTGCAGCAAATCTCACGCAACAATCCGGTCACTGACAAACGTCCAGTTTGTCCGCAACGCCGCGGACCGGGCGGGCGATGGCGAATCGGGGCGAAAATCCGGCCGAATGTCCGTTCCGGCCGGAACATTCGCTTTCGGCCGAAATGCCGCCCGAGCCCGGCTTATTCGGGCTCTTGCTGCGGAGGCGGCGGGGGCGTCTGTGGCGGGACGACCGCCAGCACCGCGGCCGCGATCCCGTCCCGTCGCGCCGGGCTGTCGGTATCCCCGAGATCCAGGCAGAACGCGTCCACGACGGCCGTGCCCCGGGTGACCACCTTCGCCCACCGCACATCCGCACCCGTGCCCGCGAGCGCACCGGCGAGCCGGCTGAGCAATCCGATCCGGTCCTCCGCACGCAGTTCCAGCAACACCTGACCGGCAATTCCGGTGTCGGCCCACAGAATGCGGGGTTCGGCCTGCGCGTACGGACTGGGCGGCAGACCCGCCTCACGTTCCTTGCGCTCGAGCACCGCCGCCAGATCCAGGTCGCCGTTCACCGCGCGGATCAGATCCTGGCGCAGCAGTCCGGCATCGGGCGGGTCGCCGAATTTCGGTGCGACACGGAAGATATCGATCGCCGAATCCCCCTCCGATCCGAGCGAGGCCGACAACACCCGCAGCGAATGCAGCGCCAGCACACCCGCAGCGTCGGACAGCAGTCCGGGGCTGTCGGGCGCGACGACTGTCACCACATGGCTGAAACGTCCCTCGCCGGGCGACAATTCGACGTGCACCCCACCGGATTTCGCCTTGGCCACCAGATCGGGATCGATCGGATCGGGTTCGGGAGCCGGTTGCCCGGCCATCGCCAAGCGAGAGCGCCGCACCAGCTCCCCGATCAGCGAGGCCTTCCAATCACCCCACACCCCCGGACCGGTGGCCAGCGAATCCGCCTCGGCGAGGGCATGCAGGAGCTCGAGCAGCTGCGGGTCGCCGCCCAGCGCGGTGACCACCGTCTCGGCGGTCGACGGATCGGCCAGATCGCGTCGCGTGGCGGTATCGGGCAGCAGCAGGTGGTACCGGACGATCGCGCTGAGCGTACGCACATCCGAAGGCCACAGCCCCAGCCGACGGCCGATCTGGGTGGCCAGCTCGGCGCCGACGATGCTGTGATCCTCGGTGCGGCCTTTACCCAGATCGTGCAGCAACGCACCGAGCAGCAGCAGATCCGGACGCGCGACCCGGGTGCTCAATGCCCCCGCGTAGGCGACGGTCTCCACCAGGTGACGATCCACCGTCCAGGTGTGCACCGCATCGCGCGGGGGCAGATCGCGCACCGCGCCCCATTCCGGAAACAGTCTGCCCCACAGACCCGTTCGATCCAGCGCCTCGACCGCGGCGATGGTGGCGCGGCCGGTGCCCAGCAAGACCAGCAGATCGTTGAGCGCCTCGCGCGGCCACGGCTCGCGCAATTCGGGTGCGTCCTCGGACAGGCGATTCAACGTGGTCGCCGACATCGGCAACCCGTTCTGCGCCGAGGCCGCGGCCACCCGCAGGATCAGGCCCGGATCCCGTTGCGGGCGGGCGTCGCGGGCCAGCACCACCTCACCGGCGTGTTCGACCACCCCCTCATCGAGCGGTCGACGCACCGGCATGCGGCGAAGCCTGGCCAGCCCGCGACGTGGCAGGGCGTTACCCGCCGTGCGCAACCCGACGTCGACCGAGTACCCCACCGTGCGGGCGGCATCACTCAACGTCCGGGCCAGATCGAAACGGTCGCCGATGCGCAGTGCCGCACCGATCTCGTCGGCGTCCTGCGCGCGCAACTGATCGCGGGAACGTCCGGCGACGCGATGCAGTTCGGTGCGCACATCCAGCAGACGGCGATGCGCCTGCTTCAGCCCGCCGCCCGGGACGTCGGGCCCCAGGCCGGGCATGGCGTCGGTCAGCTGGGCGATGGCGAGCGCGTCGAGCAGCTGGATGTCGCGCAGACCGCCGCGCCCGTTCTTCAGATCGGGTTCGGCGCGGTGCGCGATCTCCCCGCTGCGCCGCCACCGGGTCTGCGCCTGTTCGACCAATTCGCCGAAGCGGGAACGGATTCCGGTGCGCCACTCGCGACGCACGCCGCCGATGAGCAGATTGCTCAACTCCATGTCGCCAACGATGTGCCGAGCGTCCAGCATGCCGAGGGCGGCGGTGAGATCGTCGGCGGCCACCCGCAGCGCCTGCGGGACGGTGCGCACACTGTGGTCCAGTTTGATGTGCGCGTCCCACAGCGGGTACCACAGCCGATCGGCGACCTCGGCCACCCGCTCCGGATCGATGTCGTCGTGCAGCAGCACCAGATCCAGATCCGAGTACGGCAGCATCTCGCGCCGCCCCAGGCCACCGACGGCCACCACGGCCAGGCCGCTGTCCGCGGTGATGCCCAGCTCGGCGCCCTTACCGGTGAGCCACAGATCGTGCAGGTCCACCAGCGCCTGCCGCAGCGCATGGGCGTCCAGTCGCGGACGGCGAACCTGTCCGCCCTCCAGCAGCTGATCTCGAGCCCGTACCAGATCCGTTGCCCCGCTCGGCGTGTCGCTTTTCACCTGCACCACCCAACCCTCGTGCGGGCGGCCCCGCGCCCTACCGTCGCCCGGTGGGAGCGGAGCCGCCGACCGACCCGCTGACAGAGACCGTCCGCGCGCTACAGCGCGTCGCTGCCACGCTCTCCCGTCCGGACCCGGATCACGGACTCGACCGGCGTGACCCAGACCTTGCCGTCACCGATCTTTCCGGTGCGCGCGGCCTCGACTATCACCTCCACGACCTTCTCGACCGAGGCGTCGTCCACGACGACCTCGACCCGTACCTTCGGCACGAAATCGACCGAGTACTCGGCACCGCGGTAAACCTCCGTGTGCCCCTTCTGCCGTCCATAGCCCTGTACCTCACTGACGGTCATCCCGAGTACACCCGCCTGCTCCAGACCGCTCTTGACATCCTCGAGCGTGAATGGTTTGACGATTGCAGTGATCAGTTTCATATCGGTCATGCCTCCTTGACGGCGGTACGTGCCGTGCCACCCACAGCAGCGAAATCGTATGCCGATTCCGCATGCTCCGAATCGTCCATACCCTCGAACTCCTCCTCGTCGGTGGCCCGCAACCCGATGGTGAATTTGATGATGTAGGCCAGAACGAGCGACACGATGAACGAGAAAGCGAGCACGCTGGCCGCGCCGACGGCCTGCTTTCCGAGTTGGGTGAAACCTCCGCCGTAGAACAGGCCCTTGGCGCCGTTCAGGCTCGCCGACGCACCCGATTCCGGCGCCAGGAACAGCCCGACCATCAGGGTACCGATCACACCGCCGACCAGGTGAACACCGACCACGTCGAGGGAATCGTCGAAGCCGAGCTTGTACTTCAGGCCGACCGCCAGCGCACAGACGATTCCGGCGACCGCGCCGATGGCCAGTGCGCCCAGCACGTTGACCGAGGAGCAGGACGGGGTGATGGCGACCAGACCGGCGACCAGGCCCGAGGCCGCGCCGAGGCTGGTGGGCTTGCCGTCGCGGATCTTCTCCACCAGCAACCAGCCCAACATCGCCGCGCAGGTGGCGAAGGTGGTGGTGAGGAAGGTCGAACCGGCCAGTCCGTTGGAGCTCACCGCGGAACCCGCGTTGAAACCGAACCAGCCGAACCACAGCAGACCGGCGCCCAGCATGACGAAGGGCAGGTTGTGCGGGCGCATCGGCGACTTCGGCCAGCCCTTGCGCTTACCCAGCACGATGCACAGCGCCAGACCCGCGGCGCCGGCGTTGATGTGCACCGCGGTACCACCGGCGAAGTCGATCGCCTGCAGTTTGTTGGCGATCCAGCCACCGTGGTGGACGATGTTGCCCGCGGCGTCGGAGACGTTGAAGTCGAAGACCCAGTGCGCGACCGGGAAATACACGACCGTGGCCCAGACCGCGGCGAAGACCAGCCAGGCGCGGAACTTCAGGCGGTCGGCCACCGCACCCGAGATCAGCGCGACGGTGATGATGGCGAACATCAACTGGAACGCGACGAAGACGGTCATCGGGATGGTGCCCGCGAGCGGTATGTCCGCGCCGTGCACCGCCGCGGCCCCGGTGGCGGGGTCGGCAGGGGCGGCCTTGACGCCGTTCGTGCCGATCAAACCCTTCAGGCCGAAGAATTGGGCCGGATTGCCGATCACGCCGAACTTGTTGTCCCCGAACGCTTCCGAGAAGCCGTAGATCGACCAGAGCACGCCCACGATGCCCATCGCGCTGATGCTCATCATGATCATGTTCAGTACGTTCTTCCCGCGGACCATGCCGCCGTAGAAGAACGCCAGGCCAGGGGTCATCAACAGGACGAGTGCCGAGCTCGCCAGCATCCATGCGGTATCGCCGGTGTCCGGCACACCGACCAAGGGGTACGCCACCTTGTTCCTCCTCATCTCGGGCCCAGCCATAAAATGCGGCAAACGAGCCTGCACAGAAGGTTGGCTATTCGGTGTTTCATCCGTGCCGCCCCCGTGTTTCACATGAGTGAACGGATGCGCCCCCTGTGTTGCTACCACGTTTCATTTCCTACACAGCCGTTTCCGGCTCACTGTGAGGTTCGTGTCGCGGTGCGGAATTCATCGATGAATACCCAGTTCAGCCGCTATGCGGGCGAGGCGCCGATCGGAAGTGGAGATCACCATCCGACACACAGCGCGAAATCGTAACCAACCGCCCGGTGAGTACCTCCGCTACCCCGCCGATCCCCACACAGCTACCCGCCGCCCGTACACACGACGGCGGCGACCCCACGAGCGCTCAACCGAAAATCACCCAGGCTCACCCACCCCGAGCAACACCAGCACCGAGTTCGCGGCCCGTCTCGCCGTTCGGACGCGTGACGGGTGCGAGGAACGAGTGCCCGACACGGAGCCGAACGGCGAGGCCCTCAGGGCCGCGAACCCGCCGGAGCGAAGCGGAGGCAATCCAACACAGTTCGCGGCCCGTCTCGCCGCTCGGACGCGCGGCGGGCGCCCGACACGGGACCGACCGGCGAGACACCAGGGGGCCGCGAACCCGCCGGAGCGAAGCGGAGGCCGAAGATACAGCTCAGCCCAACAGGGCGTCGACGAATGCGCCGGGTTCGAAGGGGGCCAGATCGTCCGCGCCCTCGCCGAGGCCGACGAGTTTGACCGGGACGCCGAGTTCGTGCTGGACCTGGAAGACGATGCCGCCCTTCGCGGTACCGTCGAGTTTGGTCAGCACTACGCCGGTGATATCGACCACATCGGCGAAGACGCGCGCCTGGGTCAGGCCGTTCTGGCCGACGGTGGAGTCCAGCACCAGCAGCACCTCGTCCACGGCCGCCTTCTTCTCCACCACGCGCTTGACCTTGCCCAGCTCGTCCATCAGGCCGGTCTTGGTGTGCAGGCGGCCCGCGGTGTCGACCAGGACGACGTCCACGCCGTCATCGATGCCGGTGCTCACCGCGTCGAAGGCGACCGAGGCCGGATCCGCGCCCTCGCGCCCTCGCACCGTGTGCGCGCCGACCCGCTCACCCCAGGTCTGCAGCTGATCGGCGGCCGCGGCGCGGAAGGTGTCCGCCGCGCCCAGCAGCACCCGGCGGCCGTCCGCGACCAGAACGCGCGCGAGTTTGCCGGTGGTGGTGGTCTTACCGGTGCCGTTGACGCCGACCACCAGCAGGATGGAGGGGTGATCGTCGTGCGGCAGGGCGCGGATCGATCGGTCCAACTCGGGGCGCAGCGCCTCGACCAGGACCGAGCGCAGCGCTGCTCGGGCCTCATCGGCGGTGCGGACGGTGCGGGCGGCCAGTTCGCTGCGTAACCGTTCGACGATGGTCGAGGTGACAGCGGTGCCGAGATCGGCCATGACGAGCGTGTCCTCGATCTCCTCCCAGGAGTCCTCGTCCAGGTCGCCGCCGCCGAGCAGGCCGAGCAGGCTCTTGCCGACGGCGTTCTGCGAGCGGGCCAGCCGCCCGCGCAGCCTGGTCAGGCGGCCCGCGGTGGGTTCGATCTCCTCGAGTTGCGGTGCGGGAGCGGCGGTTTCGACGGGAGCGGGAAGCTCCTCGACCACCGCGGACTGCTCGACCTCGACCTCGGGTTCGGCCGTCGGCACCGCCTCCGCGGGTACTTCGACCGCCTGGGCGCTGGATCGTTCTTCGGTTTCCGCGGGCCGCGCTTCGACCTCGGGCGCTCGGACCTCCGCGGTTCCGGCTTCGGCGGTTCTGGCCTCGACCCCGGTTGTTTCGGTCTCCTCGACCTCGGGTTCCGGCAGCCGGACATCGGTGATCCCGCGACGTACCGAATCGCGCGGAATCGCCGCGTCGTCGCCGACATGCGGTTGTCCCTCGTCGTCGGTTCGCTCGATCGATACCGGTTCGGGCTGCGGTGGTGCCAGTGTGCTCGCGCCTGCGCCGCCCTGACTGAAACTGAATCCACCGGACGCGGTGTACCCCCCGGACCGGTCGGTCACCTCCTTGTCGGGCGTGGCGGGAGTCAGCTTCACCCGGCCGCGCTTGTACCGGACGAATCCAGCGACGACGAGCGCCACCACCACGATGGCGGCGATCACGGCGATCAGAATCCAAGCTTGCGCAGTCACGCCCCCATCCTTACAGAACGTCGACCACGCACCCGCAGGGCCGCGCGACGGGCGGGAAATCCGAAACCCTCGACCTGTGGTTTCGACTCGGCGGGGCCCGCGCGAGCCCGACCTACACCGGGCGCTAACACATATACCGGCAAATGCGGCGGTGACACGCCGGAATTGCCACACATGTGCCGTTCACCTACCGACCGGTCTGCCCGTCTCGGTGTCGCGACGCGGAAGCAGCGGCGAATCCAACTCAGAGACAATAGGATCGGCGATGTGACCGATCGAAATGTGCTTGGGGGACCGCTGGAGGAGTGCGGCACCGATCCTCTCACCGGCTTCTATCGGGACGGCTGCTGCAGCACCGGCCCCGAAGACCTGGGCAGTCATACGGTGTGCACCGTCGTTACCGCGGAGTTCCTGGAGCACCAGAAGTCGATCGGCAACGATCTGAGCACTCCGCGTCCGGAGAACAACTTTCCGGGACTGCAACCGGGCGATCGCTGGTGCGTGGTCGCGGTGCGCTGGCTGCACGCCCACGAGGACGGCGTTGCGGCCCCCGTCATCCTGGCCGCCACCCACGAGAACGCGCTCGAGGTCGTCCCGATGGAAACCCTGCGCAAATACGCCGTAGACGTCCCGGACGACGTCAGCGACCTGCTCTGAGCTCCCCACCGGACAACGGTTGCGCGTGACCACCGTGAGTGTGATGAGTCGCACACGGTCGAAGCGACAAGTTGATCGGCGCCCTCGATGGAGTTGTCTCCCGTAGCTGCCCGACTCGGTCGACGCGGACGACGGCGGGCCGCGCCGCCGCGGGCCTGGAGACGCACTGTCCGGACAACCCGGATTCCGGTGAATTTCTCGAAAGATGCGATTCACCGATGGGCAACGGCGGCCTGCCCCCTGATCGAGCTTCGCCTGCGGTGCGCCTTCTGGCGGCAGGCGGCCGAACAGTAGCGCGCGGGGCGGCCGAGACCGGCGGCTTTCAGGTCGGAGCCGCACATCGGACAGCGCGGAGACTCATTTTCGTTACGTATTTCGTTATGAATCGAGCCGTTGCCGTCGAGTTTCGTAACGGTGGGCGCCGGCGCGGCGCGCAGGGCGTCCAGGGCGATCCGGGCGGCCTTGACCAGCTCCGTCTCGGAGTTCGAAACGCGCTGTATCGCAACGCATCCGGTGATCAGCGCGGAGACGTCCGCGACGGTGACGTCCGGGCGCGCGGCACCGCATCGCTGGGCCTCGGTGAGCGCCGCGCGCAGGGCCTGGTGAAACCGGTCACCCGCGCCGCGCATGAGCGTGCGAGGCCAGCCGTCGTCGGCGGTGATCAGGTCGCAGACGGCCCGGCTGCGCGGAGCGGTGCGGACGACCTCGGCGCAGAAGTCGAAGAAGGCCGCACCAGGGTCCGGCGCACTCAGGCAGGCCGTCGCGCGGGCGGTCATCTGCTCGATACGCTGCTGCATCACCGCCTCCAGCAGGTCGGTCTTGGTCGGGAAGTGCCGATAGACGGTGCCCGCGCCGACACCGGCGCGACGGGCTATCTCGGCCAGCGAGACCGAGGTGCCGCGATCGGCGAAGGCGCGTTGGGCCGCGGCCAGCACCAGGGCGCGGTTGCGCCGGGCATCGGCCCGCGCCGCGGGACCGAAACTCTGTGGTAGGGCGGACATTTCGTTACGACACCCCTTTGCGCGGACCTGGCGAATCGAGTCGGACCACCCGTATCGTCCGAAATACGGGTCAGACAACCCGTATCCTACCGACACGAAGACAGGTGATCATGTCCGCACAGCACGATCGGATTCTCGTCACGGGCGCCACCGGCAAGCAGGGTGGCGCGACCGCGCGCAGACTGCTCGCCGACGGCGTTCCCGTCCGGGTCCTGGTCCGCGATCCGAACGCCGCGACCGCACGCGCGCTCGCCGAACTCGGAGCCGAATTGGCTATCGGCGATTTGGACGCACCGGAAACCATCGCGGCCGCGGTCCGCGACGTGCGCGCGGTCTTCGGCGTCCCCCCGGCCGCCTACGGCCCCGACGGCTGGGATACCGAACTCGAGGCGGCTCGCGGTGCGGCGCTCGTCGCGGCGGCCCGCGCGGGGGGCGTCGAGCAGTTCGTCTTCACCGGAGTGGCCTCCTTCGCCCGCGACAAGCGGTGGGGCGTCAACGGAAAACGCCGCATCGAACGCGTCGTCGCCGACAGCGGTATGCGCTACACCCTGCTGCGGCCGGTCCGATTCATGGAGAACTATCTGTTCCGAGGTTTCTCGGTGGACGGAATTCGCGACGGAGTGCACCGGCATCTGTTCCCCGCCGACCTGCCGATCCAGATGATCGCGGTCGAGGACATCGCCGCCGTGGCAGCCCTGGCTTTCGCCGATCCGGACCGCCTGCACGGTCGCACCCTGGATCTGGCAGGCGATCAGCGCACCATGCGCGAGGCCGCCGCGACCATCACCCGGGCCATCGGAATTCCCGTGCGCTACGAGGAAATTCCCGAATCGGAGGCCGCCGAACGAGGTCCCGCGATCCTCGAGGTCTGGCGGCTCGCACGCGAGGGTGACAGCTGGGGCGCGGACATCGCCGCGCTGCGCGAAATTCACCCCGCTCTGCGCAGTTTCGACACCTGGCTCGCGGAAACCGGTGCAGCCCAGCTGAAGTCCCTGCTAGCGAAATAGCCGGGCGATCCGCTGCCGATTCCGCGGGCTACAGCGCCCGGACACGAGCGTGGTGGACATCGGCACGGTCTCCCGCAAACCTCCCGTCGCCCACCCGCGCCGTTGCCCGTTGCCCGCGCAAACGCCGCTCGCCCCGGGACCTCGGCTCAGGCGCGGCCGACGAGATCGAGATCAGCATCCGAATACCGCTTCGAATGGATCGCTTGCCATGGCCTCGTGCGTGCAGTCGTAGTTGTATCCGCATCGCCGCGAGCAGCGGGGCACAGTGCACAGGCACACCCCTGGCTACTAGGCTGGGTGCGAGCGGTATCGGTTCTTTGTTCCGTCCTTTTCCACAGTGGCGTCATGGTCGGCCGGAGACGTACGGCGGACCGGGGAGCAGACGATGAATCAGCAATCGTTCGAATTCTGTGACGAGGTCCTACAGCAATGCCTCGGGGCCGAGGCCGCACTGTCGCTGCGGCCGTCCCCGCGAATGCGCCGGGGCGACATCGAAAAGCTCCTTTCCGACGACGCCGAGTGGCGTCTGCTGCACGGCCGTCGCGCGGCGATCGAATGGGGCATTCGTGACGCCGTCGACGCCGCCATCGCCTCGGAGCGTCTGCTGGTCACCGCGCATGGACTGGTGTATTTCGCCAGGTTGCGGACACCGCTGTGGAGAAACTCGCCCCGAGCGCTGTATTACCTGGCCACGCCGGAGTCGCTGTTCGAGCCGATCGTCGATCGGGTGCGCGTCACGCCATTGCGGCCGGGATCGGCGGCCGCGGTGGACGACAGGTTCGGACACGATCTCCTGTTCGCCTGGCCGCTCGACGCCGGGTTGCGCCGAATGCTCGACGACCGGCCGGTCCTGCGCATGGAATCCATTGGGAGGCCGTGATATTCGCGGAAACGCACCGCCGGGGCCCCACCCCCGCCCGGGGCACGGGCCGGCTACGCCGCATCGGCGTGGCCGCCGCGCTGGTGATGGCCGGCGGGTGGTTCGGCGTCCAGCCGGCGACCGCCGACGTAACGCCGACGGTCTGGCTGTGCCGGCCCGGGCAGGCCGATGCCCCGTGCGGCGGCGGCACCGATGCCCCGGTGGATTGCTTCTACGTCTACCCGACCGTATCGCTGGAACAGACGGCGAACGCGGATCTGACCATCGGACCCGAAGAGCGCGCGGTGGCAGCGGATCAGATCGCGCCGTTCGACGGCCGCTGCAATATCTGGGCGCCGATGTACCGGCAGGACACCTTGCTGGGGCCGGCCGGTTCACCGCGCGCGCCGCGTGCCGCCGCCTCGGACATCGCCTACGCCGACGTACAAAGCGCGTGGGAGGACTACCTGGCACACGACAACCGCGGGCGCGGCGTGGTCCTGATCGGACATTCCCAGGGGGCGATCATGCTGCGAACCCTGATCCGCAAGCGGATCGACGCGACCCCGCAGCGGCGGCTACTGCTCTCGGCCATCATTCCGGGCGCCAACGTGCTGGTGCGTCCGGGCGCGCTGACCGGCGGTGATTTCAACTCGATCCCGGCGTGCACCGACAGTGCCCAGATCAGCTGTGTCGTCGCCTATTCGACCTTCGCGACCGCTCCGCCGCCGGACACCCGGTTCGGGGTGACGCCGACCGGGCCGAACACCACCGGCACCCGCGACGGACTCCCCTACGGCCCCGGCTACGAGGTGCTGTGCACCGACCCGGCCGCGCTGGGCTCCGGTGCCGACAGCGGATTGCACAGCATCGTCGCCGGCCGTGTCGTGACCGGCTACCGCGGCCACTGCACCACCGCCGGCCCGCGCGTGCTGATAATCGAGGGCGGAGGCAACGGCATCCCACCGGCAACCGCCCTGCCCGCCCTGCCGGACCCGACCTGGGGCCTGCACAACCTCGACATGAACATCGCCCAGCAGGACCTGCTCGACCTCGTGACCGCCCAGACCCGATCCTGGCTCGACCGGCAGCACCACGCCGGTCGGTGAGCCCAGCAAACCCGCTTCGGTCGAGGCGACAACTGATTTCGCGAGCACCTGGGTGTAAAACGCCGCCCCAGCCTTTCCGATCACCGTCCCGCCTACAAGATCTCTCAGACAGTCCCTGCGCGGCGCCGCCCGGTAGCCAGGGTGGGGCGAGTTGTAACGAGGGAACACGCCATCGACGGTCGCGAGCGGCTCGTTCGGCGACCTCGAGGAATTTGGCGACGGGCTCGGTGGGCGGTTCGTCCCGCCAGGCGATACACCACGGGTAGTAGGGTTGCAGTTCCAGAGGACGGTGGATCGGAATTCCCGACATTTCGTATCTCACTGCGTAGCTCTCGAATTCGAGGATGTAGCAGAATCGACCGCGCGGTGCAGAGCAGCCAGGCAGTGACCGAATGTACCGGGATTGCCCAGCCAGCCCAGCGACAGATCGGTGTCGTGTTCGAAGGCGGTCAAGTAGTCGCCGTGTGCGTTGTAGAGTCCCGACTCCGGGCCATCGGCGAAAACCTCCAGAGGACGCTCATACAGCGATGCTCGAGGCCGTGGCGGATCGGCCGGACGTCCAATCAGATACATCGGTTCCAGGCGCAAATGGCGGAAACGCCAACCGGTGGGATGCTGCGTGGTCATGGCCCCGGTGACCCGGAGGATGGCCACATCGAGTCGGTGGTCCAGCAGCGCCTCGAGTTGCCGGACACTGTCGAGGGATCGTTCGATGATCCCGATCGATGGGTAGGCTGCCGCAAACGTGTCGGCGACCGTGCGACTGGTCTGTAGTTCGAAGATATGCGCGATGCGCACCGAATCGGAGTCGGCGGCACCGCGGCGGATCCGGGTCGCCAGCGCGATCATCTCTCGGGCATCCGCCAGCACGTGGTGCCCACGCGGAGTAAGCGTGACGTGCCGGCTGTCGCGTTCGAGGAGCGGGCTGCCGAGTTGGTCCTCCAGTTTGCGAATCTGCTTCGACAACGCCGGCTGTGTGATGAACAGTTTCGCGGCGGCTCGGCCGAAGTGCAGCTCCTCGGCGAGGGCGACGAAGTACCGCAGCTGCCTCAGGTCGAGGCCCATGGCCCGCCTCCTTCTTCCGCCTCATCCAGCGAGGGGCGGCGGTCACCTGCAAGTATGCCCTCCGGGTTATCGTTCGGCAGCCATTACGACTTGGACGGCGGACCGATCGTGATGGTGGAGTGGCCCGAGGGTCGAAGGAGCGATAGACATGTCACAGACACCGACACCGGTGGTTTTCATTCACGGGTTGTGGCTGCATGCAACCAGGTGGGGACCTTGGCTGGACCATTTCCGTGCCGCCGGTTACGCGCCGATCGCCCCGGGCTGGCCCGGCGAGCCGGACACCGTCGCCGCGGCGCGGGCCCATCCCGAAGCGGTCGCAGACACCGGAATAGACGAGGCCGCAGCGCATTTCGCTGCGATCATCCAAACCTTGCCGACACCGCCGATCATCATCGGGCATTCATTCGGCGGCCTGCTCACAGAGAAACTCATGGGGCAGGACCTCGGTATCGCCGGTGTCGCGATCGATCCGGCCCAGATCAAGGGTGTCCTGCCGCTACCGCTCGCTCAGCTGCGCGCCGGACTGCCCGCGCTCGGCAACCCTGCCAACCTGCACCGAGCGGTATCCCTGACCAAGAAGGAGTTTCGCTTCGGCTTCGGCAACGCGGTCAGCGAGCAGGAGTCGGACGAGCTGTTCGAAACGTGGACCGTACCCGCACCGGCGCGACCGCTCTTTCAGGCCGCCGCGGCGAATTTCGTCCTGCATTCACCGGCGAAGGTCGACACCGCCAACGCGAATCGCGGGCCGCTGCTGCTCATTTCGGGCCTCGCGGACCATACTGTTCCGGACGTGGTGACCCGCTCGACCCTGAAGCAGTACCGTGATTCCACCGCGGTCACCGAGCTTCGGCAATTCGAAGCCCGTGGCCACTGCCTCACCATCGACAGTGGTTGGAAGGACGTCGCGGACGCGGTCCTGACCTGGCTGGCGGACAAGGGTTTCTGACACCAAGGACGGAGCTGTCATGGATCTGGGACTCGCCGACGCCCTCGCCGTGGTGACCGGAGCCAGTCGAGGTATCGGGCTGGCCATCACCCGCACCCTCGTGGACGAGGGTGCGATCGTCGTGGCCGCAGCCCGCCACACCGGCGACGACCTGCGCGCCCTCGCCGACACCGGCCGCGTCCATCCGGCGGAGGTGGATCTGTCCACCGCGCAGGGCGCGACAGAGCTGGGCGCCGTCGCGGCGAAATTCGGCACCACGGCGATGCTGTTCAACAATGTCGGCGGCGTGACACCCCGGCTGAACGGATTGCTCGACATCAGCGACGACGATTGGATGTCCACCCTGACACTGGACCTGCTATCCGCAATCCGGGTGACGCGAGCGGTGCTGCCCGCCATGCTCGATGCGGGGCAGGGCAGCATCGTCACCATCAGTTCGGTCAACGCCAAACTGCCGGATCCGACCGTGATCGACTACAGCGCAGCCAAGGCCGCGCTCACCAACTTCAGCAAATCCCTGTCGAAACAGGTAGGACCACAGGGCATTCGGGTCAACACCATCAGCCCGGGTCCCGTCGCCACCGACCTGTGGCTCGGTGCGCAGGGTGTAGCACGCACGATTGCCGACACCGCGGGCGGAGATCCGGAAGACATCGCCCGCACCACGGCCGCCCAGACGGTTACCGGGCGATTCACTCGACCCGAGGAAATCGCCGACCTCGCCGTTTACCTTTCCAGTCCCCGGGCAGCCAACATCACCGGATCGGATTTCATCGTCGACGGAGGACTGATCACCACTCTGTGACGGCCTCGGGCATTCGGCATCACACCGAGCCTACGGTGGGGCTATTCGCTCGAGCTCGGTCCGGTCGCTCCAGCCGCGCGTCTTCGGTAGCGCGGTCGTCGACAGGCCCGCTCGACATCCTGTTCCGGGCAAGAACACCAGCGTCCGGTCTTCGAATCACGGTGGACGAGAACAAATAGCCGCAGGTCACACCACACTATGTGGCGACAGCCCGTGGCTGTCATTCGGTGTGGACACTGGTAACTCCCCGGGTACGCCCAGAAGGTGATCGGGCTGTCAACCGCCGGCCGCGAACGTCACCTGTGTGGCACCCGAGTCCGGCTTGAAGTCGCGGGGAGGCGGACCAGCCAGGCTCTCGCCCCGCAGCCGCTGGGAGATGACCTGGGTGATGCCGTCACCGCGCATGCTCACGCCGTAAAGGGCGTCGGCGATCTCCATGGTCGGCTTCTGGTGCGTGATGACGATCAGTTGGGATTTCTCTCGCAGCTGCTCGAACAGGCCGATCAGGCGGCGCAGATTGGTGTCGTCGAGGGCGGCCTCGACCTCGTCCATGACGTAGAACGGCGACGGGCGGGCGCGGAAGATGGCGACCAGGAGAGCGACCGCGGTCAGCGATTTCTCACCGCCGGACAGCAGCGACAGGCGCTTGACCTTCTTACCCGGCGGACGCGCCTCCACCTCGATACCGGTGGTGAGCATATCGGTGGGGTCGGTGAGCAGCAGGCGTCCCTCGCCGCCGGGGAACAGTTTGGCGAAGACGCCGACGAATTCCTGCTCCACGTCCTCCCACGCCTCGGTGAACACCTGCAGAATCCGCGCATCCACCTCGGCGACCACATCCAGCAGATCCTGCCGCGCCTTGGTGACGTCGTCGAGCTGGGTGGACAGGAAGTTGTAGCGTTCCTCGAGCGCCGCGAACTCTTCCAGCGCAAGAGGATTCACCTTGCCGAGGGTGGTGAGGTCCTTCTCGGCGCGTTTGGCGCGGCGCTGCTGGGTGGCCCGGTCGTACGGCATCGGCTGCGGTTCGCTGACCGCCTCGCCGCGCTCCTTGGCCTGCTCGTACTCCTGCCACTCCAGCGCCGAGGGCGGAGTGGGCACGTCCGGGCCGTATTCGCCGATCAGCGCGTCCAGGGCCATGCCGAACTGTTCGCCGATGGTGGCTTCCAGCTGTTCGATACGCAGCGCGGCCTCGGCGCGGGCGACCTCGTCGCGATGCACCGCGTCGGTCAGCTGAGTCAGCTGGGTGGTCAGCGCCCGGGTGCGCTCCTTGATCTGGTCCACCTGCCCGGCGCATTCGGTGCGGCGGCGGACCAGTTCGTCCCGTCGCGCGGAGGCTTCGGCGACAACGGATTCGAGCTCGGCGGCAACGCGTTCCGCGGATTCGGCGACCACCGAGGCGACCGCGGCGGCCTGCCGGCGCGCGGCCTGGGCGCGTTCGGCGCGCGCCCGGGTCTCGCGCTCGGCGCGGGCCGCGCGGCGCAACGAATCCGCTTTGCCCCGAACCGATTCCGCGCGCTCCTCGGCGGTACGCACGGACAGTCGCGCCTCCACCTCCATCGCGCGGGCCTCCGCGAGCGCGGCGGCGGCCTCCTCGCGATGCTGTCCGGCGGTCTCGGTTCCGGCGTCCTCGTCCGAATCCAGCCCGGACTGTTCGGATTCCACGCGCCGCAGGCGCTCCTCGAGTTCGGCCAATTTCTCGGAGTTGTCGTCACGCGCGGTCTCGGCGTCGTCGCGCTGGGTCAGCAGACGCTCGCATTCGCGCTGCGCGTTCCGAGCGGCCTCACCCAACCGGCCCAGCCGGTCGTAGATCGCGACCAACGCCTGATCGGATTCGTGCAGCGCAAGCAGTGCCTGATCGACGGATTCCTTGCGATCGGTCTGCTCGGCCAGCGCGCCCGACAGCGCTGCCTCGAGCTCCTCGGCCCGGCGCTGCCAGGACGCGAGTTCCGCGGCGGCCGCGTCGATATCGGCCTGGATCTCGAGCTGACTGGGCGCACGGTCCGAACCACCGAGCAGCCAACCCGAACCGGTCACATCACCCTCGCGCGTGACCACACGCAATTCCGGTCGCGCGGAGAGCAATTCGGTTGCAGCGGGCAGATCGTCCACGACCACGGTGCCCGCGGTCAGCGCCACGACGGCGCCGCGCATGCGCTCCGGGCAGTCCACCACATCGATCAACCGCCGCGCCCCGGCGGGCAGCTCGGCCAGGGCCGAATCCGACAGTGCCGCACCGCCGTACACCACCGCGGCCCGTCCGCCGTCGGCCTCCTTCAACGCCCGCAGCGCCGCATGCGCGGTGCCGCCGGACTCGGCGGTGATCGCATCGGCCAGCGGTCCCAGCGCGGCGGCGACCGCTGCTTCGAAACCGTTGTGCACCTGCAGAACTCCCGACAGCGGCCCGAGCAGACCTTCGGCTCGGTGCTCGAGCAGCCAGGCCGCGCCGTCACGGCGGGCCAGCCCCATGGTCAACGCCTCGATCCGCGCACCGAGCGAGGCGACCTTCTTACTCGCCTCCCGATCCCGCTCCCGCAGTTCGGTGACGCGCTCCTCGGCCTGCGCCAACGCTTGCGCGGCATGTTCGTAGGCGGCGTCCAGCCCCTCTTCACCGGCGTCCAGCTCGCCCAATTCGCTTTGCACGCGCTCGAATTCGTCCTCGGCGGCCTCGCCCCGGGCCCGCGCCTCGGTCAACGAGACAGAGAGCCGGGCGATCTCCCCCTCGGCGGACTGCGCCCGCGAACGCAGGGTGTCCACCTGACCGGACAGCCGGGCCAGACCCTCCCGGCGATCGGCGATGGCCCGCACCGCGGCCAGATGCGCCTGTTCGGCGGCCTTGGCGGCCTGTTCGCGCTCGTGCAGCTGATCTCGGGCGGACTCCAGCGTTTCGGCGGCGATCTCGACCGCCTCGAGCAGTTCGGCCTCCTGGGCCTCCACTCGCGCGGCCTCGGCCTCGAGTTGTTCGGGATCGCGACCGGTACCGGTGGGCTGCTCGATGGTCAGGTTACGGGCGCGGTCGCGGGCGATGCGAATGGTCGCATTGACCCGTTCCACCAGCGCCGAGAGCTGGAACCAGGTCTGCGCGGCGGCTTCCGCGCCCGGGGTAAGCCGGGAGAGCTGGAATTCCTGCTGTGCGAGTGCGGCATTGGCGGCATCGAGTTCGGCCTGAACGTTGATCTGCTGTTCGCGGGCGTAGGCCTGCTTGCTCTCCTGGCTCTCCAGATCGCGACGGCGCGCGACCAGATCGTCGGCGGCCAGCCGCAGCCGCGCATCACGCAGATCCGCCTGCACGGTGGCCGCGCGCCGCGCCACCTCGGCCTGTCGGCCCAGCGGCTTGAGCTGACGACGCAATTCGGTGGTCAGGTCGGTCAACCGCGCCAGATTGGCCTGCATGGCCTCGAGCTTGCGGACCGCCTTCTCCTTGCGCTTGCGGTGTTTGAGCACACCGGCGGCCTCCTCGATGAAGGCACGCCGGTCCTCCGGGCGCGACTCCAGGATCGCCGAGAGCTGGCCCTGCCCCACGATGACGTGCATCTCCCGGCCGATGCCCGAATCGCTCAACAGTTCCTGCACATCCATCAGACGACACGAGCTGCCGTTGATCTCGTATTCCCCCGCGCCGTCGCGGAACATGCGGCGGGTGATGGACACCTCGGAGTAGTCGATCGGCAGCGCGCCGTCGGAGTTGTCGATCGTCAGCGTGACCTCGGCGCGCCCCAGTGGCGCGCGGCCGGCGGTTCCGGCGAAGATGACGTCCTGCATCTTGCCTCCGCGCAGCGCTTTGGCGCCCTGCTCGCCCATCACCCAGGTGAGCGCGTCGACCACATTCGACTTACCCGAGCCGTTGGGACCGACCACACAGGTGATCCCCGGTTCGAGGCGAAGCGTCGTAGCGGACGCGAAGGATTTGAACCCCTTCAGCGTCAGGCTCTTCAGGTGCACAGCACGCCAATCTACCTGCTGCCGTGCGGTAGCCGTGGATACGCCGGGCTGGCGTACCCCTCGGCGGCCCGGCTCACCCGGCGAGGCCGCGCCCCCGGCAGCCGCGCGCTTCCCATCCGGTCAAGGCCCGGAACGCGAGCGCGACGCCCCACGGCCCGATCACCCACATCGGCCACGGATAGGTGAACCGGCCCACTCCGAGGCAGATCAAACCCCAGATGACCAGGCACAGCACGCTCACGCCCAGCCAGGCCGCACCCTCGATGCGCTGCCAGACCGGGATGCGCGCACCCCGGTTCCCCGAAGCCCGGCCCACGGGCGGTTCGGCCGCCAGATTCGGCAGATCGGAGAGTACGAGCCGCAGGTCCTCGCGGGTGGCGCAGGCCCATACCCGCGCGACCCGCTGGTCGTATTCGGTCAGATCGATGCGCCCCGCGCCCAGGTGCCGGGCCAGCAGATCGGCGACCTGCTGCCGCTCGGCGTCATCGGCGCGGGTTCCGGACGTGATGTCCATCAGCTGTCCCTCTCGGCGAGATCAATACTCCAAAGTGGAATGTATATATAACAGGATTATGCCTCCATTGTGGAATGTCAACAGATATCGCTAAGTTAACGACCATTTGCGTTCAGTGGGGAACAAATGAGAAGGTAGAGCTCCACTTATCGACCAAGGAGTTCTTCGTGGATCTGGACTGGTCACCCGCCGATCTGGCGTTTCGCGACGAGGTACGAGACTTCCTCGACGAGCATCTGACCCCCGAGATACGCCGCGCCGGGCGCCTGGCGACCAGCGTGTACCCCGACCACGAGGCCAGCATGCAGTGGCAGCACATCCTGCACGCCCGCGGCTGGGCCGCGCCGGCCTGGCCGGTGAAGCACGGCGGATGTCCGTGGAGCCTGACGCAGCACTACATCTTCGAGCGCGAGTCGACCCTCGCGGGCGCACCGCTGCTGTCCCCGATGGGCATCCGGATGGTTTCGCACGCGATCATCGCCTTCGGCACCGAGGAGCAGAAGAACTACTTCCTGCCCGGCATCCTGACCGGCGAGGTGTTCTTCTGCCAGGGCTACTCCGAGCCCGAGGCCGGTTCGGACCTGGCCTCGCTGACGATGGCCGCGGTCTCGGACGGCGACGACCTGATCGTCACCGGCAGCAAGATCTGGACCACCCACGCCACCGAGGCGAACTGGATCTTCGCCCTGGTCCGCACCTCGAAGCTGGAACGCAAGCAGCAGGGCATCACCTTCCTGCTGATCGATATGAACACCCCCGGCATCCAGGTGCGCCCGCTGGTCATGACCTCCGGCGAGCAGGTGCAGAACCAGGTGTTCTTCGACGCGGTGCGGGTGCCCAAGGCCAATGTGCTGGGCCGCATCGACGACGGCTGGACCGTGGCCAAATACCTGCTCAACTTCGAGCGCGGCGGCGCGATGGGCCCGGGGCTGCAGGTCATGGCCGAATCCCTTGCCGCCCATGCGGTCTCCCAGCCCGGCCCGAACGGCGATGCGCTGCTGGATGATCCGGCGTTCGCGGCCAAGCTGGCCGATGTCCGCATCCGCGCGGATGTGCTGGAGATCCTGGAATACCGCACCATGTCGGCGATTTCGCGCGGTAAGGATCCGGGCCCGGCCGCCTCGACGCTGAAGGTGCTCGGCACCGAACTGAGCCAGCAGCTCACCGAACTGATCCTGGAGGCGGCCGGCCCGCGCGGCCGCGCCTATCAGCCGCACGCCGCGATGCCAGGCGGTCCGGTGGCCGACTTCGTACCGCCCGCCGACGGCTACCTCAGCGGCGAGGAATGGCAGGCGGCCGCGCCGCTGCGCTATTTCAACGACCGCGCCGGATCGATCTACGCCGGCAGCAACGAAATTCAGCGCAACATCATCGCCAAGGCCGGCCTGGGCCTGTGACGGACGGAATCTGATATGGACTTCGAATACACCGCAGAACAGCAATTGCTGCGCGATACCGTCACCGAATTCCTGGCGGCGCGATACGACCTGGACAAGAGCCGGTCCGCGGCGCGGGTCGGAATCGGCTGGCAGCCGGAGATCTGGCGCGCCTTCGCCACCGAGGTCGGCATCCTCGGCGCGGCACTGCCCGAACAGGTCGGCGGTTTCGACGGCGGACCGGTCGAAACGCTCATCATCGCCGAGGCGTTCGGAGGGGCGCTGGTCGTGGAACCCTACGTCGACACCGTCGTGGTCGGCGCGGGTCTGCTGCGGCGGGCCGGTGGCGCACGCTCGGAAGAGCTGCTGCGCGGCATCGTCTCCGGCGAGGTGATCACCGCCCTGGCCGCCCTGGAAGCCGATTCGGGCTACAACCTCGCGAAGGTCTCTACCACTGCCCGCCGCGACGGGGACGAGTGGGTTCTCGACGGCGCCAAGACGGTCGTGACCAGCGCTCCCCTGGCCACCCACCTGCTGGTGACCGCGCGCACGCCCGATTCGAACGGGGTGTCGCTGTTCCTGGTGGAGGCCGGCGCGGCCGGGCTCACCCTGAACTCCTACCGCACCATCGACGAGCGTCGCGCGGCGGACGTCACGCTCGACGGCGTGCGCGTCCCGGCCGAGGCGCTGCTGGGATCGGAAGGAGCAGCGGACGATTCGCTGTCCACCGCCGCCGACGAGGCGATCGCGGCGATCGCGGCCGAGGCGGTCGGCGCGATGCGCCGAGTACTGGCCGACACGGTCGAATACGCCAAGCAGCGACGCCAGTTCGGCGTGCCGATCGGGAGTTTCCAGGTGTTGCAGCACCGCATGGTGGATATGCACCTCGAACTCGAACAAGCTGTCGCCGCAACGTATCTGGTGACTCTGAAGCTCCGTGCGCCGAAGGACGAACGTGCCCGCGCCGCGGCCGCGGCCAAGGCCACGATCGGCCGCGCGGCCCGCTTCCTGGGTCAGAACGCGGTGCAGTTGCACGGCGCGATGGGGATGACCGAGGAACTCGCGATCGGCCACTTCTTCAAGCGGCTCACCGCGATTCAGTTCGAATGGGGCACCACCGACCAGCACATCGCACGCTACGCCGCGCTGACCCGCCCCTGATCCGGCCCTGCCGGGCTCAGGGCGGAGCCGACGACGCCGGACCCCGCGGATGGGCCGGATCCGGCGTCGTCACTCGGTCGAGATCGCCTCGCGGGTGCACGGGCCGCCCTGACGCGATGCCGGAAAACGGATTCCGGTCCCCGGGCCCTTACGCGCTAACGTCGACGGATGCGATTGTCCGTGGGATGTGCGCAGTGGACGCACACCGCCTGGCAGGAGCAGCAGCCCGATCCGCGGGAACGATTGCGCGGCTACGCCGGTTGGTGCACTGCCGTGGAGACCAACACCACCTTCTACGCGATTCCGGCGCGTACAACCGTGGCGTCCTGGGCCGGCCAGACCCCGCCCGAGTTCCGCTTCGTGGTGAAATTACCGAGGGTCATCACCCATGAGCGCCGGATGAACGGGGCGGAGACCGAGCTGAACGCCTTCCTCGCCGCGATCGAACCGCTCGGCCCGCGGGTGCACGCGCTGTGGGTGCAGCTGCCCGCCTCGTTCGGGCCCACCGATCTCGGCGTGCTGGCCGGATTCCTTCGCCAACTCCCTCGCGAGCGCCGCAGCGCCGTGGAGGTCCGCCACCCCGCGTTCTTCACCGAAGAGCGGGCCGCGCGGCAGTTGGAGTACGTCCTGAACCGCGTCGGCGCGGAGTGGATACCCTTCGACACCACAACGCTTTTCGCCGCCCGCCCGATCAGCGCGGGTGAGCGCGAGGCGTGGGGCAAGAAGCCACGCCTGCCCCGTCGCGATCGGGCGCTCACCGAATTCCCGATCGTGCGTTATCACGGCCGCGACGATGCCGAGGCCACCGTCGCGGGCTGGCAGCCCTGGGCCGATGTGGTAGCCGACTGGTTGCGAGAAGGCCGCTCCCCCACGGTTTTCGTGCACACCCCCGACAATGCCGCGTCGCTCGAACTGGCCCGGCGCTTCCATGAACAGATGCGCACCCTCGTACCCGGGCTCGAACCGCTGCCCAGGCCGCCGGAGACGTCCCCCATGACGTTGTTCTGACCGAATCACGGTGCCCCCGAACAGCAGAATGCCCTTCCCGCCCGAGATGTTCAGGGCGAGAAGGGCATTCGGCGCGCGAGAATCAGCGAACGGGATCGAAGTCCCGTGCCGCGATGTACGTCGGCCGCGGCCTCGGCGCGGCATACGGTGCCACGAGCGTGTTCTCGACACTGTTGAACACCAGGAAGATGTTCGAGCGCGGGAACGGGGTGATGTTGCTGGCCGAACCGTGCATGATGTTCGAATCGAACAGCAGAGCCGAGCCACGCGCACCGGTGAACTGGGCGATGCCGTACTTCTCGGCCATCTCGGTGATGTGCTCGTGCGAGGGCACACCGATCCACTGCTCCTGCAACGATTCCCGGTAGTAGTCGGTTGGTGTGGCGCCCTGACACGGCACGAACGTGCGGTGCGAGCCGGGCATCAGCATCAGACTGCCGTTGAACGGGTAGTTGTCGGTCAGCGCGATGGACAGGCTCACCGCCCGCGGCGCGGGCATCCCGTCCTCGGCATGCCAGGTTTCGAAGTCCGAATGCCAATAGAATCCGGTGCCCTCGAAACCCGGCATGTAGTTGACCCGGCTCTGGTGGATGTACACATCCGAACCCAGCACATGCCGTGCCAGCTCGATGACGCGGGGATCGCGCACCAGCTCGGCCACCTTGGGGCTGATCCGGTGCACCTCGAAGATCGACCGCACGCGGTTCGACTTCCTCTCGACGATCACCCGTTCATCCGATCGCAACTCCGGATCACTCGCGAGTCGGTCGATTTCGGCGGAAAAGTCCGCGACCTCGGCGGTCGTGAGCAATTCGTCGATGATCGAGTACCCGTCCGATTCGAAGCTCGCCAACGATTCGAACGCTCCCGACTCCGGCCCGCCCCACACCGTGGGGTCGAGCCGGTCCACCACCGCCTCCGGCGACGGAGTACGGGTCAGGTAGCGATCGATTCCATTGTCGGCCAACGTCATCCGGCAGATTCCTCCTTATAGATCCGGAACGGTGACCAAGGGATAGACACCGTTCTCGTCGTGCACCTCCTGGCCCGTTACCGGCGGGTTGAACACACACAGCATCCGCATCTGCGTACGGGTCTCGACACGATGGCGTTCGTGCCCATTGAGCAGATACATGGTGCCGGGGGCCAAGTCGTAGGTCTTGTCGTTGGTGAGGTCGTAGAGCTTGCCCTCGCCCTCGACAACCCAGACCGCCTCCACATGGTTCTGGTAGTGGAAGACGTGTTCGGTGCCGGCCTGGATCGTAGTCTCGTGGAACGAGAATCCGACACCGTCACCACCCAGGATGATGCGCTTGCTGCGCCACTGTTCCTGCCCGACGTCGCGGCTGGTACCGGTGATTTCAGCAGTGGTACGAACGATCATTTTCAGCGGCCTTCCCGGATGGTGTGCACGGCGTCGGTGATGATCTTCAAGCCGTGGTCGAGTTCGTCATCGGTGATGGTCAGCGGCGGAAGCAGCTTGATCACCTGGTCCTCGGCGCCGGAGGTCTCCACGATCAGTCCCTTCTCGAAGGCGACGCGGCAGACCTTACTCGCCTGCGAGGCATCCTCGAAGACCAAACCCTGGACCAGACCGCGACCGCGAGTGCTGATTCCCGCGTGCGCGTCGGCGAGCGCGCCGAAGGACTCGCCGATCCGCTCACCCTTGCGACCGGTGGACTCCTCGAGCTTTCGGTCGGTCCAGAAATGCTCGAGCGAAACCTTCGCGGTCACGAATGCCGGATTGTTGCCGCGGAACGTGCCGTTGTGCTCGCCGGGCGCCCACTGGTCGAGCTCGCGGCGCATCAGCACCAACGCCAGCGGCATACCGTAACCGCTGATCGACTTGGACAGCGTCACGATGTCGGGAGTGATGCCCGCGGTCTCGAAGGAGAAGAACGGGCCGGTGCGACCGCAGCCCATCTGCACGTCGTCGACGATGAGCAGGATGCCCCGCGCCGCGCACAGTCCGGCCAGCGCGCGCAGCCATTCGTGCCGCGCGACATTGACACCACCCTCGCCCTGCACGGTTTCCACGATCACCGCGGCAGGCTTGTCCACGCCGGAGGAATTGTCGTCCAGGACGCGCTCCATCCAAGTGAAGTCCGCGCCGTCGACATAACCGTCGTAGGGCATCGGATTCACGTGTACCAGGGGCACTCCCGCACCCGCGCGCTTGGCGGCGTTACCGGTCACCGACAATGCGCCGAGAGTCATGCCGTGAAACGCGTTGGTGAAGTTGAGAATTGTGGTGCGGCCGGTGATCTTCCGGGCCAGTTTCAGCGCCGATTCCACGGCGTTCGCTCCGGTGGGCCCGGGGAACTGAACCTTGTAGTCCAGCCCGCGCGGCTCCAGCAGAATCTGCTCGACCGCCTCGAGCAGTTCCCGCTTCGCAACGGTGGACATATCCAGTCCGTGAGTAATTCCGTCACGTGCGATGTAATCCAGCAGCGCCTCTTTGAGGACCGGGTTGTTGTGCCCGTAGTTCAGCGCGCCCGCGCCCGCGAAGAAGTCCAAGTATTCCCGGCCGCTTCCGTCGCGAAGCCATGAGCCCTGAGCAGTGTCGAACAATGTGGGCCATGCCCGGCAGTATCCGCGAACATTCGATTCCAGCGACTCGAAAATTGTCAGTTCGGCGGTGGTCATCCGTGATCCTCCGTGATGTGATCGCCACTGTTTCGCAGCGGCGAGATCCGGTACAGGTCTTCGGGCTCGTGCCCGTCCGGAAAGTCTTCGGGTGCGAACAACGACTCGCGACTCAGCTGCGCGCCACGTCGGCGTGCGAGTGAGGCGAACATCGCCACTGATGCCTCGTTGTCCGGCGAGACCGTGGTCTCGAGGGTCGAAATACCATGTTCTGCTGCATCATTCACCAGGTGATCGAGCATCGCCACGCCGATCCCGCGGCCGCGGAAGGCGTGGTCGACGGCCACCTGCCAGACAAAAACCACCTCCGGTGCTTCGGGACGCAGATATCCGGTGACGAAACCCGCGATGTCACCGTCGATTTCGGCGACAACCGATGTGGATCGAAAATCCCGGCACCACAGGAGATACGCATAGCTCGAATTGGCATCCAGTACCCGGGAATCCACCGCGATCCGCCACATGGTGGCGCCGTCGCCGATTCTGGGGGAACGAATCACCACCGAGGAATCGGTATGGCCCCGGCGGATGCTGTCTTCATCGGAATGCGAAATCGAAGTGGTGCTCCGCGTTCGTGTCTGCATCACCTCTATAGGCTTCCCATCGAACTTTGAGCCAACCCGGTCCGTTACTTTACGGTTGTGTTACAGGATTATTTTCCGTGAGTTTCGTCACTCGACGGCATAGTGACGACGAATCGCGCGCCACCGCCCGGACGATCCTGGCAAACGACGTTTCCGCCATGCGCGGCAATGGTTTCCGCGACCAGCGCCAAACCGATCCCGGTTCCGGTTCCCGAACGCCGAGTCCGGCGGACCGTGACGAAACGATCGAATATGCGTTCGCGATCCTCCGGCGCGACGCCCGGCCCCGCGTCGTCGATCGTAATGACCACGTCATGTCCCACCGGCCCCGCGGTGATCGCGACGGCGCCGCCACCGTGCCTTTCGGCATTCTCCAGAAGATTCACCAAGGCACGTTCGAGCTCGAGTTTGCGGCCGATTACGGTGGCATCCGCCGACACGGTCAACAATTCGGGTTGATAGTGCAACTCATCGAGGGTGTGGGTCAGCAGATCGCGCACCGACAGCGGTTCGGCGTCCGCGCGGTGTATCCGCGCCTCGGCGCGGGCCAATGCCAGCAGATCGTCCAGCAACCTGCGCAGATGCTCGAGTTCGGCCCGCACCAGCCCCAACGCCCGGCGCGAGCGTTCGGACAGTTCGTCCTCGTGCCGGGCCATCACCTCGACGCTGGTGGTCAGGGTGGTCAGCGGGGTGCGCAACTCGTGGCTGACATCGCCGACCAGCCGATGTTCCCGATCGATGCGGCGTTGCAGCGAATCCACCATGGCGTTGAAGGTGTCCACCGTCGGCGCGAGATCGGGATCGTCGGTATCGGGCAGGCGGGTGCCCAGCTCACCCGAGGCGATCTTGGCCGCGGTGCGGGTGACCCGCTGCAACGGTTCGAGCAACCGCCGGCTCAGCCACAGCCCGACGATCGCGCCGATCGCGGTGCCCAGCACCGCACACGCGATCAACGCCATCCAGACGCCGCGGTCCAGGGCCGACACGGCGACCGCCAGCACCGAGGAGACCAGGCCCGCGGTCAGGGCGAAGGCGATGACCGCGCGTCCGCGCAAACTCTGACGTCGGGGCAACACCCGCCGGCGACGCGGCGGCAGTTCGGGGGTGGGTCGGCTGAGATCAGCGCCGCACATCGAGTCGGTAGCCGAGCCCGCGCACGGTCACCACGATGACCGGATCGGACGGATCGCGCTCGATCTTGGTGCGCAACCGGCGCACGTGCACGTCCACGATCCGCTCGTCACCGAAAAACCCCCGGTCCCAAACTCTTTCGAGCAGGACACTGCGCGAGAGCACCCGCCCCGGAGTCTCGGCCAGCTCGCACAGCAGCCGGAATTCGGTGAGGGTGAGATGCAACTCCTCCTCGCCGCGGCGCACGGTGCCGCCCTCAGGCGACAGGATCAGCGGCAGGTCGGGATCCGCATCCAGCACCAACTCCTGGGGAGCCTGCGGCTCGATCATCTGATTCGCCCGCCGCCGCAGCGCCCGCATCCGGGCGGTGATCTCCTTGATCTCGAACGGCTTGGTCACGAAGTCGTCGGCGCCGGCCTCCAGCGCGGCCACCACGTCGTGGGTGTCGTCACGCGCGCTGACCACTATGATCGGCACGTCGTGATCGCGGCGGATCTCCCGGATACAGGTGAATCCGTCCATGTTGCCGAGCATCAGGTCCACGATCATCACATCGGGCGCACCGTTGTCGCGCAGATGTTCGAGGGCGCCCTCGGCCTCCTCGGCCTCGGCTACGTCGTAGCCCTCGTCCTCCATGGCCAGTCGCAGCGCGTCGCGGACCCGGTCGTCGTCCTCCACGATCATCAGGTTCGCAGTCATATTCCAATCCCTAGCTGGCACGCGGCGAGGGCGCCCTTCGGCTCGGCATCCTCTTCGGGCAACGCATATGTGGATACCCAAGACCGCGTGAAGTAAACGTAGGGCAATCCGGCCGCGGCCATCAACCACCCGGTCGCCGGAACGACGGGCTGCGAAACCGTTATGGGCCTGTTACATTGACGTTTGCCGCCGAACGACTGCGACGTGATTGATGCCACAGCAGGTCACAGTCACGACGTGGGAGGACCGAACCGACCGACACCTCAACCCCGTGCCACCGAGCGTGCGCTCAAAAGTAACGGGGTACCCCACAACTGCATCCGGAAACATTCGGCAATCACCGCGATGTGCTGCCGCTCTCGCGCGCCCCGTAAGCTGGTCGGCGAACAGTTCGGCGATGGTGCGCAGCGGGGGCGAAGGCCCGCGCTCGCACGGGCAAGCGCAGGAGACACACAATGTCAGGTCGCCCAGTATGGAGCGACAGCCTCACAGGCGTGCGGTACCAGGGCGGGGCTCGTAGCAAACTCATTCGATTCGGTATGGGCAAGGGCGGTATCGCGCTGTGCCTGATGCTTGCGGTGGCGCTGCTGGCCGCATGCTCGTCCTCGCCGGGTTCCTCCTCGAAGGCGGGCCCGGGGTCGAGCGCACCCGCGGCCAAGATCTCGGTCACCCCGGGTGGCGGCAACAATGTGGACCCGCTCGGAAAGATCGAGGTCAGCACCTCACAGGGGCAACTGACCTCGGTCACGATGACGAACGAGAACGGCAAGCAGATCGACGGCATCTACACGCCGGACAAGACGGCTTGGAAGCCCTCGGCTCCGCTGGGCTACAACCACACCTATTCGGTCGCCGCCCAGGGCGTCACGGTGACCGGACCGATTCCCGAGGCCAAGACCTCGTTCACCACGCTCACCCCGAGCAATCAGACCAAGGCGTACCTGACCACCACCGGCGGTAAGGAGATCGACGGCGGGACCTACGGCGTCGGGACCGTCATCGTCGCGCACTTCGACGAGTCGATCCCGGACAAGGCCGCCGCGGAGAAGAAGCTCTCGGTGACGGCCAATCCCCCGGTGCAGGGCTCCTGGTACTGGCTCGACGACCGCAACGCGCACTGGCGGCCGGAGAAGTACTGGGCGCCGGGTACGAAGGTGACGGTGCAGGCCAACATCTTCGGCGCACAGCTGGGCGACGGTCTGTACGGGCAGGAGAATTCCAAGGCCTCGTTCACGATCGGCCCCTCGCACGTGTCCATCGCCGACGACAACACCCACCAGGTGCAGGTCTTCGAGAACGGCAAGCTGATCCGCACCATGCCGACCTCGATGGGTATGGGCGGCACGCAGGTCGTCGACGGTAAGACGATCTACTTCTGGACCATGCCCGGCACCTACACGGTGATGGGCAGGGGCAATCCGGTGATCATGGACTCCTCCACCTTCGGCCTGCCGGTCAACTCCCGGCTCGGCTACAAGGAGGCGATCAACTGGGCGACCCAGATCAGCGCGGACGGGATCTACCTGCACCAACTGGATTCGACTGTCTCGGCCCAGGGTGTGCGGAACACCTCGCACGGCTGTCTGAACCTCAACGAGACCAATGCCCAGTGGTTCTACAGCTTCTCCCTCCTGGGCGACGTGGTCGAGGTGCACAACACCGGCGGCCCGGCGCTGCAGGTCTGGGACAACGGCGACTGGACCCTGCCGTGGAACCAGTGGCTGCAGGGCAGTGCACTGAGCAAGTAAGTTGATCCGGAAAAGCCGAGGCCGCCTTCGTCATCCGATGAAGGCGGCCTCGCCCTTCCGGGCGGTATTCAGCCTCGGAAAGGGTATTTGCGGTCCAAATCGAGGTTGAGCTGCAGGACGTTGACCCGCGGCTCGCCCAGGAAGCCGAGATCACGGCCCCGGGTGTGCGCGGCGACCAATGCTCGCACCTGATCCTGGGAGATGCCACGAGCTTTGGCCACCCGCGCGACCTGGATGTTCGCGTACGTCGGGGAGATATTCGGGTCCAGGCCCGAGGCGGAGGCCGTTACCGCGTCGGTGGGTACGGGGGTATCGGCCGAGGCGTTGCCTCGGATCGGCACGATCTGCCCGATCGAGTAGTCCTGCCCCGGCTTGGCAGACTGCACAGCGACGCCCTCGTAGAACGCCAGAAACGGGGTTTTCGTGGTGCGCGAATCCTCGTTCACGCTGATCACCGCGGTCGGATCGGTCACCGTTCCGCGTGAGTCGCGCGGGCCCATGACCGCCAAGACCGCGCCGACGCCGCCGGAGGTGCAGAACGGGCGGCTGCCGTCCACGCCCTCCAGCGCGCCCACGGCCATACTGCGCGAGCACACCGTGGACAGCAGCGACAGCTTATTGCCCTTGGGATCCTTCGGGTCCAGGGTGTCCACGATGCTCTCCGGGCCCATATTTCCGAACGTGGAGCTTGCCGGGTCGTAGCCGTCCGGGATGGCACTGGCGCCGGTGGTCGGATCGGCCGCGGGCGTGGCATTGGACGGACGCGTCTGGAAATACTGCACCTTCGCATCGCCCTTGCCGTCGGTGAACGCCTGCCCGATCAGGCTGCTGCCCACCACCTTTCCGTTCTGCTCGACCAGCGAACCCTCGGCCTTGTCGTGCAGGCCCGGCAACTGGGCGACCACGAAAACCACCAGCGGATAGGCGATTCCGAGAATCACCGTCATGACCAGCAGCGCACGTAGCGCCGCGAGGTGCTGTCTGATCCAGGTCGACTGTCTTGTCGAAAAAGCACGCATCAGGACATCCCGGGGAAGAATTGAATGATCAGGTCGATCACTTTTATGCCGATGAACGGGGCGATGATGCCGCCCAGGCCGTACAGGGACAGATTGCGGCTCAACAACTTCGACGCACTCGAAGGCCGATAGTTCACCCCGCGCAACGCCAGCGGGATCAGCGCGACGATGACGAGCGCGTTGAAGATCACCGCCGACAGAATCGCGGACTGCGGACTGTGCAACCGCATGATGTTGAGCACGTCCAGACCCGGGAACAGCGAGACGAACATCGCCGGGATGATCGCGAAGTACTTGGCGATATCGTTGGCTATCGAGAACGTGGTGAGAGCGCCACGGGTGATCAGCAGTTGCTTGCCGATCTCGACGATCTCGATCAACTTGGTCGGATCCGAATCCAGATCGACCATGTTCCCGGCCTCCTTGGCCGCCGAGGTACCGGTGTTCATGGCAACCCCGACGTCGGCCTGGGCCAGTGCGGGCGCGTCATTGGTACCGTCACCGGTCATGGCGACCATCCGGCCGCCCTCCTGTTCCCGCCGGATCAGCGCCAGCTTGTCCTCGGGCGTGGCCTCGGCGAGGAAGTCGTCCACACCGGCCTCGTCGGCGATCGCCTTGGCGGTCAAGGGATTGTCGCCGGTGATCATGACCGTGCGGATGCCCATCGCGCGCATCTCGTCGAAACGCTCGCGCATACCCTGCTTGACGACGTCCTTGAGGTGAATGACGCCGAGCAGTCGCGCGGCACCGTTCTGCACCTCGCCGACGACCAGGGGCGTGCCGCCGGACGCGGAAATCCCGTCGACGGTTTGCCCTGATTCCGCTGGAATCGTTCCCCCCTGTGAGCGCACCCACTCGGTGACCGCACTGGCCGCTCCCTTGCGCAACTGGTGCCCATCGGACAGATCCACCCCCGACATGCGGGTCTGCGCGGTGAACTCCACCCAGGTCGCGCCCGTCAGCTCACCGGCGGTGCGCTCACGCTTGCCGAAGGCCTGCTTGGCATACACCACGATCGAGCGGCCCTCGGGCGTCTCGTCCGCGAGACTGGAAAGCTGTGCGGCATCAGCCAATTCGTCCGCGGACAGGCCCGGCATCGGCACGAAGTCCGAGGCCTGGCGATTGCCGAGGGTGATGGTGCCGGTCTTGTCCAGAAGCAGAGTGTTCACATCGCCCGCGGCCTCGACCGCACGTCCGGACATGGCCAGTACGTTGCGCTGCACCAGGCGGTCCATCCCGGCGATGCCGATGGCCGACAGGAGCGCGCCGATCGTCGTCGGAATCAGGCACACCAGCAGCGAGACCAGCACGATACCGGTGACACCGTTGGCATCGAGCGTCTGATTGTCCGCGACGCCGGGGTTGTTGGCCTTCGAGAAGATCGCCAGCGGCTGCAGTGTCGCGACCGCGAAGACGAAGATGATCGTCAACGCAGCCAGCAGGATGTTCAGCGCGATCTCGTTCGGCGTCTTCTGCCTGCTCGCGCCCTCGACCAACGCGATCATCTTGTCGATGAACGAGGCCCCGGGTTCCTGGGTGATCCGCACGACGATCCGGTCCGAGAGCACCATGGTGCCGCCGGTCACCGCGGAACGGTCACCGCCGGATTCCCGGATCACCGGCGCGGATTCACCCGTGATGGCCGATTCGTCCACGGACGCAATGCCTTCCACGACATCGCCGTCACCCGGAATGACCTGGCCGGCCTCGACGACCACATGGTCGCCGCGCCGCAGTTCCGGCGCCGGGACACTCTCCTCGACCACACGGGCGCCGGGAGACCAGTTCACCAGTCGCCGGGCGACGGTGTCGGTCTTGGCCTTTCGCAACGTATCGGCCTGCGCCTTGCCGCGTCCCTCCGCGACCGCCTCGGCGAGATTAGCGAAAAGCACGGTGAGCCATAGCCATACGACGATCGCCCAGGCGAAGAAGGTCGGATGGACCAGGGCCAGAACCGTGGACCAGACCGCGCCGATCTCGACGATCAGCATGACCGGATTGCGCCACAGTGAGCGCGGATCGAGTTTGCGCAATGCGTCCGGCAGCGATTTCACCAGCATCTTCGGGTCGAACAGGCCAGCCGAGACCCGAGACTTGCCGGCCTCGGCCTCCTCCGGTGCGAACGCCGCACTCTGATCAATGGTTGGAGTGGTCATGACTGGTGGATTCCTTCGGCGAGCGGCCCGAGCGCCAGCGCGGGCAGGAAGGTGAGGGCGACCAGGATGATCGTCACTCCGGTGACCATGCCGACGAACAGCGGCCGGTGGGTGGGCAACGTACCCTCCGAGGCGGGCGTGCGGCCCTGTGCGGCAAGGGATCCGGCCAGCGCGAGGACGACGATGATCGGCACGAAGCGGCCGAGGACCATGGCCAGTCCGAGCGCGGTGTTCCACCACGGGGTGTTGCCGCTCAGACCCGCGAAGGCCGAACCGTTGTTGTTGGCGGCCGAGGTGAAGGCGTACAGCACCTCGGACAGTCCGTGCGGCCCGGTATTGGCCATCGACGCGCGTTCCCCCGGCAGGGCCATCGCGACGGCGGTTCCGGTCAGCACGATCAGCGGCGTGGTCAGGAAGTAGGCGGCGGCCAGCTTGATCTCGTGCGGATTGATCTTCTTGCCGAGATATTCCGGCGTGCGACCGACCATCAGACCGGCGACGAACACCGTGATCACCGCAAGGATCAACATGCCGTACAGACCCGAGCCGGTGCCGCCCGGCGCGACCTCGCCCAGTTGCATATTGAACATCGCCATCATGCCGCCGGTGCTCGTCAACGAGTCGTGCGCCGAATCGACCGCACCGGTCGAGGTCAGTGTGGTGGCAGTGGTGAAGGTCGCCGAATCCGAGACACCGAACCGGGTTTCGATACCCTCCATGGCCGCCCCCACCGCCGTCGGCACGGTGCCGTGGTGGTGCAACTGGAAGAAATTTGTCAGGACCACGCTGAACACGGCCAGCGAGGCCATCACCGAGACGATCGCAAAACCGTGCTTCTTGCTGTCCACCATTCGGCCGAAGGTGCGCGGCAGCGAGAAGCTGATCACCAACAGCAGGAAGATCTCGACGAAATTCGTCCACGCCGTGGGGTTCTCGAACGGGTGCGCGGAGTTCACATTGAAGAATCCGCCGCCGTTGGTACCGAGTTCCTTGATGACCTCCTGGCTGGCAACCGGGCCACCCGGCAGTGCCTGCGTGCCCGTGTTGGCGACCGTGGTCGCCGTCTGCGACCACACATGGAAGTTCTCGATCACACCGCCGCAGATCAGCACGATCGCGAAGACGAACGCAATGGGCAACAGGATCCGGATGATCCCCCTCACGAGATCAACCCAGAAGTTGCCCAGATCGCCGGTACGGTGCCGGGCGAATCCGCGGACCAGGGCGATCGCCACCGCCATGCCGACTGCGGCGGAAACGAAGTTCTGCACGCCCAGACCACACATCTGCACGACGTGTCCCATCGTGCTCTCACCGGCATAGTTCTGCCAGTTGGTGTTCGTCACGAAGCTGATAGCGGTGTTCCAGGCCAGATCGCCGGTCATCTTGGTGCTCGGGTCGGCCAAGTGCAGCGGTAGGTGTCCCTGTGCCAGCTGCAGGAAGAACAGGAACAGCACGCCGACCGCCGAGAAGGCCAGCACACTGCGGGCGTACACGGCCCACGTCTGCTCGACCCCGGGATGCACACCGATGAGGCGGTAGATGACGCGTTCGGCCCGGGAGTGCTTCTCGCCGGAGTAGACCCGATACATGTAGTCGCCGAGTGGTACGTGGACCACGGCGAGCGCGAGGACGAGGGCCGCCACGAAGACGATCCCCGCAGTGGTCGTGTTCACCTAGAACCTTTCCGGGTACAGCAGGGCCGCGACCAGGTAGCTCGCGATTCCGACAGCCAGGACGAGACCGATGATGTTCTGCGTCACAGCCGTTCGACTCCCCGTTGGATGAGCCCGAGCAGGGCGAAGATCGCCACGGTCAGAACCGTGAACACCACGACAGACATGAGTCGAACCTTTCTCGGACCAGCGGCGCATACGAGTGCGCCGTTGTGAGTCAAGCGTCCGAGTGGTGTGTTTACGAGGGCCCTTGACGCCTTCTTAGCGCCCGGGGCGGCGGCCTTGACGGGTCACTTACGGGCGGCTTCCGACGAGCCGCCGAAGGGCGTAAAGGTCCGGGTCCGAGCCGTCAAGAAAGCGTCAATTCGCCGGTCGATCGGTGTGGCGACGGTAGACAGGTAGGGCCCCGGCCGCACATTCTCCCGGCCGTTTTCTTCGCACCACCCGAGGAGAGGTCCATGCCGGACCGTGCCGCAACAGCGCCCCACCAGCCACGATGATTCCGACGCGAGATGATGGACGCGTGAAACGCGGCCGGCTACGCATCTACCTCGGCGCCGCGCCGGGCGTGGGCAAGACCTTCGCCATGCTCGGCGAGGCACATCGGCGGCTGGATCGCGGTCGTGACGTGGTCGCCGCGGTGGTCGAAACGCACGACCGGAGCAAGACCGCCGCGCTGCTGGAGGGCATCGAGCGCATCCCGGCGAAGACGATGTCCTATCGCGGTGCGACGCTGACCGAACTCGACGTCGAGGCGGTGCTGCGCCGCGCGCCCGCGGTGGTGCTGGTCGACGAACTAGCGCATACCAACGTGCCCGGCTCGAAGAACGACAAGCGCTGGCAGGACGTCCACGAACTGCTCGCCGCCGGAATCGATGTGATCTCCACGGTGAACGTGCAGCATCTGGAGAGCCTCAACGACGTGGTCGAACAGATCACCGGCGTCGTACAGCGAGAAACCCTGCCGGACTGGGTGGTTCGCGGCGCGGATCAGGTCGAGCTGGTCGATGTCACCCCGGAAGCGTTGCGGCGCAGACTCTCTCACGGCAACGTCTATGCCGCCGATAAGGTCGACGCGGCATTGCGCAACTATTTCCGTACCGGAAACCTCACCGCGCTGAGGGAATTGGCGCTGCTGTGGCTGGCGGACCAGGTCGACGCGGCCTTGGCGAAATATCGCGAGGACCACCGGATCACCGATACCTGGGAGGCCCGCGAACGCGTCGTCGTCGCGGTCACCGGCGGGCCCGAATCGGAGACCATCGTGCGCCGGGCCGGCCGCATCGCCGCAAAATCCAGCGCGGAACTGATCGTCGTGCACGTGGTGCGCGGCGACGGCCTGGCCGGGGTGTCCACCCAGCGGCTGAACCGGCTGCGCGAGCTGGCCACCGGTCTGGGCGCGAGCCTGCACACCGTGACCGGTGCGGACGTACCCACGGCACTGCTGGATTTCGCGCGCGGGGTCAATGCCACCCAGCTGGTGCTGGGCACCTCCCGGCGCTCGCGCTGGGCCCGCATGCTCGACGAGGGGATCGGCTCGACCGTGGTGCAACTGTCGGGCAGGATCGATGTCCACATGGTCACCCACGAGGAGTCCAATCGGCGATTTCGCTGGTCGTCGCTGATGCCGCCGGAACGCAAACTCTCCTCCTGGCTCGCGGCGCTGCTGGTGCCCGCGCTGATCACCGCGATCTGCTACTACTTCCTGGACTCGCGCCTGGATCTGGCCGGGGAAAGCGCGCTGTTCTTCGTCGGCGTGATCGCGGTGGCCCTGCTGGGCGGCGTCGCACCGGCCTCGCTCTCCGCGGTCCTGGGCGGACTGCTGCTGAACTGGTTCTTCGTCTCCCCGCGCTACAGCCTGACCATCGCCGAGCTGAACAACTTCCTCACCATCGTGGTGATGGCGATGGTCGCCGTCGCGGTGGCCGCGCTGGTCGACATCTCCAAACGACGGGCCAGTGAGGCGCGCACGGCGTCGCGTCAGGCGGAACTGCTCACCCTGTTCGCGGGTGCGGTGCTGCACGGCGCGGACCTGCCCGATCTGCTCGAACACGCCCGCGAGACCTACGGCCAGCGCGCGGTCGCCCTGTACAGCGACGGCGAGGTGATCGCCTGTGTCGGTACGGATCCCGCCCGCCGGGTGAGCGATGCGGACACCGCCATGGAGGCCGGTGACGATCAGCACTGGCTGTTGCTCAACGGTCGCTCGCTCACCGCCGCCGATCGCGTCGTGCTCGGCGCGGTGGCCAACCAGGCGGCCGGGCTGGTCCGCCAGCGCCGCCTCGCCGACGAGGCGCAGGCCGCGGCCGGAGTGCTGGCGGCCGACCGGCTGCGCCGCGCATTGCTCTCAGCGGTGAGCCATGATCTGCGCACTCCGCTCGCGGCAGCCAAGGCCGCGGTATCCAGCCTGCGCAGCGACGACGTGGAATTCTCCGCCGAGGACACCGCCGAACTGCTGGAGACAGTCGAGGAATCGATCGATCAGCTCACCGGACTGGTCGGGAATCTGCTCGACTCCTCGCGATTGGCCGTCGGGGTGGTCGCCCCGCGGCTCGAGCCGGTGTATCTGGAGGAGGTTGTGAACCGCGCGGTGGTCGGCGTCGGCATGGGTACGCGCGGATTGCGCCGCGCGGTGCACGACCGGGTGAAGGTGGAGGTCGGCGACGTCGAGGTGCTCGCCGACAGCGGTCTGCTGGACCGCGTCCTGGCCAATCTGATCGATAACGCCCTGCGCTACTCCCCCGCCGAGACGCCGATCCGGGTGACCGCCGAGCGCACCGGGGACCGGGTCTCGCTCACGGTCGTCGACTACGGTCCCGGCGTGCCGACGGGGCTCGAGGACCAGCTGTTCGACCCGTTCCAGCGGCTCGGCGACCGGGACAACTCCACCGGAGTCGGCCTCGGGTTGTCGGTGGTGCGCGGATTCGTCGAGGCGATGGGCGGCAACGTGCACGCCGAGCCCACCCCGGGCGGGGGCCTGACCGTGGTGATCGATCTACCGGCCGTTCGGCAGGAAGGACAGGAGGAACTCGGGTGACGATACCGGCGAGCACGAACAACGGGGACCCGGTGCGCCCCCAGAGCGGCTCCCGCGACCGCGATCAGATCGGTGCCGCGTCGACGAAAGTCCTTGTGGTGGACGACGAACCGCAGATCCTGCGCGCGCTGCGGATCAACCTGTCGGTGCGCGGCTACGAGGTGATCACCGCGGCCACGGGTGCGGCGGCCCTGCGAGCAGCGGCGGAAAAACATCCGGATGTGGTGGTGCTCGACCTTGGTTTACCCGATATGGACGGTATCGATGTGCTGGCCGGTCTGCGCGGCTGGAGCACCACCCCGGTGATCGTGCTGTCCGCGCGCACCGATTCCGCGGACAAGGTCGAGGCGCTGGACGCCGGAGCCGACGACTACGTCACCAAACCGTTCGGCATGGACGAGCTGCTGGCGCGCCTGCGCGCCGCGGTCCGGCGCGGCGCGACCGCCACCGAGGGTATCGATCCGATCGTGCAGACCTCCTCGTTCACCGTGGACCTGTCGGCGAAGAAGGTCGTCAAACACGGCGGTGACGTCCACCTCACCCCGACCGAATGGGGCGTGCTCGAAATGCTCGTGCGCAATCAGGGCAAACTCGTCGGCCGCCGCGAACTGCTCCGCGAGGTCTGGGGCCCCTCGTACGCCACCGAAACCCATTATCTCCGTGTCTATCTCGCCCAACTCCGCCGCAAACTCGAAGACGACCCGTCACACCCCAAACACCTGCTCACCGAGGCAGGCATGGGCTACCGGTTCTGTGTCTGATGGCCTCGAGCGAAGCGGAGGCCGAGAATAGAGCATGGCAGGATTGTGTAATGGCTGAACAGACCTCGACCAGCACCGCCGCGGCTACCTCCGGCGCGGATGGCAAGACGCCGACCTCGCTGTGGGTGGAGCGCACCGGGACGCGGCGGTATACCGGACGCAGTTCGCGGGGGGCCGAGGTGCTGATCGGCTCGGACGGGGTGCAGGGTGTGTTCACCCCCGGTGAGCTGCTCAAGATCGCACTGGCCGCGTGCACGGGGATGAGTTCGGACTTCCCGCTGTCGAACCGGCTCGGCGAGAACTACGACGCCACCATCCGCGTCTCCGGCGACGCCGACCGCGAGAACGAGGTGTATCCGGAGCTGAACGAGATCGTCGAACTCGATCTGTCCGAACTGGACGAGGCCGGACGCCAACGTTTGCTGGTGACCGTGCAGCGGGCCATCGACAAGGTATGCACCGTCGGTCGCACGTTGAAGGCCGGATCGCAGGTGAACCTGTCGTTCCAGGTGGATGCGTGAGCGATCCCGTCCGGCTCAGCGCCTGGGTGCACGGCCGCGTGCAGGGTGTGGGTTTTCGCTGGTGGACCCGTGCCCGCGCGCTCGAACTGGGCCTGACCGGATACGCGCGGAACGCCGCCGACGGCCGGGTCCACGTCATCGCGGAGGGCCCGCGGGAGCATTGCGAGAAATTGCTGGAGCTGCTGCGATCGGGGACAACTCCGGGCCGGGTGGATCTGGTTGTGGAAGACTGGGGTGCCGGCCAGGGTGAGCTCTCGGGCTTCGCAGAACGGTAACCGGCGGGGAACAGGGAGTAGCACGGTGGCAACGGAACATCCGGGTATGGAGGCGTACAGCCCCGACCCCGGCGAGGCAGGCAGCTCGCACCCCACCGAGGACTCCGAGCCCACCGCACGGATGAAATCCCCTGATCCGCAAGGTCGGGGCTTCGCCGAACCCGAGCCGACGCACCCGCTGCCGGGCATGCCGAATCCGACGCTGCCGCTGCCCGTTCTCGGTGGCGCCGATCCGACGGCAGCCCTGCCCGGTCTCGGCGGGGCGGCGGCGGATACACCCGGTTCCAGTGAGCCGGATCGGACGGTGACCGCGCCTGCTCTCGGCATCCCCGATGAGACGAAGGTCAGCCCGCAGCCCGCGGCTCCCGACATCGGCGGCGCGATCTATCCCCCACCTGATGACGACGCGCCGCGCGGCCGGATCGAACGTCAGGAACCGGGCGTCACCCAGCCTCGCCCGCCGACGGTCGCCGAGGCGCGGGCGCGGGACAAGGCGCGCAAGCGGGCCGAGGAGGCCGAACACGCGGCCGCCCTCGCCCTCGCGGAGAAACAGCGCAAACGCAAGCGGGCACTCATCGGCGGCGCGGCCATCGTGGGCGTGGCCGCGGTGATCGGCGCGGGCTATCTGGCCTGCCAGGCGTCCGAACCCGATGTCACCGCCTACTGCACCACCGACAACAACGGCCAGCAGACCGTCGTCGACGACAACGACTGTGTCGCCGCGCAGAGCTACGCCACCAGCACCGGCGCGTACCACAGCGGACTGCCGGCGGTCTTCTTCTTCAACGGACACCAGTACCGGTACTACTACGGCGGCACCAACACCGTCGGCCGTCCTGCGGCCGGCGGTAGTTTCAGCGCACCGTCCAATGCGCATGTCAGTACCAAGAGCGGCACCGTGATTCGCGGCGGCCTGGGTTCCAAGAGCGGCGGAAAGTCGGGAGGTTCATAGATGCGCCGGGTGCGCGAACGGCCGCGTGCCGGTTGGCAGCGGATCATCGCCGATCAGGGCCTGGTCTTCGGCTCCCCGGGCCGCGACGTGGACGGTCGGCCCCGTCCGTACTGGGACGAGTCGGTGCACTACGAATTCGACCTGGACGAGATCCTCGCGATGGAGGCGCAGGTCGAGGTGCTGCACACCATGTGCCTGCACGCCGCCGAACAGGTCGTGCTGACCGAGCGGTTCGCCGATTTCGGTCTGCCCGAATGGAGTTGGGGCCCGATCGCCGAATCCTGGCGTCGCTCGGACCCTTTCGTCTACGGCCGCTTCGACCTGCGCTACGACGGCCGCGGTCCGGCGAAACTGCTGGAGTACAACGCCGATACGCCGACCTCGTTGCTGGAGGCGGCTATCGTGCAGTGGCACTGGCTCACCGACGTGCACGAGGGCGACGACCAGTGGAATTCGTTGCACGAGAAGCTCGTCGAACGCTGGGGCGAGCTGCGCAGGCAGCTCCCGAAGGGCGCACTGCACTTCACCTGGTCCTCGGCCGATGCCAGCGGCGAGGACAACGTCACGACCGCCTATATGCAGGAGACCGCCGCCGAGGCCGGATTCGACACCGTCGCACTGCCGATCGAGGAGGTCGGCTGGGACAGCGAGCTGGAACGCTTCGTGGATCTGGCCGAGGCGCCGATCGAATCGCTCTTCAAGCTGTATCCGTGGGAATGGGCCCTGGACGACGACTTCGGCAAGCGCGTGGTCGACTCACTGCCGGAGACCATGTGGGTCGAACCGCTGTGGAAGGCCCTGCTGTCCAACAAGGCATTGCTCGCGGTGCTGTGGGAGATGTATCCCGGCCATCCGAATCTGTTGCCCGCCTACATCGATGAGCCGCACGAGCTCACCGAATACATCCGCAAACCCAAGCTCGGCCGCGAGGGCGCGAATATGACCATCGTCGGCGGCGGCATGGAGACCTCGACCGGCGGCGTCTACGGCGAAGAGGGCTACGTCTACCAGTTGCTCGATCCGCTACCGGATTTCGACGGTATGCGCCCGGTCCTGGGCGCGTGGATCGTCGGCGACGAGTCCGCGGGCCTGGGCATCCGCGAAACCCCGGGCCTCATCACCGACGATTCCTCGACCTTCGTCCCGCACCGGATCGGTGCCTGATCTGCCTCCGCTTCGCTCCGGCGTGTTCGCGACCCTCGAGGCTCGCCGCGACCTGGCGTTCCATCGAAGGTTCACCGCACGAAGTGGCGACGGTCAGCCGCGACGTTCGGCCAGCCGGGCAAGCAGGCGCTTGTGTACGCCGGGCGGGAGCATGTCGGTGACGTCCCCGCCGAAGGCGGCGACCTCCTTCACCAGGGAGCTGGACAGGTAGCTGTAGAGCGGGTTGGTCGCGATGAAGAAGGTGTCGACGCCCGAGAGCTTCTTGTTCATCTGCGCCATCTGCAGCTCGTAGCCGAAGTCGGTGGCATCGCGCAGTCCCTTGACGATGGCGGTGAGGCCCTGTTCCCGGGCGAAATCGACCAGCAGGCCGTGCCAGGATGCCACCCGGACGTTCGGCAGATCCGCGGTGACCTCGCGCAACATCTCGATGCGCTCGTCCACGTCGAACATGCCCTGCTTCTTGTTGTTGATCAGCACCGTCACGACGACCTCGTCGAATTGCGCTGCCGCGCGGGCGAAGACGTCCAGGTGTCCATTCGTCACCGGATCGAACGATCCGGGGCACATTGCTCCAGCCATGCGGTAATTCTGGACTCCCCTTCGCCACGACGGGGCCGCGGCCCCCGGCGGATCGTCAGAAGACCCAGAGACGCAGGCTCAGGAAACGCAAGGTCCCCACTGCCGCGGTGATCACGATGACGGCGATCGCCTCGGCGATATCGCCCATCCCGGGAGCCACCACGTCCAGCAGGGCCAGCGCCGCCGACGTGATCGCCAACCCGGCCAGGGCCAGGCCGCCCCCCTCTATCTGGGCGGCCGGCCAGCCGACGCGATCGGCGGCGTGGAAGGTCAGGCGACGATGCAGTTCGTTGGCGATCGCGGTACTCACGACCGAACCGATCAGATTGGCCACCTGCGGTCCCTCGCCGTAACTGGCCATGAACAGCAGGAAGTATCCGACGTTGCTCAGTCCGCCGACGACGGCGAAACGGATCAGCTGAGCCGGCCACCGGTCGCTACGCAGATAGTCTCCGAGCCGGCCGAACGCGCCATGAAGCCGGGTGGCCACGATCCGCTCGGGTTCGGTGGATGCAGCGAATTCGGGCTCTGGGGTCACCCCCATGCCCGGATCCGCCGGATACAGCACAGCCATCGTGATTCCGATCAGGACATCGCCGGGCCGGGGCCCGGCTGATCTACCGCTCGGTAAGAATTTAGCACTCAACCGGAGAGATTTCCTCCACTTGTTTGTGTGGGATAGGAAACACCAGCCGACACACCGCCGGTGAACCCCGGGGGCACCGCCGGTACGAGGCACACTGGGCTACGACGGCAGAGATGTTCGCCATCGCAAGTTCGGCAGGAGAGTGGGGTCAGCAGATGTACCGCGTATTCGAGGCACTCGACGAACTCGTCGCGATCGTCGAAGAGGCACGCGGGATCCCTCCCACGCGCAACTGCATCATTCCCCGCGGTGACGTGCTCGAACTCCTGGACGACGTACGCGAGGCGATCCCGGGCGAACTGGACGACGCCCAGGATGTGCTCGATCACCGGGACAAGATCGTCAACGACGCCACCGACTCCGCCGAGAACACGGTCACCAGCGCGAACGCCCAGGCCGATCAGACCGTATCCGCCGCGCGCGAGGAGGCCGACCGCATTCTCGCCGACGCCAAGGCACACGCCGACCGCATGGTCGCCGAGGCCCGCGCGCACGCGGATCACATGGTCGCCACCGCCACCGCCGAGGCCGACCGGATCGTCACCGAGGGCAAGGCCGAATTCGACGCCGTCACCGGTCGCGCGCGTGCGGAGTCCGAGCGGATGATCGCCGCCGGTCAGTCCTCCTACGAACGTTCGGTCGCAGAGGGCCAGGCCGAACAGGACCGCATGGTCCAGCAGACCGAGGTGGTGCGGGCCGCGCACGCCGAATCCGCGCGGCTGATCGATTCGGCGCAGGCCGAGGCGGACCGGTTGCGCGGGGAGTGCGACCAGTACGTCGACGGCAAACTCGCCGATTTCGAGGAGATCCTGCACGGCACGATGCGCATCGTGGACCGCGGGCGGCATCAGCTGCGCACCGGCACGGGCATCCCGGATTACGCCGGCGACTTCCGCCGCTGATCCGGCAGGTTGCCGCGTCATCGAGGCGATTTCGGTTCGACCAGGCGTATTCGGTATCGTGGACTGGTTACCCATCCATGCCTACAGGTGAAGTGAGTTCGTGATGCCCGCCGACTCCGGTCCCGGTTCGCGTCGTCGTCCGCGCGACGCGGGTTTCGTGCTGGATACACGCAGTCTCGGACGCAAACCAGGCTCGATGAAGACACTGCGGCGTTCGGTGACCGTGCCGGACAGGATCGGGCTGGACCTGATCGCCATTCCGGCCGATGCCGAGGTGGATCTGGACCTGACGCTGCAATCGGTCTCGGAGGGCGTCCTGGTCACCGGTTCGGTGACCGCGCCGGTCGCCGGGGAGTGCTCACGCTGCCTGGAATCGTTCACCGACGAGGTCGTTTTGCAGGTGACCGAGCTGTTCGCCTATCCGGACAGCGCCACCGAGCAGACCACCGAGGAGGACGAGATCTATCGTCTCGTCGACGACATGATCGATCTCGAACCGGTCGTCAGGGATATGGTCGGCCTGGAACTTCCGCTGCAACCGCTGTGCGAACCGGACTGTCCCGGATTGTGCGCCGAATGCGGTGTGCGGATGGCGATTGCGGGTTCTGATCACCGGCATGAGATACTGGACCCTCGCTGGGCTGGGCTCGCCAAATTCACGGCCGAATCCCCCGGCACGGGCGGCACCGCCGCCGACCTCAATTAGACGTAGACGGATTTCCCGCGGGCCCGCACAGGTCCGCAGGAGAGAATTTAAGGAGAAGCAGTCGTGGCCGTTCCGAAGCGCCGGATGTCCCGTTCCAACACCCGCTCCCGGCGCAGCCAGTGGAAGGCCACCGCGCCGACCCTGATCACCTGCCCCAACCGGGCCTGCGGCGAGAAGACCCTCCCGCACATCGCGTGCCCGAACTGCGGCACCTACAAGGGCCGCCAGGTCGCTTCGGCGGTTTGATCGCACCGGCAGCGCAGAAGTGACCGCCAGTAAGGACCGCGCGGACGCACCCGCCGTGGGTGAGTCCGCCGATCACGCAAGCCTGCTCGAGGCACTCGGCGTCGATCTGCGCGAGGATCTGCTGCGCCTGGCCCTCACCCACCGCTCCTACGCATACGAGAACGGTGGTCTGCCCACCAACGAACGCCTGGAATTCCTGGGCGATTCGGTGCTCGGCCTGAGCATCACCGAGCGGCTGTATCTCGAGCACCCGGACAAGTCCGAGGGTGAGCTCGCGAAGCTGCGCGCCAGCGTGGTGAACATGCACGCGCTGGCCGAGGTCGCGCGCGGGCTGGGCGAGGGCGGCCTGGGCCGGCATCTGCTGCTGGGTAAAGGCGAGGAGATGACCGGCGGCCGCGACAAGCCGAGCATCCTCGCCGACGGGATGGAGTCGCTGCTGGGCGCGGTCCATCTCGATCACGGCATCCAGGTGGCGCGCGAGGTGGTCCTGCGGCTGTTCGCCGAACTGCTCGAGCGTGGTCCGCGCATGGGCGCGGGTCTGGACTGGAAGACCAGCCTGCAGGAGCTGACCGCCGAACGCGGTATCGGCGTGCCCGCATACGAGATCACCTCGACCGGCCCGGATCACGACAAGGAGTTCACCGCGACCGCGGTGATCGGTGGTCAGGCATACGGTTCGGGTGTCGGCCGGTCCAAGAAGGAAGCCGAACAGAAGGCCGCCGGGGCTGCCTGGCAGTCTCTGAATGAGGGGTAGATGCCCGAACTTCCCGAGGTCGAGGTTGTCCGACGCGGCCTCGCCGATCATGTGGTCGGTCATATCGTCGAATCCGTCACGGTGAAACATCCCCGCTCGGTGCGCAGACATGTGCTCGGCGGGGATGATCTGTCGGCGCGGATGTCCGGTCTGCGGGTCGAATCCGCCCAGCGCCGCGGCAAATTCCTCTGGCTGACCTTCGACGATCCGGAGATCGCGCTGGTGGTGCATCTCGGGATGAGCGGGCAGATGCTGGTCCAGCCCGCCGGTGCCCCGCTGGAGAAGCACGCGCACATCGTGGCCACCCTCGATTCGGGTGCGCAGCTGCGGTTCGTGGACCAACGCACCTTCGGCGGCTGGGCGCTGCATCCGCTGGTCGAGGTCGACGGCACCCCGGTGCCCGAAGCGGTCGCGCATATCGCCCGCGATCCGCTGGATCCGCTGTTCGACGCCGATGCGGTGGTGCGCAAGATGCGCGCCAAATCCTCCGATGTGAAACGGGTGCTGCTGGATCAGACCGTGATCTCCGGTATCGGCAACATCTACGCCGACGAGGCCCTGTGGCGGGCCGGCATCCACGGCGAGCGCAGCGCTGGCAAACTCACCCGGCCCGCACTGCACGGGCTGCTCACCGATGTGCGGACGGTGATGTCCGAGGCGCTCGGCGCCGGCGGAACCTCCTTCGACGCGCTGTACGTCAACGTGAACGGGCAGTCCGGCTATTTCGAACGCTCGCTGGCCGCCTACGGGCGCGAGGACGAGCCGTGCCGCCGGTGCGGTGCGCCGATCCGGCGGGAGAAATTCATGAACCGGTCCTCCTACTCCTGCCCGCGCTGTCAGCCCCGTCCGCGACGCTAGCCGCGAAAACCCGACGGTTGCGGATTTGCTCGCGCTACGGTCTTCAGTACGGCCACGTCCCGGCTGTTGAGGAGGACAGATGCGCAAACTGACCTACTACGTTGCCTCGACGATCGACGGTTTCATCGCCACCGATGACGGTTCGGTGGATTTCTTCCCGGTCGGCGGCGATCACGTCCCGGTGATCACCGCGCAGTATCCGGAAACCCTGCCGACCAAGGTGCGCGAGGCACAGGGCCTCGACCAACCCGCGACCACCTTCGATACGGTCTTGATGGGCCGCCGGACGCACGATTTCGGCGTCCGCACCGGAACCTCGAGTCCATACGCGCACCTGCGCCAGTTCGTGGTCTCCAGCACCCTGCCCGAAAGCCCCGCCGCCGACGTCGAGCTCATCTCCGCCGATCCGCTCGCGCGGGTGCGAGAGCTCAAACGCGAACCGGGCCTTGGCATCTGGTTGTGCGGGGGCGGCCAGCTCGCCCAGGCGCTGCTGCCGGAGATCGACCAGATCTTCCTGAAGCTGCACCCGATCGTGCTGGGTAGCGGGCGCCCGCTGTTCGGAACGGGATCGCGTCTGCCCGAACCGAATCGGTTCCGTGTGCTCACCAGCCGCGTATTCGAGGACGGCGTGGCCTTCCTGAAGTACGTGCATATCCGCCTCTCCGTGACTTCAGCGGGCTCCCCCGCCGCTTTCGCGGAACCACCGCGAACCCACCGCCGGTGAGACGCCGACCCGCACCGCTCGGCTATGGAAGTAGTCCACCAGTTCGGACGTAGCCGGACAGCCGGGGCGGGAGAACCGATCGCGAGCGCAGCCGGCCCCGGAGTTGCAAAGTTGCGGTCCCGAACCCTCGCCGGTGCACGCCATCGACTTCCGCTATGCCCTCGTACTCCAGAAACGTTCCGGGTGACGGCGGCCGGTCCTCCGGCGGGGGTCATCGGCACGGTTGCTGATCACGGCCTCGAAACGTGCGCGCTGCTCGTCATCGAGCCGCCGGAGGGTGGTGTCCATGCACTCCGAGTACTTCGCCCCCAATGTGATGCTCTCACCTCTGCGTTCCCATTTGCCGACCGCTTCCACCGAGCATCCGATCCGGGCGGCGAACTGAACCTGTACGTCCCGCAACGCCGCACGGAGCGCGGCGACCTCGAGCCCGGTCCACTTGGCGATCGTCATCGTTCGGGCCACCTCCCCTGCCAGCCGTCTACCACAAGCGTACGGGTTCGGTACAGGTCCAGTACAGGCTCGGTGAGTCCTGCAAGCCCAGTCGCACCGCGATGCTGGGAACAAGCACTTCCTCGGCGAATTCTCCGGGGCCGGTGAGCGAACCACGCAACGGTGATGGCGGCCACGGCCGCCTACCGATACCTACGTTCTCCGACCGGGGAAGCAGGGAGGCCCGCCCACATCCGCTCGATTGATGTCCGGGGGTCTCGTCGGTAAGCGGGGACGTTGTCCGCCCCGCGTGATTCAGGAAGGTTTTCCCATGTCCGATATTTCTGTTCTCATTGTGGGTGCGGGCCCGGCCGGGTCGACGCTGGCTATCGAATTGGCGCGGCGGAATGTGTCATGTCGGGTGATCGATCGGGCGGGTGGTCCGACGATCACATCCCGGGCGTTCACGGTGCATGCGCGTACCCTCGAGCAGCTCGAAGCGGTGGGGCTCGTCGAGAGTTTCCTCAGCCGAGGCTTGGTCAGCACGTCTATGGATTATCGGTTTCCGGGCGTGGACAAGGTCGCTCGACTGGATTTCACGCAGTTGCGGGACACCCATTACCCGTTCATTCTCATCAATAACCAGAACGCTACCGAGGCGCTGCTGCGGGCGCATCTGTCGTCGATGAATGTCCCGGTGGAGTGGGGCACGGCATTGCGGGAATTCACCGTAGACCCCGCGGGTGGAGTGACCGCGACACTGGTGCGGTCCGACGGCGGCAGCGAAGTCGTGCACGCAGAATGGCTGGTCGGGTGTGATGGCTTGCGTTCCACCGTGAGGAAAAAGCTCGAGCTGGGTTTCGCCGGTGACGAATACGCGGGTCACATGCGGATGATGGACGTGCCGTTGCACGGATTTCCTCTGGCAGACAACCGAATCCATTATCTGCACGGCGAGGGCCGCATGGTGCTGGTTACCAAGCTCCCGGGAGTCAACTATCGGGTGCTGATCAGCGAGCTGGGCGGATCCGCGATCACCGACATAGAAGTCGCGCAAGCAGAATTCCAGCAAGCCCTCGACGAGCATTTCGGTGGCGCGGTCGAGGTCGGTGTTCCGGAGTGGACCACACGATTCGTGCTGTGGAAGCGACTGAGCGCGGCGTTTCGGCGAGGCCCGGTGTTGCTGTGCGGAGACGCCGGGCACATCCACTCCCCGGCGGGCGGGATGGGATTGAACGCGGGCATGGGCGACGCGTTCAACCTGGGCTGGAAGCTCGCAGCCCTGGTCAATGGCGACGCGCACCCAGTATTGCTGGACAGTTACGAGGCCGAGCGGCGACCGATCGCGGCGCAGGTGATCGAGGCGACCGACATGCTGCACCAGGTGATCATGGCGCACGACCGCCCCATGGAAGAACGCATCGCGATCGCCGAAGCACCCGGCTTCAACGACCGTGCCGTTGCACGCATCTCCGGTCTCGCACACAGCTACCGCCACACCATGCGCGCGCCCGGTGGGCTCGAGGGGCCCGCCGTCGGGGACCGTGCCCCCAACGTGGCCCTGGACGCCCGCACCAGTGTGCACGATTTGCTGCATCACACCGACTACACGCTGCTGGTCATACATCACAGCCCGCGCTCGGCGTGGGAGCACGCAGCACTGCCCGCGCGGGTTGCTCAGCGGTTCGGCGACCGGATCAGGGTGACGGTGATCAGCTCACCCGGGCGCGCGGGCGCACCGAGCAACACCCTGATCACCGACACCGACCGCATCCACAACCTCTACGGCACACCGAACTCGGCCGCTGCCTGCCTGATCCGGCCCGACGGTCATATCGCTGCCCGCGTCCCGCTCGCCGAGTTCGGCCGGGCGCTCGCGGACCTCGAGACGGTCCTGACCTGACCCTCACGCCCGCCGGGAGGCCGCTGCGTAACGCGCTGACCACGGCCGAGCCCGCCAACGCGCTGAGCCGGCTGCAGCCGGCCCGGCTGCTGGTCCAACTCGAGTCCGGCAACTGCGAAATCTCGTATCAGATGCTCGACGAGCTCTCGCAGGACCACCCGACCCGCCCCCGCGGTTCGCTGCAGTTCGCCACCGGCATCCTGGATGCGCGGGGCGGGCGAACATCGCCTTCACCGTCCTGAGCGCTAGTACAGTCTGATGTCCATGTCCTTTCTGTGCTCCGAAACACGCCTGGCCGCATATGGTTCCGTCGCGACGTCCCTGGCTCTGCTCAGCGATCGCGCGCTGCGGCAGGCGCTGGACGCCGCGGAGCCGGTCGGATCGGGCATCGGCGGGAAGTCGGCGCTGTTCGAGGTCGCCGGGAGGCAGGTGTTCGTCAAGCAGGTGCCGCTGACCGACTTGGAACTGCGGCCGGAGAACGTCCGTTCCACGGCCAATCTCTTCGAGCTGCCGATGTTCTGCCACTACGGCATCGGCGGCCCGGGCTTCGGAGCGTGGCGCGAACTCGCCGCACATGCCATGACCACGAACTGGGCGATCACGGGCGGGTTCGCGGGCTTCCCGTTGATGTACCACTGGCGGGTGCTGCCGGATACGACGCCGCTGCCCGATGAACTGGCCGATGTCGATCGGGTCGTCGACTATTGGGAAGGCGGGGCGCAGGTGCGGCGACGCCTAGAGGAGCTGCGCTCGTCCTCGGCTAGCATCGCGCTGTTCCTGGAATACATCCCGCGGAACCTGTTCGGCTGGCTCGGTGAGCAGCTCCGGGCCGGCGGCGAGGCCGCCGACCGCGCGTTGGCCATGACGGATCGGAACCTGGCGGCGGGTATCGCGTTCATGAACGCCAACGGCCTGCTGCACTTCGACGCCCACTTCGAGAATCTCCTCACCGACGGCGAACGCCTGTACTTCGCGGACTACGGACTGGCGATCTCCTCCCGGTTCGAGCTGGCACATGACGAGCTGGCCTTTTTCGAGCGGCACCGGAACTACGACCGCTGCTACTCCGCCATGTACACGGGGCAGTGGCTGGTCACCGAACTCTTCGGCGCCGGACGCGTCGAGCGCGAATCCCGCCTGCGTGCGTACGCGTCAGGCCAGGCGCCGACCGGGATCCCGGAGACCGCCGCGGCGATCCTCGCCCGCGACGCGCCCGTCGTCGTCGCGATGACGGACTTCTTCACTGTGCTCCGCCACGAGACCAGGCGGGCGCCGTACCCGGCAGGGCTCTGATCCGGACGGCGGATCGGCTCCACTCGGTTCCAGCGAGCCGGACAGACGGACCGTGTACCGGATTGCCCGGGCTGCATGATCGTCCCGAGCGGGATAATCAACCCGGGCGTTGGAGGTCGGACAAACGAACCCAACACCGCCCGGTGCGTCTCGAAACGGGCTGTCTGGGAGGCGTATCAGAAACACGGGGGTGGCGTCCGCGTGCCGGGCGGGCCCACAGTGGCCGACCGGATCGTGTCAGCCAACAGCACCCGAGCGCGCCAACGGCAATTATGCATATCACATACATGTCCGGGTGACATTTGGGTATCGTCGCAGCTCAGAAGTCAAACTGGCCAACGACACTCAGTACCTTCCAACCTTGACAACCGGATCAATCGCAAGCTGGGTCGATGCGAGTACATGGAGGTACCCATGTACTCACGGCATCGGTCGTTGCACCGGGTAGCGGGACGGTCGGTGACGCGAAGCTCACCGAGTCACTGTTGAAAGCGTGTCCGAGTTTCGGACGTACCCCAGGAGTCGTTCATGTCCTCACCGGATGAGGTGGCCGGGGCGTTGAAAGCACAAGCGGCGCTTCGGGAGATCGCGTTCTGGATGGAGCGTGGGCGGGCGCAGACGCATCGGGTCAAGGCGTACCGCCGGGCGGCCGACGCGGTGGCGGCGTTGTCGGACGCCGAATTCGAGCGATTTCGGAAAAGCGGTGACTGGCAGGATATTTCGGGGATCGGGCCGAAGACGGGAGCCGTGATCGCTCAGGCGGCGGACGGACAGGTTCCCGCGAAGTTGGCCGAATTACGTTCGGAGGCAAGGCCGATCGCGCCCGAGGGAGCGGAGATCCGCAAGCTGTTGCGGGGGGATCTGCATACGCATTCGGACTGGTCCGATGGTGGTAGTCCGATCGAGGAGATGATGCGTACGGCGATCGCGCTCGGGCACGAATACTGTGCGCTGACCGATCATTCACCGCGGCTGCGGGTCGCCAACGGGCTGTCCGCCGAGCGGTTGCGCCGTCAGCTCGACGTGGTCGCCGAGCTGAACGAGCGGCTGGCGCCGTTCCGGATCCTGACCGCCATCGAGGTCGACATCCTCGACGACGGTTCGCTCGATCAGCGCGCGGATCTGCTCGCCGAACTCGATATAGTCGTGGCGAGCGTGCATTCCCACCTGCGCGCGGACAGCGCGACCATGACCAGGCGCATGGTCACCGCAGTCGCGAATCCGGATGTGGACGTCCTCGGACACTGCACCGGACGACTGGTCGAAGGTCAGCGCGGCATCCGGCCCGAATCGGAGTTCGACGCCGAACTCGTCTTCGAGGCGTGCCATCGCTTCGGGACCGCCGTGGAGATCAACAGCCGCCCGGAACGTCGCGATCCGCCCGGACGGCTGATCCGGTTGGCCGTCGAGGTGGGCTGCCATTTCGCCATCGATACCGACGCCCATGCGCCGGGACAACTGGACTGGCAAAGTTACGGCTGCGCGCGGGCGCTGGCCAACGGTGTCGATCCGGACCGGATCGTCAACACCTGGCCGTTGGATCGGCTGTTGGACTTCGCCGGCGCGCACTGACTCAATGCTGCAGCACCAGCACGGCGCCCAGGGTGAACATGATCAGGGCGATCACCGAATCCAGTGCGCGCCAAGCGGTTCGGCGAGCGAATAGCGGACCGAGCAGGCGAGCGCCGAAGCCGAGGCCGGTGAACCACAGGATGCTGCCGAGCATCGCCCCGGCGGCCAGAAACCACCGGTACGCGCCCGCGTAGGTGCTGGCGAACGAACCCAGCAGGACCACGGTGTCGAGGTAGACGTTCGGATTGAGCCAGGTCATCCCGAGGCAGGTGAGCAGCGTCGCACCCAGCGCCACCGAGGCGCCGGACGGTTCGCCGGTGATCGCCCCCGGCGACAGTGCCCGCCGTGCCGCCATGATCCCGTAGCCGATCAGGAACGCCGCCCCGGCGTACCGCGCCACCACCAGCACCGTGGGAGCCGACCGGATGATCGCGCCGAGTCCGGCCACGCCCGCGGCGATGAGCACCACGTCCGAGACCGCGCACACCGCCACCACGGCGAGCACGTGCTCGCGGCGGATGCCCTGACGCAGGACGAAGGTGTTCTGCGCGCCGATCACGACGATCAGTGAGAGTCCGAAACCCAGGCCCGACAGGGTGGCCTGCACGGCCGACGACGTATTCACCGGCTCCACGGTAAGTGCGGGCTTTCAGCCAGGCCAGCTAATGTTTCTCAACTATCATTAGAATTCCTTGATATGGATCTGCAGCTGGATCAGCTCCGGGCCTTGGACGCGGCCGTCGCCGAGGGCACCTTCGAGGCGGCCGCGCGACGGCTGCGGGTCACCCCGTCGGCGGTCAGTCAGCGCATCAAGGCACTCGAGCATGCGGTCGGGCGCATCCTGCTGCAACGTACGAAACCCGTGCGCCCCACCGAATCCGGGCTCGCGGTACTCCGCCTGGCCCGTCAGATCGAATTGCTGACCGGCGATACCGCCCGCGAACTCGGCGCCGCCGCAAGCGAATACGGCGAGGCGGGCCCCGAGGCGGACCGGCGCGTCCGGCTGCCGATCGCGGTCAACGCCGATTCGCTCGAGACCTGGGTGATGCCCGCGCTGTCCGGCGCGCCTGCCGGGGTCTGCTTCGAAATCCACCGCGAGGACGAGGAACACACCACGCGCCTGCTGCGCAACGGCACCGTCATGGCCGCGATCACCGCCACCGCCCAGCCGGTGCAGGGCTGCCGGGTGCGCCGCCTGGGTTCGATGCGCTACCGCCCCATGGCTACTCCGGAGTTCGCCCGGACCTGGTTCCCCGAAGGCGCGACCGCACGCGCCGTCGCGCTGGCCCCGGTGATCATGTTCGATGACAAGGACGACCTCCAGGACCGGCTCATGCGCCGCCGCACCCGGCGTCCGGTCGACCCGCCCCGGCACTACATCCCCGCCACCTCCAGCTACGCCGAGGCCGTCCGCCTCGGCCTGGGCTGGGGCCTGCTGCCCGACCTCCAGATCGACCTGCACGGCTATGCGAAGTCGCTGGTCACCATAGACGAATCGCTGCACATCGACGTCGCCCTGTATTGGCAGCAATGGCGACTCGACTCGCCCGCCCTCACCTGGGTCGCCACCGCCATAGCCGACGCCGCCGCCGAATCTCTGCTCTGAAGGCCACGCACCGGCTCATCACCGCCCTGACCACTCATGTCGCAGACACCGCCTGTCGATTCCACACCGGCCGGGTAGACACCGCCGCCATAGCCGACGTCGACGGCACCTGCACATTCACCGTGCGTACCGGGGCCTGTGTCGCGGAATGCCGTGGCCGCGCCGAACGAGTCTCACCGTAGCGGCGGCCGCGATACGCGGAAAAGTCGGTGGGCGAGGCAGTGTGGCGAGGATGGGTGATATGTCCGACGACGAGGGCGTCGGGACACCGCCGGGTGTCGGCGGCGAGAACGGCCAGACGGTGATCGCAACGCTGGCTGGAGCGTGGGACGGGCGGAGCCGGCCCGAGACTGCTCAGGGTTCGTAGTCGGCGGATTCGATGCGGGTCTCGCCGTAGCGGCGTTCCCGATGTGCGGAAAACCCTGTGGGCCACGAGGTTTCGGGGGAACGGGTGGCGCGTTCGATGACGACGAGGGCGTCCGGATACAACCAGCCGTTGGTGGCGAGAGCGGCCAGATCGGCGGTGATCGCGGCGCTGTCCAGGGCGTAGGGCGGGTCGGACAGCACCAGGTCGTACGGTTCGGGCGGGGCGGTGGCCAGTACGGAAGATACTGTGCCGATACGTAATTCACCGCCGGGCAGACCCAGATCGGCGATATTGCCGCGGACCACCGCCGCCGCCTTGCGATCGGATTCGACCAGCAGCGCGTGGGATGCGCCGCGGGACAACGCCTCCAGGCCGAGCGCCCCCGAGCCCGCATACAGGTCGAGCACCCGAATGCCGTCGAAATCCATTCGCGCACACAACATGCTGAACAGCGCCTCACGCACCCGGTCCGAGGTCGGCCGGGTCCCGGCGGGCGGCACCCGCAACCGCCGCCCGCCCGCGACTCCGGCAACGATCCGTGTCATCGGGATACGCTCCCGCCCAAGAGATCTCGCGAGTCACCGCCGGTGAACGACCTCACCGGCGGTCCCCGGATGTCCGCCGACGCCCGCTCACTCGGCGGCGGTCTCGTCCGGGCGGACGTCCACCAGCAGGTCGCCGCCCTCCACCTGCTGCACCCGGCCGATGGCGACGCGAGCGACGGTGCCCGCGCGGGGCGCGGTGATGGCGGCCTCCATCTTCATCGCCTCGATGGTGCCGATGGTGTCGCCCGCGGCGATGCGGTCGCCCTCGGTCACGACCAGGGTGACCACGCCGGCGAAGGGTGCGGCGATATGGCCGGGATCGGATTTGTCGGCCTTCTCCGCGGCCGGAATCTCGCTGGCGATCGAACGGTCGCGCACCATGACCGGCCGCAGCTGGCCGTTGAGAATGCACATCACCGTGCGCATACCGCGTTCGTCGGGTTCGGAGATCGCCTCGAGGCCGATGAGCAGCGTCACCCCCTTCTCCAGCTGGACCCGATGCTCCTCGCCGTGCCGCAGACCGTAGAAGTACTGGTTCGTGGACAGTCCGGAGGTATCGCCGAATTTCTCCCGGTGCGCCAGGAATTCGGTGGTGGGGCCGGGGAACAGCAAGCGGTTCAACGTCTCTCGGCGCTGCGCCGAATCGCCGTTCAACCCGGTCTCGTCCTCCGCGGTGAGCTCGGTCTCGGGTTTGGCCGGACCGCGCCCGGCCAGCGCCCGGCTCCGGAACGGCTCGGGCCATCCGCCCGCGGGCGTACCGAGTTCCCCACGCAGGAATCCGATCACCGAATCGGGAATGTCGTAGCGGCCGGGATCGGTGGCGAAATCGTCCACCGTCACTCCGGACCCGACCAGCGACAGCGCCAGATCGCCGACCACCTTCGAGGACGGGGTCACCTTCACCAGACGACCCAGGAGCCGGTCCGCCGCGGCGTATTTCGCCTCCACCTCCTCGAACCGATCGCCCAGGCCCAGGGCGATGGCCTGCTGCCGCAGATTCGACAGCTGACCGCCCGGGATCTCGTGCTCGTAGACGCGCCCGGTGGGACTCGGCAGCCCGGATTCGAAGGGCGCGTAGCCTTTTCGCAACGCCTCCCAGTACGGCTCCAGATCACAGACGTTCTGCAGGTTGATTCCACTGTCGTACGGCGAATTAGCCGCCGCGGCAACGATTGCCGACAACGCGGGCTGAGAGGTGGTGCCGGCCAGGGGCGCGCTGGCACCGTCCACCGCGTCGGCCCCGGCCTGCCATGCGGCCAGATATGTCGCGAGCTGACCGCCCGGGGTGTCGTGCGTGTGCACGTGCACCGGCAGATCGAAATTACTGCGCAGCGCGGTGACCAGGGTGTGCGCCGCGGGCGCGCGCAGCAGCCCGGCCATATCCTTGATCGCGATGACGTGCGCGCCGGCCTCGACGATCTGCTCGGCCAGCTTCAGGTAATAGTCCAGGGTGTAGAGATTCTCGTCCGGATTCGACAGGTCACCGGTATAGGACAGCGCGACTTCCGCGATCGTGGTCCCGGTCTCGCGCACCGCATCGATCGCCGGACGCATCTGATCGACGTTGTTCAACGCGTCGAAGATCCGGAAGATATCAATACCGCTGCCGGTCGCTTCCTGAACGAATGCGCGCGTGACCTTTTCCGGATACGGCGTGTACCCCACCGTATTGCGCCCGCGCAGCAGCATCTGCAGGTTGATGTTCGGGATCGCCTCCCGCAACGCCGCCAGACGCTCCCACGGATCCTCGTGCAGGAATCGCAACGCCACGTCGTACGTTGCCCCGCCCCAACATTCGATCGACAACAACTCCGGCGTCATCCGCGCCACGTGCCCAGCGACCTGCAACAGGCTGTTGGTGCGTACCCGGGTGGCCAGCAGCGACTGATGCGCGTCGCGGAAGGTGGTGTCGGTCACCGCGATCGCGCTCTGCTGCCGCAGCGCCTGCGCGAAACCCTCCGGGCCCAACCGCAACAGCCGCTGACGCGAGCCGTCCGGCGGCGGCACGGTCAGATCCAGCGCGGGCAGTTTGTCCTGCGGGTAGACCGCCGTGGGCCGCTCACCGTGCGGTTTGTTGACGGTGATATCGGCCAGATAGTTCAGGATCCTGGTACCGCGGTCCGCGGAACCGCGCTGGGTCAGCAAATGCGGCCGCTCATCGATGAACGACGTGGTGATCCGTCCGGCCCGGAAATCCGGATCGTCCAGCACCGCTTGCAGGAAAGGGATATTCGTGGACACGCCGCGAATCCGGAATTCGGCGACCGCTCGCCGCGCCCGCGCCACGGCCGTGGCGAAATCCCTTCCGCGACACGTGAGTTTGACCAGCATCGAGTCGAAATGCGCGGCGACCTCGGCGCCCAGATTGGCTCCGCCATCCAGTCGGATCCCGCTGCCGCCGGGACTGCGGTACGCGGTGATCCGCCCGGTATCGGGCCGGAATCCGTTGGCCGGATCCTCGGTCGTGATCCGGCACTGCAACGCCGCGCCGTGAATGCTGATCGAATCCTGGCTCAGCCCCAGCGATTCCAGCGTTTCCCCCGCCGCGATGCGCAGCTGCGACTGGACCAGATCGACGTCGGTGATCTCCTCGGTCACCGTATGTTCCACCTGGATACGGGGATTCATCTCGATGAACACGTGGTTGCCGCGCTCGTCCAGCAGGAACTCCACGGTGCCCGCGCAGCTGTATCCGATCTCCCGGGCGAAGGCCACCGCGTCGGCGCAAATACGCTCGCGCAGTGCGGGATCCAGATTCGGCGCGGGCGCGAGTTCGATCACCTTCTGGTGCCGCCGCTGTAGCGAACAATCGCGCTCGTACAGGTGGATCACATTGCCGTGGCCATCGGCCAGGATCTGCACCTCGATATGGCGCGGATTGATCACCGCCTGCTCGAGGAAGACCGTGGCATCGCCGAAGGCCGATTCGGCCTCGCGCATCGCGGCCTCGATGGATTCGCGCAATTGGGCCCGCTGCGCCACGCGCCGCATACCGCGTCCGCCACCACCCGCGACGGCCTTGACGAAGACCGGGAATTCCATCGATTCCGCGGCGGCCAGCAGTTCGGAAACATCGGCCGACGGTTCACTCGAGGCCAGCACCGGCAGGCCCGCCGCCCGCGCGGCCGCGATCGCGCGGGCCTTGTTACCGGTCAATTCGAGCACATCGGACGAGGGACCGATGAAGGTGATGCCCTCACTGGCGCAGGCCGCGGCAAGATCGGGATTCTCCGACAGAAATCCGTAACCGGGATAGATCGCATCGACCCCGGCGGTCTTGGCGGCGGAGATGATTTCCGGGATCGACAGGTAGGCCCGGACCGGATGGCCGGGCACGCCGATCTGATAAGCCTCGTCGGCCTTGAGCCGGTGCACCGAGTTGCGGTCCTCGTAGGGGAACACCGCGACGGTTCCGACTCCGAGTTCGTAGGCGGCGCGGAACGCCCGAATGGCGATTTCCCCGCGGTTGGCGACGAGCACTTTGGAGAACATCCGCTAAAGGTACCTGCCCGGATACAGGCCTGCGCAAACTGTAACGGGTTCGACCGAACACTCACCCCGGGCCGGTCCGGGCGGTGCGCGGCACGACATCGCCACGACATCTCACTGTGCATCGACCGAATGCGGACACCGGCGTCATCGGTCGGACACATTCGAACCACGCGATCGGATCGGTCACCACCGAATGCGAGCTGCCGGCCGCACGGCTCACCATCGGTTACCTTCGAGAACGGTTCCGCCGCACCGAGCCGCGTGCCGACGGGCGATTGCCTTCCCACCCGGCTCGACCATCGGGGATTCGCACACTACGCATCAGTAATATCGATAGAAATGGCGGGCCCGGCAGATCGTCCGCAGACATGGCCGAAGATATTGCAATGATTGCGAATATCCGTAGGTAGCATCTTGCAGGTGCGCAAGATGTATGCGGGTGCCCGACTACGGCGATTGCGCGAGGAACGGCGGATGACGCAGGCCGCCCTGGCAAAGTCCCTCGAGCTCTCGCCCAGCTATCTCAATCAGCTCGAGCGCGATCAGCGGCCACTCACCATTCCCGTTCTGCTGAAACTGAATTCGACATTCGATCTCGATGTGCAGTTCTTCGCCGCGGACTCCGACGCCCGTCTGGTCTCGGATCTGCACGAGGTCCTGGTCGAGGCGGCGGGCGGCACCGCACCGCCCGCCGCCGAGGTCGAGGATCTGGCCACCCGCCTTCCAGAGGTCGCCAAAACCATCGTCGCCATGCATCGCCGCCTGCGCGCGGCCACCGACCAGCTGGATCTGCTCTCCTCCAAGGTCGCCACGCCGACCGGTGCGCCCGGCGTGCCGATGCCGTACGAAGACGTGCGCGATTTCTTCTACGACCATCACAATCACATCGCCCAGCTCGATCTGGCCGCCGAGCAGCTGTTCGAGGAATCCGGCCTGACGATCGGGTCGCTGGACCGCCAGCTGGCCCGGGTCGCGGAGGAACGCGCCCGAGTGACCGTGCTGGTGCGCGGCGACGGAGCCGATCCGGCCATCCCCAAACGGCATTACGATCCGGAAACCCGCACCCTCACCCTGGCGCGACGGCTGCGACCGGGGCAGCGCGCCTTCCAGATCGCCACCACCTTGGCCTTTCTGCTGTACGGGCCGCTATTGGACGAGGTCATCGCCGGAACGCCGTCGCTGACCGGCGAGTCCCGCGCACTGGCCCGGGTCGGCCTGGCCAACTACTTCGCCGGCGCGGTGGTACTGCCGTACGGGAAATTTCTGCGCTCGGCCGAGGAGTTGCGCTATGACATCGATCTCCTCGGACTGCGCTTCGAAGTGGGCTTCGAAACCGTCTGTCATCGGCTGAGCACGCTGCAGCGGCAGGGCCAACGCGGGGTGCCGTTCTTCTTCGTACGCACCGACCGCGCCGGGAACATCTCCAAACGCCAGTCCGCGACCGCGTTCCACTTCTCCCGCGTCGGCGGCAGCTGCCCACTGTGGGTGGTACACGAGGCGTTCGCGAATCCCGGCCGGGTACTCACCCAGGTCGCCGCCATGCCGGACGGACGCCGCTACCTGTGGGTGGCCCGCACCACCAATCCGGCGACGCGCGGATTCAGCTCGGCCACAAAGGAATTCGCGATCGGTCTGGGGTGCGATATCGAATACGCCGACCGCTTGGTGTACTCCAGCGGCCTGCAGTTGGACGACCCGTCCGCCGCGGTCCCGATCGGCGCGGGCTGCAAGGTCTGCGAGCGATCCTCCTGCCCACAGCGAGCGTTCCCCCAGATCGGACGGCCGTTGGCCGTCACCGAGACGACATCGGTCGACCTGCCGTACCCCCGCGCGGTGCGCTAGGGGTACTCGGCGGTTGCGCTCGTTGCCGGGTGGCGATGCCGGCCACGGCCACCGGGCAGTCCGCTAGGGTTCGGCCCGGCCGGTACGGGTGGCGCCGGCGGACGCGGCGACCACGCACGCGATCCCGGCCCACTGGGGCAAGTTCATCCGCTGGCCCAGCACGAGCAGCCCGGCCACCGCCGCCACGGCGGGCTCCAGGCTCATCAGCACGCCGAACACCCGCGGCGGAATCCGGCGCAACGCCTCGAGTTCCACCGAATACGGCAGCACCGAGGACAGCATCGCGACCCCGAAACCGGCCGCCAGCACCGATGGATGCAACAGCGACGCCCCCGCGCCCGCGACGCCGACCGGCGCCATCAGGACCCCGCCGAAGGCCATCGCCAACGCCAATCCCCCACCGCCGCTGGTCTTCTCGCCGAGTTTCGCACCGAGCAGGATATAACCGGCCCAGCAGGTCGCGGCGCCCAATGCGAGGAGCACACCCGTCCAGGGCACCCGCCCCGCCGCGCGCGTCAGCAACAGCACTCCGGCGCCGGCCAGCACCGCCCACACCGGGTCCACCCAGCGCCGCGATCCGGCCAGGGCCACCGCGAGTGGGCCGAGAAATTCGACTGTGACGGCCATGCCGAGCGGGATGCGATCGATCGCCTCGTAGAAGGACAGGTTCATCAGCGCCAGCACCGCGCCGTAACCGAGGACGACCGGCAACGCCCGGCGTTCGATCCGCAGCGAGGAACGCCAGAACACCAACAGGACGACACCGGCGAAGAACAGTCGCAGACTCACCGCGCCGGCGGGCCCCGTCGCGGCGAACAACTCGGTCGCCAGCGCAGCGCCCATCTGCACACTGACGATGCCCGCCAGCACGAGCAACGTCGGCGGAATCCCGCCGACCCCCTGCCATACCGGCACCCGGGCGAACAGCCGAGGTACGGCCTCTTTGCGCACTCGCTCGAAATCGATCGCGACCACAGGTTCCGCCGTCCTTCCCATCCAGCGCCCGTATCCACCGACGCTCCATCCAACGCCCGCACTCGCGGACATCCGCCCCAACGCCCACACCCGCCGACACCTGCACGCTGAACCCACGTCCGCTATCGCCGACGCCCGACCCGACACTCACACCCGACTGCGTCCCGACCCGGCACACCCCGCCGAGCCCCGTTTCCGGCACCCGCCGACCGCTGTTCAACGCGTACACGACCCGGTGCAGGTCGCCGCGGCAGCACCCGATACCTCGCCGGTCCGGCCGGTCGGGGCCGTCGCCCACCGCCGAGCGGTCCCGGCCGTGTGATGCCGATCCGTGCGCCTACGACTTGGCCAGGTATTCCAGGCGTTCACCGTCGACCGCCGCGCGCATCATCGTCGCCAGGCCGGGGTGACGAACCAACCCCGGATCCGCTTCGACGATCTCACGGGCGAGCTGCTGCGCGGCGGTGATCACCTCGAGATCGTCGAGCAGTGACAGCAGTCGCAGCGACCGCGCCGTGCCGGACTGGGCCGAGCCCAGCACATCGCCCTCCCGGCGCTGCCGAAGATCGAGCACCGACAATTCGAATCCGTCCAGAGTGCCCGCCACCGCCTCGAGCCGGGCCATGGCCGTGCCCATCGGGGAGGTTTCGGTGATCAGCAGGCACAGTCCGGGATGTTCACCGCGCCCGACGCGACCGCGCAGCTGATGCAGCTGGCTCACGCCGAAGCGGTCGGCGTCCACGATCACCATGACCGTCGCATTCGGCACGTCCACGCCGACCTCGACGACGGTGGTGCAGACCAGCACATCGATCTCACCGTCGTTGAACGCGCGCATGACCGCGTCCTTCTCATCGCTCGGCAGACGCCCGTGCAGCAGCCCGACCCGCAATCCGGCCAGCGCACCGGCCGAGAGCGTCTCGTAGACGTCCCGGGCCGCATGTGTGGTCGGCCCCTCCTTCTCCTCCTCCGGTTTCGCCTTGCGCCCCTTGGTCTTCGGCTTGTCCTCCTCCTCGCCGATGCGCGAGCACACGACATACGCCTGACGACCTCGGCCGACCTCCTCGCGAATACGCTCCCAGGCCCGGTCCACCCAGGTCGGATGCGTTCTCGCGGGCACCACCCGGGTGGTGATCGGCGAGCGTCCGCGCGGCAGCTCGGTCAGCGTCGAGGTCTCCAGATCACCCAGGGTGGTCATCGCGATGGTGCGCGGAATCGGGGTCGCGGTCATCACCAGCAGGTGCGGGCTGAAGCCGTCTTTCGCCTTGGCGCGCAGGGCGTCCCGCTGCTCCACGCCGAACCGGTGCTGTTCGTCGACGATCACCATGCCCAGGTCGAGGAATTCGACGTTGTCCTGGATCAGCGCATGCGTGCCGATGACGATCCCGGCCTCGCCGGTCACCGCGTCCAGCAGCGCGGCCTTCTTCGCGCTGGTGGACATCGAGCCGGTCATCAGCACGACCTTGGTGGCGTTGTCGGCCGCGCCCAGCTCACCTGCCGTGCCGAGTTCGCCGAGCATGCCGCGCAACGACCGATAGTGCTGGGCGGCAAGCACTTCGGTGGGAGCGAGCAGGGCGCACTGCTGTCCGGCGTCGACCACCTGGAGCATGGCGTGCAGGGCGACGATGGTCTTGCCGGAGCCGACCTCCCCCTGCAGCAACCGGTGCATCGGATGCGGACTGGACAGATCCCCGGAGATCTCCGCGATCACCTGTTTCTGGCCCGCGGTGAGTTCGAACGGCAGGCGCTTGTCGAATTCGGTTGCGATTCCGCCGGTCCGGGGTGGGCAGGGTTTGGCGGTACGCCCCGCGGCGTCGTGCCTGCGTTCGGCCAGGACCAGTTGCAGGGCCAGCGCCTCGTCGAAACGCAAACGCTCCCTGGCCTGTTCGATATCGGACTTGCGCTCGGGCAGGTGCACCAGGCGCAGCGCGTCCGACACCGCGAGCAGCTCACGTTCGGCCCGAAGATCCTGCGGCAGTGGATCATCGATCGGATCCAGCTGATCGAGCACCTGCCGCACACAGGCGAGCACATCCCAGCTCTGCACCTTGGCCGTCGCCGGATAGACCGGGATGTACTCGCGCTCGAAGAACGACACGTCGACGCCCTCGGCGCCTTTCGCGCTCTGCGCCAGACCGCGCAGATCGCCGCTGCCGCGCACCGCGGTGAGATTCTCCACCGACTCCCCGGCCTCGGGCAGGATCAGATAGGAGGGGTGGGACAGATTCCACCGGTCCGGCCGCCACCAGTGCACGGTGCCCGACATCATCGCCCGTACACCCTGTTTCACGAGATAGCTCACCTTGTCGCCGTTGAAGAAGGTGATCTCCACCGGTTTCGCCGATCCGGCGTCGAGTTCGACCTTCAGCAACCGGCCGCGACGGTTCTTCATCGGCCGCAGTTCGGTTTTCGTGACCACGCCGACGACAGTCAGGTGCGCGCCCTCCTCGGGAGCCTCCTCGCTCAGCGGCTGCCCCTGCGTGGCGTATCGCAGCGGGTAGTGCCGCAACAGATCTTCGACCGTCTGCATATCGAAGGCGTCGGCCAGGGAGTCGGCCGCCTTCACACCGAGCACGTGATCGAGCCGGTCGCGTAGTGTCGCCATTGGTTATTCCACCCCGATCTGCACCAGATCCAAGGGCTGACCGCCGACGTAGGCGACCACCTCGACCCCGGGAAATGTCGCTGTGATGTGTTCGGCCAGATGCCGGCCCAGCTCGTCCGGCGCGTCCGCGCCCAGCAGCAGGGTTACCAACTCGCCGCCGAGTCCGAGCATCCGGTCCAGCAGGGTGCGGGCCGCGGCGCGCGCGTCTGCATCGATCACGACGACATCGTTGCCGACCAGGCCCAGCCCGTCACCCCGGGCGCACGTTCCGACAATGGTCAGCGCCCGCTCGCGGGCGACCCGCAGGGCACCCCAGCGAGTGCCCGCGGCCGCCTCGGACATGGCGAAGGCGTCGTCCACGGCGATCCGGCCGGCGTCGTGCACGGCCAGCGCCGCCATGCCCTGCACCATCGATCCGCTCGGCAACATCAGCACCTCCCGCGGGACGGCCCCCGCCCCACTGCGGGCGGCCATACCGACCGCGACGAGTTCGTGTGCGGCCAGCGCGCCGTTGGGCAGGACCAGCACCTCGCGCTGCGGCATACGCCGAATCGCGGCCAACAGCGTTTCCGCGGTGACCTCGCCGTCCAGCACCGTCGCACCGGAATCCTCGAACAACCGCGCCGCGCCCGCACCCGCCGCGACCGCGAGGATGCCGCGATCGGTAGCACCTTGGGCGGCCAGCGGATTCACCGTCAGACCTTCGATGCGGATCCGGCTCAGCGTGCCGGCAACCAACCCCGCCTCGACGGCCGCGCCCGCATCCGCACAGTGCACGTGCGCCGACCAGCCGTCCACGCCGTCGCCCACCACGACCACCGAATCTCCCAGGAGCGCAAGGCGTTCGCGCAGTTCGTCGATGCGTGCCCCGGTCGTCCCGGACAGCAGATACATCACCTCGTACTGCGGAGTCGCCGGATCGCTGGACACCGGATGCTCGTGCCGCACTGGAGGTTCGGACACATCGGGCGTCAGGTCCTGCCGAAACTCCTGTCGCACTGCAGTTCCGGGAATATCGTCCGAAATGGTCGACCGCCCGTCCTGCCGCACTGTGGATTCGACCGCACCACTGGACCGGTACTCCTGCCGCACCGGAGCCTGTCCGGCGCTCACCGCCACCAACGCATCCAACACCACCAGCAACCCGCGCGCCCCGGCATCCACCACCCCCGCCGCCCGCAATACCCCCAGCTGCGAGGGCGTATCGCCCAACGCCTTGCACGCGCCATCGGCAGCCGCCCGAGCCACCTCCGCCAAGTCCGTATCCGAACAGTCCGCCGCCCGATCCGCCGCCGCCTCCAGCACGCTGAGCATGGTCCCCTCGACCGGATTACTCAGCGCCGCTCGCACCAGCACCGCCGCCCGCCGCAGCGCCGCCCGCAGATTCCCCGCGGTCAACGGCCCGTCACGCACCACATCCGCAAGCCCCCGCAACACCTGCGACAAGATGATCCCGGAATTCCCCCGCGCCCCGGCCGTCCCCGCCCGCGCCATCGCGGCCAGCACAGCACCCGCGTCGGCGCTGGTCACAAGATCATCACCAGGTTGCTCGAAATCGGCCCCGGGTGGCGATGCGGCGGCGGCCAGCGCGTCCTGGGCGGCGGTGACGGCGGCACGCACGGTGGCGAGCAGGTTGGTTCCGGTGTCGGCGTCGGCTACCGGAAAGACGTTCAGCGCGTTGATCTCCTCGCGGTGACGCTCCAGGCCCACCAGGCAGAGCTGTCCCCACTCGACCATCGCGGCCCCATCGAGCACCTCCCGGACCCCGGGCACCGTCACCATCCTTCCGCTCCCAGCTGCGACCGCGACCTCGGCAACCACCCAGATCTCCCCGCAAGGGTAATCGCCCGCACCGACATGGCATCGTCACGCCGGCAGCCCCCTGCCGCCGCCGCAAGCAAGACGACCCGGAGTAACTGGAGTCAGAACCAGAGGTCGGCGAATTGTGTTGTTTTGTGACGATGCATTTCCGGGGGCGGGTGATCGTGATCGGCGTGTCGGTAGTCGGTCGTTACTCTCGCGGGCAGGCTGCGCGACAGGTCCCTGGCGAAGGCGATCCGGTCGGCCGGGTTCGCCGAGCCACGTCGCCGGCTCGGAACGACGCAACTCATTCGTGAACGGCGATTGGACATCGCTCGGCGTCGACGGCTACTCTTGCACGGTTGCCTCACGCGGCCGTCGATCGGTCGCGTCGCCGACGCTCTCGTCGGCAGGCATTGGACGATACGTTTCCGGATCGGCTGTCTCATGCGGCAGCGGTCCGTACATGACATGAAGGAGCTCGCGACTATGGCTGCCGTCTGCGATGTCTGCGCCAAGGGCCCCGGCTTCGGTAAGTCGGTTTCGCACTCGCACCGGCGCACCAACCGTCGCTGGAACCCGAACATCCAGACCGTTCGCGCGCAGGTTGCGCCCGGCAACACCCGCCGGATGAACGTCTGCACCTCCTGCCTGAAGGCGGGCAAGGTCGTTCGCGGCTGAGCTGCACGAACCGTTCGTCGACGCCCCGGCACCCGATGAGGGTGATCCGGGGTTTCGTCGTTTATCCACAGGTATCGAGATGAAGGTGCCGAGATGAAGGTGCCGAGATGACATCCGACCGCCCCTGGCACATCATCCCGCTGCGCGCCGAACACTGCCTCGGCCTCGCCGAATGCCATATCGCCTGCTGGCGGGAGGCCTATCGGGGGCTGATCCCCGACCACGTCCTGAACGCCTTCGACATCGCCCGCCGAGCCGAGCAGTGGGAACGCATCCGAGCGGCGACGCGAGCCCCGGATTCGATACTCGTCGCCCTCGTCGACCACACGGTCGTCGGCTTCGCGGGCGTCCGCGCGATCGACGAGGCCCCGGCCGAGCGGGAACTGAACGCGATGTACGTCCGGGCGGCGTGGTATGGCACCGGACTTGCGCACGATCTGATGTGCGAGGTCCTGGACACCGGCCGGAATACCTCCCTGTGGGTATTCCAGGAGAATCCGCGCGCCCAGGCCTTCTATCGCAAATACGGTTTCGAACTCGACAGCGCTCGAAGAGCCGAGCGCTTCTCCCCCACTGTCGAAGTCCGGATGCTGCGCCCAGCCGATGCGGAACCTGCCCGATAGGGCAGGTCCGCACCGCTACCGGCAGGGACTACCTACCGCCGCCCAGGCACTGGACGTTGGCACTGATGCTCTGGACGGCGCACAGGCCGAACGCGTTGACATTCGACGACAGCGAGGCGGAACCCGTCTGCGGGTCGTACAGGGCCAGCACCGGCGCGGCCTGTTCGGTGTTCGCGGGCGCTGCCGGCACCTGCTCCAGCGGAATGGTCTTGGCCTGTGCCGCAACCGGCGCCCCCATGATGGCCGCTCCGGCAGCGACGGTCACGATGGCACCGCGCACGGACTTGATCTGCATGCATCTGCTCCTACTGTGATGAGTTCGAACACCGGTCACGGCAGACGCCAGTCGACCGGGGCGGCCCCCAATGTACCGAGCAATTCGTTTGTTCGGGAGAAGGGCTGGGATCCGAAGAATCCCCGGGAGGCCGACAACGGTGAGGGATGGGCCGATTCGATGGACGGCCCCGAGCCGAGCATCGGCTTGAGGGTGGACGCGTCCCGGCCCCACAGAATCGCCACCAGCGGCTGCTCACGCGCGACGAGCGCGCGAATTGCCTGCTCGGTGACCGCTTCCCAACCCTTACCGCGATGTGAGGCGGGCTGCCCCGGCGAGACGGTGAGCACCCTGTTGAGCATCAGTACGCCCTGATCCGACCACGGCGACAGATCACCGCAGGAGGGCGTCGGATAACCCAGATCACGGGAGTACTCGGAGAAGATGTTCGCCAGACTGCGCGGCACCGGCGAAACATCGGGCGCGACCGAAAAGCTCAGGCCCATGGCATGTCCCGGCGTCGGATAGGGATCCTGGCCGACGATCAGCACCCGGACCTTGTCCAGTGGGCGCTGGAACGCGCGCAGCACGTTCTCGCCCTTCGGCAGGTAACCGCGTCCGGCGTTGTTCTCCGCCCGTAGGAATTCGCCCATGGCCGCAATGCGGTCGGCCACCGGCTCCAAGGCCTCGGCCCAGCCCGTATCGATGATCTCCGACAGTGGTTTCGCACCCATGTCGGACAAACTTAGTGTGGCCCGATTCACCACGACAGCTCACCTACCTTCCGAGAACGATTCCCAACCGCCCGGTCCGGACCGGCGTGCGCCGTCGACCGTGACTCCGGCGCCGTCCATGACCCGCCCGACTCGGGTCCATCCTTGCGGAAGTGCCTGTCCCGCAGCAAATGTAGCCGCGAAAGCATGGTCCTCGCCGCCGGTGAGAATCCAGTCCAGCGGATTCTCACCGAGTTCCCGGGCGACCGGGTCCAGTTCCGCGTCGCGGATCGCGGCGGTGTCGAGATCAACGGCGACGCAGGAGGATTCGGCGATATGCCCGATATCGGCGAGCAGCCCGTCGGAGACATCCGTGAGCGAGGTGATCGCCGCATCCTGCGCCAGGTCCAGCACCGCTCGATACGGCGGTCGCGGAACCCGGTGCGCGGCAACCACACCGGGAAACCGGCCCGGATCCAGGCCCGCGCTCAACACCGCCAGCCCGGCCGCCGACCAACCGAGCCGCCCGGCAACCGCGACCACATCACCGGGCTTCGCGCCGGACAGCAGCACCGGCGCGCGGCGCGGATCGCCGAACGCGGTCACCGAGACGATCAGCAGCGGCGCGCGCACCACGTCGCCCCCGGCGATCGAGGCACCCGCCCGGCCCGCCTCGGCCCACATTCCCTCGACGAATCCGTCCACGAAGGTCAGCGAGGTGTCCGCCGGGCAGCCGAAGGACGCCACGAAGGCGCTCGGCGCGGCCCCCATCGCCACCACGTCGGCGGCGTTCTGCGCGATCGCCTTGGCCCCGATATCGCGCGGGCTCGACCAGTCCAACCGGAAGTGCCGGTCCTGCACCAACATGTCGGTGCTGACCACGAAACGCCCGTCCGGCGCGGCGAGCACCGCGGCATCGTCGCCCGGCCCGAGCAGGACGGCCGGTACCTGGGCGCGACCGGTGTTCATCCGCGCGATGAGCCCGAACTCGCCCAGTTCACGCACCGTCCGCGGGCTGGTATCAGTGATGGCCGTCTCCTTTCGCGAACCGCGCCGGGGGCAGCGGACCCCCGCGACGCTACCCTCGGACCCGAAACCAACGACCACCAGCCAGGATCCGGTACCGAGACGAGTGGAGAAGAGCTCCGGGATGAGCAGCGAAACGGAACGGCCGGACGCGGCGGCGTCCGAGGATGCGAATACCCCGTCCGCCCAGGACGCGAACCGCTCGCGTCCGGCCGAACCGACGCCCTCGACCAGCGGTGAATCCGACGCGTCCGGCAGCCGCGCCCCGGAGGCCGGCGACTCGGACGTCACGGACGACAACGCGCAGTCCGATTCCGGGACCGACCGAACCGCGGACCGCTACAGCGTCGAGACCGAGGACACCCGCCGGTCGCCGGCGCTCATCGCGACCGCCGTCGCGCTGCCGGTCGCGCTGATCGTCGTGGTTCTGGCCATCGCGGTGTTCGCGCGGCAGCACCCGACGCGCGAGGCGCTCGCGCTGGGCTCGGTCCCGCAACCGCAGGCCAACGGTCAGGCGTGCACCACTCTGCTACCGGCGCTGCCGTCGAGCGTGGGCAGGTACACCCGCGTGGAGCTGGCCCAGCCCGCCCCGCCCGCGACCGTGGGCTGGCAGCTGCCCGACGGCGGCGACCCCGTCGTCCTGCGCTGCGGCCTGGACCGCCCGGCGGAATTCGTCGCATCCGCCGCGTTGCAGGTGATCAACGGCGTCAACTGGTTCGAGGTGCGCGATCCGGCCAGCGGAATCACCTCGGGTACCTGGTACGTCGTCGACCGCGGCACCTATATCGCCGTCACCATGCCCGACAAGGCCGGACCGACTCCGCTGCAGGACATTTCGAATGTGGTCGCCAAGGTGCTTCCCGCTCGTCCGATCGATCCCGCACCGATCCCGAACTGATTGTCATCCGGGTCGCCGGAACGTGACCCGGCCGGTGCTCAGATCGACACCGAGACCGCCGGGCGCACCATCGCCCGGATTCTCCCGGTGCATGAGTACCACTTGCCGCTGCTGGAATTCGATTTGTTTGCCCGCACCGAACACCGCGTCGAGTCCCTCCAGCCCGATGGCGGCGGCGCCCGGACCGCCCGATCCGCGCATCCACGGCAGCGCGGTTCGCCCGGTCAGCCTTCGGTACAAGACATCACCGCAGGCGACGACCGTGATCAGGACGACCAGACCCGGAATCGTCATCGCGAACAGCACCAGCCCGAGGATACCGGCAATCGGTGCGAATATGGGCGACTCGGTTCCCGCTCGAACTCGGGATGCCACGCCACGACCAGGTCGCCGGGGCAGTCCCGGCCCTGACCCGACTACGCCACACGTCGGCGCACCGCACAGGTCGGTCATGGCCCGCATGCGCCGTATTCGGCCCGGCGTCACCGGGCAGGCACCTGGACCGAACGGCACGCCTGAGCCGGGCGAGTCGACTCGTCCCGGTTCGGGAAATCAGCGCAGGCCGGTGCCGCGGGCGAGCGCGGTATCGATCAACGTGCTGATCAGGGCGCCGTTATCGATACCCGTCGCCGCCCACATCCGTGGGTACATCGAGATGGCGGTCATACCGGGCATGGTGTTGATCTCGTTGATCACCGGACCCTGCTCGGTGATGAAGAAGTCGACGCGGGCCAGCCCCTGGCAGTCCAGCGCGCGGAACGCCCGCACCGCGAGCTCCCGGATCTGCTGGGCCACATCGTCGTTCAGCTTCGCCGGGATGTCGAACTCGCACACGTCGTCGAGATATTTGGTGTCGAAGTCGTAGAAGTCCGGCGCTTGCGAGCTCAGCTCCGGCATCCGAATCTCGGCGGGCACACTGGCTTCGACCCGTCCGTCCGGGAACTCCAGTACGCCGCATTCGATTTCGCGTCCGACGATGGCCGCCTCGACGACCACCTTCGGATCGTGCAGGCGCGCAACGGCGATCGCCTCGTCCAGCCGATTCCAGCTGTCCACCTTCGTTATGCCGATGGATGATCCGCCGCGAGCGGGCTTGACGAACACCGGAAGCCCCAGGCGCTCGCGGTCGGCCTCGCTCACCGTGGCCGTACCGGGTCGCAGCACCACATGGTCGCCGACCGGAATGCCGTCGGCGGCAAAGAGTTTCTTCATGAACTCCTTGTCCATTCCGGTGGCACTGGCCAGCACGCCGGGCCCCACGTAGGGCAGGCCCGCCATCTCCAGCAGACCCTGCACCGTGCCGTCCTCACCGAATGCGCCGTGCAGTACCGGGAAGACCACCTCGAGCGCACCGGTCCCGATCGCGGAACCGTCGAGCGGCAGCAGACTGCCGCCGCGGGTCGGATCGGCCGCCAGCACGAGTTCGGTGCCGGATCGGTCGACCGAGGGCAGCGTGCGATCGGCGATGGCGAGCGTTCCGGCCTCGGAGCCACTCAGCACCCAGGTCCCGTCGCTGGTGATCCCGATCGGCACGGCCTCGTACCGTTCGGGGTCCAGGTTGCGCAGTACGAAACCCGCCGATACGCAGGACACCGCGTGCTCGTTGCTGCGGCCGCCGAAGACGACTCCGACCCGAATCCGGCCGCCGTGGGCACGCTCGGGCCCGGAGGAGGCAGCTTGCGTACCCACGGAGGGCCCCGCGCCCGCCGCCATCGACTCACTCATGACCGGAACCGTACCCGTACAGCGGAAATTCAATCACTCCGGCTTCATCGACCGCCCGAGCAACCGCCCGACGGCCTCGGCGACCGACAATCCCTCGTAGCAGACCTGATGCACCGAGGTCGTCAACGGCATCTCCACCCCGTGCCGTTCGGCCAGCGCCCGGATCGAGGTGCACGATTTGACGCCCTCGGCCACCTGACCGTGGGTGGCCTGCTGCGCGACCTCCATGGACCCGCCCGTGCCCAGCACATGCCCGAACGACCGATTGCGCGAGAGCGGTGAGGTGCAGGTGGCAACCAGATCGCCGACTCCGGCCAGTCCCGCCAGGGTCACCGGATTCGCTCCCAGCGCGACCCCCAACCGGATGATCTCGGCCAGCCCCCGGGTGATCAGGCTCGCGACGGTGTTGTCGCCCAGCCCCATTCCCGAGGCGATACCGCAGGCCAGCGCGATGACGTTCTTGCAGGCGCCGCCGATCTCGCAGCCGATCACGTCGGTGTTGGTGTAGGGCCGGAAGTACCCGGTCGCGCACGAATGCTGCACGGCCTGTGCGCGTGCCTCGTCACCGCAGGCCACCACCGACGCGGCGGGCTGTTCGGCGGCGATCTCCCGCGCCAGATTCGGCCCGGACAGCACCGCGATCCGGCCGGGGTCCGCACCGGTGACCTCCCCGATCACCTCGCTCATCCGCAGCAGCGTGCCGGTCTCGATGCCCTTGGCCAGACTCAGCAGCGTGGCATCGGCTCCGATCGCCGGCCGCCAGTTCGCCAGATTGCCGCGCAGCGACTGGGACGGGACGGCCAGGACGACGAGCTGCGCACCGTCGAGTGCGGCGCGATAGTCGTCGGTGGCCTGCACCCCGTACAGGCGCACATCCGGCAGATAGTCCGGATTGCGATGCTCGGTGGCCAGTGTGCGGGCGACCTCGGGCCGCCGGGCCCACATCGTCACCTCGGTGCCCGCATCGTTCAACACCTTCGCGAATGCGGTGCCCCACGATCCCGCACCCATCACTGCCGCCCTAGTCACCACACCGATACTGCCACTCGTTCCCGCATTCGCGTCGTAAGACCGGTGGTCATGACCCCCACCACAGTGCCGGACATGCAACGATGGGCGCATGCGTCCGGATGCCGTCCACGCCGTGATCGCGGTGAAGAACCTCGAGCGCGCCAAGAGCCGACTCGCCGAGGAGTTGCCGCCCGCCGATCGGTCGCGCCTGGTGCTGGCCATGCTGTCGGACACCGTGCGCGCCGCCCTCGCCGCGGGTATCGGCTCGGTCACCGTCGTCACGCCGGATTCCGGTGTGGCCGCGGCGGTGCGCGCCCTGGGCGCGGCGGTGCACCCCGATCCGGGAGCGGCCACCGATGGGCTCAATGCCGCGCTCGCCGACGCGGCCGAGGCGGTGCGGGGTCAGCACGGTGCGGTGGAACTGCTTGCGTTGCAAGCGGATCTGCCCGCGCTGCGTCCGGGCGAGTTGGCCGATATGCTGGCCGTGGCCCCCGCGACCGGACGCGCCCTGGTCGCCGATCACACCGGGCAGGGCACCGCCGCTCTGCTGGTGCGCGACGGAACCGCACCGCTGACACCGCTGTTCGGCCCGGATTCGGCTCGCCGCCATGCCGACTCGGGCGCAAAGGACCTCGACGGCGACTGGCCCGGCCTGCGCTTGGACGTCGACACTCCCGCGGATCTGCGGGCCGCGGTGACGCGCGGCCTCGGCCCGGCCACCACGGCACTACTGCGTGACATCGGTTGGCCGCACCGTGTTCACACGGATCTCATGCGGAGGTGCGGAGCGGGTCATATGTGTGCTAGATGATCGCCAGACCTGCGTCGAGGGTCGGCAGCCAGCGGTGCCGGTCACGGTGCCGCTCGAGTATGAGGGATGATCGTGAGTGTGATCGAGCCTGCGAGCGAACCAGCAGCACCGTCTGCGCCGAGCGGGTTACGACCGAGCGCAGCGAGGTGATGGTGTGAGTGATACAGAGATTGTCCAGCAGCAGCCCCGGTTGCCGGCGGCGCCGCCGGCCGCCGCACCGCCTCCCGGGAGCACGACTGCCTCACAGTTGCCCACGGATCGCTATCTCAACCGAGAACTGAGCTGGCTGGACTTCAACGGGCGGGTGTTGGCCCTGGCCGAGGATCGTTCCGAACCGTTGTTGGAGCGCGCGAAATTCCTGGCGATCTTCGCCTCGAACCTCGACGAGTTCTACATGGTCCGCGTGGCCGGGCTCAAACGCCGTGCCACGGCCGGGCTCTCGGTGCGCTCGGCCGACGGCCTGTCCCCCACCGAACAGCTGGAGCTGATCGCGGCCGCCACTCAGGAGCTGGCCTCCCGGCACGCCCGGGTATTCCTTGACGAGGTGCAGCCTGCACTCGTCGAGCAGGGCATCGCCATCATCGGCTGGTCCGATCTGGACGAGGACGAGCGCCGCCGCCTGTCGGGTTACTTCCAGGATCAGGTCTTCCCGGTGCTGACCCCGCTGGCCGTCGACCCCGCCCACCCGTTCCCCTATATCAGCGGCCTGAGCCTGAACCTCGCTGTGACGGTGAAGGATTCCGACAACGGGGGCGAGCATTTCGCGCGGGTGAAGGTGCCCGACAACGTGGACCGCTTCGTGCGGGTACGCCGCAGCGCCCCGGTCGCTCCGGGCCGCGCTTCCGTACTGCGCGAAGGTGATCAGGGAGCGTCGAGCCTGGCCGCCTTCCTGCCGATGGAGGATCTGATCGCGGCGCACCTCGATCAGCTCTTCCCGGGAATGGATGTGGTGGAACATCATTCATTCCGCATCACCCGCAACGCCGACTTCGAGGTGGACGAGGACCGCGACGAGGATCTGCTCCAGGCCCTGGAACGCGAACTCGCCCGCCGGCGTTTCGGCTCTCCGGTGCGCCTGGAGGTTTCCGACGATATGACCGAGCACATGCTCGATCTGCTGTTGCGGGAACTCGACGTCGACCCGGGCGACGTCATACAAGTGCCGGGTCTGCTGGACCTGTCCTGCCTGTGGCAGGTCTACGGGGTGGACCGGCCCGCGCTCAAGGACGCTCCCTACGTGCCGACCACCCCACCGGCGTTCGGCGAAAGGGAAACGCCTCGAAACGTTTTCGCCGCCCTGCGCGAGGGTGACGTGCTGGTGCACCACCCGTACGACTCGTTCTCCACGAGCGTGCAGCGATTCATCGAGCAGGCCGCCGCCGACCCGCAGGTGCTGGCCATCAAACAGACGCTGTACCGCACCTCCGGCGACTCCCCGATCGTCAACGCGCTCATCGATGCCGCCGAGGCCGGTAAGCAGGTCGTGGCCCTGGTCGAGATCAAGGCCCGCTTCGACGAGCAGGCCAACATCAAATGGGCGCGGGCGCTGGAACAGGCGGGCGTGCACGTGGTCTACGGCCTGATCGGGCTCAAGACGCACTGCAAGACCTGCCTGGTGGTCCGGCGCGAGGGCGCCACCATCCGCCGCTACTGCCACATCGGTACGGGCAACTACAACCCGAAGACCGCCCGACTATACGAGGACGTCGGATTACTCACCGCCGCACCGGAAATCGGCGCGGATCTGACCGATCTGTTCAATTCGCTGACCGGATACTCGCGCAAGGCCACCTACCGCAATCTGCTCGTCGCGCCGACCGGTGTGCGAGCCGGAATCATCGAGCGGATCCAGCGCGAGGTCGAACTCGCCGAGCAGGGTCTGCCCGCTCGAATCCGGATGAAGGCCAACGCGATCGTCGACGAACAGGTCATCGACGCGCTGTACCGGGCCTCCCAGGCCGGGGTGCCGGTGCAGATCGTGGTGCGCGGCATCTGCGGTCTGCGTCCGGGCGTGACCGGGATGAGCGAGAACATCGAGGTGCGCTCGATCCTCGGGCGGTTCCTGGAACATTCCCGCGTCATGCACTTCCAGGCTCAGGACGAGTACTGGATCGGCAGCGCCGATATGATGCACCGCAACCTGGATCGGCGTGTGGAGGTCATGGCGCAGGTCAAGGACCCCAAGCTGTGCGAACAGCTGACCGTGATGCTCGACTCGGCCCTGTATCCGACCACGCGCTGCTGGGTGCTGCAACCGGACGGGACCTGGCAGGCCCGCCCGAGCGCGGACGAGGTCGCCGAGCTCGGTGAGCAGGTGCGCGACCATCAGGAATTCCTCATGCGGCTGCGGCGTCCGGATCAGCAGTGAGCCGTTCGGCGACACAGGATTCCGGTTCCGCTCGCTACCCAGACCCCCGGGTCACCGCCAACATCCACGCCGCCGGTGCGGTGGTGTGGCGCCGGCGCCCGAACGGCGCGGTCGAGGTCGCGGTGGTACACCGCCCGAAATACGACGACTGGTCGCTGCCCAAGGGGAAACTCGATCCGGGCGAGACCGCGATGATCGCGGCGGTGCGCGAAGTGGCCGAGGAAACCGGTCTGAACACCCGGCTGGGCAGGTATCTGGGCAAAGTCACCTATCCGGTGACCGGGCATCGCAAACTCAAACGCGTGGACTATTGGTCCGCCCGGATCGACGACGGTGAATTCGCCGTCAATTCCGAGGTCGACCGGCTGCAGTGGCTCGGCATGGACCGAGTCATGGACGCGCTGTCGTATCCGATGGATCGCACCATCCTCCGCAATTTCCTGCGGTTCCCGGCGGACACCGCGACCCTGCTGCTGGTGCGGCACGCCAAGGCCGGAAATCGGGAGCGCTTCTCGGGCCCTGACGTCGAACGCCCGCTGGACAAGCACGGTACGGCGCAGGCGCTGAACCTGACACCGAATCTGGCGGCTTTCGGGCCCGAGGAGGTCTACTCGGCCCCGCCCGTGCGCTGTGTGCAGACCGTTCAACCGCTCGCGGACGAACTCGGCGTAGAGATCGGGATCGAGCCGACGATGTCCGAAACCGCTTATGCCACAGCGCCGGACGCGGCTCTGCGGCGGATCCGGGAACTGGTGTCCCCGGACACCGTGCGCGTTATCTGTAGTCAGGGCAAGGTGATTCCGCCGCTGTTGGCCGACTGGGCCGAAATCGACGGTGTCACACTGCCTCCCGCGCGCAATCGCAAGGGCAGCGCCTGGGTGCTGTCGGTGGCCGACGGCCGGTTGGTCGCCGCCGACCATCTCGACAAGGCGCTACGCGTGCACTGACGCGCTCACACCGAAAAAATGTGCCGATATACGAATCGGCCCCGGCCTGATGAGCCGGGGCCGATTTGTCGTGAAAGACCTCAGCGGCGGGCGGTCCGCTTCGCAGCGGTCTTCTTCGCCGTGGTCTTCTTGGCGGCCGTGGTCTTCTTCGCCGTGGCCTTGGCTGCCGTGGCCTTCTTCGCAGGAGCCTTGGCGGCCGTGGTCTTCTTGGCGGTGGTCTTCTTGGCGGCCGTCGTCTTCTTGGCCGCGGCCTTCTTGGCAGGAGCCTTGCTCGCCGTCTTCTTCGCCACGGCCTTCTTGGCGGCCGTGGTCTTCTTGGCGGCGGCGGTCTTCTTGGCCGCGGCCTTCTTGGCGGCGGCCTTCTTCGCCGCACCCGACACCGGCGCTGCCACACCGCGTTTCACGGCCGGGCCGGAGGCCGCGACCTTCTGCTTCCCGGCGATTATCGCCTTGAACTGTGCACCCGGCCGGAATGCAGGGACCGAAGTGGGCTTGACCTTGACGGTTTCACCGGTACGCGGGTTCCGCGCCACTCGCGCAGCGCGCTTGCGCTGTTCGAACACACCGAATCCGGTGATGGTGACGCTGTTGCCCTTGTTCACCGCGCGCACGATCGTGTCGACAATCTGCTCGACTGCCGCAGTGGCCGTGCGCCTGTCAGTACCCAACTTTTCGGTCAGAACGTCGATCAGTTCCGCCTTGTTCATTGAATCCTCCGCAGACTAATGGCCCGTCGTCGGACCGACTAGGTACCACGGTAAACCCTCAATGGGCAAGAGTCTATGTGCCACGCCAAATTTCATGTGGTGTGGCACACGCACAGCTACCGCGATTGGCGGCTCTCAGCTAACGCCTAGGGCGGATTAGGCCCGCTAATTAGGCGTCGGAATGGTCGTGGGTTTCCAACCTGGCCTTGCCTTTTCGAACCGGTCGATAGCCTCTTCCTGACGGAGAGTCAGTCCGATGTCGTCCAAGCCCTCGAGCAGACGCCACCTGGTGTAGTCGTCAATTTCGAAGGGCAACACGACGGTTCCAGTCGCCACTGTGCGCGCCTCCAGGTCGACGACCAATTCCTGACCGGGTCGTTCCTCGAGCAACTTCCAGAGCAATTCGACATCATGTTGTGACATACGGGCCGCCACCAGCCCGCCCTTACCGGCGTTGCCGCGGAAGATGTCACCGAAGCGTGCGGAGATCACGACCCGGAAGCCGTAATCCAGCAACGCCCAAACGGCGTGTTCGCGTGAGGATCCCGTACCGAAATCCGGGCCCGCGACCAGGACACTGCCCCGGTTGAACGGTTCGTTGTTGAGAATGAACGTCGGATCCGAGCGCCAGGCCGCGAACAACCCGTCCTCGAATCCCGTGCGTGTGACTCGCTTCAGATAGACCGCGGGGATGATCTGGTCGGTATCGACATTGGACCGGCGCAGCGGCACCCCGATCCCCTTGTGCACCTTGAAGGGTTCCATGAGTTCTCCTGAGTATGTGGCGGCATGAACGGTCAGGCGCGGAGGCGGCAGCGGAGCATATCCACGTAGCGCCCGGCTCATGCCGAAATATTTACGATCAGTTCAAGTCCGCAGGTGAGGACAGGGTTCCGCGGACCGCGGTGGCCGCCGCGACCAGCGGCGAAACGAGATGCGTGCGCGATCCTTTGCCCTGCCTGCCCTCGAAATTGCGGTTGGAGGTCGACGCGCAGCGCTGGCCGGGAGAAAGCTGGTCGGGATTCATGCCCAGGCACATCGAACATCCGGCCTGGCGCCATTCCGCGCCCGCCGCGGTGAAAATCTCGCCCAAACCCTCGGATTCGGCCTGCGCGCGCACTCGCATCGACCCGGGCACGATCAGCATGCGCACGCCGTCGGCCACCGTACGACCCTCCAGCACCGACGCCACCGCACGAAGATCCTCGATCCGGCCATTGGTGCACGAACCGACGAAAACGGTGTCGACCGCGACATCCCGAAGCGGAGTACCGGGCTCCAAATCCATATAACGCAATGCCTTCTCGGCGGTCTCGCGCTGTGTTTCATCCGCCATTTCCGCCGGGTCGGGCACGGACGCACCGAGCGGGGCGCCCTGTCCCGGGTTCGTACCCCAGGTCACGAACGGGGTCAGCGAGGAAGCGTCGATATGCACCTCGGCGTCGAATTCGGCGTCGGGGTCGGTCTTCAGCGCCTCCCAGGCCGCCACCGCCGCATCCCAGTCCGTGCCCTGCGGTGCGTGTGGACGGCCTTTCAGGAATTCGTAGGTGGTCTCGTCGGGGGCGACCATGCCCGCCCGCGCACCCGCCTCGATGGACATATTGCACATGGTCATCCGCGCTTCCATCGACATCGAACGCACGGCCTCGCCGCGATACTCGATGACGTAGCCCTGGCCGCCGCCGGTGCCGATCTGCGCGATCACCGCCAGGATGACGTCCTTGCTGGTGACGCCGTGCGGCAGCTGACCGTCCACGGTGACCGCCATGGTCTTGAACGGCCGCAGCGACAACGTCTGCGTGGCCAGGACGTGTTCGACCTCGCTGGTGCCGATACCCATCGCCAGCGCGCCGAACGCGCCGTGTGTGGAGGTGTGCGAATCACCGCACACCACGGTCGTGCCCGGCTGGGTCAGCCCCAGTTGCGGACCGACCACGTGCACGATGCCCTGCTCGATATCGCCCATCGGGTAGAGCCGGACACCGAATTCCTCACAGTTGCGGCGCAATGTCTCGACCTGGGTGCGCGAGGTCGGGTCCGCGATCGGCTTATCGATGTCGACGGTCGGGACGTTGTGGTCCTCGGTGGCGATGGTGAGATCGGGCCGACGTACCGGGCGTCCGGCCTGCCGCAGTCCGTCGAACGCCTGCGGGCTGGTCACCTCGTGCACCAGGTGCAGATCGATGTAGATGAGGTCGGGCTCGCGCGCCTCGCCCTCGCCCTGACCTCGGGCGACGACATGCTCGTCCCAGACCTTCTCCGCCAGTGTGCGTGGCCGTTCGGCCATCGGTATCACCTCTGTGTTTTTGGCCTCCGCTTCGCTCCGGCGTGTTCGCGGCCCCGAAGGCTCGCCGTTCAGCACTCGAGACTCGGGCTTCGCCCATGCGCTTCGAGCGCTGAACGGCGAGCCGGCCGCGAACGGTCGCTCGAAGGCTCGCTCCGTGCGGAGCGAGTTGAGAGCGGAAGTTGCGTGGTTGTGTTGTTGATGTGTCGGCCCCGCCGGGCTGGGCGGGAGTGTCGGACGGGTTTGCAAATCTCATTATCTGAGACTTAAATATCGTCCTATGAGACAGCATAGCGGTATCGGAGTGCTCGACAAAGCCATGACCGTGCTTTACGCGGTGGCCGAGCAGCCCTGCGGCCTCAACGAGCTGTGCGCGCGGACCGGACTGCCCCGGGCGACCGCGCACCGGCTGGCCGTGGGCCTGGAAACGCACCGCATGCTGGCCCGCGACGCCAACGGCCTGTGGCAGCCGGGGCCCGCACTGTCCGAGCTCGCGAGCACAGCGCAGGATCCCATGCTCGACGCCGCGGCCGTCGTGCTGCCCAGGCTGCGCGAGATCACCGGCGAAAGTGTGCAGCTCTACCGGTTGGACGGCCATTCGCGGATCGCGATCGCGGCCCTGGAACCCGCCTCCGGACTGCGCGACACCGTCCCGGTCGGCGCGCGCCTTCCGCTGACCGCGGGATCGGCGGCCAAGGTCCTGCTGGCATGGGCGGATCCGGAACTGCAGCGCAGCGTGCTGGCCGACGCGGTCTTCGGCGAGCGCGCCTTGGCCGAGGTGCGCCGGCGCGGCTGGGCGCAGAGCGCGGCCGAGCGGGCGGCCGGGGTGGCCAGCATCTCCGCGCCGGTGCGCGATTCGTCCGGGGCCGTCGTCGCCGCGGTCTCGGTGTCCGGACCGATCGACCGGATGGGACGTCGTCCGGGTGCGCGCTGGGCCGCGGATCTGGTAGCGGCCGCGGACGCGCTGCACAAACGCCTGTAGCCGGGGCACAGCGGCTCCGAGATGTGACGAAGACCGTGTGACGCGCACCATACGCCGTAAACTACAGTCGGCCCATGGGAGTCAATCAACGCGCACAGATCGTGATGTCCGACGACGAGATCACCGGATTCCTCGAGCGCAGCCGCATCATCACGCTGGCCACGCTCGGCCCGAAGGGCCTGCCGCATCTGACCGCCATGTGGTACGGCCTGGTGAACGGCGAGATCTGGTTCGAGACCAAGGCCAAATCCCAGAAGGCGGTCAACATCCGCCGTGATCCCCGAGTGACGGTGCTGGTCGAGGCCGGTGACAGCTACGACCAGCTGCGCGGGGTGTCCATCGAGGGCCGCGCGGAGATCGTGGACGACGCCGAGGCGCTGTTCGAGGTGGGCGTGAGCGTCTGGGAGCGCTACACCGGCCCGTACACCGAGGAGGTGCGCCCGATGGTGGAGGCGATGCTGAACAAGCGGGTCGCGGTCCGGCTGGTACCCGAACGCACCCGCAGCTGGGATCACCGCAAGCTCGGCATGCCGGAGATGCCCGCGGGCGGCTCGACCTGGCCCCTGCAGAACTGACCCTCACCACCCCAGCCGCCCAGACAGCACCGGACTCCAGACAGCACCGCCCCTGACGCAACCAGCTGCACCGGGGTCCGGGGGGCGAAGCCCCTCCGGACAGGGTGTGGGGCCGTGCCCCCACAAGATATGGCGAAACACAAACGGCTCATGCTCTCCATGAGCATGAGCCGTCCATTGTGTGTAGCCCCGACGGGATTTGAACCCGCGCTACCGCCTTGAGAGGGCGGCGTCCTAGGCCGCTAGACGACGGGGCCAGGACGAGTGTTCAACCGGATCGAACGACCCGGAGACACTCCGCTGGGGTACCAGGACTCGAACCTAGAATGGCTGAACCAGAATCAGCTGTGTTGCCAATTACACCATACCCCAATGACCTGGGCGTTCTACCTCCATCCCGGTGGGCTGGAGGCTCGTTTCCGGGCCGGGGAGAAGATTACCAGTCCCCTCCCCGATTTATACAAATCGCCTGGTCAAGCGGGGTCGAACGCGCTCAGATCGTAGTTGCGGCGGCTCGCAGCCGCTGCATGGTCACCTCTCGGCCGAGCAACTCCAGCGATTCGTACAGCGGCGGGCTGATGTGCGAACCGGTGACGGCCACTCGCACTGGTGCGAACGCCTTACGCGGTTTGAGGCCCAGATCGTCCACCAGAGCGGTTTTCAGCGCCGCTTCGAGTGCGATTGCCGACCAATCCGAAATATCCTCCAGCGCGGCGATGGCGGCCCGCAACACGGGCGCGGCATCGGGTCCGAGATTCTTTTGTGCCGCCGCCTCCTCGACAGTGAACTCCGCGGGCGGCAGGAACAGGAACTTCAACAAGTCCCAGGCGTCCCCGAGAACCACGATCCGGGTCTGCACCAACTCGGCCGCGGCCGAAAAAAGCGCATCGTCCACTTCCGCGCCGATGTGCCCCTGCCCGGTGAGGTAGCTGCGCAGCCGATGAGCGAAATCCGCGGGCTCCAGCAAACGAATGTGCTCGGCGTTGACGGCGTCTGCCTTCTTCTGGTCGAACCGGGCCGGATTCGAATTTACTTTCGATATGTCGAATGCCGCCACCATCTCCTCCATCGAGAAGATGTCCCGGTCCTCGCCTATGCTCCAGCCGAGCAAAGCCAGGTAATTCAGCAAACCCTCGGGAATGAATCCCCGGTCGCGGTGTACGAACAGATTCGACTCGGGGTCGCGTTTGGACAACTTCTTGTTGCCCTGCCCCATCACGAAGGGCAGATGACCGAACTGCGGAGTGAACTCCGCGACCCCGATCCGGCCCAGCGCCTCGTACAACGCGATCTGCCGCGGAGTGGAGGACAGAATGTCCTCACCGCGCAGTACGTGGGTGATCTTCATCAACGCGTCGTCGACAGGATTGACCAGTGTGTACAGCGGTTCGCCGGTACTCCGGGTGATCGCGAAGTCAGGCACCACGCCGGCCCGGATGGTGGTCTCGCCGCGCACCAGATCGCGCCAGACGATGTCCTTGTCCGGCATCCGCAGCCGGATCACCGCACCGCGGCCCTGCGCCTTGAAATCGGCGATATGCTCGGCGGTCAGGTCACGGTCGAAGTTGTCGTAGCCGAGCTTCGGATCGCGTCCCGCAGCGCGGTGCCGAGCCTCGACTTCCTCTGGGGTGGAGAATGATTCGTACGCTTCGCCCGCCTCCAGCAACCTCCGGACGATGTCCATGTGCAGGTCCCGGCGCAACGACTGCCGGTACGGCGCATACGGTCCGCCGACCTCCGGACCCTCGTCCCAGGTCAGGCCGAGCCAGCGCAGCGCGTCCAGCAGCGCGTGGTACGACTCGTCGGAATCGCGTGCGGCATCGGTGTCTTCGATGCGGAAGACGAATGCGCCGCCGTGATGCCGGGCGAAGGCCCAGTTGAACAACGCCGTCCGGATCAGCCCTACATGCGGCGTGCCGGTCGGCGACGGGCAGAAACGGACCCGTACGTCTGTCGCGGGGGATGGTGAGCCGGCGGAGCTTGCGGAGCCGGCGGGGTGGGTAAGCACAAGCCCTACTTTCCGATCAACGTTTGGCGGCAACAGGATTGGTGAGGGTACCGATACCCTCGACCGTCACAGAGACGGTCTGCCCGTCCTGCATCGGTCCTACACCCTCGGGAGTGCCGGTGAGGATGACATCGCCGGGCAGCAGCGTCATCACGGTGGTCACCCATTCGATCAGCTTCGGAATATCGTGCAGCAGAAGTGATGTCCGGCTGCGCTGGCGGACCTCGCCGTCGAGTTCGGTGACGATCTCCAGATCCGTTGGGTCCAGCTCGGTTTCGATCCACGGGCCGAGCGGGCAGAAGGTGTCGTAGCCTTTGGCTCGGGTCCACTGACCGTCGTGCCGCTGCTGGTCGCGCGCGGTGACATCGTTGGCGACGGTATAACCGAGGATCACCTCGCGGGCGCGGGCGGCGGGCACGTCCTTGCACGGGCGCCCGATGACGATCGCCAGCTCGCCCTCGTAGTCGACCTGAGAGGAACTGGGCGGCAATACGATTGCCGAGTTCGGCCCGGCGATCGCGGTGTTGGGCTTGAGGAAGATCACCGGATCCTCCGGCGCCTCACCGCCCATCTCGCGGGCGTGCGCGGCGTAGTTCTTGCCGACACACACCACCTTGCTGGCGAGGATCGGCGCGAGCAGCCGGACATCGGCCACCGGCCAACTGCGGCCGGTGAAGGTGGGCGTACCGAACGGGTGTTCGGCGATCTCCTTGGCGACACCATCGGAGGTGCTTCCTTCGATGCTCACGAACGCGACCCCATCGGGGCTGGCAACTCGACCTAGACGCATGGTTCGCAGTCTATCCACCAGGTGGTATGGGCCCGACCACCCGGTCTGCACTGCCGCGACGGAAGAACTGCCTCGCATGCGGCCGCGGGCCGGGTGTACGGTGAGCGATAAGTTCATAGAATAAGATTTCAATCCCAATATTTGAGATATGAGGTGAGGATATGGTGGCCGTGGCCCAGCTGAGCACCAACCGGCGGTGGGTCATGCTCGGCCTCGGACTCTTCGCCCAGGCCGCCAGCGCGGTGATGAGCAACGGTGCGCCATTCCTGTTGCCCGCCCTCACCGAACGCGGAATGCCCTTGGCCACAGCCGGTCTGCTGGTGGCGATGCCGATGGTCGGCATGGTCTGCACGCTGGTCGCCTGGGGTTACGCGGTGGACCGGTTCGGCGAACGCGCGGTGCTGGTCGTCGGGCCGCTGCTGATGTTCGGCGCGGGCGCGACCGCGGCCGCCACCACGAACTACCTTGCGCTGGGCGCATTGCTGCTGCTGGCCGGAATAGGCGCGGCGAGCACCAACGGCGCGAGTGGACGGGTGATCGCGGGCTGGTTCCCGCCCGATCAACGCGGATTCGCCATGGGAATCAGGCAGACAGCGCAGCCGCTCGGCGTCGGCATCGCGGCCCTGGCGATCCCGGCAATCGCGGCGGCACACGGCTTTTCCACGGCGGTACTGGTTCCCGCGGTGATGGCCGGTATCGCCGCGATCGGCTGCGCGATCGGGATCATCGATCCGCCGCGCCCCGAACGTTCTGCGACACAAGTTGTTTCAGACAATCCGTACCGCGGCGATACAACACTGTGGCGCATTCACGCCGTCTCGGTCCTACTGGTGATCCCGCAGGCGACGGTCTGGACATTCGCACTGCTGTGGCTGAATCACGGTGTCGGACTGTCACTTGCGATCGCGGGCGTTCTCGTCACAGTGACGCAGATCCTGGGTGCGGCGGGCCGCATCGGCGCGGGAATCTGGTCCGATCGCCTCGGCAGCCGCCTACGACCCCTTCGCACTATTGCGATCACAGCAGTGATTTCGATGGCCGCCCTGGCCTTTTCGGCATGGCTGCACTGGTGGTGGGCAGCGCTGCCGATCCTGGTGATCGCGTCGGTCATCACCGTCGCCGACAACGGCCTGTCCTTCACCGCCGTAGCCGAAATCGCCGGCCCGTTCTGGAGCGGCCGCGGCCTCGGCATCCAGAACACCGGCCAGTACCTCGCCACCGCCGCGGTAGCTCCCACCTTCGGCGCCCTGATCACCGCCGCGGGCTTCCCCGCCGCCTATCTCGCCGCCGCGGCCTTCGCCATCGCCGCCGTCCCGCTCGTCCCCCGAGACCGTCGCTAGCTCCCGCACAACCCCGCCCGAGCCGGACGCGAGGGCGGCTCAGGGGCGCAAGTTCGTTCCACTCGGAATCTATTCTGCGAGAACAAGGTCGAACTGGAGAACCGAAAAAGCTTGTCTACCTGGGTATTCCCGATCAAGTGTCCGACGGGCGACAATCCCAACGTTGAGACTACAACCGAAATGCCCCGCGCCCGAAGACATTCGGGCGCGGGGCCTGGTCGCCGTTGCTCAGAGCGAAGCGGCGATCCGGTCACCGATCTCGACGGTGGAAGCGGTGCCGGAGCGAGTGGACAGGTCCTTGGCGACGGCGGATTCGATGCGGGCGGCCTCGTCGGTCCGGCCGAGGTGGTTCAGCAGCAGGGAAACCGACAGGATCGCGGCGGTGGGGTCGGCCTTGGACTGGCCCGCGATGTCGGGGGCGCTGCCGTGCACGGGCTCGAACATGCTCGGGTTCACGCCCGAGGCATCGATATTGCCCGAGGCGGCCAAGCCGATACCGCCGGAGACCGCGGCGGCCAGATCGGTGATGATGTCGCCGAACAGGTTGTCGGTGACGATCACGTCGAAGCGGCCCGGATCGGTGACCATGTGGATGGTCGCGGCGTCGATGTGCTGGTAGCCGACCTCGATATCCGGGAATTCCGCGCCGACCTCGGTCACCGTGCGCTGCCACAGCGAACCGGCGAAGGACAGCACATTGGTCTTGTGCACCAGGGTCAGATGCTTGCGACGCTGCTGGGCGGCGGCGAAGGCGTATCGCACCACGCGTTCGATGCCGAAACGGGTATTCGTGCTGACCTCGGTGGCGACCTCGTGCGGGGTGTCCACGCGGATCGCGCCGCCGGTGCCGGTGTACGGCCCCTCGGTGCCCTCGCGCACGACGACGAAATCGATCTCCGGATCGCCCGACAGCGGACTGCGCACGCCCGGGAACAGCCGCGACGGCCGCAGATTCACGTGATGGTCCAGCGCGAACCGGGTGTGCAGGAGTAGTCCGCGCTCCAGCAGTCCGCTGGGCACCGACGGATCGCCGATCGCCCCGAGCAGGATCGCGTCGTGCTGCTTCAGCTCGGGCAGCACCGAATCCGGCAGCACCTCACCGGTCTCGTGGTATCGCTTGGCGCCCAGGTCGTAGTGGGTCTTCTCGACACCCGGCACGACCACGTCGAGCACCTTGAGCGCCTCGGCGATGACCTCGGGACCGATACCGTCACCGGGGATGACAGCCAGTTTCATATGACAACGCTCCGTTCGTTCACGCTCGTGGCCCATACCGGATATGTGGCCGAATCAGCCGGTCCGGCCGAGCGGGACGATCCCGGCGGCTGCCGCGGTACCGAGCCGATCGGCCATGCGATCACACGCGCCGATCGCAAGCATCGGTCACCTTATCCGTAGCCCGAATCGGTGCCGTAACCAGGGCGAGCGGCTCTCAATCAGTGAGATTCGGACTCCTGCGACCGGATCCGCGCAGTCTCCTACCCGACGCATCTCCGGCCACCGGCACAGCGTCCGATGATCACCACCGCCGAAGCCGCCGCACTTCTCGTCGTTTCCCGATCGGCTGCCCGCAGCCGGGTCACGCAGGTTCGTCTCATATCTGCGCGCCGGAGTCGCGGCCACGCCTTCTCCGGCGCGTTCCGATCCCGCGGTGTCCGATTACCCGAACTCGTTCGGTACGCGAAAAACACTGTGCGCGAACCGATCCTGCAGAGGATCGGTTCGCGCACAGGGTAAGCGGGACTCAGCTCAGGTCGACCTGGACGACCTTGGTCGCGCCGACGGCCTGCGCGATGGAGGCCTGCACGTCGGCGGGAACCTCGGTGTTCACCCGCAGGACCACCGTCGCGCCCTCCTTGTCGATGTCCTGGCTCAGCTGGGCGGCCTGGATGTCGATTTCGGCCTCGCCCAGGGCGGTGCCGATCCGGCCCAGCGCGCCGGGCCGGTCCTCGTAGTTCAGCACCGCGAGATTCAGGCCCTCGGCGCGCATATCGTAGTTGCGGCCGTTGATGTTGACGATCTTCTGCACCAGCTCCGGCTCGGTCAGCGTGCCGGAGACGTTCAGGGTGCGGCCGTCACCGAATACCGCGCGCATGTCCACCACACTGCGGTGCGAGGGGCTCTCGGTGGCGGTCGTGACGGTCGCCTCGATCCCCCGCTCCTTGGCCAGGGCCGGGGCGTTGACGAAGGTGACCGGATCCTCGATCAGCGCCGAGAAGATGCCGCGCAGCGCCGAAAGTTCCAGCACCGCGACGTCGTACGCGCTCAGCTCGCCGCGCGCCTGCACCTCCAGGCCGACCGGCAGCTCGTCGGCCAGCGCACCCAGCAGCACACCCTGCTTGCGCACGAGTTCCAGCCACGGTGCGACGAACTCGTCCACCGCGCCGCCGGTCACGTTCACCGCGCCGGGTACGAATTCGCCTGCGAGAGCGAGCAGTACGGACTTGGCCACATCGGTGCCCGCGCGATCCTGCGCCTCGGAGGTGGACGCGCCCAGGTGCGGGGTGACCACGACCTGCGGCAGGTCGAACAGCGGGCTGTCGGTGCAGGGCTCGGTCTCGTACACGTCGATGCCCGCGCCACGCACATGCCCCGACTTGATCGCGTCGGCGAGGGCCGCCTCGTCGATCAGCCCGCCACGAGCGGCGTTGACGATGATGACGCCCGGCTTGGTCAGCGCCAGCTTCTCCGCGGACAGCAGGCCCTTGGTCTCGGGGGTCTTGGGCAGGTGCACCGAGATCAGGTCGGCGCGGGCGAGCACCTCGTCCAGCTCGAGCAGTTCGATGCCCAGCTGCGCGGCGCGCGCGTGCGAGACGTAGGGGTCGTAGGCGACGATCTTGGTTTCGAACGCGGCCAGGCGCGCGGCGAACAACTGGCCGATGCGGCCGAGGCCGATCACGCCGACGGTCTTGCCGAAGATCTCGACGCCGTTGAACTTGCCGCGCTTCCAGGTGTGCTCGCGCAGGGTGGCGTCGGCGGCCGGGATCTGGCGCGCGGTGGACAGCAGCAGGGTGACCGCGTGCTCGGCGGCGGTGTGGATGTTGGAGGTCGGCGCGTTGACGACCATCACACCGCGCTCGGTGGCGGCCGGTACATCGACGTTGTCCAGGCCGACACCGGCCCGCGCGACGATCTTCAACCGCCGGCCGGCGTCGAGGACCTCGGCGTCGACCGTCGTGGCGGAGCGGACCAGCAGCGCGTCGGCCTCGGGCACCGCGGCCAGCAGAGCGGGCCGATCGGGCCCGTCGACCCAGCGCACCTCGACACCGTCGCCGAGCGCATCGACGGTCGACTGGGCGAGCTTGTCGGCGATCAGAACAACAGGACGGCCATTTTGGCTCACAACTGCACCTCGCTGGCGCTCGGCTCCGTCGTACGCCATGGGCGCTGTATCAATGGTTCGCTCGCAAGCTCGCTCACTGGGGGCACTCCTGGGAAAGAGGGGGATCGGCATTTACCGGGGCCAAGCTTAATGGGCTCGTCTGCGCCGGGGAGTGCGGGTGGTCGGATCGCGCCGCACCTCCGCACCGGGGGTGACCTCGGTCTCACCGACACCGAGACGAGTACCTCCCCAGCATCGGATGCGGTCTCGCCCCGCGCCCCGGAAAACCACATGACGCGTCCATGATCGGCTCTCGCGGATCACCGGTCACGCGTCCGCACCACAGCATCTCGCACTCGGATGCACGCGGAGGCGACGCCCTGCCTCTCAACCCGCCTGTGCGCGCTCCTCCTCGAGTCCGCGCATCGCGTAGACCCGCTCGAGGAAGTCGCGGTGGGCACGCAGCGTGGAGTCGAGCAGTTCGCGCCAGGTGCGGCGGTCGATGCGGGCGTCGCTGTCCAGGGAGGAGAGCGAGGCGGGGCGGAGGCTGTCGATGTGGTCGACGATGAAGGTGCGCCGGCGTCGGGGGAACTGATCGCCGATGCGGGGATTCTCGGTCAGGAACGTATCCAGCGCGTAGAGGTAGTTGATCGCGCGTCGATGAGCGCGTGCAGCTTGTCCACCACCGCGACTCGCTCCCCCGCGATCTGCCCGAGGGAGTAGATCTCCGCCACGCGGGCGCGTTCGAACAGCGCCACGACGACGTCCGGGCGCGGATCGGAGTCCTCGGCGATCTGCTGCAAGGTATCGAGCAGACTGCGTTGCGGCCCGAGCGACAATGCCAGGCGCACAATGCTTTCCACATGTCCCGGATCCTCGAGCGCGGCGCGGTCCTTGTTGGCCACCAGGATTCGCGCGGCGGCGGTCGCCGATTCGCCAAACAGCTTGTCGCCCGGCGCGATCGCCTCCAGCTTCGGTGGTGCCGCGCTGCGGGGCGGCGATCCCGTCCAGCGGGCCGACCGACGGGTAGTAGTCGCTCTCGGTGTCGTGCACCATATCGTCCAGGTCCAGGATGATATGGGAGACAGGCCATCCGGCCTCGGTGCGATCCCGCTCGCCGCTGCCCGCGCTGATCACCTCGATGGTCCGGCAGATCCCGAAGGCGGCCAGCTTGCCGATTCCCTTGCGGCCCATGACCGGTCGGCTGCGTTCGCGCGAAAGATCCGAGCCCGTGCGGATTCTCCGGTCCGAACCGACCATCAGATAGTGCTCGTTGACCTCGTCGGCGGTCATGCCGTGGCCGTTGTCGGTCACGACGATCTCGTAGGGCGCCTCCTGCGCGCCGCGCGCGGTACCCGCGAGGGTCACTCCCCACGGCAACCACACCGCCACTTCACTGGTGTCGGCGTCGTAGGAATTGGCGATGAGTTCGGCCAGCACCGCCGAGACTCGGTCGTAGAGGCGGATTCCCAGCTTGTCGATGGCCAGCCGGCTGATCCGCATCGTGTACTTGTGGTCGGACCGCACATCTTCGTCCATGGTTCGGGCCTTCCGACGCCCGCGGGCAGCCGCTGTTCAGCCACCACCACTGACACCATGCTGCGTGCCCCCGTTGACCAGGGGTTGAACGGTAAACGTCCAGGTCGTCACAAGGAGATTCCGGATTCGATGGTCCAGCCGGGGCGAAAGCGGCACCCGGAAACGCGAAAGGCCCCGCACCACGATGGTGCGGAGCCCTCAAGTCAGGTGACTCAGATCACGCGAACGCCCTGGGCCTGCGGACCCTTCTGGCCCTGGCCGATCTCGAACTCCACGCGCTGACCCTCGTCGAGCGACCGGAAGCCGCTACCGGAAACAGCCGAGTAATGCACGAACACATCCGGACCACCGTCGTCCTGAGCGATGAACCCGAAGCCCTTCTCGCTGTTGAACCACTTCACTACGCCTTGCGCCATTTCATACCTTCTGTAGACGAGCCAGGCCGGCCAACGTCCGCCGAACCCGGTCTCGATGTTCCAGACTGCCAGCCCGGCGGCTGCCGCGCCACTGTGATTTCGCGGAACGGGCGTTTGCGGCCGGTATGCCAGCAGATCGGCCGGACCCCAGTTGAGCACCCGTTATGATACCGATATAGGTAAAACTGCCGACCGATCCGATCATTCCGTACCTCGCGTCACCAGACCTCGTCATCGAATCGAAATAAGCGGCGGCCGGTCTCGGGCAATTACTGCCCGAGACCGGCCGCCGAGTCGATTCAACCGACCGTTGTGCGAGCTCAGCCGCCGAAAGACCCAGTCCACGGCGTGTTCAGGATCCCGTGGAACGCAGCGCTGCCGGTGCTGAACAGACCGTGCAGAGCGGCGGAACCGGTGTCGATGATAACGGGGATCATGGACTTTCCTTTCATTGTCGTCATCCGGCCGAACCGGCTTTCGACAGGCATATCGAGCACCTTGAAACACTCGTTAGCCAGAATTGCGGAAAGGTGACCCGGACAACACGATTTCGGAACTGTGTGCCACGACACACACAATCAGTTCTGTACGCTCCGGACGTTCCTGGCCTCGGGACCGGTCTTGGTATGCCGGATTTCGAACACCACTCGCTGCCCCTCGACGAGCGACCGGAAGCCGGTGCCTTCCAGCTCGGTGTAGTCGACGAAGACATCGGGCCCGCCGTCGTCCTGACGGATGAACCCGAAGCCCTTCTTGGTGTCGAACCACTTGACCGTGCCCAGTGCCATATCACAACCTTCTCGCCGTCGAGCCAGCCGAACCATAGCGAGGCAATCGACGGCAGTCCAGGCCGATTCGGCGCGTCGCGCACCGCGCCGTTCATCTCACGGCCGCAGATAACGCACCTGACGCGTCATCGCGGTCGCGTGAACCTCGTGGCCGGACAGCTGCTCCGGCACGCCGACCTGCCAGAACGCCCCGGATTCGGTCCATGCCGAGGGATGCGTGCGCACCACGACCACCGCGGGCCTCGACTGCCGCACGGCCGCCTCACGAGCATGGGCATAGGCTTCGCGGAATTCGTCCACACCCGTGGCGGTGAAAACCACACACCCCAGCGAATGCGCGTGCGCGGCGAAATTCACCCGTGGCGGCGCGGGATGATTGGTGCGGCAGTCGCGGTACAGATTGTTGAAACCATTGCCGCCCTGCCCCTCCTGCAAACGGGCGATGACCGCGTAACCGTCGTTGTCGCAGACGACCGCGACGAACCGATGACCGGCGAACGCCGCGGAGAACAGCTCGGAATTGAGCATCAGATACGAGCCGTCACCCAGCAGCGTGGTGACCAGCCCGTGCCGATGCGCCATGGCCGCACCCCACGCGCCCGCGAGTTCGTAACCCATGCAGGAGAATCCGTATTCGACGTCCATGGTGGGTTCACCGCCCTCGGCCCGCCAGCCGCCGACCAGCTCCCCCGGCAGCCCGCCGGACGAGGTCATCACGTAGTCGTCCGGTTCGCTCAGATCGTTGACCGCGCCGACGATCTGGGCATAGGTCGGCGGTCCGGCAGCCGGTGCGCGCAGGGTGTCGATGTAGTCGTCCCATTCACCGCGTATCGCCGATGCACGAGTCGTCCACTCGCGAGCGACCCGCCAGCCGGACAGTTCCTGCTCCAGATCCTCCAGCGCCGCAGCGGCGTCCGCGACCACCGCGAGGGCGCCGTGTTTGACCGCGTCGAAGCGCGCGGCGTTGATCGTGATCATCCGCACGTCGGGCGCGAAGGCCGTCCACGACGCGGTCGTGAAGTCCTGCAGACGAGTTCCCACCGCGAGCACCAGATCTGCCTGCGCCGCAAGGGTATCGGCCGACGCCGATCCGGTGATGCCGAGCGGTCCGGCGTACAGCGGATGATCGTGTGCGACGAGAGTGCGCCCGGCGGTGGTCTCCGCGATCGGAATACCATGCCGCTCTGCCGTTTCCAGCGCCTGCGGTCCCGCGCCCGAATACCGCACGCCGCCACCGAGGATCAGCAGCGGCCGTTGCGCCGAGCGCAGCGCTCGCGCCGCCGCGGCAAGGGCGGCGCGATCGGGGCGTGGCCGGGCGACCGCGTGCACGACCGGTTCGAACAGCAGGTCCGGGAAGTCGAAGGTTTCGGCCTGCACATCCTGCGGCAGAGCGAGTGTCACCGGTCCGGCATCGGCGGGATCGGTGAGCACCCGCGCGACCTGCGGCAGCGTCGCGAGCAACTGCTCGGGTCGGGTGATGCGGTCGAAATAGCGGCTCACCGCGCGGAACGCGTCATTGGCGGTCACGGTCGGATCGCCGAAGTGCTCGACCTGTTGCAGGACCGGATCGGGCCCGCGACCGGTGAACACGTCCCCCGGAAGTAGCAGCAGCGGAAGCCGATTCGCGTGCGCGACGCCGGCCGCGGTCACCATGTTCAACGCGCCGGGCCCGATCGAGGAAGTGACCACGCCGACCTGCCGGCGGTGCACGGCCTTGGCCAGCCCCACCGCGGCCAGGGCCATCCCCTGTTCGGAATGCCCGCGCCAGACCGGGATCACGTCGCGGCGTTCCTCGAGCGCCGTGCCCAGGCCCAGGACGTTGCCGTGGCCGAAGATCGCGAACACCGCGGGGAACAGCGGCACCTCGCGCCCGTCCAGGGTCTGTGAGCGCTGGGCGATCAGCCAGGCCACCAATGCCTGCGCGGTCGTCAGTCGCATCCGTTGCTCCTCGTCGTGCCGGTCGTACGGTTCATTTGCCACCGGTTTGTCCGCATCCCGGCCCGCGTTCGGCGAGTACCCATCGTGACCCGCTGCGTACCAACAAGTTTCCGGGCGGACCCGGAGACCGAACGGCCGATCCCGCCCGGATGCCGCCACGCCGAAGCGGCGGCCGGGTCAGCACACGCGTCCCCGATGGCCGGTGACCGGGCAGCGCGGGTCGGGCGCGGTCGAGATCCAGGTGTCACGGACCCAGCCGTGCGCCGGATCATCACAGAACGCCATGGAACGCTCGGGCGCCGGGCCCGCCAGGACGTTCAGGTAGTACATCGGATATCCCGGTGCGGCCACGCACGGCCCGTGATATCCGCGGGGTATGAGAAATACGTCCCCGTCGCGCACCGCGACGTTCTCCTCCAGCTCGCCGTCGGTGGTGTAGGTGCGATGCATGCCGAACCCCTCCCGCGAGGGTGTGATCGCGTCCCGTCCGGCGATGCGGAAGTAGTAGATCTCCTCGTTCACGACCTCGCACTCGCTCGCCTCATCGTGCTTGTGCGGTGGATAGGAGGACCAGTTGCCATCCGGTGTGATGAGTTCACAGGCATTCAGTTTGTCCGCATGCTCCCATGTCCCGGGTGTACCGAAATTCGTGACCTGCCGGGTGGCCCGGCCCGCGCCCCGGACCTCAACCGGCACATCTTCGGCCGCACCGTATTTCGCGGACAGTCGCCGCTCACAGCGCGCCATCGGCAGCGCGATCTGCGCGCCGGTCCGCGAGACGAGCTCCACCTCGGCCTCGCGCGGGACATATACGAAATCGGTGACGCGGGCGAAAACCGTCTTCCGGCCGGTCAACTCGAAGCTTTCGCCGTCCACCCGGACGGTGCAACCACCGCCGAGCGGAAGTACGAACGCCTCGTATTCGCCGGTGTGTATCGTCCGCGGCGCACCAGCCGGCAGGCGCAGTACGCGCAGCCCGGCATAGGACCATCCCGCGTCCCGGGCGGTCAGCAGGACCGGATCGTCGCCGTCCGCCAGTGTGCCTGCGGGGCGGTGCAGCCGGCTCATCGCGCAGCGCCCCTGTACTCGATATGAGACTGTCCGGCAGACAGGCGCCGTCGAGTACGCCACCCCACGGCCTTGTCGGTCAGCGGGACGGGATCATAGCCACCTTCCGATGCCCCTGCGGAACAGGGAAATCGGCTCGCCGAACGCCTGCGCGCACCGCCGGACCGGTCGGTGACCGACGGTACTCCAGGACGAGCCGATCGCCCGACCTCGAGACTCAGCAGGTCGGAATCGTGTCCGGCGGAGGGTGTTCCGGCCGGTCCGTGCAGCATGCTCATCTCGCCTCCGTGAGTGTTCGTGCGGCGGCGTCGACCGCGCCCGCGACATCGCCGTCGGGTGGATACAGCAGACTGCGGCCGACTACCAGGCCGCGCGAAACCCCGTGTCGCAGTGCGCCGCCCCAGGCCGCCAGATCCGCCGCCGGATCCCCCGAGGGCGCGCCGCCCAGCATGAGCACGGGCAGTGTGGTGGCGTCGAGTACCGAAATATCCTGCGGCGCGGGAATTTTCAGCCAGGTATACGCGGAGGTCACGCCGAGGCCCGAGGCGACGGTGATGGCCCGCTGCAGTGAGGCCGAATCCTTGTGCATCACCAGCGATCCGGACTCGTCGCGATGGTAGGGCAGCGGTTCCACCATCGCCATCAGACCGTGCGCGGCGAGTTCGGAGACCGCGCGGGCGCACGCCTGCAGGGTCGGGATGGTGCGCGGGTCCGAATCCACCAGCCGCAGCAGCATTTTCCCGCCGTCCAGGCCGAACTCGACCAGCGAGCGGGCATCGTATCCGGTGAACCGGTCCTCGATCTCCCAGTCCGCACCGGCCAGGCCGCCGCGATTCATCGATCCGATGACGACCTTGTCGTGCAACGCGTCCAGCAGCAGCAGTTCCTCCACCACGTCCGGGGAGCCGAGCACGCCGTCCACCGCCGGATTGTCCAGCGCGATCAGCAGATGTTCGAGCAGTGTGCGCCGATCCGCCATGGCGGTGCGGTCCGAACCGACCCCGAGCGCACCGCGAGCCGGGTGATCCGCCGCCACCAGGAACAACGTGCCCTGCTCGGACAGCAGCCGCTCGCGGCGACGTCGCGCGGCATAGGCACGCGCGATCGCCCCGGGTTCGGTGCTGCGCACGCGCAGCAGCGCACGCCAGCGTTCGTCGGTCAGGTACACCGCATCTCCTCATACGATCTCCTCGGTGCGCCGATTCCGGCACAGCAGTTCCTCGATCTGGGCGGATGTGGGCATGGCGTCCGCGCAGGCCAGACGTGAAGCGACCAGGGCCCCAGCGGCATTGGCGTATTCCGCGGCCTGGCGCGGGTTCCGGCCCGCGAGCAGTCCGTGCGCCAGCGCACCGCCGAAACCGTCGCCCGCACCGAGTCCGCACACCACCTCGACCCGGCACGGCGGCACGGTCCACCGGTGCCCCGCCGCATCGGCGACGAACACGCCGTCCGCACCGCATTTGATCACCGCGAGCTCGACGCCGCGAGCCACCAATCGCTCGGCTGCCGCACCCGGATCGTCGGTGCCGACCGCCACTCGCACCTCGGTTCTGTTGCCCACCACCACATTCACGTGATCCAGCAGTGCGCCGATCTCCCGCCCCGCGGTCGTCGCATCCGGCCAGAACATCGGCCGGTAGTCCAGATCGAGGACGGTGTGCCCGCGTCGCGCACGCCGCTCGAGCACGCGGTGCTGAGTGCTCCGCGCGGGTTCGGCGCTGACACCGGTTCCGGTCATCCACAGCAGCGGTACGGATTCGACCACGTCCCAGGGGATGTCGTCATCGGTCAGGGTCAGATCCGGCGCGATCGGGGCACGATAGAACAGCAACGGCGGGTCAGCGGGCGGATTGAGCTCACAGAACACCACGGGCGTCAGCAGATCCGCGGAGGTGGAAACGTATTGCGCCGAAACGCCGAACTCCCCCAGCGCGATTCGCACGAATTCGCCGAACCCGTCCGCCCCGACCTTGGTCAGCACCGCACTGCGCCGCCCGAGCCGAGCAGCGGCCACCGCGACGTTGGTCGCGGTGCCGCCCAACGATTTCGCGAACGTCCGCACCTGCGCCAACGGCACATTGCTCTGCTCCGGATACAGATCCACCCCGACCCGCCCGATCGTCAGGATCTCCAGCGGGATCGCCACATCGTCGCGCTCCGACCGCGGCCCGTTCATTCGGTCACCCGCTCCAATTCATGTTCCAGCGCAGCGAGTTCCGCACCACCGGCCATCTGCCGGGTCAGCTCGGGCAAGTCGATATCGGACTTCCGGTACGAGCCGAGTGAGGCGCCGCGTTTGAGCAGCAGGAAGCGATCACCGACGGGATAGGCGTGGTGGGGGTTGTGCGTGATCAGGACGACGCCGAGGCCGCGATCGCGAGCCTGGACCACGTACCGCAGCACCACCCCGGCCTGTTTCACGCCCAGAGCGGCGGTCGGCTCGTCCAGGATGAGCACCTTCGCGCCGTAGTGCACCGCACGCGCGATCGCCACACACTGCCGCTGGCCGCCGGAGAGCGTGCCGACCGGCTGCTCCATATCGCGGATCTCGATTCCCATATCCCCCAGCGCTTTGCGGGCGATCTCGCGGCCGCGACCGCGATCGAGTAAGCGCAGCGGCCCGATCCCGAAGGTCGGCTCGGAACCCAGGACGAAATTGCGCCACACACTCATCAGCGGGACGACCGCCAAATCCTGATATACCGTGGCGATCCCGCGATCGAGCGCCGCACGCGGAGAGACGAACCGGGTCGGCTCCCCCTCGACGAGCAGCTCACCCGAATCGTGCTGATGCACCCCGGCCAGAATCTTGATCAGCGTGGATTTTCCCGCCCCGTTGTCACCCAGTACGCAGGTGACCTCTCCCGCGTTCACCACCATGGACACGTCCTCGAGCGCGACCACACCGCCGTAACTCTTGGTGACGCCGACGGTTTCGATCAGCGGGGTTGTCTCGGACATCGCGGTCATCGCCGAATCCTCTCCGCGCGCTTGCCGAATGCGTTGTTGACCAATACCGCCGCGAGCAGCAGCACGCCGAGGAACAACATGAACCAGTCGTCGTTCCAGCGCGCGAATACGATGCCCTGCCTGGCCATTCCGAAGATCAGCGCGCCCAGGGCCGCACCGATCACCGATCCGAATCCGCCGGTCAGCAGGCAGCCGCCCACCACGGCCGCGATGATGAACTGCAGTTCCAGCCCGACGCCCTGATTCGCCTGCACGCTGCCGAACCGCAGAATGCTGCACGAGCCGACCACCCATCCGGCGAATCCGGTGCCCATGAACAGCAGGATCTTGGTCCGCACCGCGGGCACGCCGACCGCGCGGGCACTGGGCAGCGAACCGCCCACCGCGAACGTCCAGTTGCCGAATCGCGTGCGCAACAACAGAACCGAGCCCAGGATGGTCAGCAGGACCCACCACACCACCGATGCCTGGATGCGGGTGCCGCCCAGATCGATCGTGGAGGCGAAAACCGCACCGGCCGAGGAGTATCCGGCCGCACCGCGAATCCCGGCGACCTGCACGGTATCGGTGACCAGCCGGGTCACACCGAGGTTCAGGCCCTGCAACGCGAGGAACGTACCGAGCGTCACGATGAAGCTCGGCAGCCCCGTCCGCATCACGACCCATCCGTTGAACGCCCCCACGGCCAGCGCGAACACCAGCGAGGCCAGTAGCGCGAACCACACGTTCCAGCCCGCGTGCACCGCCAGCAGCGCGGTGACCAGGGCGGTCGAGGCCGTCATCACTCCCGCCGACAGGTCGAACTCCCCGCCGATCATCAACAGCGCCACCGCGACCGCCATGATGCCCAGCGTCGAGGAATCGTCGAGCCAGTTGGCGATGCCCAGCGGGCTCAGGAATCTGTCGGTGATGACGGTGAAGAAGACGAATACCAGCAGCGCGCCGAGCAGTGCCCCGATCTCGGGCCGCACGATCGCCCGTTGCAGCAGCGTGGGACCCGAGACCGCTTCCGGCGCACCGCCCTGCGCGGCGGCTGACTCCGAAGACGTTGCGGCGGTAGTCAATTCATCGCCTCTCAGCGCGTGCCCTGCGACACCAACGTCGCGATCGCGTCGACATTGTCCTTGTCCACGAAGGCCGGACCGGTCTGCACCGGTGCGCCGCCGCCGACGGTATTGCGATTGGACTTGTACAGCTGCAACAGCACGATCGGCAGATATCCCTGCTCGTACTGCTGCTGATCGATGGCGAACAGCAGTTTGCCGGATTTGATGGCGTCCACGACCTCACTGTTCAGATCGAACGTCGCGATCTGCGCGGCCGAACCGGATTCCCCGACCGCGGCCACCGCGCGCGCCGCCACCTGCGAATTGAGCGTCAGCACAGCGTCGATGGAGTGATCGGCCTCGAGCGCGCCCTTGATCCGGGACTGCGCGTCGGTCGGATTGTTGATGTCGACCTGCAGAGTGCTCGCGCTCCCGCCGAATCCCTTGGTCGCGCCGTCGCACCGCTGGTTGTCGCCGATATTCCCGGCCTCGTGAATGACGCAGAGCAGCTTGTGTTTTCCGGCCGCGGCCAGGCGCTTGCCGGCGCCCTCTCCCGCGGATTCCTCGCTTTGGCCGACGTGCCCGATCGCTCCGACGCTCGCGCTCTGCGCCTCACCGGAGTTGACGGTGACCACGGGAATGCCCGCGGCGACGGCCTTCTGGATCGAGGGACGCAGCGCATCGGGGTTGGCCATGGAAACCACGAGCCCGCCGACCCCCTGGGCCACCGCGTTGTCGATGAGTTTGGCCTGCTGGGTCGGATCGCCGGAGGACTGATAGTCGACCTTGATGCCGAGTTGCTTACCCGCGGCGTCCGCGCCGTTCTTGACCACGTTCCAGAACGCGTCGCCCGCACTGCCGTGCGTGACCACGGAGACCGACGTCAACGCGCCTGTCGCACCGGGCGCCTGGGTCGTGGTGTTCTCGGCGGCGGGCCCGCTGCACGCGGCCAGCACCGCGGCCGTGGCGAACCAGGGCAGCACACGCCGCCACCGTGGTCGGACGGTGCGGGCCGAGGCGGACTTCGTTGTCATCATCTCTCCTATCAGGACGGAAGGGCGGAGGGCGGCGGAGTTACGCTCCGCTCCCCCCGGCTCCGATCCGCTCACTCCTGGGTTCGGCGGAACCCAGTGCGGCGCCGATATTTTCGAGTCGGCGCAGACTCCGTTCGGTATCCCGGCTGGGCCCGGCCGCGGTGTCGCCCGCCGCCAGCGCCGTATCCTGTTCGAGCACATACCAACCGCGGTAGCCGCCCGCGTGGGCACACCGGACCAACGTTTCGATGTCCACATCGCCGTCGCCGAGCGGCACGAACAGTCCCTGACGCACGGCAGCGCTGTATTCGATTGCGCCGCAGCGAATCCGGGCCGCGAGATCGGCGCGGACATCCTTGAGGTGGATATGCCCGATCCGATCGGCGTGCCGACGTGCCAGCGCCACCGGATCGACGCCGCCGATCAGCAGATGCCCGGTGTCCAAGCACAATTCGAGGTCCGATTCGGCGAGCAGCCGCTCGACCTCCGCAGCGGTCTCCACGAGCGTGCCCACATGCGGATGCAGAACGGTTCGCAGGCCGTATCCGGCGGCGATATCGCGAATACCGATGGCGGTCCCGATCAGCGTGTGCCACTGGTGATCATCGAGTTGCGGGCGGGTGTCGTACCCCTGGTTCCCGGTCGCCGCGGCGAGCACCAGCACCTCGGCTCCGGCCGCGGCGAACAGCTCGGCACTGGCGCGAGCGGCGGCGCGGGCAGCCTGTGGATCGCGATGCAGAGCCAGGGCGAGGAATCCGCCGATCGCAGCGATTCCGTAGGGAGCCAACAGTTCCCGGAGCCGGTCCGGCTCGGCGGGCAGATATCCCGGCGGCCCGAATTCCGTGGCGGCGAGCCCCAGCGCGGCCATCTCCGACAGCACGGTCGAGGCGGGAAGCACATGCCCCCAGCCGGGCACCTCGCACACGCCCCACGAGATCGGCGCGGCGGCGATCCGCAGCGGCTGCATCGGTTCGGTCATCAGAACGCTCCGGCCTGTCGGTGCACGGTACGCTCGGCATCATTGGAGCGCTCCAATAATGTAACCTGTGTCACGATAGTGTCAAGAGGGCGTCGCACCGCGTTTACACGGCTTCTACCTCGCAAAATATCCCTCATCCAGGCGAATTCGGGAAAATCAGGATGGCGCGAATGTCTGATTGGAGCGCTCTATTGCTCGCTGCGCCGACGCGCGGTACCGTCGGCGCACAGGTTCCGCCGACCGTCCGGGGAGAGGGCACGATGCAGCGACCGACGATGCAGGACGTCGCCGCACGGGCGGGCGTCTCACGTGCCCTGGTCTCCCTCGTGATGCGCGATTCACCGAAGGTCAGCGAGCATCGCCGCCGCGCGGTCCTGGCCGCGGCCGCCGAACTCGGCTACCGGCCGCACACCATGGCGCGCTCGCTGGCCAGCCGGACCTCCAATATCGTCGGCGTGCTGGTTTCCGACCTGCACAACGCCTTCTTCGCCGACGTCGTGGAGGCCATGGACGGCGCGGCGCAGCAGGCCGGACTCGAGCTGATCCTCAACACCGGCCGGCGCAGCCCCGCTCGCGAACGCACCGCGCTGAGCAGTCTGCTGGCCTTCCGTCCGGGCGGAATCATCCTGCTCTCACCGGTTCTCGCGGCCGCGGCGATCCGCGAGGCGTCCACGCAATGCCCGGTCGTCATGGTCTCGCGCAGTTCGTCGGTGGCGGGCGTGGACACCGTCGACGATGACGGCGAGACCGGATCCGCACTGGCCGTGGATCATCTGGTCACCCTGGGCCACAAGCGCATCGTGCATTTCGACGGCGGCGCGGCCTTCAGCGCGACGCCACGGCGCAAGGGATACGTCGCGGCCATGCACCGGCACGGTCTCGAACCCCTGGTCGTACCGAGCGAGCACACCGACGAGGCGGGCATCGCGGCCGTGCGCAAACTCCTGACCGTGTTCTCCCCCAACAACTTTCCCACGGCCCTGGTGTGCGGCAACGACTTCAACGCCGTGGGCGCGATGTCCGCGCTGGAGGATGCGGGATTGCGTGTGCCACAGGATGTCTCGATCGTCGGTTACGACAACTCGTCGCTGGCCGCGCTACGGCACGTCGCGCTGACCACCATCGATCAGCCGCGCACCGAGATCGGCCGCCTCGCGGTCGAGGCGCTCGCCCAGCGGCTGCACGCCGATCGCACCGACCCGGTCCGGCGACGCATACAGCCCGCATTGATCGTCCGCGCGACCACCGCCGCACCCGCCGACTGACCGTCGAGCACACCATGCCGACCGTGCGGGCCCACCGGACTCACCGTCCCCGCCACGAAAGGAGAACGCCCCCATGACATTCCGGATCGGACTGGCAGGCACCGGCCGTATCGGCGTCGCACATACGGAGATCCTGCGCAACCTGCCCGAGGTGGACGAGGTCGTCGTGGCCGATGCCGAGCCCGAACGCGCCCGCACCACCGCGTCGAAATTGGGCGTGGAATTCGCGCCCGATATCCGGACGCTGCTCGCCTCGGATCTCACCGGTGTCGTGATCACCACCGCCACCGACTCACATCCCGAACTCATCACCGCGGCCGTCGATCTCGGCATCCCGGTCTTCTGCGAGAAACCGGTGGCCGCGGATATCGCGGGCACGCTCGCGGTGATCGATCATCTCGAACACTCGCGCGTTCCGGTGCAGATCGGTTTCCAGCGCCGTTTCGATGCCGGATACCGAGCCGCCCGCGCCGCTGTCGCCTCCGGCGAACTCGGCCGTCTGCACACCCTGCGCGCCACCACGCTGGACCCGGCTCCCCCACCGGCGGAATACATTCCGCGCTCGGGCGGCCTGTTCCGGGATTGCGGCGTACACGATTTCGACATCATCCGCTGGGTCTCGGGCCGCGAGATCACCGAGGTGACGGTCCTGGGCGCGAACCGCGGTGAACGCTTCTTCCGCGACGCCGGTGACGTGGACACCGCCGCGATCGCGCTGCGCCTGGACGACGACACCCTCGCGACGGTCTCCCTGAGCCGCTACAACGGCGCCGGTTACGACGTGCGCCTGGAGGTGCTCGGTTCGGTCGCCAACGCCATTGCGGGCCTGGATGATCGCGCACCACTGCGCTCGGTCGAACCCGACTGTCCGCCGCCGCTGTTCCCCGCCTACCCCGGTTTCATGGAACGCTTCCGCCGCGCCTACATCGAGGAGCTGGCCGTCTTCACCGCCGTGGCCACCGGCGCGGTCGAAAACCCCTGCGGTGCACGCGATGCCCTCGAAGCGTTCTACGTCGCCGAGGCATGTGAGTTGTCCCGCAGGCACAATCGTACGGTCTCTGTCGCCGAGGTCCGCTGAGACGGCTCACCCGACGACGTGCAGATACTCCCCGTAGAACAGCATCAGCCCGATGGCCGCGGCGATTCCGCCCAGTATCCAGAACCGGATGATGACCGTCGTCTCGGCCCATTTGCTCAACTCGAAATGGTGATGGAACGGCGCCATCTTGAACAGCCGGCTGCGCGTGGTGCGGAAGACCACGATCTGCAGCAACACCGAGGCAATCTCCGCGACGAACAGCGCGCCGATCACGACGGTCAGCAGTTCGGTCCGGGTGGTGATGGACAGCCCGGCCAGCATGCCGCCCAGTGCCAGCGATCCGGTATCCCCCATGAAGATCCGGGCCGGTGCGGCATTCCACCACAGGAATCCGACGCAGGCCGCCACCCCGGCCGCGCACACCACGGCCAGGTCGAGCGGATCACGGACGTCGTAGCAGCCGATCTCGGGCCGGGTGGAACAGGAGTTGATGTACTGCCACGACGTCACCACCACGTACGCACCCAGCGCCAGGCCCATCGATCCGGCCGCCAGCCCGTCCAGGCCGTCGGTGATGTTCACCGCGTTCGACCAGGCCACCACCAGGAAGGATACGACCAGCAGGAATGCGACGAGACCGAAGGAGACGGTGTCGATATCGCGCACGTAGGACACGTGCACACTGGCCGGGGTCAATCCGGTACTGCTCGGGAAACGCAGTGCCAGTACTCCGAAGATCAGCGCGGCGGCGATCTGCCCGACGAACTTCCCGCCCGCGGTCAGCCCGAGATTGCGTCTTCGGCGGACCTTGAGCAGATCATCGATGAATCCGACCGCGCCCAATGCCGTGGCCAGCCCCAGAACCAGCAGGCCCGAGGCCGATATTCCCGGTGGGTGGTAGTGCGCCCCGATCAGGTGCGCGCCCAGATATCCCGCCCACATGCCGGCCAGGATGGCGATGCCGCCCATCGTCGGTGTGCCGCGTTTGGCGTGGTGACTCGCCGGGCCTTCGGCGCGGATCTCCTGTCCGACGTCGCTGCGGGTGAACCACTTGATCAGCAACGGCGTCAACGTGATCGAGACCGCGAGCGCGATCATGGCCGCGAAGAGGACCTGGTTCATGCGCTCCCGTACCACCGACTACTGCCGCCGACCGCTCCGGCGGATTGCACCGATGGTAACCGTGCCGGGTTTCCGCTCGCCGTGACCCGGGCCGGAACGACGCAAGATCGAAACGAACGGCTGCGTAGCCGGTTCCGGCACGCTACGCACGACAACCGTTGCGCGCGGCCCGAATTCCCGCCCCTGATCAGCTCACACCCCGACGAACGGCGCCCCACGTTCCAGATAGACCGTGCCGCCCTCGTGATAGGCCGCGTACGCCTGCCGCAGGCGGCTCGACAGCCGCGGCACCGCGTAGTCGTCGAGCGCGGCGACAGGCACCCATTCCCACCGATCCAGCTCGCTGTCCTGCAACACGATGGCCGATTCGTCGCCGAGCTCACCGCAGTCGAACACGAACAGCAGCCGATCGGTACCGTCATGCGGTGCCCAATCACAGACCAGCAGGCGCCGGGGCGGCCGCGCGAGGCCGAGTTCCTCGGCGATCTCCCGGCGGCACGCCTCCACCGGAGCCTCGCTCACGTCCACGAATCCACCGGGGATGTCCCAGCCGTCGCCGTAGGTCTTGTGCACCAGCAGTACCGACTCCTCGCGCACGAACAGCGCTCCGGCGGCGAGCCACGGTCGGGCGAAAACTTCAGGGGTATAACTGGTTTGCTCAAACGAGGCATTCATGTCGCCCACCGACCTCACCAGCCCGCACGATGCGAGACTTCATTCCGGATCCGTACATTCGCCGAACACGATCTCACACCGGCGCTGCTGCGCGCCCGGCATCCGGACAGGACAGCGCAGGGAGCGGTCGGTTTTCATCTGGGCCGCACCGGGTTTCATGGGTATCGATAGGCGTGCATAATTACCCCGCCGCCTGGCAATTCTGATATCGATGACCCATGGCGAACGATGCGCTAGAGCCCGAGTACCGATTCAAGTGCTACAACGTGTCGGGTCTGGGTACCATCACGCCGCTTCTGGTCGCCGAGACGACCCTCTGCGGGCTGTACGTCCTGCACTTCGCCGACGGTGAGGCGTATGTGGGTCAATCGGTCAACGTGGCGGCCAGATTCTCCGCGCACGCCCGGATGTGGAACGACATCGAGACGATCGATTTCGCGCCGTGGCCGGTGGAGGACCTCGACTTCGCCGAACGTCACCTGATCTCCCTGCTGGAGCAGACCACGGAGCTGCGCAACAAGCAGTGGGTCTATCTGGCCGGTGACGACGACGACGAATTCGTCCCGGTCGAGCACGCGCGTTCCATCGTGCTGCCCTGGGACCGCGGATCACGCACCACGGTGGATACCGGAACCGCCGGCGAGCAACGACACCGCTACTGGGAGCTGCACCGACACGACGACTATCCGGCGCTGCGTGCCGCCATCGCGCTGTACATCAACGAGACCATTCCCGATCCGGTGAACACCCAACGCTACCTGTGGAACATCTCCGCGCTGCCGACCCGTTCGCGAGGCGGGCGCCGGCTGATGACATTGCGCTGCGGCGGCCTGGAGACGCTGTTCGTCTCGGAAAGCAAACTCGACGACGGCAGCCTCTACACCACGATCCGGATGAACGTCGACATCCCGCAGGGGATGGCCGACGAGGATCTGACCATCGAGAGCGATCTGTTCCATGCCCTACCCGGCACCTACCGCAATCAGCGCGTGTGGTCGTGGGTCTTCGGTCTGTACGACCTGATCGAGGAGGACATCAATGTCGACTCGGTTACCAGCGGCTACGACTTCTTCGACCTCGCCTACAGCCTCAACATCCGGATGATGCGCCGCGGCATCTCGCGCTACGCCCGCAACCACAGTCAGGATCTGGCCAACGACGTGCTGACCGAGGCGTACCGGCAGCAGATGGACTTCGGCGGTGAACTCTGATCCCGCCGGTCAACCCGGGACCTGCCCGAACCCGATCTCGTTGCCGTCGGGGTCGTAATAGGTGATCTTGCGGACGCCGTTGTCGTAGGTCTCGCGCTTCGCCGGTTCCACGCCCCGCCGGGATGCTTCGGTCACCCGGGCGTCCAGATCGTCCACGATGAGCGTGACCATGCTGTGCCCCGCGTGTTCCGGACGCTGAACGATATAGATCAATCGCTCTTCGGCGATTTGCCAGACCGCCTCGGTTTCGTGCGGGAAAGACGTCGGCGGCCCACCGAACACCTTCTCGTACCAGCTCAGGGCCGCTCGGAAGTCGGCGACGGGAATCCCCGCGAACAGGTACAACGCCATCGGCCCATGCTATCGGCCGTCATCCCGCGCAACGGCCGCTGGCGATCGGCTTGTACAGCTGTCTAGACTCGCGCTCGCCCCACTGACCCGCATGTGAAGGAGTTCGTACGATGCGAATCGCCGCGACGGAGTCCATCCGGCACGAGGGCGAGTCACGCCGATGGTGGTGACGGCCCTGCGGTTGACCATGACCAACGTCCCGGGCGCGGAACATATGTCGCGCTACCGGGAAGCGCTCGAGATGGCCGCGTACGTCGACGCGCGCGGATTCACCGCGGTCGCCTGCGAGGAACATCATCTGGCGGACAACGGCTGGCTGCCGTCCCCGCTGATCCTGGCCGCGGCGGTCGCCGGGTGCACACGCAGGGTGCAGATCTCGGTGTCCGCCCTGCTCGTACCGCTCTACGATCCGGTGCGCCTCGCGGAGGACATCGCGGTGCTGGACAACCTCAGCGGCGGGCGCTTCAGCTTCGTCGCCGGACTGGGTTACCGGGAGGCGGAGTACCGGGCGCTGGACCGGGAATGGTCGCGCCGCGGGCGAAGTATGGACGAATGCCTGGACATCCTCATGAAGGCGTGGAGCGGCGAACCGTTCGAGCGCAACGGCCGCAGTACGCGCGTTACGCCGCTGCCGCATACCAGGCCGCACCCGCTCATGTTCATCGGCGGGATGAGTGCCGCGGCAGCGCGGCGGGCGGCGCGCTACGGCCTGCCGTTCTATCCCCCGATGCCCATGCCCGAGCTCGAGCAGCTCTATCGGGACGAACTCGCGCGCAACAGCACCAGTGGCTTCGTCTATCGGCCACCGCGCGGAAACACCACCACCCTCGTGCACCCTGATCCCGAAACCGCGTGGCGTGAACTCGGCCCCTGTCTGCTGGCCGAGGCCGCCGAATACGCCTCGTGGAAGAGCGAGGGCGTCCCCCGGCCGAACGAGGAAGCGATGACCGTCGAACAGTTGCGTCGGGGCAACGCCGTCGAAATCCTCACTCCGGAAGAATGTCTCGCCGCGATCGACGGCGGAGTCGAACAGATCGTGATGAACCCCCTCGCCGGGGGTATCCCGCTCGACGAGGGCTGGAAGATGTTGCGGCTGTTCACCGAACAGGTGCTGCCGGCGGTCGGGCGGTCCTGAGCGATACCCCGCCTCGGCAACCGCTCAACCGCATCTCCCCCGCAAGCGGGCCACTACTCGATACCGAAGGTGCCGGGGTGATCGTGCAGGAACCGGGGGACCACCATCCGCCAGGCATCGATGACAAGCTCACGCATTCGCCGCTCATCGAGTGCGGCCATCGAGCAGTCGACCCAGTTGTACCGCTGATCCGATTTCCGGGGCATCCGGAACGTCTCCGGTTCGGCGGCGATCAACGCCGCCCGCTCCTGTTTCGGATACGCGACTCCCATCACCGTCTCGTCCCGCGAGAACGCGACATACACGATCCGCCCAACCCGAAACTTGATCCGATCATGCACGACCACCTCATACGACCGAGGCAGCCCGCCCACAACCTCGCGCACGTCACCGACGGTAATCACACGCCGATGATCTCAGCCGCCACCGACAGATTCGGCAGCTCATCCGACGGCATCCCGGTAACGGTGACCGCCCTGCCGCATCACTCGATCGCACCATCCGTCATCGAGCGGCGACATCCGCTATCCACCGCCGATCCGGTCGGCGGGAGCGCGAATCCCTCAGCGGATCCGGTACAGATCGCTGTGCCGGGGGTGTGGCGCAGGCTCGGCGAACAGGTACTGCACGCGGCACCGCATACAGATCGGATGCGCCCGGTGATGCTTGTTGATCATCCACCGGTCGCAATTGGCACAGATCGTCGAAGTCGGCGGATCGGACAGCTCCGACCAGCCGATCAGCAGCCCAGCGATCACCAGCATCAGCACGATCACCGGCAGTGCGAAAGCCAGAATATCCAATGCCATGGGCTCAACTCCTTCTATAAATATCGTACTACGATACTTATATGTCGTGACCCGATACAAGGGCGGTAGGGTGTGAACAATCAGTCATTCGCACCGACCGGTATGCGATACGAGGGAATTGGAACCGGCATGCCCAAGCTGACATCGCGTGACTACAACACGCTCCTACGCTTCCGGACCGCTCTACGCCGCTTCGAGCGCTGGAGCGAGGAACGCGCCAAGCAGGTAGGCCTGACCCCCGCCCAACACCAACTCCTCCTGGCGATCACGGGCCACACCGACCACCAAGGCCCCACCATCGGCGAAGTCGCCGACTACCTCACCGTTCGCCACCACAGCGCCGTCGGGCTGGTGGATCGCGCGGTGGAAGCCGGTCTGGTGGAACGCATTCGGGATCCGCAGGACTCGCGGGTGGTGCGGTTGATCGCTACGGCGTTGGGGGAGGAGAGGATCGAGGCGCTGAGCGAGTTGCACCTCGCGGAGTTGGGGCGGCTCACTCCCCTCCTGGACCATTTGACCGCGAGCCTGCCGATTCCCGAGGTTTCAGCCGAAGGGTGAGTTCGCACCCGACGCCCTTGTGCCACAACGACGAACGGCGGATCCGGCCAGGCTCAGTCGTGGACGGCGTGGTGTATCCGGAGCTGATCAGGCCGGCAGCTGTCCGATCAGTCGTGTTTCGCCTCGTAGCGCAGCAGGACCGTGCCGCCCGGGAAGGTGCGGTTCTCCAACAGCCGCAGGGAGATCCATGACGGCAGTGTCGGGAAGAACGGGGTGCCGCCGCCCACGGCGGTGGGCGCGACCAAGATCCGATACTCGTCCACCAGTCCGGCCCGCACGATCGGTGCGGCCAGCGTCGCGCCGGCCACCTCCAGCCTGCCGTCGGTTTCGGCTTTCAGCTTGGTCACCATCTCGACCGGGTCGCCACGTTCCAGGCGGGAGTTCCAGTCGACCGACTCCAGGGTGCGCGAGAACACGACCTTGGGCATGCCGCGCCAAATGCGGGCGAAGTCGACGATCACAGGGGTGGCGTCCGGAGCGCTGTCGGCGGTCGGCCAGTAGGCGGACATGAGTTCGTAGAGCCGCCGCCCGTAGAACGACAGGGCGGTCTCCCGCTCGATGTCGTTCCAGTACTGGTGCAGTTCTTCGCTCGGATCGCTCCAGTCGATGCTGCCCTGCGCATCGGCGATGTACCCGTCAACCGACACGTTGAAGCCATAGATGAGTTTGCCCATGCAAAGCAGACGACGCCGGAGGGCAAAACTCACCGCGACGCCACAAAAATCTCCTACATACCGTCGATCTCACGGCGCGGCCCACCCCGAAAGTTCTCCTCATCGAACAGCACCCACTGCCCCACCGCGATCTCGAACATCCGCGACGCCCCCTCCGGCATCGCATTCACGACCCCCGCCGCATTCGGCCAGCGCGCGACGAACGCCCGAGCCAAGTCATCGATGCCGGTGCCAGGCAGCTGCCGCGCCCGTCCGGTGAACGACACCCCGCGAGCCGTCAACCCGAGCTCGGCCGGCGGATTGTCCAGAATCGCCCCGGCGACCGCTGGGTTGCGCCGAATGTTGTTCGAATGCAGCCGATCGGTGCGGGAGACGAAATACAACCGATCCGGACGAAAGGTCGGCAGATACCACACGCTGCACACCGACGGTGTGCCGTCGCCGCACACCGTCGACAGCTGCATCAACTTGGCGTCCCGAACGTACTCCTCCAAAAGCTCGCGTTCATCCACGGCTACACGCTACGGGCACATGTTCCAGCCGGGGCCGGTGACACTCGCGTGGGCAGGGAGCTCAAAGCCGCCGAGATGGGGCGCAGTTCGTCCAGTGCGATAACCTTTGCATCGCCTCCATGAGCTCGAGATCCGTGAGCTCGAACGATCCAGCAAACCCCTTTGGCCACAATGCTTCTCGACAGGCGCAAACGGAGTGAACCGATGAACATCGAACTGGTCGTAGTCCGCGATCCGGACGGCCCGGTAGCGATCACCGTCTTCGTCGACGGAGTCGAGCATTCGGCCACCGACTACACCGTCGACGCCGGGGCGGATGGACCTGGGAAGAGTGGGTCGAGTCGCGAGACCGCAACCTGGCCAATGCATCCACCGCAGCACAGGCCGTCCTGGCCTCTGCGTACAACCGCCTACCCGGCTCGAGGTACATCTACAAGTCGGACCACCTCGACTGGGTCGACGACATACCAACCTCCGGCAGTTGAGAGATCGCTGGAAATAGGCGCCTTTCACGGCACCCACAGATCTGTGGCCGTGGGTGCCGAGGAGGCGGTTGCCTATCTGCGCTGTCCGAGATTCGGCATCGAGGCCGCTGGTCCGGACGGTGCATTGGTCGCTCAACCAACCGGGTCGTAACGGAGTCAAGATGTCTCGGACTTCCGGTCACGTTCAACCCAGACGCCGCTCAGATCAATGACATCGGTTGTGTCCCAGCTAGTTTGGTATCGAAGGATGCAGTCGACAGTACAGAACACCCTGCCCTGGTAACGGTAGATCCATTGGGTCGGGGCTCCGCACCAGTCACACCAGGCATCCTCCGTGGCGTTCACCGAGCGACCTGCCCGATCGCCTGTCGCCGCCGATTCACCACACCTCTGGCAGAACGTGCAGCGATGCTCGGAGGCTTCATCCGCCCGGAGCGGATCAACGCGTCGATCGCAGCCAACTTCCGAGGGCAATCGGCTGCGTCGCAATCGCGATGATCCTGCATCACCCGCTGAGCCTCATCAGGTGGGAACGGGCGCGGCGGCGCGACATGGAACCACACGGTGGCCGCCGACATATCTTCGAGCCACTGCCCGCCATTGCGTTCCCGGGCGGATGATGGATCCGATTCGGGATGTCTGGAGCAGCGGCAGACGACCGCGACAACGGACACGATGATCACGAACACGCCGCCCGCGATCAGAAACACCGTCGCCGACGGGCTCAAGACGACCTCCCCGGCGTGGTAGCGACACCCGCGGCACGACGAGTGCGTTCAGTGGCAACGCTGATCAGTCGAACGACATCGCGAAGATATTTGTCTATGCCGTACAGGTGGTCCCATGTCGGCACGATCACCGCGTCGGCATTGGTCGCCGCCAGAGCGTCCATAACCGTGACGAGCGGCCCTTCGACTGTCGGGGCAATCACCACAACCTCGGCGACTCTGTACCCGAGTAGCACACCGATCTCGCTCATAGCCTGTTCGTCCGCAACGCGGTTCTTGGTCAGTTCGGGTCGAATGCACCGAATAGCAAGCAGTTCCGGTGACGTTGCGCCTGTGTTCATATTGCAGTCCGCCTCGTGAAGGTCCGGTCTAGGGGAAGAACCCGCAGCCGATTGCCGTTGAACTGCCGCGTGCTGTTGACGACAACGGGTGCCCGAGAGTGTCCCGGCGGCGGGCGTTACGCATCTACCGTGGTCGAGATCGGAGAGCGGAAGTGACAAAGTATTTGTCACTCCGGCCGGTGCCCTCGCGCGACAATGAAGACATGACCGAGGACAGTCGTGGTGTTGGTGCACATGTCGCCGAGCGTCGCCGTCTCGCCGGATGGACACAGCCCCAGCTCGCTGAACGTGCGAAATTGTCGGCCAGCCTGATCCGAAAGGTGGAGCAGGGCAAAATCCCTGCGTCGTCGGCTTTCTTGGCGGCAACGGCAAAAGCGTTGCGGTGCACGGCCGCCGACCTCACCGGCCAACCGTACGCACCCGCTGCGCCTCGTGATGCCGAGGCGTACAACGCGATCAGCGCAATCCGCGCCGAGTTGGCCGCTTACGATCTGGATCCCGAGGAGCAGGTGACCGCGGTGCGGCCGATGGCCGAGCTCGCCGCCGATGTCGAGCAAATCTGCGCCGCACGCCGAAGCGCCGGCTTTCACAAGCTCGGCGACCAACTACCAGTGCTACTGCCCGAGATTCGGGCCGCAGTGCATCGCAGCGCCGGTCGAGACCGGGACCGAGCGCTCGTGATGGCCTGCGAACTCTATTACTCGGCCCATTCCTTATCGCACAAGCTAGGTTTCGCCGATCTCGCCACTCTGGCAGTAGAACGAATGTCTTGGGCTGCAGACGCATCCGGCGATCCGGTCTGGACGGCCGCGGCGCAATTCCACCGCGCAGCGATCCTCACCAGCAGCGGCGACTGGAACGCCGCTCTCCGATACCTCGAGACATGTCGCACTGACATCGAACCTCGACTGTCGGCCGGACACCGTTCGGACCTCATCGCTTGGGGCGGCCTACATCTACAATCCGGGCTCGCCGCAGCACGATCCGGCCGTCGCGATCTCGCCGACGAACATTTGGCGGAAGCTCGCGAGACCGCCGACCGCATGAGCGAACACGATTCCGACCTCGTATTGACCTTCGGTCCGACAAACGTCGGAATCTGGAGCGTCGCACTGGCCGTCGAGGGGCTCGACGCAACTTCGGCCTTGGACCGTGCCGCACATCTGGTAATCCCGGTCGGTACTCCAAAGGAGCGCGTGGGGATGCACTGGATTGATGTGTCCCGCGCTTACCTACTGCACGGCAACCGATCTCGGGCGTTCGATGCACTGACGACCGCGCGCATGGTCGCCCCAGCGCAGACTCGCTACAACCCGATGGTGCACGAGACGGTGCGATCGCTTGCCCGCGCGGAAGCGAGACGCACCGACATCGTGAGCGGGTTCGCCCATTGGTGCGGAATCGCCCCTTGAACCAGCTCAGTCCGGCAAACCCTTGTGCGCGAGCGGTGTCAGGAATTCCACGCGGAAACTGCTGATGTACTTCTCCCGCTCAGACAGGAAACGCACTGTATGTGGCTGAGTTTCATGCTCATCGAACGCATCCCGGTCGCGGTAGACCTCATAGAAAACCCGTGCGAGTGGCTCCCCCTCGATGGTGTGCGTCGCGTACATGAGAGTGCCGGGTTCACCTATGCGGATGGCGGCAACAGTCTCAGCGACCAGAGCATCGAAGTCGGCTGCCTTGTCGGTGTCGGCCAGATCGAAACGAACGACCAGAGCGAACATCGGAATCCCTTCGTATCGGCTGCCCGGCGTTGTTGTGAGCCAGGCGGTCTCACCGTACCGATGCAGTCCGCCAGACGCTGGGCAGTAACGATCTGCAGCCGACCGCTGGCCCCTCGAGGTGCTCGGCGATCTCAGTCGGTCGTTGCCGCTCGCCGCCCCACCCAATGAACAGGAGATCTCGAATAGCTTGTACCTTATGGGTTCCCGCGCATGATCACATGTGCTAGAAGCTCGATGTTCTTCAGCAGCTCATTGGGAGGAGAAGCTAGATCCAGAGTATGGCAATGGATTGCGATTCCGCAGTTGTGGATTTCATGAGTTCTTGCCGAGCCGTTACCTTTCGCATAGATCAGATGACCCTCCTTCAGATCGAGTACCGAGCAATAGGCAAGCATCTGATACAGATCAACTTCAGGAAAGCCCCTCGGTCGCTCAGACTTATATTTTGCATCCACAACAGCAATCGGCTGTCCATTATCACCGTACCAGACAAGGTCTGGACGGATCTTTACATGAGAGCCTTTATCTAGATCTTGCACATCCTGTAATTTCGGTTTTCCCCCGAATTGACGCATAGCCATGCCGAGCGCCCCAGTAACGAAATCTTCGTATATCTTAGACATGTCGAACATGAATCCAGATACCGCGAGCGGGCCGTTATCCTGATTGAAGGAACTATTGTCCAGAATCACTTCAGCGAGTCGCAAAGTGTCATGATATCTGACATTCAGTCGGTTAGCCGACCATTTCGGTGCCCCCTCCCACTTGCGCGGTAAGGTTATATCATCCAACATCACTCGTATCCTGCTGAGACGCTGTCGTGCCGAACCTTCGACATCGGGCATACCCAGTAGCCTGAGTGTAGCAAGTAATATTACCTTGTTCTCAGCCACATCGGGAGTGAAGTCGTCGTACTCTACGGCCACCGGAAGCGGCATTCCGAAATTTCTCGTGATTTGATCCCGAAATCGGACCCTGCCGCGCATAACGGAGAGACGGTCCGCGACCGTTGCATACCCCTGCAGAAGCCCTTGGTCGATAGATTGCGACGCCAGTCTGACGAACGATTCCGCAACAGCCGGAAACAACCCGTCCGCTTTTTCCAAGCGAACAAACTCGTCTCGCCAAATCGCAGGATTCGAACAATACCCAATGAAGAACAGCAGTCGATTCATCTCAGTTATTTTGGGACGAATATTGAGCTGCACATCGCCAAACCTTATAGATCCTACGTGCTGCCGCGGTTTGACCGAGTACTTTCCACGCGATTTCCGGGTAACCGTGGATACCTTGAGCTCCACCAATGCCTCGTACTCCTCAGCCGATAGATCAACCGCCCCCGTGTCACCCCATTCGACCAGATCGAGACGTTTCATTACGCCGGGGCCCCTGGTGTCGATTCGCCATCGCGAGCAAGCTTACGAATCACTTCCAGCGAATACTCTTCTCGTACAACAAAATTCGGATCACCGTAATGATATTCTTCCAACAGAGGAAGTATAGATGTACGCCATATGCGTTCAATACCATCATCGGATGCAGCAGAAGCTCGCATGAAGTACGAGGGACCGATCTTGAAATCTTCGTCCGGTATCTTCGAGTTCAACGCATCCATAAGGTCCGCTGGCTCACTACCGTACTCCCTGTCTGTCAGCCACCGGCGAAGCACGTCCTTGGTCGGATGCTCCGAAGGATGCAGCGCAATGAATGCGAACCGTCGACGTAGGGCAGAATCCAAGAGCGCAATTGATCGATCGGCCGTGTTCATCGTGCCGATGATGACAAGATTATTCGGGAGAGTGAACGTCGGATCCGATTCATCGGAATACATTAGACTCAAGTTGCTGTCACGATACTCCAGCAGAAAGTACAGCTCACCGAATATCTTCGCGATATTTCCACGATTTATCTCATCGATCACGAGTGTGTAGATTCTATCCGGATTCATCCTGGCCTCATCGGCCAGAACCTTCAGTGGACCGTGGTGTACATCGTACTGAAGTTGTCCGTTGCCGGATCTGCTCGGTCGAAATCCTTCGAAGAAGTCTTCGTACGAGTACGAAGGGTGAAACTGTACGACTTTAACGTTTTCTTTGCCGGAAAAATACTCCGCCAACGCCGTGGCGAGGTAGGTCTTCCCGGTGCCCGGCGGGCCATAAAATATGAGCTGCGGACGATCTCTAAGTAGTTCTATGCACTGCTGAATCCATTCCTTCGAGACGAGAAGCTTATCAGCCAATTTCTCAGTAGCGTCAGGGAACACCGGTTTTATCTCGGGTGGAAAACCGCCCGGATCGCTCTTTTGGCGACCGAACGCGCTACGCAGGATACGCATGAGCCCAGCAGCCTGCTCACGGTCGAGTTGCATCGACTGGCTACTCTTCGGGGGAGACTCTCGATTTTCCGACCCGAAAGTCGACAAATGCACCAAAGTCTCCCCGTCCGGACTCTCGAGCACCTTGTACTCGCAGGTGACACCCTCTTCGAGCTTATGCGGCCGGATACGGTCCTGCGTACTCGGAACGATCCGCAAAATGCGGGCCATCGATTGAACTCCCCTACAACATGGACGCTAGATTGACTCTGTTCCATTCAGACTAGCGTCCAAACGACTACCCCACCAAAGCCCACGCAACCAACCCACCTCGACGCTTATGGAACGCTCGATCGCCATCTTGACCTCAATGTTGCTTGAGGTTTTAGTATCGACTCATGCCCTTCACCGACATCGAACGCGCTTACCTCCACACCCAGAACCTCGGCCGCCTGGCCACCGTAACCCCAGGTGGCAAGCCCCTCATCGCCCCCGTCGGCTTCCAACTGAACGACGACGGGACCATCGATATCGGCGGCCCCAACCCGGAGTCTCAGCGATACCGGAACGTCCAGGCCAACCCGAATGTCACCTTCGCCGTGGACGATATGACTCCCGACGAGCCGGACGCGGTCAAGCCCGGGTGGGGGCGCGGAGTCATCATTCGGGGACTGGCGGAGGTGCTCACCGTGGAGACGCCGCCGGTTGCCCCGGACTGGTTCTCCAACAAGATCATTCGGAGTCGGCCGGTTCGGATTCACAGTTGGCACATCGATCCGGACAAGCCCGAGGGGGAAGTGCGGGTCGTGGGATAGGGGTTGTCCCGGAGGGGGTCTCATCCTTGCGGGGGATTCTGACCCGGAAGTCGGGCCGACACCGGTGACCTTCGGTTGGTTCTGCGCGAAAATTCAAGCAGGGCAATCGAGTTGGGAGACGGTGAGCGGAATGAGCAAACGGCATATGGCGCGGGTGGCGGTCGCGGCGGCGATCGTGGCGATTCCGCTTGCGGCGCTGGCTGTTCCGGCGCAGGCCGAGCCGACCACCCCGCACGCGACGCAGGTCCGGCACGAGCACTGGAACGCGGCGTGGGACGTGCCGGGGACCTGGGACAATTGGAACCGTTATGGCCGGTGGGACGACCGCAACCCCTACGAGCGTCGTCACCACCATCGCCCGGATTGGCAACGCCCCGTACCTCCGGGATGGTTCGGGAGCAGCTAGACCCGGGTGCGACGGCCCGGCACCGCACGGGGTGCCGGGCCGTCGTCGTTCGATCAGTGCCGGTCGTCGATGGTCGGGGGACGATGGTGACGCCGCCATTTCCAGATGACGACACCGATGACGACGAGCACCACGACGACGAGCGCCGCCCAGGCATCGACGCGCGCGAGAATCGCCGTGAACGACTCGCCGATCGCGTAGCCGGCCATCACCATCGCGCAACCCCAGATGATCGCGCCGACCGTACTGGTGAACAGGAATCGCGCATAGCTCATCGAGGACATGCCGACCAACTGCGGCAGCATGGTTCGGAAGAACGTGCTGAAGCGGCCGAGGATCACGGCCCAGCTGCCGTGGCGTTCGAAGTACCGGCCGGAGCGGTCCAACCGCTCGCGATGACGTTCGAAGATCGCCCAGCGCAGGATTCGCGCGCCGAAGACCCTGCCGGTGCCGAATCCGACGCTCGCGCCGATGATCGCCGCGATGACGACGAGCGCGAGAGTGGTCGGCAGATCCAGCCGTCCGCGGTTGGCGGCGACGCCGGCCAGGATCGCGGCCGTATCGCCGGGCACCAGAAGTCCGAAGACCATGGCCTCCTCGGCGCACACCAACAGCGCCACCACCAGGTACGTCCACACCGGTGGAAGGCTGAGGATGCGCTGAACCAGCGAGTCCATACCAATGACGCTAACCATTGCGGGGGTGGTCGTGCTCGGGCGACCCCGCGAGTCGCAACGCCCGCACGATATCGGCACGGGCATGATCGACGGCTACGTTCCGAATGGAACAACTCGAACGTCAGCTTCGACATACCTCACACAGATCGACCCGAACACGAATCGACCCTGAAGGAGCCGAACGGATGAAATTCGGTCGCATCGCCGCCGGTATCGCACTCGCTGCCGCCGCCCTCACCACGCTCCCGGCCGTCGCCTCTGCCGACGACCCGCAATTTCCGCGCAACGGCGTGATCCCACCCGGCACATACCACATCACCAGGCACCCCTCCAACGTCCTGGGCTCGCCCATGGAGAACTGTGACCTGCAAGTTTTCCTGGACCACGTCGTTGTCGTCCTGGTCTGCGGGGAGTCCGGAGTCACCGGACGCCAGTCCCCGATCGGACCCGACGAAACTCGCGTCACCTTCGACGGCAGGCCGTTCGGCCTGGATCTACAGGACATCGATCCGCGGTTCGGACATTGGATCGGCGTCCCGAATATCGCCGGCACACAGCTGAAGGCGCCGTATCCCCTGGCGGGAATCACGCTGAACCGCCGCTGATTCGGCAGAGCCCGGCTCCGCGGAGGGGTTCCTGCGTGGAGCCGCTCGGCTCATCGAGGAGCATGCCGCGATCTCATCCGAGAGGCCTCGGACCAGGCAACTCGCCCACCGGGACTCGAGCGAAAGAATACTGTCGCGTCGGCCGGCCGAACTTCAAGATCACCGCCGTCCAATCGCACGCGAGCGACCCAGGTGCGGCCACCGCGCGGTGGCCGCGGCTGCCCCGGCCGTACACCCCGCCGTTCCCGGGGATCGAAACCTTCGCGGACAAGATCATCCACACCACCGCCCGGGATCAGGAATGCGACCTCGCAGGCCGCCGGGCGGCGCTTCTGTGGCGCGCAGAGGGTGAGCAGGATGCGCCCGTGGTGGAGGCAGGAAGGGCCGCAGGATAGGGATACGGTACGCAACCAGCTGGTAGAACTGACTGCGACCGTCGTCAGTTCAGCGTCGGACGCACCGTGTTACCCGTGAGAGAGGCCGACTCAGTGGACCATAGCTCATTTCAGAAACTCTTCGACCTCAGCGGACGGACCGCGATCGTCACTGGCGGCACTCGGGGTATCGGGCTTGCACTGGCCGAGGGGTTGGCGTGTGCAGGGGCGAAAGTTGTTGTCGCCAGTCGGAAGCCGGAGGCTTGTGAGAAGGCGGCGGAGCGGTTGCGGGCGTTGGGGGCCGAGGCTGTCGGGGTGCCAACCCATTTGGGAGAGGTCGATGGGTTGCAGGCGCTGGTGGCGAGGACGGTGGAGGCGTTCGGCGGGGTCGACATCGTGATCAACAATGCCGCCAACGCACTGGCTCAGCCGTTGGAAGTCATGCAGAAGGCTGCGGTGGACAAGTCGTTCGCGGTGAATGTGCAGGGGCCGTTGTTTCTGGTGCAGGCGGCGCTGCCGTATCTGCGGCAGAGCAAACACGCTGCCGTGCTGAATTTCGGATCCATCGGGGCGTTGGGGTTCTCCGGCGGGCTGGCGATGTATTCGGCGGGTAAGGCGGCGTTGTTGTCGTTCACCCGCTCGATGGCCGCCGAATTCGCCGCCGACGGGATCCGGGTGAACGCGATCGCACCCGGTGCTGTGGACACCGATATGGTGCGCAACAATCCGCAGGAAGTGGTGGACGCGATGGCCGCGGCACCGTTGCTGCGGCGGCTCGGTGAGCCGGACGAACTGGTCGGGCCCGCGCTGCTGTTGTGTTCGAACGCAGGCAGTTTCATCACCGGGCAGACGTTCGTCATCGACGGCGGCACCATTCCGCGCTGACCACGAAGGCGACAGGCGCTGGAGCGGGATTTTGGATCATCGAGAAGTACGACGACGATTGCCCTACACAGCTGAGGCTCACCTTGATTCTCGGCATACCTCACCCAACCGATTCGCATCGAACGGAGAAGAACCATGAAGGAGTTCCTGGTCGAGATCACCACGACGATTCCCGACGGCACCGATCCGGCCGAGGTCGACGCACGCCGCGCCGCGGAAGCCGTCCGCGCCAAGGAACTCGCGGCCACCGGACACCTGGGCAGGCTCTGGCGCCCCGTCGGCGAGATGCGCAGCATCGGTCTGTGGCGAGCGGAAGACGAAAACGACCTCTGCACAAACGTTCTCGGATCATTGCCGCTCAAGGACTGGATGAACTTCGAGATCACCGCCGTCCAGCCACACCCGAACGATCCCGGCGCGTAGCACCGACCCGAAACGCACTGCGGCCCGGCACCTTCGGAAGGTGCCGGGCCGCAGTTGATGCGAAAACCCTACGCGGTCTCGGTGATCGGCCGGTCGACCCAGCTCATCAGGCCGCGCAGCTTGGCGCCGGTGACCTCGATCGGGTGCTCGGCGTTGGCCTTGCGCAGGCCCTCGAGCTCCTTGTTGCCGCCCTCGACGTTGGCAACCAGGCGCTTGACGAAGGTGCCGTCCTGGATGTCCTTCAGGATCTCCTTCATGCGCTCCTTGGTGCTCGCGTCGATGACGCGCGGACCCGAGAGGTAGCCGCCGAACTCGGCGGTGTCGGACACCGAGTAGTTCATCCGCGCGATGCCGCCCTCGTACATCAGGTCGACGATCAGCTTCAGCTCGTGCAGCACCTCGAAGTACGCCATCTCCGGCGCGTAACCGGCCTCGACCATGACCTCGAAACCGGTCTTGACCAGCTCCTCGGTACCACCGCAGAGCACGGCCTGCTCACCGAACAGGTCGGTCTCGGTCTCCTCCTTGAAGGTGGTCTTGATGACGCCCGCGCGGGCGCCGCCGATGCCCTTCGCGTAGGACAGCGCCAGCGCCTGACCCTGACCGGTCGGGTCCTGGTCGACCGCGATCAAGCAGGGCACGCCCTTGCCGTCGACGAACTGACGACGCACCAGGTGGCCGGGGCCCTTGGGGGCGACCATGCCGACGGTGACGTTGCCCGGGGCCTTGATCAGGCCGAAGTGGATGTTCAGGCCGTGGCCGAAGAACAGCGCGTCGCCGTCCTTCAGGTGCGGCTCGATGTCGTTGGTGAAGATCGACGCCTGCGCGGTGTCGGGGGCGAGCAGCATGATCACGTCGGCCCACTCGGAAACCTCGGCGGGGGTGCCGACCGTCAGTCCGGCCTCCTCGGCCTTGACCCGCGACTTCGAGCCCTCCTTCAGGCCGATGCGGACCTCGACGCCGGAGTCGCGCAGGCTCAGCGAGTGCGCGTGCCCCTGCGAGCCATAGCCGATGACGGCGACCTTGCGTCCCTGGATGATCGACAGGTCGGCGTCGTCGTCGTAGAACAGCTCGATAGCCACTGTTTGTATCCCTTCGCGGATGATCCCCGAGCGTGCCGGGGAGTGTGTTCGGTGCGCGCCACAGGCGCATTCAGTTCAATGCATCAATTTCGATCGGACCCCGCGGCAGCGGGGGAAAGCAGTTGCGCCGACCTATCGACCGACGACAACCCTAGTCCTCGCGACGCCGCGTCGATGCAGCGCCCGTCCTCTACCACCGCGTACGGCGCGCGTTGCGAGCGACGTCACCGGGTCGCGGTGATCGATTTCGGACCGCGCCCCACCGCCACCACGCCGGACTGCACGATCTCCCTGATGCCGTACGGCTCGAGCATCCGCAGCAGCGCGTCGAGTTTGGACCGGGTGCCGGTCGCCTCGACGGTGAGCGCATCGGGCGAGACGTCGATCACCTTGGCGCGGAACAGATTCACCGATTCGATGACCTGCGTGCGCACGCTCGAGTCGGCGCGGACCTTGACCAGGATCAGCTCGCGAGCCACCGAGTTGTCCGAATCCTGCTCCACGATCTTGATGACGTTCACCAGCTTGTTGAGCTGTTTGGTCACCTGCTCGAGCGGCAGGTCCTCGACCGTCACCACGATCGTCATCCGCGAGACGTCCGGCAGTTCCGTGCCGCCGACCGCGAGGGATTCGATATTGAATCCGCGCCGCGAGAACAGGCTCGCCACCCGGGCCAGCACGCCGGGCTTGTCCTCCACCAGCACGCTCAAGGTGTGGGTGGTACTCATTAACGGTCCCCCTTCTGCCCGGCCTGCTCGTGCGCCATCGCCTCGTGGATCACCGAGGGCTCCGCGGCCGCTTCGTCGTCGTCGAACAGCGGGCGGATGCCGCGGGCTGCCATGATCTCGTCGTTCGAGGTGCCGGCGGCGACCATCGGCCACACCTGCGCGTCCTTGCCGACGATGAAGTCGATCACCACGGGACGGTCGTTGATGGACTGCGCCTCGCGGATCGCGGCCTCCACCTCCTCTTCCTTCTCCACGCGAATTCCGTGGCAGCCCAACGCTTCGGCGAGCTTGACGAAATCGGGGATGCGCAGGGTGTGCGTGCCCAGATCGGTATTGGAGTACCGCTGTTCGTAGAACAGCGTCTGCCACTGCCGGACCATGCCGAGGTTGCCGTTGTTGATCAACGCGACCTTGATCGGCACGCCCTCCACGGCACAGGTGGCCAGCTCCTGATTGGTCATCTGGAAGCAGCCGTCGCCGTCGACCGCCCACACCTCTTTGTCCGGCGCGCCCATCTTGGCCCCCATGGCCGCCGGGACGGCGTAACCCATGGTGCCCAGACCGCCGGAATTGAGCCAGGTGCGCGGCTTTTCATACTTGATGAACTGCGCGGCCCACATCTGGTGCTGGCCGACGCCGGCGCAGTAGATCGCGTCGGGTCCGGCGAGCCGGCCGAGCTTCTCGATGACGAATTCCGGGGAGAGCGAACCGTCCGAAGACGGGGTCCAGCCCAGCGGATAGCTCGCGCGGATACCGTCGAGGTAGCTCCACCACTCCGAAAGTTCCAGCAGCGGGCCCGGAGCGGAGCCTGCGGAGCGACCAGAAGACACAGCTTTCGTGGCCTCATCGTTCTTGAGGGTCTCGATCAGCTCGGCGATCACCTCGCGGCAGTCGCCCACGATCGGCACGTCCGCGTGCCGGTTCTTACCGATCTCCGCGGGGTCGATATCGGCGTGGATCACCTTGGCGTTCGGGGCGAACGAATCGAGCTGTCCGGTCACGCGGTCGTCGAAACGCGCGCCCAGGGTGATCAGCAGATCCGACTTCTGCAGTGCCGCAACGGCTCCCACGGTGCCGTGCATACCCGGCATACCCATGTTCTGGCGGTGGCTGTCCGGGAACGCGCCGCGCGCCATCAGCGTCGTGACGACCGGGATACCGGTCAGCTCGGCCAGTTCCAGCAGTTCCGCCGAGGCGTCGGCCTTGATCACGCCGCCGCCGACGTACAGCACCGGCGACTTCGAGTCCAGGATCATCCGGGCGGCCTCACGCACCTGCTTGCCGTGCGGTTTCGTCACCGGACGGTAGCCGGGCAGCCGCATCTCCGGCGGCCAGCTGAACAGCGTCTGCGCCTGCAGCACATCCTTGGGGATGTCGACCAGCACCGCGCCGGGACGACCCGTCGAGGCGAGGTGGAAGGCCTCGGCGATCATCCGCGGGATGTCGAGCGGATCGTTGACCAGGAAGTTGTGCTTGGTGACCGGCATGGTGATACCGGAGATGTCCGCCTCCTGGAAGGCGTCGGTGCCGATCAGGCTCCGGCCCACCTGACCGGTGATGGCCACCAGCGGCACCGAATCCATCTGCGCGTCCGCGATCGGGGTCACCAGATTGGTCGCGCCCGGACCCGATGTGGCCATGCACACACCGACCTTGCCGGTGGCCTGGGCGTAGCCGGTCGCGGCGTGACCCGCGCCCTGCTCGTGCCGGACCAGTACGTGACGGACCTTGGTGGAATCGAACAGCGGATCGTAGACCGGGAGTACCGCACCGCCCGGAATGCCGAAGACCGTGTCGACGCCGAGCTCCTCGAGGGAGCGGACGACCGACTGCGCGCCGGTGACCCGCTCGGGCGGGACCTGGCGGCGGTTCGGTGCGGCAGTAGTCGCGGATGCCGGCTGATTGGCCGAGGGCGCGGGCCTGCGGGCCGAGGGCCCGGGCCGTGCGGTAGGTGCGCTCACCGTCTTGATCCTTTACTGCTTGTCATTCCCAGCGGAACTGGCCTGAACACAAAAAAGCCCCCGACAGCCGATGGCTGATCGAGGGTGGCGCGTCGCAGCTACGAGCTGAGGTAATCAGTCTCAGCGCTGGACGCGCCGGCCGATTACGAGGAGCTCGATTCGATTCACGCGCACGACGGTATTCGCGCGTGCGGCGTTGAGTCAAATTCCCTGACATGGGTGTCTCATCATGTGAGACAGGGCGGTATCTGTGTCCGATCGCCTTGATGCGAGGATGTGGGTGTGTCCTCGTCGCATCAGTCCGTGCCACCTACTCGATCGTCCCACACCGCAGACCAGCCGGGCGATACGGGTCGGGTGATCAGAAACCCGCGCCTCGGTCATCTCGCCGTGTTCGTGCTGCTGTTCTGTGTGGCGTTCGCCTTCTTCGGATGGCCCCAGGTGCTGTGGATCTTGTTCGTCATCCCGGTCGCGGTCGCGATCTGGATCGAGCGCACCCGCACGAAGGTGTCCGCGGCCGGATTGGATCTGCGGACATTCTTCGGTTCGCGGCATATCGACTGGTCACAGCTACACGGGGTGAGCATTCCGAAGCGCGGCTACGTGCGCGCGCATCTGTCCGACGGGTCCGAGGTGCCGCTGCCCGCGGTCGGATACGACCGGTTGCGCATTCTGGTCGAGGCCAGCGGTGGTCGCATCCCGGACCCGTTCGCGGCGGCCGAAGAAGCCGAGGCGAAGGCCCGCGCCGAGGCCGCGGCAGCGGAACAGGAAGCCTCCGAGGACACCGGCGAAGAGACCGAGATCACCAACGCGACCGCCGAATCCGGCGCGAAAGGCGAGGACGACTGATCTCGCCCGAGTGGGACCGATCCGCGTGCGCATCCGGCGCGGTGGTTCCCCGGCGATGGCGTCCCACCGATCCGCCCCGAGTCGCGCCGAGCGCCGATCTCGGACGTGGCGAAGCGGATGTGCCCGGACGCGGGAATATCGGTCGCGGCACGTGTGCTGAAAATCGAATCGGCCGATCGCGGCACACCAGCAACACGCGGTCCGCCGAGTCGCCCACCGGCGCATAACCTCCTCCTCACTCGGGAGTACCGTAAAAGGGCCGTCCAGGCAGTCACCAGTCGCCGACCAGCCCCCGCGACGAGATTCGAGGACCCGACACCTATGCCACCGCTTCGTTCACGCACCACCACGGCCGGACGCAACGCCGCAGGCGCACGCGCGCTGTGGCGGGCCACCGGCCTCACCGATTCCGATTTCGGTAAGCCGATCGTCGCCATCGCGAACTCGTACACCCAGTTCGTTCCCGGCCACGTGCATCTGAAGGACGTCGGCGAGATCGTTGCGGACGCGGTCTGGGCCGCGGGCGGTGTACCGCGCGAATTCCACACCATCGCCGTGGACGACGGCATCGCGATGGGCCACGGCGGCATGCTCTACTCGCTGCCCAGCCGTGAGATCATCGCCGATTCGGTGGAGTACATGGTCAACGCGCACACCGCCGACGCGCTGGTGTGCATCTCCAACTGCGACAAGATCACTCCCGGCATGCTCAATGCCGCGATGCGGCTCAACATCCCGGTCGTGTTCGTCTCCGGTGGCCCGATGGAGGCCGGTAAGGCCGTGGTCGTCGGCGGTGTCGCGCAGGCGCCGACCGACCTGATCACCGCCATCTCGGCCAGCGCCTCGACCGCCGTCGACGACGAGGGTCTCACCGAGGTCGAGCGCAGCGCCTGCCCGACCTGCGGTTCCTGTTCGGGCATGTTCACCGCCAACTCGATGAACTGCCTGACCGAGGCGCTGGGCCTGGCGCTGCCGGGCAACGGCTCCACGCTGGCCACCCATGCCGCGCGGCGCGCGTTGTTCGAGCGGGCCGGCACCGCCGTCGTCGAGGCCGCCAACCGCTGGTACCGCGAGGACGACGCCTCGGTGCTGCCGCGAAATATCGCCAACGCCAAGGCTTTCCGCAACGCGATGGCCCTGGACGTGGCCATGGGCGGTTCCACCAACACGGTGCTGCACACCCTCGCGGCAGCGCAGGAGGGTGAGATCGACTTCGACCTCGCCACCATCGACGAGATCAGCCGCCGGGTGCCGTGCCTGTCGAAGGTCTCCCCCAACTCCGACTACCACATGGAAGACGTGCACCGCGCCGGCGGCATCCCCGCCATCCTGGGCGAACTGCGTCGCGCGGGGCTGCTGGAAACCGACGTCTCGACCGTGCACACCCGCAGCTTCGACGAATGGCTCGACACCTGGGACATCCGCTCGGGCAAGGCATCCGACGAGGCGATCGAACTGTTCCACGCCGCACCCGGCGGCGTGCGCACCACCGTGCCGTTCTCCACGGAAAATCGCTGGTCGTCCCTGGACACCGACGCCGAGGGCGGCTGTATCAGGGACCTCGCGCACGCCTACACCGTCGAGGGCGGGCTGTGCGTGCTCCGGGGCAATATCGCCCCGGACGGCGCGATCCTCAAGACCGCGGGTATCGATGAGGACCTGTTCACCTTCGAGGGTCCGGCCGTGGTGCTCGAATCCCAGGAGGACGCGGTCTCGGCCATCCTCGGCAAGAAGATCACCCCCGGCGACGTCGTGGTCATCCGGTACGAGGGCCCCGCGGGCGGCCCGGGTATGCAGGAGATGCTGCACCCCACCTCGTTCCTGAAGGGTCTGGGCCTGGGCAAGGTCTGCGCGCTGATCACCGACGGCCGCTTCTCCGGCGGCACCTCGGGCCTGTCCATCGGCCACATCTCCCCCGAGGCCGCCAGCGGCGGCACCATCGGCCTGATCGAGGACGGCGACCGCATCCGCGTCGACGTGCACACCCGCGCGTTGGAACTGCTGGTCTCCGACGAGGTTCTCGCCGAACGTCGCGCGAAAATGGATGCGCGCGAACGGCCTTGGCAGCCGGTCAACCGTGATCGCCCGATCACCACCGCGCTGCGGGCCTATGCCGCGTTGGCGACATCGGCCGACAAGGGCGCTGTGCGGCGCGTGCCGTAACCGCTCTCCCTCTCCCCGCGAATTCGGGCCCGCTCGTCACGAGTGGGTCCGAATTCGTTTGCGGGAGGTCGAGCGGATGCCGACGGGCGAGCCGTTCACTCTGCCGCAGAACGTCTTCCGGCGCTCAGGGCTACATCGTGCATCAGATGGCCCGCACGGATCGAGACCTCGCGTTGTGTGCTCCGACGACGGCGGAGAAGTCTTGCGAGACTTGATTGCGGCGACCGCCTGTTACGGCACCCGGCGAGAGGTGTGGACAAGCGCCGGAGCGACCCAGTTGGTCAGGTAGCTGCGCAGTTCTCGGCCGCGGCGTGGTGGCCGACCGGGGTCGATGACGAACGACTGGACAATGCGAAGCATATGTTCGACGAGTTGGTCCAGGTCGGCGCCGGTGATTCCGGCCGCGGCCCAATCGACGGAGAAGCGTTGCAGGATCGAGCGGCCGAATGCCAGTGCGGTATCGGAGGTTACACCGGCGGAGAAGGCGCTGGCGCGTCCCGGGGCTAGCAGCAGGTTCAGGTATTTCTCATGTGGTAGGCGTTCGAGAGTGTGGGCGATGCCTTCCACCACGGCGGTGGCGGGGTCGCGGATATCGCGCAGGTGCTCGGTGAGGGCGTCGAGGAAATGTCCGGTCTGTGCGACGGCGGTCGCGGTCAGCAGCATTTCGGCACTGGAAAAGTAGCGGTACACGGTCTGACGGGTGACGCCGAGCTCACGCGCGACCTCCGCGACGGTGAAGTCGCTGCCGGATCGATCGATCGCCGCGCGTGCAGCGGCCAGAATCCGTGCGACGGCCTCCTCGTCATCGACGGGCGTCGCCCCGGACCATCCATGTGTGCGCACCGGATTGTTCACCCCTTCACCTGCGCCGGGTCGGGATCGAGGGTACCGGCCGGCGTGGACCGGGCCCGCACGTCGGCTGGTGCCGTGCGCTACGAGCCTTGACCATACATACTAGGTCAGCTGTATGGTCGTATTCCCTGGACGAAAGGAACACCATGACCGCCGTCACACCGCCGCGCCCGAAACAACTCGACTCCCCGCTGCTGCCGAAGATCTTCAAATACGCAGGCAGAGCCCAGGTTTGGGTGTACCGGTGCACCAACGGACGGATCGGCGGGAAGTGGCGCATCGGCGCCGGGTTCCGTAAGCCGGTACCGACCCTGCTGCTGGAACACCGCGGCCGGAAGTCCGGAACGACGTACACCACGCCCCTGCTCTACATCACCGACGGTGACGATACGGTCATCGTCGCGTCGCAGGGCGGGCTTCCCAGACACCCGCAGTGGTACCACAACCTGCGCGCCCATCCGGACACGCACATCCAGATCGGCCGCGACCACCGGCCCGTCCACGCCGTCACCGCCGACCCGCAACAGCGCGCTCGCCTGTGGCCGATCCTCGTCGACGCGTACGCGGACTTCGAGACGTACCAAGCCTGGACCGACCGCGAAATCCCGGTGGTCATCCTCCGGCCCCGCTCGACGCACGACTGAATCCCACCCCGCGCCTGCCGAGCCGGGGCATCGGGTGAGGTTCGCGACCGCCGCCGAATGGGGTGGCGCGGCGGCGACGCCGGGCTCCGAACCAGCCATGGCAGGCATCCACTTCGGCTGGAATCAGCTGCTGGACAACCTCACTCACGCCATCACCGCCTGAGCCGACTCGACGACCCCTGCCGGATCGTTGGTCCGTCACTCACCCGCACCTGTATCCCGCAGCGCCGCCACGGCCGGACTCATCTGCGGTACGACGACCTCGCCGTATACGCGCATGGTCTCCTCCTTGTTGTCGTGCTGCAGATACCCGGCGAACTGATCGACCCCGAGCGCGGCGAGCCGGCGCAGTTTGGCCAGGTGCTCCTCGGGGGTGCCCAGGATGCAGAAGCGGTCGACGACCTCGTCGGTGACGAAGTCCGCGTGGGTATTTCCCGCGCGGCCGTGCTGGTTGTAGTCGTAGCCGTGCCGCCCGGCGATGTAATCGGTGAGCGCCGCGGGAATCTGCCCGCTCGAGCCGTAGCGGGCCACGATGTCGGCGACGTGGTTACCGACCATGCCGCCGAACCAGCGGCACTGTTCGCGCATGTGCGCGTAATCGGTCCCGATGTACATCGGAGCTGCCACACAGACTTTCACCGCGTCCGGATCGCGCCCGGCCGCCGCGGCGGCCTGCCGGACGGTGCGGATCGTCCACTCGGCGATGTCCGGGTCGGCCAGCTGCAGGATGAATCCGTCGGCGACCTCACCCGTCAGGGCCAGGGCCTTGGGCCCGTACGCCGCGACCCACACCTCCAGTCGCGAACCCGCGCTCCACGGGAATTGCACTGTGCGGCCGTCGAATTCGACAGGGCGGGAATTGGCCAACTCCCGGATCACATGGATCGAATCGCGCAGCGTCCGCAGTGTTGCGGGATGGCCGCCGCCGACCCGCACGGCCGAATCGCCGCGCCCGATGCCGCAGACGGTGCGATTGCCGTACGCCTCGTTGAGGGTGGCGAAGGTGGACGCGGTCACCGCCCAGTCCCGGGTGGCCGGATTGGTCACCATCGGGCCGACCGTAATTCGCTTGGTCTCGTTCAGTATTCGGCTGTGCAGCACGTAGGGCTCTTGCCACAGGATGTGCGAATCGAAGGTCCACACGTGGCTGAAGCCGTACGCCTCGGCCAGTTTCGCAAGGTGCACCGTGCGCGCCGAGGGCGGATCACACTGCAGTACCGCGCCGAATTGCATTGCCGCCTCCCTAGATCAGATATTGACAGGGGTCGCGGCGCACGAAGCGGCCGTCGCCCTTGCGACCGATGTACTCCCCCGCGTCGACGACGACCTTGCCGCGCGAGAGCACCGTGTCGACGTGGCCGTCGATCTCGAAACCCTCCCAGGCCGAATGGTCCATATTCATGTGGTGGGCCTTGCCCAGGCCGATGGAGGTGTGCCCGTCCGGGTCGTAGATCACGACATCGGCGTCCGCGCCGGGCGCGAGCACCCCCTTGCGGCCGTAGAGTCCGAACATGCGCGCCGGGGTGGTGGAGGTGATCTCGACCCACCGTTCGAGGGTTATCCGACCCTCGACCACACCCTGGTACATCAGGTCCATCCGGTGCTCGACCGAGCCGATACCGTTGGGAATCTTGGAGAAATCCCCGACGCCCATATCCTTCTGCCCCTTCATGCAGAACGGGCAGTGGTCGGTGGCCACCATCTGAATGTCGTTGGTGCGCAACGCCTGCCACATGTGGTCCTGATGGCGCTCCGCACGCGAGCGCAGCGGGGTGGAGCACACCCACTTGGCTCCCTCGAAACCCGGCGCGCCCAGTTGCTCCTCCAGTGACAGGTACAGATACTGCGGGCAGGTCTCGCCGAAGACGTTGCGGCCGCGATCGCGCGCCGAAGCCACCTGCGCGACAGCCTGTTTCGCCGAGACGTGTACGACATACAGTGGGGCGCCGGTCAGATCGGCCAGCATGATCGCCCGGTGGGTGGCCTCCTCCTCGAGCTGCCAGGCCCGCGCGATGCCGTGATAGTACGGATCGGTCTTGCCCTGTTCGAGCAACTGGCCCACGAGAACGTCGATGGCGGGCCCGTTCTCGGCGTGCATCATCGTCATCAGGCCGGTGGACGCGCCGATCTGCATCGCGCGCAGGATCTGCGCGTCGTCGCTGTAGAACACGCCCGGATAGGCCATGAACAGCTTGTAACTGGTGATGCCCTCAGCAGGCAGCTCGCGCAGCGCCGACAACGACGCGTCGTTCACATCGCCGACGATCTGATGGAACCCGTAGTCGATCGCGCACTGTCCGGCGGCCATCTGGTGCCAGGTGGCCAGGCAGTCCTGCAAGCGCTCGCCGAACTTCTGCACCGCGAAGTCGATGATCGTGGTGGTGCCACCCCAGGCCGCGGCGCGGGTGCCGGACTCGAAATCGTCGGAGGCGGTGGTGCCGCCGAACGGCATCGACATGTGCGTATGCGCGTCGATGCCGCCGGGGACGACGTACTTGCCGGTCGCGTCGATCACCGTGTCCGCGGTCCGGGCGAGGTCCGTGCCGAGCACCGTGCTGCCCGGTTCGAGCAGTGCGGCGATCCGTTCGCCGTCGACGAGAATGTCCGCGGCGCCGCGGCCGGTCGCCGAGACGACGGTGCCGCCGGTGATGAAAGTTGTCGGCATACCGGGTAACTCCTTCGAAAGAGGACCGAAGATGGTGAGCCGGTGGAGCTTGCGGGATCGGAGCACCCGGCGCGACGATGATCGTGCGGAGTCGGCTGGACCGGATCAGGGCGCGACGATGGCCTCGTACGAATCCGGGCGACGGTCCCGGTAGAACTGCCAGTCCCCGCGCACCTCCCGCAGCACGTCCAGGTCCAACTCGCGGATCACGAGTTCCTCGGTTCCGGTGGAAGCGACCGCGCCGACGTAGTTGCCGCGCGGATCAACGAAATACGAACTGCCGTAGAAGGTCACCGCCGCCTCGCCGAATTCGTCGCTCTCCGTGCCGATTCGGTTGTTGGCCGCGATGTAGTACTGGTTCGCGGCCGCGGCGGCGGGCTGCTCGAGCTCCCAGAGCCGGTTGGACAGGCCGGGTTTGGTGGCCGAGGGGTTGAACACCAACTCCGCGCCGGCCAGCCCCAGCGCTCGCCAACCCTCGGGAAAATGACGGTCGTAGCAGATGTAGACCCCGATGCGGCCGACCGCGGTGTCGAAGACAGGGTAGCCGAGGTTGCCGGGCCGGAAATAGAACTTCTCCCAGAAGCCGGGCAGGTGCGGGATGTGATGCTTGCGGTACTTGCCCAGGTAGCTGCCGTCCGCATCGATCACCGCGGCGGTGTTGTACAGCACCCCTGGCTGCTCCTGCTCGTAGACCGGAAGGATGACGACCATGTTGTGCCTGCGGGCCAGTTCGGCGAATCGCGCCGTGGTCGGGCCGGGCACCGATTCGGCGTACTCGTAATACTTCCTGTCCTGAACATTTCCGAAGTAAGGCCCGTAGAACAATTCCTGGAAGCAGATCACCTGCACGCCCTCGACCGCGGCCTGCTCGACGAACTTCTCGTGCTTGGCCAGCATGGATTCCCTGTCCCCGGTCCAGGTGGCCTGGGTGATGGCCGCCTTGATCGTCGTCATCGAGGTTCTCCTTCCCGAATTCTTCAATTATTATCGAATATAAACATTTCCTGAATATTTCGATGAATGCAGGAATTGTAAACCTGCCGCCTCGGCGACCAGGCGGAAACGCGAAGAATCCCGCCGCCAGGAACGCCGGAAGGCCGGCCCCGACACGGTGCGGGCCGGCCTTCCGGACGGCGAATCGCGGGACGGCGATCGCCGGGACAGCGTTACGGATCAGTGGCGTATGCCGTGGAACGGGTTGCCGCCGTGCAGGTAGAACCAGGCGCCCGCGGCGGCCGCCAGCGCGAGGACGAGAACCACGAAGGAACCGTAGCTGGGGCGGGTGGCCCAGCCACGGCCGCGGTCGAAGGACAGGCGGCCGGGGCCGGTGAGGATCACCGCGGCGGCCAAACCCGCGAGGATCGACTCCAATTCGACTGTCTTGTACTGGAATCCGCTGGACATGCCCTGTTTCCAGAGCCAGGCGTCGCTGATCGAGGCCAGCACCGCGCCCGCGGCCAGGGGTGTGGCCAGGCCCAGGATGATCAGGATGCCGCCGCCGACCTCGGCGACGGTGAGCATCGAGGCGGACAGTTCGACATGCTTCCAGCCGCCCGAGGACAGCATCTCACGGGTGCCGCTCAGGCCCGGTCCGTGGAACCATCCGGCCAGCTTCTGCAGGCCGTGGTAGAGGAAGGTCAGACCGATGACCAGACGCAGCACCAGCAGGCCCAGATCCTGGGTGCCGCGACGAGTGTCGGTGCGGGCGAGGCGTTTACGCGGGGTGATGCCGTCACCGCTCGGGGCGGGCGGGATGGTGGCGAAAGAGTAGGTCGAGGCGGTGGATTCGCGCTCCGGCGCGTCGGCGTCCCCGGCGGGGTGTTCGCTTCCGACCGTTTCGTACCTGCCGATTCCGACGGATTCGTACTGGCCGGTGGTGTACGGCGCGGCGGACGAGCCGCCCGTGGCGGGAACATCGGGATCGAGGCCGAGTTCGTCCTCGGTGCGCGGGACATCGGAGCCGGAAGTGGATTTCACCGTGGGGAACTCCCCGGTGGGCCCGTCGTAAGGACTGCCCGCCGGCGCCCCGGAGTGCCCGGGAGTGTTCGACTCGGATGATGCATGCGGCTTGTCGGTCACCCGTGCAGACTATGTCGACGCCGGGATCCGCGCTTCGTCTCCGTGCGGCGTGTCCGCGCCACGCGGGCCGGTCAGGTCACCCCCTGCGAGCATGCACCGCGGTATTTCCGTAACGTCTGACCCATGAGTGTGGTTGTCGCGGGCCGTATCGCTGTGAGCTTGGCTGTCACCGCCGGTCTGCTGGCCGGATGCGCCGGCTTCGACGATTCCGCGTCCAAACCGTTCACCCCCGCGCCCAGCATCAGCCCCGAGGGATCGGGACCGACCACCACGCCCTCGACCAAGCCGTCCACGCCCAAACGCGCCGCCGGGCCGTGCGTCGACCCCGATCCGAGCGTCGTGGTGTCCTGCCTGGACACCACCGGCGGCCTCGCGGTGCTGCCCGACGGGCAGCAGGCGCTGGTGACCGAGCGCGTCACCGGCCGGGTCCTGAAGGTGGTCAACGTGGACGCCAGCGAGGTGCCGCCGAGCCCGACCGAGGTGGCGAAACTCGATGTCGACGCCGCCGGTGACGGCGGTCTCACCGCTGTCGCGTTGTCGCCGACCTACGACGAGGACGGGCTGATGTACGCGTACATCACCACCTCGAGCGACAACCGCATCGTGCGCATCGGCGCGGGTGGCGTTCCGAAACCGATCCTGACCGGAATTCCCAAGGGCACCACCGGAAATCGCGGAGCCATCGACTTCGTCTCGGCCACCAGGATGGTGGTGGAGACCGGTAACGCCGGTGATCCGGGCGCGGCCGGGAATCCGAATTCGCTGGCGGGCAAGGTGTTCACGATCGACAACCCGGCGCCCGGCGGCGCGAATCCGAAGATCCTCGCCTCGGGCATCGGCGCGGCCGGTGGCGTCTGCCCGGATCACAAGGACACCATCTGGTTCACCGATCGCACCGCGACCGAGGACCGGTTGCAGCGGGTGGACAGCAACGGCACGGTGAGCACCGGGTGGACCTGGCCGGACCGGCCGGGAGTCGGCGGATGCGCGGCCGCCGTCGACGGCGTCGCGGTATCGCTGGCCGGGGGCAAGGCGCTGGCCTTCGCCAACGCCGACCAGAACACCCACGCCATCACCACCCAGCCGACCATGGTCGCGCAGAACAAGTACGGCGAGCTGAACGGCGCGTCACTGGCTCCGGACGGCTACGTCTGGGTTGACACCGTGAACAAGCCGTCCGCGGCCGGACCGCTGGACGAGCGCGTCGTGCGGATTCCGCCCCCGAAGGGCGGCTCGGGCAACGGCTCGCCGGACTAGCGAGAGTCCGCGCGGGCAGCCCCGCACGATCTGCGGGGAGGTGTTCCCGGCGTCATCGGCGCATTCGAACCGGCTCGGCGCGAGGCCGCTCGCCGGCTCGATCGGCTGAGGATCGCGCTATCCGGCGACGCCGCAGGCCGCCAGCACCAGCTCGCGCACGCGGGCGGCGTCGGCCTGGCCGCGGGTGGCCTTCATGACATCGCCGACGACCTTGCCCGCGGCCTGCACCTTGCCCGAACGGATCTTCTCGGCGATATCCGGATTGGCCGCCAGGGCCTTGTCGACCTCGGCCTGCAGAGCCGAATCGTCGGACACCATGCCCAGGCCCTTGGCCTCGACGATCGCACCCGGCTCGCCCTCCCCGGCGAGTACGAAATCGACGACCTGCTTGGCGACCTTGCTGTTGATGGTCTTTGCGTCGACCAGGGCGACGACCTCGGCGACCTGCCGCGGGGTGATGGGCAGCTCCTCGAGCGCCACGTCGCGATCCTTGGCCCGCTCGGTGAGGTAGTTGACCCACCAGGCGCGGGCGGCGTCGACCGAGGCGCCCGCGTCGACGGTCGCGATGATCAGGTCCAGCGCACCGGCGTTGATCAGATCGCGGAACACCTCGTCGGGCAGGCCCCATTCGGCCTGGATGCGGGCGCGGCGCAGCCACGGGTACTCGGGGATGGTGGCGCGCAACTCCTCGACCCAGGCCGCGTCGGGGGCGACGGGCTCGAGATCCGGCTCGGGGAAGTAGCGGTAGTCCTCGGCGGTCTCCTTGGGGCGGCCGGGCGAGGTGGTGCCGTCGGTCTCGTGGAAGTGCCTGGTCTCCATGAGAATCGAGCCGCCGGAGGCGAGTATCGCGGCCTGACGGCGCATCTCGAACCGGACCGCGACCTCGACGCTGCGCAGCGAGTTCACGTTCTTGGTCTCGGTGCGGGTGCCGAACTCCTTGGCGCCCTTGGGCATCAGCGAGACGTTGGCATCGCAACGCAGCGAGCCCTGCTCCATCTTCACGTCCGAGACGCCGAGCGACTTCAGCACTTCGCGCAGCGCCGTGACGTAGGCGCGGGCCACCTCGGGCGCGCGCTCCCCCGCCCCGGCGACCGGCTTGGTGACGATCTCGATCAGCGGCACGCCCGCGCGGTTGTAGTCCAGCAGGGAGTGGCTCGCGCCGTGGATGCGGCCGGTGGCGCCGCCCACGTGCAGCGATTTACCCGTGTCCTCCTCCATGTGGGCGCGCTCGATCTCGACCCGGAAGGTGGAGCCGTCGTCCAGCACGATGTCCAGGTAGCCGTCGGTGGCGATCGGCTCGTCGTACTGGCTGATCTGGTAGTTCTTGGGCTGATCGGGATAGAAGTAGTTCTTGCGCGCGAACCGGCCCCACGGGGTGATCGAGCAGTTCAGCGCGAGGCCGATGCGGATGGCCGATTCGACGGCCTTCTCGTTCACCACCGGAAGCGCGCCGGGCAGGCCCAGACAGACCGGGCAGACCTGAGTGTTCGGCTCGGCTCCGAAGGTCGTCGGGCAGCCGCAGAACATCTTCGTCGCGGTGCCCAGCTCGACATGCACCTCCATGCCCAGCACCGGCTCGAACCGGTCGACGACATCGGCATAGTCCATCAAGTCCACCGTGGGTGCAGTCATGTCCACAGTTTAAGGAAAGCTCCGACACCGTCGAGCCCCCGCACCCCGTCGAGATGTCCGCACCCGTTCCAGAACCTGGAAAGGGTGCATCTGTCCCGGTGGGGTGTGAGAAAGGCTCTCACCCGCCCCGAGCGCGGGTGAGAGCTCCCCTCCGATACACCGATCAATCTGCCGCGATGGCCTCGATGATCGGCATGCGGGCCGCACGCAGCGCGGGCGGGATGGCACCCAGTAACGCGAGAACCATTGCGGCCGAGGCGTATACGAGCAGCATCGGGCTCGGAGAATAGGCCACCGGGATGGTCATGGCTCGTCCGAACGCGATATCGGCGAGGTACTGGACCGCGGCGCCGATGGCCAGCCCGAGCACCGCGCCGGTCAGCCCGATTCCGGCGGCCTCGGTGAGCACCGCGCGCAGCATGAATCGGCGGCTGGTGCCCATGGCGCGCAGGACGCCCAGTTCACGCCTTCGCTCCAGAACCGAGAGCATCAGCGTGTTCAGCAGGGCGATCGTCGAGACCAGCACCACGATCCACAGGATCGATCCGGACAGCGACGTGCCCTGTCTCACCCCGCCGGACACCGCCGCCACCGCACCCGAACCGGTGTCCACCGCCAGCCCCGGCGGCACGTTCCGGCGCAGCAGGTCGAGTTCGGCCGCGGGGTTCACACCGGGGGCGTAACTGATGCCCAGAATGGTCTCTCCGGGCCGCTCATACCACTGCCGCAACATGTCCAGATCCAGCAGCACCGTCCCGGTGATCGCCGAGAAGTACGGAATCACCTGCAGCACATGGATTTCGTGGATACCGGTCGGGGTCGGCAGATCCAGTTCGGATCCCTCGTGCACGCCCAACTGCCGCGCCACGTCCCCCGATACGACCACGCCCTCGCCGCGCGCCATCCGGTCCTGCACACCCGGCCGGAGCTCGGCTATCGGCCCGGCCGGGACACCGCGCTCATAGGCCTGCAACATCACCTGGCCACGGCCCAGCGTCGCGAAGGCCATTTGAGCCGAACCCGCGTCGGCCACCCCCGGCAGCGCCCGGATCCGGGCCTTCAGATCCGACGGCAGCAGCGGCCCGGTCGGGAACTCCGCCAGCGAGGACGTGCTGACGTAGGCGTCCCGGCGCGCGAGGTCGGCGAAGGTGGCCGTCGCCGAATCGACCAGGTTGTGCGACGCGCCGCCCATGGCGACCACCGCGGTCACACCGATCATCACGGTCATGGTGGTGGCCCAGACGCGGCGTGGCGCACGCTCGAGCGTGGTGGCGCCCAACGCCCCGGGCGCACCGAACACACGCGCGACCATCGCCGCGGACCGCACGATCGGCTCCGTCGCCGCGAAGCACAGCACCACCGCCGCGCTGATGGACAGCGAGATGGCCGCCAGGGACAACCGGCCGATATCCGCGTGCGCGATCAGGATCGCCGCGGTGACCATCACGCCGCCGAGAAGTACCGCGCCCCAACGCAACAGCGGGTTCACCGCATCGGATTTCGACACTCCCACCGGCGCCAGCGCCTCGATCGGCTGCACCTTGTAGATCTGCCGGGCCGCGATCGCGGCCGCGGCGGTGCTGGCCAGCACACATGCCGCGATCGCGATCGGGATCGCATAGCCGGGCACCAGGTATTCGATGTGCGCCTGCACCGAGGCCGTCATCGCCGAGGGAACCTGGTGAATCGCGTTGCGCCCCATCAATATTCCGACCATCGCGCCGCTTCCGCCGCCGATCAGGCCGAGCAGCGCGGCCTCGGCGATCAGGTCGCGCACCATCGGCGCACGCCGCCCGCCGATGGCCCGCAGCAGCGACAACACCGGACGGCGTTGCGCCACAGCCATACTCATCGCGTTGTAGATCAGAAATCCCGAAACGATCAGCGCGGCGGCCGAGGCCATCGTGGTCGAATAGCGCACCAGCTGGATCGCCCCGCCCGCCTGCGCGGTGCGCAGACTCGGATCGGCCACCACCGCGCGGCCGTTCACCACCGCGGTGAGCGTCGAACGCAATCGCCCCACATCGGTTTTCGGCGCGGGCACGATCTGGATCGAATCGAGTTGTCCGGACCGGCCGAGGATCCGCTCGGCCACCGGCAGTGCCGCCACGACGATCCGACCACCGTTGAGCTGCCCGGACGTGCGGTCGTCCAGTACGCCCGCCACCGTCACCCTGGTCGCGCCGAGGGCGAACCGCTCCCCCTCGTGTCGGCCGAGGCCCGCGCCGACCAGCACTCCGTCCGGTACCGAGAGCAGTTTCACCGCCTGCGAGCTCATCGGCCCGGCGAGCGCACTGCCCAGCGCGGATACGCTCGCATCGGCCCCGATCAGCAGCGTGCGGTCCGCGCCGGCGCCGACCCTGGACCGCACCATCGGCACGGCCGCCGAGACTCCGGGCACCGCCTGGATCCGCGGCAGCAGATTCCGGTCGAACCCGCCGTCGGTGATGCCGGAGATCTCCAGTGCCGCTTTACCTCCCAGCGCCCTGGTGAGTTTGTCGACCGAACCGGTGACCGAGCCGGAGATGCTCAACACCGAGACCAGCAGCCCGGCCGAGACGGCCATCACGGCCATCGCCATCAGGGTGCGGCCGCGATGTGCGAGCAGTTCACCGATATTGAACAGCCGCAGGCGATCCCACGCGGCGATGATCATGCGCGAACCGCCCGATACCCATCCGCGGAACGTCGGCCGGAGGCATGCTCACCGGTGGTGATCGACCCGATTCGCCCGTCCCGCAGAGTGATCACGCGATCGCAGTAGTGCGTGGCGCTCATGTCGTGGGTGACCATCACCACCGAATTCCCCTGCTCGGTGATCATGCCGAACAGTTCCAGAATGGCCGCGCCGGTCTTGGAATCGAGGTTGCCCGTGGGCTCGTCGGCCAGGATCAGCGGCGGATCCATGATCAGCGCCCGCGCCACGGCCACGCGCTGCATCTGTCCGCCGGACAGTTCGGCGGGTCGGTGCTCGGCGCGCTCGCCCAGCCCGACCAGGTCCAGCAGTTCCAGCGCTCTCGACTTGGCATTCCGTAATCCGGTGCCGTCCAGGAGTTTCGGGATCGCCACGTTCTCCCAGGCGGTCAGCGTCGGCAACAGATTGAAGAACTGGAAGACGAAACCCACACGGTGCCGCCGGAATTCGGACTGCCGATCGTCACCGAGGTCGCCGATCTCCTCGCCCTGGAAGGTGATCGACCCCGAATCGGGCGAGTCCAGCGCGCCCAGCAGATGCAGCAGGGTGGACTTCCCGGACCCGGACGGGCCGATGACGGAGGTGAACTCCCCCGCGGCGATGTTCAGGCTGACGCCATCGAGGGCACGGACCCGCTGCTGCCCCACTCGGTACTCCCTGACGACGTCGGTCAATTCCAACATCGGTGTTCCCCTCCTCGTCTCGGCCCGCTCACCGGGCACTGTCTCCGGTTGTGGTGCGTATCAGCGCACGAGCGCCTCGGACGCACGCCACCGGCGTACGTCCTGGGCGTCGAGCACGGCGCGCAGCACCGGCTGTTCCGCGGCCAGCTCGAGATACGCCTCGGCGGCCGACTGTCCTTGCAGCAACGCCAGGTCGAGCTTGACGTGCAGGTGGTTGTCCCAGCGGTACTGCAGCGCGGCAAGCACACCGGCGGGTCCGCCGAACAGCCGCTCGACGTCCGGAAGTCCTTGCAGCAAGCCAGGATTCACCGGATCGGCGGCCGCTCGGGTCAGCACCACATCCAGAATTTCGGTACGGGCGTGCAAATCTTGCCAGGTCATGGCGCTCACCCCTTCCCACTTGCGCCCGGCATCGGTCCGCCGAACGCTGTGGTGTCGACGCTACGGACGCGACCTCGGCGAATCGTCGTGCCGAGGGCGTGAGTTGGGCTCCTACCCCGGTAGGAGCCGGCCCCCGCTCCAGGAACGATGATCGGTGTCACACCGACTGGCTAGCCTTGGTGCATGGAGGTGCTGCGGATCGTCGTGCTGACCGCCGCCGCGGTTCTGCTGGCCGCGGTGCTCTGGCGTGCCGTGGTCGGATGGCGCTACGCGCGCCAGCGGATCGTGGAGTTCTGGCACGACCCGCGCGGCACATTCGACCAGCACATGGCCGAGCTCCCGTTCGACTACCCGCCGGCGGTGATCCTCACCGCCGATCTGGCTCTGTCGATCGCCGCGGTGACCGCGGTGATCCAGCGGCACGCCTACTTCCCGACCGCCCTGCCCATCCTGGCGCTGCTCCTGGTCACCTTCGCGTTCCCGATCCTGACCATCTTCGGCGTCCCGCCACGGCCGGGACCGCTGTGCGCCGTCGGGCTGATCGCGCAGGGCATATTCCTGTTGCAGCCGGTGACGCTGGACGCCTCGCCGTTCGTGCTGGTGGTCGTCGCCGGCGAGGTCGCGGCCATCGCCAGCAAGCGGATCAGCCTGCCATTCGCCGTGATCGCGTTGCTGGAGCTGCTGCTGTTCCACCTCGTCGGCCCCGGCATCGACTCACTGCCCAACTATGTCATCGGGGTCGTGCTGGGCACCCTGGTCGGGCTGATGATGCAGTACCAGCGGATGTATCTGTACCAGGAACGCGAGAATCAGGAGATCCGCGCCGCCCGCGCCGCCGACGACGAACGCCGCCGGATCGCCCGGGAGGTGCACGACGTGATCGCGCATTCGCTGAGCGTGACCCTGCTGCACCTCACCGCGGCCCGCCATGCGCTGCAGACCGATCGCGACGTCGAGGAGGCGATCGACGCGCTCACCGACGCCGAACGGCTGGGCCGTCAGGCCATGGCCGACATCCGGCACACCGTGGGCCTGCTCGATCAGCGTCCGTCCAGCCTGACCCCCGAACCGGGGATGGACGACATCCCCGCGCTGGTCGAGGATTTCGTGGGCGCGGGTCTGGACGTGGACTACTCGCTGTCCGGGGATGTCACGACCGTCTCGGCGACGACGGGCTTGGCGTTGTTCCGGATCAGCCAGGAATCGCTGGCCAATATCGCCAAACACGCCCCCGATGCCGCGGCCACCCTGCGCATCGAGGTCACCGGCACGCAGGTCACCGCGGTCGTTACCAACACCCTCGCGGGTCCGGTCCCCGCTCGGCGCGGCCGAGGCATGGGCATTTCCGGTATGCGGCAGCGCGCCACACTCATCGGCGGCAGCCTGACCGCCGGACCCAGCGCCGGGCGGTGGGAGGTGCGCGCCGGATTCCCGATCGCCGACACCTCGCCGGGCCCGACGTGTCCGGTCTCGGGATCGGAGGACCATCTGCGGCCCGTGCGCGACGCGTTCACCGCTCTGACCCGCAAACTCCAGGAGGGTATGTGATTCCGGGTACTTCGCCGTCCGAGGAGAACGCGCTCGGCGTTCTCGTCGTGGACGACCAGGAGTTGGTGCGCGGCGGTCTGCGCCGGATCCTGCGCCGCCGCGACGGTTTCCTGGTGAGCGAATGCGCCGACGGCGACGAGGTCCCGGCCGCGCTCGCCACGCAGCCCGTCGACGTGGTGCTGATGGACCTGCGAATGAAGCGCGTCGGCGGTATCGACGCCACCCGAATCCTGCGCTCGCGCACCGAAGCGCCGCCCGTTCTGGTGCTGACCACCTTCGACGATGATCAACTGCTCTCCGGCGCACTGCGCGTGGGCGCCGCCGGATTCATCCTCAAGGACTCCCCCGCCGAGGATCTGATCCGCGCGGTGCGCACGGTCGCGGCCGGCGGATCCTGGCTCGATCCCTCGGTAACCGGGCGAGTGCTGTCGGCATATCGCACCGTCGCGCCGACTCCGGCGAAGGCTCGCTCCGGCCTGGACGAGCTGACCGCTCGCGAGTACGAGGTTCTGCAGCGAATCGGGCGCGGGCGGGTGAACACCGAGATCGCCGCGGAGTTGGGCATCTCGGAGGTCACGGTAAAGAGCCACGTCGGACATATTTTCGGAAAGCTCGGGTTACGGGATCGCGCCGCCGCGATCGTGTTCGCGTTTGACCACGGAGTAGTCGCACCTGGAGAATCGTCGGCGTAAACGGGGCAGGCAACCCCGGTGGGACAGCCGGGCACGGGTGTCGCACCCTGCCCAGGGACGGAGGTTTCACCGGTGAACGCATCGCGGCCGCGGACCGGCGGCCGATTCGGCCCGTACGAGCTGCGCTCCATGCTCGGCCGCGGCAGCATGGGCGAGGTCTACGAGGCGTACGACACCCACAACGATCGCGTCGTCGCCCTGAAGTTGCTGCCCGAGGAGCTGGCCCAGGATCCGGCCTACCGCGAGCGGTTCCGCCGCGAATCACACGCCGCGACGCGCATCGCCGATCCGCACATCGTCCCGATCAATCGCGCGGGCGAGATCGAGGGCATGCTCTATCTGGACATGCGCCTGATCCGCGGGGACAACCTGCGCGCCCTGCTGCGCCGACAGGGACCGATGGAGCCCGAACGCGCGGTGCATATCGTCGAGCAGATCGCCACCGCACTCGATGCCGCACACGGCGCGGGTCTGGTGCACCGCGATGTCAAACCGGCCAATATCCTCGTCACGCCGACCGATTTCGCCTTCCTCACCGATTTCGGCATCGCCCGCAGCGAGGGTGACAGCGCGACCACGATGGTCGGCGTCACGGCGGGTTCGTACACCTACATGGCGCCCGAGCGGTTCGACTCGGGTCCGGTCAACGGCCGCTCGGACACCTATTCACTCGCCTGCGTTCTGTACGAATGCCTCACCGGCGCAACGCCTTTCCCCGTGCAGAACGTGAGCGGGCTGATCCGCGCGCATCTGTCCGAGACGCCACCGCGGCCGAGCCTGCACCGCCGGGACGTGCCCGAAGCCCTGGATGCTGTTCTCGCACATGCCATGTCGAAATCGCCCGACGATCGATTCGCCACGACCGGGGAGTTCGCCGGGGCCGCTCGCGCCGCGATGGGTCTGTCGGGTGCGCGCGAAACCGCCGTCGCAGCACCACCGCCGCCCACCTCGACCTCGGTCGAGCCGCCGCGACCGAGCGACACCGGCGCGGTGCAGGCCGGTCCCCTGCCGCCGCTGCCGCAACGCATCGCACCCGGTCCGGGTGCGCCCCGGCCGGTGCTGGAACCCACGACGTTCCAGCCGTTCGGCCCCGACGGGCCGACGATCGCGGCGCAGTTCCAGCCGCGCGGCGACGAGCAGTACGAGCCCGCGCCTCAACCGCGCGAGGAGATCCCCCCGGCCGCTGGTTCGGCGACCACGGTCATGCGGACCGGCGCGGGCATGGGCATACCGTCCACTGCGGACGAGACGACCAATGCGATGGCTCGCGGTCCGGTCCCGACCTCCGCGGATCAGGATATTCCCGACGAACCCGCCCCTGCCGCACGCGGTTACGAGACGACCGGTTCGCTGCGCATCATCGCGCCACCCGATCCGGAGGAGCGCGATACCAGCAGCGATCTCCCGGTGATCACGCCGGCGGACCCCTCCCGGATGCCCCGGGAGGAGTTCCGGTTCGCCCCGCAGCCGCCGGGACTGCCGCAGCGTGCGTCGCAGCCGGAACCGACGCTCCCGCAACGTGCGCCGCAGTCGGAATCGATACCCCCGCAGCGAGGTTCGGAGCCGACCCGGCCGGCGCCGCAACTCCCGCAGCGAACGCCGCAGCCGATCCCGCCGACGCAGCAACTCCCGCAACGTGCGCCGCAGTCGGTCCAGCCGACGCCGGATCTTCCGCAGCGAGCACCGGAATCGATCGGTCAGGCATCGATTCCGCCGCAGGCGGAACCGGCCGCGCAAACGCCGAAACTGCCTCAGCGAGCACCAGAATCGGTCGATTCCGCGCCGCACACCGAGCTGCTTCCGCACGGCACCAGCGCAGGCGCCGCGGGGGTGATCGGTGCGGGCTACGCCGAGTACGAGGACGAGTCGCAGTACGGGTACGACGACGAGGCCGATTACCGCACCACAGACGGCTACGAGGACGAATACGCCGACTACGATCCGGAGGCTCCCGTCTCGGGCGAGGGTTACGCCGAATACGACGAGAACGATTACGCGGGAAACGAGTACGGCCGAGGGGAATACGACCACGGCGAATACGCCGAGGGCGAGTATGTCGATGGCGAATACGCCGAAAATGCCTACTCCTCAGGTGAATACGAACAGGACGAATACGGCCGGAGCGAATACGACGATCGCACAGCGCATTCCGTCCTCGGTTACGGCCCCGATGACAACGGCGTCTACTCCGACGAATACGAATACGCCGGCGCCACAACACGATACGAGGATCGCGGCGCCAAACCGAAGAAGCGGTCGGTCGCGGTACCGTTGCTGCTCGGCTTCCTCGGCGCGGCGGCGGTGATCGGAGTCGCTGTGGTCGGCTGGCAGGTCTTCGGCAAATCTCCCACGACCAGCTCCTCGGCCGCCCAGCAGGCCGGCGCCGGCACGGCGACCACGGCATCGATGGCCGCACCGGCCACACAGTCCGCGGACACCACGACCGCCGCGGCGACTTCCACTCCGCCCGAAGGATCCACCGCCTGCTCGTCGAGTTCGTCGGGACAGGACACCGAATACACCCGGTCGGCATCGGGTAATTCGCAGACGACCTGCGGATTCGCCGAGGCGGTCCGCAAGGCGTACGCCAAGGCCGCCGACTCGAGTTCGAGTTCGCCGACCTCGGTGGTCGCGGTCAGTCCGACCACGGGCCGCTCGTACACCATGACCTGCAAGGCAACCGGCCGCTTGATCACCTGCACCGGCGGCGACAACGCCGTGGTTTACGTGTACTGAGCGAAAGACGTTCCGGCGCAAGTGGTTTCGCTCGGACAATCGGGCTGCGAACGGTCCACCGACCTGCCGAAACGTCACGTGTTCCGTCACATATGCGCCATCGCGAGTCCGCGCATTTGACCCCGGGGGCGTGACGGCACAGAATTCCACGACTGACCGGTGGCCCGGACGCGGGCCGCCGCGCGATGGTGGAGGTGGCCGGGTGCAGGTACCCAGAGAGCCGGGCAAGTGGCGCAGGAGCCTCGGGGCAGCCGTGTGCGGGCTCGCCCTACTGGCGAGCGCGGCATGCTCCAAGGCCGCCTACGACGCACCACTCGATCCGGTCGTCACCCATCCGATCAATTCCAGTCCCGGTCCGGTGATCGCATTGCCCGGATCGCTGGCCGCCGACTTCGCGTCGCTGCTGCCGACCCTGGGCGGGCACGCCGGGATGGCGGTCATGGCGGTCGGCAGCGACACCGCGACGTCCATGGGCGATTGGACCTCGGGTCCGGCCTGGTCGACGATGAAGGTGCCGCTGACCCTGGCCGTGCTGAACACCAACGGCAATACGCCCAGTTACGCGATGTCCGCGGCCATCACCGAATCGGACAACAACGCCGCCGACGCGCTGTGGCAATCGCTGGGCACCCCCGATCAGGCCGCGCAGGCTGTGCAGAAGATCCTGCAGCAGGGCGGCGACAGCACCACCAAGGTCCCCTCGACCCGATCTCGGCCGGATTATTCGGCATTCGGCCAGGCCATCTGGGCGCTGGCCGATCAGGCACGGTTCGCCTCCCATCTGCCGTGCCTGGCCAACGCGAATACGGTCACCGATCTGATGGGCAAGGTCGTCCCCGGTCAGCAGTGGGGCCTGGGGCATCTGCAGAATGTCACCTTCAAGGGCGGCTGGGGGCCCGATCCGTCGGGCAATTATCTGGTCCGCCAATTCGGACTGGTGACGACGCCGAACGGGCAGATGGCGGTCGCGGTCGCCGCCCAGGCGAATTCGGGGTCCTTCGACGACGGCACGGCGATGCTGAACAAGATCGTCCCGCTGATCACCCAGCATCTGAACGACCTTCCGACGGGCTCGTGCGCCGCGGCGCATTAGCAGAACCGACCGGTACCGGGCTCGAACACACTCAGCGGCACAGCGTCTCCGTCCGCCGGAACAGTCGGCACCGGCACGGCAGTCAGGTGAGTGCGCGCCCTCGCCGACGTCAGTGAGCGAGCCGGGCTCGGTGCTGTCGGCGGCGACGCCGGTTCGACCGGATCGGCCGTCGTCGGCCGCGTGATCGAGGACTGAGCCAGGCATGCGAGCAGCCGGATCTCCGGTTGCGCGAAGGCGATCATCGTCATCGTCCGATTCAGCGTGGCGTCCCTCGTGCCCTTCTCCCTCAGAGCTTGCTCGGTCGGCCATCCGGCTTTCCTACCCGCGCACCGGCGCAGTCGAATCGTTAAGATCGCCAACGCTATTGTCAACAATAATGTGAACATATAGGCTCCAAGGCGGTTCGGCGACCGTGTTTGGTGCCACGTCCCGCCGAAGTTGTGTGCCACCGCACAGATCGACAAGGAGCGACCAGCTCTCGGCGCACGAGTGCCAGGTCCGGGTCCACCGGTGTGCCAGACCGCCCGTGCCGCGGACCGTGAAGGAGAACGCACTTGATCATCGACGTCCACGGTCATTACACGACCGCCCCGCCCGGGTTGGGTGACTGGCGCAGGGCTCAGATCGAGGAGCTCGCCGGCGGACCGCCACCACCGGCGGGCGGCCCGCGGATCTCGGATGACGAGATCCGAGAATCATTGGAGGGTAATCAGTTACGACTCATGGATGCCCGCGGGATCGATCTCACGATCTTCTCGCCGCGCGCCTCGTTCATGGCCCACCACATCGGCGACGTGAGCACCTCACGCGACTGGGCGCGGCACTGCAACGACCTGTGCGCACGAGTGGCCCGGCTCTACCCGGGCCGCTTCGCTCCCGCGGCGATGCTGCCGCAATCTCCCGGGGCCGATCCGGCGACGTGCGTGGACGAGATCCGGCGCTGCGTCGACGAGCACGACATCGTCGGCATCAACCTGAGCCCCGACCCGTCCGGGGGATACTGGACCGCGCCGCCGCTGACCGACGAGAGCTGGTTCCCGATCTACGAGGCGATGGTCGAGTACGAGCTACCCGCCATGGTCCACGTGTCCACCTCGGTCAACCCGGCCTTCCACACCACCGGGGCGCACTACCTCAACGCCGACACCACCGTGTTGATGCAGCTGATCGAGGGAGACCTGTTCTCCCGATTTCCCGGTCTGCGCTTGGTGATCCCGCACGGCGGCGGCGCCGGCCCGTACCACTGGGGACGATTCCGCGGACTGGCGATGGCCCTGGGCAAACCACCCCTGGAGGAGCACATCCTCGGCAACGTCTACTTCGACACCTGTGTGTATCACCAGCCGGGGATCAACACCCTGTTGGAGGTGATCCCGCACGCCAACATCCTGTTCGCCTCGGAGATGATCGGCGCCGTGCGCGACGTCGATCCGCTCACGGGACGCCATTTCGACGACACCGGAAGCTACCTCGAGCGTGCCGGTCTCACCGGCGCGGAGCTGTCGGCGATCCATGAGCACAACGCGCGGCGCGTGTACCCACGGCTGAACTCCCGATCGACCACCAGCGGAACGCAAGGAGCACAGCCACTGTGACCATCATCGATTCACACACGCATGTCATCGCCGCCGACACGGGCCGGTATCCGGTAGACCCCATCGGCGGACGGCAATCCACCTGGTCGGTCGAGCATCCGGTCGACGTCGACGGCCTGCTGGCCGCGCTCGACAAGGCCGGAATCGACCGGGCGGTCGTGGTTCAGGCGTCGACGGTCTACGGCCACGACAACCGTTATCTGGCCGATTCGGTACGCGCCCATCCCGATCGGCTGACCGGTGTGTTCTCCCTCGATGCGTTGGCGCCCGACGCGGTGGACCGCATCAACCGCTGGCAGGATCAGGGCCTCTCGGGCTTCCGGCTCTTCACCACCGGCACCACCATGCCGGGACAGGCCGATTGGCTGGGCCACGCGGACTCCTATCCGGTGTGGGAATACGCTCAGGCACAAAGCATCCCGGTCTGTCTGCAGATGACGATCGAGGGAATCCCGGCACTGCGGCGCATCCTGGAACAGTTCCCGCGGGTCAAGGTCGTCCTGGACCACTGCGCCCGGCCGATCCTGTCGGACGGCCCGCCGTATGCCGCGGCACACGGGCTCTTCCAGCTCGCCGAGTACCCCGGGGTGCACCTGAAGGTGACCCACCGGGCGCTGCGGGCGGGCGGCGAGGGCGCCTCGACGATCGACGACTTCCTGGCCGCGCTGCTCGCCGCCTACGGGTCGCGGCGGCTCATGTGGGGATCGAATTTCCCGGCCGCGGCGGGACCCCTGTCCGGACTTCTCGCCGACGCCCGCAGCGCACTCGGCGGGCTCGATCCGGCCGACGCCGCCAACGTCTTCGGCGGCAGCGTCGCGCACTTCTACGCGTTGCGCGAGAAAGGGCCCCAGCATGTCTGAGCAGACCGTCACCCTGACCACGGCGCTGGGCAAACACCCTGTCGCACAGATACTTCGCAGTGGCGAGGTGACCGACCCGATGGTGCGGCTCGACTTCGCTGAGGTCACCCCCATCCACCGTGTCTTCGCGCCGATGGTGCGCGAGCAGAGCTTCGACGTCTGCGAACTGGCCGTCGTCACCGCGCTGCAGGCGATAGCCCACGGTCATCCGATCGCGCTGCTGCCCGTCGTCGTGGCCGCGCGCTTCCAACGGGAATGCCTGGTCGGCCGAGCCGATGATCCGATCGACGATCCCGCCGAACTGCGCGGTCGACGCATCGGTGTGCGCTCCTACACCCAGACCACCGGCTTCTGGATCCGCAGCCACCTGCGCGAGGACTACGGCCTGCGCGCCGAGGACATGACGTGGCTGACCCAGAATCCCGCGCACGTCCCCGAGTACGAGGATCCGGACTTCGTCTCCCGCACCCTGTCGGGAAGTCTCGTCGACGCCCTGCGCGATGGTGCGATCGATGCCGCGATCTTCGGCAACGACCTGCCGGCCGGCGATGAGTTCGTGCCACTGATAAGTCAAGCGCGGCAACGCGATCAACGGTGGTACGACGAGCACGGCTACGTCCCGGTCAACCATCTCGTGGCAGTGTCGCTGCCCACCCTGCGGACCCGGCCCGAGGCCGTCGGCCGGGTCTGGGAGCTGCTGACCCGCGCCGAGCACCTGGCCGCCGAGCGCGCCACGGGTATCCCGGTCACCGCCTCCGGGTTGTCGCGGCTGACCGGCCCGATCGACGCCATCGCGGCGGAATGCCATGCCCAGGGCATGCTGCCCCGGCCGCTGACCTCGGCAGAGGTATTCGCTCCGCTCGACCGGCTGCCCGCGCCCCGAGCGTGAACTCGATCCCCCGATAGCGGCACACCCGCCGGGTCTGTGCCCATCCCGAACGCCGCACCGGCGTTGCTCAGAGAGAAGTCCGCATGTCCGTTTCAAAGGCCCTGCCCCAACCCGAACAGTCACGGCCTCGGCGATTCGACTGGAAGGGAATCAGCCCCTTCGGCAAGCCGCTGCACAAGGACCTGACCTTTCAGGTCCTCGTCGGCATGGTGCTCGGCGTTCTCCTGGGCGTCTTCGTCCCGATCGTCGGGAAGAACGTCAACGTGGTCAGCACGATATTCATCAATCTGATCCAGATGGTGGTCGGGCTGGTGGTCTTCTGCACGGTCACCCTCGGAATCGCCAAGGTCCGCGATTTCGGCAAGGTCGGGCGGATCGCGGTGAAGGCGATTCTCTACTTCGAGGTGGTGACCACCTTCGCGCTGGTGATCGGTCTGGTCGTGGTCAACGTGCTGCACCCCGGGTCCGGCATGCACGTGGATCCGGCGTCGTTGAGCGGCGCGAAATCCGTGCACGCCGCGAAATCCATGAGCTTCTCGACCTTCCTGGAGGGTCTGGTGCCGACCAGCGCGGTCGATGCCTTCGCCAAGGGCGACATCCTGCAGGTGCTGGTGTTCTCGGCGTTGTTCGGCTGCGGCGTCTCCGCACTCGGCGCCAAGGCCGAACCGCTGGTGGGGGTCATCGACACCGTGCAGCAGAGTCTGTTCTGGGTCATCGGCAAGGTCATGAAGCTCGCGCCGCTGGCGGCGTGTGCGGCGATCGCCTATTCGGTGGCCAGTTATGGGCTGCACACCCTGTTGTCGCTCGGCTCGCTGGTGCTCGTCTTCTTTCTCACCGTGGCGGTGTTCTTCGTCGTCGTCCTGTGGCCCATTTCGTTGTTCGCCGGTGTCAGCCTCTGGAAATTGATCAGGTACTTCCGGGAGGAGCTCCTGCTGGTCATCGGGACGAGTTCCTCGGAAAGCGTCTTTCCGCAATTGACGGCCAAACTCGAGAAGCTGGGTGTGAGCGACTCGGTGGTGGGTCTGGTCCTGCCCACGGCGTACAGCTTCAACCACGACGGCACCTGCCTCTACTGGGCGGCGACGAGCGTCTTCCTGGCGCAGGCAACCGATACCCACCTCGGCGTGGCCGGTCAGTTGAGCCTGATGGTCGTGCTGCTGTTGACCTCCAAGGGCGGCGCGGGGGTCGCGGGTTCGGCGATTCCGATGCTCGCGCTGACCCTCGCCGCCACCCACACCATCCCGGTGGCCAGCGTGGCGCTCATCCTCGGGGTGCACAAGATCCTCTCGGCGGCCTTCGTGTTCACCAACATCGCCGGGAACTGTCTGGCCACGGTCGTCGTCGGAAAGTGGGAGAAGGCAATCGACTGGACGAAGATGAACACGGAGCTGGCGGCGCGGGTCTGAGCCGGTGCACAGGCCGCCCCATCCTCGCGGCCGACCACGCGTGGGCGGGTCGAACCTGCGTAGCGACGACCCGCCGCAGCGAAGCAAGGCGAAGCAAAGCGAGGCGAAAGACCGACGTGCCCAGCGGCGAAGCGTCTCGGTCTGGCTGGGAGTCGCCCGCGAAGCGAAAGGTTCAGCAACGCCAACTCCA